>NZ_JBITLP010000001.1:0-110546 GCF_044465265.1 Actinoplanes sp. NPDC049681
TTCGTCCTGAGCCAGGATCAAACTCTCCAACAAAAACCTTTGTTGTGAATCCATCCCGGCAACAAAAAATGCTGCCAAAGGAATCCCACCAGACACACAAAGCATCTGGCCGGGGTAAATCAAATTGGCACTGGCTTATCAAGCACCCTGTTGAGTTCTCAAAGAACAACCACACACCGAGAAACTTGCCGCCTCACTCAGCGGCCCGCCCCCGGGGCACTCGTTCAACTTTACTAGGTCCTTCAGGCCCTGTCAACCGGTATTTCCCGGTTCGTGCCGTTCGTTCCTAGCGCACCCTTCGTACCGGGCCCGGGGCGGCACTGCACAGGGCAGCATCGCTACGATCCCGAAGTTCGAAGGATTTGGCAGGACGGCCGGTCCGCGGTCTTCCTGGTTACTGGTCTCCCAGTCCCTCAGGCCGTTCCGCTTGCCTCGCCCGTTTCCCTGCCGGCTCGGAAAACATTACCCGAGCGTTCCCGCAGCGCCAAATCGGCCCCCCGTGTGCCGCACCACAGGGGGCTTGAGCTGGGCGAACGGGTGTCAGGGAGTGGCGATGGACAGCACGCCGTCCCGGATACGCGTACGCAACGTCGGCTGATCACCCGCCGCGGGACCGTGCATGACCACGCCGTCGCGCAACCGGAAGGTGCTTCCGTGCCACGGGCAGACCACACACGCGTCCCGCCCGGAGCCTTCAACCTCTCCCTCTCCCAGGGGACCGCCCTGGTGCCCGCACTGCTCGACCATGGCTGTCACGTCGTCACCCAGGCGGTACAGGAGAACCCGAACGCCGTCGATCGTGCGTACCGTCGGACGGCCTTCCGGGAGCGAAGCGACCTCCCCCACCTCGGCCCAGTCCTCGGGCAGGCGGAACAGCTCCGGGGAGGCGACATTCATGCCGGCGCCCTGCTCGTACGAGAGGTGCCCGCCCAGGTAGGCCCCGCCGCCGGCGACCGACAGACCGGCGTACGCGAGAAGGCGCCCCATCCCGTAACGCCCGGAGGAGCGGGCGACGAGCGACCCCACATACAGCCCGAGTGCGACGGCGTTGGCCGTCGCGTGCACGAGGCCGACCCGGCGCTGATCCTTGGCCAGCGACGACCAGTCGACCCAGCCCGCCGCGATGGCCGGCGCCGTGGCGGCTGTCCCGACCGCGATGAGGGTGGTGGCAGCCTTGCGCTGGCCGGGCAGAGCGTCCAGGACGGCGGCACTCATGAATGCGCCCACCGGGACCTGGACCAGGACCGGGTGCAGAGGGTGCCCGAGCCAGGTTCCGTGCAGCAGGTCACGCAACCGCTTGGGCTTGGCGACGCTCTGGACGGCGCCCTGAAGGCGCTCGCTGATCGGGTCCAGGGCCGTGGCCTTCTCGAGCCGGGAGATCATCTGCCGCAACATGCGTACGAGGTACCCCGGATGCGGCGTCCCCATGCCGGCGCATGAAGCTCGAACCTGACGGGTACTCAGCGGGCCCTCGACACGGGAGGACATATGGCCGCCACGACGCCGGTAGACCGGTTGCGTCCCGGCGATCACGCGTGCTTGACCTTCTCCGATCCGCAGGAGCGGCTTGACATCCTGGCCGCCTTCGCCGCGGCCGGCCGGGACCGGGGGGACAAGGTGGTGTGCTTCACGGACGCGCTGAGCGTCGACGAGCTCACGGCCGATCTCCTCGAGCGGGGCCTCGACCCGGGACCCGACATCAGCGTGGTTCCCGTCGACCGGCTGTGGGGCGGAGTGGCGGCACCGGAGGCGGCCACCATGGTCGAGCTGCTGGCGCGCGAGGTGCGGCAGGCCGAGGCGGAGGGGCGCAGCGGGCTACGGATCACGGCCGACATGTGCTGGGCGGCGCGGCCGCAGGCCAACGCCGAGCAGCTGCTCGTGTTCGAGTCGGAGATCGGCCGCCTGTTCGCCGACGGCCGGCTTACCGCCGTCTGTGAGTACGACCGTGAGAGCTTCGACCCGGTGACACTCGGCTACGCGGCACGGGTTCACCGGCGTACGGTCGCGGCGACGGTCTACCACGAGGATCCGGTCCTGCGGATCTGCCGCCAGCACGTGCCCCCGGGCGTACGCGTAGCGGGCGAGCTCGACCACACGCGCGCCGATGTGCTGAGCGACGCCCTCGCCGAAGCCGTACGCCTGGATCCCGACATCCACCTGAACCTGAATCAGCTGCACTTCCTCGACGCGGCCGCCGCGGCGGTCATCCTGCGCACCGCGGCGAACCTGCCGACCGGCCGCAGGATGGTCGTGGTTTGCGGGGAACCGATCGAGCAGGCCTTGACGACCGCGGGGGCGGCAGGCGTCCCGGCATTGCGGATGCTGGTTCGCCATGGTGAGCGCTGACCTGGCGGGCTCGGCCCCGAGCCGCGGCCTTCGGAACAGACCTCCGCGGGTCGCCTCCCGGGATGTTCGCCGCCCCAAAGCTGATGCGACTCGCATCCTGCTCGACCAGACGTTCGAGCGGACCGGCCTGACCGCCCTCCGCCTGGCAGTGGCCGCACAGGCCGCCGCCGTGACGGACGAGCAGACCGCCGAGGTGGTGATGCTCATCGCGCACGAGCTCTCCAGCAACTGCGTGCGGCACGGCGGCGGAACGGGGCGGCTCCGCCTGTGGGTCGCCGCGGGCAGCCTGCATTGCGAGCTCAGCGACAACGGCCCGGGCATCACCGACCCGGGCGACGCGGGCCACCACCTGCCGACGCCGGCCAACTCCGGTGGGCGCGGCCTGTGGATCGCCCGGAAGATGTCGGATCTGCACATCTCGACCGACGCCTCCGGCACGACGGTGACTGCGGTCGTCGCCCTCAGCCAGGCTTGACTCAAAGCTGCCGCATCGCGTCTCCGATCGCCCGGTGGAACGTCGGGTAGGCCCAGATCGTGGCCTGGAGGGTGGCGATCGGCACGGCAGCCTTGACCGCCACCGACAGGGCCCCCAGCACCTCCCCGCCGGACGGGCCGGCGCTGGTCGCCCCGACGAGCACACCGCGGGAACGGTCGGCGACCACCTTGATGAACCCGTCATTGCCCGGTCCGTGGATGAAACCGCGAGACGACGACGGCAGGCTCGAGAACCCCACCTGCACATCGATGCCCGCGTCCCGGGCCTGCTTCTCGGTGAGTCCTACGGCGCCGATCTCCGGATCGGTGAAGGTGACCCTGGGCCGCGCGTGGTAATCCGCGGCGGGTCCGCCCTGGCCGAGGATGTCCCGGACGACCACGTCGGCCTCGTACATGGCCATGTGGGTGAAGGCGCCGTTGCCGGTCACGTCACCGGCGGCCCAGATGTTGTCGCCCGCGCGCATCCGGTCGTCCGTCGTGAGGAATCGAGCTGCCGGGTCGAGTCCGACGTTCTCGAGTCCCAGGCCGTCGAGCCGGGCGGCGCGGCCGGTGGCGACGAGCATGCGTTCGCCCGTGACCGTCGAGCCGTCGGAAAGCGTGACCGTGAACAGGTCGCCTGAGTGCTCGACCTGCTGTGCCCGTACCCCGGTATGGGTTTTGATCCCGTCTTTTGCGAGGGCGGCGGCGACCGTGTCGGAGCTTTCCGGCTCCTCCATCGCGAGGAGGCGGTCGCTGCCTTCGATGATCGTGACGGCGACGCCGAAACGGGCCATGACCTGGGAGAGTTCCACCCCGATGGCACCCCCGCCGAGAACGACGAGCGTGGCGGGCAGGCTCTCGGTCTCGACGGCCTCACGGTTCGTCCAGTACGGCGTGCCGGCCAGCCCGGGGATCGGCGGAATCACGGCAGCGGTCCCGGTGGCGATGACGATGCCGCGGCCGGCCACGAATTCCTCATCGCCCACGCGCACGCGGCCCGGTCCGGTGATCATGGCCCGGCCCCGGACGAACCGGCCGCCCTTGCCGACGAATCGGTCCACAGCGACCTTGTCGTCCCAGGTGTCGGTCGCCTCCTCGCGGATCCGGCGAGCGACCGGCGACCAGTCGGGTTGGACCTGCGAGGCTCCGGCCAGCCCCGGGATGCGCCTGGCTTCCGCGAGCGCGTTGCCCGCGCGGATCATCATTTTTGTCGGGATGCATCCCCAGTAGGGGCATTCGCCGCCGACCAGCGTGTGCTCCACGCCGACCACCGACAGGCCCGCCTCGGCAAGCCGGCCCGCGGCCTCCTCGCCCCCCACGCCGAGCCCGATGACGATCACATCAACCTGCTGTCTCTCAGCCATACGGGTCAGCCTTCCACTTTTCGCGGGTACGGTGCGCGGCGTGGCTGACGAGCTGTGGATAACTGGGAAGATCGCCCCCGGATACGAGGCGGCGCGCGAGGCGTTCGTGCAGCACCTGAGCGGTGGATCGGCATTGTGTGTGCTGCGCCACGGCGAGGTGGTCGTGAATCTGGTCGAGGGTTGGCGCGACGCCGGACGCACCCGGCCGTGGGACGCGAAAACGCTGGTCAACGTCTATTCGGTCGGCAAGCCGATCATCGCCGTGGCGGTCCTGATGCTGGTCGCGCGGGGATTGGTCCGGCTCGACGATCCGGTCGCCCGGCACTGGCCCGGATTCCGGACGGATGCCTCCGTACGCCAGGTGCTGACCCACACGTCGGGCCTGCCGAGCTTTCCGGTCCCGCGCGATTCGTCCACGTGGGCGGACTGGGAGTTGCTCTGCGGCGATCTGGCCGAGGCCGAGCCGGAATGGCCGCCGGGCACGGTGGCAGCGGAGCACGCGCTCACCTACGGACATCTTCTCGGCGAGATCGTGCGGCGGGTGACCGGGCGGGAGCCGGGCGCCTTCGTCGCCGAGGAGATAGCGCGGCCCTGGGGCCTCGATCTCTTCTTCGGTGTGGATCCAGCCGACCTCGCGCGGTGCGCCGACCTGGAGTTCGACCGCCCGGACCGGCCGGAACTCATGCTCGGCGAGCCGGGTTCGGTCCACGCTCGTGCCGTCTCGAATCCCGCCGGCGCCCGCGACCTCGCGGTCGTCAACAGCGACCGGTGGCGCACCGCCGTGGTGCCGGCCGTGAACCTGCACTCGACCGCCGAGGGGATCGCGCGCTTTTATGCCGGTCTTCTCGCGGGTGGTGACCTCGACGGCCACCGCCTGCTCAGCCGGTCGCTGGTCGAGGAACTGACCGCCGCCCAGTTCACCGGTATGGATCGGTTCATCGGTCGCGAGACGACGTGGGGCCTCGGTGTGCAGCTCGAGAGCGACGGCACGTGGGGCATGGGCGGACTCGGCGGCAATGCCGGTTGGGCCGATCCCGCACGCGGGCACGCCATCGCCTATGTCACCCGGCAGCTCGGGGACTTCGACCGGGTCAACGCGATCGAGGCCGCGATCTCGTCGGTCGAACCTCTCAACTAGCCCTCGCCGCAACCGATCCTGAACCCCCGCGGAAGAGGAATCACCGAGAAGGGGGGCGGTCGTGAGGGGGCGATGGCAGGCCGGGCTGGTGTCTGTCATCCTCGCGACCGCCGCTCTGGCGCTGCCCGCGGCATCGTCCGCGGGCAGCGCCGGCCTCACCGCCGCGCCCGCCGGCACCAGGGCGATGTGGCTGTGGGGCGACGACCCCGCCGACGAGGTGGTGGACTGGGCGTCCCGCAAGCACGTGTCGGAGATCTTCGTCTACGTGTCGCCGTCCGTGCTGACCAACGGTGACCTGGCCCGGCTGCAGGAGATGCACGAGCTGGCCGCTCCACTGAACATCAAGCTGCGCGCGCTCGGCGGCGATCCCACCTGGGTCACCAACCATGCGGCGGCCCTCGCCTGGCAGCGGGCGGTCGTGTCCACCGGGCTCTTCTCCGGGATCCACGCCGACGTCGAGCCTTACCTCACCCCCGGCTGGACGTCGAGCCTCCAGTCCACCGAGACGTCCTACTTGAAGCTGCTCGACAAGCTGCGTCTCGGCAGCACGCTGCCGCTCGAGGTCGACGTGCCGTTCTGGTTCGGCGAATACCGGGTCGGGCGCACGAATCTGGCGGACGAGGTGCTGCGTCGCGTCACCGCCGTGACCGTCATGAGCTACCGCGACACCGGCACCGGGCCGAACTCCATGCTGGCGATCAGTCAGGACTGGCTGGCGCGTGGCAAGGCGGCGGGCAAGCGGGTGCGTCTCGGGGCGGAGACCGGCCCGTTGGCGGACTGCGCCTACTGCACATTTGCCGAGGAAGGCGAGACACGCCTCCAGGAGGCGATGACCGAAGTGGACGCCGCGACGCGTACGACGGCGGCCTTCGCCGGCATCGCGGTGCACCACTACAGCGCGTGGCAAGCGCTGCCCGACTGAGGTTTCCGGCCCAGGATCCGGGGGCAGGTTGTCGCGGGTCCTGCCGGCCTTCAACGGACGAACGCAACGGGCCGGCAGGACCCGCTTTCCACCCGGCGAACCGCGTGGAAACCTCATGGCCGCAACCAGACCGCTTCGTCGCGGTGCGACTCCAGCGGCGCCGGATAGTCGAGGCCTGCACGCACCGTATCCGGCAAGCGCCATGGTTGGTGCACGGCCTTGCCGGAGATCGATGTCAATTCCGGTACGTAACGACGAACGTACACGCCGTCGGGATCGAAGCGCTCGGCCTGGCGGATCGGATTGAAGCGCCGATACGGCTTGGTGTCGTTCCCGGTGCCCGCCACCCACTGCCAGTTGCCGGAGTTGTTGGCGACGTCGCCGTCGTTGAGCCAGCGGAAGAACCACTTCACCCCGTCGCGCCAGTCGAGGCCGAGGTGCTTGGTCAGGAACGCGGCGGTGATCAGGCGCGCCCTGTTGTGCATGTAGCCCTCGGCCCGTAGCTGGCGCATACCGGCGTCGACGACGGGCACGCCGGTGAGTCCGTCCTGCCAGTGCTGCAGCGCGTCCGCGTCGGCACGCCATTCGCTGTCGCCCGCCGCACGGTAGGCCTCAGTCGAGATCTTCGGGAACGCGTGGGCGACCTGGTAGTAGAAGTCCCGCCAGCCGAGCTGGCGGAGAAAGGCCGCCGGTCCGGCGCCGTCCAACGCTCGCGCCGCGTTCGCCACGGTCAACGGCGAAAGACAACCGAAGCGAAGGTACGCACTGAGCCGCGAGGTGCCGTCAGCAGCCATGTCGTCGTGGAGGTCGTCGTACGGCCCGACATGGCGCAGCCAGGTCTTGAGGCGCCGCTGCCCCTCGGCCTCGCCGCCGTCCAGTGCCGCCGCCGACTCCCCCGCCGGAAGCTCGGGCAAGCGGCCGACGTCGAGCCCCTCCGGCAACGTGATTCTGGTCGGCGCCGCGACCTCGTCCCGCCACTTCGCCGACTCCCACGCGCGGTAATAGGGCGAGAAGACCCGGTAATGCGCTCCACCACCGCCGGGGCTCACGTCTCCCGGCGGCACGACCGTGGTGCCCGGGAAGAGTCGGAGCGATATGCGGTGCCCTTCGCATTCCTGAGCCAGGCGGCGCTCCCGGCGCTGCGCGTATCCGCTGACGTCCTGCGTGAGCGCAATGCCGTCGGCCTCCACCTCGCGGGCCAGCTTGAGGGTCTCGGCCACCGGGTCGCCCTCGCGGATGACCAGGTCGCCGCCGAGCCGGCGAAGGCTCGCGGCCAGATCCCCGAGGCTCTGATGCAGGAAGCGTGCGCGGTTGGGAGACAGCGCCAGCAAGTGGGGGTCCAGGACGAAGAGCGGCACGATCCGTTCGGCGTTGACACAAGCCGCCGCGAGCGCTGGGTTGTCGTGCACCCGCAGGTCGCGGGTGAAAAGGACGATGACCGTACGCATGTCAGCCGCGCACAAGAGCCGGAACCGGCGTGCCGGCGCGGGTCAACAGGGATTCGAGCGCGACCCGGGCCCGGCGCTGGTTGGGGACGGTCGCGCGACGCATGAAGACGTCATAGTCGGCGGCGACCACCTCGTCGAGGATTCCGGCATACAGGCGGTAGGCGGTCCGCATGCAGGCCTGAGAGCCGGGCAGCAGCAAGGGGATGCCGGGGGCCGCGGCGGCGTAGTGCTCGTCGGCCCGGGCCACCTCGGCGCGGATGAGCGCCTTGATGGCCGGCGTCGACCGGGCGACGGCACGTGCCTGCAGCAGGTCTTCACGGGTCACGCCGAACTCGGCGAGGTGCGCGTCGGGGAGATAGGTGCGCCCCCGGTCGAGGTCCTCGCCGACGTCTCGGATGAAGTTGGTCAGCTGGAAGGCGAGCCCGAGCTGACGTGCCGGTTCTCGGGCGGCGGCCGGGTCGCGGGAACCGAGGATCGGCAACATCATCGTGCCGATGACGGCGGCCGAACCCTCCATGTAGCCGAGGAGGTCGTCGTAGGTCGCGTACGAGGTGACGGTGAGGTCCATCGCCATGCTGCGCAGGAACGCGTCGAAGTCGTCCACGTCCAGGTCGAAGACCGCGATCGTGTGGAGGATCGCCGGGAGCAGCGGGTCCTCGACGTGTTCGCCCCGGAGGCCCGCGAGGAAGTGATCGGACCACTCCGTCAGCCGCTCGGCCCGCTCCGCCGGTGGAAGGTCATCGGTGCGGTCGACGATCTCGTCGGCGTAGCGGGTGAACCCGTAGAGAGCGTGGACATGCCTGCGCTTCCACGCGGGTAGTAGCCGTGTCGCCAGGTAATAGGTGCGGCCGTGGCGCCGATGCAGCTCGCGGCAGCGTTCGTAGGCCGCTGCCAGATCTGTCTCCACCCGAGCCTCCTGGAAATAAATCGACTCACGAATCGACGCAACACGCAGCCTACGGTAATCTCCTCCTCGTGGCCAACGACATCCTCGTGGGAACCCGCCGCTGCGGGGTCCCCTACCAGCCGATCCCCTCGGACGGCCTGGTCAACGCCGTCGAGGGGACGCTGGCCGAGTTCCTGGCCGGCCAGATTGCCGCCTTCGACGCCGTCGACCCGGCCCTCGGCCGCTTCGCCCGCATCACCCGCGACCTGGTGCTGGCCGGCGGCAAACGACTCAGGCCCACCTTCGCCTACTGGGGTTGGCGTGGCGTGATCGGAGGTCGTGAGCCGGTCGACTCCGTCCTGCCGGCCCTGGCGGCACTCGAGCTCATGCACACCTTCGCGCTGGTGCACGACGACGTGATGGACGGTTCCGCGACCCGCCGCGGCCGTCCCACCGCCCACCGTCTCTTCGCCGCCGAGCACGCCGGCGCCGGCCGGCTCGGGGACCCCGGCCAGTTCGGCGAGACGTCGGCGATCCTCGTCGGTGACCTCTGTCTCGTCTGGGCCGATCAACTGATCGCGCAGACGGCGGTTACCACGGCGACGCTCTTCGGAGTCCGCGCGTGCTACGACCGGATGCGGGTCGAGACCGTCGCGGGCCAGTATCTCGACGTGCTGGGCGAGACCCAGCCGCAGGAGTGGTCGCTCGACCGGGCGCTGGTGGTCGCCCGCCACAAGACGGCAAGCTACACGGTGCAGCGTCCGCTCCAGTTCGGGCTGGCCTTGGCCGGGCCGATGCGCGGCGCCGCACCCGCCATCAACGACGCCTATCAGACCTACGGCCTCGCGATCGGCGAAGCCTTCCAGCTGTGCGACGACCTCCTCGGGGTCTACGGAGACCCGGAGATCACCGGCAAGCCGGCGAGCGACGACCTGCGCACCGGCAAGCCGACCGCCCTGCTGATGCTGGCCCATCGGCTCGCGACCCCCGCCCAGCGCGCCGAGCTGGCACAGACTCCCGCCGGAGCCGTCATCCCCGCCGACGGCTCCGGCGGGCTTTTCTCCTCGGCTCTTCCGTCACCCAACGGTGATGCCGGAGACGTCGCGACTCCACAGCGCGCGCCCCTGCGGCTTACGCCGTCGGAGGCACAGATTGCCCGGCAGGCGGAAATCATCGCGGAGACCGGGGCGGTGGCCGAGGTCGAGGCGATGATCCGGCAGCGCGTCGACACCGCAGTCGCCGCTCTGCGCGACGCACCCATCCACCCCGACGCGCGCGCCGCGCTCATAGACCTGGCGGTCACCGCCACCCACCGGCCAGCATGATGGGACGCCGATCCGAGGCGTTGCGGCCGCCCCCCCAACCGTTTGGAGCTGGTGACGTGCGGACAGTGACAGGACCGACCGACCATGTGGTGGTCGTCGGTGCCGGGCTGGGCGGCCTGGCCTGTGCGCTGCACCTCGCGGCGGCCGGGCGTCAGGTGACGGTCGTGGAGCGCGAGCCGGTGCCCGGCGGCCGGGCGGGACGCCTTTCCGTCGACGGATACGAGTTCGACACCGGTCCGACCGTGCTCACCATGCCGGAGCTCATCGCCGAGCCGCTCGCCGCCGTCGGTGAGAAGTTGTCCGACTGGCTGGAGCTCACGCCGCTCGACCCGGCCTACCGGGCGTACTACCCCGACGGCTCCACACTGGACGTGCTGACCGACACGGTCCGCATGGCGGGCGAGATCTCCCGGGTCTGCGGGCCTCGCGAGGCGGACGGCTACCTGCGGTTCGTGGACTTCGCCCGCGGACTGTGGCGGCTCGAGCGCGACCACTTCATCGATCGCAATCTCGACAGCCCGATCGACCTGCTCAACCTCAACCTGGTGAAGCTGCTGGCGATGGGCGGGTTCCGCCGGCTCCAGCCGAAGATCAACGAATACTTCCGTGATCCCCGTACCCAAAGGATCTTCTCCTTCCAGGCCATGTATGCGGGCCTGGCGCCGCACGACGCTCTCGCCATCTACGCAGTGATCGCGTATCTCGACTCGGTCGCCGGGGTCTTCTTCCCTCGCGGCGGCATGCATGCCGTGCCGAAGGCGCTGGCCGGCGCCGCCGAGAAGCACGGCGTCCAGTTCCGTTACGAGACCACGGTCACCGGGGTCGAGACGCGCCACGGCCGCGCAACCGGCGTCATCACCGACACGGGTGAGCGCATCGCCGCCGACGTCGTCGTCCTGAACCCGGACCTTCCGGTCGCCTACCGCGATCTGCTGCCGCCGCGGCGACCCCGGAAGCTGCGGTATTCGCCCTCGTGCGTGGTGCTGCACATCGGCTCCGACCGCACATATTCCAAGATCGCGCACCACAACATCCACTTCGGTGCCGCGTGGCGGGGCACGTTCGACGAGGTCATCCGGCAAGGTCTGCTGATGAGCGACCCGTCACTGCTGGTGACCAACCCCAGCCGCAGCGACCCTGGGGTGGCGCCGGCCGGCCGGCAGACCTACTACGTGCTGGCGCCCACGCCGAACCTCGACACCGCGCCGTTCGCCTGGCAGGGCGGGCTGGGCCGGCGGTACGCGGACGAACTGCTACGCGTGCTGGAGCAGCGCGGATACGTAGGATTCCGAGACGGCGTCGAGGTCGAACGGATCATCACGCCGGACGACTGGTCGGCGCAGGGCATGGCCGCCGGCACGCCGTTCGCGTCGTCGCACACGTTCGCGCAGACGGGACCGTTCCGGCCGGGAAATCTGCATCCGTCGCTACCCAACGTGGTTTTCACCGGCTCGGGCACACAGCCCGGCGTCGGAGTCCCGATGGTGTTGATCTCGGGGAAGCTGGCGGCCGGCCGCATCACCGCGGCAACGGCCGAGGGAGAGCTGGTGGGCGTACGCCATGAATGACGCAGAAAGGCAAGCCGACATGACGGGCTCCCGCGAAGCGCACCTCGTCGAGCTGGTCGACCCCGACGGGGCGGCCGTGGGCGAGGTCACGGTCGACGAGGCCCACCGCGCGCCGGGCCTGCTGCACCGCGCCTTCTCCGTGTTCCTGCAGGACTCGTCCGGCCGGGTGCTGCTGCAACAGCGCGCAGCCGTCAAGACCCGCTTCCCGCTGCGCTGGGCCAACACCTGCTGCGGTCACCCCGTGCCCGGCGAGCCCCTCGACGTTGCCGCCAAGCGCCGGCTGGTCGAGGAGATCGGCGTGGACGGCGTCGAACTGCACGAGGTGGGGGTGTATTCCTACTACGCGGAAGACCCCGCGACCGGGCGCGTGGAGTATGAGTACGACCACGTACTGGTGGGCCGCCTGGATGCTGACGCGGCCCTCCTCCCCGACCCGGACGAGGTGGCCGACGTGCGCTGGGTGTCGCTCGACGAGCTCCGGCTCGCCGTTTCGCAGGAGCCGCGGGCGTACGCGCCGTGGCTGTCCGGTGTCGCGGGTCGCCTCCACGAGCACCTCCACCCCGACGACACTACGGAGCGGTCAGGTGGCCGATGAGGCCCTGACGGCCGGGGCGGTGGCGCGCCGTCTGGGGGTGGCCGTCACCACTCTGCGTACGTGGCACCAGCGGTACGGGCTGGGGCCGAGCCACCACGTGCCCGGACAGCACCGGCGGTACACGCCGGAAGATATGGAGCGGCTGCAGGTCATGCGCCGGCTGACGGCGCAGGGCGTGGCACCGGCCGAGGCGGCGGCGTGGGCGCGGCGCGTGCCTGTGCCGATCGACGTGCCGCGGCCTGCTGCCGGGACAGAGGCTGTGTCCGGCCAGTCGCCGGGGCTAGTCGAAGCGACCGGTGGACCGCAGTCGTCCTCGGCCGCCGGAGTGGGCTCCCCTGGCGGAACAAGCGCGACCGGCGAATCGAACCCAGCCAGTGAGTCGGGGTCGGCCGGCGGGCCGCGGCCGGCCGGTGAGCCAGGACCGACCGGTGGGCCGGGGTCGGCCGGTGGAACCGACGCACCTGGGGAATTCGTCTCCCCCGGATCCGGCTCACCCAGCGCCTCCTCATCGGTGACTGCCGCAGAGACCCCGCTCGAGAGCCCTCACCCGAACGAGTGGCACGCCGAACGCGAAGCGAGCCTGGATCCCGAGCCCGGTTCCGGCGGCGAGGCGGAATTCGGACGGCCGGCGAGCTCGGGACGCGGGATGACGATCGACACCGCGTGGCCGGAGGTCACCGGCCGCCTCCGGGTGACCATGCGGGACGGCGGCGGGCACACCATCCGTACCGGCAGGGCCGGACCCGCGGCCCGAGGCCTTGCCCGCGCCGCCATGCGTCTCGACGGGCCGGCCGTGCGCGACCTGCTCGAGATGACCGTGGTCAGTCGCGGCGTCATGGGTGCATGGGACGAAGTGATCATGCCGGTGCTGATCGGAATCGGTGAGCGGTACGAGGCCACCAGGCGCTTCATCGAGGTGGAGCACCTGATCTCGCGTTGCGTGACGGAGGTGCTGGGTTCGGTGCCCCGGCCGCCGAGCAGCCGCACCCCGCGGGTCCTGCTTGCCGCCGCCGACGAGGAGCAGCACACCCTGCCTCTCGAGGCTTTGGCCGCGGCGTTGGCCGAGAGCGGGGTGCCCAGCCGTCTGCTCGGCGCACGGGTGCCGCCGCAGGCTTTGAACGACGCGGTGGCGCGTACCGGGCCGATCGCGGTGGTGCTGTGGTCGCAGCTGCCCGACACCGGGGACCCGGTGCAGTGGGTGCGGTTGTTGTCCTCCGGGCATGCGCCGCTGCTTGCCGGGGCTGCCGGGCCGGGATGGCCTGCCGAGCGTCTGCCGGAGGGAGTCGTGCGGCTCGGCAGCCTGCGCGAGGCGGTCCATCTCCTGGCGATGGCGGTCAGCCCGGACACGCCCGACCCGGCACAAGCGGAAGAAGCGCATCGACGCACCTGAGCTCCGTAAGGGCGCAACCACGAAAGGCGAAGCGCCGAGCCGGGACTGTCACGGCCCTAAGAAGGCGACGCAGGGAGTGGCGCTCGGCACACCGTCGCCCCGATCGCCTCAGCTCACCGTTGTTTTGGCTGGTCAGGACCAACGCCGCGAGGAGGGGATACCGGTTTGGATGACGGGCACGGCATCACGTATGCTTTCCAAGCCTCAAGCGGGGCCGGTTGGGGCCCACACCGCAGGAATTGCGAATGTGCAATGATGGCGGAGTTGCCCTCATCGTCTAGTGGCCTAGGACGCCGCCCTTTCAAGGCGGTAGCACGGGTTCGAATCCCGTTGGGGGTACGGACCGACCTCGGTCAGAGCACGTGGTAAGAATGAGCAACATCAGCAAGGTCCTGTGGAGCAGTTGGAGTGCTCGCCGCCCTGTCAAGGCGGAGGTCGCGGGTTCAAGTCCCGTCAGGACCGCCAGTGCCCAGCCGCGCGGAGTTTCATGCGGCACGGCCAGGTAGCTCAGTTGGTACGAGCGTCCGACTGAAAATCGGAAGGTCGGCGGTTCGACCCCGCCCCTGGCCACCAGCGAAGATGAGCCCCGACCAGCGGAAACGCCAGTCGGGGCTCTCGCTTATTCCCCGCTCAGAGCCATGCGACCTCACGGATTGCTCACAGCGACTCTTCGAGCCGGTCGATGATGCGTCAGAGGCTTGGCCGCCTCCTCCGACCTGAGCGGCAGTCTGCGAGCGCATCAGGGGCGTGGACCCGGTCGGGTGACCTCCGGCGAGGAATACCCGAGGATCATCTGCACGATCTCCATCGGGACAACGCCGGCCAGCATGAGCGAGCGCGCGCCGCGCCGGGCGTCACGCGGCCGGCACGGCGGCAGGCCGCAGCGGCCACGTGCTGCTCGAACTGACTGTCACACGGCCTGGCCCGGAGCGGGATGCCGTCCGGACGGCAGAACACCAGGCCGTGATCCCGGTAGTCGATGCCGAAGAACTGACGTTCCACCTGTTGCGTGGCGCGGCACGGCGAGCGGCACCGCTCTCGTCCACTTTGAAGTACTCCACTCCATCACGCCAGCCTGATCAGCCGTTCGGCAAAGTCACCAAAGACTCGGGCCTCGCTTGCCGTTCTGCAGCAGCCCTAGGAACTTTCACCGCGCCGGCAGCGGCACGCGAACCGGATCGTGTTGACCATCGGAGACGAGCATCAGCTCGTGGAGATCCGGGAGCTGGTCGACCATCAGGACCATTAGGGGGAACGACCCGTCGGCCACCACCCTCTGATCGTCAGCCTCGGCGGGCACCGGGCCCTCATGGTCGGGCCGTGTCATGCCATCAATGGACCAGTACTGGCTGATGTGCCGGGCGTCGGATCTCGGGCGAGTTGAGCTGAGGGACAAGGCATGGCGGTGATCGAGCTGCTGCTGCCGGCGCCGGATCGCAGGTGCGACCGGTGGCGTCATCACCATCAGGTGATCAACCGGATCCTGTGGAAGGTCCGGACCGGCGCGCTGTGGCGGGAGCTTCCGAAAGCGACACATGATCCAGTCACCGTGTGCACCATTTATGTCTATTTGACGTATTCTGCGACCATGGCATACGTGGTAATGGCGGAGGACAACCCGCAACATCAGCGGGTCATCACCGAGATCCTTCATCGCCTTCACCACGAAACGGTCATGGTGCCCGATGGTCGAGCGGCATTGGCCGCTATCGCCGTGCGGCGACCGGACTTGGTGATCGCCGACGTCGACATGCCGCGGCTCGACGGGGTGCAGTTGTGCCGGGCGATCCGGCGTGATCCGGAGCTGGCCGGGCTTCCTGTGCTGCTGGTCACCGCCTATCTCCCGCCCAGCGACCCGGAGCTGGAGACGGCGGGCGCGACGATGCTCCTGCGTAAGCCGTTCGGTGTGCAGCAGTTGGCCGAGGCGGTGCAGCGCTGCCTCGATACCTGCCGTGCTGACCCTCAGGGCGCTGGTGCGGGTGCGTCGGCCGACGCACCGGCCGCGAGCGGTGAGGACTCTGCCGGGCTGCTCAGCAGCCCGGATCTTGTCAGCGCCTTGTTGCACAGCATCGACATCGGGATAGCCGTCTGCGACCGGCAGGGCCGGCTGGTGCTGCTCAACAACAAGCTGCGTACGTTCTTCGGCGAGGACAGTGCAGGCGTCGCGCTGGCCGACTGGCCGCACCATTTCGTCCTGCGCCACCACGATGGCACACCGTTGAGCGCCGAGGCCCTCCCGCTGGTACGCGCCCTGGCCGGTGAAACCGTCACCGGCGCCGACCTGCTGGCCTACGACCAGCACCAGCGGCCCCACTGGCTGCTGGTCAACGCTGAGCCCATCCACGACAGCGCCGGAGAGCCGATCGGCGCGGTCGCCGCGGTGCACGACGTGAGCACCGAACATCAGACCCAGCGCTACCAACGGTGCAAGAACGCGGTTCTCGAAGCCCTGACGACCGCCGCCGATGCGACCGGCGCCGCCACTGCCGCGCTGCACGCCATGGGCACCTGGCTGCAGTGGCCGTACGTGCGGTTGTGGCTGGCCGACCCGGTCAGCGACCGGCTGCTACCAGCGGCAACCTTCACCGCCCCCGGGGCCACGCCGCTGCCTATCCCGGCCAGCATCACCCGTGGTCACAGCCTCGCCGGCAGCTGCTGGCAGCGCGGTGAACCGATCTGGGTACCCGACGTCCACGCCCCCGACTCCCCGATACTGCCCGAGGTCGCCCGGGCGGCGCCCTACCAAGCCGCCGGGGCGATACCGGTCCGGAGCGGCGCCCAAGTCATCGGCGTCCTGACGTACTTCTCGCATGACCGGCAGGAGCCCGAACCCGCCCTGACCGTTCTGCTGACCGGCATCACCGGACATCTCGGCGCCCACCTGGAACGCCGCCGCGCCGAGGAGCTGGCACACCAACTGGCCGCCAGCATCGACGAGTATGTCGCGTTGGTCGGCCACGAGCTGCGCACCCCGCTGACATCCATCACCGCCTGCACCGACCTGATCTGCCAGGAACCTGACGACACGACGCTTGGCGACCTGCGCAACCTGCTCGACGTCGTCGTACGCAACAGCGCCGAACTGCTGACCCTGGTAGACCAACTCCTGGACCTGGTCGCACTGGAATCCGGCCACGCTCGACTCACCAGCGCCCCCGTCGACCTCGTCGCCATTGTCACCGACGCCGTCAGCGCCACCCGACCAGCCGGGGACGCCCGCCACATCACCCTCCGTACCGACCTGCCGGACCAGCTCACCGTGCCCGGCGACGACACCCGGTTGCGTCAGGTCCTGGACCACCTGCTCGACAACGCCATCAAGTACAGCCCCGACGGGGCAACCGTCAGTGTCACCCTCCACAGCCGCGACAACGCGGCAGTCCTCGCCATCACCAATCCGGGCGCACCCACCGACGAGCACGACCATCTGCTACGTCGGCTGTACCGCGGCAGCAACGCCCGACACCAAGGCATTCCCGGCTCCGGTCTCGGTCTCACCCTCAGCCGTGCCATCATCGACCGCCACCACGGCACCCTCACCGTCAAACCGAACCCACCCACCGGCACGAGCGTCACCATGCGCCTACCCCACATCGCCCATGCCGATCCCACACCGCACCAAAGACAGACCACGTAACAGGCGGGTCACCGCCCCGAGGCGCGCCCCCATTGGGGTCGAGGCGACACCAGCGAGCGGGGGCCGCCGGAACCCCGCCTGGCCGCGTCGACGCCGGCGCCTGGGATCCCGCGCGGCTGGCGCTGGAGCCGCTCGTCCGGGGCATAGGCGGCCTGCACGGCTTCACCTGAACCACGCGGCTGGCCGAGGAGGTGCGCCTGGGCCGCAAGCCGCGGGGTGACCACGGCCGCTCCGGCGGGAGGACCCGATCGGCCGGCCGTTACGGCTTCAGGTCGATCGATGCCCGGAACGAGCCGTCCATCTCGAACGGCACCGACAGGTGCTCGTGGGTCACCAGCCACCGGCCCTCCCGCTTGCACAACCCCAGCGTCGCCCGGAACCACAGACTGAAGCTCTCCGCCTGCCCCGCCGGCGTAGCCGTCAGGCAGTTGAGACTGGTGCAGTACGCGACATCCCCGCCCACCGTGATCGCCAGGTCCGTGACCTCCATGCTCATCGGCCCCTGGAACGTCCCCAGCCATGCCGTGACCCCCTCGGTCGTGCTGGCCGACTGGCGCAGCGGCGGCGCCAGCGAGTATTCGACGATGTCCGGGGCGTTGTCCTTCAGCATCGCCTCGGGGTCCTTGGCTGCCACGGCCGCGGCGCGGTTCAGGACGAGGCTGCGGATCTCTTCCATGGTTCCTCCTTGAGGAAGTGTTTGTCGTTCAGGATGTCGAAGCCGGGTTCGTGGTTTCGACGTGTCGGGGAAAGATGACCGGAAGCCGAGGAGGCGTCATGAAGTACCTGATCCTGATCCAGTCGAACGAGCGGTCCCTCGCCGTGTGGGAGACGCTCACCGATCAGCAGCGCACCGACTTCGGGGTCGGGCATCTGAAGCTGACCGAGGAGATGGCCGAGGCCGGGGTGCTCGTCGCGTCCGAGGGGCTCGCCGATCCCTCGCTCGCCAAGTGGGTTTCCGTGCGGGACGGGCGTACGGTCGCTTCCGACGGGCCGTTTGCCGAGGTCAAGGAGCATCTGGCCGGGTTCTATCTGATCGATTGCGCCGAGCAGGACGAGGCCGTCGGGTGGGCTGCCAAGGTGCCGGATGCCGCGTACACGCAGGTGGAGGTGCGGCCCGTGCTCGACATGAGCGGGTGGGAGTTCTGATCGAGGACCTGCTGCGCGAGTGCGCGCCGCAGGTGCTGGCCGCTGTGGTGCGGCGGTACGGGGACTTCGACGCTTGTGAGGACGCCGTGCAGGAGGCGCTGCTCGCCGCCGCCCAGCAGTGGCCGGTCGAGGGGGTGCCGGAGCGGCCGAAGAATTGGCTGATCACTGTTGCGGCGCGGCGGCGGGTCGAGGTCGTGCGGAGCGAGGTCGCGCGGCGGCGGCGGGAGGACGCCGTGCGGTACGAGCCGCCCGCCGCGCCGGTGTCGTCCGTCGACGACTCGCTGACGCTGCTGCTGTTGTGCTGCCATCCGGCGTTGACCGTCGCCTCGCAGGTCGCGCTGACGTTGCGGGCCGTCGGCGGGCTCACGACCGGGGAGATCGCCCGGGCGTTGCTGGTGCCCGAGGCCACCGTCGGGCAGCGGATCAGCCGGGCCAAGCAGCGGATCCGGGACGCCGGGGCCACGTTCCGCCTCCCGCCTCCGGAGGAGCGCGAAGCGCGGCTGGTCGCCGTACGGCAGGTGCTGTATCTGATTTTCAACGAGGGATACACCGCCAGCTCCGGGGCCCGGCTGCAGCGGGTCGAGCTGACCGCTGAGGCCGTACGGTTGACCCGGCAGTTGCGGGCCCGGCTTCCCGACGACGGTGAGACGGCCGGGTTGCTCGCGTTGATGCTTCTGACGGATGCGCGGCGGCCGGCGCGGAGCCGACCGGACGGTGCCCTCGTGCCGCTCGCCGAGCAGGACCGGTCGGTGTGGGACCACGCCGCGATCGCCGAGGGCGTCTCTCTGATCACGGAGACGCTGGCGCGGGCGCCGATCGGGCCGTACCAGATCCAGGCCGCCATCGCGGCGATCCACGACGAGGCCCCGCGGGCCGAGGACACCGACTGGCCGCAGATCCTGCGCCTGTACGAGATCCTCGAGGCCCTGGCACCGGGGCCGATGGTCACGCTGAACCGGCTCGTCGCCGTAGCCGAGGTGCACGGGCCCGGGACGGCGCTGGAGCAGCTCACCACCGTGGCCGGCGAGCCGGCGCTGCGCGCCCATCACCGGGTGGCAGCGGTGCGCGCCCACCTGCTGGAGAAGTCGGGCGATCGGGTCGCGGCGCGGGCCGCCTACCTGGAGGCGGCCCGCCGCACCCTGAGCGCACCCGAGCAACGCTATCTGACGGCCCGGGCGGCCGCGCTCGGTTGAGGCCGGGGTCGGACTTCCTGTCCTCCACGCCGGCCCGGCTCGCTGTTCTCCTGGTGACATGCACCTCTATCACAACTCACGGCTACCGGGCGGAAATCGTGTCGCGGCGGCCCCGGCCGATCTTCCAGACGTCTGAGCAGATGGCGATCGGGGGGTACGTCGTGGGGATTTCCGGGCAGCGGTGGACCGGCGCGCGCCGGCTGGGCATCAAGACCATGACCGGTGTGCTCGCCGCGGGCCTGGTGGTGGGCTTCGGCGCACCTCGGATCGCCTCCGCGGAAACCCCCGCCGCCCCCGCTCCCGCCGTGGTGCAGGGCGCGGCGCCGCGGATCCAGTCGTTCGAGGCCACCCGGGTCATGCCCCTGGGTGACTCGATCACCCGCGGCACCGGTTCCCCGACCGTGAGCTCCTACCGAATGGCCCTCGCCGAGCGCCTGCTCAAGGG
The DNA here is from genome assembly GCF_044465265.1 of Actinoplanes sp. NPDC049681. Lineage (NCBI taxonomy): Bacteria > Bacillati > Actinomycetota > Actinomycetes > Micromonosporales > Micromonosporaceae > Actinoplanes > Actinoplanes sp. NPDC049681. The sequence continues at coordinate 19,878 of NZ_JBITLP010000001.1, forward strand.
CGGGATGCAGATCAACTACGTGGGGTCGCAGAACAACGGCACCGGCTCGGACACCAGTCACGAGGGCCACGGCGGCTGGACCATCGACGAGCTCTCCGCCGAGCTGGACGGCTGGCTCGCGGCGTACCGCCCGGACGTCGTGCTGGTGCACGCCGGCACGAACAACATCACCCAGGGCGACAGCCCGTCCGCCACGGCCCGCAAGCTGTCGGCGATGATCGACCAGATCCGCACGGCGCGGCCGGAGGCGTACATCTTCGTCGCGAAGATCATCACGTCGCGGGTGCCGGTGGAGGCCGCCCGGGACCGCGTCTACAACCGGCTGATCCCCCAGCTCGTCGCGAAGAAGAACGACGCCCGGATCACGGTGGTCGACCAGTCCTCGGTCGCCGGCATCGACCTGCACGACCTGCACCACCCGAACGACTTCGGCTACTCGAAGATGGCGTGGAACTGGTACCAGGCCATGTCTCGGGTGTTCGGCACCTCGGGCGACACCGGCCTCAACCCGTACCTGATGCGGAACACCGTCCGCTGCCTGGCTACCAAGGTCACCGTCAACGGTGCGCCGCACCACCGCACGGAGTGCCGCGCCTGGACGCTGCGCACCGCGACGGTCAAGGTCGACGGCGTCAACCGCCAGGTTCGCGTCTGGCAGACGCTTCGGGAGTACAAGGAGAACGGCCGCATCGTCCGGCGCTGGACCGGCGCCGGAAACCTGCTGAACGTCTAACCGTCCGACACCATTTCGAGGACGCCGGACACCTCGAGAACCCGCAGGACGATCCCGCGCGCGTTGACGACGGACAGCTTCACGCCGGCAGCGCGCGCGGCGACGTACCCGTCGATCAGCGCTCCCAGGGCCTCGCTGTCCAGGAACTCGACCTGGTCGAAGTCGACGACGATCCCCCCGGAGCCGTCCTGCTCGATCGCCGCCACCAGCACGGAGCGCAGCTCGTCCCGGGCGTTGATGTCGAAGTCCCCGGACAGGCGGACGACACCGGCGTTCCGGGTGATCCGATGGTAGGCGTTGGTCATCGACGTGATCATAGGTCAGCCGGGTACGGGAAACTCCGCCCAGACGTGCTTGGTGTTGCCCTCCACGTACCAGCCCATCTCCAGCGAGAACTTCTGGGCCAGCTGCAGTCCCAGCCCGCCCTGGCCGAGCGGCCGGCCCTCGGCGTACTCGGGCACCGAATCCGGCGAGTGGTCGGCGACGTCGAGGTAGAACCGGTCGCCGGCCCGCCCGAGACGCACGATCGTCGGCGGCAGGCCGTGCCGCAACGCGTTGGTGGCCAGTTCGGTCGCGACCAGGACGACCTTCTCGGGCACCTCGTCCAGGGCGGCGCCCTCCGCCAGCACCTCGCCGGTGAGGGCGCGGTGCAGGTTCGCCCTCAAGATCTTCAGCTGCCGAGGACTGTCCAGCACCCAGTGCTGCAGCTCGGTCATGCTCGGCGGACTCTGCGCGCTGATGTTGGCCATGCAGGGTTAATGCCCGCCGCGTACGCCGATCATGTACGCGCGCCGGACGGTTTGACCTTTCTTGCAGGGACCTAGCGCAACCGGCATGTCTTCCGTACCTCTATCCGGGAACCAAGTTCGCGGGAGGAACGACGTTGAAATTCACCAACGCCGAGGAGCAGGCCGCCTGGAAGCTCGCCGAGGCGCTCAGTGAGAAGGGGATGGGGTGCATGCGGGAGGCGGAGCAGGCCGCCGAGAACTTCCGCCTCGGCAAGATGCAGATGCGGCGCAACTTCAAGGCCCGGGGGCTGTCCGAGGTGGACGCCGACATCCGCTGGTCGGGGATGACGCAGGCCAAGAAGGCGCTAGCCGACAACGGCTGGTACATGTCGCAGGCGACCATGTACAACGAGGCGGCCGCCGCCCAGTACGCGAAGGCGCTCTACCTCAAGAATTGCGAAGACCTCTAGCGCCACCCAGGTCCGCGGCACGGCCGGCCGCGTAACCGTGGCGACGGCCGGTCCCCGCCAGCCGGCGGGGGCCGAGGCGGGTCAGCTTCGGGTACGTCTCGTCGCGCCGGCGCTCGACCAGCTCGGTGCGGTCCACGAGGACGAGCTCCGCACCCGGGGCCGCGGCGGCCGCTTCCTGCTCCGCGGCGGTGAGGCGGGCCCGGATGGCCTCGGTGAAGCCGGCCAGCCAGGACCGGCGGAACGCGGCCGGATGGTCGTAGCTGGGCACCGCGGCCGCGGCCAGGCCGTGCGCCGCCTGGATCAGCAGCGAGGTGAAGAGCAGCTCCACGCGTTCCAGGTCGGCGCCGTGCCCGAAGAGATGCACCCGGGCGGTGCCGCGCCGGTCGAGGTGCACGACCTTGCAGCGCAGCGCGATGGCGACGGCGCCGAGCAACGAGGCCTTGTCGCGGGAGTACGGCGGCTCGACGGTCAGCACGCGATCACCGACCGGGTCCAGGGCGGGATCGGCGCCGGCGAGCAACGCCTGGTCGATGCCGTACTTGGCGATGAGCTCGGCGGCCTTCGCCATGAACGCCTCGGCCTCGGGCGGCGTGCAGGCGGGGTCCTCGGCCTTGGCGAGCAGCTTACGAACGCGGGCGAGCAGCGGATCTTCCGTCATGCTGAGCCGCCAAGGGCACGCCCTCCTGGCCCTGCTTCGCCGCGGTGCGGTCGGTCATGCCGCCCGATGCCGCAGGGTGGCGATCGTCGAACCGGCGAGGGCGAGCAGGCAGTCGGGAAGCTGGCCGTCGGCGATGGCGGCGCCGAAGAGCGCCTCGCCGGTCGGGATGTCACCGTTCACGTACGCGCTCACGAACCGGGCCACCCAGCGCTTGTCGTAGCGCGCGTCGTCGATCCCGGGGAAGTCGAGGGTCCACGCGCCGCCGGTCGGTACGTTCCGTCCCACCATGGTCGCGGCGAGGCACCACGCCACGTCGTACGCCCCCACGACACCCGACCGGTCCACGACCGCGTCGAACGTGCCGACCACAGCGTCGCTGTCGCCGCTGAGCGCGCAGTGGAGCACCTGCGCCGCGTCGTCCAGTGCGTGCTGTGGTACGTCGGTCACGTCAAGAAAGGTACGCGGATTCGTCAACCGACGCCGCTCAAGCGCCCCGCAGGAGGCACGTGAGCCGCGCGGTGCAGACCCGGTCGCCGTCTTCGTCGGTGATGACGACCTCGTAGGTGACCGCCGTGCGGCCGCGGTGCACCGGGGTCGCGACACCGGTGACGACTCCCGACCGGACGGCCTTGTGGTGGGTGGCGTTGATGTCCACCCCGACGGCGAACGGACGGTCGACGGTCGCGCCGTGCATCACCGCACCCACCGAACCGAGGGTTTCCGCGAGCACGCACGAGGCGCCGCCGTGCAGCAGGCCGTACGGCTGGGTGTTGCCCTCCACGGGCATCGTGGCGACCACGCGTTCCGGGGTCGCCTCGGTGATCTCGATGCCCATCCGCTCGCCGAGGGCGCCCGCGCCCCCGCTGCCGAGGAGGGCCTGCATGCCGTCCGCCGCTGTACTCACGTCGGGCAACGTTACCGGGGGGTTGACCGGGGTCCTACGTTGAACGGATCACGTCCGCAGCTCAGCGAGGAGACAACCATGAGCGAGCCCCAGGAGATCGTGGAGACCCGCGGGGACGACCGCGTCGACCTGCTCGCCTCCGACACCAACGGCGACGGAAGGCCGGACGTCTGGGTCTCGGACACCGACGGTGACGGCAAGGCCGACCTGTTCCAGTTCGACACCGACAACGACGGCAAGGTCGACATCACGATGGTCGACCTGGACCAGGACGGCACCCCGGACACCATCGTCGACGGCGACGGAGGGCTGCCGCCGGCCGTCTGACGCCCGCGGGTCAGCCGCCGCCGAGCGCGCTGATCGCCGCCCAGAGCACCGCGACGGCGAGGGCCGTGGAGAAGGCCGCCGAGGCGGTACGCCGCCACGGCCCCTTGCCGTCGGGCACGACCGCCTCCGGGTGCCCGAGCCGGGTGAGGGTGCGGCGCTGCCGGCGTACCTCGTGACACCAGCGGCTCAGGTCCGGCGTACCGCGGCTGATCTCGACCGCCAGCCGGGCCTGCGCGCGTTGCAGCCGGCGTACCGCTGCCCGGGCGCGGAATCCCGCCCGGACCCGGGCGTGCCAGCGGGCGCTGGCCCGGCGCGACCCGAATTTCAGTGCTTCGAGCTCGGCCGGCGTGACCAGCTCCGGGTCGTCGAGCGTCGCGAGCTGCGCGGTGTAGTAGTCGGCCTCGCGGTCGTGCGCCGCCCGCACGAGCAGCCAGATCAGCAGCAGCGGCGGTAGCCCCTTGAGGACGAGGACGGCCAGCAGCGCGACGGCGCCGTTGCCGAGCCCGTCGCGCAGCAACGGTGAGTTCCACAGCACGTGGGACGCCCAGGCGCCCAGGACGGCGAGCATGGCGACGCCGAGCCGGGTGCGCAGCGTACGGTCACCGCGCACGACCAGATATCCGATCCCGGCCCCGGCGAGCGCGCCGAACAGGGTGTGGCTCCACACCCCGGACAGGAACCCGCGGAGCAGGAACGTGGTGATGACCGGCTCGACGTGGTCGCCGCGTCCGGCCAGCGCGACGGCGCCCATCGCGTACACGATGTCCTCGACGATCTGGAAGCCCAGGCCGACCATCGCGCCGTAGACGACGCCGTCGAGCACGCTGTTGACCTGCTCGCGGGCGATCAGCACGACGGCGACCACGCCGAGCGTCTTGGCGACCTCCTCGACGGTCGGGCCGGCTAGCGCGGCGCCCCAGTCGGCGGCCAGGTGCGGCGATCCGAGCTTGGCGATGATGTCGTCGAGTGCCGCGCTGCCGGGGATGGAGACGGTCGTGGCCACCAGGCCGCCCCAGGCGAACGCCAGGACCATCAGGGCGGGCGGTTCCCGCTCGAGGAAGTCGAGCTCCGAGACCACGAACCAGAACGGCACGGCCAGCACGGCGAAAAGGGTGGTCGCCGTGACCAGCGCCCAGGGGTACGCAGCGGCGAACTGCGCCGTGATCGTCGTCATCCGCCAGGCGCCGGCGAGGAGCACGGCGAGCACGATCCAGAACGCGGGGCGGCGCACCAGCCCGAGGTCGGGGTCGGGGCCCGGTTGTACGGGCGCGGACCGGGCGCTGCGCAACCGGGGCTCCGCCGTCATCCGGTCCGCTCCGGCGCGTACCGGAGGGTTCTGGTGCTGGCGTCGATGGCCGGCAGGGTGCGGCCCAGGTCCAGGTCGTCGCCGCTGACCGTGACCTCGATGGTGTGGCCGTCGGCGACGAAGACCGCGTACCGCCCGCCGCGACCGGGGGCGCTGTAGCCGCCCTGGACACCGGCCAGGCCGCCGGCCGTCGCGACGGTCAGCTCGGTGCCGGTGACCTGGTAGCCGGACGTGCCGGTGATGCGCTGGCGCAGCCGCAGGACGGCCGTCTGCAGGGTGCCGTCGAAGGGCTGGACGGTGACGAGGTAGCGAACGGGCCCGAGCCGGAACAGCACGGTTCCCGCGTCCTCGGCGGGCCTGGTCTCCGTGACGTCGATCCGCGCGCCGGGCGGCGGCACGACGGTCACCCCACCACCGATTTCGTACGGGCGGTCCATGCGTACCGCGCGATCGGCGGGCAGCATCCGGTTGATCGCCGGCAGCCCGAAGGCGAGGCCACCGAGGGCCGCGACGAGGGCGATCGCACCCAGGAGATTCGTTCGCTGACTCCCGGTAACCCTCCCCATCCCCATACGCTAACGGTCCGCGCCGACGGGCTTCGGATGGAGAGTGTTTTGTCCGTTTACTCGGAACGTTCGCGGAAATGTCCCGGCGGCACGACGGCGGTGAGCCACACGCCGTTGGCGCTGAGGTGGAAGACGTGCCCGGACGCGGTCATGGCGGCGGCATCCACCTCGAGAACCGCGACGTCCGCGGACCGGCGGCGACCGACGCGCAGGGCCGTGAGCACGTCCGGCGAGAGATGGACATGGTGACGGCTCCGCGGCCGGAGGCCCTCGCGCATGATCGAGGGCAGGTTGGCGCGCGGGGTGCCGTGATACAGGGTCGCGGGCGGATCCGCCGGCGGCAGGTCGAGGTCGACGTTCACGCGCCGGGAATGCCCCTGGCTGGCGCGGATGCGGTCCACCCCGTCGGCGCCGGTGGCGACCGCGAAACGGGACTTGTCGTTACCGGCGACGACGACGTCGAGCTCGGCCCGGGTGATCTCGAGGGCGGCGAGCAGGTCGGTGACGGGGACCCAGCCGGCGGGGTCCAGGGCCAGGCCGGCGACCTCGGGCCGGTGCCGCAGCACGAGCGACATGCGCCTGCTGAGGCGTACCTGATCCCGGGTCAGCTCGCTCACGGATGCAACTCCATGACCGCAAGGTAGTAAGGCCGGTCCTGGGTGTCGACGGATTTCAGACGCCACGGGGTGCCCTCGAGCAGCTTCTCCAGCTCGTCCACCGAGCAGTTCAGGTAGTCGAACCACTCCGTCGCCAGCAGGCGATACCGCAGGCGCAGGCGCAGCTGGCCGCCGAGCCGGCCTCGCTCGCGATTGCGCCGGTGATAGGCCACGTGCACCGGGTCCGTCGTCCCGTACGGGTCCGAGCCCTGCGCCACGATTCGCGCGCCCGGCCGGGCCAGGGCCGCGAGCGCCGCGAGGAATCCCGGGGCGCGCTCCGGCCCTTCGAGCAGGCCGAGGTTGTTGCCGAGCAGCAGGAACGTGTCGTAGCGGGTGGTCGTACGGGCGTAATCGTCGACGGTGGCGATGACGGTGTCCCGCAGCCCCCGCTCGCGTGCGATTTGGACTGCGCCGGGTGAGATGTCCAGCCCGGTCACGGCCATGCCCCGGCGCTGCAGCTCGAGCGCCGTACGCCCGGCCCCGCACCCGACGTCGAGCACGGCACCCCGGCAGAGTCGCAGAGCGCGTACGTCGTGCGGCTGCCATTCGGCGGGCTCGGCGAGGTAGTGGTCGGCGGGAGCGCCGTTGATCAGGCCGTCGTCGCGCTCGATGATCTCGATGACCGGACGCGGCACCCGGCCGCCCGCCAGGGGGCGCGGGCCGATTCCGGTCCGCACGGCGTACGCGTCCCGGATCAACTCGCCGAACACGTCGCCGATGGGTGGCTGATCCATTGTCACTACTCTTGAGGACATGCCGACGCTCGAGCAACTCGGTGCCGAGAAATACGTCCTGCTGACGACGTTCCGGAAGGACGGGCGCGCCGTGCCGACCCCGCTGTGGGTCGTGCCCGACGGTGCGGGCCTGGCGTTCTGGACGCCGAAGGGCACGGGCAAGCTGAAGCGCATCCGCAACAGCGGCCGGGTCACGGTCGCGGCCTGCGATGTCCGCGGCAACGTGAAGGGCGAGGCGATCGAGGCGACCGCGCGCATCGGTGCCGAGGCCGATCGGGTACGGGTCGGAGAGCTGCTCAAACGCAAGTACGGCCTGATCGGCCGCCTCTCGCTCATCGGCAGCCGGATCCGCCGGGGTGAGCACGGCACGACGACGATCCTGGTGTCCTGAGAGACGAAAAAGGGGCGATCGCCTTCCCCGGCGCTCGCCCCTTCATTCGATCTTTCGGTCGACTGCGGTTCGTTCAGTCGCCCTGCCGCTGCGTGGGAATCTGTCCCTGCAGCAGGGCGCGAACCTCCGACTCCCGGTAGCGACGGTGCCCGCCCAGGGTGCGAATTGCGCTGAGCTTGCCCGCCTTGGCCCACCGGGTGACGGTCTTCGGGTCGACACGGAACATCGACGCCACCTCGGCCGGTGTTAGTAGCGGCTCAGGATCGTGCGTACGCGATGCCATCGGTCACTCCTCCACAGGTACCTAAAGACAACGGCCGGGGTCCCGCCGGCCGGTGCGTCTCTCATGGTCCGGCTAGTCCCCGATGTCCGACATGGGCCGAACGGCCGAACGTCCCTAGATAGACGGTTGAAGCATGCCCGATTTATCCCGGTTTTATACGCCAGAAAGTGTCTTGTTTGGACCGAAAATCACGCTTCGGCAGTCGCTGATTACGAAGAGTATTCGCCTTGGAAGCGGTTCCCGAGGTGCCGATCCGTGCCCGTTCGTCCTATTTTCGCTGGTCAACAGCGTCACCAGTGTCGATCAATTGCAGCGCTCGAGCAACTGCACCGCCCGCCAGCGCGCGACGAGCTTCTCGTACGCCTCCGTGGCCGCGTCGGCGTCACCCCGGGAGAGTGCCGTCAGGCCGGCCGCCACCAGTCCGGGTGAATCGTCACCCTGCAGGGCGTCGTCCGGAAGAAGACCGGTGAGGCCGCCGTAGTCCAGCTCGACGATCGAGCGCGGGTGGAACTCCTCCAGCCAGCGCGTGCCCTCCTCGACCGCCTCGGTGATCGGGGCGTCCCCCAGCGACTTGCGCAGCACCGAGACGCCGCGGTGCGCCCGGCGGCGAGCTTTGGAGATCTCCGTGCGGTAGCGCAAAGTACGCCGCTCGCCGGTGAGGTCGATCTCCCGCTCGTCCAGATCCACGAAGACGAACCAGCGCAGTGGCACACCCCAGGTGGCGATCTGCTCGTGCACCCGGGGCACGCCGCGCTCCAGCACCTTGGCGCCGCTGCGCCAGTCCTCCACGATCGCCTTGGCCTGCCCGGCGAGCACCGGCGGCACGAACGCGTCGGCGAGCACGCTCGGCACCCCGTCCCGGGCGTTCAGCGCCGCCTCGGCGACGCGCAGCCGCAGGTTCCACGGGCAGACGAGCAGGGTGTCGCCCCACTCCAGGACGTAGGCCTCGTCGGGCAGGTCGGGCAGCCGGGTCCAGCCCGCACCGAGCGCCTCGAGCACGGCGGTGCGCTGCCGGACCGGCCCCTCGGCGGGGCCCAGGGCCCGCCCCTCCCGGGCATAACGGCGCCAGAAAACCTGACGGTCCCGGTCGAAGGCGGTCAGCGGCTCGTAAACGCGCAGGTACGACGCGAACAGTGACGGCACGGCGCGATCCTTTCACGAAACCGCGGTCGATTGCCCCTCCGCGCGCAGCCAATCGGGTGGCTCGGGGCACGCCTGTCGTGGGCGCGGCTCGTCGTGAGCCGTCATGAAGCGACCCCGGAGGGCCTAAGCTCGCTCATGTCCGGCACACCCCGCCGGAGCAGGCAGCGCGCCCCACAAGGGCGTACACCGCACACACTCAGGAGAGAGCAGTCATGGGCGTGTTCGTAAGCAGCGACGGCACCGACGCCGCCGGGCACGAGCAGGTCGTCTTCTGCCAGGACCGGCACACCGGTCTGAAGGCGATCATCGGTATCTACTCCACGGCCCTCGGGCCCGCGCTGGGCGGCACCCGGTTCTACCCGTACGAGAGCGAGGAGGCGGCCGTCACCGACGTGCTGAACCTTTCGCGCGGCATGGCGTACAAGAACGCCCTGGCCGGCCTCGACCTCGGCGGCGGCAAGGCAGTGATCTGGGGCGACCCGGTGCAGGACAAGTCGGAGGGGCTGCTGCGGGCGTACGGACGCTTCGTGGAGTCGCTCCGCGGCCGTTACTACACCGCCTGTGACGTCGGCACGTACGTGCCGGACATGGACGTCATCGCGCGCGAGACCCGCTACGTGACCGGCCGCAGCGTCCAGCACGGCGGCGCCGGTGACTCCTCGGTGCTGACCGCCTGGGGTGTCTTCCAGGGCATGCGCGCGGCCGCCGAGCACACCTGGGGCAGCCCGACGCTGGCCGGGCGCCGGGTCGGCATTGCGGGCCTCGGCAAGGTCGGCAAGTACCTCGCGGGTCACCTGATCGAGGACGGCGCTGCCGTGGTCGCCACTGACGTCAGCCCTGCCGCGCTCGAGTGGGCCCGCACGACGTACCCGCAGATCGATCTCGTCGCGGACACCCAGACCCTGATCACCAGCGACATCGACGTGTACGCCCCGTGCGCGCTGGGCGGTGCCCTCGACGACGACACGGTGCCGGCGCTGCGCGCCAAGATCGTGACCGGCGGGGCGAACAACCAGCTCGCCCACCCCGGCATCGAGAAGCTGCTCGAGGAGCGCGGCATCCTCTACACGCCGGACTACGTGGTGAACGCCGGCGGCGTCATCCAGGTGGCCGACGAGATCGAGGGCTTCAACTTCGAGCGCGCCAAGCTCCGTGCCACCAAGATCTTCGACACCACGAGCCAGATCCTGCGTCTCGCCGACGACGAGGGCGTGCCGCCGGCGGTGGCCGCCGACCGTCTCGCCGAGCGCCGGATGGCCGAAGTCGGACGGCTCCGCAGCATCTACCTGGGTTGAGGCTTTTGTACACCGTCGTGCGTCGCGTCCCCGACGAGTCGCGACGCGCGACGGTGGTACACGTAACCCGAGGTGCCGAAGGCGGCATCGTCCATGTACCGTAAGACCCACGAGAGATGCCTGACGTCATCGGGGCCCGCCTTCGGGCTGCCCCGAATTCTGTGCGAGGGGGTCGAGCCATGGGGCGCGGCCGTGCTAAGGCCAAGCAGACAAAGGTGGCCCGGGAGTTGAAGTACCACTCCCCGAACACCGACCTCACCGCCTTGCAGCGCGAACTGGCGGGTGCTGGTAAGTCCGACCATCACTTCGACGACGACGACGACAACTTCGTCGACGACGAGGATGACGACGATCTGGACGACGAGCCCGACCGTTGGTCGCCTTCGAGGCGCTGACCCGTATTGCACAGAGCACGCGGCTTCCCGCGTGCTTCCGTGTGTCGCGGTCGTTCCGGCAGTTCATGATGCCCACGCAGCGTGATCGCGCGGGCATCATGTTCTGCTCGTAGTCCTTCACCCCTCCACCGCGCCGACGGCGTGGCCCTCCGGATGCCCTTCGCAGGCCCCGGGTGCCTTTCGCGAGCGCGGGTGTCCCCCGTGGTCGCGGCGCCCTATCGCGGGCCCGGTGCTCTCTTGGGTGCGGGCCGCGCTTCGTAGGACGCTGGAACGCGAGGCCGGGATGGCCCTGGCTGGTGCGGGCCGCGCTTCGTGGATGCTGGCGCCACTTTGTGGGTGCGGGCCGCCATCGCGGGCGCCTGGGTGCGGGCCGCCATCGCGGGCGCGTGGGTGCGGCCGCCATCGCGGGCGCCTGGATGCCGGCCGCCATCGCGGGCGCCTGGATGCCGGCCGCCATCGCGGGCACCGGTCGGGGCCTGAGCTGCCATGGCATGCCCTGACGACCCTTGCTCCTCTGCGGCGCAGCTGGTCATCCCGGGCGGCATCACGGTGGTGATTCGGCCGCCGACAGCGCCTTCAGGCATGTCCGGCCTCGGCCGCACGATGGCGCCTCCGATCCCGGGCGCGGGTGGCGGCTCTCGCATGTCCAGATTCGGTCAGCGACGGCGCCCGCCCCCGGCCGCCGTCGCCGCCGGGCCCGCTCAGCGGGGCCGGTTGTTCCAGTTGTAGAACGTCGGGATGTTCTCGAAGTGGTTCCAGGCGCAGACCGCCGACCCTTCCCCGGCCGCCGTCTCCTCGCGCTGCCGCCGCGCCTCGTCCGCCTCCTGGATGAGGGCGGCCAGACCCGTACGGGTGTCGCGCACCCGCGCCGTCACGGGATCCGTCTCCACGCGGTCAGACGGCCGTGGGCTCGTGATCTCGGGCATGGTCCAGCACTCCCTCCAGTAGGCGAATCTTGCTGTTGCGGCAGTGGTCCGTGATCGTGACATCGAACCGGCCGCGCTCGAAATAGCGGTTGGCCGCGTGGGCGCCCCCGCAGAAACCGAAATAGGGGCACTGGGCCCGGCACGCCTCCACACCGTTCAGGAACTCGCGGATCCACGGCGTCCCCGTCGCCGCGGCGAGGATCTCCGCGAGCGGGGTGGCGAGCACGTTACCGCTGCTGAAGTCGCCGTACCGGGCGTCGGAGAAGCCGGCGAGCTCGGGCGAGAGCAGGACCACGCTGCCGTCGTGCGCCACGGTCGGGATCGGATCGAGGCGCCGGGGCAGCACGTCGTCCGCCGTACCGTCGAGGACCGCCGCCGTGTAGCGCAGCGACCATTCGATTTCGCGCAGGTGGATCCGCGGATCGCGCCGCCAGGCGCCGACCAGCTCGGCCCAGAAGGCGGTCACGTCCTCCTCCGGGTGCCGGTTCGCGCGGACGTTCACGCCCTCCAGCTCCTCGACGTTGATCCCCAGCACGTCGCAGCCGAGGTCGAGGAAGTAGTCGTACAGCTCGGTGGCCAGCCCCGGCAGCGGCCGGCCGACCACGCACAGGGCGGAGAACGGGATCTCGTGCCGCTTGAGCGCCTCGATGCCGCGCACGATCCGCGTGTACGCCGGCTTGTCACCCGCGGTGACCCGATCGCCGTTACGCGCTTCGGGGCCGTCGACGCTCACGCTGACGCGGATGCCGCGCTCGGCGAAGAACTCGCACCATGCGTCGTCGATCAGCGTCGCGTTCGTCTGAATGTGGTGCTCGACGCCTTCGGCGAAGGGCCGCATCAGGTCGGCCAGGTGGGCCCGTCCCGCTGCGAGCGGCTCACCCCCGTGCCAGACGACCGAGAATCTTCCCGTACGGGCCCAGGCGTTCACAGAAGCAGCGACGGCGCCGGCGACCTCGACGGGCATCTTCCGGTCCGCACGCCGCAACGGAAGGTAGCAGTAGGAGCAGTCGAGGTTGCAGAGCGTGGTGGGCTGCATGACCACGTAGGTGGGTACCGTGGCGATGCCGCGCATACCGCTCCAGCGATCTCCCACCGCCACCTCCCCGTCCGCGTCGTCGTCGGCTCAGGCCAGGCTAAGAACCGACGTCCACCCGAGTGTGCCTCGCTGCTCCCATCTATGACCAAAAGATCCGCGTGTGCCATCCCATCGACACACGCGGATCATTTCATACGAAGCGCGAGAAAGCGCCGAAGTCGTAAGCCCGCAAGATCCCGGCCGGCGGATCAACCGCGGGTGTACTGGCCCATCATCTGCACCTGGCCGCTGCCCTCGATGACCTCGCCCACCTGCCACGCCTCCACGCCGCGGCCGGTCAGGTAGGCCATCGCGCGGTCGGCGTCGTCGGCGGACACGATCGCGAACATGCCGACGCCCATGTTGAACGTGGCTTCCATCTCGGTGTCCTCGATGCGGCCCTTCGCCTGGATCAGGTCGAAGATCGACTGAGGGCGCCAGGACGAGCGGTCGACCACCGCGTCGACGTGCTCCGGGAGGATGCGGACCAGGTTGCCCGGGATGCCGCCGCCCGTGACGTGGCAGAAGGCGCGTACCTCGGTCTCCTCGATCAGCCCGAGGCAGTCCTTGGCGTAGATCTTGGTGGGCGTGAGCAGCTCCTCGCCCAGGGTGCGCTGCTTGCCGAAGTCCTCCACGACGGTGTCGAGCCGCATGCGGCCCGCACCGAGGAGGACGTGGCGGACCAGCGAATAGCCGTTCGAGTGCAGGCCGGACGAGCGCATCGCGATGACCGCGTCGCCGATCTCCACGCGGTGCGCGCCGAGGATCTCGCTCTCCTCCACCACACCGACACCGGTCGCCGACACGTCGTACTCGTCGGGGCGCAGCACGCCGGGGTGCTCCGCCGTCTCGCCGCCGAGGAGCGCGCAGCCCGCGTACCGGCAGCCGTCCGCGATGCCGGCGCCGATCTCGGCGACCTTGTCCGGCACCACCTCGCCGCAGGCGATGTAGTCGAGCAGGAACAGCGGCTCCGCACCGCAGGCGACCAGGTCGTCCACCACCATGGCGACGAGGTCGATGCCGATCGTGTCGTGGATGTCGAGCTGCTGCGCGATCACCAGCTTGGTGCCCACGCCGTCCGTCGACGAGGCGAGGATCGGGCTCTTGTACTTCTGGGTGTTCAGCTTGAAGAGGCCGGCGAAGCCACCGAGATCACCCATCACCTCGGGGCGCGTGGTCTTCTTGACCTTGCTCTTGAGCAGCTCGACCGCGCGCTCGCCGGCGTGGATGGAGACGCCGGCGTCGGCGTACGTCACGGTGCGCTTCCGAACGCTGCGGCCGGCCCCGGCCGACCACGGCTGGCGGTCGGCACCCTCGGCGCCGTTGGATCCGGCACTGTTGCGCTCGGACACGTGCGTCACGGTTCTCCCCTTTGGTGGTGGTGCTGCTCGGCTGTGCCGCTTGCTTCGACGTCGGAAGGTACTCGGTGGTTCCGCAGGTTACGGGCGGTGCAGGGCGTCCGTGCCGCCTGGGCTGCCGACCAGCGGCTGTGACCGCTCGCGTTCGCCCTCGGCGTACTGCTCATCCTCGTACTCCTGCTCGAGTTCGGCCACCGCTGCGGTGGCCGCCTCCGGCGAGGCGTCGGGCATCGATGCCCGCTTGCCGACGCTCTCGAGCAGGTGCTTGCCGATCAGGTGACCGGCCGGCAGCTCGATCGGGTACTGCCCATCGAAGCAGGCCATGCAGAGCCGTGTCTTCGGCTGCTCGGTCGCCTGGACCAGGCCGTCCAGCGAAACGTACCCCAGGGAGTCGGCACCGATCGAGCGGCGGATGCCGTCGATCTCCAGGCCGTTGGCGATCAGCTCGGCCCGGGTCGCGAAGTCGATGCCGTAGAAACACGGCCACTTGACCGGCGGCGAGGAGATGCGGACGTGCACCTCGAGCGCGCCGGCCTCGCGCAGCATGCGGATCTGCGCGCGCTGGGTGTTGCCGCGCACGATCGAGTCGTCGATGACCACGATGCGCTTGCCGCGGACCACCTCCCGCAGCGGGTTCAGCTTCAGCCGGATGCCCAGCTGCCGGATCGTCTGCGAGGGCTGGATGAAGGTGCGGCCCACGTACGCGTTCTTCATGAAGCCCGCGCTGTACGGAATGCCGGACTCTTCCGCATATCCGATGGCCGCCGGGATGCCGGACTCCGGAACGCCGATCACCAGGTCCGCCTCGACCGGATGCTCCTTGGCCAGGCGGCGGCCGACCTCGACGCGGGCGGCGTAGATGTTGCGGCCGGCGATCGTGGTGTCGGGGCGCGCAAGGTACACGTACTCGAAAAGACAGCCCTTAGGCTCCGGCACCGCGAACCGCGTCGAACGCAGGCCGTGCTCGTCGATCGCGAGGATCTCGCCCGGCTCCACCTCACGGACGAAGCTCGCGCCGACGATGTCCAGGGCCGCGGTCTCACTGGCCACGGCCCAGCCGCGCTCCATGCGGCCGAGCACCAGCGGGCGCACCCCCTGGGCGTCGCGGGCCGCGTACAGGGTGCCCTCGTCCATGAAGACGAAGCTGAACGCGCCCCGCAGGCGCGGGAGCACCTCCATGGCCGCGGCCTCGACGGACAGATCCGGGCGGCTGGCGAGCAGGGTCGTCACCAGGGCGGTGTCGGAGGTGGCGGCGTCGGCCTCGAGGCCGCGCTCGGCGACTTCCCGGGCGAGCTCGGCGGTGTTGACGAGGTTGCCGTTGTGCGCCAGCGCGATCGTCGTGCCCGCCGTGGTGGCGCGGATCGTGGGCTGGGCGTTCTCCCAGTTGGAACCACCGGTGGTGGAGTAACGGGTGTGACCGATGGCGAGATGGCCGCGCAGGCTGGCCAGCGTCGGCTCGTCGAAGACCTGGGAGACCAGGCCGAGATCCTTGTAGACGACGACACCGGAGCCGTCACTCACGGCGATGCCGGCCGCCTCCTGGCCGCGGTGCTGCAGGGCGAAGAGGCCGAAGTAGGTAAGTTTGGCGACCTCTTCCTCGGGGGCCCAGACGCCGAAGACGCCGCAGGCATCCTGGGGTCCGCGGTCCTGGGGGTCGAGATCGTCGGTCAACAGGCCGTCGCCTCGGGGCACTCGCTTGCTCCCTCATGCTGATCTGCTCGGACTTGCAGGCTGCTCGGACTTGCAGGTCTGTACCGACCGACCAGTGTACGCGAGGAAGCGGATCTTCAGCTCGGGTGCACAGGGAGGTACGGAGCGAGATCGGTGCGTATCCCGCTGGCCCTTACGCGCCCGGAATTGACCGCATCGGCCCAGTTCAAGCGGCCCGTTGCGACGAGGAGCCAGGTCATCGGATCGGTCTCGACCACATTGGGCGGTGTGCCGCGGGTGTGCCGGGGGCCGGCGACACACTGAATCGCACCGAAAGGTGGAATACGGACCTCCACCGATCGGCCCGGAGCGGTACGGGCGAGCTCGGCCAGCAGCGCTCGCACAGCGTCACGGAGCACGGAACGGTCCGGTTCGTCACCCGCGTCCAGCGCGTCCAACGCCACGCCGACCGACTCGGATTTATTGTGCGCAGAAGACACGTCGGGACAATACGACCCGGCAAATGAACAGAACTCGGCGGCCCTGACTCGCGCAGACGTCATCCGACAGGGCATAGTGGCCGACGGTGTGTACTCGTCGCGGAATCCAGGGGGTAACTCCAAGGCACCCCGGGGACCGCGCGACCGGAAGGCGGTGGACGTGACAACGCACCTACGAGCCCGGGCTGTCCAGGCCGGTGCGTTCCTGGCGGTGATCGGTGGCGTCCTCGCCGCCGTCCCCTCGGCGGCTCTGGCGGCGGAACCACAGGTTTCGATCACCAGCCTGTCCTCGGGAGACCTTCCCTCCGGGGGCAAGACCACGCTGAAGTACACCATCACGAACCGGAATGTGCCCGCCCCGAACGCCGAGACCGGCGTCACGGTGGTCATCAAGGCCGACGGGATGAGCTGCAGCAACTGCAACTTCGACGACACCATCCCGGCCGGGCAGAGCAAGCCGTTCGAGGCCGTGCTGACCGCCGGCACCGTCGACGCGGGACAGACCAAGACCATCCAGGTCCAGATCACGGCGAAGATCGGGGACGAGACCGGCAACGCCGCCCGCAACATCACGGTGCGCGGTCCGGACAAGCCCCAGGCCGTACGCCAGGTCAGCGGCAAGGTGAAGGACCAGGACGGCAAGGCCGTACCCGGTGCGTCGGTGGCCCTGCGCGACAGCGCGGGGCGCACGTTCAACGCCACCTCGGGCAACGACGGCGGCTACTCGTTCCGGTCGACCGACGGCGCGCCCATCGCGGTGGGCTCGCTGCTCGTCATCGCCGGCAAGCAGGGCTACAAGGGTGACCCGGTCACCGCGCAGGGCGGCGCCGACAAGTCCATCAACGTCCCGCTGACGATCAAGGCCCTCGCGGCCACCACGTCACCCACCCCGTCGACCTCGGTCAGCCCGAGCGCCACGCCGAGCGAGGAAGCGGCGGACGACACGTCGCAGGCCCCGGCCGACGAGCAGAGCGCGGCCGCCGCACCGGCGGCCACCAAGACGTCGGGCGAGGACGAGGGCTCCGGCTCCCTGCTGTTCATCATCCTCGGCGGCCTCCTGGTCGCCGCCGGCATCGGCGCGATCGTGCTGGTCATGATGCGCCGCAAGAGCAACCCGGACGACTTCGAGGACGCGGACGCCAAGGGCGCCGTCGTGCCGCCGGCCGCCGGCGCCTACGCCGGAGCGGACCAGACGCGCCTCGCGGGAACGCCGGTCGCCGCCCGCACCAACGACGCGACGATGATCGCGCCACGGTCCGGCGCACCGTCCATCGGGGACGCTCCGACGATGATCCAGCGCGCGCCGCTGGCGGAGCCGGTCGACGAGTTCCCGGACCCGTACGGTGCGCCTCTGCCGCAGAACGGCACGTACAACGCACCTGCGGCCTGGCCCGCTGCCGGCGCTGCCGCGGGAGCGGCGGGCGCATACGGCACGGCGACCCAGTTCGGTGGCGCGCCGGTGGTGCCGGCCCAGAGCGCCGGCTACGACGACGCCAACGGCTACGGGGCGTACGACGACCGCGGCGGCTACGAAGAGCAAGCGGCACCGCAGCGCTACGACGAGCCTACCGGCATGTACCACCCGGACCAGGAAGCCTTCGACGATCGCGCCGGGTACGCCGACCAGGGCGGCTACGACGACGGTTACGGCGGCGCCTACCCGGCGGGCGGCTATGGCCAGGAGCAGGGCGACCAGGGCTACGGCGGCTGGGACGGTCCCGGCGGCGGCATCGACAGCGGCAACGCGTACGGCCCGCAGGGCGCCGGGAACGGCTACGGCGGCGGCACGTACGGCGGCGCGCAGGGCGGCGGCGCGTACGGCGCTGCGCAGGGCGACGCCTACGGTGGCACGGCCGGCGGCGGTGGTGCGTACGGTGGCGGCCAGGGCGGCGGGACGTACGGCGGCGGTGCGCCGGCCGGCACGTATGGCGCTCCGGCCGGTGGCGGCTACGGCGGCGAGCAGGACGGCTACGCGGACCAGGGCGGCTACGACCAGCGTGGCGGCTACGGCGGCGGTGACCAGCGCGGTGGCACGTACGGCGGCGGCGGTGCGTACGGCGGTCCGCAGGGCGGTGCCACCTACGGCGGCGCTCCGGGCGGCCCGAGCGGTCCCCCGCGGGGTCCGCAGGGCGGGGGTGCGCCGGGTGGCGGCACCTACGGCGGCGGCGTGCGGGGCGGCGCCGGGCCGGGTGGCCCGCAGGGCGGTGGCCCGCAGGGCGGTGGCCCGCAGGGCGGTGGCCCGCAGGGCGGTGGCCCGCAGGGCGGTGGCCCGCAGGGCGGCGGTACCTACGGCGGCGGGCCGGCCGGTGGCGGCTACGGCGGCGAGCAGGACGGCTATGACCAGCGCGGCGGTACCTACGGCGGCGCGCCACGGCAACAGCCGGAGGGTTCGCATCCGGGTCAGCGCCGGTCGCTGGACTGGATGGACGACTGAAGTACCTGTGAGAAGAGCCGGCCCGCTGGGCCGGCTCTTCTTTTTGTCCCGTTGTCGCGCTCGGGGCGCCGCGAGCCCCGTGGCAGCGTCGGAAGGGGCGTCGGGGCTCGGAAGCCGCGTCCCGGCGCCCGACGCCCCCGTCTCAGGGTCGGAAACCGCGTCCCGGCGCGTGGAAGCCACTTCGGTGTGTGAAGCCGCGTCTTGCCAACCGGGGAGCCGTTTCGGTGTGAGAAGCCGCGTCTCGGCAACCGGGGAGCCGCTTCGGTGTGAGAAACCGCGTCTCGGCAACCGGGGAGCCGCTTCGGTGTGAGAAACCGCGCCTCGTTGCCCAGGGGAACCGGTCGGTATGGGAAACCGCGTCCCGGCGCCCGCGAGCCGTTTCGGTGCAGGGACGCAAAGCAGAACGCCACGGCAGAAGCTGCCGTGGCGTTCTCACATTGCGCTGAGGGTCAGGGCTTCGTCTCCGGCTCACCGGACTCGGCGTCGTCGGCCTTCGCCGCGGGCGCCGGCGCCTCCGCCGGGGCCGCGTCGACCGGACCGCCGGGATGCGATGCGGCCGGCTCTGTCCGGTCGGCTGGTTCCTCGTCCGCTGCGGGCACCTCGGCGATCTCCGCCGCCGGTCCCGCGGCCTGCGGGTCGCTGATCTCGAGCGTCACCGACCGCGCTTCGTCGCCTGTCGCACTCTGCGCCGGAGCCTCGTTGGAGGAAGCCGTCGCGCCGGTGGATCCCGTCGACTCCGCTTCGAAGGCCTGCGCCGCGCCCGAGGCTTGCAATTCCCCGAAGGCCTGCGCCTGGTCAGAGGTCTGCGCCGCCCCGGAGCTCTGCCGCTCATCCGACTCGCCGACCGGCGGCTCGGCCTCCAAGGAACTCGCCGACGAGGAACTCGCCGACGAGGCTACCGAGGAACCGGCGGCCGAGGCCGCGGCGGAACCGGCCGACGAACCTGCCGCGGAAGCGGCGGGCGACGTTGCCGAGGGATTGTCGGCGGGCTGAGCCACCAGGGACGAGGCCGCCGCGGGCTCCGCCACCGGGGACACGGCTGCCGGGCGCGGGCCCAGCTCCGCCGGGCTGCCGAAGAGGTTGCGCATCGTCGACGTGAAGGCCTCGCGCAGCTCCTCCAGGCCGATCGAGAACTGGTCCTGGATCTCGAGCACCGGTTCCCGCGACGTGACACCGATCGCGGTGCACGGCACGCCGTGCTCCGACGCCAGGGCCATGAAGGCCTTGTCGTGGCCGCGCGGGACTGCGACGAGAACCCGGCCGGCGGACTCGCTGAAGAGCCAGACGAACGGTGTCGTGGTCGCGTCCTGCTCCGGGAGCGTGATGCGGGCGCCGACGTTGCGGCGGAGGCAGGATTCGACCAGCACCTGCGAGAGGCCGCCGTCCGAGAGGTCGTGTGCCGCCACCACGTGCTCGCGCTCGGCTGCCTGGGCCAGGAGCCGGCCGAGCCGCTGCTCGTGGGCCAGGTCCACCTTGGGCGGGCGGCCGCCGAGGTGGCCGTGGGTGACCCACGCCCATTCGGAGCCGGAGAGCTCGCAGGATGTGCTGCCGAGCAGGAAGAGCAGGTCGCCGTCCGCGCTTGGGGGCGGCGGGAAGCCCATCGGCACCCGACGGGCGACGTCCTCGAGGATGCCGAGCACGCCCACCACCGGGGTGGGGTGGATGGCGGCGGCGCCGGTCTGGTTGTAGAAGCTGACGTTGCCGCCGGTGACCGGGATGCCGAGCTCCTGGCAGCCGTCGGCGAGGCCGCGGACGGCCTCCGCGAACTGCCACATCACTGCCGGGTCCTCGGGGGAGCCGAAGTTCAGGCAGTCGGTGACGGCGATCGGCTCGGCGCCGGTCACCGCAACGTTCCGGTACGCCTCTGCCAGGCCCAGCCGCGCACCCTCGTACGGGTCGAGACGTGCATACCGTCCGTTGCCGTCGACGGAGAGCGCGACGCCCAGGCCGGTGCGCTCGTCGATGCGCAGCACACCCGAGTCCTCGGGCTGGGCCAGGACGGTGTTGCCCAGGACGTACCGGTCGTACTGCTCGGTGACCCACGTCTTGTCGCACAGGTTCGGCGACGCGATCATGCGCAGGACGGTTTCGCGCAGTTCGTCCGGAGTGGCCGGACGCGGCAGCGTCTCGGCGCGGTCGGCCTGCAGCAGGATGAGGTCGGCCGGTTCCCTTATCGGGCGGGCGTAGACCGGGCCGTCGTCGGCGAGCGAGCCGGGCGGCACGTCGACGACGATGTGGTCGTTCCAGCTGATGACGAGGCGGCCGGGGCGGCCCTCGGCGTCGCGGGGCGTCACCTCGCCGATCGCGGTGGCCCAGACGCCCCACTTCTCGGCGACGGCGAGCACCTGGTCGAGCTTCTCCGGCGCGACGATCAGCAGCATGCGCTCCTGCGACTCGCTGGCCAGGATCTCGGTCGGCGACATCGAGGCCTCGCGCAGCGGCACCCGCTCCAGCCAGACCCGCATGCCGGTGCCGGCCGCGGCGGCCGTCTCGGTGAGGGCGCAGGTGAGGCCCGCACCGCCGAGGTCCTGGATGCCGACGACCAGGCCGGCGTCGTAGAGCTCGAGGCAGCTCTCGATGAGCAGCTTCTCCATGAACGGGTCGCCGACCTGCACCGACGGCCGGCGCTGCTCGGCGCCCTCGTCGAAGGTCGCGGACGCCAGCACGGACACGCCGCCGATGCCGTCCCGGCCCGTACGCGCACCGAGCAGCACGACCACGTTGCCGACGCCGGCCGCTTCCTTGCGCTGCAGCCGTTCGACCGGCAGCACGCCGATGGAGAGCGCGTTCACCAAGGGGTTGCCCTGGTAGCACGGGTCGAAGACGATCTCGCCGCCGATGTTGGGCAGGCCGAGGCAGTTGCCGTACCCGCCGATGCCGGCCACGACGCCGGGCAGGACCCGGGCCGTGTCGGGGTGGTCCGCCGCGCCGAAGCGCAGCGGGTCCATCACCGCGATCGGGCGCGCGCCCATGGCGAGGATGTCGCGGACGATGCCGCCCACACCGGTCGCCGCGCCCTGATACGGCTCGACGTAGCTCGGGTGGTTGTGCGACTCGACCTTGAACGTCACGGCGAGCTCGTCGGAGATCTGCACCACGCCGGCGTTCTCACCGATGCCCGCGAGCATCCGCGTGTTCTTGGGAGCCTTCTCGCCGAACTGACGCAGGTGCACCTTGCTCGACTTGTACGAGCAGTGCTCGCTCCACATGATCGAATACATCGCGAGCTCCGACGCCGTCGGGCGGCGCCCGAGGATCTGCCGGATGCGGTCGTACTCGTCGTCCTTGAGGCCCAGCTCGGTGTGGGGCTGGAGCTCCTCGGGGGTGTTCCGGGCGCGCTCGACGGTGTCGGGTCCGCCGTCGAACTGGTTGACCAGCACGTCGGTGGCGGCGAAACCGCTGGGCTTCCCCGGCTGGGCGGCCGCGGGCTGCTGGTTCGGCACGCCGCGGGAGGCCGCCGCACCGCCGGTCGCGGTGTCGGGCTGGGTGGTCATCGGTGGGCTCCCCCTGTGAGCTGCCCGCCCGCGGCCGTCCCGGCCAGGTGCCGCAGGGCGGAGGTGAAGAAGCCGAGGCCGTCGAGGGACGGGCCGGTCAGCGCCTCCACCGCGTGTTCCGGATGCGGCATGATGCCGACCACGTTGCCGGCCGCGTTGGTGATCGCGGCGATGTCGCGCTGCGAGCCGTTCGGGTTGCCGCGGATGTAGCGTGCGACGATCCGGCCCTCCCCCTCCAGCTCGTCGAGGGTGCGCCGGTCGGCCACGTAGCAGCCTTCGCCGTTCTTCACCGGGATCAGGATCTCCTGGTCGGCGGTGAAGGTGTTGGTCCATGCCGTCGAGGTGCTCTCGACGCGCAGGTACTGGTCGCGGTTGCGGAAGTGCAGGTGCTGGTTGCGCGTCAGAGCGCCGGGCAGCAGGTGCGCCTCGCAGAGGATCTGGAAGCCGTTGCAGATGCCGAGCACCGGCAGGCCACCGCGGGCGGCGTCGGCGACGGTCTCCATCACGGCGGCGAACCGGGCGATCGCGCCGCAGCGCAGGGCGTCGCCGTACGAGAATCCGCCGGGCAGGACCACGGCGTCGACGCCGTGCAGCTTCTCGTCGCCGTGCCAGAGACGCACGGCCTCCCCACCGGCGATCCGGACCGCGCGGGCCGCGTCCCCGTCGTCGAGCGAACCCGGGAAGGTGACGACTCCGATCCGCATGCTCACGCGGTCACCTGCGCGGCGTCACCGGCCGGCTCCTCGACGCGGATCGTGAAGTCCTCGATGACGGGGTTGGCGAGCAGCTTGTCGGCGATCTCGCGGGCGGTGTCGAGATCCGGTTCTCCGGCGAACTCGATCTCGATCCGGCGTCCGATGCGTACGGAGGAGACCTCGCTGACGCCGAGCCGCGGCAGCGCGTTGGCGACCGCCTGGCCCTGCGGATCGAGGATCTCCGGCTTGAGCATGACGTCGACGACGACGCGAGCCACGGGCACTCCTGACTGTGTAGGCGCGCAGTTGGGTGGCCCTCTAAGGGGCGAGCGGGCAAAGCCTACCCTGTACGGCCGCCGATCGACCCATCGGCCGGTGTCGGCAGGCTGACGCATAGCGCGCTGAGCAGGCAATCTCGACCGTGATCTCCACCACGGAGGTAGGAACTCACCGCAACCGCGCGGTGACCTGCCGCGACATCGCTGCCATCACACCGTGATAGGTGTCAATTGGAGTGTTGTCGCAGGCAGCGGGCCACCCTACGGTCAGTCGATCAAGCTCGATGCCGTCCCCGCATCGACGGAATCGGAAGGAGCCCGGCGTGCGCATCCGCATCGCTGTCGCCTCTCTGGCCACCGCCCTGACCGGCGTGCTGGCCGTGCCCGCCGCCGCCAACGCCGCCGACGACGGTCCGCAGCACATCATCGGCGGCAGCACCGTCTCCTCGGCCCCGTGGGCCGCCGCGGTGTTCAGCAACGGCAACTTCACCTGCTCCGGCACGATCATCTCCGCGAACTACGTGCTCACGGCCCGCCACTGCATCAGCGGCTCGATGTCGGTACGCGTCGGCAGCGTGAACCGTACGTCGGGCGGCGTGACCCGTACGGTCACCTCCACCTCGACCCGCAACGACCTCGCGCTGATGCGCCTGAGCAGCTCGGTCTCCACGTCCTACATGCCGCTGTCCAGCTCCTACCCGCCGGTGGGCTCGACGAACTCGCTCTACGGCTGGGGCATGACCTGTTACAGCGACTGCGACGCGTCCACGGTCCTCAAGACCGCGAGCGTCCGCGTCACGTCGACCAACCAGACCGACGCGTACGGCGGCCGCGCGATCGGCAGCACCGGGATCAACGGCAACGCCTGGCGCGGCGACTCCGGTGGTCCGGAGGTCTACAACGGCGCCCAGGTCGGCGTGGCCTCCACCGCCGACGGCACGAGCCGCCAGTACTACGCGAGCGTCGCGTACAACCGGTCGTGGATCACGTCCGTCGCCGGCGTCTGATGAAGATTCCCTCGGGGGTGGCGTGAGATCTGCTCCGCCACCCCCGGTGGGCCTTGCTAGAGGATCGGCGCGGGCGCGTAGCCCGCGGCCTCCGGGTGCGCCGCGACGATCCGCGCGACCCGGTCGGCGACCGCCCGCACCTGGGCCGGAGCAGCGCCGACGAACGCGGCGCGGTCCGCGACCAGAGCATCGATCTCGGCGCGGGACAGGCCCAGCCGCCCGTCCGCGGCCAGTCGGTCGAAAAGGTCGTTCTCGGCGACGCCCTTCTCGCGCATCGCGAGCGCCACGCCCACGGCGTGTTCCTTGATGACCTCGTGCGCCACCTCGCGCCCCACGCCCTTGCGGACGGCCGCGACCAGGATCTTCGTGGTCGCCAGGAACGGCAGGAAGCGGTCGAGCTCGCGGGCGATCACCGCCGGGTACGCGCCGAACTCGTCGAGCACGGTCAGGAACGTCTGGAACAGCCCGTCGGTGGCGAAGAACGCGTCCGGCAGGGCGACCCGGCGCACCACCGAGCAGGAGACGTCGCCCTCGTTCCACTGGTCGCCGGCCAGCTCACCGACCATCGACAGGTAGCCGCGGACGATGACGGCGAGCCCGTTGACCCGCTCCGACGAGCGGGTGTTCATCTTGTGCGGCATCGCCGACGAGCCCACCTGACCCGGCTTGAACCCCTCGGTCACCAGCTCCTGGCCCACCATCAGCCGGATCGTGGTCGCCAGCGACGACGGCGCCGCGACCACCTGCGCAAGCGCCGACACCACGTCGAAGTCCAGCGAGCGCGGGTAGACCTGGCCGACGCTGGTCAGCACCCGCTCGAACCCGAGGTGCCGCGCGACCTTCTCCTCCAGCTGAGCCAGCTTCTCCGCGTCGCCGTCGAGCAGGTCGAGCTGGTCCGCGGCCGTACCGACCGGTCCCTTGATGCCGCGCAGGGGGTAGCGGCCGATGAGATCGTCCAGCCGCTCGTACGCGATCAGCAGCTCCTCGGCCGCACTCGCGAACCGCTTGCCCAGCGTGGTGGCCTGCGCCGCGACGTTGTGCGAGCGACCGGTCATGACGAGGTCGGTGTGCTCCACCGCGCGCTCGGTCAGCCGGGCGAGCGTGGCGACGACGCGGCCACGGATCAGCTCCAGCGACGCGCGTACCTGAAGCTGCTCGACGTTCTCGGTGAGGTCGCGCGACGTCATGCCTTTGTGAATGTGCTCGTGCCCGGCAAGGGCGCTGAACTCTTCGATGCGCGCCTTGACGTCGTGCCGGGTCACCCGCTCACGCTCGGCGATGCTCGCCAGGTCGACGTCGTCGACCACCCGCTCGTACGCCTCCACCACCCCGTCGGGCACCGCGACACCGAGGTCGCGCTGGGCGCGCAGGACGGCGAGCCACAACCGGCGCTCCATCCGGATCTTCTCCTCGGGCGACCACAGCCCGGCGAGTTCGGCGGAGGCGTAACGGCTGGCGAGGACGTTCGGGATGCTCACGCGGCCAATTCTTCCATGGGCTGCAGGTCGGCCTTTTCGCCGTCGGGCCGCCTGTGCCGCAGGTGACGCACGTCCCGGCTGGCGAGCATGCCGAGCACCGCGAGAGCGACGAGGCCGGCCGCGCCGATCAGCGTCGGCTCGACGCCGACGGCCTCCGCGATCGGCCCGGCAAGGACCTGACCGACGGGGATGGCGATGAAGGACCCGACCATGTCGTACGAGTACACGCGCGCGAGCTTGTCGGCGGGAACGTGCTCCTGCATGCTCGTCTCCCAGGCGACGATGAACTGCTCGACCGTGAAGCCGGCGAGGAACGCCGCAGCCAGCAACAACCCCAGGCGTGGGGCGACGCCGAGAGTAAGCAGCGGCAGAACCTGGAAACCGGTGCACAGCACGCCGACGAACAGCAGCCTTCTCGCGCGGATCCGCATGGCGACGACGGCGCCGAGAACCATGCCGGCGGTCTGCGCGCCCAGCACGAAGCCCCATGCCTGGCGGCCCACCGAATGTTGCGCTACCAGCGGGCCGAGCACGTTGAACCCGCCGCTCAGGCTCGCGTTCATCAGCGCGAAGGCGGACACCACCACCCAGATCCAGGTACGCGACCGGAACTCGGTCCACCCGGCCCGCAGGTCGGTGAGGATGCCCGCCTTCCCGCTCCTCGGCGTCGCCACGGACCCCACGGCGGCGAAGCAGGCCGCGGACAGCAGGAAGGTCGACGCGTCGATCGCGATGCCCCAGCCCGGCCCGGCGGTCGCCACGAGGACGCCGCCGACGGGAGCGCCGACGATGTAGGCGCCGTTGAACACCAGGCGGTTGAGAGCGTTCGCCCGCTGCCGCTGCTCCGCCGGCACGAGCTGCGGCAGGATCGCCGAGGACGCCGGCAGCGCCAGCGCCGCCACCATGCCGTTGACCGCGGACAGGGTGATCAGCAGCGGCACCGTGGCCGTACCCGTCAGAACCAGAGCGGCGATCGCACCCTGGGTGACCGCCGCGGCCAACCCGGACCCGACCATGAGCAGGTGTTTCGGCACGCGGTCGGCGAAGGCGCCGCCGAAGAGGAGGAACAGCACCTTCGCGGTCATCCGCGCGCCCACGACGAGGCCCAGGTCGCCGGCCGAACCGGTCAGGTCCAGGACGGCGAAGGCGAGCGCGACCGGGGCGATCGCGTTGCCGAACGCGGCGACAGTGCGGCCCGCGAGCAGGAAACGG
This sequence comes from Actinoplanes sp. NPDC049681, assembly GCF_044465265.1. NCBI lineage: Bacteria > Bacillati > Actinomycetota > Actinomycetes > Micromonosporales > Micromonosporaceae > Actinoplanes > Actinoplanes sp. NPDC049681. Next base: position 46,574 of record NZ_JBITLP010000001.1, read on the forward strand.
AAGGCAACACTCATTCCGCGGCCATCCGGAACATCGCTACGGTCGTGCTGGTGCGCACGGTGCCGGGCGTACGCGGCGCCTGGGCCGCCTCTTGCAGCTCCCGGCTCGCCCGGGCGATGCGGTCGCGGACCTCGCGGAAGACGGCGGGGTCCACCCACAGCTCGGCGTCGGTCACGGTGCCGGCGACGGACCAGTCGGCCTCCGCGGTACGCCGGATCAGCTCGTTGGCGACCGCCACGAACAGGGCTTGCCGGGTGTGCGGGAACGCCCCGGCGGCGTCGTAGCGGTAGCGCTTCGCCACGCCGCCGCGGATCCGCTCCTCGCCGTCCTGCACGACAAGGCCGGCGGTGAGCAGGTTGCGCAGGTGGTAGCTCGCGTTGGCGTGGGTGAGGCGAAGCTCCCGGGCCACATCCGCGGCGGTCAGCGAGGCGCCCGCGAGCCGAGAGAGGATCTGCAGCCGTACGGGATGGGCCATCGCCCGGAACACGGCCTGGCGACGATCTCCCGAAGGCATGGTGCGAAAGTTACGAGAGACGGGGCTCACTGTCCAACAGTTGTTTGGCGGTTGAGAGACTGCCAAGTGACGCGGTTATCGCTAGGGTTACTCGCGAGTAGGTCTGGCGCACATTCCGAAAGGTCCACCGATGACTGAATTCAACCCTGAGTCGCTCGCCGCTATCGGTCCGAAGGAGTTCGCCGCGCTGGTGAAGTCCACCCCGGATTCCAAGATCGCGGAGGTCATGGGTTCCGACAGCCGCAGCAAGGTCCTGGACGAGGTCTTCAACCGGATGCCCACGCTCTTCCGGGCGGACCGGGCCGGTTCCACCCAGGCGGTCATCCACTGGAACATCACCGGTGGGCCCGGCGGAGGCACCGACACCTACGAGACGGTGATCGAGAACGGCGCCTGCACGGTGACCAACCAGCCCGCACGGGAGCCGAAGCTCGCCATGACGATGGACCCGGTGACCTTCCTGAAGGTCGTCTCCGGCGACGGCAACCCGATGATGATGTTCATGACCGGCAAGATCAAGGCGAAGGGTGACCTGGGCCTGGCGGCTCAGGTGGCGAAGCTCTTCGACATCCCCAAGGGCTGACCGACCGACGGTCGCTGACGCCGGTCCGGGCCTCCTGGCTCGGGCCGGCGTTGCGCTTTCTCCGTCTTCCTCAAACGGCGTCGCCGCCGGGGCTTCCGCCGAGGGCGTCTTCCTCAGACGGTGATGCGGCCCTCGACCGCGGCCAGGGCGATGTCCGTGCGGTGGTGGGAGCCGTCGAGATGCACGCCCTTGACCAGCTCGTAGGCCGCCGCGCGCGCCGCCGCGAGGTCCGCCCCGGTCGCGGTGACGCTCAGCACGCGACCTCCTGACGACACCAGCGCGCCGTCCTCCCGCCGGGCCGTGCCGGCGTGGATGACGCCGGGCCGCTCGCCACCCTCGATGACGTCGCCGGTGCGCGGCGTATCCGGATAGTTGTGGCCGGCCACGACCACGGTCACCGCGGCGCCGTCGTGCCAGCGCAGCGGCGGGAAGTCGGCGAGCGTGCCGGTCGAGGCGGCGTGCAGCAGTTCGCCCAGGGGCGACGCCAGCAGCGCGAGCACCACCTGCGTCTCGGGGTCGCCGAAGCGCGCATTGAACTCGATGACCCGCGGGCCCTTGCCGGTCAGCGCCAGCCCCACGTAGAGCAGGCCCGCGAACGGGGTGCCACGCTTGCGCATCTCGGCCAGCGTCGGCTCGACAGTCTCCGCCATCACGCGTTCGACCAGGTCGGCCGGCGCCCAGGGCAGGGGCGCGTAGGCCCCCATCCCGCCCGTGTTCGGCCCGGCGTCGCCGTCGCCCACGCGCTTGAAGTCCTGCGCCGGCATCAGGGGCACCGCCGCCGTGCCGTCGGTGACCACGAACAGCGACACCTCGGGACCGTCGAGGAACTCCTCGATGACGACTCGGCCACACTCCGCCGCGTGCTGCCGCGCGGCGTCCAGCGAATCGGTGACCACGACACCCTTGCCAGCGGCGAGACCGTCGTTCTTGACCACGTACGGCGGGCCGAACTCCTCGAGGGCGGCGGTCACTTCGGCGGTGGACGTACATGTGTAGGAGCGCCCTGTCGGCACGCCGGCCGCGGTCATGACGTCCTTGGCGAAGGCTTTCGAGCCCTCCAGCTGGGCTGCGGCCGCGGTGGGGCCGAAGCAGGCGATGCCCTTCGCGCGCACGGCGTCCGCCACGCCCGCCACCAGGGGGGCTTCCGGGCCGACCACGACCAGGTCCGCGCCGACCTCGACGGCCAGCGCGGCAACCGCGGCCGGGTCCGTAGCTGTAACGTCACGAAGCGTCGCGACGGACGCGATGCCGGGATTGCCCGGAGCCGCGATGAGCTCTTCCACCGAAGGGTCTGCGGCCAGGCCTACGGCGAGGGCGTGCTCACGCCCACCGGATCCGATCAGAAGTACGCGCACTCGGCAGATCCTACGGGCCGCCGAGGATCTCGCTCACGGTCGTCCACAGGTCCACAATGCACGTGCAGCGACCGCGGCATGACACCCTGTGGATAACTCGCGGAGCCTGTGGATAACCGATCCGACCTGTGGACAACCCGGCAGCAGCCAGGGGTGCGGTCGCGTAAACTTCGGCAGTACCCGGGCCTCTCCGTGTACGACGTGTTTCAACGGAAGGCGTCAGTCAAGTGCCGGTGATCGTGTTGGTCGGCGCCCAGTGGGGCGACGAGGGCAAGGGCAAGGCGACGGACCTGCTGGGCGACCGGCTGGACTACGTGGTCAAGTTCAACGGCGGCAACAACGCCGGCCACACCGTGGTGATCAAGGGCGAGAAGTACGCCCTGCACCTGCTCCCGAGCGGCATCCTCACCCCGGGCGTCACCCCCGTGATCGGCAACGGCGTCGTCGTCGACCTCGCCGTGCTGTTCCAGGAGCTCGACGTGCTCGAGGCGCGCGGCATCGACACCTCCCGGCTACGGATCAGCGCCAACGCCCACGTGATCGCGTCGTACAACCGCTCCCTCGACAAGGTGAGCGAGCGTTTCCTCGGCGCCCGGCGAATCGGCACGACCGGTCGCGGCATCGGCCCCACGTACGCCGACAAGATGAACCGCCTCGGCGTCCGCATCCAGGACCTGTTCGACGAGTCGATCCTGCGCCAGAAGGTCGAGGCGGCGCTGTCGTTCAAGAACCAGGTGCTGTCGAAGATCTACAACCGGAGCGCCATCAAGCCCGACGAGGTGATCGCGGAGCTGCTGTCGTACACGGAGCGGCTGCGCCCGATGGTCGGCGACACCGCGCTGGAGCTGTCCCAGGCTCTCGATGCGGGCAAGGTCGTGCTCTGCGAGGCCGGACAGGCGACGCTGCTGGACGTCGACCACGGCACGTACCCGTTCGTGACCAGCTCCAACGCCACCGCCGGCGGCGCCTGCACCGGCTCGGGCATCCCGCCGACGCGGGTCGACCGGGTCGTCGCGGTCCTCAAGGCGTTCACCAGCCGGGTCGGCGAGGGTCCGTTCCCCACCGAGCTGCACGACGAGACCGGCGACTACCTGCGTGAGGTCGGTCACGAGTACGGCACCACGACCGGCCGCCCCCGCCGCATCGGCTGGCTCGACCTCGTCATGGGCCGCTACGCCCAGCGCATCAACGGCGTGACCGACTTCGTCCTGACCAAACTGGACAATTACGACGGGTTGGACGAGATTCCGGTCTGCGTCGCGTACGAGGTGAACGGGGTGCGCCACGACGAGATGCCGGTGAGCCAGTCCGACTTCCACCACGCCGTACCGGTCTACGAGACGCTCCCGGGCTGGAAGAAGGACATCAGCGGCTGCCGTCACTTCGAGGAGCTGCCGGAGAACGCGCAGCGCTTCGTCGAGTTCGTGGAGAGCCGCATCGGCGCCCGCATCTCCGTCGTCGGCGTCGGCCCGGGGCGCGAAGAGGTCATCGAGCGGCACTCGGTGCTGAGCGAGGCCTGATGTACGACGTGATCGTCCTCAGCCTCGCCGAGGGCGGCGGCTCGGCTGCCGGCGCCTGCGGCGCGGCCTGCGGAGGCTGCGGCTCGGCCGCCGCCGTTCCGGGCACGGCCGGCACTTCGGGCGCCGCGGATAGCTACGTGACCGCACCGCCGCAGGCGGAGACTCCAGTGGGCGACGGCGCCTGTGGTGCCGATGAGAGCGACATCTGCGACAAACCCCGAGTGCCGGTGCTCAAATGCGCGGAAGCCCTCACGGAAGCCGGCGCAAGGGTCGACACCGTCGTAGCCCACTCCGACGCCGACATCGACGCCGTCATCGCACGGTTCGACGCCGCCCCGCGTCCCGATGGGCTGAGCTGGCCCGATGCCGACAGCAAGGTGCGCCTGATCGTTGCGACAGCCACCGATGGTCAGCTGCGGGCCGTCATGCGCCGGCTGGTCCGGCGGTACGCGCCCCCGCCCAGCAAGCGCCCCGGTGACCTGGCGGACGACCGTACTGTTCCCGATCTCCCGCCGGTGGCGATTCTTCCGCTGGATCCCGGCAATCGTGATGATCTGGCCGCCCAGCTGGGTCTCCCACGCGATCCCGCCGAGGTGGCCGCGGCCGTGCTCGCCGGCAACGTGCGCCGCCTCGACCTACTGCGTAACGACGGCGGCTCGGTGACTGTGGACGGTGCTCTGGTGGGAGGCGTCGACGACGCCGGCCGGGCGGTGCCATGGCGGGGACGCATCGAGGTCGACGACACCGTGTTGTCCGACGGCAGCGAGGGCGTTCTGGCCTGCGCGATCGGCAACGGTGCCGGCTACGCGGAGTTCGACGGCCTCCAGCTGCTCGCCGACGGCGACCCCACCGACGGCCGGGTCGAGGTGGCAGTGGCGGTCCCGGTCGTGGTCAAGCAGCGTTTCAAGAAGCCGAGGGTACGTATAGAGGTGCGCCGAGCCCGCGGTCGCGCAACCTCGGTCCTCCCCCGCGACGGCGAGCTCCAGTTCCTCGACGACGGCGTGGCGGGCACCATGACCCGCAAGCGCTCGTGGTGGACCGAGCCGGGCGCCTGGGCGGTGTACGCACCATGACCGCTTGTGCCAGTCTGAGGTAGTACGCAGGTACGAAATCGCAGTATGGGGAGGTCGCATCCGTGGAGGACGAGAACGCCGACCGCGTCTACGTCCCGGGCACGAACGGCTCACCACCCGACCGGGACGTCGAGCCGTTCTGGCCGCCGGAGGAGCTGAACGCTCCGGTGCACGGCGGCAAACCGGTGCCGCACCAGGCACCGCCGGCATTCCCGCTTTCGCCGGTTCCGTCCCCGGCGCCGCACCAGGGTGACCCGGGCCTGTACCGCCCGGCCGACCGCGTTGCGCCGCTCCCCACGACACCGCCGACCGCTCAGCCGGCGGCGCCGCCGTTCGGTGGTTCCGCGAGCACCGCACCGCGCGTGCCGGCCCAACCGCCGGGCCCGGACAACTCCGGCCGGCCGTGGCCGCAAGCCGCACCGGTGTCCGGCGAATCCGCGCACTTTTCGGCATCGGCACCGGTGTCGGGCGAGCCCGGCCACTTCTCCGCATCCACGCCGGTGTCCGGCGAGCCCGGCCACTCCACGCCGATGTCCGAGGCCCCCGGCCACTTCTCCGCATCGGCGCCGGTGTCCGGCGAGCCCGGCCACTTCTCGCCCAGCACGCCCGTTTCGGGCAACCCTGGCCCCTTCTCCGCGCTTTCCGCCCGCGACGGCGGCATCGTCGGCCCGGCCACAGCGCCGGTGAGTGGGAGCCCGGTCGATCCGAACGCAGCAGCTCGCTCAGTAAACCGGGGTCAAGATTCCGCGATGCCCGGCACACGGGAGGACGCCGGGCAGCCGCAGAGCGGCGACTCCCCGTGGGCCAAGCCACCGCAGCGCCCCGGCGCAGCGGAATCCGGTTCCACGAGGCTCCGATCCGGCGCCACGCCGGTTTCCGGCGCTGCTTCCCTGCCGGGCACCGCACCGACGTCCGGAGCGGGCGCCACGTTCGGAGTGGAGGTGACTTCCGCACCGGGACCGGGCAGAGTCGCACCTCTGTCCAGCACCAGCGCGGTGTCCGGCGCACCTACTTACTACGCGACGCCACCGCCGAGGCAGAGCTCCGAAAGCGACACCGTCCCGGAGGCGAACAGCCAAGGACTGGTGTACCGGCCGGCTGCGCAGACTCCCGGCCGGCACCAGGCTGCCAACCCGCCGACCGAACCCTTGGACCCTCAGTCGGTTCAGCTCGGGCCGCACTCGGCTGCCCCACCGAGCGCACCCCACGTCACGCCCCCGGGACCGCAGGGCGGCGCACACTACGTCCCAGCCCCGGGACCGCAAACCGCCCCATACCCGGTCACGCCGCCGGCACCGCAGCCCGGTGCACACCCGGCCACACTCCCCGGCGCACACCAGGCCGCACCTCCTGGACCGCAGCCCGGTCCACACCAGGCCACAACCCCGGGACCCCAGCCCCTGCCGCACCAGGCCACACCTCCTGGACCGCAGCCCGGTCCACACCAGGCCGCATCCCCGGGACAGCACGCCCTGCCGCATCAGGCCCGCCCGGTGGCGCCCCAGCCAGGCCCCCCGCCGCCCTGGAGCGCCAACGGGCAGCCCACCCCGCCGGTGCCCGGCCCGTACCCGCCGGCTGTCGTCCCTCCGCATCAGGCTCAGCAGCCGCCCGGACCCCATCCGCCGCCGGCCGACCCGTACCAGCAGCTGCCCTGGGTCTCCGACGGCACCCCGACCGCCGAGGAGTTCGCGCGACGGCGGCTGGCGAAGCCGGCCGAGCCGGTGGCGACCATGGGCGCGCGGGCGATGCTGCAGAAGGGCACGATGGGCCTGGTCCGGCTCGCGCCCGGCAAGCGGGAGCAGGAGTACAAGCAGGACGTCGAGATGGTCCGGCGCAACTTCGGCGGGCTGCGGCAGGTGACCGTGGTCAACCCGAAGGGCGGGGCCGGCAAGACCGTCGCCGTGCTGCTGCTGGCCATGACGTTCGGGCAGAAGCGCGGTGGCTATGTGCTGGCCTGGGACAACAACGAGACCCAGGGCACCCTCGGCATGCGGGCCCAGCAGGACTTTCACGCCCGTACGGTGCGGGACATGATGCGGGATCTGCACCTGTTCCGGGGGTCGCACGGGCGGGTCGGGGACCTGTCGCAGTACGTGCGGGCGCAGGGCGAGGGCATGTTCGACGTGCTCGCGTCCGACGAGTCCGCGACCGCCGGTGAGATGCTGACGGCGAGCGCGTTCGCGGAGATCCGGGAGATCGTCAGCCGGTTCTACAAGCTGATCTTCGTGGATACCGGTAACAACGTGCGGGCGCAGAACTGGCAGGCGGCGATGGATGCCACCGACCAGCTGGTGATCACAATGTCGGCGCGGAACGACTCCGCCGAGACGGCCGCGCGGATGCTCGACCATCTGGAGCAGAGCGGACGGCAGCGGCTGGTGCGGCAGGCCGTGAGCGTGGTCACCATGCCGCCTACCCGCAAGGACATCGATCTGCCGGCGATCCAGCGCCACTTCGCGGCCCGGACCCGGGCGGTGCTGCTGGCGCCGTACGAGAAGCTCATCGACTCGGGCGAGCCGCTCCGGTACGGGCAGCTCTCGAACGGCACCCGCGACTCGTGGCTGAAGATCGCCGCGGCGGTGGCGGAAGGGCTGTAAAGGCCCGACGCGCCTGGCCCGGGCAGGAGGGTATGAAGGGCCAGGCCGGGCCTGGCCCTCGGAACGTCAGGACAGGGCGTCGGCGGCGGCCGGGTCGCTGTCGCGCAGGAACTGGGCGCAGCGGGCGGCCTCGTCCGCCTCGCCGATCTCCGCCGCGGCCAGCGACAGGGTGTGCAGGCAGCGCAGGAAGCCCTGGTTCGGCGCGTGCGACCACGGCACCGGGCCGTGTCCCTTCCAGCCGTTGCGGCGCAGTGCGTCCAGGCCGCGGTGGTAACCGGTGCGGGCGTACGCGTACGCGGTGACCGGCTGCTTGTCGGCCAGCGCGTTCTCGGCGAGCGCCGCCCAGCCGCCGCTGTACGCCGGGAACCGAGCCGCCACCTCCTTGTACGCGTCGTCGGTGCCGGTCTTCGCCGCCTCGGTCAGCGCCGCATCGGCCGCCTCGTCGGCGGGCAGGCGCGTCGCCGGGGGCTCGGGGAGGAGATTCTGCATGGTGCCATTCAACCCCTCAGAGATCCCACGCGTCGCCCAGGGCACGCAGGCGCGGTGCGTACTCGATCCGCTCCTGCCATTCGGCCGGCCACGCCGCCATGCCCAGCGCCGCTCCCGCGAACGCCCCGGCGAGGCAGGCGATCGAGTCGGAGTCACCGGACGAGGCCGCTCCCCGGCCGAGGACCGCGACCGGGTCGTCCGGCGAGATCAGGTAGCAGTACAGGGCCGTGGCCAGCGCTTCCTCCGCGATCCAGCCCGCTCCCGTGACCAGGCAGGGATCGCCTGCGACGTCGCCCCGACGCAATGCCTGCTCGACCCGGGCCAGGGCGGCGTCGGTTTCGTCCCAGCCGCGAGCGATGAATTGCGACGGGCTGTCGACGGCCGGCCGCTGCCATAGATCACCGAGCCACTCCTGGCGATATGTCCCTCGCTGGGAGGCGCACCGATCACGCAACGCCGGCAGCAGCTCTTGAGGATCAAGACCGTCGGCAAGCCACCGTACGCCGAAAGCTGTCGCCTCGCTCGCCGCGAGCCCGGTCGCGTGCCCGTGCGTCAACCCGGCCTGCAGCTGCGCCCCGCCGGCCCGCTGGTCGTCGGTCAGCCCCGGCATCAGGCCCAGCGGCGCAACCCGCATGTTCGCGCCGCAGCCCTTCGAGTGAATCTGCGAGGCGCGCTGCCACGGCCGGCCGTCGGCGAGGTCGGCGCAGGCGCGCAGGCACGTCATGCCCGGTGCGCGGTTGTTGTCGGGGCTGATCGCCCAGTCCAGGAACGCCTGCCGGAGCACCGGCTCGTAGCCGCCCGGCGTGATCGACGGCGCCGTGACCAGGGCTTCCCCGACCGCGAGCATCATCTGGGTGTCGTCGGTGACGAGCGCCGGGTCGCCTTCGAGGTCTCGCGGACCGCCGGCGCCGTACCGAGCCACAATGGACTCGTAGTCCTGGAACTCCGTGGGCTTGCCGAGCGCGTCTCCGTACGCGAGCCCGAACAACGATCCTGAGGCGTTTCGCACGGTGGCTACCCTACGGGGATGTTCGGGGATCTCTCTCATCCTTTTGACGCCACCGAGTTCGAGGTGGAGTCGCGCGCCGAGTTCGACGTTCACCTCGCCAAGCGGTCGCTGGCCGGCCTGATCGTCCTCGGGTTGCGGCTCGACCAGAACCCACCCGACTTCACCGGCGTCGACGTCTCCGGCACCCTTTTCGTGGGCTGTCAGCTGGCCACGGCCGAGGTCGAGGTGGATCTGATCCGCCGCGGCGCCCAGCTGATCCCGCCCTTCGACGCCCGGCCGTACCCGACGCACCCGGCGCTGCTCTACACGCCCGAGGATCTGGCCTTCGGGTTCGCCGAGGACGGCTTCGCCGGCATGTACGACACCCGCGTCTACCAGCATTTCCTCGAGCACGGCGGGGCGGCACCCGACCTGCGGGAGGCGATCGCGCAGCGGCTGCACGACGCCGGCGTCGACAACGCGCTCGGCAAGGCGCTCGCGGCGTGGATCGACGCGCACGGCGCCCGTGGGGCGGTCGGGATCATGGGCGGGCACGCCGAACCGCGTGGCTCCGACGCGTACCGAATGGCGGCGACCCTGGCCCACCGCCTTGCCGCAGCGGGCCGCCTGATCGTGACCGGCGGTGGTCCGGGGGTGATGGAGGCGGCCAATCTGGGCGCCTATTTCGCCACGCGCAGCGAGGCTGAACTTTCCGTGGCGATCGGCAAGCTCGCGCCGACGCCGGACTTCCTCGACCACGACCCCTACACCGCGGCGGCCCTTGCCGTCCGCCAGGAATTCCCCGCGCCCGAGGCCGTCGCGGGAGACGTGGTCGGGCGTCTCACGCACGGCGGCCTGGCGCTCCCGACCTGGCTGTACGGCCACGAGCCGGCGAACCTGTTCGCGGGCCAGATCGGCAAGTACTTCTCCAATGCGGTCCGCGAGGACTCGATCCTGCGGCTGTCCCGGGGCGGGATCGTGTTCGCCCCGGGCTGGGCGGGCACCGTGCAGGAGGTCTTCCAGGCTGCGACGAAGACCTTCTACCGTACGGACGGCCCGTCCGGCGCGTTCGTGTTCCTGGGCGTGGCGCACTGGGCGCAGCTGCCGGTGGAGGAGCTGCTGCGGCCCCTGCTGGCACGATCACCGCACGGCGACCAGTCGAACCTGATCGTCGTGACGGACTCGCTGGACGAGGCGATGGCGGCGCTGAACCCGTGATTCCTCGGTGGCACGCGTGCCGCACACTGCGGCCATGGCGATGATCCTTTTCGTGCTGATGCTGCTGCTGGTGGTCGTGATCGCGGGCGCCGTAGCGGGACGCACCAAGGTCACGGACCGTTCCCGCCGGCGCGTCGGCGGCAGCGACGGCGGCCCGATCGTGGACTACGGCGCCTCGTGGGACACCGGCGGACACCACCACGGCGGCCACGGCCACCACAGCGGTCACGGCCACCACGGCGGTCACGACGGCGGCTGGCACGACAGCGGCTCGCACGACGGCGGTGGATGGTCGGACGGCGGGGGCGGCGGCGACTGACGCCCGGCCCGGATGTCGTGCCGGGCCGATCCGCGGTCCGGCGACATGGTCCCGGCACCGATGGGCCCGATTCAGCCGTGCCGGTCAGGCGACGTGGACCCGGCGCCAGCTGGCGACCGGCAGATCCATCTCCGGTACGTCGGTCAGCCCGTTCTCGTCCATCGCGTTGTAGACCGCGAGCCGCGCCCCCTCGAAGAGGAACTCGACCGCGTGCAGGACCCGGGGCCGCCATTCCGCGACCGTGGTCCGCTCGATGATGTTGACCTCGCGCAGGACGCGCCCGCGGGCGTTGCGGAGGGCGGCGTGGGGGTCGGCTCGCCAGTCGAGTTGGATGCCGGTGGCGTACCAGTCGATCGGGGCGCTCATGTCGACCTGGTTCCAGGTGATGGCGCACTCGTCGAACTTGCGGTGGGTGATCTCGACGTTGGCTCCGCCGAAGCCGAGGATGACCGGCCCGTCGGCGAACCAGCCGCGCTCCGAGAGGTCCCACATGAGCCAGCCGTGCAGGAGTTTCGTCCCGATGATGCGGGAGAACCGCGCTCGGTGGACGGCGGCGAGGGCGTCGGCGTCGTAGTGCCAGTGCGGTTCGTAACCCTCGATGCCGAGCAAGATCACCGCCTCCGAGAACAGAAGACGACGATCGTACCCACGGGTCGGCGGGGGCCCGCAACACGAGAGCGGCCGGCCCCCGAAACGGGGACCGGCCGCGGGGAGCTCGTTACTTCGAGAGGGTGGTGCCCGTCGAGCGCAGGTGCTCGCACGCCTCGACGACTCGCTTGGCCAGGCCGTTCTCGGCCAGCTTGCCCCAGGCGCGCGGGTCGTACGCCTTCTTGTTGCCGACCTCGCCGTCGATCTTCAGCACGCCGTCGTAGTTCTTCAGCATGTGGTCGACGACCGGGCGGGTGAACGCGTACTGGGTGTCGGTGTCGATGTTCATCTTCACCACGCCGTAGTCCAGGGCGCCGTGGATCTCCGAGAGCAGCGAGCCGGAGCCGCCGTGGAAGACCAGGTCGAACGGCTTCTCCTTGCCGTACTTGGCGCCGACCGCCTCCTGGATCTCCTTGAGGATCTCCGGGCGCAGCTTGACGTTGCCGGGCTTGTAGACGCCGTGCACGTTGCCGAAGGTCAGGGCCGTCATGTAGCGGCCCTTCTCGCCCAGGCCCAGGGCGGCGGCGGTGGCCAGGCCGTCCTCGACGGTGGAGTACAGCTTGTCGTCGATCGCGGCGGAGACGCCGTCCTCCTCGCCGCCGACCACGCCGACCTCGATCTCGAGGATGATGTGCGCGGCCGCGGCGGCGGCGAGCAGCTCCTCGGCGATCTGCAGGTTCTCCTCGACCGGTACGGCCGAGCCGTCCCACATGTGCGACTGGAACAGCGGCGCCTTGCCGTTGTCGACGCGCTCCTTGCTGATGGCCAGCAGCGGGCGTACGTACTTGTCGAGCTTGTCCTTCGGGCAGTGGTCGGTGTGCAGCGCGATGTTGATCGGGTAGTTCTTCGCGACCTCGGTGGCGAACTCGGCGAGCGCGACCGCGCCGGTGATCATGTTCTTGACCGTCGGGCCGGAGACGTACTCGGCGCCACCCGTGGAGATCTGGATGATGCCGTCGCTGCCGGCCTCCGCGAAGCCCTGCAGGGCGGCGTTGAGGGTCTGCGAGGAAGTGACGTTGATCGCGGGGTACGCGAACGCGCCGGCCTTGGCGCGGTCGAGCATCTCGGCGTAGACCTCAGGGGAAGCGATGGGCATCGGTAGCGCTCCTTGATTCTCGGACGACGAAGCAGAGGGCAGGACCGCGCTGTCCTCCAGCAGGCAGTATTCCGCAGCAGGGGACGGTGACGGAAATCGCCCTGTTGGCGGCGTACGGTTTACCCACCGTGACGGCGGCGGACCGGGCACGATTGACCCAACGGCGAAGGGAGTCGGCATGACGTACCCGAGCAACGAGCACGACCTGGAGACGCCGGAGGTGGACGCGGCCGAGCAGGCCACGGAGACCACCTCGGGCTGGCTGGACGACGACGACCGGGAAGAGGACGGGGCGCCTTCCGGCATCGAGGTCTCCGAGTGGGACGCCCACGAGCAGAGCCGCATCGTCGAGCTGGAGGACGACTACCGCTGATCCGGCATACCGGCCCTTGCGCTATCTGAGGACGTAATCGGGATGGGCGTCCGCCCACCCGCCGAGCCGATCCGCCCGGATCGCGGCGTAGAGGGCGGGCCCCACTCCCGGGTAGATCTGCTCCCGGCCGTCGGCGAGGGTGTGGAAGCTCGGCGCGCTGACGCCGATCACCTCCGCCGAGCCCATCGACCCGGCGGCTCCCAGGAGTGCGTCCATGTCGCCGTCGACCGTGATGCCGTCGCGGCCGGCCTCGATGAGGCTGTGCAGCCGGCCCGGGTCGGTCGTGGTGCCGTCCAGGGTCAGCTTCGTCGCCAGGGAGCGCAGGAATCTCTGGGCGTTGCGGTCGCGGTCGTACGCGCCGTTCTTCAGGCCGTAGCGACCCCGGAGGATCGGTGTCACGTCCTCGGGGCCGACCCGGCGGCAACCTGCCTCGTACGACTTGCCCTTGCTGCCGGTGCTCAGCCGCGCCGGGAGGCACAGCTCGACGCCGCCGACCGCCTCGGTGATCGAGCGCAGCGCCCGGAAGTCGACGGTGACCGTCGCATCGAAGTCGACGCCGGTCAGGTCCGACACCACACGCTGGGTGAGCTGCGGACCGCCCGTGAACATGGTCGCGGTGAGCTTGGCCGCTCCGCCGGGCAGCTGCACCGCGCCGTCGCGAGGCAGGCTGACCAGGTAGACGCGGGACCGGTCGGCGGGCAGGTGGACCATCATCACCATGTCGGCGCGGCGGTTCGCGGGGTCATCGTCGGCGGCGCGGTTGTCGCTGCCGAGCAGGAGGACGTCCAGCGGGCCGACGGCCTCCGGGGACCGCGAGGCGGTGCCGTAGAGATTGCCGACCGCGGCCGGTGTGTGCCGCCAGTGGTCCACGAGGACGGGCACAGGCGCGATCGCGATCAGCAGTGCGGCGGCCGCACCGGTACTGCGGCGGACGCGGCGACGGCGCTTTGCCCGTACCCGAGCAATATCGATCTTGGCACGCACCGGGCCGGCGGCCGGGATGTCGGCCTCGTGCCGGGCGAAGGCCGCCCGCAGCTCCTCCTCGATCGGGGACGGCTCGATCGGGGACATCAGGCCTCCACCAGTTCGGCGCGGAGCGTGGCGAGCGCCCGCGAGATGGACGAGCGAACCGTGCCGACCGCGCATCCGAGCACATCGGCGATCTCCTGGTCGGGCAGGTCCTCGTAGTAGCGCAGGACCAGGACCGCGCGCTGACGCCGGGGCAGGCGGGAGAGCATGCCCCAGATGCGGTCGCGCTCGGCGGACTCCTGGGCGTGGTCGGAGGGGGCGGCGACCGGATCCGGCTCCGCGCGCAGCAGGACCCGGCGCAGCCACGAACCGCGGCGCAGGTCGATGAACTGATTGGTGAGGATCTTGCGCACGTAGCCGTCCGGGGAGTCGCTGGCCACGACCCGCCGCCAGCTGAGCTGGACCCGGACCATGGTCTCCTGGACCAGGTCCTGGGCCGTGTGGGGGTCGCCGGTCAGCATGACGGCATAGCGCAGCAGCGCGTCGAGCCGGCTGTCGGCGAACTCCTCGTAGGTCACGGCCACCTCCGCTTCCTACGACGGGATCGGACCCGGGAATCATTGCGGCCTCGCGCAAATGGTTCGCCGGTATCCACAGCCGCTGCGATCATCGATCGGTGCTGCTCACCGTGACGACCACCCACCGGCCGGCGACCGACCTCGGCTACCTGCTGGTCAAGCACCCCGACAAAGTGCACTCCTTCGACGTGCCCACCGGCACGGCCCACGTCCTGTTCCCGGACGCGGGCGAGGACCGGTGCACGGCGGCGCTCCTGCTCGACGTCGACCCGCAGCGGCTCGGTGCCGCCCGCGGCGGGCGCAAGCAGCAGGCGGCGCCGGAGTCGTTCACGCTGGGTCAGTACGTCAACGACCGCCCGTACGCGGCCTCCAGCCTCCTGGCGAGCGCGCTGGCCAAGGTGTTCCGCAGTGCGCTGCGCGGCGAGTCGAGGGACCGCCCGGACCTCGCCGGCGAGCCGATCCCGCTGGAGATCCACGTGCCGGTGCTGCGCTGCAAGGGCGATCCGATCGCGCTGTTCGAGCCGCTCGGCTGGACGGTCACCGTGCGCCCGATCCCGCTCGACGACGTCCCGGAAGGGCACCCGCTCGCCGGCGACAGCGCGTACGCGGATCTCACCCTCACCGGCACGCTACGGCTGGCCGACGCGCTCAACCACCTGTACGTCCTGCTGCCCGTGCTCGACGACGCCAAGCACTACTGGGTGGCGCCGGACGAGATCGACAAGCTGCTCCGCGCGGGCGAGGGCTGGCTCTCCGGACACCCGGAGAAGGTCTTCATCACCCGCCGCTACCTGGCGCACCGCCGGTCCCTGGCGGCGAGCGCGCTGGAGCAGCTCGACCGGGACGACCCGGACACCGTCGACGCACCCGTCGACACCGCGGCCGACGAGGAGGCCGAGCTGCCGGTGGCGCGCAAGCAGTCGCTGGCCGAGCAGCGACGCGACGCCGTGCTGGCCGCCCTCGCCGAGTCGGGGGCCACCCGCGTGCTGGACCTCGGCTGTGGCGGCGGCGCACTGCTCGGTGCCCTCGTCAAGGACAAGCGCTACGCCGAGATCGTCGGCACCGACGTCTCCTCGCGGGCCCTGGAGCTGGCGCACCGGCGCCTGCACCTGGACCGCGTGCCGGAGCGGCAGCGCGGGCGCGTGACGCTGTGGCAGTCGGCGCTCACCTATCGGGACGACCGGCTGAAGGGGTACGACGCCGCCGTGCTGATGGAGGTCGTCGAGCACGTCGACCCGCCGCGCCTGCCCGCGCTGGAGGGGTCGGTCTTCGGCCACGCCCGCCCGGCGACCGTCGTCGTGACTACCCCGAACGCCGAGTACAACGTGCTCTACGAGGGCCTGACCGGCATGCGGCACAGCGATCACCGCTTCGAATGGACCCGCGCCGAGTTCGCCGACTGGACCGCCCGCATGGCGAGCGCGCACGGCTACGACGTAGCGATCCGAGGCGTCGGAGATCTGGACGAGACTTACGGAAACCCGACACAGATGGCGATCTTCACCCGGAAGGAGGCGGCATGACCGAGATCGACATTCCCGACCTGGCGCTGGTGGCGCTCGTCGGCATCTCCGGATCCGGCAAGTCCACCTTCGCCCGGCAGCATTTCGCGCCCACCCAGGTGCTCTCCTCGGACTACTTCCGCGGGCTGGTCGCCGACGACGAGAACGACCAGTCGGCCTCCGGTGACGCCTTCGACGTGCTGCACTACGTCGCCGCCAAGCGGCTCGCGGCCGGTCGGCTCACCGTCGTGGACGCCACCAACCTCCAGCCGCACGCCCGGGCCGGGCTGATCAAGGTGGCCCGCGAGCACGACGTGCTGCCGGTCGCCGTGGTGCTCGACGTGCCGGAGGCGCTGGCGTGGGAGCGTACGCAGGCCCGCGAGGACCGTACCTTCGGCCGTCAGGTCCTCACCCGGATGCATCGTGACCTGCGGCGTTCCCTGGGTCAGCTGGCCCGCGAGGGCTTCCGCAAGGTGCACGTGCTGCGCGGCACCGACGAGATCGCCGGCGCGACGATCCGCTACGAGAAGCTGTTCAACGACAAGCGGGAGCTCACCGGCCCGTTCGACATCATCGGCGACGTGCACGGCTGCCGCGCCGAGCTGGACGCCCTGCTCACGAAGCTCGGGTACGCCGTCACCCGCGACAACGCGGTGCATCCGGAAGGGCGCACCGCGGTCTTCGTCGGCGACCTGGTGGACCGCGGTCCGGACTCGCCGGGGGTTCTCCGCCTGGTCATGGGCATGGTCAAGAACGGTACGGCGATCTGCGTGCCGGGAAATCACGAGCAGAAGCTGGCGCGCAAGCTCAACGGCCGCAACGTACAGCTCACCCACGGCCTGCCCGAGACGCTGGCACAGCTGGAGGCCGAGACGCCCGAGTTCGTGGCCGAGGTGCACGCCTTCATCGAGGGCCTGGTCAGCCACTACGTGCTGGACGGCGGCAAGCTCGTGGTCGCGCACGCCGGCCTCAAGGAGGCATACCACGGCCGCGCGTCCGGCCGCGTGCGCTCGTTCGCGCTCTACGGCGAGACGACCGGCGAGACCGACGAGTACGGCCTCCCGGTCCGCTATCCGTGGGCGCGCGACTACCGCGGCTCGGCAGCCGTCGTGTACGGCCACACCCCGACCCCGGAACCGGAGTGGATCAACAACACGATCTGCCTCGACACCGGCTGCGTGTTCGGCGGCAAGCTCACCGCGCTGCGCTGGCCGTCGCGCGAGCTCGTCTCCGTGCCGGCGGCACGCGAGTACTACGCCCCGGCCCGGCCGCTGATCGCCGAGCCGGTCCGCCCCGACGAGGGCCTCGACCTCGCCGACGTGACCGGACGACGACACCTCGATTACGGGTACGGGCGCACGACGGTCGCCGCCGAGAACGCCGCCGCGGCGCTCGAGGTGATGAGCCGCTTCGCGCTCGCCCCCGAGACGCTGGTGTGGCTGCCGCCCACGATGGCGCCCTGCTCCACGGCGACGGTCGAGGGCTACCTCGAGCACCCGTCGACGGCGTTCGCGGATCTGCGGGCGGCCGGCGTCGGCAAGGTCGTGTGCGAGGAGAAGCACATGGGCTCGCGTGCCGTCGTGCGGGTCTCGCGCGACGGGGCCGGGGACGCCGTCTGGACGCGTACGGGAAGACCGTTCTTCGATGCCGCCCGCAACGAGGAGCTGCTGGCGAAGGTTCGTGCCGCGGCCGTCGCGGCGGGTGTCCTGGAGGACGGCTGGCTGCTGCTCGACACCGAGCTGCTGCCGTGGTCGGCGAAGGCGGGCGGGCTGATCCGCGAGCGGTACGCCGGCGTCGGTGCGGCCGGGCGAGCCGCACTGCCCGCGGCTCTGTCCCTGCTCGACCGCGTCGCGGCGCGCGGGCTGGACGTCGGCGCGCTGCGCGACCGGATCGAGCTGCGGGCGGCGGAGATCGCCGGATACTCGGCGGCCTACCGCGCGTACGTGCAGCCGACGGACGGCCTGACCGGCGTGACCCTGGCACCGTTCGCGGTGCTCGCCACGCCCGCGACCAGCCACAAGGACAAGGACCACGGCTGGCATCTCGACGTTGCCGACCGGCTCGTCGCGGCCGATCCGGGCCTGTTCACGCCGACCCGGCGGATGG
The DNA here is from genome assembly GCF_044465265.1 of Actinoplanes sp. NPDC049681. Lineage (NCBI taxonomy): Bacteria > Bacillati > Actinomycetota > Actinomycetes > Micromonosporales > Micromonosporaceae > Actinoplanes > Actinoplanes sp. NPDC049681. Next base: position 64,502 of record NZ_JBITLP010000001.1, read on the forward strand.
TGGTGGACCTCGACGACGCCGCTGCCGAGAAGGCGGCGACCGACTGGTGGCTGGCGTTGACCGCGGCCGGAGGCGAGGGCATGGTCGTGAAGCCGTACGCCGGCCTGGGCGCGACGGACGCGCAGGGCCGCCTGGTGCAGCCGGGGGTGAAGTGCCGGGGACGGGAGTACCTGCGGATCATCTACGGCCCCGAGTACACCCGGCCGGAACAGCTGGAGCGGCTGCGGCAGCGCCGGCTCGGCCGCAAGCGGGCGCTGGCGCTGCGTGAGCACGGCCTCGGCCTGGCGGCGCTGGACCGGCTGGCCGAGGGCGCCCCGCTCTGGCGGGTGCACGAGCTGGTATTCGCCATCCTGGCTGCGGAATCGGAGCCGGTGGATCCCCGGCTGTAATCCTCAGCGTTCGCACAGGTGCCGGCAGGGCAGCGGCCGGTACCCTCCTAATCGTGACCTACAGTGCGCTCACCGAGCAGCTCGCTCTGAATCCGCTCGACCCGCAGGAACTGCTGCACACCTTCGGGTTGATCGGGGTCTGGGCGATCCTCTTCGCGGAGACCGGCCTCCTGGTCGGCTTCTTCTTCCCGGGGGATTCTCTGCTGTTCCTGGCGGGCGTGGCGGCCTCGCCGGTGGCCGACTCGATCTTCGGCGACGGCACCCGGATGTCGCTGATCGGGCTGCTCATCGGCGCACCCGTGTGCGCGGTCCTCGGCGCCCAGCTGGGCCACCTCCTCGGCGCCCGGTACGGCCGGCGCATGTTCGACCGCCCGGACAGCAGGCTGTTCAAGCGCGAGTACGTGGAGAAGGCCGAGTACTACTTCGAGAAGTTCGGCCCGGCGAAGGCGGTGGTGCTGGCGCGGTTCATCCCGATCGTCCGGACCTTCCTCAACCCGGTCGCCGGCACCCTCGGCATGCCGGCCAGGCAGTTCTTCCTGTGGAACGTGGTCGGCGCGGTGCTCTGGTGCGACGGCGTGATCCTGGTCGGCTACCTGCTCGCCGACCGGATCTGGCACGCCGTCGGCGACAAGATCGACCACTACATCCTGCCGGTCGTGGCCCTGATCGTGCTCATCTCGGTGCTGCCGATCATCATCGAGATGCTCCGCGAGCGCCGGGCGAAGAAGCGCGCCGCCGCGGCGGGCATGTCCGGGGAGACGGGCCCCGCGACCGCGATCGGCGTCGTGGCCGCGGCGACCGTGGCCGGCATCGCGGAGGAGCTGACCGACGAGGACGAGGACGAGAACGACCGCCGGAAGCACCGGCCGCGTCACTCCGCCTGAGCGCTGCCACGTGAGGCACCATCAAGATCGTGGAGACGACCCCGGCTGAGTTGCTGCGCAAGGCGTGTGCGACCTCCGACGTCGACGAGCTGGTCGGCATCGGGTGCGACCTCCCGGACAGCGGCGAGGCCGGCGGCGCGGAGTACTGCTTCCGGCGGGCGTCGGACCTCGGCGATGCCGGCGCCGCCTTCAACCTCGGCAACACCCTGGCCGGGCAGAAACGCTTTCGTGAAGCGGTGGGCGCCTACGAGCTTGCCCTCGAGCGCGGCGAAACCGATGCCTGGCTGAACCTGGGCCTGGTGTTGGGCGAACTCGGCGACCTGGCCGGCGAGATGCGCGCCTACGAGCAGGCCGAGCGTGCCGGCGACAGCGGCGGCACCCTGATGCTTGCCTTCGCCCTGCGGGAGCGGGGCGAGCATGACGCGGCCCTCGAGGCGGTCGAACGCGCCAGTGCCGCGGGCAACGAGCGGGCCGCAGCGGTGCTGGCCTGCTGGCGGTGGGACGAGAGCCTCGACCCTTCCCTCGAGCCGGCCCTGCGCGCCGGAGCTGAGCTGTACCCCTCTGCCCGCGCCGACCTGGGCGTCCTGCTGGTGAGCACGGGGCGGGTCGAAGAGGCTCGCCTGGTGCTCGTGCGTGGCATGGAGCTGGGCGAAGCCGACAGCATGGTTCCGCTAGGAAACCTCTACGCCGATGTCCTCGGCGACGACGACGCTGCGGAAGCCGCCTACCGCGCCGGCACCGAGCTCGGCGACGCGCACGCACATCACAATCTCGCGGTCCTGCTCCAGCGCCACGGTGACCTCGTCGGTGCCGAGCGACACTTCCGTCAGGCCGCGGAGAGGGGTGACACGCTGGCCGCGGCGGCGTTGCAAGATCTGTCCGAGGCCTGAGCGGTCACTTTCAGACCCGCAGCGGGGCCGTCCCGGCCAGCCCGTCCAGGAACTCCTCGGGCACCTCGCGCAGGTTGTCCAGCCGCCCCAGGGTCAGCGCCCGGTAGGTGAGCTGGGCGGCCTCCTCGAGGTTTCGGGCCCGCTTGTGGGCAAGCTCCACGCTGTCGGCCATCACCACACAGCCGTGCTGGCTCAGCACCAGGCAGTTGGTGCCGTCCGCCGCCATGGCCGCGGTCAAGGCCGCCACCTCGGCGCTGCCCGGCATCCGGAACGGCACGGTCGAGACGCGCGTCAGGTAGAACGCGTGATCCGTCGTCACGATCCGGATGTGCTCGCCCAGGGCGTCGAGCAACAGGGCCGTCTGCGGATGCAGGTGAACGATCGCATTGACGTCCGGCCGGGCGCGGTAGAGCGCCAGATGCAGCGGCAACTCGCTGGTCGGCTCGAGACGCGGCGCCGGCAGGCCGCCCGTGGCCGATATCGCCGGGCCGCCGTCGGTGATACGCACCGCCGCGAACGTCGAGCGGCTGAGCCTTTCGAGCCACGCACCGCTCGCGGTCACCCAGCAAGCGTCCTCGTCGGGGATACGGGCGGACAGGTTGCCGCCGCTGCCGCACACCAGACCGGCCTGCACCACGTCGTAGCCCACGTGCGCGAGCTGGTCGCGCAGATCACCGGGCACGTAGTTCACCCGTCAACTCCTTCGGGTCCTCGGGGGTGGATCCTGATGGAGGTGTCCCGCCTGGCGTCACGCTCGACAAACGTTCGGTGACGCCAGGCACCTTCCCGCCGAAGCCGGCGGTCCTACCAAGTCTGCCCGCATACACGGGCGTCCCTGCCTACTTCGTCCGTGCCAACCTCATCCGGCCGGCGCTTCCCCGGCCGGATGACCGGGGCCGGCCGGCAGCCGGTCCACCTTCGAGGGTTGCCGGCCGGTCATGCCCGACCGGCGGTGCCACCGCCCGCTCGACGCGGGGCGGGCCTGCCCGTGGCCCGCCCGGTGCGAGCGGGCTCCGCTCGCCGTCGGCCCGGTCAGCGGGCCTTCTTCGTGGCCCGCTTGCGGGGCGGGGTGAGCAGGTCCGCGATCGTCGCGATCGCCGTCGGGACCAGGCGGTAGTACGCCCACACGCCCCGCTTCTCGCGCTCGAGCAGCCCCGCCTCGGTCAGGATCCGGAGGTGGTGGCTGACGGTCGGCTGCGACAGTCCCAGCGGCGCGGTGAGGTCGCAGACGCACGCCTCACCGTCCGTAGCGGACTGGATGAGGCTGAGCAGCCGGAGCCGGGCGGGGTCCGCGAGTGCCTTCAGCACCCCGGCCAGCCGCTCCGCATCGGCACGTTCAATAGGCTCGCCGGCCAGCGGCGAGATCTGAGGCATTGTCATTTCCGCCAACGCAGTTCCCACGATCTCCATCCTTCCACCAACTGCATCGATTCTCCTGCATGTGCGCAGGAACGAACCGGCTGACTTTCAGGCCGTAAGGCCGAAGTCGATCGAACGGTAGGCCGATCGGCACGTCTGGCCGGCACCCCGCACGGCAGCGCCCGTACCCCGATCCACCATTCCCGCGACACCGACTTCGGTCTCTGCCTCCTGCAACGCCTCAGTCGCCTTCTGGTCGCTGCCCATCGCCGTCGAGCTCCTCGATCCCCGCCCCTGGAGTGAGCCGCCCCACATTTCGATGTCGCGATCAGTACGGCCACCGCCCGGCGTCCGCCCGTACGCCGGCACCGTCGTGTACTGCACCGTCACACGACGGGCTTGCACGTCACAGTCGACTTCACGACCCGATGAAAGCACGGCACAACGCTGCGCGACGGGCAATTCAGTGATGAATTTACGCAGGTCGTGGTGGGCTTCCATGACATCGAGGGTACTGGCTGTCCGGAAACTGGAACCTTCTGCCCTGGCGGGGCGGAAAGGAACTATTGACGCGCGCCGAAACATCCTCGTAACAGGAAATATTGTTAACTGAATCACCTCCACGGGCACCTTTGCCGCGGGCATTGATGCAGCTCAAACCCCCTTTGCCCGACTCTGTTCCCGGGCCCGGAGACAACGACGGTCATCGAACGAGTACGGACTGACACCGATGTCACCCGCGCAGTAATGTCCGTCCTCGGAGAAAGCCCGTCCGGACAGCGGCGCCGAACAGACCCTCGGCGACCAACGGTACCCGTTCGGGTGACGCACAACCGTCGATGTCGTCGACCCCGGGAGCTGGACGGACGCGTCGCCTTGCCCCCATCCGAGGGGGTGCCGGCTCTCCGTGGGTCAGCTGGACGGCCGCGTCGGGGACCCTTCCTCCGGGTCATTGCCGGCGCTCGTACCGCCGGTGTTGTCGGGCTGGACAGGTGCGGCCCACGAAGAGTCCGCCGCAGGGGGCCGTTCGGCCGACGGGACACCGGCGGCGGCACCCTCGGCCGCAGGCCACGGACGGTGGGGGGCAACGTCGCTCGGCGGCCAGCCGGGAATCCCCTTATTACTCTCCGTTACACTCGACGGGCCAACGGACGGGACCACCGGACGCGGCGGAGCCCACGGGCTCGGCTCACCGGGGCTCTCCACGGGCACCGGCACCTGAGGGGCAGCCGGGTAGGGCGCCCCGTACATCGGCTGGTAGCCGCCCGGAGGCCCGTAGGCGGGCCGCGGGGCCGCGAACGGATCCGGCGTAACCGGCTTCGGCGCCCGGCCGAAGAACCACCGCGGCGCGGCCAGCAACAGCAGCCCCACGAGCAGGTACCCGGCCATCTGAGCGACGGCCAGGCCGACGTTCAGGCCGATCCACGCCCCCGGGTAAGCATCGGCCAGGGCTGCGCCGATCGATCCCGGCGCCGACTCCCCGCCGCGTTGCACCGCCATCGTCAGCGTCGACACGCCCCCGGCGACCAGGCCGAGCGCACACACCACCAGGGTGGCGATGCGGATGCCGTTGCTGCCCCTGCGCAGGCCCAGGGCGAGCACCACGTACAGGGCGAAGAGGATGACCGCCAGCACCGCGCCGAGCGCCGCCTCGATCCACACCACCGTGACGAAGCCGTCGACGTCGGCACTCGCGCCGGCGGCGTCCCGGAAGCGGTCGACCGTGCCGGGCGCGACGGCCAGCATTGCCACCGCGTACCCGAGACCCACGACCGCCATGACGATGAGCAGGACCGACGCGAACCCGACCGAGACAGGCCGGCGTGGCGTCGCGGTGGGCGCGGGCGCGGCCGCCGCCGGGTACTGCACTGCGTACGACATGGTGGTTCCCTCCGTCGCGGACGAACCTACCCGGACGTACGACGCGCCGCCGGGCTTACCCGGCGGCGCGCGAGAAGACCGTCGTCAGGACGGATCTTTGGGGGTCGGAGGAGTGTCCGGCGGATTGTCGGGCGGCGACGGCGCGCTCCAGGGATCCGTCGCGGGCAGGCTGCCGGTGTGCGGCGACGGCCCGGAAGATTCCGGCGGAGGCGTGGTGTCCGAGGCGTTACCAGGTGGCATGGACGGCTCCTGCGACCCGGGGTAAGGAGGAAACGCCCCGGTCCCCGGATAGGGCTGCTGCGGATAGCCCGGCGCGGGGTATCCCGGCTGGCCGGGATAGCCGGGCTGCCCGGGATACGGGTATGGCATCGACGGGTCCCAGGTCGGCTGCGGCTTGCGGAAGTACGCGTTGGCTGCCGGCAGCATGAGCAGGATCAGCGCCGCGAGCATGGCCAGCACCAGCAGGATCGTCAGCGTCGTCGTGACGGGCGTGTACCAGGACGGGAGCTCGGCGGAGAGCCGCTCCTCCACCTCCCGCGCGCTCGGTCCCGTGGTGTTGCCGGAGTCGAGGTTCATCCCGCTGGTCGCCGCGTTGCCCAGCAGCCCGAAGCCGTTGCAGCAGAGGAAGATGCCGCCGATCACCCAGGTGGTGATCCGGGAGCCCTGCCGGCCACGGTTGTTGAAGATCGCAAGGATCGCCAGGCCGGCCGCGAACAGGATGTTGATCGCCACACCGACCACGCTGGCGCCGACGATGACGCTCTCCAAGCCGCTGTTGGAGGTGTTCGCGTACAGGTCCTTGTACACCTCCGAGATCGTGGAGATCGTGGTGAGCGACAGCACCGCGCCGAGGATCGACGCGGCGGCGCTGAAATACAGCAGGTACGACGAGACGGTGACGACCGTCGGCCGTGAACTCGGTGCCGGTGCTGCGGGATACATCGGCGCTCCCTCCTAGATCCACTCACGGTATCGGGCAGGCACCAGATGCGCGGACCGGCGAACGCACCGGCCAGATCTATGGCAACATCGCCCGAGTTAGCACGAAATCGGATGAAATAGGTCGCTCGTTCGAGGGGCGACGCAAGTCGATCCCGGCCCATACACTTCCATCTCGTGGCGCGCCGCAGGCATCAGAGTCCCTCGGCGCCGCCCTGTGCCCGACCGAGTCGCCGCCCCCGCTCACCAATCGCCGGGGTCGAGGCAGACCGGATCAGGGCGCCTTCCCGATTGCGCAGGCCGCGTGTCCTCGCCGCGGCCGCCCCAGACCAGTTAAGGACCGGTGAGTCCCATGCCCCACGCCGACACCCTGACCGTCGTTCACCATGACGACACGCGGACCCGATACCAGGACGTCCGCTATCAGCTCCACCGCGACGGCATCAGGATCTGGTCCGAGGAGGGCGAGCACGCCTTCACGGACATTCTCATGACCCACGCCTACCGGCAGCGGGAGGCGAAGGCCAGCTGACGACACAGAAGGGCCCCGAGCGAACTCGGGGCCCTTCTTCTTGCTCAGGCGCGGGTGACGCGCAGTCCGTCCTTCTGGTCGCTCAGGTCGACCAGCACGGTGTCGCCGTCGACGATCTCCCCGGCGAGCAGCGCCTTGGCCAGCGAGTCGCCGATCGCGGACTGCACCAGCCGGCGTAGCGGCCGCGCGCCGTAGATCGGGTCGTAGCCGTGCTCGCCCAGCCACTGCACGGCCGCCTCGGTGACGTCCAGGCTGAGCCGGCGGTCGGCCAGCCGGTTGCGCAGCCGGCCGAGCTGGATGTCCACGATCGCCGCCAGGTCCTGGGCGGTCAGCGCGTGGAACACCACGATGTCGTCGAGCCGGTTCAGGAACTCCGGCTTGAAGTGCGCGCGCACGGTCGCCATGACCTCCTCGCGGCGCTCCTCCTCGCCCAGGGTGAAGTCGGAGATGACCGACGAGCCCAGGTTGGAGGTCAGCACGAGGATCGCGTTGCGGAAGTCGACCGTACGCCCCTGGCCGTCGGTGAGCCGCCCGTCGTCGAGCACCTGCAGCAGCACGTCGAAGACGTCCGGGTGCGCCTTCTCCACCTCGTCCAGCAGCACCACGCTGTACGGCCGCCGCCGCACCGCCTCGGTCAGCTGGCCGCCCTCCTCGTAGCCGACGTACCCGGGCGGGGCACCGACGAGGCGGGCGACGGAGTGCTTCTCGCCGTACTCGCTCATGTCGATGCGGACCATGGCCCGCTCGTCGTCGAAGAGGAAGCCCGCGAGGGCCTTGGCCAGCTCGGTCTTGCCGACGCCGGTGGGGCCGAGGAACAGGAAGCTGCCGGTGGGCCGGTCCGGGTCGGCGACGCCCGCGCGGGCCCGGCGCACGGCCCCGGAGACGGCCGCGACGGCCTCGGCCTGGCCGACCACCTTGGCCTGCAGCGACTCCTCCATGCGCAGGAGCTTGGCGGTCTCGCCCTCCATCATGCGGCCGGCGGGGATGCCGGTCCAGGACGCGATGACCTCGGCGATGTCGTCGGCGCCGACCTCCTCCTTGACCATCGGCGGCTCGGTCTTCTCGTCCTCGGCGGCGGCCGCGCTCTCCATCTCGCGTTCCAGCGCCGGGATCTCCTGGTACTGCAGGCGGGAGGCCCGCTCCCAGTCGGCCTCGCGCTGGGCGCGCTCGAGCTCGGCGCGCGTCTCGTCGAGCTTCTTCTTCAGCTCGCCGACCCGGTTCAGGCCGCCGCGTTCGCGCTCCCACCGGGCGTTGAGGGCGGTCAGCTCCTCCTCGCGGTCGGCCAGGTCGCGCTCGAGGCGCTCCAGCCGGGCGACCGACGCCGGGTCGGTCTCCTTCTCCAGCGCGAGCTTCTCGACCCGCATCCGGTCGACCTGCCGCTGCAGCTGGTCGAGCTCGACCGGGCGGGAGTCGATCTCCATGCGCAGCCGGGAGGCCGCCTCGTCGATCAGGTCGATGGCCTTGTCGGGCAGGAACCGGTCGCTGATGTAGCGGTCGGACAGCGCGGCGGCCGCGACCAGGGCGGCGTCGGTGATCTGCACGCGGTGGTGGGCCTCGTAGCGGCCCTTGAGACCACGCAGGATGCCGATGGTGTCCTCGACCGTGGGCTCACCGACGACGACCGGCTGGAAGCGGCGTTCCAGGGCCGGGTCCTTCTCGATGTGCTCGCGGTATTCGTCGAGGGTGGTGGCGCCGACCATGCGCAGCTCGCCGCGGGCCAGCATCGGCTTGAGCATGTTGCCGGCGTCCATCGAGCCCTCGCCCTTGCCGGCGCCGACGACGGTGTGCAGCTCGTCGAGGAACGTGACGACCTGGCCGTTGGAGTTGCGGATCTCCTCGAGGACGCTCTTGAGGCGCTCCTCGAACTGGCCGCGATACTGCGCGCCGGCGACCATCGCGCCGAGGTCGAGTGAGACGAGCTTCTTGTCGCGCAGCGTCTCCGGCACGTCGCCGGCGACGATCCGCTGCGCGAGGCCCTCGACGATCGCGGTCTTGCCCACGCCGGGCTCGCCGATCAGCACCGGGTTGTTCTTGGTACGCCGGGAGAGCACCTGCACCACCCGGCGGATCTCGGCGTCCCGCCCGACCACCGGGTCGATCTTGCCGTCGCGAGCCAGCGCGGTGAGGTCGACGCTGTACTTCTCCAGCGCCTTGTACGTCTGCTCGGGATCCTGATTCGTCACCCGCCGCTCGCCGCCGCGGACCGACGGAAAGGCGGCGACGAGCGTCTCCTCGGTGGCGCCGACGTCGCGCAGGGCCGTGCCGACCGCCCCGCCCACCCGGGCCAGGCCGGCGAGCAGGTGCTCGGTCGAGACGTACTCGTCGCCCAGCGGCTTGGCGATCAGCTCGGCCTCACCGATGGCGTTGACGAACTCGCGCGAGAGGCTGGGTTCCGCGGTGCTCGAGCCGCGTGCGGAGGGTTGCTGTTCGACCGCGCGTACGGCGGCGCGCCGGACGTCCGCGGGATTGGCGCCCACCGCTCGCAGCAGCGCCGGAGCGGTGGAGCCGCCGGTGTCGAGCAGCGAGAGGAGCAGGTGCCACGGCTCGACGGTGGCGTGCCCGCGCTGGTTGGCGTCGGCGACCGCACCGGTGATGACGTCGCGGCTCTTGGTGGTAAGGCGTTCGGCGTTCATGAGCTCCCCTGATCGGATCTTCCAAGAGATGCAGCATCCGCGTGGTTCAGCAACTCGAGACTTGAGCGTATTCCACTCAACTCTAGGTCGGCGAGTCCACGACCGAGAAAGAGATGCCGGTAACCCCGCCGGGACGTAACGTCAGACATATGGCCCTCGGCACCGTGCGGCGTACGCCGCGGCTCACTCGTGCGCTCCTTCCCCTGGGCCTCGTCTTCCTCGCGGTCGGGATCTCCACGGCGCTGGTCGGCCCGTTCCTGTCGCTCTTCCTGAGCACCGAGGTCGACGCCGGCCCGCTGCAGGTGACGGTCTTCCTGGTCGTCGCCCCGCTGTCCGGGGTGCTCGGCTCGACCCTGATCGGGCGGCTCTCGGACCGGCGCCCGATCCGGCGCAGGCTGCTCGTGGGCGGCGCCGTGGCCGGCATGATCGGCTGCGCGCTCACCGCGGTGGTACGCGACTACTGGGTTCTGCTCGGCCTGACGATCACCGCGATCGCACTCGCGAACTCGCTCTTTCCCCAATCCTTCGCGTACGCCCGCCAGGTGCTCGAACGCGACGCCCCCGACCGGGCCGCGATGGGCATCAGCGGCCTGCGCACCGTCTTCTCCCTGGCCTGGGTGGCGGGTCCGCCGCTGGCCGCCTTTTTGCTCGACGCCGGAGGATTCGTCTGGGTCTACGGCGCCGCCGCCCTCATGTACGCCCTGGCCGCCGCCATCGGCCTCTTCGGGCTGGACGAGGTGGAGGCGCCCGCGATCGCCGCCACGCCGGACAAGGCCGCAATCTCGGGCACGCTGCTGCTGACGGCCGCCGCCTTCACGCTCATGCAGACGCCGCTGACGCTGGCCGTACAGGCGTTGCCGCTGTACATCCGCACTGATCTGGGCGGTGACGTCGCCGACGCCGGTCTGGTGCTGGGCCTGTGCGCGGCCCTCGAGATCCCGCTGATGCTCGGGCTGGGCGCGATGTCCACCCGGATGCCCCTGCGCGTGCTGCTCCTGGCCGGGGCCGCCTGCGGGATCGCGTACTACGGGCTGGTCGCGATGGCCTCCAGCGTCTGGCTGCTGTTCGGCGCGCAGATCCTGAACGCGCTCTTCATCGCCGCCGTGTCCGGGCTCGGCATCACGTACATGCAGAACATGCTGCCGGGGCATCCCGGGCGGGCCACCACGCTGTTCACCAACTCGTTCCCGCTGGGCGCGATGCTCGCCGGGCCGCTGTTCGGGGTCGCTCAGCATTTCGGCTACCGGCACGCGTACGTGATCTGCACCGTCCTGTGCGCGGCGGGCCTGCTGCTGTTGACCGTGGTACGCCCGCCCAGCCGTTACGGTGGAACGCGTGCGCGTACGGGTTGAGCAGACTCCACTTCCTGGCATCGGCGTCCGTCATGACCTGGTGACTTCCTCCGGGCGTACGGTCGGCGTGGTCTCGCACCGCAACGGCCGCCGCGACCTGGTGCTGTACGACGTGGACGACCCCGATTCGTGCCTCGCCTCGATACCGCTGACCGACGACGAGGCGGAGGCCCTGGCCGACGTCCTCGGCGCCTCGCTCATGCTCGGGCAGCTCTCCGGTCTGCGTCAGCAGGCGGCGGGCCTGCTGACCGAGCAGATCGCCCTGCCCGCCGGCTCGCCGTTCGTGGGTCGCCGGCTGGGCGACACCCGCGCCCGCACCCGCACCAGCGCCTCGATCGTGGCCGTCCTGCGCGACCGCGAGGTGATCGCCTCCCCCGGTCCGTCGTTCTCCTTCGAGGCGAACGACGTGGTGGTCGCCGTCGGCACCCGGCAGGGCCTGGACGGCGTCACCGCCATCCTCGCCGGCGATCACGGCGACTGAGGCGCCGGTGCACAGCACGACGGTCCTCCTGATCGAGGTCGGTGCGCTGCTCTTCGCGCTCGGCATGCTCGGCCGCCTCGGCCGCCGCATCGGGCTCTCCCCCATCCCGCTCTACCTGCTCGCCGGGCTCGCGTTCGGGCAGGGCGGCCTCGTCCCGCTCTCCGCCAGCGAGGAGTTCATCGAGATCGGCGCCGAGATCGGTGTCGTCCTGCTGCTGGTCATGCTGGGGCTGGAGTACTCGGCGAGCGAGCTCGTCGGCAACCTGCGCTCGGCCGCGCCCGCGGGCGTGATCGACGCGCTGCTCAACGCCCTGCCCGGCGCCGGCTTCGCCCTGCTGCTCGGCTGGGGCTGGGAGGCGGCCCTGGTGCTGGCCGGCATCACCTGGGTCTCGTCGTCCGGCGTGATCGCCAAGGTGCTCGGCGACCTGGGCCGGCTCGGCAACCGCGAGACGCCGGTGATCCTGTCCGTCCTGGTCATCGAGGACCTGGCGATGGCGTTCTACCTACCACTCGTCACAGCGGTGCTGGCCGGGGTGGGGCTGGCCGGCGGCATGAAGGCGCTCGCGGTCGCGGTGCTCACGGTGGTCGCGGTGCTGGTCGTGGCGATCCGGTACGGGCACGCCATCTCCAGCTTCATGTCCGTCAAGGACGCCGAGGCGCTGCTGCTGAGCGTGCTCGGCCTGACCCTGTTCGTCGCCGGCGTGGCGGCCGAACTGAAGGTCTCGGCAGCCGTGGGCGCCTTCCTCGTGGGTATCGCCCTCTCCGGCCAGGTGGCGCACAGCGCCGTGCAGATGCTCTCGCCGCTGCGCGACCTCTTCGCCGCGGTCTTCTTCGTCTTCTTCGGCCTGTCCACGGACCCGGCCGCGATGCCGCCGGTGCTGCTGCCCGCGCTCGGGCTCGCCCTGCTCACGATGCTGACCAAGGTGCTGACCGGCGTCCTGGCCGCCCGCCGCGCCGGGATCGCGCTGCCCGGTCAGATCCGCGCCGGGCTGGCCCTGATGCCCCGCGGCGAGTTCTCGATCGTCATCGCCGGGCTGGCCGTCGCGTCCGGCGTCGAGCCCGAGCTGGCACCGGTGGCCACCGCGTACGTACTCATCACGGTGGTGAGCGGACCGCTTCTGGCGCGCCTGCCGGACTACACCTGGTTCAAGAACATCGTCCGGCGGCGGACGGCTGTGCGCCGCACGGCCGACGTACTCCCCGCCGTGGACTGAGCTGCAGCTCATTGCTACTGACCGGTATCTGAAAGTGATACTTCATCACTTCCGCACGATGCCCGGTTCGCGCTAACGTGTCGCCGCGACAACATCGAGTTACAGGGTGACCAGCGACACGCCGGACTTGAGGGGGTTACGGCGCCGACGCGGGCCCTCTGCCGGAGGAGGTCGGCGGATGATCGAGCGTGTAGAGGCGGCATCGTGACCGTGCGCGAAGCGACATTTTTCGGTTTCGCCAATCCGGTCGATCCGAGGCCGGAAGAGCTGCAGGCGTGGGCGTACCACCCGGAGGCCGTGCCGCTCGACTCCATGCCCTCGGACTGGGACCTGCTCATCGCGGGTGACGTCCTGGCGCCCACCCTGTTCGAGCTGGCGATGGACCGGCAGTGCCCGGCCCGCCGCTTCGCCCAGCACTGCATGTACATCTACGCGGCGGACGGCGTACGCCCCAACGCGTCCTCGCAGCGCAAGCGCCGCCTGAAGAAGTACGTCGAGCGCGCCGAGGAGGTCGGCGACGAGCCGATGTCGATCTGGGCGCACAACTGCCGGGTGCTGATGACCCGCCCCGAGCTCTTCGACTACGAGGACTGGATCGAGGGTGGCCTGGTGCGCCACCCCCGCCGCCTCGCGCTCTTCGGCCGCCGCTGAACCCGGCGGCGGCCCGCTCCGGCTACTTGTCGCCGGGACGCCGGGGCCGCCAGACCACCAGGGCGGTGGACGGCGGCTGCCGGCGTACCAGGTCGCGTCCCGGATACGCCCCGATCGACTCGAGCTGGGCGATCCGCTGGTACGCGCCGTCGAGCTGCGACTCCAGCTCGGCGATCCGTTCCTGCAGCTCGCCCACGAGCTGCTCGAGCCCGATGATGCGCTTGATGCCGGCCAGGTTGACGCCCTCCTCCTGGCTCAGCTTCTGCACCTCACGCAGCAGCGCGACGTCCCGCTCGCTGTAGCGCCGGCCGCCGCCACCGGCCCGGCCGGGCTGCACCAGGCCGAGCCGGTCGTACTGGCGGAGGGTCTGCGGGTGCATCCCGGCCAGCTTCGCGGCCACGGAGATGATCAGAACCTTCGCGTCGGAGGCCTGCTCCATCGAGATGCTGATCTCTTCATACATGTGCCACCTCCCGAAGGTTCATCATCCGCGGCGGAGCCGGGCTTCGATGCGTCCACGTTCCGCCGTGGGCGTGAGCTTGGCGAACCGCTCCAGCGCGTCGCGGGCCTCGTCCGAAACCCCGGAGGGTACCTGCACCTCGACCGTCACGATCAAGTCTCCGGCCCTGCCGTCGCGGCGTTGCACGCCCTTGCCGCGCGCCCGCAACTTGCGGCCGCTCGGGGTGCCCGGCGGAACCCGCAGGGTCACCGGGCTGTCCAGGGTGGGCACCCGCAGATCGGTGCCGAGGACCGCTTCCGCGAAGCTGATCGGCACGGTCAGCGTGATGTCCTCGCCGGTGCGCCCGAACAGGTCGTCGGGCCGCACGCGGACCTGCACGTACAGGTCGCCGGCCGGGCCGCCCCGCTCCCCCGGCTCGCCGCGCCCGCTCAGCCGGATCCGCTGACCGTCGGCGACACCGGCCGGGAAACGGACGTTGATCGTGCGGTTCTTGGTGACCCCGCCCGTGCCCCGGCACTCCGGGCACTTCTCGTCGACTATGCTGCCCGCGCCCTGGCACTCCCGGCACGGCTCGGAGAAGCTGAACGACCCCTGGTTGCGGGAGATCAGCCCGGTGCCGTGGCATTGCGGACAGGCTCGCGGCACGGTGCCCGGCTTGGCGCCGTTGCCGTGGCAGGTGTCGCAGACGCCCGGCGACCGCAGCGTGAGCGGCAGCGTCGTGCCCTGCACCGCGTGGGCGAAGTCGAGCGTCACCTCCGCCTCGACGTCCCGGCCGCGCTGCGGACCCCGGCGTCCACCCGGGCCCGCGCCTCCGCCCGAGAAGATCGAGCTGAAGATGTCCGAGAAGCCGGCGCCGCCGAACCGCCGGTCACCGGCCCCCGTGCCGGCGCCGGCGCCGCCGAACCCGCCGAACAGGTCGGACGGGTCGAACTGGCCGCTGCCACCGGCGCGGGCTCCCCGGCGGAACGCGCCCGAGCCGAACAGGGAGCGCATCTCGTCGTACTCTTTGCGCTTCTTGTCGTCGGAGAGCACGTCGTACGCCTCGGACGCGGCCTTGAACCGCTCCTCGGCGTCCTTGTTGCCGGGGTTGTGGTCGGGGTGATTCTCCCGGGCCAGCTTCCGGTACGCCTTCTTGATGTCGTCGGCGGAGGCGGACTTGCCCACCCCGAGAACGGCGTAGAAGTCCTTCTCCAGCCAGTCCTTCGAACTCATCCAGCCCACCTCCTCCTACGGATATGGCAAGTCTTAAGTCCGGTCTCGGGCGGCGGGTGGGGCGGTCGGAAGGGGGTCCCGCCCACCGGGTGGTGGACGGGACGGGACATCGTCACGCGGGGTCGGCGACCGCGACCAGCGCGGGCCGCAGCAGCCGCTCGCCGAGGGTGTAGCCGCGACGCATGACCTCGACGCAGGTGGGCTCCGTGACGTCGGCGGACGTCAGGTGCGCCACCGCCTCGTGGCGGGTCGGGTCGAACGGATCGCCCTTCTCGCCGAAGGCCACGAGACCCAGCTTGCCGACCACGGCGCCCAGCGACTCGGCGACCGAGGCGAACGGCCCGACCAGGTCGCCGTGCTCGCGGGCCCGGTCGATGTCGTCGAGCACCGGCAGCAGCGCGGTGAGCACCGTGCCGGTCGTCTGCTCGGCGGCCGTGCTCCGGTCCCGGTCGACGCGCTTGCGGTAGTTGGCGTACTCGGCGGTCACCCGCTGCAGGTCGCGGGTGCGCTCCTCCAGCTCGGTCCGCAGGGCCTGGAGCTCCGCTCCGAGACCCGGCGTGGGGGTCACCTCGTCCTCGGGTTCCTCGGCGGCGCGGTGCGCGCCGGCCTTGGTCTCCTTGGACTCCTCGGCCTCCTTGGTCACCGTGGTGTCCTTACCCTTCACGTCGATCTTGCGGCGATCGCGGATGACGACGCGCTCGGTCGCCTGACCGTCGTTCTCGTCGTCCGCCCGGGTCACTTCTTGTCGTCCTCGACGATCTCGGCGTCGACGACGTCGTCAGCGCCACCCTGCGGGCCCGCGCTCGAGCCGGCCGCGCCACCGGGCGCGCCCTGGCTGCCGTCGGCACCGGGGTTCTCCTGCGCGCCCTCCTGCTGCTGCTGGGCGTAGAGCAGGGAACCGGCCTGCTGGGACACCGTCGCCAGCTTCTCGTGAGCGGTCTTGATCTTCTCGATGTCACTGCCGCCCAGCGCGCCGCGCAGGTCGCCCAGCGCCTCGCTGATCTGGTTGCGGGAGTCCTCGGGAAGCTTGTCGCCGCTCTCGGCCAGGAACTTCTCGGTCTGCCACTGAAGCTGCTCGGCGAGGTTGCGCGTCTCCGCGTCCTCCTTGCGCTTCTTGTCCTCGTCGGCGTGGTCCTGAGCGTCGCGCATCATGCGCTCGATGTCGTCCTTCGGCAGCGCGGAGCCGCCGGTGATGGTCATCTTCTGCTCCTTGCCGGTGCCCAGGTCCTTCGCGTGGACGTTCACGATGCCGTTGGCGTCGATGTCGAAGGTGACCTCGATCTGCGGCACGTTGCGCGGGGCCGGCGGCAGGCCGGTCAGCTCGAAGGTGCCGAGCTTCTTGTTGTACGCCGCGATCTCGCGCTCGCCCTGGAAGACCTGGATCAGCACGGACGGCTGGTTGTCGTCGGCCGTGGTGAAGACCTCGGAGCGCTTGGTCGGGATCGTGGTGTTGCGCTCGATGAGCTTGGTGAAGATGCCGCCCTTGGTCTCGATGCCCAGCGACAGCGGGGTCACGTCGAGCAGGAGGACGTCCTTGACCTCGCCCTTGAGCACGCCGGCCTGCAGGGCGGCGCCGACGGCGACGACCTCGTCCGGGTTCACGCCCTTGTTCGGCTCCTTGCCGGTCAGCGACTTGACCAGCTCGGTCACGGCCGGCATACGGGTCGAGCCGCCGACCAGGATGACGTGGTCGACGTCGGCGACCTTGACGCCGGCGTCCTTGATCGCCTGCTCGAACGGGCCCTTGCAGCGGTCGAGCAGGTCCTGGGTCATGCGCTGGAACTCGGCGCGGCTCAGGTTCATGTCGAGGTGCAGCGGGCCGGACGGGCCGGCGGTGATGTACGGCAGGTTGATGCTGGTGGTGGTCGCCGCGGACAGCTCGATCTTGGCCTTCTCGGCGGCCTCCTTGAGGCGCTGCAGGGCCATCTTGTCCTGGGACAGGTCGATGCCGTTCTCGCCGCGGAACGTCTTGACCAGGTGGTCGATGATCCGCTGGTCCCAGTCGTCGCCGCCGAGGTGGTTGTCACCGGAGGTCGACTTCACCTCGATGACGCCCTCGCCGAGCTCGAGCAGGGAGACGTCGAAGGTGCCGCCGCCGAGGTCGAAGACCAGGACGGTCTGCTCCTTGGAACCCTTGTCCAGGCCGTACGCCAGCGCGGCGGCGGTGGGCTCGTTGACGATCCGCAGGACGTTGAAGCCCGCGATCTCGCCGGCCTCCTTGGTGGCCTGCCGCTGCGCGTCGTTGAAGTAGGCCGGGACGGTGATGACCGCGTCGGTGACGGTCTCGCCGAGGTAGGCCTCGGAGTCGCGCTTGAGCTTCATGAGCACCCGCGCGGAGATCTCCTGCGGGGTGTACTTCTTGCCGTCGATGTCGATGGACCAGTTGGTGCCGACCTCGCGCTTGACCGAACGGATGGTCCGGTCGGGGTTGGTCACCGCCTGACGCTTGGCGACCTCACCCACGAGCACCTCGCCGTTGCGCGCGAAGGCGACGATGGACGGGGTCGTCCGAGCACCCTCCGCGTTGGCGACGACGGTGGGCTCGCCTCCTTCCAGAACGCTGACGCAGGAGTTCGTGGTGCCGAGGTCGATGCCGACCGCTCGTGCCATGTTCGCTTCCTCGCTTCTGACCAGGCGTCTACTGCTGTTCGGTCCTCAAGTTGAGTGGACCGGACTCAATGATGCCACGGGATCACCAGTCCGCAAGTGCAAGTTGAGTCAACCCGGCGCAACCTCGCGCCGAAGGTTCCCGTCCGGTCACGACGGGTGGGGTACCTGTTGTCTGCGATGCATAGATCGGGCACGCTTTACCCGTGACGACACACGGTGACGCGGTCGGACCGTCGGCCACGCCCGCCGTAGCCGACGCTCCCCTGACAAAAGCCCAGACCAACGGTGGTCCGGCCAGGTCCGCCGGATCCTCCGGTACGCCCACAGCCTCCCCAACCGCACCACCCCCCGAGCCGGAATCGATGGCAAAGACAGGCGAACCCGAGGAACGAGGCACTACCGCGCCCTCCGAGCCCCCGGAGGCGTCGGCACCCCTCGCCCCGGAGACGGACGCCGCCCCGCAACCCCCGGCGGAGCCCGAGCCCACCGCCGACATGACCGCCACCGAGGCGCCCAACGACGAGACCGCGGACGACGACGCGGCTGCCAAGGTCACCACTGAGCATGACGCCACCGGCGAGGCCCCGACCGAGCAGCTCGGCGAGTCCGTCGACTCGCCCGCGGACCCCTCCGCCCAGCCGGACCCCTCCGCTGAACCGGACGCCACCGCACAGCCGGACCCCTCCGCTGAACTGGACGCCACCGCCCAGCCGGATGCCGGCGGCGACGGGTCGCCGTCGACGCCGGAGTGGCCGCCGGCCGCCGCCTCCACCAGCGGCAACGTCGTCACCACCCAGACCCGTCCGGCCACCCTCGACGACCTCGGCCCCCGCTCCGCCAGGGAGAGCGCTCCCGCGACCACACCCGCGATGGCCGCCCAGATCGACGCGACCGTGCCGGCCCCCACGACCGGCCGGACCGAAGCGACCGGCACCACCGCCCCGGTCGAGCCGCCACCGGCCGTCGGCCGCCTCGCCACCGCGCTGTCCCAGCTCCGCGCGACGATCGGCGGCACGACGTACCCGCTGGTCATGCCCTCGGCCGAGGAGGCCCGGCGGGTCGGCGGCGCCCTGGTGTCGCAGCTGGACGACTATCTGCTGCCGCGGCTGGCCCGCCTCGACGCCCCGCTGCTCGTGGTCGTCGGCGGCTCCACCGGTGCCGGCAAGTCCACACTGGTCAACAGCCTGGTCCGGGCCCCGGTCAGCACCGCCGGCGTGCTGCGCCCCACCACCCGGTCGCCGGTGCTGGTCAGCCACCCCTCGGACGCGTCGTGGTTCCGTAAGGGCGAGTTGCTGCCCGGCCTGACGCGTACCGCGGAATCCAGCTCCGACCCGCAGACCTTGCAGCTGGTGTCGGCGCCGGCGCTCGGGCCCGGGCTGGCCTTCCTCGACGCCCCCGACATCGACTCGGTCGTCGACCGCAACCGGCAACTGGCGGCGCAACTGCTGGCCGCGGCGGATCTGTGGCTCTTCGTGACCACCGCCGCGCGCTATGCGGACGCCGTACCGTGGGAGCTTCTGAAGACGGCCCGGTTGCGCGGCACCGTGATCGCGCTGGTGCTGGATCGCGTGCCCGCGGAGGCCGCCGGGGAGGTCTCCGCGCACCTGGCGGAGATGCTGACCCATCACGACATGGGCGCCGCGCCGCTGTTCGTGCTGCCGGAGACCAGGCTGGACGGTCAGGGGCTGCTGCCGGAGGACGCGACGCGGCAGCTGCACGATTGGTTCGCGCAGCTCGCGGCCGACGCCAATGCCCGGTCCACGGTGGTCCGCCAGACGCTCGACGGCGCGCTCGCCGCTCTCGGACCGGCCGTCGAGGGGCTTGCGGCCGCCGCGGACGAGCAGGCCGTCGCCGCCAAGGCGCTCGACGAACGGGTGACTCTGGCCTACCGCAACGCCCGCCGGACCATGGAGGAGGGCCTGCGCGACGGCCGGCTGCTGCGCGGCGAGGTGCTCGCCCGCTGGCAGGAGTTCATCGGTACGGGCGAGTTCCTGCGGACTCTGGAGTCACGCATCGGCCAGCTGCGGGACCGGCTCGTCGCCGCCGTCACCGGCCGTCCGGCGCCCGGGCGCAATCTGCGGTCCGCGCTCGAGTCGCAGCTGGTCACGCTCTTGCGGGGGGTCGCGTCGGATGCGGCCGAGAATGCGTACTCGTCCTGGCAGGCGCACCCCGCCGGGGCCGAGCTGCTGGAGCCGGCGCTGCAGAAGCCCTCGGCGGACCTGCCGCAGCGGGCCGAGCGCGTGGTTCGCGACTGGCAGCAGTGGGTGCTCGAGCTGGTCCGCACGGAGGCCGCCGACAAGCGCGTCGTCGCCCGCGGGGCCGCGTACGCGGTCAACGGCATCGGCCTGGCCGTGATGATCGCGGTGTTCACCTCCACCGCGTTCATCCCCACCGGTGCCGAGGTCGCGGTCGGCGCGGGCACGACGGTGGCGGCGCAGAAGGTGCTCGAGGCGATCTTCGGCGACCAGGCGATCCGTACCCTCGCCGCCCGGGCGCGCGGGGAACTGGTGTCCCGGGTTAACGTGCTGCTCGACGCGGAGGCGGCCCGCTACACGGACCGCACCGCCGCGGTGGGACTCGAGCTGGAACCCGGTGCCACCCTGCGGCGGGCCGCGGCCGACGTGGAGCGTGCCAGGGAGGAACTCGCGTTGACCGGGACGCCGTCATGAGCCTCGTCGAGAAGGTGAAGCGCGCCCTGGGCGGCGACGACCGTGTCGACGCCGAGCAGCTCACCGAGCGGCTGAACGCGCTGCAGCGGTTCCTGCGCGTCACCGACCCGTACCTTCCGGACAACGACCTGGTCGCCGCGCACACGTTGGTCGAGCGGGCGGGCAGCCGGCTGTCGTTGTCCCAGGACCACACCGTGGTCGCGCTGGCCGGCAGCACGGGCAGCGGCAAGTCCAGCCTGTTCAACGCGCTCGCCCGCCTGAAGCTGTCGCCGGTGGGCGTACGCCGGCCGACGACCGGGGTCGCGCATGCCTGCGTGTGGGGCCCGCTCGAGCCGGCCAACCGGCTGCTCGACTGGGTCGGCGTCCTGCCCCGGCACCGGTTCATCCGGGAGAGCGCGCTCGACGCCGACGACGAGGCCGCGCTGCGCGGGCTCGTCCTGCTCGACCTGCCGGACTTCGACTCCGTGGAACGCGGCCACCGGCTGGAGGTGGACCGGCTGCTCGGCCTGGTCGACCAGGTCGTCTGGGTGGTCGACCCGCAGAAGTACGGCGACCGCATCCTGCACAACGCCTACCTGCGGCAGTTCCGCTCGCACGCCGACGTGACGATCGTCGTGCTCAACCAGGCCGACCGGCTCTCGCCCGCCGACACCGACCTCGTGCTCACCGACCTCAAACGGCTGCTCGACGAGGACGGCCTCACCGGCGTGCCCGCGATGGCCACCTCGGCGAAGCAGCCGGGCATGCTCAACGAGCTCCGGGCCGCGCTGGAGAAGACGGTCGCGGAACGGCAGGCCGCCCTGCGCCGCCTCGCCGGCGACCTCGACACCGTCGCCGAGCAGCTCGCCGCCACGATCGGGCCGCCGGCCGCCGAGGACGAGGTCGACCGCGCGACCGTACGCCAGCTCAGCGACGCCCTCGCCGCCTCGGCCGGGGTGCCCGCGGTCGCCGCCGCCACCGAGGGCGCGTACCGGCACCGGGCGATCGCCAGCACCGGCTGGCCGCTGCTGCGGGGCGTACGGAAGCTGCGGCCGGACCCGCTCAAGCGGCTGCACATCTCCTCGGAGAAGCCGGCCGAGGACGGACCGTCGCAGGAGCTCGTACCCGTGTCACGGACGTCGCTGCCCGAGGCCGACGCCGCGCAGAAGTCCGCGGTCGGCCTGTCGGTCCGCGCCGTGGCCGCGCGGGCGGCGGCGCCGATCCCCGAGGTCTGGGCCCCGGCGCTGAACACGGCCGCCCGGTCCCGGCTCGGCGACCTGCCCGACGCCCTCGACCGGGCGGTGGCGAAGACCGATATCGGCATGAGCCGCAAGCCGTTCTGGTGGACGGCGGTCGGACTGCTGCAGTGGCTGTTCACCATCGCCGCCGTGGTGGGCCTCGGCTGGCTCCTCGCCGGGTACGCGGTCCGCGCCCTGGGCCTGCCCGCCTTCGACAACCCGAAGGTCGGCGAGGTGCCGCTGCCCACATTGCTCCTGCTCGGCGGCCTGATACTCGGGTTGCTGCTGGCGGTGCTGCTGCGCCCGATCGTCAACGTGGGCGCCCGACGCGCGGGCCGGCGGGCCGAGCAACGGCTGCGCGCGTCGGTGACCGAGGTCGGGCGTGAGCATGTGGTGGCACCCGTGCGCGAGGTGCTGAACGCGTACGCCCAGGCCCGGGAGGCGCTCACCGTCGTCCGTTCGGAATAGGGCCTCCACGCTGCGGTACCGGTAGGCTCGGCGGCATGGCGGCACCTCAGAACCCGTACGACGCGGTCCTCCACGCCGCCCGGGACGTGGCGAAGCTCGGCTGTGCCCTGGACGCTGAGATGCTGGGCACCGCCCTGCTGGGCAGCGTGTATTCGGTGGCGGAGACCGACCGCGCGTCGGCGGTCCGCGAGTTCGTGGGCCAGTTCCTCGCCGTCACGAGCCGCCGCCGCACGGCCTCGGCCACGACGATCCGCGAGGTGTTCGCGGCGCTCGTGCCGGACGCGGAGGGCGCGGCCCAGGTCAAGCGCGGGGCACAGTCCCCGCCGTGGGTCGCCCGGCTCGGCCGCGTACGCCCCACCGGCTGCTACGCCTACGGCGACGTGTACGGCGACCAGACGTCCTATCTGGTCACCTTCGAGTACGACGACGCCGAGGAGGGCGGCCCGGAGCACGCGGTCGTCGCACTCGTGGACCACAACATCGGCATCACCAAGGACATCTTCGTCGGCGGACCCGCGGACCGGATCCTCGGCCAGGTCCGGGAGATGTGCGCGGGCGACGAGCTCACCTGGTTCCGCGAGGAGGACCCGGGCCGGCTGCGCGCCGAGGTCAGCCGCCACCTCGAGATCACCGACGACCTCACCGACCTGCCGCAGGACGGCAACCTGGCCACCGACCACACGCTGGCGACCGCTCGCCTGGCCCTGCTGCCGCGGGCCACCGTGCCGCCGCTGCCGGAGCCGCCGGAGCTCAGCGGCCCCGACCGGGAGCGACTGCTGCGGGACTTCCTCGGTTCGCCCGAGGCGGCCCGCTTCGGCCTGGATCGGGTCTCCGCCGACGACGAGCTGGCGTCGCTGCACTTCTGCCTCAGCCTGCTGCTCGACCACGCGGCCGGCCTGCCCGACGGGGATCCGCTGCGCTGGAGCCCGGCCGTCGCCGGCCTGTTCCTGCTCGACTGGGTCCACCGCCGGGCCGTGCTCGACATGGACGACGCCGCGATGCTGCCCCGGGTGACCCGCGCCTGGTCCGCGTACGCGATGCGCAAGAAGGGCCTGCCGGAGGCGGCGGCCGAGCAGACGGACACGGTGGTGGAGGAGATGATCCCCGAGTTCGCGCGCCTCTACGCCACCGGCGAGAAGCGCAGCCCGGCGACCGCGGCGGTGGCCCAGCTGATCTCGGAGGGCGTCGACCCGAACGATCCGGAGGCCATCGACGCCTGGATCGAGACGAACCGCCACCGCCTCACCGACGACTCCTGAGCGGCGTTCACCACCGGTTGGTGTGGTCCGGGTCGGCGTGGTGCCGGCCCGGTCGCGAGCTGCGCTGCAGGGCGGCGTTGTAGCTGCCACCGGTCCGGTGCATGCTCTCGGCGCGGTGGCTGCCCCGGTAGGCCCGCGCGTCCGCCGTCCGGTGGTGGCGGTGGCTGTTGTGCGTACGGTCGGCGTCGGCGGCCGACTTGACGTTCTGCGGGCGTTCGGCCATGGCGGACCTCCGGCTGGTGTCGGACCGGGCCGGCGCGGCCCAGCGGTGACTGACGATCTTCTTGAGGCGCTTCGGCTGCTCCGCGCGCCGCGTTTCCGTGACGGTCGACCGGCGGCCGTGCCGGCCGGTGGGCTCGATGTGGACGGTGACGATGCGCCGCCGTCCTTCCTGGTGGTGCGACCAGTGCGCGCGGTGGTTGGCGTCCTCGCACTGCTTGTGGGGGGACCTGTCGGGGCGGTGGTGGTGGGACGGCCGCGAGGAGCACTGGGAGCGGTCGGCGCACCACGGCGGGCGGACCGGCTCCACCGGCGGCAAATCCGGATCGTCATCCGGATCCTGGGGATCTTGACCTTGATCTTGGTCCTGGTCCTGGTCCTGATCGCCGGAGTCGTCGTCGCGTCCCCAGCCGTCGTCGTTCTGCCAGCCGTCGTCGTCGCCCTGTGAGTCGTCGCCATCGCTGTCCGAGCCGCCGTCGGCACCGCCCTGCGAATCGTTCCCGTCATCGCCCTGGGAACCGTTTCCGTCATCGCCCTGGGAATCGCCGCCGTCGGCATTCTGCGGATCGTCGCCGTCGTTCTCCTGGTCGACACCACGGCCGTCGTCACCCGTGTCCGGATCGCTGCCTCCGACGCCTGGTCCGGATCCCCCTGCCCCTTCGTCCGATTCGTCCCTATGGAGAGGCCGGTGCGACTTACCGGGCTTCGCGGCCCAGCCCGCCGGTAGGCCGCGGCGGTGCGTTCCCTCACCCTCGGCCGACCGGTGACGGGTGCTCCCCGCGTACCCGGAAGGTCGGGTCTTTCGGTTCTGGGCCTGTCCCTGGATCGGTGGCCCCGGCGAATCCGTGCCGGCCGACGACGGCGGGATCCGCACCGGGCCGCTGGAGGCCGGCGGAATGAACGGGACGTCCGTGACGGTCGACCCGCCGTCCGCGAGTTCGTTCGAGCCCGCCGTGATCGCCGCGAGGGTCGGCAGCGACGCCAGGCCGACGAGCATCACCACGAGCAGCACATAACGCCGGGTGGGTCCGGTTAGCCCCTCCGCGCTGTAGACGCCGTTGAGGCGCTTGCGCAACACCTTGATCGGTGGCACGAGCCCGTCGTCGTTCGGCTGCTGCGACACTGCCGGAACCCTCCCCAGAGTCGAGATCCCGATGGATCCGTCGGCTGCAGTGGGGAACGACGCATAGGGCTTTTCGCAGCGGCGCCCATCGTCCGTTCAGACGGAAGTGAGGGTACGAAAACCTCTTATACGGACAAAAACGGGCACCGATGCGCCAGCAATATTTTGGATCTGTGATCGACCTGACCTGTGGCGCCACTCACGTTCTCTGCGAGGATGGTGGCGACGGCACCGCCGCCGTTGGCCTGCGTACCAAGCGGGGTGCGGTGGGGGTCGTCACTCCCCGGCGGGGTCTGCAACCCCACCGAAGGACCGCGCGGCAACCTCACCCGGGCCAGGCGCGGCGCACCAGCGGTCAGCCGCGCGGACGGGCAACACCCGCCGTGGGCGCAGAGATGAACAGGGAGACACGGATGGCGAACGACGAAAGCCACGGCGGGGTGGACGCCCCGGCCGGCGGCTTCGTTCAACTGCTGACCCCCGACGGTGAGCACGTCGACAGCGTCACCACGCCGGAAGGCGTGACGTATTCGGTCGACTTCACCGACGACGAGTACCGCGAGCTGTACAGGGACCTCGTCACGGTCCGGCGCCTGGACGCCGAGGCGACCGCCCTGCAGCGGCAGGGCGAGCTCGGCATCTGGGCCAGCCTGCTCGGTCAGGAGGCGGCACAGGTCGGCTCGGGGCGCGCCCTGCGGCCCCAGGACATGGCGTTCCCGACGTACCGCGAGCACGGCGTGCTCTACACCCGCGGGATCGACCCGATCATGCCGTTCGGCCTGTTCCGGGGCGTCGACCAGGGCGGCTGGGACGCGAACAAGTACAAGTTCAACGGCTACACGATCGTCATCGGCTCGCAGACGCTGCACGCGACCGGCTACGCCATGGGCGTGACGATGGACGGCAAGACGGGCAGCCCGGACGGCGAGGCGGTCATCGCGTACTTCGGCGACGGCGCCACCAGCCAGGGCGAGGTCAACGAGTCGTTCGTCTGGTCCGGCGTCTTCAACGCGCCGATCGTGTTCTTCTGCCAGAACAACCAGTACGCGATCTCCGAGCCGCTCGAGCGCCAGACGCGCATCCCGCTCTACCGGCGCGCCTCCGGATTCGGGTTCCCCGGCGTCCGTATCGACGGCAACGACGTCCTGGCCACCTTCGCGGTGACCCGGGCAGCGCTGGACAACGCGCGCAACGGGCAGGGCCCGACGCTGATCGAGGCCTACACCTACCGGATGGGCGCGCACACCAGCTCCGACGACCCGACGCGCTACCGCATCGCCAGCGAGGTCGAGTCCTGGAAGGCTAAGGACCCGATCAGCCGGCTGAAAGCGTTCCTGACCAAGCAGCAGCTGGCCGACGACACGTTCTTCGGCGAGGTCGACGACAGCGCCCGCAAGCTCGCCCTCGACCTGCGCGAACGCGTCCTGGCCATGCCGGACCCGCAGCCGGTCACCCTGTTCGACAACGTCTACCCCAACGGCTCGCCCGAGGTCGACGCGCAGCGCAAGCAGTTCGCCGACTACCAGGCCTCGTTCGAGGGGAGCGCCCACTGATGCCCGAGACGATCACCCTTGGCAAGGCCCTGAACCACGGCCTGCGCCGCGCCCTCGAGAACGACTCCAAGGTCGTCATCATGGGCGAGGACGTCGGCAAGCTCGGCGGCGTCTTCCGCATCACCGACGGCCTGCAGAAGGACTTCGGCGAGGACCGGGTCATCGACACCCCGCTCGCCGAGGCCGGCATCGTCGGCACCGCGGTCGGCCTCGCCATCCGCGGCTACCGGCCGGTGTGCGAGATCCAGTTCGACGGGTTCGTGTTCCCGGCGTACAACCAGATCGTCGCCCAGGTCGCGAAGATGTACTACCGCTCGCTGGGCAACGTACGCATCCCGATCGTCATCCGCATCCCGTACGGCGGCGGCATCGGCGCGGTCGAGCACCACTCCGAGTCGCCCGAGGCGTACTTCGCGCACACCCCCGGCCTCAAGGTCGTGACGTGCTCGAACCCGGCCGACGCGTACGCGATGATCCAGCAGTCGATCGCCTCGGACGACCCGATCGTCTTCTTCGAGCCGAAGCGCCGCTACTGGGAGAAGGGCGAGGTCGATCTGGACCTCGACCTGTCGACGGCGTACCCGCTGCACGCCTCCCGCGTGGCCCGCGAGGGCACCGACGCGACCGTGATCGCCTACGGCCCGATGGTCCGCGTGGCGCTCGACGCCGCGACGGCGGCGCAGGAGGACGGCCGCAACCTCGAGGTCATCGACCTGCGCACGCTCTCCCCGCTGGACCTCGGCCCGGTCTACGACTCGATCCGCAAGACGGGCCGCGCCGTGATCGTCCACGAGGCCCCCGGCAACCTGGGCATGGGCGCGGAACTCGCCGCCCGGATCACCGAGGAGTGCTTCTACTCCCTGGAGGCGCCGGTCCTGCGGGTGACGGGCTTCGACGTGCCCTACCCGGCGGCCCGCGTCGAGGAGGAGTACCTCCCGGACCTGGACCGGGTCCTGGACGCCGTCGACCGCGCGTTCGGCTGGTGACGCGGATGTCGCGGATCAAGGAGTTCACCCTGCCCGACCTCGGCGAGGGCCTGACCGAGGGCGAGATCCTCGCGTGGCTGGTCAAGGTCGGCGACACGATCGAGCTGAACCAGCCGATCGTCGAGGTGGAGACGGCGAAGGCCGCGGTCGAGATCCCCGCGAAGTGGGCGGGTGTCGTGACCCGGATCTTCCACGAGGCCGGCACGACGGTGGAGGTCGGCGCGCCGATCGTCGCGATCGACACCGACCCGTCGGCCGGCCCGCTGCCGGAGGACGGGGATTCGGCCGGGCCGGATCTGCCGGCTCCGTCGGCCGAGTCGCTCGCCGCGGTGGAGGTCGCGCCCGCGGAGGGCGCGGTCGAGCCCGGCCTGATCGGTGGTCCGGCTCCGGGTGGCCGCACGGCTGTGCTGGTCGGATACGGCCCGCGCACGGTGGCTGCCAAGCGCCGCGCCCGCATCGGTACGCCCACAGCGTCGCCGACCGCGGCACCGGCCACCCCGCCTCCGGCGGCTGTCGCCACTCCTGCGCCGGCTCCCGCTCCTGTGGCATCGCCGGCGCCGGCGGGTCCTTCGGCTGTTCGGGCCGGTGGGCCTGTTCTTGCCAAGCCGCCGGTGCGGAAGCTGGCCAAGGACCTCGGTGTCGACCTGCACTCGCTGGTCGGCAGCGGCCCGCTCGGCTCGGTGACCCGGGACGACGTGCAGCAGGCCGCCGCGGCCGCCCTGGCCCCGGCTCCTGCCCAGGCCCCTGCGGTCAACGGCACGGCGGCGGCTGTCTTCGACGCCTCGCGCGAGCAGCGGATCCCGATCAAGGGCGTCCGGAAGCTGACCGCCGAGAACATGGTCGCGTCGGCGTTCACCGCGCCGCACGTCACCGAGTTCCTCACCGTCGACGTCACGCGGTCCATGAAGTCGCTCGAGCGGCTCAAGACCCGGCCGGAGTTCCGCGACGTACGGGTCTCCCCGCTGCTGTTGGTCGCCAAGGCCGTACTCCTCGCGATCAAGCGTCACCCGATGGTCAACTCGACCTGGTCGGGCGCGACGAACGAGATCGTGGTCAAGGACTACGTGAACCTGGGGATCGCGGCGGCGACCGAGCGCGGCCTGATCGTCCCGAACATCAAGGACGCCGGCCGGCTCACCCTGCGGGAACTGGCCGACGCTTTGAACGGTCTGGTGCAGGTCGCGAAGTCCGGCAAGACGCCACCGTCCGACATGTCCGGTGGGACCTTCTCCATCACCAATGTCGGCGTGTTCGGCGTCGACACGGGTACGCCCATCCTGCCGCCCGGCGAGTCCGCAATCCTGGCATTCGGGGCGATCCGCCCGATGCCGTGGGTCCACAAGGGAAAGATCAAGGTTCGCCAGGTCACCACCCTGGGCCTCTCGTTCGACCACCGCATCGTGGACGGCGAACTGGGCTCCAAGTTCCTGCGCGACATCGGCGCCTTCCTCGAGGACCCCGAGGGAGCGCTACTCTCCTGGACGTAGCTTTCATCGGCAGGAGGCTTACCGAACCTTAGATTATTAGGCAGGTAAGCGACGTCACCCCCTAGATCGTTGGCAGCCTGTGTTCCGGCGCGGTTCAATAGATGCAGCGCCGAAACACAGGCACAACGAGACGAAGGCCCACAAGGCCAGGGGAGTGAGCAGAAATGAGCACCATCGACCGCATTCGGGCCCGCCGGCACGCCAAGCGCGAAGCCCGCGCCATCGAGCGCGCGTTGAATGCCGCCCCGACGCAGTCCATGCGCAACGAGATCGCGATCTTCTCGCAGCAGCGCGTCTTCTGATCCGAGGGACGGCAACGTCCTACCGCCCGCGTCTTCTGATCGCCTCCCGATCGACGCGGCACCCGAGGCCCCGACCGGTGCACAGGTCGGGGCCTCGTCGTGTCCCGGCCGGCTGCTTGGGTCCTCCTGCTTGCTTCGCCGGCTCGTTGCTCGTGCCCCCTGCCTCGCTCGGGAACCCCGCGCGGATGGTGCGGCGCTGCCTTATTCAGCCGGCCCGAGCCGCTTTCACCCGCCTAGCTCGATTCGTCCCGCTCGGCTTGAATCGCCCTGTCCTGCCGGCCGAGACGGCTGCGCCCGGCCACCGTGGGCATGATCACGTTCGGTGGTTTCGCGCTCGGTCGCCCGCTCCGGACGGCGTACACCGGGATTCCGACAGTCGGCCTCGACCGGTACGGTTGGGCACGGTCACCGCCCCGGCTCGGCCGGCCGGGCGTAGTGACCAGGGTCACGCCCAGCTCTGCAAGGTCGGCCGCGTCCGTGCATAAGCTGGCACGGCCGACAGCCATGGAGGAGGCGGATATGACGTCCGAGGGCCAGCAAGCCGGCCACCAGCCGGGGGCCACGTCGGGCGGCGGAGCCGAGCCGTTCGGCACCGACGGCTTCCCGCTGGACGCATTCCCGCCCGACACGGACGGCCCCCGCCCGTCCGACCGCGGTCCGTCGTACCCCCACGCCCAGGATTCGTTCCCGAGCGCGTACGCCCCGCCGCCCCCATCGACCCCCAACGGCGGCTCGCCGTTCGTGGTGCCGGCGGTGCCGCCCGCCGGGCAGGGCCCGGGCCCCGCTTTCGGCCCCGGGGCCGCGAAGTTCTCCTCGGCCGGATCGGCCCGCGTTCCTTCCCAGGACGGGCCCGGGACGCCCCCGCCAGGTTTCCCGCCCGGTCCCGGCACGCCGCCCGCGGCCTTCCCGCCCGGACTCGCCGGCCCTGACACCCGGCCTCCCGGCCCCGACGCCCGGCCGCCCGCCTTTGACGCCCGGCCGCCCGGTCCCGGCGGCGCCGACTCCCCGCTCCCTGGTCCTGCCGGCTCCGCGCCGCGTCCCGCACAGCCGGCCGGTTCCTCCTTCGGTTCGGCGAACCCCTATGCCTCCGGACCCTCGCTGGGCTCGCCGCCGCAGCCCGCGAGTCCGCCGTCCGGTCCGGCCGAGCAGTTCCCGCCGAGCGCTCCTGGTCTGCCCTCGCGCGGCGCTTCCCCCCTGCCCTCGCGCGACGGCTCCGCGTTGCCCACCCGCGAACCTCTGCCCTCCCGCCAGCCCTCGGACCTCGGTGGCGCCGCCCAGGCCACGGCCGGTCCGGGACAGTCACGGCAGGAGGAACCCCCGTCCTCGGCCTGGGCCCCGCCGCCACCCGCAAAGCCGTCCACCGAGAGCAGCCCGTTCGAGCCGCAGCCGTTCCGGCAGGCCTCCGGTGGCCAGCTCCCGCAGCGCTCACCGGGCGTCGCCGGCGGGCCGCTCTCCGGTCCGGTGGGCGAGTTCAACGGCTTCACCCCGGTCCGTACGCCGCAGCAGCCCGAGAGCCCCCGCCGCATCCCGTTCGAGCGCGCCGCCGACGCACCCGCCGACCAGCAGTCGTCCGGCCGTCCTCCCGGGGTGTCGGCCTTCGGCGACCAGCGCGTCCGCGTACCCGGCGCCACGTTGACCGATCTGCCGGACGGCCCGCCCGTCGCGAACGGTCCCACCCGTGGCGGTGCCCCGGACAGTGGCTTCCCCGTACGCGGCCAGGCCCCTGAAGGCGCAAGCTTCCCGCTCCGCGGCTCGTCGTCGGGCGACACCGGCAGCTTCGCCGGCCGCAAGGACGCGGCCGCCTTCACGAGCCGCAACGATCCCGCCGCGGCCGACCTCAACGCCCCGTCCGCCGGATCGACCGCTCCGGAGTCCGACCTGGTCGACAACCGCGACCATTCCGGCGCCTTCGGCGACCCGGCCGACGCGCGCCCCTTCGGCGACCGCGAGGCAGCTTCCTCGGGCAGCCGTGACGAGGGTTCGTTCGGCAGCCGTGACGAAGGTGCATTCGGCAGCCGTGACGAAGGCGCATTCGGCAGCCGTGACGGAGGTGCATTCGGTAGTCGCGATGGCGGCTCCTTCGGAAGCCCGGACGGCCAAGGCGGCCGCGACGACCGGCCTGGCAGCGGTGGCCAGGGATACCCGCAGCGAGTGCCGGGCGCAGCCCTGAGCACCGGCGGGGCACCTGTCGCCACCGAGCCGCGAAGCCCGGCAGCAGTACCGCAGCCCCGCGATGCCGCCGAGCAGCCCGATCCGGGCATCGACCGTGCCGCTCCGGTCAAGGGTTCCGCCCGGCCGGTGTCGGCCAGCGCCTCCGTACCGGTGGCGAGCCGCGTCGCCCCGATGGACGCCGAGGAGGTCCCGCCGCCGTCACCGGCGCCGCAATCCCGCGTCTACGGCCGTCCCGCCGCGCCCGAACAGGACGAGGACGGCGCCCGTCCGAGCTCACCCTTCGACGGCGGCGAGGAACGCCCCGGCGGCACGCCGTTCGGCGCCGCCCCGACGTCGGGTGGGTTCGGTAGCGCACCGGCTTCCTCCGGCTTCGGGAGCGCCCCCACATCGGGCGGCTTCGGCAGCGCACCGGCCTCCGGTGCATTCGCCGCTCGCCCGGGCACCTCTTCGGCGTCCCAGGTTCCGTTCGGCCAACGCCCGGACGCCACCGACGACCCGGGTCCCTTCGGCCAACGCACCGACGCCGACGACCAGCGCCTCTACGGACAGCGCACCGGCGCCGACGCGTCCGAGGACCAAGGTCCCTTCGGCCGGCGCACCGACTCCGACGCACTGGACGAGCAGCTTCCCTTCGGTTCGGGTACCGACTCCGACGGGCCCGGTGACCGACGGGTCTACGGCCAGCGGACCGAGGGCGGCGCACCCGACGGGCAGCGCGTCTACGGGTCGCCGTCCGGTTCGGACGCTTCTGGTGAGCAGCATCTGTTCGGTCCCCGGCCGACGTCCGGCACTGGTTCCTCCCCTGCGGCCGCCGGCTCGCGCCCGGTGAGCGGCGGCTTCGGCGAGACGCCGGACGGCGACGACGCCGAGGGCCGGTTCGACGAGCAGCCCGCCCAGGACCGCTTCGGCCCACCGCCCAGCCGGCCCGGAACGTACGGCACCCCGGCATCCGGCCGGCCCGAGAGCGCACCACCCGCCGACTCGGCGTTCGGTGCGGCAGCTGGTCCGTTCGGGTCCGCGCCGACGTCCGGCGGCGCCGACCCGTCCGGACGGGTCTCGGGCCGCGCGACGGCCAGCGCCCGCGTGGCGCCTCCAGGCCAGCCGTTCACTCCGGCGCCCGGCTCGCCCGCACCACAGCCCCTCGACGGCGGGGACGGCCCGGACCCCGCGGCGTTCAGCGAGTTCACCACCGACATCGCGGGTCGGGGCCGACCGGGGCAACCTGGCCAGTCGGGCCCTGTCCCCAGCAGCCCCGCAAGTCACCCCGGCCCGATCTCCGGCGGCCCGGCAGGCCAGCCCGGCCCCGTCTCCGGTGGTCCGGGGCGGCCCGGCCACTACGGCCCGGCCCCCAGCAGCCCCGCAGGCCACCCCGGCCCGATCTCCGGCGGCCCCGCAGGCCACCCCGGCCCGATCTCCGGCGGCCCGGCGGGTCAGCCCGGCCCGTTCCCCGGGAGCCCAGCCGGACCCGGCCACTACGGCCACGTCCCGGGCAACCCGTCGGCCCGCACCACACCCCCGGACTACGCCGAGCACACCACCGACGTCGCGGGTCGCGGCCAAGGGCAGGACCAGCCGTACGTGCCCGCTCCCGCCCTCCCGGCCATGCACGCCGCACCACCGCTGGAAAACGGCTTCCCGCCGGCGCCCGACGCCACCCAGCCCTTCGGTGAGCGACCGCGGATGGGCGGCGTCTTCCCCGGCCCGGCGAGCCGTGCCACGGTCGCACCCCCCCCCGATCCCGAGCAGACGGCGAGCTGGCCGGGCAGCCCCGAGCAGTCGTTCAAGCCCGAGACGACGCCGGCCGCCGAGCCGGCCAAGTCCGAGACGCCACATGTACGGATGCTGCCGGTGCTCCTTGGCGTCATCCTCGGCGCAGGTCTGCTGGTCGGGTTGACGTTCGGCATCACGTGGCTGATCGCCCGTGGTTCGGATGACGGTGGCTTCTCCGTGAGCATCGGCGACTGCGTCAAGCGGGACGGAGCCGAGGCGGTGACCGCGAAGTGCGGTGATCCCGGCTCTTACGAGGTGACGTCGATCGTCGACGCGAAGGAGCAGTGCACGGACCCGGGCCAGCCGTACGTGCTGAACCCGACCGGGGACAACAAGACCAAGGTGCTCTGCCTGAAGCAGCGCGGCTGATTTCCGCGCCGGGTTCCGGCCCGGCGCGGAAGGGAACCGCGAGCGGAGAGGCGTCGGTCACCCCGGCCCGATCCGGCGAAGATCGTCAGGCACGATGGCCTCATGAGTGCGCGCGTACGGGCTCCCGAGTTCCGGGCCGGACGTTTGCGCTCGGCGTCACGTCCTCCTGGATGAGATCAAGCGGACGGAAAGTCAAGCCGCCTGCTCCCCAGCCCGATTGCGCGAGTTGCATCAGGCGCTGGCCGAAAGCTCTGTGCCGGCTCAGGACACGTACCCGCCCCTCACATCGATCATGCGCCGTTCCGCCTGGGCTACGGCTTCGACCGCCCAGCGGCGTTCTTGGCTCGGCCTGGCCATACGCGAGGTATGGGTGTCCCGTGGTCAGCGAGGCAAGCGGTTCGATCCACAAACGCGCCTGCGCATCGACTGGATCACTCAGCAGTGATCAGCGCCTCGTTCCTGATGCCCCGCAGTCCGCCGTCTTCCAGGCAATATTGGCGCATGACTGCACGCGTGCGGGCGCCCGAGCTGCGGGGCCGGGCCTGGTTGAACACTGGCGGCAAGGAGCTCAAGCTCGCCGACCTTCGAGGTCGACTGTTGGTGCTCGACTTCTGGACGTTCTGCTGCATCAACTGTCTGCACGTCCTCGACGAGCTGCGGCCGCTCGAGGAGAAGTACGGCGACGCCCTCGTCGTCATCGGCGTGCACTCCCCGAAGTTCGAGCACGAACGTGACCCCGAGGCCCTCGCCGCCGCGGTCGAGCGGTACGGCGTGCACCACCCCGTCCTCGACGACGCCGACATGGTCATGTGGCAGCAGTACGCCGCCAAGGCCTGGCCCACGCTGAGCGTCATCGACCCGGAGGGCTACGTCGTCGCCTCCATGGCCGGTGAGGGTCACGCCGAGGGGCTGTCCCGGCTGCTCGACGAGCTGATCGCTACGCACGGAGCAAAGGGCACCCTGCACCGGGGTGACGGTCCGTACGTGGCGCCGCCCGCCGATGACACGCTGCTGCGCTTCCCCGGCAAGGCCATCGAGCTGCCCAGCGGCAATCTGCTGGTCTCGGATTCGGCGCGGCATTCGCTCGCCGAGCTGACCCCGGACGGCGAGATCCTGGTCCGCCGGATCGGCACCGGGCAGCGGGGCCGCGCGGACGGGCCCGCCGACGCCGCGACCTTCTCGGAGCCCCAGGGTCTGTGCCTGCTGCCCGACAACCGCACCGTCGTCGTCGCCGACACCGTGAACCACCTGCTGCGGGGCTTCGACCTGGAGTCCGGCGAGGTCACGACGCTCGCCGGGACCGGTCGGCCGTGGCGGTCCGCGGACGACGACGGGGTCTCGCTCTCGTCGCCGTGGGACGTCGCCTGGTTCGAGGGCCGCGTCATCATCGCCATGGCCGGCATCCACCAGTTGTGGTGGTTCGACCCGGAGCGCGGCACCACGGGCGTCTACGCCGGCACGACCGTCGAATCCCTGCGGGACGGCCCGATTCCGGATGTGTGGATGGCTCAACCTTCAGGGCTTTCCGCGTACGGGGAAAAGCTGTGGATTGTGGACAGCGAAACCTCAGCGCTGCGCTGGATCGAGAATGGGGAGATGCACACCGCGGTCGGTCAGGGGCTCTTCGATTTCGGCCATGTCGACGGTTCGGGCAAGGAGGCGTTGCTGCAGCACCCGCTGGGCGTGAGCGCGCTGCCGGACGGTTCGGTGCTGGTCGCGGACACCTACAACGGTGCCGTGCGCCGCTACGACCCCGAATCCGGTGACGTGTCCACGGTGGACTCGGGCCTGGCCGAGCCGAGCGACGTCCTGCTGACCGGCACGGGCGACGTGTTCGTGGTCGAGTCCGGCGCGCATCGTCTCGTACGGTTGGCGCCGGGTGCGGTCACGACCGTCGAGGGCGAGCGGCACCGCACCGAGCGTCCGCCCTCGCTGCTCGCGCCGGGCGACGTGACCCTCGACGTGGTGTTCACGCCTGCGCCTGGTCAGAAACTCGACACCACGTACGGCCCGTCGACGCGGCTCGTCGTCTCCGCCGCGCCGCCCGAGCTGCTGCTGGAGGGTGAGGGGACCGGCACCGACCTGTCGCGGCGGCTGGTGCTGAACCCGGCCGTACCCAAGGGGATTTTGCAGGTTGTCGCGCAGGCCGCCACGTGCGACGCGGATGTGGAACACGCGGCGTGCCATCTCACCCGCCAGGACTGGGGTGTGCCGGTCGTGATCGACCCGGCCGGGCCCGACCGCCTGCCGCTGATCCTGCGGGGGCTCGACGCCTGAGCTTCCTCATCCGTGAGAGGCTTCACTACCTGGCAGTAACCTACGGTGCCGTAACCTGGAGATCGTGACGACCTCGACCCCGTTCCGGATGAAGCCTGCCGATCTCGGCAAGCCGCGGCTGCGCGGCCGGTTGCACCAGTACGCGTTCTTCGTCGCGCTCGTCTGCGGCGTCGTCCTCTGCTCGATCGCCGCCTCACGTCCCGGGGTCTGGCCGCTGCTCAGCTGTTTGATCTACAGCCTGACGGTGTGCGGGCTGTTCGGGATCAGCGCGCTGTATCACCGGCGGGTCTGGGGTGAGCGTGGCTACCAGGTGATGCGGCGGCTGGATCATTCGATGATCTTCATCTTCATCGCCGGCACCTACACGCCGTTCTGCGTCCTGCTGCTCGACTCGGCCAAGGCAACGCTCATGCTGACCCTGATCTGGGGCGGTGCGGTCGGCGGGGTCGCGCTCAAGAGCATCTGGCCGCACCTGCCGCGCTGGGTCGGTGCGCCGCTCTATCTGGCCCTGGGCTGGGGCGCCGTGGCGATCCTGCCCGACATCATGCGCAACGGCGGGGTCGCCGACCTCGTGCTGCTCGCCACCGGTGGCTTGATCTACAGCGTCGGGGCGGTCTTCTACGCGCTGCGCCGGCCCAATCCGTGGCCGACGGTCTTCGGCCACCACGAGTTCTTCCACGCCTGCACCCTCGTGGCCGCCATCTGCCACCACATCGCCATCTACTTCGCGCTCTATGCGTGAATTCCGGGTCGGGTCGCTGCATGCGTACGACACCGGGGGCGGCGGCCTTCCGGTCGTGTGGCATCACGGCACGCCGAACATCGGCACCCCGCCCGGCCCGTTGCTGCGTCCGGACCTCCGGTGGATCTCGATGAGCTGGGCCTCGAACGGTTCGCCGTGGCCGGCCACTGCGGTGCAAGCTCGCACGCCCTCGCCTGCGCCGCCCAGCTGACCGGCCGGATCCTGGGCGTGGTGGCGATCGCCGCGCTCGTCCCGTTCGACGCCGAGGGGCTGGACCGGTTCGCCGGCATGGGGTCCGCCGGGGTACGCACCCTGCGTGCGGCCGCGGATGGCCGTACCCCCGAAGCCGGTGACGATCTCGACTTCACGGCCGCGGACCGGGCGATGGTCGACGGGCCCTGGGCCTGGTTCTCCCAGGTCGTCGAGCCGGGCTCGGCCAGCTGCGGATCGGCCCCGGCGAGGGGCACATCTCGATCCTGAATCACGCCCCGACCGCGCTGGATTGGCTGGTGGCGCGGGCGTCGTAGGCGTCCCGGGCCTCGACGACATCGGCGATATGGTTCTCGGCCCACTGCTTCAACGCGTCCACCAGGCCGAGCAGGCTGCGCCCGAGCGGGGTCAGCTCGTAGTCGACGCGAGGCGGCACGACCGGGTGGACCGTACGGGTCACCAGCCCGTCGCGTTCGAGGCCACGCAGGGTCTGGGTGAGCATCTTCGGGCTGACGCCGGGGATGCGCTGCGCCAGCTCGGTATAGCGCCGGGGGCCGATCTTGAGCGCGCCCACGATCAGCACGCTCCAGGCGTCGCCGATGCGGTCGAGCACCTGGCGGCTGGGGCAGTTCCGGTCGTACACGTCGGCTTCCACCTGCACACTATCCCTCAGGTGAGTACTGCACTTCAAGGTGCTCACTCTCTATCGGGAAGTGATCTGCGACCTGGTCAGTTGTCCCCGTACGGTGGCCGACCGGCCCCCGAACGAGCACTTGAGGAGATCACCATGACCATCGTCGTCACCGGGGCCACCGGGAACTTCGGCCGTCTCGCCGTCGAGGCGCTGCTGCGGCGCGGCGTACCCGCCGGCCAGATCGTGGCGGTCGGCCGCGGGGTCGAGAAGATCCAGGATCTCGCCGACCGCGGTGTGGTCGTCCGGAAGGCCTCATACGACGACCCGGAGTCGCTGCGGGCGGCCTTCGCCGGCGCCGACAAGCTGCTCTTCGTCTCCGGCAGCGAGGTCGGGCAGCGCGTGCCGCAGCACCTCAATGTCATCGCCGCCGCCAAGGACGCCGGAATCAGCAAGATCGCTTACACGAGCGCGCCGCACGCCGACACCTCGAGCATGATCCTCGCCGGGGAGCACCTCGCGACCGAGCGAGCGCTCACCGAGTCCGGCATCCCGTCGGTCTTCCTGCGCAACGGCTGGTACCTGGAGAACTACGACCTCAAGGGCGCGCTCGAGCACGGCCTCTACGGCGCGGCCGGCGAGGGGAAGATCAGCATCGCGACCCGGGCGGAGCTCGCCGAGGCTGCGGCGGCGGCCGTCGTCGCGGACGGCATCGACCAGCAGGTGTACGAGCTGGGCGGCGAAGGCGTGACGCTGGGCGAGCTGGCCGCCGAGGTGTCCCGCCAGTCCGGCCGTGACGTCACGTACACCGACCTGAGCCCGGAGAAGTACACGGAGTTCCTGGTGAGCGTCGGACTGCCCGAGGCGTTCGCCGCCGTCCTGGCCGACTCCGACAAGGGCGCGTCCGCGGGCGCGCTCTACACCGGCACCGAGGATCTGCAGAAGCTCCTCGGCCGCCCGGTGACCCCGCTCGCCGACGCGGTACGCGCCGCCCTGGCCTGAGTAGTGCGTTGAGGGGGCGCTCCTGGCGCCCCCTCGAGGTCACGCGCCGTACGGCGGCGGCGGCGGGGCCTGGCGCCGCGTCTCGTGGTACTCCTCGACGACCTGACCGTCGTTGCGCACCACCGGGCGCTGCTCGACGACAGTGGTCGGCCGGCGCCGGCTGTTCCAGTACCAGACCGTGATGATCAGGCCGACGAGTCCGGCCAGCATCAGCACGTAGCCGACGATGTGGATGTCGAGACCGCTGATGTCCGCGTTGACGGCGAACGCGAGGATCGCGCCCAGCGCCAACAGAAAGATGCTTCCACCGATGCCCATCGGGACCTCCCTGGCTCGTGGCTGCCGCTCCGAGCCGCGGCAATACGTCGATCCGGTGTCTACCCAGACGGGCGGAAGCTCAATCAGGCATGCTCTTGCCATGAGCGCACGTACCCTCGTCCTGCTCCGCCACGCCAAGGCGGAAACCCCCGGTGAGCTGCCCGACTTCGAGCGCCGACTGACCGACCGCGGGCGGGCCGACGCGGGCGCGGCGGGTGCTTGGCTGGCTGCGGAAAATCTTCGCCCGGATCTCGTGCTCTGCTCGCCGGCGACCCGCACGCGGCAGACGTGGGATGCCGTCGCCGCGGCACTCGGTGGAGGTGATGCGCCGGAGGTCCGCTACGAGGACGGCCTGTACGCCGGCGGCCGCACGGAGGTCGTCGACCTTCTCCGCGACGTGCCCGACTCCATCGGCATCGTGCTGATCGTCGGCCACAACCCGACGGTCTCCGATGTGTCCATCCTGCTCCGGCCGGACGGCTACGCGGTGTACGAGGGCCTGAAGACGGCCGGCATCGCCGTACACCGGACCGAAGCGTCGTGGTCGGCCACCGAGCCCGGGTCGATGGCGCTCGTCGCGGAGCACACCGCCCGGGCCTGAGCGCACGAAAAACCGGCGGACGCCCTTGTCCGCCGGTTTTCCGTCTTCAGGAGAGTGCGAAGCTCAGAACGCCTCTTCCGGCAGATCCATGAGGTCGAGCGTCGTGTTCTCGATGATCCGGCGGTCGGCGCCGATCCGCGGGAGGATCTCGCGGGCGAAGAACCGGGCCGCGGCGATCTTGCCCTCGTAGAAGGCCTTGTCCGACGCGCTCAGCTCGGTGCCGAGCTGCTTGAGCGACACCTCGGCGCCCCGCAGCAGCAGCCAGGAGACGACCACGTCACCGAGGGCGAGCAGCACGCGCCGCGAGGTCAGGCCGACCTTGTAGAGCGCCCGGGTCTCGCCGCCCTGAGCCGCCTGCAGCCAGCCCATCTGCACGCCGAGGATGGCCTGGAGCTCGCCGAGCGCCTTGCCCAGCGCCAGCCGCTCCTCCTTGAGCTGACCGTTGCCGGCCTCGCTCTCGATGAACCCCTGCATCTCGGTCGCGACCGCGGCCAGCGCGCGGCCCTGGTCCTTGACGATCTTGCGGAAGATCAGGTCGAGGCTCTGGATCGCGGTCGTGCCCTCGTACAGGGTGTCGATCTTCGCGTCGCGGACGTACTGCTCGAGCGGGTAGTCCTGCAGGAAGCCGGAGCCGCCGAAGGTCTGCAGCGACTCGTGGCCGAGCAGCTCGTACGCCCGCTCCGAGCCGACGCCCTTGACCAGCGGGAGCAGCAGGTCGTTGACACGGCCGGCCGCCTTGGCGCCCTCGGTGTCGCCCGCGGCCTCCGCGATGGCCACCTTGTCCTGCCAGGTCGCGGTGTAGATGACCAGGGACCGCAGGCCCTCCGCGTACGCCTTCTGCAGCATCAGCGAGCGGCGTACGTCCGGGTGGTGGGTGATCGTGACGCGCGGGGCGGCCTTGTCCGAGTTCTGGACCAGGTCGGCGCCCTGGACGCGGTTCTTCGCGTACTCCAGCGCATTCAGGTAGCCCGTCGACAGGGTCGCGATGGCCTTCGTGCCGACCATCATGCGGGCGTACTCAATGATCATGAACATCTGGCGGATGCCCTGGTGCACGTCGCCGAGCAGCCAGCCCTTGGCCGGGGTGCCGTGCTCACCGAAGGTCATCTCGCAGGTGTTCGAGACCTTCAGGCCCATCTTGTGCTCGACGTTGGTGGCGTAGACGCCGTTGCGCTCGCCCAGCTCACCCGTCTCCGGGTCGAAGTGGAACTTCGGCACGATGAACAGCGACAGGCCCTTGGTGCCCGGACCACCGACGCCCTCGACGCCCACGGGGCGGGCGAGCACGTAGTGGATGATGTTGTCGCTGAGGTCGTGCTCACCCGAGGTGATGAAGCGCTTGACGCCCTCGATGTGCCACGAGCCGTCCGGCTGCGGAATAGCCCGGGTGCGGCCGGCACCGACGTCGGAGCCCGCGTCGGGCTCGGTCAGCACCATCGTCGAGCCCCACTGCTTGTCGACGAAGATCTGTGCCCACTTCTTCTGCTCCTCGGTGCCCTCGACGTGCACGACGTGCGCGAAGGAAGGACCGGAGGAGTACATCCACACCGGGGCGTTGGCGCCCAGGATCTGCTCGGCGATGGCCCACCAGAGGGTGCGCGGCGCGAGCGTGCCGCCGAGGGCCTCCGGGAGGTCGAGGCGCCAGAACTCGGACGCCATGAACGAGGCGTACGACTTCTTGAACGACTCGGGCAGCGGCGCGGTGTGAGTCGCCGGGTCGAACTTCGGGGGGTTGCGATCGGCGTCGGTGTAGCTCGCCGCGAGGTCCTCGCGGGCGAGCCGGTTCACCTCCGCCAGCATGTCACGTGCGGTCTCGGCGTCGATGCCGTCGAACGGCGCCTGCCCGAACGCACGATCCGCCCCGAAGACCTCGAAGAGGTTGAACTCCAGGTCGCGCAGGTTGCTCTTGTAGTGAGTCATGTGTTCTTGGCCCCGCTCTCCGGACGCGA
Source organism: Actinoplanes sp. NPDC049681 (assembly GCF_044465265.1). NCBI lineage: Bacteria > Bacillati > Actinomycetota > Actinomycetes > Micromonosporales > Micromonosporaceae > Actinoplanes > Actinoplanes sp. NPDC049681. Next base: position 105,312 of record NZ_JBITLP010000001.1, read on the forward strand.
GTTACCCGTCAGTAACCAACACTGTATTACCCATCGGTAGCGCCCGACAAGTCGCGTCCGATCTTTCGGACGAGGACCACACGGATTGAGCGCCCCGGCCGGTTGTCCGTCGGCTTGGGGGTCAAACGTCTCCGATCGGGTGGGAAAGCGGGCAGCCGTTCGGACATTTGCAAGCCGCCGCGCCGCGGACACGTATCGAGGGGTGCGCCGCGTCGTTGCTTGGGATGTACGCGCAGGACGTACACAGACCCGGGGAGGTCTTCCATGTTCGCCACGATCAAAAGCCTTATTCCCGAGCCTCGCCAGGCCGACCAGCCCCGCAACTACATCGGGCGGCATCGCCAGCCCGAGACGGTGGCCGCCGTCGCCGCCGTCCCGGTCGTGCCCGCTCAGGCCACCGCGGCACAGGAAGAGACAGCCGAGGACTCGGTCCCGCAGGCCGGCTAGCTGCCGGCCGCGCCGACCTCCCAGCTCGGCATCGGTACGGGAGGACCGCCGTCGGACCCGGCGTACTCGAGCAGCACCAGGGCGATGTCGTCCTCGAGCCGCCCGTGCACCCAGTCGACCAGAGCGGTCTCCAGGGACGCCAGGCCGTCGCCCACCGTGCCGTGGCCCAGCAGCCGCCACGCCCGGTCGGCCGTCGGGAAGAACTCGCCGTCGCGGCGGGCCTCGCCCAAGCCGTCGGTGAAGAGCAGCAGCCGGTCGCCGGGCTCCAGCCGCTCCACCCGGGGCTGCGCCACGGGCATGAAGCCCAGCGGCGGCGCCGGAGCCGGCGGCTCGAGCGGGATGACCTGCCCGCGGCGCAACAGCAGCGGCGCCGGATGTCCACAGTTGAGGATCGTGAGCGTGCCGCCGCGCTCCTCCACCAGCGCCGCGGTCACGAAGTCCTCGTCGCCCACGCTGCGGGCCACGGCCCGGTCCAGGTCCGTCACGATGGCGCGCAGGTCGGCCCGCTCGTACGCCACGTGCCGGTACGACCCCAGGACGATGCTGGCCAGGCGTACCGCATCGAGGCCCTTGCCCCGCACGTCCCCGATGATGATCCGCACGCCGTACGGGGTGTCCAGAGCCTCGTAGAGGTCTCCGCCGATGTCCGCGGCGGCGGACGCCGAGATGTACCGGCCGGCGACCGCGAGCGCACCGACCTGCGGGCCCAGCGGCCGCAGCACCGCCTGCTGTGCCACCGCGGCGAGCCGCAACAGCTCGGCGATCCGGGTGGCCTGCCGCTGCCGGATCGTCGCGACGGTGGCCGCGATGCTCGTGGAGAGCATGATGCCGAGCACGTTGATCATGCCGACGGAGCCGAAGGACCCGCTCTGCGTCGCGAAGATCAAGCCGACGGTCGTGGCGAGCGCACCCACCGCGAGCACCGCCTGCCAGTAGGCGAAGACCGCCGCGAGGAACGGCACCGCGGCGAAGAGCCCGACGTAGTGGGCGCCCTTGCCGTCCGTCATCTCCAGCCCCGACACGGCCGCGAGCAGCACGAGGGCCGCGCCGAGACCGGCGCGGCTTCCAGGACTGAGCGGGCGGCGGCCCGACGGCAACTTAGGCATGGGTACGCCGAACAGCATGCCTGATCCGCACCGGCGACTGCATCAACTTGACCCCTAGTCTGAGCGCGTTCTGTCCACTCGGTGGCCGGACCGGCGAGCCGCGGTGACACCATGTCCGCGTGGCATCCGACCTGCGTGACCTGCTGCGCTCCCGGTTCCGCTGGACGGAGCCCGAACCGGGCAACGGCCTGCTGGTCAGCGACCGCTCGGGATGGTGGCGAGACCCACAGATCCTCGACGGGCTCGGCCCCGGCCTGGCCGCCCTCTTCCCCTCCGCCGGCCCGACCGTCGTGGTTTCGCCCGAGGTCACCGGCTTCCTCGTCGGACCGCTGGTGGCACGGGCGCTGGGGGTGGGTTTCGTGGAGGCGTACCGGGCTGGCGCCCGTCGTCCCATCGCCGAACCGATGACGTGGGCGGAAGTACCCGAGGATCACCGCGGCGATGCGCAATGGCTCGGCGTGCGAACCCACTTGATCGGTACGGGCGACCGCATCCTGCTCGTGGACGACTGGGCGGTGACCGGCGCCCAGACCCGCGGCCTGCACACCCTCGCCGGCCGCCTGGGCGCGACCGTGGTCGGCACGGCGGTGATCGTGGACGAGTGCCCGCCACCGACCGCCGCCGAACTCGGGATCCGCGGACTGCTCACCGGGGCGGATCTGAGCTGCGAACCGGGTGGTGCCTAGGTAGGGCTACTCAGGAACGGCCGTCGATGGATTACCAGGATGGTCGCCATGACAAAGTTCTTCTTCGGCAACTGGGTGACCCGCTGCTACCTGTTCGCCGTCGGGGTGTCCGCCGCGGTCCTGATCGGCGCCCAGCTCGCAACCGGCGACCACGGCCCCTCGTTCGCCGGCATCTACCTGATCGGCCTGACCGCCCCGGTATCGGTGATCTTCGCGCCGATCGCCCTCCTCGGCGACGGCTGGCTCGCCATCGCGATCCTGTGGCTGAGCGTCGTCACGGGCATGCTGCTGAACACGCTGCTGATCAACACCATCGTCGGTGAGGCCGGCCGGTTCCGCTCCCGGCGAGCCTGAAAAACGACTGTCCAAAGTGTCACACCCCTCCCCTAGATTGAGAGTCGTCACATCGGCACTCATCACTACGGGGAGAAGCATGTCCAAGCTCGTACGACGCTCCGCCGTGCTCGCGTTCGCCTCGCTGGCGGCCGCCGCCGGAACTCTCCTGGCCCCCTCGGCGGCGCAGGCCCAGCCGGTCACCTCCGGCTCCTTCACCATGACCGGCGACCCCGGCGACTACATCTCCCAAGGCCGCGACTGGAGCTACGACGTCGCCCGCGGCGACCGGCTGACGGTCACCAGCTCGTCCGACCGCCGGGTCATCTCCGTCGGCATCAGCGCCGCGAACGGTGACTGGTGGTCCGCCGACTTCTCCGCACCGGCCGGACAGGCCATCGCCCCCGGAACCTACGCGGGAGCCACCCGCTACCCGTTCAACGGCCAAGGCCCCGGCCTGGACGTCTCCGGCGACGGCCGCGGCTGCAACGAGCTGACCGGCACCTTCGTCGTCGACCAGGTGTCCTTCGGTCCCCAGGGCTACGTCGAGGACTTCGACGCCACCTTCGAGCAGCACTGCGAGGGCGACGACCCCGCCGCCCGCGGTCGTGTCCAGATCCACAACGACCCCGCACCGGAGCAACTGACCCTGAGCGTGACCCCGGCCTCCGACGGCACGTTCAGCCGGCTCAACGGCGCCGCCACGATCCACGGCACGGTGGCCTGCTCGGCCGACGTCCCGGTCCGGATCAACGGCGACATCACCCAGGTGAAGCGCAAGACCATCATTCGCGGCACGTTCAGCGCCCAGGTCGACTGCGAGAAGAACGCCGAGATCCCCTGGTCCGGCACGGCCACGCCGACCGGCACGACCCCGTTCCAGCTCGGCCGCGCCGAGGTGAACACGACCGCGACGGCCACCGACCCGGCCTACGGCACCACGGTCACCGACAAGGTCACGACGGCGGTCACCCTGAGCCGCGGCTGACCCTCACCGTGACGCACGACACGGGCCGGGCGCCTGGTTCTCCTAGAAGCCGGACTTGTTGTCGTAATGCCCGAAACCGGCGGTCGGGCCCGGATCGGTACGCCCCGGTGTGAGGTGGGACGGAGCACTGCTGCGGCGCCGGGCCACGGCCACGAGTCCGCCGGCGAGCAGGACCACTCCCAGAGCTGTCGTGATCAACATGATCCGAGGGTAAGGGCGGCGCGCACTTCCCTGTCGTCAGCCGATCGGCTCACGACGCCGGCCGAGTCCTGCCTCGACGCGGTCCTGGGTCGCGGCCGGGCTTCGGCCGGGCCGTGTCCCGGCCGGCCTTGCTCAGGCGGGCTCCCAGCCGGCCAGCACCCCGCGGGCGGGCGTCCAGCCGATCGCCGTGTATTCCGCCAGGCCCCGGAGCAGGTACGGGTCCTGCGCCATCAGCTCGCGCGCCTCGCCCTCGGTGTCGACACCCAGCAGCACCACACCGCCGACCGCAGGATCCTGACGGCCCGCCGAGACCAGCAGGCCGCGCTCCTCCAGGCCGCCCAGGAACGCCAGGTGGTCGTCGCGAGCCCGGTCCACCTCGTCGAGCGGCGCCAGGTACTTCGAGATCATCAGGTACACAGTGGTGTTCCTCTCAGGCACGACAGCTGCGGGCAATCGTACGATCGCAAACGTGGACGGACGCTACGGGTTGTGGACGAGCCGGCGATCGTGGCCGACGGAAGCGAGCGCGATCGCGGACGCGGCAGCCGAGATCGAAGCGCTGGGATACGGCTCCATCTGGATCGGCGGCAGCCCACCGGACGACCTCGCCCTGCCCGGGGCGATCCTCGCCGCGACCACCCGGCTCGTCGTGGGCACCAGCATCGTCGACATCTGGCGCAGCGACCCGGCCACCCTGTCGGCCAGCGTCACACGCCTCCGCTCCGCTCACCCGGGACGGTTCTACCTGGGCCTCGGCATGGGCCACGCACCTTCGACCGAGGCGATCGGCCAGCAATACGTACGCCCCCTGAGCAAGCTCCGCGGCTTCCTCGAAGAGCTGCCCGACGTACCCGCCTCGGAACGTCTCCTCGCAGCGCTGGGCCCCAAGGCGCTGGAGCTGGCGTCGACCGCGGCCGCCGGCGCCCTGCCGTACCTGGTCCCGCCGGAACACACCGCAGACGCCCGCCGCATCCTCGGCCCCGGCAAACTACTCATCCCGGAGCAGAAGATCTTCCTGGGCACGGACCCGGCGGCGGCCCGCGCGGCCGGCCGCCACGGCACGACGATCTATCTCGGCCTGCCCAACTACACCAAGAACCTGCTCCGGTACGGGCTGACGAACGAGGACTTCGCCGGCGACGGCAGCGACCGGTGGGTGGACACCCTGGTGGCCTGGGGTTCCGACGACTCGGTGCGTGCCCGCGTGGAAGAACACTTCACCGCGGGAGCGGACCACGTGGCACTGCAGGTGCTGTCGGCGAACCCGGAGCCGCACCTGCCGCTACCGGAGATCCGTACGGCGGCGGGAGTCTTCCTGGCCGCTTGATGCGGTTCCCGGCCGGGCAGCCCACCTGCGGCTCGTCATTCCCGGCCGACGGCTTCCCCGGCCGGCCGCCCTCCGAGCCCGCGATTTCGCGGTAGGGCCTGCCTCCTGGCCGGCGCATTCCCGGTCGGGTGCGTCTCCTGACCGGCG
>NZ_JBITLP010000001.1:110645-162648 GCF_044465265.1 Actinoplanes sp. NPDC049681
GCATCCCGAGTCGGACCCGCCTCCTGGCCCGCGCATCCCGAGTCGGACCCGCCTCCTGGCCCGCGCATCCCGAGTCGGACCCGCCTCCTGGCCCGCGCATCCCGAGTCGGACCCGCCTCCTGGCCCGCCCATCCCGAGTCGGGTGCGTCTCCTGGCCCGCGCATTTCCCGGCCGGGCCGGCCTCGCCCTAGCTGGTCGGCCAGGTGCGGAAGTTGTGGTGGCTGCGGCTGGGCGTCGGGCCCCGCTGGCCCTGGTAGCGCGAGCCGTAGACCGCCGAGCCGTACGGGTGCTCTGCCGGGCTCGAGAGCCGGAAGATGCACAGCTGCCCGATCTTCATCCCGGGCCACAGCTTGATCGGCAGATTGGCCACGTTGGACAGCTCGAGCGTGACGTGGCCCGAGAAGCCCGGATCGATGAACCCGGCGGTCGAGTGGGTCAGCAGCCCCAGCCGGCCGAGGCTGCTCTTGCCCTCCAGCCGCCCCGCGAGCTGATCGCCGAGCGTGATGACCTCGAGCGTCGAGGCGAGCACGAACTCGCCCGGGTGCAGCACGAACGGCTCGCCGTCGTGCACCTCCACCTGGGCCGTCAGATCGTCCTGCTGCTCGGCGGGGTCGATGTGGGTGTAGAGGTGGTTGTTGAACACCCGGAAGAACCGGTCCAGCCGCACGTCGATGCTGGACGGCTGCATGAGCTCCGGCTCGAACGGCTCCAGCGCGAGGTTCGCCGACTTGATCTCGGACACCAGGTCACGGTCGGAGAGCAGCATCGGCACACCATACCGACCTGCACTTTGTGCCGTGTCGAGTGGTCGTCTCGTACATATGTTCGATATGATGTTGCCATGGCTTCCTGGTCCGAATTCGCCGCCGCCGAGCCCGACCTCGCCGCGGCCATCCGAGCGCTGCTCCAGCAGTACGGCCCAGGCATGGGCTACCTCGCCACCGTGCGCGCCGACGGTGGCCCCCGCGTGCACCCGGTCTCCCCGGTGATCACCGACGAGGGCCTCTTCTGCTTCATCGTGGACTCGGCGAAACGCCGCGACCTGGAACGCGACGGCCGCTACGCGCTGCACTCATATCCACCGGAAGAGAGCGACGACGAGGCATACGTCACCGGCCGCGCCCACCTCGTCACCGACCCGGCCGTGGTGAGCAGCCTGGCCGACGCGCTCCACGCCTCCCCCGAAGTCGACTGGCGCCTCTTCGAATTCTCGATCGAGACAGCCATGCTCCGCCGCCACGGTCCCGCAGGCGCCCTCCCCCTGGCGATGAGCCTGCGCTACCCGCCAATCACCCTCAAGTGGCACGAATACGCCACCAGGTCAGCCACCCCGCCCAGCCGCCAGGCCCGCCAGGTCCAGTCCACCGCCACCGTCACGCTGGCAACCCCGACGCTCGACCGAGGCAGCCCGCACCCCGCCACCCCCGACCGAAGCGACTCCCCCACGAGCCCCCGCCCGGCCGCAGCAGCCTTGAACTCGCCGGCGACGCCTCGGTCCAGCCCCCCGCTCGCCGCGACCCTCCGCCCGGCAGGAGCCACAGCAAGTCCCCGAACGGACACCCCGCCCGGCTCATCGCCGGCTGCAACCCGTCAATCCCCCGCCACCGCACCACCATCTGCCGAGAAACCGACAACCCGCCCCCTCCGCGCCACCCCCGTCCGCCTCCACGACCTGACCCCCGCCACCACCAGGGCGTAGGCGCCGGCCGGACACCGCGATCTGCGTTCGCAGGCGCTGCCAGGCCTGGAGGGGGCTGGGCCGCGCCACCGTCCGGCCGGCGTCTACACGGGGCGGCTCCGCCATGAGGCCGATCCATCGGGTACAGTGGGGCCGCTCGCGGGTGTAGTTCAATGGCAGAACATCAGCTTCCCAAGCTGACAGTGCGGGTTCGATTCCCGTCACCCGCTCCATGCACGGAAGCCCTGGTCAGGACCGTTCGGTCCCCCAGGGCTTCCGTCACATCAAGGGGCTGAACCACGGCGCGTGCCATTGACGTGCCATTTAGCAGCGCGCCGTTCCTATGCTGAAGCCATGTCGCGTAACCGGACTCGAGCTCGCCAGAACCGTCGCAAGCACGCGACTGACGGTCGGCCGGCCGGTCGCATGCGGTACAGCGGATGTCCACGGGCCGCATGACCGCTCTGTCCCTTTAGGTCCCAGTGGTGAGCATGGTGCTCGCCGGCGGTCAACTTGTAACCGGTGTCATCGCGCTACCAGGATCAGCTTCCGATCAGCACGGGGATCGGCCTCGAACTGCCTCCCTCAGCGGGGGTGACCTTAGGTTCGCCCAAGCCAACCTCGCTTGCGTCTTGATCGACTAACGGCGAGCCGTTTTTGCCGTTCGGCAGGGCATCGGCGACCGCTTGGTCCATCCACTCGTAATCCCTCGGTCGGCCTCCCGGTTGGCGTGCGGGTAGGTCAACACCCGCCCGGGCTGTCGCGGCCATTCGCACCATGATGTGCCGCAGGCTCGCGCCGGGCGTGCGAGCGGCCAAGTCGTTGCCGGTTTGCCGCAGGTCGTGGAAGCACAGGCCGGGCGCGCCGACAGCAGCCACCGCGTGGGACCACTTGACTGCCGTGCTTGCCCTGGACCGCGACCGTATGACCCATAGGCGAGGACGCCTGAGTGATAGTAAGTCGAGGCCATATCCAAGGGATGGCGCTTTTCTTTCCGCCCATCACATCCGCGCGATGGCTCGGCGAGCGCACGATGGCGAGGCTCGGGCGGGAAACGCCGAACGGCGGCCCGCTGAATCAGTCGGGCCGCCGTTCGCAGAGCGTGGATCAGAGCGGACGGATGTTCTCCGCCTGCGGGCCCTTCTGACCCTGGGTGATGTCAAACTCCACCTTCTGGTTCTCGTCGAGGCTGCGGTAGCCGCTCGTCGAGATGGCGGAGAAGTGGGCGAAGACGTCGGCGCCGCCGTCGTCCGGGGTGATGAAGCCGAAGCCCTTGTCGGCGTTGAACCACTTCACGGTACCTGTAGTCATGTCTGCTCCTTCGCAGGCTGTTAGAGACCGCACTGTGCGGACCCTTACGCCGCCGCGTTGATCACCCGCGTCGAAACGACACGAAAAACGAAAAGCGCCTGGAGGGTTTTAGATACCCCATCAGGCGCCGGAAAACGTCTACGGAAATCAAAACTGCAACGTTGTCACCGTAGCACGTGATCCCCGCTTGAGCGAAGCCGAACTGCTCGGCAAAAAACCCTCACGGCCATGAGGGGTCCGCCGCACGAGGGCGCCCTGGTCGCGGATGTGGCGGACCAGGGCGCTCGGTGGGAGGCCGGCTATTTCTTGCGGGGCTGGTTGAAGCGGATCATGTTGCCGGCCGGGTCGCGGAAGGCGCAGTCGCGCACCCCGTACGCCTGGTCCATCGGCTCCTGGAGGACCTCGGCGCCCGAGGCGCGGATGTGGTCGAAGGTGGCGTCAACGTCGTCCGTGACGAAGATGAGGCCGCGGAGCATGCCCTTGGCGAGCAGCTCAGCCTGCTTCTGCTTGTCCTCGGCCGAGGCCGCCGGGTTCGAGTCGACCGTCTCGATGGTGATCTCGAGCTCGGGCTGGTTCGGCGGCGACACGGTCACCCAGCGCATGCCCTCGAAGCGGACGTCGGTGCGGACCTCCAGGCCCAGTACGTCGCGGTAGAAGCCGAGGGCCTTGTCGTGGTCGTCGACCAGGATGAAGCAGTGCGAAACCTTGATGTCCATGCAGCTCACGATACGTTTGGCGAGGCCGCGCGGGCTTCTCCGTTCCTGACCGGCCTGGTGAGCATCTTGGCGTAGCAGGCGGGGATGGCGGCGGCCGCCTCGTGGTTGCGGGCGCGGTAGGCGCTCGGGGTTTCGCCGACCAGTTCGGTGAAGCGGGAGCTGAAGGAGCCGAGGGACGTACAGCCGACGGCGAAGCAGACCTCGGTGACGGTGAGGTCGCCGCGGCGCAGGAGGGCCTTGGCGCGTTCGATCCGCCTGGTCATGAGGTGGCTGTAGGGGGTCTCGCCGAACGCCGCCCGGAAGCTGCGGGAGAAGTGGCCCGCAGACATCAGGGCCTCGCGGGCGAGGGCGGGCACGTCCAGCGGCTGCGCGAAGTCGCGGTCCATCCGGTCGCGGACCCGGCGCAGGCGGACGAGGTCGTCCCGGTTCATCCCACGAGCATGCCACGACGCGACGCCGGGAGGTCCGGCCCAGGGCCGGCCGGGAGGACCTGACGCTCCCTGTGGATGAGGGACAACAGCGCCGATCGATACATGGCAAGATTCCGCCCGGGTTTCGAGCCGACGGCTTTCATCACGGGGGAACGACGCATGGCAGGACGCAGATCGAGGCGGTACGCACACGTCATCTTGGGTCTCACCATGGCGGCCACGGTCCTGTGGGGTTCTCCTGCCGTCGCCGCCACGCCGGACCCCAAGCCGGTCCCGACCGCCGGCGCCGGATCTGGTGCACCGAGCGCGCCGGCGTCACGTTCGCCCAAGTCTTCTGCTGCGGCGCCGACCAGGAGCACCGCCGGGAAGCACGCGGTCCCGAGGATGCATACCAGGAAGCCGGTTCTGCAACGGGCGGACGCCGACAGCTGCGGCGGCGTGATCGCCCTCGGCACCGTCGTGAGCTGTCCTGCGATCGACCCCGGTCAGCAGCACGTCTTCAAGCTCACCACCACGACCGACCACGAAGACCTCCGCGTCCGGCTGTCGGTCGAGACCCCGAGCGGATGGGGCGGCGACACGTACGTTCGCGTCACCTCCGCCGACGGCGCCGATATCTGTTCCGGCGGCGATGAGGACGAGTGCACCGCGCCCGAGGCCGGGACGTACAGCGTCACTGTCCGGCGGGACTCTTCCTCGGAGCCCGGGCCGGTGAAGTACCGGCTAGGCGTGCAGTCGTTCAGCAACCCGCAGAACTGCACCGCTCTCCAGGACGGCGCGTTCACCTTCCCGCTCAAGGTTCGCGAAGGCACCCTCCCCGCGGCCTCCGCGGGCCTGTGCTTCGGCTTCGGCCAGCCCACCGGGTCCCTCCTGCGGCTGGCGGTCTCCACGGACAGCAGCCTGCGCGGCCAGGTCGTCGACGCCGAAGGTACGACTGTCTGCGGGCTGGACTACGACACGGAATGCCGGCTCACGGGCACCGCTCCGTACCGGATCGTGTTCGCGTCGCAGTGGTACGAGGAAGGCCCGTACCGTTTCTGGGCGGTGCGTCTGTCCGATCCCGAGGGTTGCGCGGCGATGTCGCCGGCGGCGTTCGGTGGGCCCGGAGACGCGGCGAGCTCGCTGACGGTCGAGGGCAACAGCATCGGCTGCCAGACAGTCACCACGACGGCCGGGCCACACCTGCTGACGTTCGGCGCACGGTCCTTCGAATTCCGGATGCACGATCACACCGGCAAGCAGGTGTGCGGCGGTTCCGACCGGCCGACCGCCGAGTGCGAGGTGCCCGCCGACGGCACCTATGCCGTGATCACCAACAACAATTACTCCGAACCTCGGACCGTCGACACGGCCGTGTATCCGCTCATGTCCACGAAGGGCTGCGCCGGGCCGATCGGCACGTCCTGGAACACGGCGCCCACCCGGGTTCGGATGACCTCTGCCCTCCAGGTGGACTGCCACCTGTTCGAAGCCGAGCCCGGTGACCGGGTGCGGGTCGATGCCCCGAACGGCTGGATCACCGACGCGTCGGGGACGCGGCTCTGCAAGCCCGTCGACGGCGAGGAGCAGGACAGCTGCAGCCTGCCGGGCGCCGGACCCTACCGGGTCGTGTCCGCCGGCTACTGGAGCGACGGCTCCGAGCCCTTTGAGTACGCCGTCTCGGTGGTGCGTCTCAACGGCCGGGAGGGCTGCGAGGCGGTTTCCCCGGGGCGGTACGACGCCGCGCCCGCCGGCCCGCTCTCCACGAACCGCTGCCGGGTGCTGACAGTTCCGACGGCTGGGACCTACCACGTCGCGCTGGTCGGGGAGGACAACTACCACGCGTACGGGCAGGTGTACGACAGCACGGGCCTGCTGGTTTGCTCGGGCTCGTGCGACTTCCCCAAGGCCGGCGCGTACACGCTGGTGGCGCCCGAGGCGGGTACGTACGCCACGGTGTTCCTGGGTGCCACGTCCGAGGGCTGCGTCACCGCGTCCGACGAGCCGCTGAAGGCACCGGTCGCCGGCGAGTTCAAGGTCGCCGGCGAGTACGACTGCCTGCAGCTGCCCACTCCGCACGGCGCCGGGATCGCGCTGGTACGTCCGCAGGACTCGACCGGCACCGGATACCCGGAGATGGCGGTCTACGACGCCAAGGGCGCCTATCAGTGCGGCATCGACGAGCTCCGGGATTACAACTGTGTGCTCGACGGGACCGCACCGTTCCGCGCCGTGCTGCACCTCGACTCGGACACCGACCAGGTCGCCGGGCCGTACCGCCTCGGCTTCGCCCGTACCGATGGCACGCCGGCCTGCCCGGTGCTGCCGGCGAGCGCGTTCGGCAGCAGCGCGACCACGCCGGTGTCGCTCGGCGGCACGGCATTCGTGGGGTGCTTCAGCGTGCCCGCCGGTCACAAAGCCGCTGAGGGGTACGCGTTCCGGCGCACCGGCGGCACCGGCCTCGCCCGGGTCGCGATGTTCGGTGCCGACGGCAAGCGCGTGTGCAACCGCTCGAAGGTGGACGCGGCAGCGATGATCTGCCGGCCCGGCGCCGGAGCGGCCACCCTCCTGATCGAGGGAACCGCCGCCTCCGGCACGTACGCGTTCACCCGGCATGACGTCACCGGCACCGCGGCCGGTTGCCGGACCATCACCGACACCAAGGTCGGCGCACCGGCGATCCCGGCCACCCTCGCCTCGGCGGGCGACATGCACTGCTACAAGGTGACCGCGCCGGAGGGCGACCGGTTGGCGATCGACTCGCGCGACCCCGCGAAGCAGACCCGGGCGATCGTGCTCGACGCCGTCGGCGCCGACCAGGGCTGCGCCGGGCTGGTCAGCGGATGCTCGGTCGGCGGGAAGACCGCCTACCAGGTGCTGGTGCTGAGCTTCGCCGCCGGCAGCACCGCCTACGAGCTCGACACGTGGAACGTCTGGAAGGCCGGCAAGCCGCCCGCGGAGTGCACGGTCGTGCCGTCCGTCGCGTACGGCTTCGGCCCGTACACCGGGACGCTGACCACCTCGAAGCCAGCGGCCTGCTTCACCACCACGCGCGGCATGTCCGACGACATGCCGGTGGACGTCACCAACCCGGTCCACCCCGACGACGGCTACTACTGGGATTCCGGGATCTACTCGGTCACCGGTCAGGGCATGGAGTCCTGCGCGATCGGGGAGGGCGGGTTCCACTGCGGGTACCGGGGACAGGAGCGCACGCAGACGACGGTCTACCTGCTGACCAACGGCCAGCGGCTCGAGCCGCATCCGTACCGGGTGGAGGCGATCTGCGAGAACCCCCTGTGCGGCGGCAACACCTTCGGCGTGACCTCGGTGAGTCCGGCCTCGCTCGTCAACGGGGGCAAGCGGACGATCACGCTCAAGGGCACGTCGCTGCACCTGCGGGACACCGTGCAGGTCACCCCGGCGGGCGGCGCCGCCCTCACGGCCTCGGTGAAGACGGTCTCGCGCGATCGCCGGACTCTGACCGCGGAGGTCGATCTGACCTCGGCGGCCACCGGTACGACCACGGTGACCGTCCGGGCCTATGACACCGACGCCGAACCGGTCGTGCTGAGCGACGCCCTGAAGATCACCCGGTCACCGGTACGGGCCACGACAGCCCCTTCCGTCAGCGGCACCGTCGCGGTGGGTGCCACGGTCAAGGCCGCACCGGGCGTGTGGACCCCCGCGGCGACCTCGTACGCCTACCGGTGGTCGGCGGACGGCGTGACGATCTCGGGAGCGACCGGGGCGTCGTTGCCGATCTCCGCGTCGCTGCTGGGCAAGCGGCTGACGGTCACCGTGACGGCCTCGCGCTCCGGGTATCCGTCCGGTTCCGCCACGTCCGCGGCGACCTCAGCCGTCGCCAAGGGCAAGGCGCCGGCCGCCTCGGTCAAACCGAAGATCACGGGTACGGCGAAGGTCGGCAAGACGGTCAAGGCCGCCCCGGGGACGTGGTCGCCGAAGGCTGACTCGTACCGCTACCAGTGGCGGCTCAACGGCACAGTGGTCCAGGGGGCGACGGGCTCGTCGCTCAAGCTCACCTCCGGCATGCGCGACAAGAAGCTGACCGTCACGGTGATCGCGCGCCGGACGGGTCACGCGGACGGGAAGGCCACAAGCGCGTCGGTGACAGTCCGCCGGTAAGGCCGGGCCTGGCGGCACGGTCAGCTGATCGCCAGGAAGACGTTGTCGATCTGGCCCGCGTACTGGTCGTTGCCCTTGTTGGCGCCCTTGCCGCCGACCCTCAGCGGTTCGGCGTTGGCGATCGACAGGCCGGCCGGCACCATCACCGACGCCCGATCCACGCCGTCCACCGTCATGACCAGGCGGTTTCCCGTACGGGTGCAGGCCAGGTCGTGCCACACGCCGTCGGCGACATCGACCGGAGGTTCGGCGCGGTAGATGCGTACTCGGCTGGCGATCACGCAGCTCGGATGGCCCTGGCGGTGGTCGACCTGGAGCTTGAACTGGCTGACACCGCCGACCGAGTAGCCCTTCTGGAAGACGTTGGCGCCGTCGGCGAGGTCGCTGTGCGTCATCAGGATGGACGCTCCGTACCGCATCGGGCGGGTGCCCGGGTTGAGGTCGTCGTCGCGGAGGCCCTCGAGGATCGCGCGGGGGCATTCGCGTTCGCGGATCAGGGTGCAGCGGTCCGGGTATCGGACGGCCAGGCCGTCGCCCTGGGGTACGAGGCTGAGGGTGCCGCCGTTCTGGCCGAGGGCGCGCAGTTCGTGGCCGCCTGCGACGTCGGTGATCGGTTCGGTCACGCCGCCGTCGAAGGTGTAGCGGACCGTGATGGGGGCGGAGGCCAGGCCGACGGCGCCGGCGCGGTCGGCGGCTCCGAAGCCGAGGTCGCTGTTGGTCAGCACGCCGCCGGAGGGCCGGGGCAGGACCAGCGGGGTGAGCCGGGGGGCGGCGTCGCTGCGCTGGGCGAAGTGGGCCACGGCCAGCAGGCCGGCGCCGAGGACGGCGGTGGCCGCGAGCGCGCCGAGCGGGCTGAACCAGGACCGGCGGGTGTCGAGCATGCGGTTATTGTCCGGAAGTCCGGCACAACTGTTAAGCACAAACTCCGCGTCAGCGTAAAAGTGGCGTAAAGCACCCAAAGGCGGTCGCCCGAACGGTTTACGTCGCCGGGCGGGCCGCCGGCTCCCCGATCACCGCGTGCAGGACGTCGTCCAAGGCGATGACGCCGAGCGGGCGCCGGCCGTCGCTGACCAGCACGATGTGCCGGCGGTCGCGGCGCATGGCGAGCAGCAGGTCGGCCAGGTTGCGGTCGGGCGGCACGACGGCGAGCGGCCGGATGATCTCCGCCGGGATGGGGAGGCGGCGCTGCGCGCCTTCATAACCCAGAACGTCCTTCACGTGTACGAAGCCCAGCACGCGCCGCGAGTCACGCTGCACGACGGGGAACCGGGACCGCCCGCTGCGTGTCGCGAGGGCCTCGATCGTGGCCGGGGATGCGTCGTCCGCCACCGTCGTCACGCCGGACCAGGGGCGCAGGGTGTCCGCGGCCGTTCGCTCGCTGAGGCCCAGGGCGGCGTGGATGCGCTCGTACTGTTCCGTGCCCAGCAGGCCTTCCGACCTTGCCTGGGTGACCATGCCCGCGAGCTCCTCGGCCGTGAACACGGTCTTCACCGCGTCCGTCGCCTCGACCTTCCACAGGCGCAGCACCGTGCGCGACGCCCACCGCATGGCGGTCAGAAGGGGCCTGGTCGCCGTACAGAAAGCCAGCATGAAGGGGCCCAGGATCAAGGCCGAGCGTTCCGGGCCGGCCAGCGTGATGTTCTTCGGCACCATCTCGCCGACCACCGTGTGCAGGAAGACCACGACGCCCAGCGCCAGGACGAAGGCAACCGGATGGACCGCGTTCTCCGGCAGGCCGGCCGCCGCGAACGGACCTTCCAGCAGATGGGCGAGCGCCGGCTCGGCGATGGCACCGAGGCCCAGCGAGCAGATCGTGATGCCGAGCTGGGCGCCGGCGATCATCAGCGGGATCTGGTTCATCGCCGACAGCGCCCAGCGGGCCGGGCGGGACGTCTCGGCGAGCGGTTCGAGCGCCGTACGCCGCGACGCGATGAGCGCGAATTCCCCGCCGACGAACAGCGCGTTGCCCAGCAGCAGGACCACCGTCACCAGCAGCTCAGTCATCGGCGGGCTCCGGCGGCGCCACGACCCGGACCTGTTCGATGCGGTGCCGGTCCACCTCCATCACGGTGAACTCCCAGCCCTCCTCCTCCAGCGACTCGCCGGCGACCGGGATGTGGCCGAGGCGGGCGAGCAGGAAACCCGCGAGGGTCTCGTACGGCCCCTCGGGCAGCCGGAAGCCGGTCTGTTCCGCTACCTCGTCCTCGCGCAGCAGCCCGTCGACCAGGAAGGTACGGCCACCGTCCGGCGCGGTCAGCATCTCGCTGCCCGCGTCGGCGACGTCCACGTCGTACTCGTCGGCGATCTCACCGACCAGCTCCTCGATCAGGTCCTCGACCGTGACCACGCCGTCGGTGCCGCCGTACTCGTCGACGACGATCGCGAGGTCGGCGTCGGCGGCCCGGAGCGCGGCGAGAACCTTGTCCAGGCCCAGGCTCTCGGGGACGTAGACGGGTTCGCGGGCCACGGCGGACACGCGTGTCACCGCGCGCCGGTCGGGCGGAACTCCGAGGGCGTCCGGCACGCCGACCACGCCCACCACGAGGTCGAGCGTCGACTCGTACACGGGGAAGCGGGTGTGTCCGGTGTCCCGGGCGACGGTGATCAAATCCGCGACGCTCGCCGTGGTCTTGAGCCCGACCACGTCGACGCGCGGGGTCATCGCCTTGGCCGCTCGTTTCTCCCCGAAGCGGATGGTGCGGCGCAGCAGCGTCGCCGTCTCCGCCGGAAGCGCGCCCGCACGGGCGCTGATCGCGGCGAGCAGGCCCAGCTCCTCGGGTGAGCGGGCGCTGGCGAGCTCCTCCTGCGGCTCGATGCCCAGGCGCCGGACGAGCCAGTTGGCCGAGCCGTTCAGCGCGCCGATCAGCCACTTGAAGAGTCTCGAGAAGGTCCGCAGCGGCGCCGCGGTCAGCAGGGCGACCCGCATCGGCCGGGCCAGGGCGGCGTTCTTCGGTACGAGCTCACCGAAGAGCATCGACACGAGGGTGGCCAGGGCGAGAGCGAGGAAGTGGGTGGACGTCTCGGTGTACCGGCCGGCGATCGGCTCGATCAGCGGCGTGAAGAGCCGGGAAAGGGCCGGCTCGGCCAGGTAACCGGTCAGCAGGGCGGTCATCGTGATCCCGAGCTGCGTGCCGGAAAGCTGGAAGGACAGCTCCTGCAGGGCGTGCCGGACGGTCCGCGCCCGGCGGTCACCCTCGTCGGCGCGTTTGTCGATCTCCGCCCGGTCGACGGTGACCAGCCCGAACTCGGCGGCCACGAAGAAGGCGTTGCCCGCGGTCAGCAGCGCGAAGGCCGCCAGCGGAAGCACCGCGGTCAGGAACAGGCCGTCCATGATCGGTTCACCTCGGCCCTCATTGTGCCGGAACCGGGCGCCCCGAGGGTGACCGCGGTGCCCGTATGCGCCATCCGGTTAGCGTGAAGACATGAACCTCGCCGAGGAATTCGTGCTTCTCGCCTACCGCGACGACGGATCCCTGGAGATCGACGGCACGCGCCTCGACCACGGACTGGGCGGGGCGCTGCTGCTGGAGCTCGCCCTGGCGGAGCGGGTGGCGGTGGCGGACGGCAAGGTCGTCGTCGGCGATCCGGCTCCGCTCGGCGACCCGCTCGTGAACGAGTCGCTGGTGCGTATCGCCGCGGACGCCAAGCGGCGCAGACCGGGCTACTGGGTGTCGACGTTCGCGAAGGACACCCGTCCGCGGACGCTGGCCCGGCTGGTCGACGCCGGAGTGCTGAGCCGCGAGAAGGACAAGGTGCTGTTCGTCTTCGACCGCACCCGTTATCGCGCGCCCCACGGTGTCGAGCCGGTGCCCGAGACCGAGGCGCGGCAGCGGCTGATCGCGGCCATGGCGGGAACCGGGCCGGTCGCACCGCGTACAGCTGCGCTCTGTGCTCTGGTGGGAGCGACCGGCCTGGACCGCAAGGTCTTCCACGAGCTGGACCGCAAGCAGGTCAAGAAGCGGCTCAGGGAGGTCTCCGAGGGAGCGTGGGCCGCCACGGCCGTCCGAAAGACGATCGAAGCGATCCACGCCGCCGTCATCGCCGGGGCGGTGGCGGCCTCGGCCTCGGTGATCACCTGAAGCGGTCTAGGCCGGCGCCTTGTCGTCGCCCTTGATGCTGCGCAGCAGCACGCTGGCCACGTCCACCACCTCGACGTTCTCCTGCTCACCCTTGCCGGTGACCCCGTCGCCGATCATCGTGTAGCAGAACGGGCAGCCGACCGCGATCGTCTTGGCGCCCGTGGCCAGGGCCTCCTCGGTGCGCTCGACGTTGATCCGCTTGCCGATCTTCTCCTCCATCCACATGCGCGCGCCGCCGGCGCCGCAGCAGAAGGAGCGTTCCTGGTTACGGGGCATCTCCACGACATTGGCCGCCGCGCCCAGCACCTCGCGAGGCGCTTCGAAGACTCGGTTGTGCCGGCCCAGGTAGCACGGGTCGTGGTACGTCACGTCGCCCTCGATCGGCTGGACCGGGGTCAGCTTGCCCTGCTGCACGAGGTGGGAGAGCAGCTGGGTGTGGTGCACGACCTCGACCTTGAGGCCCAGCTGCTCGTACTCGTTGCCCAGGGTGTTGAAGCAGTGCGGGCAGGTGGCGACGATCTTCTTGACGTTCGCTTCCTGCAGGGTCTCCACGTTCTGCTGCGCGAGCATCTGGAAGATGAACTCGTTGCCGATGCGCCGCGCCGGGTCGCCGGAGCAGGTCTCGCCCTCGCCCAGGATCGCGAAGTCGACGCCCGCCTCGTGCAGCAGCGTCGCGACCGCGCGGGTGGTCTTCTTGGCCCGGTCCTCGAACGCACCGGCGCATCCGACCCAGAACAGGTACTCGAAGTCGGCCTCGCCAACCCGCTTGATCTCGAAGTCGAGGCCCTTGGTCCAGTCCTCACGGGTGTTCTGCGGCGCGCCCCACGGGTTGCCCTTGTTCTCGAGGTTGCGCAGCATGACGCCGGCCTCGGACGGGAAGTTGGACTCGATGAGCACCTGGTAGCGGCGCATGTCGACGATGTGGTCGACGTGCTCGATGTCCACCGGGCACTGCTCCACGCAGGCACCGCACGTGGTGCAGCTCCACAGCACGTCCGGGTCGATGACGCCCTGCTCCTCGGCGCCACCGATCAGGGGGCGGTCCGCCTCGGCGAGGGCCAGCACGTCGACGCCCTTGAGCTGGTCCTCGGTCGCCTTCTCCTCGCCCGTCAGGTCCTTGCCACCACCGGCGAGAAGATACGGGGCTTTCGCGTACGCGTGGTCGCGCAGCGACAGCACCAGCAGCTTCGGCGACAGGGGCTTGGCCGTGTTCCAGGCGGGGCACTGCGACTGGCAGCGGCCGCACTCCGTACAGGTGGAGAAGTCCAGCAGGCCCTTCCAGGTGAACTGCTCGACCTGGGCGACACCGAACTGGTCCTTCTCGGGGTCCGCCTCCTCGAAGTCCAGCGGCTTGCCGTCGCTCATCATCGGCTTGAGCGCGCCCAGGCCCGAGCCCGCGGGCTTCTCCGGGCTGCGCTTGAAGAAGATGTTGAAGAAGGCCAGGAAGCGGTGCCAGGCGACGCCCATCGTCACGTTGAGCGAGATGGTGATAAGCCAGCCCATCGAGATGAACAGCTTGACCAGCGCGACCCAGGTGGGGCCGTCCGCCGCGGCCGGCAGCAGCGAGCCGACGCCGTGGCTGACCGGGGTGGCCCAGGCCGGGAACTCGAAGGTGTCGTTGGCGACCTTGAAACCGCGGATCAGGAAGCCGCAGATCAGAACGCCGACGATGATCGCCTCGACGAAGTAGCCCTGCCACATCGTGGAGCCGGTGAAGCGGCTCCGCTTCGCGCGGCCCGGCTTCTCCCGCTGGCGGCGGTAGATCAGGTAGAGGATCCCGAGCATGCCCAGGATGCCGATCCACTCGGTGACCAGGCCGTAGGCCGTCCAGTGGCCGACGATCGGCAGCCCGCCCTCGGGGTCGACGACCTCGAAGTACGCCTCGACCACGAGCAGGAACAGGATCATGAAGGAGACCATCACGAACCAGTGCGCCGCACCGACCGCGGTCCACTTGAGCATCCGGGTGTGACCGAGGGTCTCGGCGAGCATGGTCTTCGTCCGGGTGCCCTTGTCCGCGAAACGCGTCGGATCAGGCTTGCCCTGACGGATCACCGCGGTCATGGAGATGACCGCGCGCACCGCGAGGACGACCGCCACGAGAGTGACGGCGCCCGCCAGGACGGTGGCGACGATCTGCGCGATGCCCATCTGCCTTGTGCCTCCTCGGTCGGGGGTGCCGACCTATGTTACCCACGGGTAATCAGATTGCGTGCGGGAGTGCCGGTTGAGTTCGTCTCACCCGCTCACTCGGCCTTGCTCAGCCTGGCCTGCCCTGGCTCGGCCTTGCTCAGCCGAAAACGCACCCCGCGGGCCGAGGCCCCGAGGTGCGCGGTCGGGCAAATCGAACTTTACGGCGCTTACCGCCAGCGAGAGAGGATTCCCAGAGAGGTGACCATGGCACCGAAGCCGACCAGCAGGTTCCAGTAGCGCCACGCCTCGACCGGGTAGTGCTGCTCCGAGAGGTAGTAGACGACCAGCCAGGCGATGCCGAAGACGATCAGGACGACCGCCGTGATCGGCACCCAGGCCGGGCTCGGCTTCTTGGACGCGGCAGCAGCGGCCGGGCGGATGTCCGTCGGCGGCGTGTAGACCTTCTTCTTGCGGACCTGTGACTTCGGCACGGCGCTCTCCTGAGGGCAACAAGTGGTGAACAACCCACCGCTGAGCGGCTCCGGGGATCCCGAATGCTGCCCGTGGCGAATACTGTTCGATAGCTAGCGTAGTCAAGGCGGCGCGCGCACAGGCACCCGCCGGTGGGTTTTCTCGGACCAGCACGGGGAGGAAGACCGACGTGGAGTACACCACGGGGACGCCCTCGTGGCGACTAGTCCTGCGCCGGGCCGTCGGCGGGCTCCGGCCTCGGCGGCCGGGGCAGCGGCAACGTGGCTGGTCGGTGGGCGTACCGCTGATCGCCCTGGCGGCCGGACTGCTCTTCACCACATCGGCCACCACCGCCGACGGCACGACCCTGCGCGACGACCGCCGCCCCCAGTTGGCGCAGCTGATCACCGACAAGCGAGCCCGCCTCGAGGAGCGCGAGCACCGCGCCGCCGCCCTGCGCAAGAGCGTCGACCAGGACGCCGCCCGCCTCGCGGACGTGGACGAACCGGTCAAGGAGGCACGGCAGCGCGCCGACGCCATGCGCGAACCGGCCGGCTTCACCGCGCTGCGCGGGCCGGGCGTCACCGTGACGCTCAACGACTCCTCCCGGCGCGGCACCGAGGGCGGCCCGGACGCCCCTCAGAACGACGATCTCGTCGTCCACCAGGGTGACGTCCAGGCCGTCGTGAACGCCCTCTGGGCTGGTGGGGCCGAGGCAATGTCGATCATGGATGTCCGCGTCATCTCGACGAGCGCGGTACGCTGTGTCGGCAACACACTGTTACTACACGGCCAGGTCTTCTCGCCGCCGTTCAAGATCACGGCGATCGGCGAACCCACCGCGATGCATCGGGCGTTGGAGTCCGCAGAGGGAGTCCAGCAATTCCGTGATGCGGTCGCCGACTACGGCCTCGGCTACACGGAAACCGTCGAGAGGAACGTGACTGTGCGGGCGTACGACGGGTCGAGTGACCTCCGATCCGCCGAGGTCACCGAGTGATGGTGCCGTCGGACGCCCCGGAGGGCGCGGCGAACTCGGGTCGGCACCGCGCGCCGGACGGTGACGCGCAGACGGCATTCATCCCCCGCATCACGGACGTGTCGACCGACGGCGTGCCCGGCGGGCCGCTGGACCCGCAAGCCGGTGCAACCGCTCCGCCCTGGCCGGGATCCCCGGAAACGGATGCCCCGGTTCACCCGGTCGCGAATCCGACAAAGTCCTCGGGGCCGACGGGAAACGGCGTCGACCCCATCGTCGCGCGCGCTGCTGCGGCGGCGCGGGCCGCGACCCACAATCCTCCGGTACGTCGAAGCGCTCCCGCTCCGGCACCGCGGGAGTTCGACTTCTTCGCGGCCGCGGAAGACGCCAGTGCCACCGGGGTTTCCGGTGCGGCGGGATCTGCGCCTGAGGTCAGCGGGGCTGCCGGGTCTGCGGGGCCGGCGAGCGGGGCCGGCGTCGGCTTCGCCGGACCAGCCGGATCTACTCGCCCGGCGAGCGGTCCCGGCGGGGGATCGGCGCGCCCGACGAGCGGCGAGGCTTGGCCCACGAGTAGCGCCGGTCTGAGCGGAGCTGCTGTGCCACCGGGGATGAGCAGCGCCCCCGTCCCGCCCGGTATTAGCGGCACCGCGGTGCCGCCGGGCGTAAGCGGAGCCGCCATCCCGCCGGGCGTAAGCGGAGCCGCCATGCCCCCGGGCGTAAGCGGAGCCGCCATGCCCCCGGGCGTAAGCGGAGCCGCCATGCCCCCGGGCGTAAGCGGAGCCGCCATCCCGCCGGGCATGAGCAGCACCACCGTGCCGCCGGGCGTAAGCGCAACCACCATGCCGCCCGGCATGAGCAGCACCACCCTCCCGCCGGGCGCTCTGCCGCCGCCCCGCAGCGCGATGCCGCAGGAGGTTGATCCGTCGGGCCCGGCGCCGGAGGTAGCGCCGCATGGTGCCCTGCCTAGGGGCCGAAGGGGTGTGTCCGCGGGCGTCAATGATCCGACCGCCGGCGTGCCCGTGCTGCGGGAACCTGCGCCTCAGGAGCCGGGGTTCGGCACTCCGCCTGGTGTGGGCGGTCGGCGCGGTGGACGGCGACGCGCGCCCGAACCAGACGTTTCGAGCATTGCGCAGCAGCCGGGTCGCGGCGACGGCGCGATGCCCGATACCTCGTCCACCGGTTGGCCGGTCCGGCCCCACGCCGGGGCCGAGAACGGGGCGTGGCAGCAAGCCGGCGGCGCCGAGACGGACACGTGGCAGCCGCCTGCCGGCGCCGAGTCCCGCGCATGGTCCGGAGCGGACGCCGCCCCTGCCTCCGGCCGGCCTCGCCGAGGAATGGATCGCGGGGATGCCTGGCAGGAAACACCGAGCGACCGCGGCGGAAGTCGTGCCCCAGCTGGGGACGCCGGGACCGCGGCTGGAGCCGCGGCTCGGGCTGGAACCAGGGCCGGGACCGGGGCGATAACCGGCGCCGTTGCTGGTGACGGCATCGGGAACGAGGCCGAGGCCGGAGGCCGGGCGCGGAACGGGGCCAGGGCCGTTGCTGGAAGCGGCATCGGGAACGGCGCCGGGACAGGGGCCGTTGCTGGAAGCGGCATCGGGAACGGCGCCGGGACAGGGGCCGTTGCTGGAAGCGGCGCCGGGAACGGCGCCGGGACGGCGGCCGTTGCTGGAAGCGGCGCCGGGAACGGCGCCGGGACGGCGGCCGTTGCTGGAAGCGGCGCCGGGAACGGGGCCGGGGGCGGGGACACCGGTACGTGGGGCGATCGGCGGCCGGATCGGATTCGCAGTTCCGGGTCGAGCCGCATCGCGCCGGTGGATGGGCGGGGGGATCCGGCTGCTACTGCGGTGATTCGGACTTCTGACGTGCCTACCGGGCTGCTTCCCGCCGTACGGAAAAAGAACGACGCGGTGAAGGACCTGGGGGATGTGGTCGGGGCGGCTTCCGTGGCTGCGGCGACCGCGGCCGCGCGGGAGGGCGGCGACGAGCCGGTGGAGGAGACGAAGCCGAAGCGCGGCGAGAAGGTCGTCAAGCTTCGTCCTGAGCAGACCGGCGAGGGCTACAAGAGCGTGTATTCCGAGTTGACCCGCCCGTCGCTGGGTTCGCGGATCCGGGCCGGCGTCCGGGTGTCCGGCGAGCTGATGATCACGTTCGGGCTGATCGTGCTGCTTTTCGCCGGGTACGAGGTGTTCGGCAACTCCGCCAAGGTGCAGGACGAGCAGGACTCCCTGGCCAACCAGCTCGACGATGAGTGGAACGATCCGACGGTCACGCCGAGCACGGGGCCGACCAAGGCCGCTCCTGCCGCGCCCGGCAAGGATCTGGTGGGGCGGCTCTACATTCCCAAGCTGGGGATGCACTGGGTCGTCGTCAACGGCGTGCGGCCGCAGGACATCCGGTACGCGCCGGGCCACTATCCCGACTCCGCCTCGCCTGGCAAGGTGGGCAACTTCTCCGTTGCCGGCCACCGGATTCGCAAGATCTTCTGGCGGTTGGACGAGCTTCACGAGGGTGACGTCATTGGCGTGGAGACGCGGAGCAACTGGTACGTCTACAAGGTCATCTACAGCGAGGTCGTGAAGCCGACGCAGGTGGAGGTCGTGGCGCCGGTGCCCGGCCAGCCCGGCAAGAAGCCCACGAAGGCGCTGCTCACGCTGACGACGTGCAACCCGAAGTTCAACAACTATCAGCGGCTGATCGTGCACGCGGAGCTGGCGGACACCGTGAAGCGTGACCCCGCACTGCCCGACGCCGGCAAGCCCGCCGACTTCAAGAAGGCGTAGGGAGGGCCCGTGTACGCCTGGATCTGGCGCAAACTGCCCTTCGGCCTGTGGGGCAAGGTCACCGGCTCGCTCGTGCTGATCGCGACGGTCGGCGTCCTGCTCTGGTACGTGGTGTTCCCGTGGGCGACTCCGCTACTGCCGTTCGATGACGTACAGGTCGGCACGGGCACCGAGCAGCAGGACCCGAACCTGGTCGTGCCCGGCGACGGTGCGGATGTCGGGCCCGACGACATCCCGTACGACCAGCACACGAACGCCCCCGACCCCTCCGCAAGCCCCAGGTGATAGCCGTGCGCATCCTCGTGATCGACAACTACGACTCGTTCGTCTTCAACCTGGTGCAGTACCTCGGCCAGCTCGGTGCCGAGTGCGAGGTGCGGCGCAACGACGAGATCTCGGTCGCCGACGTCGCCGGCTTCGGCGCCGCGGGGGTCCTGCTCTCCCCCGGGCCGGGTACGCCCGAACGCGCCGGCATCACGATGGACGTGATCCGCGAGTACGCGGGCAAGCTTCCGATGTTCGGCGTCTGCCTCGGCCACCAGGCGATCGGCGCCGCATTCGGCGCCACCGTGACCCGCGCTCCGGAGCTGCTGCACGGCAAGACGTCGTCGGTGCAGCACAAGGGCGAGGGCGTGCTGGCCGGTCTGCCGGACCCGTTCACGGCGACCCGCTACCACTCGCTCGCCGTCGTGGAGGACACCCTGCCCGGCGAGATCGAGGTGACGGGCTGGACCGAGTCGGGCGTGGTGATGGCGATGCGCCACCGTACGCTGCCGATCGAGGGTGTCCAGTTCCATCCGGAGTCGGTGCTGACCGAAGGCGGCCACACCATGCTGGCCAACTGGCTCGCGGCGTGCGGCCTGCCGGAGGCGCTGAAGCGGGCGCCGGAGCTCGCCGCCGAGGTGGAGACCCGCCGCCGGGCCGCATTCGCCGCGGCCTGACCGCTCGAAGCCGAGGTGGGCAGCCGCGGCCTGACCGCTCGAAGCCGAGGTGGGCAGCCGCGGCCTGATTCGACTGAAAAGCCCGGAACGCTCACTCAGCGTTCCGGGCTTTCGCGTCAGCCGAAGAGGTCGCCGACGCCGGTGCCGTCACCGCCGCCGTCACCGCCACCCGGCGGCTCGGAGCCGTCCGGGTCCGGCGTACCGGAGTCGCCGGGGTCCGGCTCGTTCTCCGCGATCACCGTCAGCGTGATCTGCGTCGACTTGGACCGCTTCTCCTTGGCGTTCGGCGTCTGCTCGACGACCGTGCCGGGCGTGCCGTCCTGGTTGGACTCCTCGACCTGGATGTTGGTGAAGCCGCGGTCCTGCAGCCGGGCCTTGGCCACGTCGACGTT
This sequence comes from Actinoplanes sp. NPDC049681, assembly GCF_044465265.1. Classification (NCBI taxonomy): domain Bacteria; kingdom Bacillati; phylum Actinomycetota; class Actinomycetes; order Micromonosporales; family Micromonosporaceae; genus Actinoplanes; species Actinoplanes sp. NPDC049681. The sequence goes on from NZ_JBITLP010000001.1 coordinate 130,685, forward strand.
CTGACCCTTGACGTCCGGGATCTCGACCAGGTTGCCGCGCGACACCGTCACCGTGATCTTGGTGCCGGGGTCGACGTTCTCGCCCTCGGACTCGACCTTGAGCACCTCGCCCTCACGGGCGTCGTTGTCGACCCGGTTGATGACCGGCACCAGGCCCTTCTCGGTCAGCGCCTGCCGGGCCGCATCCTCGGTGCCACCCCTGAGGCCAGTCGGCACGCGCACTTGCTGCGGGGTCTGGCACATCACCAGGGTGACGGTCTGATCGGTCTTGGCCGTCTGCTGCGGCAGCGGGGTCTGGCTCTCGACCTTGTCCTGGCAGTCGTTCTTGACCTTGGGCGTCCCGTACTCGATCTTGGTGAAGCCGGAGTCGCCGAGCTTCTTCTCGGCCGCATCCTTCGACAGACCGACGACGCTGGGCACCGGCACCACCTTGGCCTCGTCGGCCTTGTCCTTGTTGTTGCCGGACAGTGCGAGGCCGATGCCGAGGGCGACCACGGCGAGCACACCGAGGGCCGCCAGCACCGCCATCACCCACGACGACGTCTTGCGCTCCGGCGGCTGCGGCCCGCGCGGCCCCGCGACGCCGGCCGGGACGGGCCGGGTCATCGCGGTCGGGGCCTGGCCCATCGGGCCGGTCATGGCCATGGTCTCGGCCTCGGACATCACCGGCGTCGCCATCACGGGACGGCCGGAAGCCGCGCGGAGGGCATCGGCGCGCATCTCCTGCGCGCTCTGGTAGCGGTTCAGCGGGTTCTTGGCCAGCGCCTTGAGCACGATGGCGTCGACGTCCGGGGGCACCTCGCGGTTGATGTCGCTGGGCGCCTTCGGGTCCTCGCGGACGTGCTGGTACGCCACGCTGACCGGGCTGTCGCCGACGAAGGGCGGGTGTCCGACCAGGAGCTCGAAGAGTACGCAGCCGGCCGCGTACACATCGGAGCGCGCGTCGACCGACTCACCGCGAGCCTGTTCCGGCGAGAGATACTGGGCCGTGCCGATGACGGCGCTGGTCTGCGTCATGGTGGTCGCACCGCTGGCCAGGGCCCGGGCGATGCCGAAGTCCATCACCTTGACCTGCCCGTTCTGCGTGATCATCACGTTGCCGGGCTTGATGTCGCGGTGGATGATGCCGTGCCGGTGGCTGAACTCCAGGGCGGCGCAGATGTCGGCGATGATCTCGAGGGCGCGGCGCGGCTGGATGCGCTGCTCGGCCGCCAGCACCTCCTTGAGGGTCCGCCCGTTGACGAACTCCATGACGATGAACGGCTGCCGTTCACCCGTGGACGAGGTCTCCTCGCCGGTGTCGTAGACGGCGACGATCGCCGGGTGGTTGAGAGCCGCCGAGTTCTGCGCCTCGCGCCGGAACCGCTCCTGGAACGTGGCGTCGCGGGCCAGGTCCGAGCGCAGCATCTTGATCGCCACATCCCGGCCGAGCCGGAGGTCGCGGCCGCGGTGGACCTCGGCCATGCCGCCGTACCCGAGCAGCTCGCCGACCTGATACCTGCCACCCAGCAGGCGGGCCTGCGCCGTCATAGCGTCTGTCGTCCTTCGGTCGCGGGATTCGGGCTGTGCGGTGCGCCAGCCGGGTTCGTAAGACGGTACGACGACGCTGCCGGATAGGGATCGACCGCGCCCAGGGCGTTGTTTCCCTCGTTGACGAGGAACGAGATCACGCCCGCGCAGAGCAGGACGAGCAGGGCCAGCACGACGGCCAGCACGATCAGCACCTGCCGGCTGCCCGAGTTGTCCGCCTGCTTCCCGGGGGCCATCGCCGGGTGCTGCATCGGCGGGGCCGAGGGATGCCGGTACGGCTGCTGCACCGGCGGCACCGACGCAGCCCCGCGAGCGCCCTGACCACCCGACACCGGCCGGGGCACCGGCGGATACGGCGGACGCGCCTGGCCCGCATGGGGGTGCCCGGGCGGGCCGGAGGTCGGCGCGCCGGAGTGCGGCCGGTTGCCGACCGCCGGTCCGCCGGACTGCGGGCGGTTCACGACCGGGCCGCCGGAGTGCGGCCGGCCGACCGGGGCGGAGCCGTTGACGGCGGGTTGCTGCACCTGGGTCGTCAGCGAGGACGCGGCCTGCCGCGCCACGGCGGCCATCGCGGACGCCGTGGGCCAGCGGGCGCTCGGGTCCTTGGCCATCGCACGATCGACGATCGCACGGACGGCGGGCGGAATGTCGGCAGGCAGCGGGCGCGGCGTGTCCCGCACGTGCTTCATCGCGATCTCGATCGGCGTCGCGCCGTCGAACGGCCGGTGCCCCGAGAGGCATTGGTACGCGACCACGCCGAGCGCGTACACATCGGAGGCCGCCGTGGCGACCGCGCCGGACGCCTGCTCGGGAGAGATGTACGAGGCGGTGCCGAGCACCGAGCCGGCCACCGTGAGCTGTCCCACCAGGGCGGATCGGGCGATGCCGAAGTCGGTGAGCACCAGCGTGCCGTTGGGGCGTACGAGCAGGTTGCCGGGTTTGACGTCGCGATGCACGATGCCGTTGCCGTGCGCGGCGTGCAGCGCGTCCGCCGCCTGGGCGACGAGCGCCATGGTGCGCGCCGGGGTGAGCCGGCCGACCCGGCTGAGAGTGCGCGACAGGGCGTCGCCCTCGACGTACTCCATCACCAGGAAGGCCAGCTGCTGGTCGGAGCCGTAGTCGTAGACGTCGACCACGCCGGGGTGGTTGATGGTCGCCATGGTCCGCGCCTCGCCGCGGAAGCGCTCGGCGAAGCCGGGCTCGTCCAGCAGCGCGGGCAGCAGGATCTTGACGGCGACCGTACGGCCGAGCACCTCGTCGGTGCCGCGCCACACGTCCCCCATGCCACCGCCGGCGATCCGCTCGTCCAGGCGGTACCGGCCACCGAGGGTCACCCCAGGGCTGATCATCTCAGTCCCCTCCCCCGCCGGCAGCGGCCTTCATGATGAGGCCGGCGATGCGCGCCGCCTCGGCGCTCGCGTGGCCGCCGCCCACGTTCTCCAGCATGACGCACGCCGCGGAGACCGGCTTCCCCTTGTCGTCGAACGCGAAGCCGATGAACCAGCCGTGCGGGTCGGCGCCCGTGGCGTTCTGCGCCGTACCGGTCTTGCCGCCCACCTCGTACCCGTCGATCTGAGCCCGCCGGCCGGTGCCGTTCTCGACGACGCTGACCATCATTTCCTTGAGGTTGCCGGCGACGTCGCTGCTGATCGGCGTCCGCAGGACGTCCGGGCTGGCGTTGTAGATCGGCCGGCGATCCGCGCTGAGCTCCTGCTGCACCAGGTAGGGGCGCATCTGCCGGCCGCCGTTCGCGACGGTCGCGGCCATCAGCGCGCCCTGCATCGTGGTCATCCGGACGTCCTTCTGCCCGATCGACGACTGCGCGAGGGCGGCCGGGTCGGTGCTGCCGTCCGGGTTCTGCATGTCGCCGGTGTGGCTCGCGACCACCGGCAAGCCGCCGTCGCGGAGGCTGCCGACGGTCAGGTCGTCCTGCTCGAAGCCCCAGTCCCGCGCTTCCTTCTTGACCTTGTCGGCGCCCAGCGTGACGCCGAGCCGCGCGAAGCCGGTGTTGCAGCTGTCGGTCAGCGCCTCCTTGAGCGTCACCCGCGCGCCGGGGCAGGTCTCCGCCTCGGCGTTGTGGATCGGCGCTCCGGAGCCCGGGGCCACGTACTCGGAACCGGCCTCGATCTCGCTGCTCTGCGTGTAGCCGTTCTTCAGTGCCGCGGCCGAGATGATGACCTTCATGGTCGAGCCCGGCGGGTAGTTCTCCGACGTCGCCCGGTTCAGCATGGGCTTGTCCTTGTCGGCGTTGAGCTCCTTGTACGCCGCCGAGGAGACCTTGGGGTCGTGGCTGACCAGCGGGTTCGGGTCGTAGCTCGGCATGGAGACCATCGCCTGGATCGCGCCGGTCTGCGGGTCGATGGCGACCGCGGACCCCTTCTTCGCGCCGCGCTCGTTGTTGGTCAGCTGCTTCCAGGCGACCTCCTGCGCCTTGGGCTTGAGCGACAGCACGACGTTGCCGCCGCCGGGCTCGTCGCCGGTGAACATGGCGCTGATCCGGTCGGCGAAGAGCTTGTCGCTGGCGCCCGACAGGAAGTCGTTCTCGCTGCGCTCGATGCCGACCTCGGCGCCGTTGACCGGCTTGTAGCCGATGATCGGCGCGTACACCTGCTTCTCCGGGTAGACCCGCAGGTACTTGAGCGTGCCGTCGGTCGGCTTGCTCTCCGCGAGCGGCTGGCCGCCGGCCTCGATCACCCCGCGGGGGACCTCGTACTCGGCGATCTGCACGCGGCCGTTGTAGTCGCTCGTGCGGTAGTCGTCCGCCTTGTAGGCCTGGACCCAGTTGAGGTTGGCGAACAGGAGGCCGAACAGGACGAGGATGACCACGCCGGCCTTGCGCAGGGGTGCGTTCACGGCTTGATCACCTCCGTCATGGCGCCGTGCAACTGGGCGGGTGGCTGCTTCGGACCGCCGGGTTGTGCCGCCGGGCCACCCGTCGCCGGCCTGCGGCCCGCGTCGGAGATCCGCAGCAGCATCGCCACCAGCAGCCAGTTGGCCATCAGCGACGAACCACCGGCGGACAGGAACGGCGTCGTCTGACCGGTCAGCGGGATCAGGCCGGTGATGCCACCCACGATGACGAAGACCTGCAACCCGAGCGTGAACGCCAGGCCGCCGGCGACCAGCTTGCCGAAGGAATCGCGTACGGCCAGACCCGCCCGCAGCCCGCGCTCGACGATCAGCAGGTAGCAGACGAGCAGCGCGGAGAGGCCGAACAGGCCGATCTCCTCACCCATGCCGGCGAAGATGAAGTCGGTACGCACCTCGGGCACCTGCCCCGGCGACCCCGCGCCCGGACCGGTGCCGAACAGCCCGCCCGTGCCCAGCCCCAGCAGGCCCTGGACGAGCTGGCCGCTGCCGCCGACCCGGTTGTAGAACACGGGGTTGAACGGGTCGAGCCACACCGAGGCGCGGTCGTAGAAGTTGGCGAAGGGTCCGCCGATGGCCGCGCCCAGCAGGTAGGCCACGTAGACGCCGCCGAAGAACATGACCAGGCCGATGATCAGCCAGCTCGCGCGCTCGGTGGCGACGTAGAGGGTCACGACGAACAGCCCGAAGTACAGCAGCGCCGTACCGAGGTCCTTCTCGAACACCAGGACCAGCAGCGACAGCAGCCAGACCGTCACGACCGGGCCGAGGTCACGGCCGCGGGGGAAGTCGATGCCGAGAACCCGGCGGCTGGCCAGCGACAGCACCTCACGCTTGCGAACCAGGTAATAGGCGAAGAAGGAGACCAGCGCCAGCTTGGCGAACTCACCCGGCTGGACCTGGAAGCCGCCCAGCTTGATCCACAGGCGCGCCCCGTTGACCTCGGAGAACCGCGACGGCAGCACCGCCGGGATCATCACCAGGACGATACCGACCAGGCCCAGCGTGTACGCGTACCGCGAGACGACCTTGTGGTCGCGGACGACCAGGAGCAGCACCGCCGCCAGGATCACGGCGATCAGTGTCCACTGCAGCTGGCGCCCGCTGGTGCCGGCGAAGATGCCGGGAATCGTCTCCTTCCGGGCGATGGCGCGGGCCAGGTCGAGACGACGCAGGAACCCCACGCCCAGGCCGTTGATCAGCGCCACCGTCGGGATGAGGACGGGATCCGCGTACGGCGCGGTGAAGCGCACGACGAAGTGCAGGCCGACGAAGAGCACGCCCAGCAGCACTGCCGGAACCCAGAACGAGGAACCGAGCTTGTCGAGCTGATTGGCCTCCACCGTGGCGCCGAAGATGGCGACGATCACCATGGCGAACAGCAGGAGACCCAGCTCCGCGTTGCGTCCCGTCCGGGTTCCCTGGACGCGCGGCATCTCACCCGTGGAGGCGGGTGTGGGAGCCGGGAGGGCGGGCGCGGTCAAGAGGGAGTCCCCAGACGTAGGTCGGGCGGCGCTCAGTCGACGGGCCGGCACCCGACCGGGTCGCTGGTGACCGGCGGGTTCGGGTCCGAGGGCTGGGCGTCCGGCGTGGCGGCGGGCGCGAGATCGGGCACCGACGAGGTGGTGTTCCGGGTGGGAGCCGAGGTCTTCCCGGCGGACGGCGCGACCGGAGGGCCCGCCGACGGGTTGCTGGACGGCGGCGCGGTCGGGGCGCACACCGGTTTCAGGTTGGGGTTGGACGCGTCCTCGCTGGTCAGCTCGAGCAACCGGCGCTGGGCGTCGGACTTGTCGTCGGCGTGGATGCCCTGCTTGACCCGGTCCTGCGCCACCGTGGTCAGGTCGTCGAGACGCGCGTTGCTGGTCTCGTTGACGCTGGACAGGTCGAGGCCGGCGATCTGGCCGGGCACCCCGCGGAAGATCGCGAGCTGACCCTGCTCGGTGGCGCCGACGTAGTACTGGTCCTGGGTGTAACGCCAGCCCGTCCACAGACCGCCGCCGAGCACGGCGAGCAGGAGCAGGACGAGCAGGGTGGTGCGCACCGGGTGCCGCTTGGGCGGCTCCGGCTCGTCACGTTCGTAGGCCGCGCCCTCGGGCTGCGCCGGGCGCGGCGGTGCCTGCAGCGCGGCGGCCCGGGCGGCCGCGCTCGAGCTGTCGGCGACGGTCGAGTTGCCGCGGTCACGAGCCGCGGCGCCGCCGACGATGGGTGCCTGCTCGACGATGTCCGCGTCGGTAGCGTCCGCGATCACCACGGTGATGTTGTCCGGTCCGCCGCCGCGCAGTGCCAGCTGCACGAGCCGCTCGACGCACGCCTGCGGATCCGGGATGTCCCGCATGCTCTCGCCGATGGTCTCGGCGCTCACCACGCCGGACAGGCCGTCGCTGCAGATCAGATAGCGGTCGCCCTTGAGCACCTGACGCACCGAATACTCGGGGTCGATGTCCCGGCCGTCGAGCGCCCGGGTGAGCAGCGAGCGCTGCGGGTGGCTGCTCGCCTCCTCCGGGCTGATCCGGCCCTCGTCGACCAGCATCTGGACGTACGTGTCGTCCTTGGTGATCTGGGAGAACTCGCCGTTGCGCAGCAGATAGGCACGGGAGTCCCCGATGTGCACCATGCCGATCTTGCTGCCGGAGAAGAGCACCGCGGTGAGCGTCGTGCCCATCCCCTCCAAGTGGGGATTGGCGTCGACGGTGTCGCGCAGCTGCTGATTGGCCGTCCCGACCGCGTGGCGCAGGGCGTCGACGAGCGCATCGCCCGGCACGTCCTCGTCCAGCGGAGCCATGGCGGCGATGACGATGTTGCTGGCGACGTCACCGGCGGCCATGCCGCCCATGCCGTCGGCGACGGCAAGCAGCCGCGGTCCGGCGTAGACGGAATCCTGGTTTCCGTCTCGGATCAGACCGCGGTCGCTCTGGGCGGCGTAGCGCAGGGTCAGGGTCATGGCCGTAACTCGAGAGAAGTGCGGCCGATCCGGATCGGCACGCCAAGGGGGACGGGAGTAGGTCCGGAGACCTTACCGCGATCGAGATAGGTCCCGTTCGTCGAGCCGAGATCCTCGACGAACCACTGCCCGTCGCGCGGGACCAGCCGGGCGTGCCGGGCGGACGCGAAGTCGTCGGTGATGACGAGCGTCGAGTCCTCGGCGCGCCCTATCGTGATTTGCGCCTCACCGAGCGTGATCCGGGTGCCGGCCAGCTGACCGGCGGTCACGACCAGCTGCCGTGCCGCCTTGCCCCGCTTCGCCTTCGCCGGCCGGCCAGGAGCCACCACCCCGCCGACCCCGCGGGGCGTGGCGACGATGCTCTTGGACCGGACGCCGGCGAAGAGATCCTTCCGGATCACCCCGACCACCGTGAACACGAAGATCCACAGCAGGATGAGGAACCCGAAACGGGCGACGGTGAGGACGAATTCGGGCAAGGTGACTAGCCGTCCACTCGGAACGTCAACGTGGTCGTGCCGAGCTGAATCATGTCGCCCGGGTTGAGCGCCACGGCCGACACCCGCTGACCGTTCACCATCGTGCCGTTCGTCGAGCCGAGATCGGTCAGCACGACCTGGCTGCCGTCGTAGTCCAGCCGGGCGTGCCGGCGCGAGATCCCGACATCCGGCAGACGCAGATTCGCCTGGTCACCCCGGCCGATCACTGTCGAGCCCATCTGCAACGGGTACGTACGCCCGTCGCCGGACACCAGCCCGACGTTCCGGCCGTTGTGCCCGTGCTGCTGATAGCCACCGGGCTGCTGGTCGTACGGGGAGTACGCGGGCTGCGCGTCGTACGCCGGCTGCTGCACCGGGGCGACCTCGCCGCCGGTGTACACCTCCGCCGTCACCCGGAACATGCCCGTGTCGAGCCCGTCGCCCCGCTCGATCTCGACGATCACGTCCCCGTAGACCGTCCAGGCCTGCTCGCCGATGAACTCCGCCTGCGACTGAGCCAGCTCCTGGGCCAGTGCGGCGGCGTACGGCGCCAGCCTGCTGTGGTCGTACGGCGAGAGATCGATCACGTAGCGGTTCGGCACGAGAGTCCGCCCACCAGCGAGGATAGCCTTGTGGGCCTCGGCCTCCCGCTGCATGGCATTCAGAATCTCCACCGGGTGCACGACACCCTTGAACACCTTCGCGAAGGCCCCTTCGACCAGGCCTTCCAACCGCTTCTCAAAGCGCTGCAGCACGCTCACCGGCTCCTCCTCGGGTTCCGAGGACATGATGGTATCCGGCCGCCGCTTGCGCATCTCTGCGACGAGCGGCCGGTCGCTCCTGACCCTCGTATGACGGCCCCCGACGCCGTGCTAATCTTCCCTGGCGTCAAGGGCAGCTACCTGCTCGCGATGTAACGAGGGACAGCGTAATCTGTTCCGGCTGACGCAGTGCCACGGGGATGTGGCGGAATGGCAGACGCGCACGGTTCAGGTCCGTGTGTCCGAAAGGACGTGGGGGTTCAACTCCCCCCATCCCCACGAGTGACCGGGTGGCCCCTGTCCGCGGAGAGCGCGGACCGGGGCCACTCGTCATATCTGCTCCGGGGGCCGAGCCCCCGGAAGCCCCGCGGTGCGGTGGGCGCTCCGGGTGCGTCGCTCGCGGTTCACGCTTGCCGCTGACGCGGCCCGCCGTGCGGTGGGCACTCCGGGTGCGTCGCTCGCGGTTCACGCTTGCCGCTGACGCGGCCCGCCGTGCGGTGGGCGCTCCGGGTGCGTCGCTCGCGGTGGGGACTCGTGCGGCTGTGCCGCCCTTGATTCGTTGGTGACTTCGGGTCCTTGCGACTTCGGGGCCTTGCGACTTCGGGTCCTTGCGCCTTCGGGTCTTTCGGGGCTTTGCGGGGCGGGCTCGTTCGGGTGAAACAGGGGTGGGGTGTGCGGGGGCGTTATGCTCTCGTCTGGTTTTGGGTCCCTAGACCTCTGGAGAGTTTGCTCGTGGCGGTTGCTCTGGTTACCGGGTCAGGTGGGCTTATCGGGTCCGAGGCGGTGCGGCACTTCGCCGGCCTGGGGCTTGACGTGGTCGGGATCGACAACGACATGCGGCAGGAGTTTTTCGGGGCCGAGGCTTCCACTGCCTGGAACGTGCAGCGGCTGACCGCTGATCTCGGGGCTGCGTACGAGCACCATGGGGTCGACATCCGCGACCGGGATGCGGTGGGGCGGATCTTCCAGCGGTACGGCAAGGACATCGCTGTCGTGATCCATGCCGCGGCTCAGCCCTCGCATGACTGGGCTGTGCGGGACCCGTACACGGACTTCGATGTCAATGCCGGCGGCACGCTGACGATGCTGCAGAACACGCGCGAGCACTGCATCGAGGCGCCGTTCATCCACTGCTCCACCAACAAGGTGTACGGGGACACCCCGAACCGGTTGCCGCTGGTGGAGCAGGAGACGCGCTGGGAGCTCGAGCCGGGGCATCCGTATTACGAGGGCATCACCGAGGACATGTCGATCGATGCATGTTTGCACTCGATCTTCGGCGCGTCGAAGGTGGCGGCCGACGTGATGGCCCAGGAGTACGGGCGCTACTTCGGCATGAAGACGGCGATCTTCCGGGGTGGCACGCTCACCGGTCCGGCTCACTCGGCGACCGAGCTGCACGGGTTCCTCGGGTACGTGATGCGCGCGAACATGGAGCGCCGGACGTACCGGATCTTCGGGTACAAGGGCAAGCAGGTGCGCGACGCGATCCACAGCCACGACGTGCTGAGCGCTTTCGAGGCGTTCTTCCGCAACCCGGGGTCGGCGAAGGTCTACAACCTTGGCGGCGGGCGCCATTCCAACTGCTCGAACCTCGAGGCGTTCGCGCTGGCCGAGAAGATCAGCGGCACGCCGATGATCACCGAGTACGTGGACGACAACCGCATCGGCGACCACCAGTGGTGGATCGGCTCGATGGCCGCTTTCCAGGCCGACTACCCGCAGTGGAAGCAGGTCTACGACGTACCGATGATCCTTCAGGAGATCTACGAGGCGAACGTCGACAAGTGGGTCCCGGCGTCATGATCGACCAGGGCAAGCGCAACGTTCTCGGTGTCCTCGTGGACGCCGTGGACTACGACGCTGCCACCGCCCGGATCATCGAGGCCGCCCGGGAGCGCCGGCACTACGCGGTGACGGCGCTCGCGGTTCACGGCGTGATGACCGGCGTGCAGGACCGGGCGCACAACGCGCGGCTGAATTCGTTCGACCTGGTGACGCCCGACGGCCAGCCCGTACGCGGAGCGCTCAACCTCGTGCACCACGCCGGCCTTGCCGACCGGGTCTACGGTCCGGAACTCACCCTCCGGGTGCTGCGCCAGGCGGCCGCCGAGGGACTGCCCGTCTACCTGTACGGGTCCACCCAGCCCACCCTCGACAAGCTGGTGCCGGCGCTGGAGCGGATGTTCCCGGCGCTGAAGATCGCCGGTGTCGAGGCGTCGAAGTTCCGCGCCAACCGGCCCGGCGAGGACGTCGAGATCGCCGATCGGATCAAGTCCTCCGGCGCGCGCATCGTCCTGGTCGGCCTGGGCTGCCCCCGGCAGGAGATCTGGGCCTACGCGATGCGCCCGCTGCTGGACATGCCCCTGCTCGCCGTCGGCGCGGCGTTCGACTACCACGCGGGCCTGCTCAAGAACCCGCCGGCGTGGATGCAGAAGTACGCCCTCGAGTGGCTGTGGCGCCTCGGCCTGGAGCCGAAGCGGCTCTGGAAGCGGTACGTCCTGCTGAACCCGGCGTACGTCTCGCGCCTCGCCGCGCAGAAGACCGGCCTGTGGAAGGCGGATCCGCCGGCTGCCACGAACGAGCCGGTCACGTCCTTCGCCGTCTGACGGCCGTTCCGTCGAAGCGGGCGGTGCCGGGACCCCGCCGCGTCGCCGCTGGGATCCCGGCCGACCTCCCCAGGCCGAGCCCGTCGCCTGCGGTCGACGTCGGCCTCCGGGAGCGGGGGCCGGTGCCTGACCGGGCGTCTGGCACCCGACATTAGGACAACGGTCACGGTCGCAACAGTGGGCATTGTCCGCTTCGCCCATTGGAATGATTGCGCGCAGTAGTGAGCCGGAGACGCGTAGTTACTCCAGAACCCCTACGGGTCGGCGGTCCGGTGATATCCCGGTTTCGCCGGTTGCACCGAAGGTGAAGGCTGTCGATGTGAACCCCACGACGGACCTCATCGTCATCGGCGCTCTTGCCGCGGTCTGGCTCTCCGCAGGCCTGCTCGCCGACGCGCTTCCGGCTGCCCGTACGGCCCGCTCGCTGCGGCGTCGCACCCGGGCGCTGTCCATGGTGGTCGGTGCGGGCGTCACGGTCTTCCTCGCCGTTCCCGTCCTGGCCGGGCTGCTTCCCGGCGACTCAGCGGCCCCGGCGGCCGCGCTTCTCCCGGCCGTACCGGCGGTGGTCGTGGTGACCGTGACGGCGCGCCGCCTGACGCAGATCCGCCGCGGCGCCGGGGCGTTCGCCACCGCCCCGATGACCCCGGCCCCGCCCGCTCTGCTCGCAGCGGCAGCGCATCCGCTGCTCGCGACCCCGCTGCAGGTGACCGGCCTCGCCGCGGTGATCGGCGTACCGATCGCCGGCGGCCTTGTGGAGGTGCCCGGCACCGAGGCTGCCGGCATCGCGATCACCGTGGCCGCCGTGGTGGTTCTGGTCCTGGCGGTGCGGCACGCCGTCCGGCACAGCCGGCTCAATGTTGCGGTGCTCGCGCCGCTCGGCCGTGGTCGCCTGCGGGTCCGGCCGGTCGCACAGTCGCGGACGGAGACGTACGCCGCACTCCCGGAGGAATCCGTCGCACCGGCCGCCCACGAGGTGAGCCTCCTGGCCTGACCCGCCGGGTCGCCTCAACCGCCGGGTCTGGTGGACCCGCCCGGCCTCGTGGGCCCGCCCGGCCTGGTGGAGCCCCCGGGCCTGGTGAACCGCCGCCGCCACGGCGGCCCACCAGGCCGACCCTCGGCGCGGCCGGCGAATGCTCCTAGCGCTTCGCTTCCTGTACGTAGAGCAGCTCGAGGATCGAGCGGGCTGCCTCGAACCAGCGGTCCAGCCACTCCGACGGCGGCAGCGTCCCGCGCGCCGGCAGCTCCAGCAGCAGCCCCCGCAGCAGCGGGTGATCCGCCATCGACTGCGACGGTGCGGCGTCGACCCAGCCACCGGGCGGGAACACCGGCTCGGTCAGGCCCTGCATGTCCAGCGACGGCAGCTTCGCCGCGCGGTCCAGGGCACTCGTCGGCTCGATCGGGGTACGGGTCGGCAGGCCGGCGGAGGACAGGCTCGGCCCGCTGCCCCGCGCCACCAGTTCGCCGTCGCCGTGCTCGGCCGCCAGCGCCGCCTCCCGCCGGTTCTGGCGGTACGCGCTCACGCCTCCGCTGAACCGATCCTGTGCGGTCGGGGATCCGTTGCTCAGATTGTCGGAACCAATCGTCATGTTCTCGCCTTGCCTCGCTCGTTGAGTTGGCCCTACCCGCACCGTCACGCGAGGGGGACGGTCAGCCGTACGGGCAAACAGCGGTACGCCGGCACGGTCCGGCCCGCGCTTAAGGCGTTCAACGAGGGGAGTCCCCGAGGGGCGACGGTACAAAAGCGGCGAAATGCGACGGCCGCCACCGTGGCCGGCGACGGCCGTGCGCCCGTTGTCGATCGGTCGGCCCGGCTTCCCGGCCCGGGCCCTGTCCGCCCGGCGTCGTCGCCGGCATGGTCGCGGGGCTCGGATCAGAGCCCCGATCATGTGTTCCTAAAGGTCGAACTCGCCGTCCTTGGCGCCGCCCACGAAGGCGTCCCACTCGTCGGTGGTGAAGATCAGGGCGGGTCCGGCCGGGTTCTTCGAATCACGGACGGCAATGGCCTCGTCGACGAACGCCACCTCGACGCAGTTGTCGCAGTTGGGGCCACTGCGCGTGCTCTTGAACCACTCAGCGCGGCTCAGATCGATCCGGAAACCCTTGGTCTCGACTTCCACAATGGCTCCTCTGCCAGCATTACGATCATGTTCCTGGACTCCTCCGGTGAGAGGGCCGTCGCCCGGATGGTGTCGAAGATGGAGTTGTACTTGCGGAGCTCGTCGGTCTTCTCCAGGAACAGCCCGCCGGTCGCGTTCTCGGCGAACACCACGTTCGGGTCCTCGGCATCGGGAAAGTCGAGGATCGCGAACGTGCCGTCCATACCGGCGTGGGCTCCCACCGCGAAGGGCAGGATCTGGAGGGTCACGTTCGGCAGCTCGGTCATCTCGGCCAGGCGCAGCAATTGATCGCGCATGACCTCGTCGCCGCCGACCGGCCGGCTCAGCACCGCCTCATCGAGCACCACCCAAAGATCGATCGGATCGTCCTGAATCAATAACGCTTGGCGAGCCATTCGGACGCGTACCCGCTGCTCTATTTCTTGCTCGCTGTCACCCAGTCGAGCGGCCCGAATCATCGCAATTGCATACTTGTCGGTCTGCAAGAGTCCGGGCACCACCTGCTGCTCGTACGCCCGGATGGATTTGGCCGCGGCCTCGAGTCCGACATAGGCCCCGGTCAGCACCGTGCTGAACGGATGCCACCACCCCTTCTGCCGGGCTTCTCGTGCAATTTGGACCAATTCGTCCGAAGCCGCTCCGGCCACGCCGTAAATGTCCAACATGTCCTTTACATCGCGTGGCGTGGCGCTGGTGTGACCGGTCTCGATCCTGGACACTTTGGACGGTGAGCACCCGAGCCGGTCGGCGACCACCTCGATCGTGACGCCGGCGGCGTCACGGTATCTGCGCAGCTCAGCACCGAGACGGCGGCGACGGATAGTGGGGCTGCGGCGCGGATTCACGCGGACCTCCGGGGGCGCGGCGGGAACAGCGAGATGCTCCGCCGTACGGCGTTTGTCGCATCCAGTCTCTCTGTTGATCTCTTGATCCTTCAAGCGTCGACAGTGATCACTTGGTCACTTACGGCTGACATGCAACTTGCATCGATGGGGTGCGTGGTGCAATCTTTCGGTATGGCCGACGTCACTTAGTGTTCCGAGCGGCGTTGCCTAGCCCGACAGACTGCAGCGAAAGACCGGTGCGGATGTCGGCTCCAACCGAATGTCCTACGTGGACTTTACGAAGTCGCGGGGTCCTGGCGGGGGCCGAAGACGGCGTTACGGCACTGTTGTGAGGATTGGCATCCTCATGAGGTTGCCAAGGCGTACGAGCCGGGCACACTGGAGCATCTGTGTTCACTGTGCGGCAAAGCGGTGTTTGCCCGAGACTGTTCAGGACAGGAGTTGACGTGCTTCCTCGGTCCGGCGATGTCATACACGTGACGAAGGCGGCGAGCGTCCAATTCTCATCGCCGATGATTTTCCGGGTGATCCGCGTCCATGACTGGCCGACGTACGAGGGCTGGATCTGGCTGGACGGCTACGAGCTCAACTCGTCAGGCGACGCCGTCGAACGCCGGTCCATCTTCGTGCAGGTCAGCGGCCTTCGCCAGGTCGGCAAGGCGCCGGATCCCCGCACCCGCAACGCCCGTCAGCCGGGCATGTCCTCGGGCACCATCCCCGCCCGGGCGATGCGCGCCAACCGCTGACGGAAACAGCCGGCCCGGTCAGTCAGCGTCCACCTCGTGGGTGGCCGTGGGCGAGGTCGCCGGCGTGGTGGCGGTCGGTTCCGCCGCGATGATCAGGTTGACGATCGTGTCGCCGGGGACCTGCTGGCCCTCCGTCGGGTCGCTGCCGATCACCGTGTCGGGGGGCGCGTCGGTGCTGGCCACGTAGCGCAGCCGGTAGTTCAGACCCGTACGGTTCAGTGCCGCCCGGGCCTCGTCGAGCGAGAGTCCCCGCAGCGCCGGAATGGTGACGTCGGTCGGGGAACTCGGCGGGGAACTCGTCGGCGCGGTCGTGGTGGGAGCCGTGCTCGGCGGCTTGGTGGTGGTCGCCTTGGTCGTGGGCGCCGGAGCGGCCGACGTCGTCACCACCGGCGCCGGCGTCTCCTCGTCGTCGCCTCGTGACTGCAGGATCAGGTAGACCCCCCAGCTCAGGACGCCCAGCAGCAGCAGGGCCACGATGCCCACCACGATCGGCATCCACCAGCGGCCGCGCGGCTCCTCGGCCGGCACGGCGGCCCAGTCCGTACGGGTGGCATCGCCCGGACCCGGTGCCCGGACGCCGGCGCGACCGGCCCAGACCTGTTCGTCGTCCGCCCAGTTCTCGGCGCCCTGCGCGGCCGGATAGACGGCGGTCGCGTCCCCGGCAGGTGGCGTGACACGCGTCGCATCGTCTGCGGCCGGTGTCACACGCGTGGCGTCATCGGCGGCCGGGAACAGCTGCGTACGGTCCGCGTCCCCCGATCGGGGGTCCCCATTCGGGTGCTTTTGGCCCTCGTCGGAGGGTTCGCCGCGGAAAGGAAAGAACTCGCCGGTGTCGTCGGACATCGCCGCACCTTTCGTTCGCCGAATCCCTCAACCGCCAACTTAACCAATCTTGAAGGAAGTGCTCATCGATTCGCAGGCATGGTCCGCCCCGGCTACAGTGCCCCGCATGGCCGCGAGGGGCTGGACAGCGCAGGTGGCAGCCGCGGCCGGAGTGGCCGCGGGGACGGGTGCCGCCCAGCTCGGCCTCGGCTACGGCCTGGGCGTGGTGGTCTGGCCCGCCGGCGCCGCGGACGGCGACGACATCTGGCTGGGCAGCCTCGGCTGGGCGACCTGGATCGCCGCGAGCGCGACCGTGTTCGGCGCGGTCATCGCGGGGCGGCTCGGCCGGGCGGTCGGCGGACCATGGCGCTTCGCGCTCGCGGCCTCGGCGGCGGTCGGTGCCCTGCTGACGGTCGCGCTGATCGCGCTTCCCGCCCGCAATGCCGTACGACCTGACACCTTCTCCCCGGAGACAGTGGCCGGCGGGTACGCGGTGATCGGCGTCCTGCTCGGGCTGCTGATCGCGTACTGGGCGGTGCTGTCGCGCCCGGTCGCCGCCAACCTCATCGCGACGGCGGCCTGGCTCTGGATCCTGGCCGCGGCGGCGATCGTGGCCGACGTCTTCTGGCACCGTCCGACGGCGACATACCTGTCCAGCTGGCAGTTCGCTTCGACGCACGGCACCCAGGGGACGATCCACTGGCCGAGTGCGCTGCTCACCCTGCTGGCCGCCTTCGTGCTCGGAGTGGTCGCCGCCTGGCCGGCCGCCCGGCGAGGTGACCTGGGCGTCGGCGCGGCCACCTCCGGTGCGGTCGGTCCACTGCTGGTGGCGGTCGCCTTCTTCGTGATCGCCCCGCAGCTGTCGCCGCCCTTCGGTCCACTGGGGTCGGCATATCTGATCGCGCCGTACGCGGTGCTGGCCGGGCTCGCCGGCTCCGCAGCGACGATCGCGTTGGCCCAGCAGAGCGCGGTACGCCGGACCGCACGGACCACCGTGCCGCGAGCGGCGTTGGTGCCGGGGCCACGGTCCGGCAGGGACGCCAAGCAGAGTCCCGCGGCCGGCGGGCGGGGCAAGCCGGCGGCCGGCGGGCGGGACAAGCCGGCGGCCGGCGGGCAGCCCATGCCGGGGCCCGGCGCGGAACCCACGTCACGCCCAGCAGTCGGCGGTCACGCCAAGCCCGGGCCCGGCACGGACCTCATGCCGGCGCAGCGTTCGGCACCCGGCACATCGACCGAGGCCACGCCGCGTTCCCGGGACGGCAAGCCGTCGCTGTTCGGGCGGTTGCGGCGGCGCGGCGCGGATCGCTCATCCGTCGCGACGGGACGAGCGCAGGCTCCGGCGTCAGCTCGATCCTCCGCGCCCGCTGGACCGCAGGGGTCCGGCCCAGCGGCATCGGCGTCCACCGGGGCGGTCGCGGCAAAGGGCCAGGCCACGCCGCCGGCCACCGGGTCGGGTGCGGCGGCGAAGAGCACATCCCCACCGCCGAGCGCAGGAGCGGTCCCGGCCAAGGGCGCCCCCGGAACGCCCCCGGCCAAGGGCCGAGGCGCGGTCCCTACCAAGGCCCAGGGCGCAGATCCCGCCCAGGCTGCGGGCACAGTCCCGGCCAGCGGTCCAGGCGCAGTTCCCGCCCAGGCTGCGGGCGCGGTCCCGGCTAAGGCTCCGGGCGCAGTCCCGCCCCAGGCGCCGGCCGCGGTCCCCGCTAAGGGCCCGAATGTCGGTCCGGCCCAGCCCGCCGGAGCCGTTCCGACCAAGGCCTCCCCCGGCGCGGTGCCGGCAAAGGCCACCGGCGCGGTGCCGGCCAAGGCCACCGGGGCGATCCCGGCGAAGGCGGAGACGAAGCCCACCGGAACGGTCTCGGCACGAGCCACTGCGCAGCCCGCCGACCCGAGCACCGGCAGGCAGGGTCCCCCGCGAGAGACGGTCGCTCGCCCGCCGGCGAGCCCCACCGTCGCGAAGATCAATGCGGACTCGCCCGCGAAGAAGACGCCCGCCAGGAAACAGCCCCCGGCGAAGAAGACCCCTCCGCCGCAGGCCTAGTCGATCGGCCAGGTGTGCACCGGCTCGTTCGTACGCTGGTGGGCGCTGTATCTCAGCAGCATGTCGTGCAACGCCGCGTGGCGGTCGAGGCCTCGGTGGTGTTCGGCGTGCCATACCGCCTCGGTCTGCCAGGTTGCGCCGTTGCGGCCGGTGCGGCATCGCTCGTCGATGATGCCGAGCAGGCGGTCGCGGTGGTGCGCGTCGACGCCGAACTTCGTCAGGCCTTGGTGTGCCTTGGGCAGCAGCTGGTTGCGGACGAGGTCGGTGACGGGGCTTTCCCCCGTACCCGGCCAATGAATTGTGGTTTCCATGCCTCGACGGGCCGCCGCGTGGAAGTTGTCCTCGGCCGCTGCGAACGCGAGCCGGCTCCAGATCGGCCGTTCCTCCTCGGCGAGCTGACGGGTCAGCCCGAAGTAGAAGGCGGCGTTGGCGAGCATGTCCACCACGGTGGGCCCTGCCGGCAGCACTCTGTTCTCCACCCGGAGGTGGGGACGGCCGTTCATCACGTCGTAGACCGGGCGGTTCCAGCGGTAGACCGTGCCGTTGTGCAGGCGCAGTTCGCCGAGGTGCGGTACGCCGCCCGCCTCGAGGACGGCGACCGGATCCTCCTCGTCGAGGATCGGCAGCAACGGCGGGAAGTAGCGGACGTTCTCCTCGAAGAGGTCGAAGACCGACGTGATCCAGCGCTCGCCGAACCAGACGCGCGGCCGTACGCCCTGGGCTTTGAGCTCGTCCGGCCTGGTGTCGGTGGCCTGCTCGAACAGGGCGATCCGGGTCTCCGCCCACAGCTGCCGCCCGTGCAGGTACGGCGAGTTCGCCCCGATGGCCACCTGAATCGCCGCCACCGCCTGTGAGGCGTTCCAGTACGCGGCGAACCGGTCCGGTGGCACCTGCATGTGGAACTGCACGCTGGTGCACGCCGCCTCGGGGGCGATCGAGTCGTTGGCCGTCTGCAGGCGCTCGACGCCGCGGATGTCCACGCTGAACTGTTCGCCGCGGGCGCCGACGATCTGGTCGTTGAGGGCTCGGTAGCGCTCGTTGGCGGAGAGGTTGGCCAGCACGAGGTGGTCCGGTTTGAGGGTGGGCAGGCTGCCGATGAGCACGATAGTGGCGTCTGACTTGTGGGCTCGGTCCTCCGCGCGGCCGAGGCTTTCGAGCAGATCACGTTCGTAGTCGGCGAAGCCCTCGCCGCAGATCATCCGGGGGCGGGCGTTGAGCTCGAGGTTGAACTGGCCCAGCTCGGTCTGGAAGTGGGGGTCGGCCAGGTTGGCGAGGATCTCGGCGTTGCGCATGGCCGGTTCGGCATCGGCGTCCATGAGGTTGAGCTCGATCTCGAGGCCGGTCATGCGGCTGTCCGTGTCGAACGTGGCGGCACCGGGCGGCCCGTCCGCGAGTTCCTCGCGACGGTCCAGCATCAAGGCCAGGACGTCGAGGCAGCGGCGAACCTTCTGCCGGTAGTGGACCCGGTCCTCGTTCGAGAAGACGGCACCGGACAGGTCCTTACCCATCGATCCTCCTGGCACGTTCGCGTGACGCTCTCACGTTATGTGGACCCGGTAACCGTGGCCAGGGACGAAACGGACATACATCAGCGCTTAGTGAGCGTTCGGCCGCGCTCGGTCCACCATCGCACTCCGGCGTCCTGCCCGCCAGAGGGGCGGAAAAAGCGCATATACGAGAGGCGCCACCCGGCTCGGGTGGCGCCTCTCGGAAGAAATGCGGGTGTCAGGCCTGGCGGATGGCCTCGCCCTCGATCTCGATCTTGACCTTCTTGCCGATCATGACGCCGCCGGACTCCAGCGCCATGTTGTAGGTCAGGCCCCAGTCCTCGCGGTCGATCTCGGTGGTCGCGCTGAAACCGAAGAGCTGCTGACCGTACGGGCTGACGGTGGCGCCCTCGAACTCGACGACCAGCTCGACCGGCCGGGTGACGTCCTTGATCGTCAGCTCGCCGTCGAGCACGAACTCGTTGCCCTCGAACGACTTGATGCCGGTGCTGCGGAACTCCATGGTCGGGTACTTCTCCGCCTCGAAGAAGTCGCCGGTGCGCAGGTGGTTGTCGCGGTCGGCCTGGCCGGTGTGCACGCTCGCGGTCTGGATGCTGGCGGAGACCGAGGACTCGAGCGGGTTCTCGGCGATGGTGATGGTCGCGGTGGCCTCGGCGAAGTTGCCGCGGACCTTGCTGACCATGAGATGACGCACCACGAAGCCGACCCGCTTGTGCGCGGCGTCGAGCTCGTAGGTGCCGGCGGCCGGGATCTGGAGGCCCTGGAACTCGCGGGTACCAGTGGCGGCGGTGTCGGTCATGACGTGTCCTCTCGAGGGCGGTGCGGGTCGTTGTCTGACGTAGCAACTATATGCTAAGCAATATTCCCCCTGTCAAGGGTGTGCTGTACCGTAGATGTCGTGGGTACCGACTTCGACGATCCGCGGTTCACCGCCTTCGGCCTCTTCGCCGAGGCGTTCACCGGACTGACCAACCGATTCGCCGCTCAGTTCGAGCAGCACCGGCTCTCGAGCGTCGAGTTCGAGGTGCTGCTGCGGCTGGCCCGTTCGCCGCAGAACCGGCTGCGCATGACCGACCTCGCCGGGCAGACGTCGCTGTCGACCAGCGGCGTGACCCGGGTCGTCGACCGCATGGACCGGGAGGGCCTGGTCCGGCGCGAGGCCTGCCCGAGCGACCGCCGCAGCTCGTACGCGGTGATCACGCCGGCCGGCCTCCAGCGGCTCGAGGAGGTCCTGCCCGGCCACCTAGAGCTCATGCAGCGGTGGTTCGTCGGCCAGCTCTCCCCCGAGCAGCTCGACCAGCTGATGGAGTCGCTGCGTACCATCCGCGACGCGGTGAATCCGTGCGCGACCGCCGGTAGCGCAGAGACGGCCGACCAGCGCTGAGTGACGACGTCACCGCCGGTGCGTGAGCACCCGCGAAGAGACGGGTGAGTAACCGGCAGAACTACCGGCAGAATCGCCCTGCCCTCGGGTCGAAACCCGCCTAACTGCGCATTTCCGCAGCTCTACCCCGCTAGGGTGATCTCCGCAGGGGGACGCGGCGCGGCCGAGGCCGAGGCATGGCCAGTGAGGCATGGCAAACGGGGGAGCCATCGTTCTCGCCGCGTGACCGGGGCGTGGTGACGGTCGGCGTTGTGGGGGGCACGGAAAACGCCGGCCGTCCTCGCCGCGGTTCCCCCTCAGTCCTGCGGCTCGCCGATCAGGATCCGCTCCCGCGGCAGCAGCGTGATGCCACCCGTACGGCACATCTCCGTCAACCGGTGCACCACCTTGGCGCGCTGATCCGGCTCCGGGGTGCTCCGGACCAGCCCCACCAACGCCTCCACGGTGTCACGGGGGTCGTAGTCGCCCTCGTACGCCGCGACCGCGGCCCGGAAGCTCTCGGCGGCCCGGCGCTCGTCGCCTCGCAGCAGCGCCAGCGCCCCCTCCACCAGCGCGACCGGGCCGTCGACCGGCGCGTGCGAATCCGAGGGCCGAAGCTCGGCGAGCGCCGCCTCGGCCTCCCGCTCCCGTCCGGCCTCGGCGAGTGCCAGGCCGACCGTGGCCAGGACGCGGCGGCGGTGACTCGGATCCCCGACGTCCTCCAGCTCCGCGACGGCGTGCCGGCCCAGCCGTGCCGCCTCCTCCGGGTGGCCGTCGAGTCGCTCCACCTCCGCCAGGTTGCCGCCGGCGACCGCCCGCAGCCGGTGCTCACCGCATCGGCTGGCCAGCCTGTCCACCGCGGCGAGCCGGGCCCGCGCCGCCGACAGATCGCCCTGGCGGATCTCGTGCCACGCCAGGTTGTTCTCGGCCACCGCCATGTCGCGGAGGCGGCCGGTGAGGCGCGCGAGCTCGAGCGCCGCCTCGCCGTGCTCCCGGGCGCGGTCGTAGCCGTGGGTGGTCATCCACAGGGCGGCGAGCTGGGTGTGGGCGGTGAGCTGGCCGGCGACGTCCTCCAGTTCGGTGAACTCGGTGAGGGCCGCCTCGGCCGAGCCGATCTCCTCCGCGCCCGAGCCGTGCTCCAGCGCCAGCTGCGCCAGGCCGACCTTCGCCCAGGCTCGGATCGCCGGGTCGGCGTCCGCCGTACGCGGATCGGCGAGCAGCCGCCGCAGCCACTGCCGCCCGGTCACGTCCCGGCCGCGGAACCGCCACCACCGCGGCAGGCACGCGGCGAGGCGCAGGGCCGTGTGCGGATCCTCCTTGGCCGCGTACGTGAGGGCGGCGCCGAGGTCGCCCGCCACGTCGTCGAGCCGCGCGGCCGCCTCGGCGAGGTGGGCGCCCTTGAGGTCACGGGCGATGCTCGCCGCCAGGTCGGCCATCACCTCGGCGTGCCGCTGCCGGGCCGCGGGGAGGTCGCCCTGGGCCGCCGCCTGCTCGCACGCGTAGTCGCCCACCACGTCGAGCAGGCGGAAGCGGAACGCGCGGGCGCCGCGGGCGCTGAGCAGGCCGAGCTCGAGGAACCGGTCGAGCAGGTGCACCACGTCCACCGCCGGATCGCGGTCGACGATCTGCTCGGCGAGGTCCAGGGACCAGCGGTTGCGGAACGTCGCGAGCCGGTGCAGCGCCTTCTGCTCCTCGGCGGAGAGCAGGCGGTAGCTGGCCGCCACGGCTTCCCGTACCGAGACGACTCCGGTCTCGGCGCCTGCCACGCCGCCGTCGGCCGGGCGGCCGGACAGGTCCAGCACGCGGTCGCCGTACCGATCAAGAATTTCGGCGACGGTGAGCACCCGGCCCCGGGCGGCCGCCAGCTCGAGGGCGATGGGCAGGCCGCCGAGGCGGCGGACGAGCGCCGCCAGCGGGGCCGCCTCGTCGGGCTGGACGGGGATACCGCGAACCCGCGCGAGCCGGTCGAGGAAGAGGGCCGCCGCGGGATAGGTGGCCACGTCGGCGAGGTCCGTCCCGGCTTCCGCGGGCGGGGCGATCAGCGGCGCGACCGGCCATACCCGCTCCGACGGCAGCCCGATGGGATGCCGGCCGGTGGCCAGGAAACGCAGCGTCGGGTGCTGGGCGAGCAGCCGGCCGAGCGCTTCCGCGAGCGCCTCCGGAGCGCGGTCCACCGCGTCGACCAGCAGCAGCGCCGAGCGGCCCGCGAAGCGGGGTGCGAGGTCGGCGGGCCGCCCCACCCCGAAGACCGCCGCCACCCCGCCCAACACCTCGCCCGTGGTGGAGCCGTCGGTGACGACGATGCCGGCCACCCCGCCGGGATAGGCGGCGGCGACGCGGTGCGAGACGGCGAGCGCCAGGCTGGTCTTGCCGACCCCGGCGAGTCCGACCAGCGTGATGCCGCGCGCGCCGTCTCCCGCCCGTTGCGAGAGGCGGGCAGCCAGCTGGGCCACGTCCTCGTCGCGGCCGATGAGATCCCCGGGCGGCGGCAGGCGTACGTACCGCGGGGCCGGCGGCGACAGCAGTGAGTGGCCCCGGGCCGCGGCCAGGAACGCGAGCCGGTCGGCGCCGGCGAGTCCCAGCGCCGCGGCGAGCAGCTCCGCCGTGGTGCGCTGCGGCCGGGACGCGCGGCCGCGTTCGAGGTCGCGCACCGTGCGCACACCGACCGCGGCGCGCGCCGCGAGTTCCTCCTGCGTCAGCTTCGCCCGCAGCCGGTAGCTGCGCAGCACGGCGTCGAATCCCGGACCTTCGTGGTCCGCCCCGTGATCGGACGTCATGAAGACGAACCTAGGCAGACACGATGATGGATGCCGAGTTCAGACGGCCGATTGTCGACTAACCGACGCATCTGCCGCCGGATTTGCCGCGGATCCTGCCTCGGCGTCCAAGATCTACAGTCCGAGCCCCCGCGCGATGATCATCCGCTGCACCTCGGACGTGCCCTCACCGATCTCGAGGATCTTGGCGTCGCGGTAGAAGCGGCCGACCGCCGACTCGTTCATGAAGCCGTAGCCGCCGTGCACCTGGGTCGCCCACCGGGCGTTGTCCATCGCGGCCTCGCTCGCGTAGAGCTTGGCGAGGGCGGCCTCGTGCTTGAAGTCCTCGCCGGCCAGCATCCGTGCCGCCGCCTCGTAGTAGCCCAGCCGTGCGTTGCGGGCCCGCATCTCCATGTCCGCGATCATGAACTGTACGGCCTGGTAGTTGCCGATCGGCTGCCCGAACGCCTGGCGCTCCTTCGCGTACTTGACCGACTCGTCGACGCAGCCCTGCGCCAGGCCGGTGGACAGGGCCGCGATGGCGATCCGTCCCTCGTCGAGGATCCGCAGGAACTGGGCGAAGCCGCGGCCGCGCTCGCCGAGCAGGTTCGCCGCCGGTACGCGTACGTCGTCGAACGCCAGCTCGTGGGTGTCCGAGGCGCACCAGCCGACCTTGGAGTAGCCCGGCGCGACGGTGAATCCGGGGGTGCCCGACGGGACGATGATCGTGGACAGCTCCTTCGAGCCGTCCGGCCGCGTGCCCGTCACCGCCATGACCGTCACCAGGCTGGTGATGTCGGTGCCCGAGTTGGTGATGAAGGCCTTGGAGCCGTTGATGACCCACTCGCCCGTGGCCTCGTCGAGCACCGCGCGCGTGGTGGTTCCGGCGGCGTCGGAGCCCGTACCCGGCTCGGTGAGACCGAAGGCGGCCAGGGCCTCGCCGCTGGTCAGCTGCGGGAGCCAGCGCGCCTTCTGCTCGTCCGTACCGAAGCGGTAGATCGGCATGGCACCCAGCGAGACCGCCGCCTCCAGGGTGATCGCGACGCTGCTGTCGACCCGCGCCAGCTCCTCGAGGGCCAGGCAGAGCGCGAAGTAGTCGCCGCCCATGCCGCCGTGCTCCTCGGCGAAGGGGAGCCCGAACAGGCCCATCTTGCCCATCTGCCGGATGAGGTCGTACGGGAAGGTCTTGTGCTCGTAATGCTCGGCGATCACCGGCGCGACCTGCTCGCGGGCGAAGTCCCGCACGCTGTCGCGCAGCGCCTCCTGCTCTTCGCTGAGCCGGAAGTCGACCATGGCGTGTCCTTTCAGAACGAACTTTCCTGGGTTTTCCGCCGCGGGTGAGCTCAGGACGGTTTTCAGACGGGAGTGACGCCGTGGCGCCGACGGGAGAAACTGCGGTCCTTGCCGCGGGCGGCGGCGAACCGGCGGACCAGCTCGCCGCGCAGGTCACCGGGCTCGACGATGGCGTCGATGACGAGCTCGCTGGCGAGACGCAGGATGTCGATGTCGCGCTCGTACTCGGCGCGGCGCTCGGCGATGAAGGCGGCGCGGTCCTCCTCGGGCAGCGCCGCGATCTTGTTGGCGTAGACGGCGTTCACGGCCGCCTCGGCCCCCATCACCGCGATCTTGGCGGTGGGCAGGGCGATCGTCGCGTCGGGGTCGAAGCCCGGACCGGCCATCGCGTACAGGCCGGCGCCGTACGCCTTGCGCACGACGACGCAGATCTTGGGCACGGTCGCCTCGGAGATCGCGGTGATCATCTTGGCGCCGTGCCGGATGATGCCCTGCTTCTCCACGGCCGAGCCGACCATGAAGCCCGGCACGTCGGAGAGGAAGAGCAGCGGCACGTTGAAGGCGTCGCAGAGCTGCACGAACCGGCTCGCCTTGTCGGCGGAGTCGACGAAGAGCACGCCGCCCTTGAACATCGAGTTGTTGCCGACCACGCCGACGACCTGGCCGTCGAGCCGCGCGAAGCCGATCGTCAGCTCCTTGGCCCAGAGCGCCTGAATCTCGAAGAACGATCCCTGGTCGACGATCCCCTTGATGTAGCGGCGCATGTCGAACGCCTGCCGCTCGCTCGCCGGCACCAGGGCGCCAAGATCCACATTGGCCGGTTCGGCCGCCTCCGCCACCGGCGGCTGCTGGGTGTAGTTCGCCGGCAGATAGGACAGGTACGTGCGGACGGCCTCGAGGGCATCCTGTTCGGTCTTGCACAGAAAGTGCCCGACGCCGGACTCCGCGCAGTGCACCCGCGCGCCGCCCATCGCCTCGAGCGTCGTCTTCTCCCCCGTGACCATCTCGACCATGCGGTCGGAGCCGAGGTACATGCTGGCGTTGCCCTCGACCATCGCCACCACGTCGCAGAACGCGGGGATGTAGGCACCGCCCGCGGCGGACGGTCCGAACAGCGCGCAGACCTGCGGGATCGACCCCGACGCGCGCACCTGGTTGTGGAAGATCTTGCCGGCTCCGCGCCGGCCCGGGAACAGGTCGACCTGGTCGGTGATGCGCGCGCCCGCGGAATCCACGAGATAGACCATCGGTACGCCGGTCGCATACGCCCGCTCGATGATCCGGATGATCTTTTCAACGGTACGGGCACCCCACGACCCCGCCTTCACGGTGGAGTCGTTGGCCATGATGCACACCTCGCGCCCGTCGATCCGGGCGTTTCCGGTGATCACGCCGTCGGCCGGCAGCCCCTCGGCCAGACTGTTGGCGTAGAGGCCGTCCTCGACGAACGAACCGTCGTCGACGAGCAGGGCGATCCGCTCGCGCGCGAAGAGCTTGCCCTTCGCGGCGTTGGCGGCGTGGTACTTCTCCGCCCCGCCGGCGACCGCCCGCTTGCGCGCCTGCGCCAGCGCTTCCTCGTCGAATGCCACGTGGCCCCCTCGTTCGGTCCTGAACGATCGTTAGGCTAGCGCATTCCAGAGTCTGGGACCAGACGCGAACGGGAGCCTCCGCACTCGCGGAGACTCCCGTCCGATTTTTGGTGCCCGGTGCTGTGGAGGAGCACCGGTTTCTTCTCCTGCATCGACGCCTCACGGCGCCGCTCGGGTCACACCCGGGACCGGTGTGACCCGGGCCTGCTGGCTGCTCGATCCGCTACGTGAGCCGTACTCGAGCAGCTTCTGGGCGGTTTCTTACTTGAGCAGCTTCTG
Organism: Actinoplanes sp. NPDC049681; assembly: GCF_044465265.1. NCBI lineage: Bacteria > Bacillati > Actinomycetota > Actinomycetes > Micromonosporales > Micromonosporaceae > Actinoplanes > Actinoplanes sp. NPDC049681. Next base: position 157,229 of record NZ_JBITLP010000001.1, read on the forward strand.
GACGTCGAGGCCGCCCAGGTTGACGCCACCGGCGTTGCTCAGGTTCTGGGTGAGGCCGTCCACCGCGGTGCCCTCGGTGTTGCTGGCGGCGTGCGCCTTGTGCGCCTTGCGCGGGGCGTCGCCGTAGGTGTCGTCGCCCTGGGCACCGCCGTCGCCACCGACGTCGTCGCCGTTGTCGTCACCCGGGTAGCCGCCGTTGTCGCCACCGTTGTCGTCGCCGCCCTGGTCGCCGCCGTTGCCGGTGGTGCCGTTCGAGCAGGCCGCCGCCGCGTCCGCCGTACCGAGGACCGCGAGCGCGTTGCCGCACACGTTGACCGGGATGCTGATCGGCGCCGCGACCTGGGTGCCGTTCAGCAGGCCGACGTTGCCGTTGCTGTCCTGCTTGATGCCGCCACCCTGGTGACCCGACTCGTTCGACGACGCGCCGGCCGCGTTCGCGACACCGAGGACGCCGGCCGCGTTGCCCGTCACGTTGAGCGGGGCGTACACCGGGAGCGCGACCTGGGTGCCGTTGCCGACGCCCACGTTGTCCGAGCTGCCCTGCCAGATGCCACCCTCGGTGGAGTGCCCACCGTTCATGCAGGCCGCCTGGGCGTTCGACAGGCCCAGGATGGCCAGCGAGTTGCCGCAGACGTTGACCGGCACGTCGATCGGCGCCGCGACCTGGGTGCCGTTGAGGGCGCCCACGTTGTCGTGCGAGTCCTGGTCGACCTTGCCGCTCTCGGTCTTCGCGCTCTCGGTGTTGTTGGCGCCGGTGCCGGCCGCGTTGGCCACACCCAGCACGGAGACCGCGTTGCCCACGACGTTGACGGGCACGTCGATCGGCACGAGCACCTGGGTGCCGTTCAGGATCCCGACGTTGCCGTGCGACTTCTGGTGGTACTTGCCACCCTTGCCGCTCTCGACCCAGTTGATGCCCTGGCCCGCGGCGTTCGACTCGCCGGCGACGCCGATCGAGTTGCCGACCACGTTCAGCGGCACGGCCACCTTGGTGAGCACCTGCGTGCCGTTGGCGACACCGACGTTGTCGGTGCTGCTCTGCGAGACGTCGGCGTGCGCCATGCCCGGGGCGAACAGGAGGGCGCCCGCGGCCAGGACACCGACGCTCAGAGTCTTACGAACCCAAGTCTTCATGGAGAGAAGAAGCCTTTCACAATTGTCAGAAATGGTGAGTCGCGTATTCAATTGAATGGTGCTTCCGGGCGCAGCGGTGCCCTGGCTGTTTTACGGTTGCCCTGACCCCGCTCGTCGACGTGCGCCCATTCATTGCTGACCGGCGCTTTCGCTGCGGTGTGTGACGACCCCGGGCCTGGTGATGATTCGCCGCTTGTTCGCAAACGGTTCCAGGAATCGGGCCCTCGTCGCCCGGGCGCCATGCGCCCGGCGCGGGCGTCACTAGTCAGGTGAGACGGTCGGTGCCTCGGCGTCGTGGCGCCGGACCTCGACATCGGTCGCGATCGGCAGCCGACGGCAGGCCGTCGTGCTGTCGGCGACCGCTGACGGAAGGACGGCCGCAGAGGGGCCACCGTCCGTCGCAGTTCCCGCCCCGGAGGCCGGGAACCCGTTCGCTGCCCCGAGGTCAACCCGCAGCGGCGCGGGTCCGTCACCATCGGGTGTCTCGCGGACCGTCTCCCGCACGGAGACGGCTCCCACCGGGTGCCGCACGAGGTCCTGGATGAGGACCGGTGCGGACTTCTGCTCGCCCGCGGCGACGTCCATGCCGGACAGACCGGGCGTCGTGGCGCCCGCGTCCGGCTCCGGACGGTCCTGCTGCGATGGCACCGGCTCCGGCTCTGCCGCGTACTGCGGAAGGTCGGTCGCCGGAACGATCATCGGGTCGAGCGGCCGGGTGTCCACCGCCTCGCCGGCAAGGCGAACTGGGGCGGTGATGTCCCGGATGACGCGGTCGACGCCGCTCAGGGCGGGCGCCGCGTCCTTCGTACCGTGCGTGACCTCGCCAACCGTGTCCACGAGGCTCTTCGGGATCGTGGTCACCGTGCCGAGGCCGGTGTGGTGCCCGTCGGATTCCCACGGCCTGACGGCCGCCTTGAGGACCCGGCCGACCACCGGCGCATCCCCCTGAACGCCGTGAACCACGGCGTTGAGCAGGGAGGCGCTGCCCCCGTCGTGGCCGGCTTTGCCGTGACCAGCGCTGCCGGCCTTGTCGTGGCCGGCTTTGCCGTGACGAGCGTTGCCGTTGACGACCGTGTGGTGGCCGGCTTTGTCGTGGCCGACGGCCTGGGTGGCGACCTTGGTGGCGGCTCCGATGAGTCCGCCGGTCACCGGCTCGTGCTGCGCGGCGTGCGCGGCGGCTCCGGAGAGCAACCAGGCCGCGCCGGCGATCCCGCCGACGACCAGTGCACGCAGACCCCACCGGGGCCCGGACCGGTTCCCCCGCCGCCGGTCCGCCCCCTGGCTGTGGGGCGGCATGAGCGCGGGGCCGGTGGACGAGACGACCGACGGACGGCGTGCCGGGCGCGTCTCGCGCTCGACCCCCCACCCCGTCATTGGTCCCGCCCCTCGTCGTCGACTCGTGACCAGCGGCCGAAATGATCGGCCACTCGGTATTGGTAACGAAGCGACACAGTCAGGGTCACGCGGACGAATGGAGAAAATCGATCGGACGTTTTCCCCATCAGGCCGGGGAATGAGAAACGGCGATCACACCAATCTGGTGCGCGGCCCGGCCCGAAGAACACCCGACGGGAGCGTGCGCCCGAGCAGCCCTTCCGCCATACCGGCGACCTCGATCAGCGATTCGAGGTCGATCCCGGTGTCGATGCCCATGTCCTCCAGCATGTGCACGAGCTCCTCGGTGGCGATGTTGCCGGAAGCACCGGGCGCGTACGGGCACCCCCCGATCCCGCCCACGCTCGCGTCGAACTCGGTGACGCCGAGCTCCAGGGCGGTCAGGACGTTCGCCAGCCCCGTACCCCTGGTGTTGTGGAAGTGGAGCAGCTCCGGGCGTACCTCCGAAAGCAGGTCCCGGACCCGGCGCGGGGTCGCCATGCCGGTCGTGTCGCCGAACGCGACGCGGTCGGCGCCGTCGGCACGGACCCGGTCCACGATGCCGGCGACCCGCTTGGGGTCGATGTCGCCCTCGAACGGGCAGCCGAAGCTGGTGGCGACGATGACCTCGAGCGTGGCCCCGGCGTCATGCACCAGCGGGATCAGCGCGGCGATGTCGTCGAGCGACTCCTCGGTCGACCGGTTCAGGTTCCTACGGTTGTGCGTGTCGCTCGCGGAGACGACGACTTCGATCTCACCGAAGCCGGCCGCGATCGCCCGCTGCGCGCCGCGGCTGTTGGGGATCAGCGCCGAGTAGCGGATGTCGGGGTTGTGCCAGGCACGCGCCCAGACCTCGTCCGCGTCGGCCATCTGCGGGATGGCCTTGGGATGGACGAACGAGACGGCCTCGATGCGCTTGACGCCGGTGCGCGAGAGGGCGTCGATCAGGCGCACCTTGTCGTCGGTGGGGATGGGCTCTTCGTTCTGCAGCCCGTCGCGCGGGGCCACTTCCCGGATGGAAACCGCCGTCGTCATGGTCCTCACTTCTTTCCAGCGCGCATGCGGCCGACGATGCCGGTGTCGTAGTCGCCGGAGAGGAACTCGTCGTTCTCCAGCAGCTCGGCGAAGAAGGGCAGGTTGTTCTTCGGCCCGGCGATCTCGAATCCGGCCACCGCGGCCCGTGCCCGCTCGATCGCCTCGGCCCGGTCGGCCCCGATGACGATCAGCTTGGCCATCAGAGAGTCGTAGAACGGCGTGACCGTGGTGCCCGCCGCGTACCCGGAATCCACCCGGACCCCCTCGCCCGTCGGCTCGACCCAGGTCGCGACCTGACCGGGCCCGGGAAGGAACCGCTTCGGATCCTCGGCATTGACCCGCAATTCGATGGCATGACCGGTCGTTGCGAGGTTCTCGACGTCGAACGTGGGCGCCTCACCGGAAGCGATCCGCAGCTGCTGCTCGACCAGGTCGATGCCGTGGATCAGCTCGGTGATCGGGTGCTCCACCTGCAGCCGGGTGTTCATCTCGAGGAAGAAGAACTCGCCGGTGGCCGGGTCGAGCAGGCACTCGACCGTACCGGCGTTGCGGTAGCCGACCGCCTCCCCGGCCTTCACCGCGGCGGCGAGGAAACGAGCCCGCAGCTCCGGCCCGACGGCCGGGCTCGGCGCCTCCTCGACCAGCTTCTGATTGCGGCGCTGCACCGAACACTCCCGCTCGCTGAGAGCGATCACCCGGCCGTCCGCCAGGCCGAGAATCTGCACCTCGACGTGCCGGACCCGGGGGAAATAGCGCTCGATGAGCACCGAGCCGTCACCGAACATCCGCTCGGCGAAGGCGCGGACCTTGTCGTACTCGGCCCGCAGCCCGGCCTCGTCGTTCGCGACGGCCATCCCCATGCCACCACCGCCGGCAGCCGCCTTGACCATCACCGGGTAGCCGATCTCGCCGGCCGCCTCGATCGCCGCCTCGGCGGACGCCGCCGGGTCCTGCGTCCCGGGCGCGACCGGCACGCCGGCCGCCGCCATCAGGTTCCGCGCATTGATCTTGTCGCCCATCGCGCTGATCGCATCGGCGCCGGGCCCGACCCACACCAGGCCGTTCGCTTCGACGGTACGGGCGAAGTCGGCGTTCTCGCTCAGGAAGCCGTAGCCGGGGTGGATGGCCTGCGCACCGGTCGCCTTGGCCGCGGCAAGGATCGCCTCGGTGTTGCGATAGCTCTGAGCGGGGTTGGCGGGTCCCACGCACACCGCCTCATCGGCCTCGGTGACGAAGGGCATGCCCGCGTCCGCCTCGGAGTGAACCGCGATCGAACGAACCCCCAGCCGCTTGGCGGTGCGGATGATCCGGCGGGCGATCTCGCCCCGGTTGGCGATGAGCAGCGACTCGATCATTTCGCTCTTTCTCTTCGGTGGGGTCGGTCTCGAAGGGGTGGCTCGAGACGGTGGCGGGTGAGCTGGGGGCGGGGGTGGGCCCGGCTCGGTGGGGTGCTTCAGTTAGGCGGTCCGGGGTGTGGCTTCATCCGGCTGGCTGTTACGTGGAAGCTTGTGCGCCCATGACGTCATCGCTCTTCCGGGCTCCAGGGCGGTCTTGTTCCGGTCGGCTCGGCGGGCGTGGTCCTTCGTGTATCTCCGCGCGCGGCGTTCTGGTCTCCTCGGCGGTGCGTGCCGCTCGGCTACTCGCAGCGCGCCCCAGCATCTCCGAGTGCCGGCACTTGTCACCGTCTCCACGGTCTTCGCCCTGCCCGCACCCTGTCACCGTCGCCACGGCCTGAGCCCTGCCCGCGCCCGGACGGTCGCCGCGATCCGCGCCCTGCCGCGCCGGGGACGCGGCCACGGTCCGCGCCTGGTAGCCGCCGGGACAGTTGCCACGGTCGGCGCCTGGCCGCCGGGACAGTTGCCACGGTCGGCGCCTGT
>NZ_JBITLP010000001.1:162745-199764 GCF_044465265.1 Actinoplanes sp. NPDC049681
TGGCCGCCGGGACAGTTGCCACGATCTGTGCCTGGCCGCCGGGACAGTTGCCACGATCTGTGCCTGGCCGCCGGGACAGTTGCCACGATCTGTGCCTGGCCGCCGGGACAGTTGCCACGATCTGTGCCCTGGCTGCGCCGGGACGGCGGCCACGGTCTGCGCTCCGGCCGCGGCCGGGTTGCCGGCGGGTTCGAGGCGTGGGCCGTGGCCGCACATGGTCAGTGGCCGATCAGGGCGTGGGCCGTGGCTTCGCGGAGGAGGGCGGCCCGCCGGTGCCGGTCCACCTCGCCACCGAGGAAGGGGGTGGAGTTCATCAGGCCGAACGCCGAGTGGGCGAGCACCCGAGCCTCGCCGGCATCCAACTCGGGACGCAGCGTCGCGAGCACGGCGACCCACTCCTCGACGTACAGGCGCTGCAGCCGGCGGATCTGCCGGCGCGGCTCGTCGGGCAGCCGGTCCAGCTCGTGGAGGTGCAGCGCGATCACGGCGGGATTGGCGAGGGCGAACTCGACGTGGAAGTCGATCAGGTCGGTGAGGGCGGCGCGCGCGTCCTCGGGGTGACGGGCGACGCACTGCTTGCCGCCGTGCAGCAGACCCTCGCTCACCGGGATGAGGGCGGCCACCAGCATGGCCTCCTTGCCGGCGAAGTGGTGATACAGCGCCGGGCCGGTGACGCCCGCGGCCGAGCCGATGTCATCCATCGACACGCCGTGATATCCCCGGGCGGCGAAGAGCCCGACCGCGATCTCCAGGATCTCGTCCCGGCGCGAGCGCCGACGCGGAGCCGGCGGTCCGGGGCGCTGCTGCTGATCTACCGTCACCTCGCAACTCTAACCCGCTGTCAAGCCCAATACTTAACGGGCGTTCAGGCAATTGTGCGGGGCCTGTGGTCCTCACCATGGCCCTGTCCAGGCACATCGACGTCAGATGTGACCGGGATGACAACACCCGGCAAGCGCCTCGGGGAAGGCGCTCATGACGCCACGTGGAACAGGCGGGTGTGCGGTCCGTCCCCTGACCTGCGCCGTCGCAGCGGCCCGCGACTACAGCGCCCGACCCGCGCCCGCCGCCGAAGTCGACCCGACAGGCTGCTCGAGGCGGGGATCAGGTGCCGAGAGAGGCCGTCTGCCCGAAGCGACGCCGCTCATCGGCCCACCATCGCCGCGACGCCGACGCCGCCAGCACCGCCCCGAGGGTGTTGACCAGTACGTCGTCGACGCTCGACACCCGCCCGATGGCAAGGACCCACTGCAATGCCTCGACCGACGCGGAGGTGGCCACGGCTGCCACGAGGACCCGGCGCAGCGACGCCATCGCCGTGAAGCGCATCGGCAGGAAGAACCCGAAGGCGGCGAGCACGAGTAGATTGCCGCCGAGCTGGGCGACTCCCGTGTCGGCGGTACCGCTCACCCACGACGGGAGGTCGTGCAGCGGTACGAGATCCACGGACCGGGCCGCCTTCTGAGGCGTGAAGAGCATGACCGCCCACGGCAGTGACCCGGCGATCAGCCCCACCTCCGCAGCGGCGTACCGCCGTGAGGTGCTCCGGCACCGCCACCGGTACGCGGCGAAGCTCAGCACCGGCAGGAGAAGGGCGGCCAGCATGATGGTCGTGCCGTGATTCCGCCAGACCGCCCCCACAGCACGGCAATCTAGGCCGTCCGGGCAAGACCGACTCCAGCGCCGCCGGACCTCCCGGCGGGCAGGTAGGTGCCCATCGGTTGTTCGAGCCGCGCCGTCCTGCAAGACGACCACCGCGCCGCTTTCGGCGACCCAACCGTCTTCCCGACACGGCGCCGGCCCGGAGAAGGCCGACGTCCGGTCACACTGCGGGTCGGCTACCAGCAAGCTCGGATCAGGACAGCCCGCCGCGCTCCGAGCCCTTGGCGATGGGCGCCCGAACCAGGTTGCCCCACTCCGTCCACGAGCCGTCGTAGTTCCGGACCTGCGGATAGCCCAGCAGATGATGCAGCACGAACCACGTGTGACTGGACCGTTCGCCGATCCGGCAGTACGCGATGATGTCGTCCCCGGACTCCAGCCCCAGCTCGTCCCGGTAGATCTTGGCCAGCTCGTCCGCCGCCTTGAAGGTGCCGTCCTCGTTCGCCGCCGACTTCCACGGCTTGCTGACGGCGCCCGGGATGTGGCCGCCGCGGAGGGCGCCCTCCTGCGGGTACGCCTCCATGTGGGTGAGCTCGCCCGTGTACTCCTGCGGGGACCGGACGTCGACGAGGGGGCGGCCGCTCGAGATGTGGCCCATGACCTGGTCGCGGAAGGCGCGGATCGAGCTGTCCTCGCGGGCGGGGACCGGGTACGTCGCGTGCGGGCGTACCGTTTTCTCCCGGGTTGTCTCACGGCCCTCAGCCACCCACTTCTGCCGGCCGCCGTCGAGCAGCCGCAGGTCGCGGTGGCCGAAGAGACTGAAGACCCAGAGCGCGTACGCCGCCCACCAGTTGAAGTTGTCGCCGTAGAACACGATCGTGTCGTCGCGGCCGATGCCCTTGGCCTCACACAGCGCCGCGAACGTCGCCGGGTCGAGGTAGTCGCGGGTGAGCTGGTCGTTCAGCTCGGTGTGCCAGTCGACCTTCACGGCGCCCGGGATGTGCCCGGTGTCGTAGAGCAGCACGTCTTCGTCCGACTCGACGACCACGAGGCCGGGGGTCTCGAGGTTGGCGGCCAGCCACTCGGTGGTGACGAGCTTGTCGGGGTGGGCGTACGCCTGCAGTGACGGCGCCGGGTCGTTCGCAACGGACATGGCATTCACGCTATCGCGTCGACGGGGGCGAGCTCGGGGCGCTTCGCCTTGACCTCATCACCGGAAGAGGCACCTGCCAGCCTGCGCCTGATCCAGGGCGCGAGGTGTTGTCCGGCCCAGCGCAGGTCGGCGCCGCGCGCCAGCAGCCAGGGGGTGGGTGCCGGCATCGGCGGCACGAGCAGCCAGTCCTCGTCGACACCGACGCCGAGTGTGTTGAGGACATGTCCCGCGACACGGCGGTGCCCCGCAGCGGACAGGTGCAGGCGGTCGGCGCTCCACAACAGCGGATTGTCGAACGCACGGTCGGCGAAGAGGTCGATCAGGTGGGCACCGTGACGCTCGGCGACCCGCCGGGTGCCGTCGTTGAGGGTGCCCGCGCGCGGGCCGACGATGCGCTGTCCGGGCAGGTGTGCGGTGACGTCCGCGAACCGGAAGAGGATCACGTCGGCGCCGGTGTCGCGGATCCGGCCGATCACCGAGTCGATCTTGTCGACCAGCGACTCGACGTCCACCTTGCGGCGCAGCACGTCGTTGCCGCCGGCCGCGAAGCTGACCAGGCCGGGTCGCATCGCCAGCACCGGCTCGAGCTGTTCGTCGATGACCTGGTCCAGGAGCTTGCCCCGGACGGCGAGGTTCGCGTACCCGAAATCGGGGCCGGCATCGACGGCCAGCCGGGCCGCGACCAGGTCGGCCCACCCGCGATAGGTCCCGTCGGGGTAGCTGTCGTCCATGCCCTCGGTGAAGCTGTCCCCCATCGCCACGAAGCTCTTCCAGGCCATGGCCACCCCCCTGAACATGCGCTCATGTGCTCCGACCCAGCCGAGTTTTGCACTGCCGGGCGGTGATCGGGACGTGACGATGGCGACACTCCAGGGCCGGGCGATAACCGGATGTTTTCGTCGGACCCCCTCCCTAGGCTCACGGTCATGCTGATGCGAATGTCCACGATGCTGCTCAAGACCCTGCGTGAGGAGCCGGCGGACGCAGAGGTGCCGAGCCACCGGCTACTCCTGCGCGCCGGGTACATCCGTCGCGCCGCGCCGGGCGGCTACACGTGGCTCCCGCTCGGCAAGCTGGTGCTCGATCAGGTGAGCCGGGTCATCCGCGAAGAGATGGCCGCGATCGGCGGCCAGGAGGTCTCCTTCCCGGCCCTGCTGCCCCGCGAGGCCTACGACATCAGCGGCCGCTGGACGGAATACGGCGACGACATCTTCACGCTGAAGGACCGCCGAGGCGCAGACCACCTGCTCGCCCCCACGCACGAGGAGATGTTCACGCTGCTCGTGCAGGACATGACGAGCTCCTACCGCGACTTCCCGCTGATCCTCTTCCAGATGCAGACGAAGTTCCGCGACGAGCCGCGTCCCCGAGCGGGCCTGCTGCGCGGGCGCGAGTTCCTCATGAAGGACGCCTACTCCTTCGACCTCTCGGAGGAAGGGCTCATCGAGGCGTACGGGAAACACCGCGCGGCGTACCAGCGCATCTTCGAGCGCCTCGGCCTGGAGCACACCGTCGTGGCCGCCATGTCGGGCGCCATGGGCGGCTCGGCCTCCGAGGAGTTCCTGGCCGTCGCCGACGTCGGCGAGGACACCTTCGTCGGCTGCACGGCATGTGACTACGCGGCGAACACCGAGGCCGTGATCACCGTGGCGCCGGCGGCCGACACCCGCGAGCACGGGCCGCTGACCGTTCACGACACCCCCGAGACGCCGACGATCGCCTCCCTGGTCGACCTGGCCAACGCCCGTGCCCTGGAGGGCCGCACGGACTGGACCGCGGCCGAGACGCTGAAGAACGTCGTGGTCACCGTCCACCACCCCGGCAAGGACGATGAGCTGCTGGTCATCGGTGTGCCCGGCGATCGCGAGGTCGATCTGAAGCGGCTCGACGCCGTACAGAGCCCGGCCAGGGCGACGATGTTCGACGACTTCGCGTCGCGTCCGGACCTGGTCCGCGGCTACATCGGTCCGCAGGGCATCAAGGTGCGCTACCTTGCCGATCCGCGCGTGGCACCCGGCACGGCCTGGCTGACCGGCGCCAACGAGGTGGGCAAGCACGCCACCTCCGTGGTGGCCGGCCGCGACTTCACGCCCGACGGCACGATCGAGGCGGCCGAGGTTCGCGCCGGCGACCCCTGCCCCCGGTGCGGCGACGGCGAGCTCACCATGCGCCGCGGCATCGAGATCGCCCACATCTTCCAGCTCGGCCGCCGCTACACCGACGTGTTCAAGGTCGACGTGCTCGGGACCGACGGCAAGCCCGTACGCCCCACCATGGGTTCCTACGGCATCGGCGTCTCCCGGGCCGTCGCATCCATCGCGGAGCAACACCACGACGAGCGCGGCATCGTCTGGCCCGCCGAGGTGGCCCCGGCAGACGTCCACATCATCGGCGCGGGCAAGGACGGCCAGCTCGAGGCGGCCCTGGCCCTCGCGGCGGAGCTCGAGAAGGCCGGGCTGCGGGTGCTGGTCGACGACCGTCCGCAGCTGTCCGCCGGCGTCAAGTTCACCGACGCCGAGCTGATCGGCATCCCCCGCTGCGTCGTGGTCGGGCGCCGTCTCTCAGAGGGGTACGCCGAACTGCGCGACCGGCGTACGGGTGACCGCCACGACGTACGCCTCACGGAGGTGACCCGTGCGCTTCTGGGGTGAAACCCCGATGGCCCCGCACGGGCACCCGGGGTGTAATCGGTGATACGGCCGGGTACCCGCCAGCAAGACGGGCGGGCAGGAGTGCGGGGAGGTACGGCCATGGCGAGGACGGCAGTGGCGGACGTGATGACCAGAAAGGTCGTCTACCTTCCGGGCGACACCATGCTCGACGAAGCCGCACAAGTCATGCGCGACCAGGGCATCGGCGATGTGGTGGTGACCACCGGCCCGACCATGACCGGCGTAGTGACCGACCGCGACATCGTGGTCCGAGCAATCGCCGAAGGCCTGGCTCCCCACACCACGACCCTCGCGTCGATCGCCTCGCTGGAGCTGATCATGGTGGAGCAGTCCGCCACTGTGGAGGACGCGGTCCAGGCGATGCGCGAACGAGGGGTACGCCGGCTACTGGTATGCGACGCCGATCGGAAGGTGGTCGGGATCGTGAGTCTGAGCGATCTCGCCCTCCTGCCGACTTCGGCGCCGGCCTGACCGGCCTCATACGCCCTGTCTCCGAGCTCCCTGCGTCACCACGGCGTCCGGATAGTCGCGGCGGTCGCGGCGCTGCCCTCCCTTCCGATTCGGCACGCCCTCCCCCAAGCCGCCGCCTGCCCCGCTATCGCGCCCCCGGTGTAGCGGGAACCGGCGGGAGTGGTCATCGACGACGTAGTGTCGCCACTGTGAGCGACATTCCCCCGAAGCTGGCCGAGATCGTCGACGAGTTCGCCTCCGCACCCCGTGAAGTCGTGCTGGAGATGCTGCTGGAGTTTGCCGACGCCGTACCGCCGCTGCCCGAGGAGCTCAAGGGGCACGAGGGAATGGAGCAGGTGCCCGAGTGCCAAACGCAGTTCTTCCTGCGCGCCGAGGTACAGAGCGACCACACGGTGAAGACCTGGTTCGACTGCCCGCTCGAGGCGCCCACCACGCGTGCCTTCGCCGGGATCCTGTCGGAAGGGCTCGAGGGCGCGACGGCGCAGGAGATCGTCGCCGTACCGGACGATCTGTACAGCCGGATGGGGCTGGCAACAGCGATCAGCCCCCTGCGCATCCGGGGCGGTACCGCCATCCTCGCCCGGCTCAAGCGCCAGATCCGCGAGCAGGAGGACACCCGCGCATGAACATCGAAGTGTGGTCCGACGTGATCTGCCCGTGGTGCTACATCGGCAAGCACCGGCTGGAGGCGGCGCTGCAGGGTTTTACGGGCGACGTGACGCTGACGTTCCGCGCGTACCAACTCGATCCTTCGCCGGTCCCCCAGCCGCTACCGATCAAGCGGGCCTTGGCGGCGAAGTTCGGCGGCGCGCAGCAGGCCGAGCAGATGTTCGCCCACGTCAGCGCCGTAGCCGCCGGCGACGGGCTGACCTTGGACTTCGACCGCGCGGTGCTGGCGAACACCTTCGACGCGCATCGGTTGATCGCCTGGGCGGCGGGCCAGGACCTGCAGCTGATGATGATCGAGACGCTGCAGCGAGCCCATTTCGCCGAGGGCGTCGACATCGGTTCCCGGGCCGCCCTGGCCAGGCTCGCCGGGTCAGTCGGACTGGATGAGCAGGCAGCCCTGGCGTACCTCGAGTCCTCGGCCGGCACCGACGCGGTGAACGCCGATCTGGCGGAGGCCCGAGAGCTCGGCATCACGAGCGTCCCCACCTTCGTCATCGACCGGAAGTACGCGGTTCAGGGCGCCCAGGAAACTTCGGTCCTTCGATCGGCACTGGAAGAGATCGCCCGCCGCGAGGCCGTCGACGCTGCTCAATGATGTTCCACGTGAAACGAAATCCGGCCACACATACGGCGGCGACCTCGAACAGCCCATGCGACCGGAGGCCGGCTCAGTTGTCGCGCCGGACTGAACGGGTCTCTCACGGCGCTACCGGCAGCTCCCTGCGCATGGCGATCCGCTCAACCGGATCAAGACCGTGCCGCGCCTCCAAGGCCATCAACCGAGCCAGCTCAGGCCCCAGCTCCTCTTCCGCGAGCTCCACGAACCCCAACCGCGTGTAGTACGGCCCGTTCCACGGCACACCCCGGAAAGTCGTCAACGTCAACGCGGCCATACCCCGACCGGCCGCCCACCGGCCGACACAATCAATGAGTTCGCGACCCAGCCCTCGCCGCCCGTAAGCGGGATCAACGCTGACCTGCTCGATATGAGCAAGCCCGTCGACCACCTCCACCAGCACGAAAGCAACCGGCGCCCCAGCGTCGTCAACAACGACCCAACTCCGCTCGCCATGGACGAACCGAGCGAGCACCGCAGCCGGCGGCACAGGATGAGCAGCGATGTCAGGCATCCCCACGTCGCGGAAGAGCGCCCCAGCGCGAACCTCGATCGCCCGGATGACCTCAAGGTCATCGACCCGCGTCGCCCGAATCTCCACGAGCGAAGCGAACCAGTCGGTCACAGACCTGTCCAGCCGCGCGCCGCCAACCGGGACCCGCTATCCAGCGGCGCCGCCGCCATGCCAGCTGAAAAGCCGAGCCACGCACCACCGACAACCGTGCGCCTCCGCTCACCGGAGCCAGCCCCATACAGCGGCACCGCGCACAGCGGCGATGCGGAAACTCGGTCAGCGGCAGCACCAGACCGAACGGAAGCCCCTCCAACCGCCGGGCCAGCAGGAAGCCCCTACAACCGCCGGGCCAGCAGGAAGCCCCACCGCCCGCCAGACCAGCAGGAAGCCCCACCGCCCGCCAGACCAGCAGGAAGCCCCACCCGCGCGCCGAACCAGCAGGAAGCCCCACCCGCGCGCCGAACCAGCAGGAAGCCCCACCCGCGCGCCGAACCAGCAGGAAAGGCCCCGCCGCCGACCGGGCCAGCTGGGAGCCGCACCCGCCCGCCAGGGTCAGCCATCACCCACGCACCACCCCCAGCGGACCGCCCGATGGTCGAGGTCGTCGGCGGCCGCCTGCAGCCGCTCCTCGGCCAGCGCGGTGCCACCCTGTCATCTGCCGTGCATTGCCCCGAGGCGGGGATGAGAGTGGCGGTGCCGCGCCGAGGCCCCATGTCTCCGAACGCCGCAAGCCATCCAGACACGCCAGTCCTTGAGCTGGAAAGGCGCGCACCCGGCCACCCATCCAACCGGCTGGCCGCCCACCCTGCTAAATCTCCCGAGCCAGCCCCTCAATCACCTCGGCCCCAGGAAGCGCCCCCAACGCCGGCCCCGCGATAGCGATCTTGCTGTGACGCACCCCCGACCCGACGATCACGTGCGGCGCAGCCACCACTCGCGCATCGACCAGCACCGGCCAGTCCTTCGGAAGCCCGATCGGGGTGATGCCCCCGTATTCCATGCCCGTCAGCCGGACCGCATCCTCGGTCGGCGCGAAGCTGGCCTTGCGAACGTCGAGCTGCCGCCGCACGGTCCCGTTGACGTCCGCGCGAGTGGTTGCCAGCACCACGCAGGCTGCGTACCGCGTCACTCCCTCCCTCTTGCCGGCCACGATCACGCAGTTGGCCGACTCGGCGAGCTCCACGTCGTACGCCTCGCAGAAGGCCGCGGTGTCCGCCAGCTCCGCATTGATCGGCGCGACGAGCACCTGGTCGCCGTCGATGGGCGCCTCGGCCGGCCACACCTCGAGCGCCGCGGCGACGGGAGCGGCGAGCAGGTCGAGCCGGGAGATCGCGGGTTCGAGCTTCAGGGTTCCGATCACGTTCGTCATCCTGCCCCGATTACCCCGGCCTAACCAGCCGGGTCACCCACCCCGAAAGCGGGGGTGCGACGCAGCCCGACATGGAGGCCGACCGGACGAGCAACTTGCGGTTATCCCCAAGGAGGGGGCCAAGCAGGCAAGCAGGCAAGCAGGCAAGCAGGCAAGCAGGCAAGCAGGCAAGCAGGCAAGCAGGCAAGCAGGCAAGCAGGCAAGCAGGCAAGCAGGCAACGATCATGAAACCACCGAGCCGCTCAGGCATCCCGCGATCTTGCCGACTATCAGGAGATGTGAGGGAGAGACGCGGCGCGAGGGTCGGAACCGTCAGCGGCCTGGCCCTGCTCACAGGCGGAACGGCGGTCGCCGCGGTCGCTCACGGCACCTCCTCGATCTTCCCCACGATCATGCTCGGCCTGCTGACGGCCGGCCTCGGCCACGCCCTTGCCACCGAAATCCAGCGCCAGGCACGCCGCGGCACCACCGGCTGGGCCGCCCAGGACACGATCAACACCGCCCTCCTCACGGCCTGGACCGCCGGCGCGCTGATCATGACCCTTCTGCCCGAAACCCCACTTCCGGTCCGGGCCGTCGGGCTCCTTCTCACTGTCGGGTACGTCCTCAGCACCGCCTACTTCGTCACGGAACGCCGCCGCGCCCTGGTCCGCCACCCTGCCTCCCCGAAGGCAGACGTCGATCACCACATGGCGGCCGCCGACGGCTCCCCGGATCACGGGCAGGCAGACAGCCCTGAGCCCGCCCAGCAAGCCGAGGCTCCCGCGATCCACGCGACCCCTGCCACGGAACCCGTCACCGAGCCGGCGCCGGTCGAACCCGTCAACTGAGGCGCCGCTCCGTCACTCGAGCCGCAAAGCGACGATCATCGGCGGGATCGGCACCAGCCCGTCGTCTCCCGGCACCACGTCCGGCACCGGTACCCAGTCGAGCCCGATCGGCTCCGGCCCGGTCACATGCGGCCCCAGCTGCGGCTCGTCGTCGCCGACGGTGCACGCGAAGACCGACGTCATCCCCGATGGATAGGGCATGTCATGCAGGTACCGCGCCTCCTTGACGACCAGCCCGACCTCCTCCAGCACCTCACGGCGTACCGCATCCTCCGCCGTCTCGCCGGGGTCGATCCCGCCCCCGGGCAGCGTCCACCACTCCCGGCCCCCGTCGCGCCGGCTCCGCTCGTGCACCATCAACACCCGGCCGTCCCGGATGATGACGGCAGCAGCTCGTCTCCGTCCACTCACGAGTGAAGGCTACTCACGACGACGCCACCGCCACGCAAGCGGACGGGCACGCAAGCGCGAACGATCACCGCGCCCGGTTTTGTCGGACCCTCGCCGTACGGTCTCCCCATGACTGGAAATCGCACCCAGCCGCCGCTGACGTCCCCGCCTTCGGCAAGCACGAGACCACCGAATGGTGGGCTGCGACCAGGTCTTTTACGACGTCCGATCCGGCCGCCCACCGAGCCGCTCAGGCGGCTCATGCCGCTCAAATCGGTGGTCGCACGGCCCGCGCTCTCCTAGGTTGGCGGAATGCGCTATCGCTCTTCCGACGAGGACAGCGCCCGCTGGGACGGATTCCCGTTCCGCGAGGGCGACATCATCATCAGCACAAGATCGAAGAGCGGCACGACGTGGATGCAGATGATCTGCGCCCTGCTCGTGTTCCGAAGTCCCGATCTACCGGCCCCGCTGTCGGACCTCTCCCCCTGGCTCGACTGGCTCGTAGTTCCGCGCGACGAGGTGTTCGCCCGCCTCGAGGCTCAGGAGCATCGCCGCTTCATCAAGACCCACACCCCGCTCGACGGCCTTCCGCTGGACCCGCGAGCCACGTACGTCGTGGTGGCACGGCACCCCCTCGACATGGCGGTCTCGCTCTTCCACCACGTCGACAACCTCGACCGGCAGCGAATGGCCGAGCTCCTCGGCACCCCGGCCCCTACGGAAACCAGCTCCCCACCGCGCCCGATCCACGACTCGTTGGTCGCCTGGATCAACCGTGACGTCGCACCGGCGGACGCCATGGACTCCCTGCCGGGCGTGATGTGGCACCTCACCGACGCCTGGCGCCGCCGTCAGGACCCGAACGTCGTCCTGGTCCACTACGCCGACCTGGTGAACAACCTGTCCGGCGAGATGCGCCGGCTCGCCGCCAGACTCGGCATCGGCGTACCTGAAGAGCAGTGGCCGCTCCTGACGGACGCGGCGGGCTTCACCCAGATGCGCGCCCGCGCGGCCCAACTGGCGCCCGACCCGGTCGGCATCCTGAAGGACGGCAACGCCTTCTTCCACCGCGGCAGCTCCGGAGCGGGCCGCGAACTACTGACGGAGGAGGAGCTGACCCAGTACGAGAAGCGGGCGGCCGAACTCGCACCGGACGACCTCCTGACCTGGCTGCACCGCTGAGCCCCAGTTCCGCGCGCCACCTGTCCCTCGTGGGCCGCCCGCATCGCCGGCGCGCTACAGCGCTACGCGCGAGACGGCGCAGGCACGACCGGGGGCCCCGCACCCACGGCGCGTGCGGGCCGAAGGACCGCCGGGACACTCAGACCGTCCGCAGGACCCGCTCGAAGACTTCGGGCCGCATCGGGCGGGCGCGATCCTGGCGGCTCTGGGCGAAAGCCGCCAGCACCTGACGGCGCTCGCCTTCGGTCAGGACCCCGGCGAACGGGGAGTTCGCTCTCAGTTCGATGGCGTACTCGGCGGACGAAGTCAGCGCCTCCAGCACCGCCTCGACGCCCTCGTCGAGGACGGCGTCCCACCGGTCCAGCCATTCCCAGGCCCGGCCCTCCGGGTGCGTTCGCCGCAACCGCCGCAGATTGATCTGGGCGGCCGCCACGAGGGCCCGGGGGTCCCGCACCAATTTGCCGGCGATGGCCCGGTGGAGCCACAGGATCCTCAACTGTTCCCGGCTCATCGCCGGCCGCATCAGGGCCTCGACGTCGCAACGTCGCATTCGACGCTGGCCGTTGATCGTCACGTACGGCAGCAGACCTCGAAGACAAAGGTCCACGACGTGCGCCCGTGACGACCGCAGCAGGACTGCTGCTTCACCGGTCGTCACCCACCCTCGCGCGCGCATCGTCACACGTGGATGTCTACTCCGACCGCAGCCCGGATGCAACAACCGAACGGTTATTGGCTCTTTCACCTCGGATACACCGGGGGCCTGTGGGCGAGAGGTCTTGATGGTCCAGACCGAAGGGATCCCTCCCCCTCCAGCAGAACCGGCGTGAGCGAAGAGTGCGAGATGCTCCCGCGGGGCCAGCAGGCATGCGACGAGCGGCCGCTAGGGAGAGGCAAGGTCGGTACCGCAGCCGCCAAGGCGGCCTGTCCGGCGACTGCAGCACATCTGGGAAGTGCAGCACGTCCGGCGCGTGCAACAGGTCCGGCATGCAACACGTCCGGCGCGTGCAGCTCGTCAGTGCGAGACCCGGACAACAGCGGCGCCGTGCAACCCCGGCGCCAAGCGGCAGCGGCGACACAGGCGGAAAGGCAGCGGTCAGTGGGTGGCCCCGAGAAACTGCCTCACGGTGCAAAGCTAGATGACAGCGGGGCGCCGAACCCCGAAGCAGGGCCACACCTCAGCACGACCCAGGACGACACCCGGTCGAGCGAGGACCATCGACAGCCGCCTGCCGGAGAAGCGACGCTCAGCCGGCGACAGACAGTCCCGGCGGCGAAGCTCGGCCAGAGATAGGCACCTCTCGGCTCCGCCGCTCAACCGGCGCCAAGAAGCCCGTGCACAGCCTCGATTACTTGCGCTGACGCACGGCGTAGATCAGCAGGCCGCCTACGACGACGACCACGGAGATGGCGCACAGCAGCGCCAAGATGTGCCATGGCTTGAGGGCTCCCATCCGCGGGACCCTAGCAAGCGGCGGATCTTGAAGCCAGCCGCGGGGAGATCGAGTGGAGCCCAGGGGACTTGAACCCCTAACCCCCGCCTTGCAAAGGCGGTGCTCTGCCAGTTGAGCTAGGGCCCCCGGAACTGCAGGGCTCAGCGCAGGTCGGGCGCCGTGGTGGCCTCGTGCCAGAGGGCGCGCTCGTCGCTGGAGGCCTTGACCCGCTTGACCACCAGGGCGGCCGCGCCGACGATGCCGGCGACGATCAGGAGCTTCTTCAGCATGGCCGGGTCCCCTTTGATCTGCGGCGGGAGGACGTGCATGGTGGGGCTAGCTGGAATCGAACCAGCGACCTCAGAGTTATCAGCTCTGCGCTCTAACCGACTGAGCTATAGCCCCGTGACAGCGACACGAAGGTTACCGTACCCGGCTGCGGTCACCCAAATCGGGGGCCGCTCGCCACGCCGCGCCAATCCAGCCGCCGAAGCGGGAACGTCGGGCGAGAACCGCCGCACCGGTCCAGCGGCCAAAACCCGAGCCGGTGGCTGCAGACCACCGACCTGTCGGGCAGGCAGACAGCCGGAGAAGGCCGGAGAGCAGACCCCACGGCGGCCATCGGCCCCGGCGAGGTCCCGGATGACGGCATCACCCCGGACCACAAAGCCGAACGGCAAGCCGCCCCGAGGGGCAGCTTGCCGTCGGCTAATACGTCAGTCCCGCTCGGCGAGCGTCAGCTCGACGCCACCCACGAGATCCGCACACACGTTGTAGATGAACGCACCCAGCGTGGCCAGCGCGGTAAAGAGCACCACGTTCACCGCGCCGATCAGCATCGACGTGCCGATGACTCCCCAGGCCGTGATGCGGAAGCCCGAGTTGGTCGAGCCCGTGCCGCCGCTGGCGTTCACGAGGCTCTGGAGGCTGGTGTTCACCTCTTTCCACACGCCCATGGCGTCGAGGGCCAGGTAGAGCACCGAGGTGGCCACGACCACGACGATGAACAGGACCACGGAGACGGCGAAGGCGAACTTCATGACGGACCAGGGGTCGATCCGCTTGAGGTTCAGGCGGGCCCGGCGGGGGCCACGAGCGGCCGCCGAGGAGACCGTCGAGCGCGCCGACCGTACGGCCTCGGACACCCGGGCGGCGCCCACCGCTGCCGCACCGCTCGCGGCTGCACCGCCGGACGGGGGCTTCGGGGCCGTGCCGGGCCGCTGCGGGACCGTGCCGGGCTTCGTCGGCGGCGGGGTGACCGTCGTACGACCCGCCTGGGCCGAGGGCGCCGGAGCGGCCGCGGCCTTGCCCTTGGTGACGATCGGCACAGTGGCCGAGCCCTTCGCCACCGCGGGGCCGCCCGGTCGTTTGCCGTCGGACTGGCCGTCGCTGTCGGCACCCGGCTCACCGGGCGGCGGGGGCATGCCCGGCGCGCGGGTGAACTTCGGCGGGGACGGGGCTTCCGCGGGGACCGCCGCGCGGCCAGCGGCTTCGCGCCCGTTCGATGCGGCGCCGTCCTTCTTCGGCTCCGCATCGACGGGAGTCGACGAGGCCCCCGGCCCTCCCGACTTCGCCTGTGTCTCCGGCATCAACTAGTCCTGTTCGTCAGGCTCGTCGGCATTACGAGCAAGCGCCACGATGGTTACACCTTCTGGGAGGTCCATGAGCTTGACCCCCATTGTGTTCCGATCCCGCGTGCGCCGTACAGGCTTCACGGGAGTCCGGATGACACCACCATTGCTGGTGATGGCAAACAGTTCATCCTCCGGGCTGATCACGAGCGCTCCGACCAGGCCACCACGACGCTCCGTGATCTTCGCGGTCAGGACGCCCTTACCGCCCCGCCCCTGCACGGGGTACTCCTCGATCGGCGTCCGCTTGGCATACCCGCCGTTGGTGGCGACCAAAACGTCCATGCCCTCCTGGACCACCTCCATCGCGAGCAGCTCGTCGGAGTCGCCGAAGCGCATGCCGATCACGCCGGAGGTCGCCCGTCCCATCGGCCGCAGCGCCTCGTCGGTCGCGTTGAACCGGATGGCCTGGGCCTTCTTCGACACCAGGAGCAGGTCGTTCTCCGGCGCTGCCAGCGTGGCGCCCACCAACTCGTCATCCTCCCGCAGGTTGATGGCGATGATGCCACCGCTGCGGTTGGAGTCAAACTCGGCGAGGCGGGTCTTCTTCACGAGGCCATTCTTGGTGGCGAGCACAAGGTACGGCGCGACCTCGTAGTTCGGGATCTGGATGACCTGCGCGATGTGCTCGTCCGGCTGGAAGGCGAGCAGGTTGGCGACGTGCTGGCCCTTCGCGACCCGGTTGGCCTCGGGCAGCTCGTACGCCTTGGCGCGGTAGACGCGGCCCTTGTTCGTGAAGAACAGGATCCACGAGTGCGTCGAGATGACGAAGAAGTGGCTGACGATGTCGTCCTGACGCAGGGATGCGCCGCTCACGCCCTTGCCGCCGCGCTTCTGCGAGCGGTACAGGTCGACCTTCGTGCGCTTCGCGTACCCGGTGCGTGTGATGGTCACCACAACGTCCTCGCGCGCGATGAGGTCCTCCATCGAGACCTCGCCGTCGAACGGGATGATCTGGGTGCGCCGGTCGTCACCGAAGCGGCTGACGATCTCGGCCAGCTCCTCGGAGACGATCGCCCGCTGCCGCTCCGGCTTGGCGAGGATGTCCTTGAGGTCGGCGATCTCGATCTCGATGCTGGCCAGCTCGTCGATGATCTTCTGCCGCTCGAGGGCCGCGAGGCGCCGCAGCTGCATGTCCAGGATCGCCTGGGACTGCACCTGGTCGATGTCGAGCAGCTGGATCAGGCCCTGGCGGGCGTCCTCGACCGTCGGCGAGCGCCGGATCAGGGCGATGACCTCGTCGAGCGCGTCGAGGGCCTTGACCAGGCCGCGCAGGATGTGCGCGCGCTCCTCGGCCTTGCGCAGGCGGTATGCCGTCCGCCGGCGGATGACCTCGATCTGGTGCTCGACGTAGTAGCGGATGAACTGCGCCAGGTTCAGCGTGCGGGGCACGCCGTCGACCAGCGCCAGCATGTTGGCGCCGAACGTCTCCTGCAGCTGGGTGTGCTTGTAGAGGTTGTTCAGCACGACCTTCGCGACCGCGTCGCGCTTCAGGACCAGGATCAACCGCATTCCGGTACGCCCGGACGACTCGTCCCGGATGTCCGCGATGCCGGTGAGCTTGCCCTCCTTGACCAGCTCGGCGACGCGCTCGGCGAGGTTGTCGGGGTTCACCTGGTACGGCAGCTCGGTGACCACGAGGCAGGGCCGGCCGCGCTGGTCCTCCTCGACCTCCACGACGGCGCGCATGCGGATCGAGCCACGACCGGTGCGGTAGGCGTCCTGAATCGCCGACTGGCCGACGATCAGGCCCTTGGTCGGGAAGTCGGGACCCTTGACGATCTCCAGCAGCGCGTCGAGCGTGGTGGCCTCGTCGGTCTCCGGGTTGTCCAGGCACCACTGCACGGCCGCGGCGATCTCGCGCAGATTGTGCGGCGGGATCTTGGTGGCCATGCCGACCGCGATGCCCTCGGAGCCGTTGACGAGCAGGTTGGGGAACCGCGCCGGCAGGATCGTGGGCTCCTTGGCCCGGCCGTCGTAGTTGTCCTGCATGTCGACGGTGTCCTCGTCGATGTCCCGCAGCATCTCCATGGCGAGCGGCGAGAGCTTCGACTCGGTGTACCGCATGGCGGCCGGCGGGTCGTTGCCCGGGGAGCCGAAGTTGCCGTTGCCGTCGATCAGCGGGTAGCGCAGCGACCACGGCTGGCCCATCCGGACCAGGGCGTCGTAGATCGAGGAGTCACCGTGCGGGTGGTAGTTGCCCATGACGTCGCCGACGACGCGCGCGCACTTGACGTAGCCGCGGTCGGGACGGAAGCCGGCGTCGTACATCGCGTAGAGGATCTTGCGGTGCACCGGCTTGAGGCCGTCGCGCACGTCGGGCAGGGCGCGGCCGACGATCACGCTCATCGCGTAGTCGAGGTACGACCGCTGCATCTCGACCTCGAGGCCGACCGGCTCGACGCGCTGGCCCACGCCGCCGCCGCCGGTGTCGTCCTGCGGCTCCTCGGCGGGGATCTCGGGAGTATCCGTCACAGTTAACCCTTACTTACGGTCGAACCCGACAAACGGGCCCGAGCTACGCATTTCGCTGTGGATAACGCTGTGGAAAGCAGTGGAACGCTGTGCATAACCCGAGGTGAGCGGTGCCGTGGGGCACCGCTCACCGGCGGATCAGATGTCCAGGAAGCGCACGTCCTTGGCGTTGCGCTGGATGAACGAACGGCGGGCCTCGACGTCCTCGCCCATGAGGACGCTGAACAGCTCGTCCGCCGTGGCGGCGTCGTCGAGGGTCACCTGGCGCAGCGTGCGGGTGGCCGGGTCCATCGTCGTGTCCCACAGCTCGCGGAAGTTCATCTCGCCGAGACCCTTGAACCGCTGGATGTCGTCGGGCTTGGCGTTCGGTTTCTTCTGCTGGCGCAGCGCGATCAGGCCGTCACGCTCACGGTCGGAGTACGCGTACTGCGCGTCGTCGCCGCGCTTGTTCCACTTGATCTTGTAGAGCGGCGGGGCGGCGAGGTAGACGTGGCCCTGCTCGACCAGCGGCCGCATGAAGCGGAACAGCAGGGTCAGCAGCAGCGTCTGGATGTGCTGCCCGTCGACGTCGGCGTCCGCCATCAGCACGATCTTGTGGTAGCGCAGCTTGGCGATGTCGAAGTCGTCGTGGATGCCGGTGCCCAGCGCCGTGATCAGCGCCTGGACCTCGTTGTTCTTCAGCACCCGGTCGATCCGGGCCTTCTCCACGTTGAGGATCTTGCCGCGGATCGGGAGGATCGCCTGGATCTGGCTGTCGCGCCCCTGCTTGGCGGAGCCGCCGGCCGAGTCGCCCTCGACGATGAACAGCTCCGAGACCCGCGGGTCGGTCGACTGGCAGTCGGCCAGCTTGCCCGGCATGGAGCCGGACTCCAGCAGCGACTTGCGCCGCGCCAGCTTGCGCGCCTGCTGCGCGGCGATACGCGCGCGAGCCGCCTGGGAAGCCTTGGTGATGATCGTCTTGGCCTCGGCCGGGTTCCGGTCGAACCAGTCGGCGATCCGCTCGTTGGCGATCTTCTGCACGAAGCTCTTCATGTCGGTGTTGCCGAGCTTCGTCTTGGTCTGGCCCTCGAACTGCGGGTTCGCCAGCTTCACCGAGATGATCGCGGCGAGGCCCTCGCGGATGTCCTCGCCGGAGAGCTTCTCGTCGCTCTTGAGGAACTTCTTCTCGACGCCGTACCGGTTGACGATGCCGGTCAGCGCGGCGCGGAAGCCCTCCTCGTGCGTGCCGCCCTCGTGGGTGTTGATCGTGTTGGCGAAGGTGTAGACCGACTCGCCGTACGACTCGTTCCACTGCATGGCGATCTCGAGGGCCATGCCCTCCTCGTTCGCCTCCGCGTCGAACTCGATCACGGACTTGTGGATGGGGTTCTTGGTGTGGTTCAGGTGGCGCACGAAGTCGGCGATGCCGTTCTCGTACATGAAGGTGACGCGGCGGGGCTTGCCCTCTTCGTCGACCTGGTCGGGCCGCTCGTCGACGAGGTTGATGGTCAGGCCCTTGTTGAGGAACGCCATCTCCTGCAGCCGGCGGTAGATCGTCTGGAAGTCGAACTCGACGGTCTCGAAGATCGTCGGGTCCGGCCAGAACTGGACGGTGGACCCGGTGGTGTCGGTCGCCTCGCCCTTCTCCAGCGGGCTCGGCTTGGAGGCCGTGTACTTCTGCCGGTAGACGTTGCCGGACTTGTGGATCTCCACGGCCATCCGGGTCGAGAGGGCGTTCACCACGGAGACACCGACGCCGTGCAGACCACCGGAGACCGCGTACGCCTTGCCGTCGAACTTGCCGCCCGCGTGCAGGACGGTCAGCGCGACCTCGACGCCCGGCTTCTTCAGCTTGGGGTGCAGGTCGACGGGGAAGCCTCGGCCGTTGTCGGTGACGGAGACGCCACCGTCCGCCAGCAGGAGGACGTCGATGGTGTCGCAGTGACCCGCGAGCGCCTCGTCCACCGCGTTGTCCACAACCTCCCAGACCAGGTGGTGCAGACCGCGCTCACCGGTCGAACCGATGTACATACCGGGACGCTTGCGGACCGCCTCGAGGCCTTCGAGCACGGTGATGGACTCGGCACCGTATTCCTGCTTCTTCTCTGCCACCCTCGGCCACTTTCTCGCACCGGTCCCGCGGAGGGCCCGGTCACGGGGTTGGCGAGCGACCGGCGGGCAGCCGGCGAGCAGGGCGGACCACAGACGAGCGAGCCGCGGAGATGAGGCGGACCACCGGTGGAGCCGAGCGCGCCGGTCGCCGCGGTCGTCCCGCGGATCGTGATCGGCTGGAAAAAACGCGTAGCGTGACAAGAGCCCGCCGCCGGACGGAGTTGGTCAAGCGGAGTTCATCACGTGTCGCACTTTCCCGGTCTCCGTCGATTCTACTCCGTCCGAGCGAGTAATCGGGGGTCCGGCACCCTCGTACGGGCACCTCAGATTGCCGTAGCGCCCCGGAGGGCCGTTCCCACGGGTCCCCCTACACGGAATGAGCCCCCACCGCAACGGTGCACCGTCCGGCGGCCGGTCCCTGAGGCGCGCCTGCACCGGCCCGGCGCCACGCGCTGCGACACTGCCTCACACCGGTGGGCGAGAGTGTCGTAACCTCGCCCGCGCGGGCCGCAGCGTGGCCGGACGGCCCGCACCCGGGCGGTAGCGATATCCACCGGGCGGTCGGCAGCCGGCGTCGAGGAGAGGTGGGAGCCCCATGGCGCACGACAAGGGGCTGGACAACGTCGCCGTGCACTGGCCACGGACGAACCGGTTCTACGACCCGGTCGCGCCCGCGGAATTCGTCGACTTCGGCGCCGTCGCCGACGCGCCGGACATTGCCGCGCCCACCGGAGCCCTCGCGCTGCACATCGCCAAGACGGGAACGGTACGCGCAACCGCATACACCGAGCTCGTGGACCTGCTGCTGGGGCTGGAAGGGGTCCTCTACGCCACGGACGCCGCGGCCGAGGACGAGGACCCGGTCATCGACCCGGACGGCTGCGCGTGGATCGCGGGCGGGCTGGAACGGTTCGTCGAGGGCCACCAGCCGTACGGCGACCTGGTCACCTTCGACAGCGTGGCCGAGGTCATGCGGGCAGCGGTCACGGCGGGGCGGCTCGCCGAGCAGCAGCTGCGGTGGCTGGACCAGCGGTTGGCGGCTCTGCGCGACGAGGCGGGCAACGCACCGCACTGGAGCTTCGCGCGTACCGAATTAGCGATTCTGGCGGGTTTCTATCGCCGCTGCGCCGACCGAGGTTATGCCGTCTTCGCGGACTACTAGCCGTAGGTGTCGCGGGGGCCGCGGCCCTGCACGCGGCGTGGCCCGCGGTTCCACGACGGTGCCGCCGGGCCGTGGATGTTCAGCCTGGTCACGACGTTGTGGCCCACCTCTTTGGCGATGTTGCGCAGCAGCGTCGCGGCGAGCAGCCGCAGCTGGGTGGCCCAGGCCGTCGACTCCGCCTCGACGGTCAGCACGCCGCCCTCGAGCTTGACCGGATTGCTGTGCTTGGCGATGTCCGGCCCGACGACCTTCTCCCACGCGCCGAAGACCGTCGCCTCCGCGGCCGGCTTCTGCCAGCCGCGCTGCTTCATGATCCGCTCGAGGACCGCGCCGAAGAGCTGCGGATCCCGGGGGTCCGGGCCCGGACCGGAATAGCCGCGCAGGCGTTTGCCATCGCTTTCGAAGCTTCCGGTACGGCGGGGACGTGCCTGCTGGGCGGCGCGACGCTTCGCCAAGGCGGCATCGAGCACCGCACGAGCCAGCTGCGGACCCGTCTGCTCGGGCCCTGAGGCGGCCGCTGCACCTTTTTCGGCGGGTTCCTCAGGCACGGGTCACCGTTCCAGGTCCGACGTCGTAGCGGGCCCCTTGCAGGGCCGCCGGGACATCCTCCGCCACCGCGCAGGTCACCAGCAACTGGGCGGCGTCCGAGACCAGGGCCGCGAGGCGCTCGCGACGGCCCGCGTCGAGCTCGGCGAACACGTCGTCGAGGATCAGGACCGGTTCGATGCCGTCGGTGCGGAGCAGGTCGTACGCCGCCAGCCGCAGCGCCAGCGCGAACGACCAGGACTCGCCGTGGCTCGCGTACCCCTTGGCCGGGAGATCTCCCAACGCCAGCGTGAGGTCGTCGCGATGCGGGCCGACCAGGGTGACCCCGCGCTCGGTCTCCGCCTGACGGCGGTCGGCGAGGGACCCGAGCAGCGCCTGTTCCAGCGCCGGGCGGTCCGGTGCCAGGCCGTCGCCGAGGCGTGACGCGTACGCGATGGAAGCGGACGACCGGCCGGCGGCGACCGCGTCGTAAGCCTTCGTCAGATGCGGTGCGAGGGCCGCGACCAGCTCCATCCGACCGGCCAGCAGCTCGGCGCCATGATGGGCGAGGTGCTGGTCCCACACCGCCAGCGTCGACAGATCCTGCCCGCGGTTGCCGCCGACCTTGCGAGTCAGGTACGCCGTACGCAGAAGAGCGTTTCGTTGTTTGACCACGCGGTCGTAGTCGGCGCGCACCCCGGCGTAGCGCGGCTGC
Organism: Actinoplanes sp. NPDC049681; assembly: GCF_044465265.1. NCBI lineage: Bacteria > Bacillati > Actinomycetota > Actinomycetes > Micromonosporales > Micromonosporaceae > Actinoplanes > Actinoplanes sp. NPDC049681. Next base: position 184,249 of record NZ_JBITLP010000001.1, read on the forward strand.
CGGGCGACGAGCAGGTCATCGAGGTAACGGCGGCGCTCCGACGGGTCGCCGCGGACGAGTTCCAGATCCTCCGGCGCGAAGAGCACCATGCGCAGGGCGCCGAGGATCTCGCGGGACCGGCGTACGGGTGACCTGTTGAGCCGGGCCCGGTTCGCCTTGCCGGGCACGATCTCCAGCTCGACCAGCAACTCACGTCCATCGTGGACGATCGCGCACCGGATGACCGCCGACGTCGCGCCGGCGCGGACCAGCGGGGCATCGGTGGCTACCCGGTGACTGTCCAGAGTGGCCACATACCCGAGGGCCTCGACCAGGTTGGTCTTGCCCATGCCGTTCTGGCCGACCAGCACCGCGACGCCCGGGTCGAGGTCGACCGCCACTCGCTCGTACGAGCGGAAATCGGTCAGCTCGACCCGGCGCACGTGCATGGATCAGCGCTTGACGGCGTGGCCGCCGAACTGGTTGCGCAGCGCGGCGACGGCCTTCATGGCCGGCGAGTCCTCCTGGCGGGAGGCGAAGCGCGCGAAGAGCGACGCGGCGATGACGTTGGCCGGCACGGCGAGGCGAACGGCCTCGTCGACGGTCCAGCGACCCTCGCCGGTGTCCTCGGCGTAGCCCTTCAGATTGGCCAGCTCCGGGTCCTCGTCGAGCGCGCGGTCCAGCAGGTCGAGCAGCCAGGACTTGACGACCGAGCCCTCGCGCCAGCTCTTGATGACCTCGGGGACGTTCTCGACGAGCTCGGAGGCCTTGAGGATCTCGTAGCCCTCCGCGTACGCGTGCATGAGGCCGTACTCGATGCCGTTGTGGACCATCTTCGAGTAGTGGCCGGCGCCGTGCGAACCGGCGTGCGCGAAGCCGAACTGGCCGGCCGGCTTGAGCGCGTCGAAGATCGGCTGGCAGTGCGCCACGATCTCGGCGTCGCCGCCGACCATCAGGGCGTACCCGTTGGTGTTGCCCCAGATGCCGCCGGAGACGCCGACGTCGAGGTAGTGGATGCCCTTGGCCTTGAGCCGCTCGGCGCGGGGCGCGTCGTCGGTGAACTTCGAGTTCCCGCCGTCGATGATGATGTCGCCCTCGGAGAGCAGCTCGGCGAGCTCGTCGATGGTGTTCTCGGTGATCTGGCCGGCCGGCACCATGGTCCAGACCACCCGCGGGGCAGCCAGCTTCTCGACCAGCTCGGCGAGGCTGGCGACGTCGGTGGTCTCCTTGTGGTGGTCGTAGCCGACGACCTCCTGGCCGGCGGCGCGCAGGCGGTCGCGCATGTTGCCGCCCATCCGGCCCAGTCCGATAAGGCCGAGCTGCATGATGTCCCCCTAGGTGTGTGTCTCTTCAGCCCAGTATCAGCGGGTTACCCGGATAGGCATGATCAGATAGCGGTATCCGGGCACGATTTCGCCGTCTTCGCCCGCGGGGGAGATCACAGCCGGCTTGAAGGCGTCGACGAACGACAGGACCGCGGTCGGGGCGCCGAGGTTCTGCAGGCCGTCGATCAGATACTGCGGGTTGAAACCGATGGTCAGCGGCTCGCCGGTGAAGGTGGCCTCCATCGCCTCGCTGGCCCGGGCCTCCTCGGTGCCGCCGGCCTCCACCACCAGGCCGTCCTCGCCGAACGACAGCAGCACCGGGGTGGTGCGCTCGGCGACCAGGGCCACGCGCCGTACGACCTCGACCAGCGCGGAGACGGTGACCCGGGCCTCGGCGTTGTGGCTGGCCGGGAAGAGGGAACGCACCGGCGGGTAGTTGGCGCCGTCGAGCAGCCGGCTCGTCGTACGCCGGGTGCCGCCCGCGAAACCGATCATGCCCTCGCCGGCGTTGCCCTGGGCGAGCGCGAGCGTGACGTCGCCGCCGATCGGGCCCAGCGCCTTCGCGGTGTCGTTGAGGGTCTTCGCCGGGACGAGAGCGTTGAGGCTGATCTCCGGGTCGTCCGGGTTCCACTCCAGCTCCCGCATGGCGAGGCGGTAGCGGTCCGTCGCCAGCATCGCCATCGTCGAGCCGTTCAGCTCGATGCGCACGCCGGTCATCATCGGCAGCGTCTCGTCACGCCCGGCGGCGACGGCCACCTGGGCCACCGCGACGGCGAAGGCCTGGGCGTCGACCGTACCGGCGCTCGAAGGCATCTCCGGCAGGGTCGGGTAGTCCTCGACCGGCATCACCGGGAGAGTGAATCGGGCACTGCCGCATACAAGCTCGAGGTGCGAGCCGACGGCGGCGATGTCCACCGGCTTGGCCGGCAGTGCCTTGGTGATCTCGGCGAGCAGGCGACCGGAGACGAGGGCGGCGCCGTCCGCGTCGGCCTGCACCTCCACGCTCACCTGGCTGGAGACCTCGTAGTCGAATCCGGAGACGTGCAGCCTGCCGTCGGTCACGCGCAGCATGACGCCGGCAAGGACCGGCACCGACGGGCGGCTGGGGAGGCTCTTGGCCGTCCACGCCACGGCGTCGGCGAGTGCGTCTCGCTCCACCCGGAACTTCATGCCATGCCCTCCGCGTCACTTTCCTCGACGAATCAGCTTGAGAACGAATCAGCTTGTGTACGGACCAGGCGGTGTGGCTGGGTGCCTGGGTCGTGCTGTGTAACTGGGTGCCTATGTCGGTAGGGCCCTGCTGCGTGCCTGTGCGTCAGTACCTGCCGGACTGCGCAGGCACCGGGTCCCGGATCTGCTGATGGAGCCCTCTGAACTCTATGGCGCGGGTGGGCGTCTCGTCCGCCCGGCCCCCGGCTGTTTGCCCCGGTGCTTCTGCTCAGGGGTGGATCGGGCCGCGAGCGGCTCGTCCACACCTTCCCCAACGCTGATGATTGGTCTTTGGATTTTCCGAGAGAGATATCAGTCGTAATCATCGGGCCTGTGCACACTGTGGAGAACTCCCGTCTCCGCAGGTCAGCAGGTTATCCACCGGTGATTCACATGTGGGCAACCGGGGTATAAACCCGGGTCCGCGTCCACAGTCGCCGACGCGACCCCGGTTGTCCACCGTTGTCCACCGGTTGTCCACCGGCTATCCACGGGGTTTGTCCCCCGGCCTGGGGATAACGCCGGGACGCTACCGACTCGTCGTCCCCAGAACCTTCAACAGGAAATCCACACCCGTCCACAGGGTGTGGGGACGTTCGTGACGGTGTGTGTCTGTCCACATCGATTTCCCCAGGAGTTCTCCACATCTGTGCGGAGCCGGCCCGAAGGTTGTCCACCGTTGGGGACGAAGCCTGTGAAGTCCTGTGGATTGGTGTGGATAACGTTGGCACGAAACGGTCTCGTCGCGACGTTGACAAACCGATCGTGTGGATGAATTGGTCCCGGCGACGCGGTTGGAGAAGTCCTGCTCGACCAGTGCTGGGTCCGTGACGGCCACGGCGAGCGCCGGGCCGTCGCGTCCAACACGAATACCGGTCATGTCACGGGCGTCGATACGCGCCCCTACCGAGTCGGGGGACGTCTGGCCACGGCTGAGCGTCGGCTCGATAGCGTGGCGGGCCCGTACATCCGGCGACCATCGCGAGGGACCGTGGAGCTGACCCTGACCGACTGGATCCTGCCGACCGTCGTGCTGGCAGTCTGGGGGCTTTCCTGGTGGCTCGGTACGCGGCGGTTCCGGCTGTGGTTCGCGGTGCTGGCACCGTTCGCTTCCGTCGTCGGCGTCGTTCTCGGTGTGCTCGGCGCCGGTTCTCAGGCTGACGGCGAATGCTCTTCGTCTTGCGCGGGAGGCGCTGTGCAGCGGTGGGCGGCGAGCTTCGACTCACCGTCGCCGGGTGTTGTCTGGCTTCAGACGAGCGCGATCCTTGCGCTCTTCGTCGCCGTGGTGCTGACCGTCCTCACGCTGATCATCGAGTACGTCCTTCTGGTGCTGCGGGACTCGGGCGAGGAACGATCGGGTGGGCAGGGCGCGCGGCGTCCACAGTGATGCCTTGTGCGCTGGCGGCCGCACCGTTGGAAGCAGTTAGCAGAGCCCTCGGGGGTACATCAGCCACTCGTCGCCGGTTCGGCAGGTGGTAAGCATGCGCGAGTGCTGCCGGGAACAGGGCGGGGCGGGGCGCGGGGCTCGGCCAGGGTTCGGTACCGGGGGAACGCCTGGGGCAGCCGTGAGGTGTCCGGGGAGTTCCTGCGGTTGGGTCGGTGTGTGCCCGTACCTTCGGAATTAGGTGTTTTGTTTGATGCGGTTGGTCAGTTCGGCGATCTGGTTGTAGAGCGACCGTCGCTCGGCCATGTGCTGGCGGATCTTGCGGTCCGCGTGCATGACTGTGGTGTGGTCGCGGCCGCCGAAGGCTTGGCCGATGCGGGGCAGGGACAGGTCTGTCAGTTCACGGCAGAGGTACATGGCGACCTGGCGGGCGTTGACCAGGACGCGCGAGCGCGAGTGGCCTCTCAGGTCCTCGAGGCTCACGCCGAAGTAGTCCGCGGTCGAGACCATGATCTGGTCGGCGGTGATCTCGGGGCCGGCGCCGTCGGGCATGAAGTCGCGGAGGACTTCCTCGGCGAGGGACAGCTGGACCGAGCTGCGGGTGAGGCTGGCGAAGGCCGTCACCCGGATGAGGGCGCCCTCGAGTTCGCGGATGGAGTTGGAGACTCGGCTGGCGATGAATTCGAGGACGTCGTCCGGGGCGTACATGCGCTCCTGGGCGGCCTTCTTCTGCAGGATCGCGATGCGGGTCTCGAGGTCCGGGGGCTGGATGTCGGCCAGCAGGCCCCACTCGAAGCGGGTGCGCATGCGGTCCTCGAGGGTGGCCAGCTGGCGCGGGGAGCGGTCCGAGCTGATCACGATCTGCTTGTTGGCGTTGTGGAGGGTATTGAAGGTGTGGAAGAACTCCTCCTGCGTGCGCTCGCGGTTCTCCAGGAACTGGATGTCGTCGATCAGGAGGATGTCGACGTCGCGGTAGCGGCGCTGGAAGGCCTGGGTCTTGTCGTCGCGCAGGCTGTTGATGAAGTCGTTGGTGAATTCCTCGGTCGAGACGTAGCGCACGCTGCGGGCGTGTCCGAGGGTCGTCGCGTAGTGACCGATCGCGTGCAGCAGGTGGGTCTTGCCGAGCCCGGAGCTGCCGTAGATGAACAGCGGGTTGTACGCCTTCGCCGGGGACTCCGCGACAGCGACGGCCGCCGCGTGGGCGAAGCGGTTGGACGAACCGATGACGAACGTCTCGAACATGTACTTCGGATTGAGCCGGTTGCCGTCGTTGCCGCCCGGGCGGGCGCCGGGTTGGGCACCGCGCATGTCGACCGGGGTACGGCCGGGTCCGTTGTCACCGCCGTGGCGCATCTGCAGCGTGTCGTCGCGGCGATCCTGGCCGATGAGCGCCGGGCGTTCGTCGGGGCGGCGCTGGTTTTCGCGGAGCTGGGCCGGCTCGGTGGCCATGCGGTGGCCGGCCGCCTCGTTCGGGTTCTCCGGGAAGTGCGGGAGCTGGCGCGGCGGTTCCGCCTTCGGCTTCTTTTCCTCCGTGACGGAGGCTTTGACCGGCTCCGGGAAGAGTGCGTCCTGGCTGTCGCGCGCCGCCGGCACGCTGCGGGAGAACGGCGCCTGCGCCGACCCGGTCGGCGCGTCGGCCGGCCCGTAGGTCTCCGTGTATGCGGTTGGCTGTGGATAACGATCCGGGTACGCCGGGGGCGGAGCATCCGCGTAGTGCGCGGGCGGCTGGGTCGACGGCTCGGGCGGCGGGGTGCCGTAGACCGTGCCCGGGCGGCCGGAACCGTCCTCGGGCGGGCGGACCGTCACAGCGACCTGGATCGGGCGGCCGAGCCGGCGGGACAGCGCCTCCGTTATGGCCAGCCGCAGCCGGGACTCGATCACGTCCCGGGTGTACGTGTCCGGCACGGAGAGCAGCGCGGTGTCCTCAACTATGGCGCGCAGGCGGGTCAGCCGCAGGTACGCACGCTGCTGGGCGGACGCGATCTCGTCCGCCAGCTCGTCCGTCGCCGCAGCCCAGACCCCGCCAAGGTCGACCGTGTCGGCCACCGCCGCGCCACCCCCATCACCACCGTTCCCGGTGGCCTTGTCCGGCTTCCGCCCTTGCCTGCCGTCACCCGTACGGGCGACGGACCGGCTCCCCCCAACCCAGCACATTCAACGTGCTGAACATGCACGGCGCCACCGGCTGTCCACAGGTTATCCACAACCTGTGCACTGTCGGCGGTCGCTCCCCGGCCGGATGGTCGGCAGACTTCCCGGAGCCTGTGCTGGCGCGGGAAAACAGGCTCACCGTGCCGAACGATTCACCGCCTCGTCGGTTCCTCTCGGGTCCGGCGGGAGCGGTGTGCGAACAGCGCTGAAGACCAGCAAACGGGCACGCTAACAGCGCGGCCGTGTCCGCATCAACTGCCGGTACCCAGCTCGAGCGCACCTGGCACGAAAAGATTCATTCCGTACGCGGGAGGACCGGCGTGAGTGACGACCGGCAGGTGGTGACGACCGGCGTGAGTGACGAACGGTACCTCACCGCGGCGTGCCGCCCCGCGGATAGTTGACCACTGCTGTACCCCTGCGTAGGGTCGAGCGGTTGCTCCGCCGCGCTCTGCTAAAGTGGCGTCTTGCAGCTGATGCCCCCTGGACGTAGTACGAAGACGGAGTTCTGACGTGAGCAAGCGCACCTACCAGCCGAACAACCGCCGGCGCGCCAAGACCCACGGTTTCCGGCTGCGCATGCGCACCCGGGCCGGCCGCGCCATCCTTTCCGCCCGCCGCACCAAGGGCCGCGGCAAGCTGTCGGCCTGAGCCGACGCGAGCCGGGGTCGGATGCCAGGTAGTCGTGCTGGCCGCTGCGCAACGACTGCGGCGTAGCACCGACTTCGCCGCAGCGGTACGCGGTGGCCGCCGAGCCGGCCGCGGCACCGTGGTGGTCCACCTACTCGTCGATGAGCCGGCGCAAGCCTCCGAGGCACGCGCCGGCTTTGTCGTGTCCAAGGCGGTGGGCAACGCGGTGGTCCGCAACAAGGTCCGCCGTCGGCTGCGCCACCTGGTACGTCCGCGGCTGAGCGGGCTCCCGCCGGGCGCGTCGCTCGTGGTCCGGGCCCTGCCCGCGGCGGCCGAGGCGTCCTTCGAGAAGCTCGGCACGGATCTCGACGCGGCCCTCGCCGCCGCGCGCGCACCGCGGCGGCGGCGATGACACCGCTTGCCCGCCTGCTGACCGCGGCGATCGTCGCGTACCGTCGTTATGTGAGCCCGGCTCTGCCGGCCCGCTGTCGGTTCTACCCCTCGTGCAGCGCGTACGCCCAGGAGGCGCTCGCGAAGCACGGCGCGCTCCACGGGACCGGCTTGGCGATCTGGCGGCTGCTGCGCTGCCACCCTTTCCACCCTGGCGGGTTCGACCCGGTGCCCGATCCGATCCGTCACCGTCCTGCCGATGTGACTGGAGCATGAATTGAGTCTCGACTGGATCTACTACGGCATTTCGTGGATCCTCCTGCGCTGGCATGCCCTGTGGGACACCATCGGCATCCCCGACGGTCCGGTGCTCGGCACCAACTGGGCGTGGATCCTCTCGATCGTCTTCCTGGTGGTGACGCTCCGCGTCATCCTCTTCCCCGTCTTCGTCAAGCAGATCAAGTCGCAGCGGGCGATGCAGGCACTGCAGCCCAAGGTCAAGGAGCTGCAGGAGAAGCACAAGGGTGACCGGGAGACGCTCCAGAAGGAAATGATGGAGCTGTACCGCGTCGAGAAGGCCAACCCGCTGATGGGCTGCCTCCCGATGTTCCTGCAGATCCCCGTCTTCCTGGGCCTCTTCCACGTCCTGCGCCGGCTGAGCCCCGACAACCCCCGGCCGACCCTGTACGGCTGGACCGCCGAGCAGTTCCGCGACGCGACCCACTCGGCGCTGTTCACGGCCCCCCTGCCGGCCAAGTTCGGCTCCTCCCCCGCCGAGCTCGCCGCGCTGAACGCCGGCAGTGGCGCCACGGTCAAGGTCATCGCCGGCATCCTGGTCCTCATCATGATGGCGACGACGTACATGACCAGCCGCCAGATGATCCTCAAGACCGGCTGGGCCGAGGACCCGCAGCAGAAGATGATCCAGCGCCTGATGCTGTACGGCATCCCGCTGTCGCTGCTCGTCTCCGGCTCGCTGTTCCCGATCGGCGTGGTCATCTACTGGGTCACGAACAACCTGTTCAGCCTGGCCCAGCAGCAGTGGGTGCTCCGCAAGTTCCCGCCGCCGCAGATGGCCGGCCGGTCCGGCGGCTCCGCGGCCCGCCCCACCGCCGGCGCCGCCACCAAGAACGGCACGAAGAACCCGGTGCAGCCCGCCGCACGTGGCCTGTTCGGCCGCAAGCAGGCGGAGCCCGAGCCGCAGTCGCCGGTCGTCGACACCAAGGCCCTCGCCCCGAAGCCCGGTGCCAAGCCGGTCAACCCCAAGAAGGGCGTCAGACCGGCGAACAAACCCAAGGGATGACGCAGCAGCGGCCCGGACCGTCGTCCGGGCCGCGCGCGGCCCTTGCCAGGGCGGCGACAAAGACCTCCCCGCACCGGCGAATGGACGCCGCCGGTACGGGAAACAGCGGACCGAGCGGGTCCGGCCCGAGAGTACGGAGATGAGACCGTGACCGACACCAGCACTCCCAGCGCCGAGGAGACGACCGCCGCCACCGCGGAGTCCACCGGTACGGAGGAGACCAAGAAGTCGGAGAGCGTGGCCTCCGACTCCGACCTGTTCCGGCAGAGCGAGATCGCCGCCGACTACGTGGAGGGGCTGCTCGACATCCTCGACTACGACGGCGACATCGACGAGCTCGTGTCGGCGGGCCGCCCGATGGTCGAGGTCGTCGGCGGCCGCCTGCAGCCGCTCGTCGGCCAGCGCGGCGCCACCCTGGAGGCGCTGCAGGAACTGACCCGCCTGGCGATCTTCCGGGCGACGGGCTCGCCGAGCCGGCTGCTGCTCGACATCGGTGGATACCGCGCGACCCGCCGCAAGGAGCTGGCGGCGGTGGCCCGGAATGCTGTGGAGAAGGTCAAGGAGCACGGGGACGCTGTGCGGCTGGAGCCGATGTCGGCCTTCGAGCGCAAGTGCGTCCATGACGTGGTGAACGCGATCTCCGGGGTGGAGAGCGAGTCCGAGGGCGTGGAGCCGAACCGTCGCATTGTCGTGCGGCCGGCGGACTGATCTCGCGATATGAGTGGACCCCGCTTCGGTGTGGGGGGCGGCGGCTCGGGTGCTGAGGTTCCCGGGCCGCTTTCGTCTTCCCCGGCCGGTTCTTCCTCTTGCTCGTCGTCTGCTTCTTCGCCTTCTGGTGCTTCTGCTTCGCCGGGTGGGTTCGAGGCGGCTACGCCGGACGGCTCTGTGCGGGCTTCTTCGTCTGCTTCGCCGTCGGACTCTTCGTCGAATCCTCAACCGGCTTCCGTCCCGGCTACGCCTTCGGCCGCGCCTGACGCACTGCCGCCTGCTTCACCGGGCGGCTCGCTCTCGGCTTCCGTCCCCTTCCCGGCTTCGTCCTCGGCTTCGTCCTCGGCTTCGCCGCTGGTTTCCTCGCCGGCTTCTCCGCCGGCCGAGCACCGTGCCGCCGCCGAAGCGGTGTTCGGCGATCGTCTGGCCTTGGCCGGCGAATACGCCGAACTGCTCGCCACCGATGGCGTCGTACGCGGTTTGATCGGTCCGCGAGAGGCACCCCGGCTCTGGGAACGCCACCTGATCAACTGCGGCGTTATGTCCGACATGATCCCTATCGGCGCTTCGGTGATTGACGTGGGGTCTGGTGCCGGTTTGCCCGGTATCGTGCTGGCAGTGGCCCGACCTGATCTGACGATCACCCTGGTCGAGCCGCTGGCACGACGTACCGCTTTCCTGTCCGAAGCGGTGGCAGCGCTCGGCCTCGACGCGACCGTCACGGTCGTACGGGGACGAGCGGAAGACCTCGCCGGTGGACCCCCCGCCCCCGCCGATGTCGTCACCGCCCGCGCCGTGGCGCCGCTGGACCGGCTCGCCGGATGGTGCCTGCCCCTCGCCGCCGTCGGCGGCCGTCTCGTGGCGCTCAAGGGCGCCTCGGCGGAAGACGAGGTGGCGGAGCATCGACAGGCGATCGCCCGTCTCGGTGGTGGCGAGCCGATCGTCCGGCTCTGCGGGGTCGGTCTCATCGACCCCCCGTCCACGGTCGTGGAGATCGTTCGGGAACGCGACGTCGTGGCATCACGGCCGAGGCCGTCCAAGCGGGCGGCTGCCCCGGGCCGGTCCGCCGATGACACCGGTGGGCGCGGCTCCGGGAAGAGGAGATCGCGGAGGAGATAGATGGCCAGGCGGGGCGCGCGGAAACGTACCGGGAAACTCCCACGACCCGCGCCTGGGCCAGCTCCCTCACCGTCGCGGGTGGGGGCGGGGTCTGCCGCCGGCGTCCAGCGCATGGCGGGTGGCGACGCTCCTGCCGGAGTGGGGTCAACTGCTGCGGGGGTTCAGCGCGGGCCTGGAGGTGAGTCCCCTGTCCGGGTGGGGTTGGCTGCCGCGGGAGCTCAGCGCACCTCTGAAGGTGAGTCTCCTGCCGGGGTCGGGTCGACTGATGCGGGGCTTCAGCTAGCGCCCGCAGCTGACTCTCCTGCCGGAGCGACCCTTGGCTCCGCTGCCGGGATTCAGCGAGTGCCCACCGAGTCACCGATGACCCCCCAATTGGCTCCCGCCGCACGACCCTCGCGGACGCCGGCCGTGGCAATGGAACCGCCTGCCGGGTCTGGTTGGCCGCCACCCGCCCGCACCTTCGACCCAGCGGGCGATCCCGATCCCGCACGCTTCCCGTCGGCGGATTCACCCGCGCCTTCGCCGCCGGTCCATCCGCGGTCGCCATCGCCTGACCATCCGGGCACACCCGCCCCGCGATCGGAGGTCACTTCCCCTCGCGACCCCGCAATTTCACCCGCTCGGCGGTCGGCTTCCGGACTCGGATGGCCGGGCTCTTCCCGAAGGTACGGCGGGAAGCTCCGCCTCCTACCGGGATTTATGGTCTTCGAGGCGTCCCCAATCCTGACGGTCTGGACTCATCAGGCGGACAACCGTGGCAACGCTCGCCCGACGGCCGTAGGCTGGCCGCGCGTCGATAGTGTGGACCGGACGGCGGGAGCTTCTGCACCGCCGTTTCCTGCCGGACCGCACGCTCGCGGTGCCGACTCCATCCAACCAGGCAGGGATAAAACGGTGCATGAGTATGGCAGGGGCCCCGATGGCGACCCCGGCTGGGACGAGGTTTCACGTGAAACCGATCCATACGCCGGCCCCGATCGGAGCGTGAGCTTGAGTCTGAGCTTCAACAGTGGGGAGCAGGGTGTGCCTCAGCCGCGTACCGGAAACGGTGGGCAGGTGTACGGAACCCCAGTCAGTCCCGACGTTGCTGCGGCCGATCCCCGGCGCCCCGCTCCGGCGCCTCGAACTGACCCCTCCGTTGCCCCGGTGTCCGGGTCTGCGTCCGTACCGTCGGCAGCCCCAAGATCCGCTCCGGCCGGTGACTCTATGGCGGGAACCTCGGCGGCTCCGCGATCTTCCCCACCCGCGGCGTCCGTAACGGGCTCTGCGCCCGTACCGTCTTCTGGTATGAGCACGCAGCATGGCGGGGACTTCGCAGCCCAGCCCACCTCGGCGCCCCCGGTTTCCGCTCCCCCGAGCTCCGCGCCTCCTGCATCGGGAGCCCCGGCGGCCGTGTCGGCGGCGCCGACGGCGGACGGCGCAGCGGCAGGCGAGCATGTTTCACGTGAAACGCCGACCCGGGATGAGGACGATCCGCCGCTGGCCATGGAAGCGTTGCGAGCTGTGCAGATCCTCAACCCGAGCGGCGAGATCACCATGCCGCGACCCGACCATCCGCGGGTTCTCTGCGTGGCGAACCAGAAGGGGGGCGTGGGCAAGACGACTACGACCGTCAACCTCGCGGTGGCCCTCGCGCTGCACGGCAACCGGGTTCTCGTCGTCGACCTCGACCCGCAGGGCAACGCGTCGACGGGCCTCAACGTGCCCCACCACGCCGGCGTACCGGACGTGTATGACTGCCTCATTGACAACGTGCCGCTCGCCGAGGTGGCGCAGCCCGTGGAGGGCATTCCGAACCTGTTCTGCGTACCGGCAACGATCGACCTTGCCGGCGCGGAGATCGAGCTGGTCTCCGTCGTGGCCCGAGAATCCCGCCTCGCGCGGGCTATCCAGGCGCACCCCGAGAAGTTCGACTACGTGTTCATCGACTGCCCGCCGTCGCTCGGCCTGCTCACGGTCAACGCGCTCTGCGCCGCGCAGGAGGTCCTGATCCCGATCCAGTGCGAGTACTACGCCCTGGAAGGGCTCAACCAGCTGATCAACAACATCAACCTGGTCCGTCAGCACCTCAATCCCACGCTCGACGTCTCCACAATCTTGCTGACCATGTACGACCGCCGTACCCGTCTCGCGGACGCGGTCGAGCAGGATGTCCGCAACCACTTCGGCGCCAAGGTGCTCGAGGCGGTGATCCCCCGCAACGTACGCGTGTCGGAGGCACCCAGCTACGGCCAGTCCGTGATGACCTACGATCCGGGTTCGCGCGGCGCCACAAGCTACTTCGAGGCGGCACTGGAACTCGCCATGCGCGGCGTCAACACGGGAGGCACGGCATGAAGAACCGTCCACGGGGTGGCCTCGGCCGCGGCCTGGGGGCCCTGATCCCCACAGCGCCAGCAGCCAGTGCCGCGGTCGCCGAAGAGCCGCCGCCCCCGGTTTCCGCGCCGGCGCCCGCTCAATTCTCGGCGCCGGTCGAGCCCTCGACACCCGAGCCCGAGGCCGTCACTCCCCCGGAGCCGATCCCGAGCGAACCCGTCGATGACGGCCTGGCACCGGTACCGGGTGCACGTTTCGCCGAGCTTCCGGTCACGGCGATCGTCCCCAACCCGAAGCAGCCGCGTCACGTCTTCGACGAAGAGGCGCTGGAGGAACTCAAGACCTCGATCCAGGAGGTTGGCTTCCTGCAGCCGATCGTCGTCCGCGACATCGGCGACGGCCACTACGAGCTGGTCATGGGTGAACGCCGCTGGCGCGCCGCCCAAGCGGTCGGCAAGGAGACCATCCCGGCGATCGTCCGCGAAACCCGCGACGACGCCATGCTCCGCGATGCGCTGCTCGAGAACATCCACCGCGCCAACCTCAACCCTCTGGAAGAGGCGGCCGCCTACCAGCAGCTGCTGGAGGAATTCGGCGCGACGCACGAAGAACTGGCGCGACGGATCGGTCGCAGCCGCCCGCAGATCTCCAACACCATCAGGCTCCTCAACCTGCCGGCACCGGTCCAGCGCCGAGTAGCGGCCGGCGTCCTGTCGGCGGGCCACGCGCGGGCGCTGCTCGGCCTCGAGGACGGAGAAGCCCAAGAGCAGCTCGCTCTGCGGATCGTGGCCGAGGGTCTTTCGGTACGCGCAACAGAAGAGCTCGTGTCCCTCGCCATCGCGGACGGCCCGGTCAGGAAGTCAGCTCCGGCCCGCCGAGCAAAGGTCCACGCGCCGGCGCTGAACGATCTGGCCGAGCGACTCTCGGACCGCTTCGACACCCGAGTCAAGGTCGACATCGGCCGGAACAAGGGCAAGATCACGATCGAGTTCGCGACTGTCGATGACCTCGAGCGGATAGTGGGCATGATCGGCGTAGAGGACGAAGGCGCGGGATCTTCGGAGTGAGCCGATCTGGTCGGCCCGCGGGCTGATCGGTGCCGCCTGGCGGGGCGGCGATGCACGATGACGGACAGGCACGTGAGACTGGCGGATCACGTGCCTTCTTCATGTCCTGGTTGGATGGGTCGGCGGTTCTCCTTCGAAGAGCCCGGCTTGCTGGGTGCATCCGGTTCTGTCAGAACGATTCTCCTGGGATTTCGGTCCCGGCCGGTTTTCTGATCGTCCCCAAATCTGACGCCCGATTTCGACTCATTTGCGCTTCGGGTGGGTACCGTCGGCCTATCCTCGGGCAAACGTGAGAGAAGATCACTTTGCGCCTGCCTTCACGGCTCGGCCCGATCTTCTTAGGACCGTCTCGGGGGCCCACCGTGATCGCGCTTCCCTACGCCAATCTCAGCGGGCCCGATCCTGCGTCTTCGACACTGGCCATCAAGTCCGATGTCGTCCGAACACGCTCTACTTGGGGTCCGCGGCCGTCGAGCCAGCCTCGCCCTCATCGTCGCGCCGTTTGGCCGCCGTCCGTGCTCTGCCACGATGGCTGGCTTCGGTCCGTCTCGGTGTCACGCCCGGCCTCCGGGGTTCTCGAGGAACCGGGCCCGCGGATGCTGAAGGGCCGAAGTGCTCGGGCGGAGAGCACCGACCTCGCCGGGGTATTTGCAACTGCGACGAAGGCGATCGTTGGGTACTTCCTTGCTCCCCTTCCGGCCGCATGACCCACGCGATCGCGGCCGCCGCACTCTCCGGCTCCCCAGCCAGTTCCCTGCGTCCCTTGGTATGCCGGGCTGTAGGTTCCGTAGCCTGCCCGCTGGGAAGGTGCTGTTGCGGTGTTCCAGCCGTGGCTCGGCGCCGAAGGGATGACGCCTCGTGGCCTCGCGGGTCAGACGTAGAGCTGGCACGCGCCTCTCGTGTCGCGGCGTCTTGGCGTGATCCGATGTGATGCCGGGCGCCGCGCGGCCGTCCGCAGCTTGTAGCGCCACTAGCTAGGCCACGTCGGTTACCCGCACGTCTGGGCGGGTCGGCGCGGATGGCGAGCGGCGATGTCGTCCCAGACGAGACTCGGTCCGCCTGAGTTGTGGGGAACAAGATTGTCACGCAAAGCCGTCACGCTGTGCGCGAGACCGACGGTGGGGGCCGGAGCTCGTGTGCCGGCGGCTTGTGGCGGCCCATACAACGAGACCATCTCTTCTCGCCTGCCCCTAGCGGCTAGTGGATAGGGAACTTCAGACGAGCCTTGAGCTGCTTACTTCTCGCCTTGGTTCTCTTCCCGCCTCGGTCCGGGCGCGTCGGGCCCGCAATCGGTCCAGCCGGTGTTCGCTCGGGCAATGACGGCATCGGGTGCGGCTTTGACGATGTGTCGAGGTCACCTGTTTCACGTGGAACGCGCGCCTCTCGGCAGCCAAGACGGGAAGCGCCCCAACGAGGATCCGGGAAGTAGTGAGTCCACGTTTCACGTGGAACCGGGATGTCAAACTCTCCCGGAGGCCGGAGGCCGGAGGCCGGAGGCCGGAGCCCGGAGCCCGGAGCCCGGAGCCCGGAGCCCGGAGCCCGGAGCCCGGAGCCCGGAGCCCGGAGCCCGGAGCGGCCCTCCTCGAACCTGGATGACGGTCGGGTTTTGGCGCCGGATAGGCACCGTTCCACGTGAAACGAAACGGCTGGCCGGTGAGCGCTCGACCGGCAGGGGATGCGGACGTCGTGCCTTCCGGCCGGCGTCCCGGCGGTGACTGCCCACGCAATCGCCCCGTGATCTCCTGAGGCGGCCACGCCGACGAACCACCCACGGTATGGCTCGGACGAGCGCCCCTCACGAGCCTGAGATCTCGGGTACCGATGCCGGCTGGTTTCACGTGAAACGGGGTGCACTGCACCAGTGCGCCAGTGAGCGAGGAACGCGGCAGCGCGAGCCTCTGGTCGCTGCGCGAGTCGGATCGACAATCTCGGTGC
>NZ_JBITLP010000001.1:199861-266048 GCF_044465265.1 Actinoplanes sp. NPDC049681
TGCCGGGTGCCGGGTGCCGGGTGCCGGGTGCCGGGTGCCGGGTGCCGGGTGCCGGGTGCCGGGTGCCGGGTGCCGGGTGCCGGGTGCCGGGTGCCGGGTGCCGGTTTCACGTGAAACGGAGCCGCCGTCGGCAAGTTCGGCTGGCCCGATGGAGGGTGGGCGGTGGTCCGCGCGGGTCAGAGGTCGCGCCATTGAGCGAGAGCTAGAGATCGGCGGGAAGGAGTATCCACATGGTGTGCGCAACCGCTGTTGACGGGCGGCGTGTGCGGAGTTTCACGTGAAACAACACCGATGTGGCGGCCGCTGTCCACGGCAGTATCCACAGGGTCGGCAACGCTGCGACATGGTGTTTCACGTGAAACGGGGCGGGCTGTGGATAACTTCTGTGGATAACTTTGCCGGCGGCGTAGCCGTTGGAGGCGGTGATCGACTTCTACGCGTCAGGGCCCGTCTGAACGGTGGAGGTTCGGCTGCCGGGTCCGGTGAGAAATTGACCCGGGACAGTGCCGTGTCGCCTGCACTAGGGTCAGCCTCGTGCCCGAGAGCAGCTCCTCGCTTCCCGACTTCACGCGTTGGCCTTCGTTCCCGTTCGAGGGCGATCTGCGAGTCAAGCACCTCGCTCCCCCGGTCGAGGTCGAGCCTCCTCGCAGCGGTGAAGACGCCGCCGACTGCGTTGCCTGCAATACGCCTGACGATGCGTACATCTGGGTGAGTGAGCGGTGGCGGGTTCGAGCCATGGATCGGCCGACCGGGCTGCCCATGGTTCTCATCTTGGAGTGCCGTTCCCACCTCGACCTTGGTGACCTCCCGAACCTCCTGGCGGCGGAGCTCGGGGTGATGACAGTCCGCCTCGAGCGCGCCGTTCGCTCGCTCGACGGTGTGGCTCGGGTTCACGTGAATCGGTGGGGTGACGGTTCGGCTCACCTGCACATGTGGTTCCTCGCGCGCCCGTACGGCCGGCTTCAGCTGCGCGGCACCTTCCTCTCCCTGTGGGACGACATTCTCCCGGTGATTCCCGAGGAGCAGTGGCGCGGGAATCTCGCGCTTGTCGCCGCATGGCTGGCTGAGTTCGGGGGACGTGCCATCGCTGAACCGCCTCACATCCATTGGGAGACCCCGGCCACCTTCAGCGATCAGGTACCCGCCGACACCGCCTCGTCCGAGAAAGCCGCCGTCGCGTCCGACGAGGGCACCAACCCGTCTGCGGAGGGCGCCGCCAAGTTGCCGGGAGAAGAGGCGGCCGCTTCCGACGAAGGGACTGCCGAGTCCGTGCACGGGGCAGCCGGATCCGGGCAAGGGGCTCCGGAGTTGTCGGACGGTAGTGCTGGCTCCGGGCACGGGGCAGCCGAGTCCGCGGACGGCGGTGCTGGGTTCGGGGAAGGGGCAGCGGAGTCCGCGGACGGTAGTGCTGGGTTCGGGGAAGGGGCTGCCGGGTCCGGGCACGGGGCAGCGGAGTCCACGGACGGCAGTGCTGGGTTCGGGGAAGGGGCAGCCGGGTCCGGGCACGGGGCAGCCGAGTCCGCGAACGGCAGTGCTGCGTTGGAGGAAGGCGCAGCCGGAAACGAGGAATGTGCCACGGCCGCCGGGAACGGCGCTGTTGCATCCACAGACGGTGCCGCGGCCGAAGCGCGCGCCGCCGCGCCAGGGAAGGACTTCGCCGCGGATGAGGGTACCGACACCACGTTGGAGGAGGACGCCGAGCCGACGGCGGACCTTGCTAACCGCGTCTCACTCACTGCGTCTGGCGGGCCGATCGCATCCGGCGCGAGCGCTGTGTCTGGGGGCGCTATCGCCGGCGACGAAACCGTCGAAGGTGATGGCCCTGCAGGCGCGCCTTCAGAGTCGGCGTTCGGCGACGCGACGGCGGCCGACGCGCACAGCGCGGCAGTCGGCGAAGTAGAGGCAGTGCATGGCGGCGGGGGAATCGCTGAGGCGGACGCGGTACTCAATGCCGACCGCGCCGGCCAAGCCGCCGAGGCACGCGGAGGCGAGCATGTCGGCGAAGAGCTTGCGGCTCTCGACGACGAAGGCGGCGGCGCGTCGGAACGAGTGGTAGTGGACGAGAAGGCCGCCACGGATGACGAGATGGTCGACGCCGCGGATGCGGTCGGGGGCGATGAGGCGGTGGGCGGCGCCACAGGTGGAGGGGTGGTCGATAGCAGGGGCGCGGGCGCTGACGTCGCGAAGTTCGAGGAGAAGCGAGTACGGACCTTTGACGACGGTGAGACACGGGACCTGTCTGCATACGCGAGAAGGCTTGTCTCGGCTGGAGACGATGAAGCGGATTCGACACTGTCCCCCGCCACGCGAGTAGAAGTTTCAGGGAGCGCCGACAGTGGCGGTGGCGACCGCATCGACGGCGACGCCGCTCATGAATTCATCGCTGGCGAGGACTCCGCCGGGGACACCAGCGGTGAGAGCGATGCTGCGCGCGAAGCGGCGGCCAATGGTGAAGCTGCGCGCGACGCGACCGCCAATGGTGGTGCTGCTCCTGACTCCAGCCCCCCTGCCAGGACGTGACAGACGCCGGTGGATTCGCTCCGGACGATCACGGCTCCTCCCACGACCACGACCACGGCCGCGACCACGACCACGACCACGACCGCACGGCGGGTAGCGATACAAGCCTCGCTGTCCGGCTCAGCGAACCGCCGATCCCGCCGCCGACTCGAGTCGGTCGCAGGATCTGTCTGCGGGCTGAGGTCGGTGCGATGTCGGCCTGGGGAGGCTGGCTGAAGCGGATACGCCGGCCGAAGTGTTAGGGCTGGCGGAAGCGAGCCCCGTCGAAAGCGGGCAGCGAGCTCGAAGTGCGGGGCGCCGCAGCGCCTGAAAAGGTCCGGGGCGTGGACCGGCTCCACCAGCCGAAGAACGGGTCGCTGGAGGGAACGGTCCGGCTCGAAGGAGATCAGGTACCGGGATGGCCGGCCGGGCCGACATATCCAGCCGAGCATTGTGCCCAGACCCGATGTCGGCTCAAGCCGCCGCCCGGATGCGCCTGAGCAATCTGCAACGACATGGGCCCGAGGACCGGCCACCGAAAAGAACGACAGCGGCCACGCAGGGCCGGTCGGGACTCACCCCCGAGCGACAGCCCGCCCGACCAACCGCTCCAACATCTTCCCGAAGTCCAACCCCCCGGCCTGAGCGGCCAAAGGCAGCAAAGAAGTCTCCGTCATCCCCGGTGACACATTGACCTCCAGCACGTGCGCCACCCCGTCCGCATCCACGATGAGGTCGACCCGGGAAAGGTCCCGCAGCCCCAACGCCTCATGCGCCGCCACCGCCGTGGCCGCCACCGACTCCGACACCGCCGGCGACAACCGTGCCGGGGTGTGCCACGTCGTCAGGCCGGCCGTGTATCGGGCTGCGTAGTCGTACACGCCGTTCCGGGGCACGATCTCCACCGCCGGCAGTGGGACCGGTCCCTCCCCCAGGTCGATCACCGATACCGCCACGTCCATCCCGGCGACGTACCGTTCGACGAGTGCGGTCGAGTCGTACGCGAAGCAGCCCACCATGGCCGCGGGCAATGCTCTTGCTTCGCGGACCACTGCTGCTCCCAGGCCCGATCCGCCTTGGGCCGGCTTCACCATCAGCGGCAGGCCGAGTCGGTCGGCGATCCGGTCGAGGACCGCGACCGCGCCCAGCTCCGAGAAGCGGTCGTGTGGAAGGGCAACCCAGTCGGGGGTACGGATGCCCTTCTCGCGAAGCATCGACTTCGCCGAGGGTTTGTCCCAGGCGAGGCGGGATGCTGCCGCCGTGCAGCCGACGTACGGGACTCCGCACAGGTCGAGGACTCCGCGGAGCGACCCGTCCTCACCGGTCGCCCCGTGGAGCGCGATCACCACCGCGTCCGGGGGGTCCTCCTGGAGCAGTGGCAGCAGTGATACGTCCGCGTCGCGCATCTCCGCCGACAGGCCTGCGGAGCGCAGGGCGTCCAGGACTCGGCGGCCCGAGCGCAGGGATACGTCTCGCTCGTAGGACAGGCCGCCGGCGAGGACGAGGACGTGCGGTTCTGTGGACGTACCCATGGGGGTGATCATGCCAAGTCGGGACCGGGAGCGTCCGCGGCGGCCGGGCCACGACGGCGGTGGGGGGTTGTCGGGCCGAAGACCTCGCGCATGGCGAGCTCCTGTTCCATGACGCCCGCCAGGCGGCGTACGCCTTCGCGGATGCGGGCGGGTGGCGGGAACGAGAAGTTGAGGCGCATGTTGCCGGTGCCGGTACCGTCCGCGTAGAAGCCGGTGCCCGGGACGTACGCGACGCGAGCGGCGATGGCGCGCGGCATCATCGCCTTGGAGTCGAGGCCGTCGGGGAGGGTGGCCCAGACGAAGAGGCCGCCCGAGGGGCGGGTCCAGGTGGTGCCCGCCGGCATCAGGTCCTCGAGGGCGTCGAGCAGGGCGTCGCGGCGTTCGCGGTAGATCTCGCGGTAGGACTTGATCTGCTCGCGCCAGGGCATCGTGGACAGGTACTGGGTCACCGCGCCCTGGGCGAAGGCGCTCGGGCACAGGATGTTCGCCTCGCTGGCCATGACCAGCTTTTCGCGTACGGCATGGGGAGCCAGGATCCAGCCCACCCGCAGGCCCGGCGCGAAGGTCTTCGAGAACGTGCTCAGGTAGAAGACGCCGTCGCGGCGGCGGGCGCGCAGCGGTCGCGGCGCCTCACCCTCGAAGCTGAGCGTTCCGTACGGGTCGTCCTCGATCACCAGCAGCCGGTGCCGCTCGCAGATGTCGAGGATCTCCTCGCGGCGTTCCTCGGTGAGCGTGACCCCGGCCGGGTTCTGATAGGTCGGGATCGTGTAGAGGAACTTGGCCCTCCCACCTGCCTCTGCTATCGCCGCCTCGAGGGCCGCGGGGACCAGCCCGTCGGCGTCCATGGCGACGTGGCGCACCTGTGCCTGGGCGGCCTGGAACACGCCGAGTGCGCCGACGTACGTCGGGCCTTCGGCGAGCACCACGTCGCCCGGGTCCAGGAACAGCCGTGCCACCAGGTCCAGCGCCTGCTGTCCGCCGACCGTGACCACGACGTCGTCGGGGGACGCGCCGTTGGAGGCGTCGATCCCGGACAGGGTCATGACTTCGCAGATGCGTTCGCGGAGCTCGACCGTGCCCTGGCCGATGCCGTACTGGAGACTGGTCGTGCCAAGTTGGGAGGCGAGCCGGCCCATCATGTCGCCGACCGCGTCGAGCGGCAGGGCGGCGATGTACGGCGACCCGCCGGCCAGCGACACCACCTCGGGACGGCTGGCGACGGCGAACAGGGCGCGGATCTCGGAGGTGGTCATCCCCCGTACGCGGCGCGCATAGCGATCCGTGTAGTCGTCTTGAGTCGTGCCGGTCATGCGGCTTCACCTCATCCGTAAGCTGGACACATCGGCGTCCATGCTAAACAGCGGACGCATAGGGGTACCTCTCCGAACCCAGCCAGCGGGACAGCCGCCCGGCCACCTGCGCCGGCTCGGCCGCTGCCCGGCGGTCGCAGCGGAAGCCGCCTCAGCCGCAGGAGGCTCAGCGAACCGCCGCCGATCACGGCCAGACGTGCCGGAACACCCGTTGGAGTCCGATCCGCTCCCGTTCAAGGCGAATGCGGCGTAGGATCCGTCCGGGGGCGCGGACGAGCACGTGAACAGGACCGTGCCGCAAGTCCGGAATCTCACCGACTTCTCGAGGGGTCCCGCATGTCGCGACGCCTGGTCAACCTGACCCTCGACACGCTGGAAGACCTGCCCCGGCCGTGCCGCGGCTGCGTCTTCTGGGAGCTGGATCCGGTGTCCGCCGAGCGGGCCTGCGCGACCGGCGATCCCGGGCTCGAGAAGGAGGCGTGGGTTTCCCAGACGCTGCTCGAGTGGGGTTCCTGCGGCAAGCTCGCGTACGTCGACGGCATGCCCGCCGGGTTCGTCATGTTCGCCCCGCCGGCGTACGTGCCCCGGTCCATGGCCTTCCCCACCTCGCCGGTGAGCGCCGACGCGGCCCTGCTGATGACCGCGCACGTGGTGCCCGCCTTCGCCGGGGGTGGGCTGGGACGGATGCTGGTGCAGGGCGTCGCGCGTGACCTGACCAAGCGGGGGATCAAGGCGATCGAGGCCTTCGGCGACGCCAAGTTCGGCGAAGAGGGTGAGGGCTGCGTCGCGCCCGTCGACTTCTTCCTGTCGGTGGGCTTCAAGACTGTACGCCCGCACCCCCGCTATCCGCGGCTGCGTCTCGAGCTGCGCACGGCGCTGTCCTGGAAGTCCGACGTCGAGTACGCGCTGGAGAAGCTGCTCGGCTCGATGAGCCCGGAGACGCTGCTCCGCCCGGTCCGGCCGGTGACCGCCACGAGCACGTCGGACAGCTGAGGCTGCGACGGGCCCGAACCGCCACGGGCCCCTAGGTGTTGCGCGAGGCGAGCGCCAGTCGCAGCTGCCGCACGTCGATCGAGCCGGTCGGCACGTCCGCCTCCACCGGGAAGTACATCCGCTGCACAGCCGCGAGGATCGCCTCGACGATCTGCTCCCGGAACAGCGGGTCGACGAGGCGCTCCCGGTCCACCGGCGAGGTCAGGTAGCCGAGGTCCACCCGTACCGCCGGCATCTGCGTCAGGCGCAGCAGCTCCCACGTCTTCGCGTGGATCCGGCAGTCGCGCATGCCGGTGCGGACCACGACCTCGCGCTGGACCAGGTTGGCCAGCCGCTCCCCCACCGTCGAGGTCGCGCCGTTGCCGGTGCCGTAGTGGTAGCTGGCCACCCCGTCGGCGGTCGGCGTCTCCTGCCCGTCCAGGTGCAGGGAGATCAGGAGGTCGGCGCCGAGGCTGTTGGCGAGGGCCGCGCGCTCCTGGCCGGTCATGGCCTGGGTCGGTGCGGGACCACGGGTCAGGTGCACCCGCATGCCCGCCGCGGCGAGCCGGCCTTCGAGGCGGGTGGCGATGTCGAACACCAGGTCCGCCTCGGTCCAGCGCAGCTGCCCGTCCGGTACGACCACGCCCAGGTCGTCCGCGCCGCCGTGGCCCGGGTCGATGACGATGGTCTTGCCGACCAGGCTGGAGCCGGACTGCCGGAACGCCTCGGCCTCGCGCAGCCAGTTGGGGCGGCCGCCGACGACCTTGCGGCCGAGCCGGCGCAGCGCCTTCATCGTCTGGGGGCCGCAGGAACCGTCCGGCGTGAGGCCGACCTCGCGCTGGAACTGGGCGACCGCCCGGGCCGTACGCGGGCCGTAGATGGCGTCCGCGCGGCCGGTGTCGAAGCCCATCTCGAGCAACCGCTCCTGTAGGGCGCGGACGTCCTCGCCCACCAGCGACGTCGGCACCGAGTGGAACAGCGTCCGCGCCCCCAGCTTCCACCGGGCGCCGTCCAGCGCCGACCAGGTCTCGGGGCCGACCAGCCCGTCGACGCCGAGTCCGCGGCTCTGCTGGAAGGCCCGTACGGCGGTTTCGGTGGCCGGGTCGAACACGGTGCCGCCGGTTTCCAGGAGGTCGAGGCCCACCAGGATCGACCGGATCTCCTCGACGGCCGGTCCGGTGTCTCCACGTCGGATCGAGCGCACGCGCGGCTCCTAGGAACTGAGGGGGAGGTGCAGGGGACAACTTCCGGAGCGTACTCCTCGTCGTCGCGGGTGGCCCGGCGTCGAAGTGCGCTCCGTGCGTCGCATCACGAAGAAACAACGCCCCGCATCCGGCGGGATGCGGGGCGTTGCGAAGAGCCTGCTCAGAGCGCGGACTCGATGAAGTTCACCAGGGCGCCCTTGGGCTTGGCCCCGGCCACCGAGTTGACCGGCTCGCCGCCCTTGAAGAGCGTCAGCGTCGGCACCGACATCACCCGGTAGGCGCGGGCCGTCTCGGGGTTCTCGTCGATGTTGACCTTGACGATCTCCACCTTGTCGCCCATCTCAGTGGCGATCTCGGCCAGCAGCGGGTCGACCTTCTTGCACGGTGCACACCATTCGGCCCAGAAGTCGACAAGTACCACCTTGTCGGACTGCAGCACGTCACTGGCAAAAGTGGCGTCGGTGACGGCCTTGGTTGCTCCCACTAGGACCTCCTGGTCTACAGCTCTACGAATGATGCGATGAAGCGCTCGGCGTCCAGCGCGGCGGCGCAGCCGGTGCCGGAGGCCGTGATGGCCTGACGGTAGGTGTGGTCGACCAGGTCGCCGGCGGCGAACACGCCGGGGATGTTGGTCCGGGTGCTCGGGTGGTCGACCTTGACGTAGCCCTCGTCGTCCAGCTCGATCTGGCCCTTGAAGAGCTCGCTGCGCGGGTCGTGGCCGATGGCGACGAACACGCCGGTGACGTCGAGGACCTTGGTCTCCCCCGTCTGCGTGTCGCGCAGTCGGGCGCCGACGACCTTGCCGTCCTCGCCGAGGACCTCCTCGACCACCGAGTTCCACTCGACCTTGATCTTCGGGTTGTCGAGCGCGCGC
The DNA here is from genome assembly GCF_044465265.1 of Actinoplanes sp. NPDC049681. Taxonomy (NCBI): domain Bacteria; kingdom Bacillati; phylum Actinomycetota; class Actinomycetes; order Micromonosporales; family Micromonosporaceae; genus Actinoplanes; species Actinoplanes sp. NPDC049681. Next base: position 208,254 of record NZ_JBITLP010000001.1, read on the forward strand.
TTCTGCATGACCTTGCTCGCCCGGAACGAATCCCGGCGGTGCACGATCGTCACACTCTCGGCGAAGCGGGTGAGGAAGGTGGCCTCCTCCATCGCGGAGTCGCCGCCGCCGACCACGATGATGTGCTGGCCGCGGAAGAAGAACCCGTCACAGGTGGCACACGACGAGACACCGTGGCCGAGCAGCTCCTGCTCGCCGGGCACGCCCAGCGGCCGCCACGCCGAACCGGTGGAGAGGATGACGGCACGGGCGAAGTACTGCTTGTCGCCGACCCACACCGTCTTCAGTCCCTCGGTGCCGGCCGCGGTCGGCTTGTCACCCAGCTCGACCCGGGTGGCGTCGTCGGTGATGAACTCGGCGCCGAACCGCTCCGCCTGCTTGCGCATGTTGTCCATGAGCTCGGGGCCCATGATGCCCTCGGGGTGACCGGGGAAGTTCTCGACCTCGGTGGTGGTCATCAGGGCGCCACCCGACTGCACGCCCTCGATGACCAGCGGCTGCAGGTTGGCCCGGGCCGCGTAGAGCGCCGCGGTGTAACCGGACGGTCCCGAGCCGATGATGATCAGGTTTCGGACCTCGTCCACTGCCGACTCCTCAGTCTGGGTTCGCCGGGGCACCGGCGACGTCGCACGCTAGAACGTCATGGTAGGAGAGCAACATTCCCCCGCGTCATGGGCATGTGGGCCCCGGCATAGTGGGGGTCCTCACCAGGGGCGGGAGTCCGCTCAGCCTACCTTCGCCGTACCCAGCTCGTGAGCGCCGGAACCGGGCGCGCCACAGTCCGCGCCGGTGGCCCAGACCCACTGGCCGTTGCCCGCGGTGAACTGCACGATGAGCGCCGGCGTGCCGTCGTACTTGGCGTAGTCGACGCTCTGCGCGGTGATCGGACCGGCGCCGTTCGCACCGGAGATCGCGTCGAGGCAGGCGAGCAGCGCCTCCTGCACCTTCAGGCGGTTGAGCGGGTCGTTCACGTCGGCCATCGCGCCGGCGCTCGGCTTCGCCGCCTTGCCCTGCGCCCCCGACTCCCGGGGCTGCGGCAACGCGGTCAGCGGCTCCGGCGCCGTGCTCCCCGACTGGTCGCCCACCCCCGGCGCGGCCATCGCCCGCATGGCGGCCTGAGGGAGAGTCTGCTGGTCGTAGTCGGTGCCGCTCGCCGACACCTGCCCGGGACCGGCCGGCAGAGCGAGCGCGCGCCCCGCCTCGGGCGCCGCCTGCCCCCCGGCCGACGTCGCGGACTCCTGCGACTCCCCAGTCCCGAACTGCTGAATCCCGAACCCGAGGAACGCCACGAGACCGGCCGCGATCCCGACCGGCGCAGCCCACCTCAACCGCCGGGCCCGCTTCCGGGCCGTCGTGGGCTGAGCATCATCATTCGGTACGGCGACCAGATGCCGCCCAGAAGCAACACCATCGTCCGTCGTCAGGGCACGAGCAGGCCCGGCAGCCGCACCGCCGGCGTTCGCATCGACGGTGACCGGCCCGGAGTCACCGCGGACCGCGGCGACAGTCCGGCCGTCGCTCGTGTCGACGGCGAACGTCGTCACGCGGTCGCTCGTGTCGCCGGCGGAAGCAGCGCCGTCTCGCGCATCGCCGACGGCAGTGCTTGAGAAGGCGGCGTCGAGCCGGGAGAACACGTCGGCCGGCATCGGCTCGGGCTCCTCGCCCCAGGCCTGCAACGCGGCCGTCATGGCGCCGGTGGCCTCGACGAGATCCGCGTGCGCCCGCCGCCAGCCCGGGTGACCGACGATCAGGGCGGCCACCACCGCCTCGTCCGGGGTGCCGTCCAGCGCGCCGCCGACGTAGTCGGCCAGCAGGTCGAAGTCGACCTCGCTGAACTCTGCCCCGGTCACGCCTGCTCCCCTCTGTCACCCGAAGCCGGAAGCGGCCCCGACGCCGGAAGCGGCACGGTCGCACCCGACCCCGATGGGACGCGCCCCGCGCCTGCGGGGTTCCCACCGTGTCCATCGTCTTTCCCCGTGGCGGCGCCACCCGGTCCGGCGGGCCCCGATCCGATCCGGAGATGCCCGAGCGATTGCGCCATCCGGGCCCGCCCTCGCGCACACCTGCTCTTGATCGTGCCCTCCGCAACCCCGAGGATCTCGGCCGCCTCGACCACCGGATAGCCCTGCACGTCCACGAGCACCAGTGCGGCCCGCTGCTCCGGCGGCAGGGCGGCCAGCGCGGCGCGTACGACCAGGGCGGTGTCATGGTCGTGGACCGGGGCGGCCGGCTCGGGCCGGGTGCCGGCTCCGCCGTCGTCGGTGTGCGTACCGTCCGGGAGGGGCACCGTGGGGTGGGCCTGCCGGCGGCGGATGCGGTCGAGGCAGGCGTTCACCACGATCCGGTGCAGCCAGGTCGTGACCGCCGAGTCACCCCGGAAACGGGCCGCGCCCCGGTGGGCCGACAGCAGCGCGTCCTGCACGGCGTCGGCGGCTTCCTCGCGGTCACCGATCGTGCGCAGGGCCACGGCCCACAGCCGGTCGCGATGCCGTCGTACCAACTCGCCGAACGCCGCGGGATCGCCTGTGACATGGGCGTGCAGCAGCTCGGCGTCGGTGGCGTCCGAATCCGTACCGCCGCGCGTACGGCCAATAGTCACGTCAGCAATGTAGCCGAGCGGCACCGCACGCTGGGAGTCCGCCTCAGTCGGTGGCGTAGACCTCGATGTTGGTCACCTTGACCTTGTAGCCGCCGGCGCCGTCGTCCGCGGGCGGCAGGTCGCTCAGGAAGACCAGGAGGTACTGATAGGTCTGCGAGTCGTCGGCCGGGAAGATGGTGTTCGTACCCTTGGTCTTCTCGGTGTCGCCGTCGCCGACCTTCTTGTACTTCTTGACGATCTGCTCGTCACCCGACGAGGTGTCGCCCGGGTCGGAGTCGCCCGAGCGGATGTCCATGGCGATACCCGGCGCGGAGGCCTCGACCCGGATCTCGCTCACGTGGCGCGGCGAGCCGAGGTTGATGAGGACGCCCATGCCCGGCTTCAGGTTGCCGAAGTTGGAGCGGTTCTGGAAGCGCTGCGTCTCCCAGCCGGTCTCCGTGCTGTCGTCGACGGTCAGCGCGGCTTCGCCGGTGTCGTTGCGCTCGCCCTTCGGCGGGTCGACGATGCGGACCATCTTGGCCGTGAGCGGGATCTTCTTCGGCGCTCCCTGCGGATCCCCACCCGGCTTGCCGGGGGTCGTCGCATTGCCCTGGTTGCCGCCCTGCGGTCCGGCGCCCGCCTGGGTGGTGCCGCCGCCCTGCTCGTGGCCGGAGTTGCTGATCGCCCGGATGCCGAAGATGAGGCCGACGATCGCGATGACGACCAGTGCCGCGATGCCCAGCACGATCTTGCGGGTGCTGCGGACCGGCTCGGCCGAGGTGCCCTGGGTGAAGCGCAGCGGACCGACGTCCTCGTACTCCTCCTCGGCGGCGTCGAGGCGGGCCAGCTCAGCGGCGAGCGCGTCCGCCTCCGGGGTCGCCACCCGCTTGTCGAGAAGATCCATCGTGAGGTCGTCGAGGTATGCCGGGACACCCGCGCGGATCTGGCGCGGCGCCGAGAGGGCGCCGTTGCCGTCGCGCATGGCGTCGGGCAGGGCGGACGTGCGACCGATCTCGGCTTGCGGCCAGTGCCCGGTCAGGGCGAAGTAGAGGATGCCGCCGACCGCGCGGACGTCGGACTCGGTGCTGTCCGCCGAGTCGGCCCGGGCGTCGGCGAGAACCACGCGGCCGTCGTCGCCGATCAGCGTCGTGCCGGGGTGCACGTTGCCGTGCACCATGCCGGTGGCGTGCACGGCGGCGAGCGCATCGGCGATGGAGTGGGCGATCGCGGTGGCGCGGGCGGGGTCGAGCGGGCCCTCCTGGGCGACCATCTCGCGCAGCGCCTCGCCGTCGACCCACTCACGGACGACGTAGGCGCGCTGGCCCTCGTCGATCGCGTCGTAGACGCCGACCAGATTGGGGTGGATCACGCGGCTCGCATCGACCGCCGCCTGCAGCATCTCGGTCGCGGACTCGCCGCCGGGGTACCGCAGCACGACCGCGACGGGCCGCCGGAGAATGACATCGATGCCCCGCCAGACCTGCCGGCCAGCACTGTCGTTGTTGACGTGCTCCTCGAGCTGGTAACGCTCGGCCAGGATCTCACCGACGGTGGGCGCACCGAAGGTCATGACCGGTCCGGCCTCGTCGGCCGCGGTCTCGTGGCCTTCGCCGACCTGGGTCACCCGTCCTCCCTCGGTGAGTCCGCACGTGTCGCCCCCGACCTTACCCGCCCATGGCCAAGGTCCCACAGGTCATCCCCGGGCGCGGCACCCGTCCGAGGCCGTACGCCGAGGCTGTTCGAGCCGCTCGGCGGCGATAAAAAAGCTGTTCAGAGGGTTATCCACAGGGCTGTCCACAACCACTAGCGCCCGAGTTTGCGGCGCACCATCCCGACGACCTGATTCACCTCGTGGACCTTGAACAGGGTAGCCGCCACGAGGTACGCCAGCATGATCGCCCCACCGCCGATCACGACCTGCAACGCGGCGGTAAGACGCCCGGGCGTGTCGCCGCCGGGGAGGAAGTGCACGACCAGCAGGCCGGCGGCGGTGGCGACGGCCGCGGCGGCGACCACCTTCACCAGGGCGCCGGCCACCGACCCGAGGTTCAGCCGGCCGATCCGGCGGCGCAGCACCGCCAGGGAGATGAGCGCCGAGACGAGGTACGAGACGGCGTTCGCCGCGGTCATGCCGGCCGCGGCCAGCGACTGCGACAACACCTCCGAGAGCACGAGATACCCGATGATCCGTACGGCCACCACCGGCAGATTGATCAGCGCGACCGTCTTGTTGCCCTGCAGCGAGTAGAAGGCGTAGGTACAGAGGTAGCTCACGGACAGCGGGATCACCGCGAACGCGGCGACGACCAGGACGCGGCCGGTGGCGAACGCCTGGTCGTAGTTGAGCGCCCCGCCCTGGAAGAGCGTGACCGCGATCGGTACGCCGAGTACGCCGTACGCGACGGCGATCGGTGCCAGGGCCGTGGTGGTGAGCCGGATGCCGCGGCTTAGGTCGGCGCTGACGTCGGCGTACCGGCCCTCGGCGGCGGCCGAACTCATCTTGGGCAGCAGAGCGGTCATGACCGAGACGCCGACGATGCCGTGCGCCATCATCGTGAGCAGGAAGACGTTGTTGAACGCCAGGGTGCTGGCCTTGCTGCCGTCGGACACCCCGCCGAGGACCCGGACCACGAGGAACACGGCCAGCTGGTTGGCGCCGACGTAGCAGAGCATCCAGCCGGCGAGCCGGCCGATCTCGCCCAGGCCGAGCGCGCGCGGCGCCCACCGCCACCGCCACGAGAAGCCGACCTTGCGCAGCGCCGGGAGCAGGCCGAGCGCCTGCACCACCATGCCCAGCAGCGTGCCGCCGCCGATGAGCAGGATCTCGCCGGTGCTCATGTTCTCCGGCTTGGGTCCGGCCGTACCGAAGACCGTGATGAAGACGCCGCACGTCGCGATGACGACGAGGTTGTTGAGAATCGGCGCCCACATCGGCGCTGCGAAATGCCCGCGGACGTTGAGCACGGCCGCGATGAGCGCGGACAGACCGGTGAAGAAGATGATCGGCAGGATCAGGTACGCCAGTGCCGTGACCAGATCGCGGTAACCCGGAGTGGTGCCGCTGCCGGACTGGATCCAGGTGATCACCCCGGCACCCGCGGTGACCAGCACCGTGGCGAGGCCCAGCGAGACCACGGCGAAGGTCAGCAGGCGTTGGGTGAAGAGCTCCCCGGCGTCCGGGTCCGCCTTGCGCCGCCGGACGAGCAGCGGGATCAGGACGCTGGAGAGGATGCCGCCGAGCAGCAGCTCGTAGATCTGGTTCGGCAGGAACTGGGCGCTGGTGTAGGCGTCGCCGACGCCCGCACCGAGCGTCATGCCGATCAGCATGTTGCGGACGAAACCGATCAGCCGGCTGACCAGGCTGCCGGCGGCCATGATGGCGCTGTTGCCGGCCGTGCTGCGGCTTTCTTCGGCGGGCCCTTCCTCGGCCGGCTCCTCCTGCGTGGCCGTGCTGCCGTAGACCGTGCCGCCGCCGGAGGACTCGACGACCGCCGGCGGGATGACCTCGGGCGGGAGGGCCTGGTCGGCGGCCGCGGTGGGCAAGGTGCCCGTGCTGTCGACGGAGATCAGCATGGCGCCGTCGGACGGCTCCGGCTCACCGTCGGGCGCGGCGTGCGCGCTGCGGTACAGGCCGCCGCTCACCAAGACCTCCCCAGGGGTACGGACACAGAGGCCACCCTAGCCAGGCCGTGCTCAGGTGTGATGCCGGACCAGGGTCCCGGGCGGCGCGCCGGCGAGCGTCTCCACCATCCAGCAGGCCTCGAGCGGTACGAGCGGCTCGCTGAGCGCGTCGAGCACCGTCGGGTGATCGCAGCCGGCCTCGGTCAGCACCCCGAGCAGCGCACGGACCGGACCCAGGTCGCCGGTGTCGGCCATGTGGCGGGCGAGCGGGCGGACGTCGGCGTACCACTGCTCCTCCGGCAGGCGGGACAGCCGGCGTGCGGCCCGGCGTACCAGCTCGGCAAGCCCTTCGTGCGGAAAGCGTGAGCCGGCCCGGACCTGGAGGTGCGCCGGAGCCGGCGCGGTGTAGGCCGCGATCGCGGCCTCGTCGAGGACTTGCGGCGACGGCGACGGCGGCTGCGGCCACCAGTCGTCGCCCGCGAACAACGGAAGCGGCGTCTGTTCCGGCGTGACCGGCGTGGGCTGCGGCACATCGCGGCGCAACGACCGATATGCGGCTTCCCGCACCGCCGCGACCGCATTCGCGTCGTCGTCTGCGGTGGCCGGCGCGAACGGGCCGAGCAGCGCTACGACCAGCCCGGGATGCGGCAGCGTCGGATCCTCCAGGGCGATCACCCGGGCGCAGAGGTCGAGCTCGTGCCAGCGCAGCGCGGCGGGATAGGGCCTCCCGGGGGCCGACCAGCCCAGCTGCACCGGCTCGCTGGTCGCGGGCTCGCGCAGGCCGAGCGTCTGCTCGCCGGTGAGCAGGTCCAGGTCGAGGACGAGGCCGTACCCGCCGGTCACCGGCAGGTTGATGCGCAGCTCGGCGGGCTCGGCGTCGTCGGTCGCGCTGCCGTCCGCCCGCAGGCGGGACCAGAAAGCAGGATCCTCACTGAGGCGGCGCAGCGCCTCGGGTACGGGCACGCCCCCATCCTGCCCGTTGCGATGCGTGACCGCCACGATCCGGCCCTACCCACACCCATAAGCGGACTGGAGGCTCCCGTCCGACGACCCCACCCACCACCCATAAGCGGACTGAAGGCTCCCGTCCGACCACCCCACCCACCACCCGCAAGCGGACTGAAGGCTCCCGTCCGACCACCCCACCCACCACCCGCAAGCGGACTGAAGGCTCCCGTCCGACCACCCCACCCACCACCCACAAGCGGACTGAAGGCTCGATAGGCTGGTCGTCCCATGTCTGTGTTGAGTACGGCCCAGCGCAACGCCGTTCAGGAGCTGTTGCGGGTCTCCCCCGTTGCCGACGAGCTGGGGCGCCGCTTCGGCGCCGCCGGCCATGAGCTGCACCTCGTCGGCGGCTCGGTGCGGGACGCGCTGCTCGGCAAGCTCGGCGACGACCTCGACTTCTGCACCGACGCCCGGCCCGAGCAGACGCTCGACCTGGTGAAGGGCTGGGCGGACGCGATCTGGGAGACCGGCCGCGAGTTCGGCACGATCGGGATCCAGAAGGACGGCCTCCGGCTCGAGATCACCACGTACCGGGCCGAGGCTTACGACGGTGTCACCCGCAATCCGATCGTGGAGTACGGCGACAACCTCCTCGACGATCTGCGCCGCCGCGACTTCACGATCAACGCCATGGCGGTCAGCCTGCCGGGGCACGTCTTCACCGATCCGTACGGCGGCCTCGAGGACCTGGCGGCGGGCTTGATCAGGACGCCGTCGCGGCCCGAGGAGTCGTTCGGCGATGATCCACTTCGGATGCTGCGCGCCGCCCGGTTCGCGGCGAAGCTGAAGTTCACTGTGGACCCGGCGGTGCTCGCCGCCATGCGGACCATGGCCGCCGACCTCGACCGGATCACCGCCGAGCGGATCCGCGACGAGTTCACCAAGCTGCTGTGCGGGCAGGATCCCCTGGCCGGCCTGCGGCTGCTCGTGGACACCGGGCTCGCCGACCGCTTCATCCCGGAGATCTCGGGGCTCAAGCTGGAGATCGACGAGCACGCGCAGCACAAGGACGTCTACGAGCACACGCTGATCGTGGTCTCCAACGCCGTACGCCTCGAGGGCGACTCCGGGCCCGACTTCATCCTGCGCATGGCGGCGCTGATGCACGACGTCGGCAAGCCGGCCACCAAGGCGGTCGGCCGTGACGGCCGGGTCAGCTTCCACCATCACGAGGTGGTCGGCGCCCGCCTGACCAAGCAACGGATGAAGGCGATGCGCTACCCCAAGGACGTCACGTCCGCGGTGGTCGAGCTGGTCGCACTGCACCTGCGCTTCTACGGGTACGGCCGCGGCGAGTGGACCGACTCGGCCGTCCGCCGCTACGTCACCGACGCCGGCGAGCTCCTCCCCCGGCTGCACAAGCTGACGCGTTCCGACTGCACGACCCGGAACCGCCGCAAGGCCGCGGCCCTGGCCGCCGACTACGACGCGCTGGAGGAGCGGATCGCCCGCATCCAGGCCGAGGAGGACCTGGCCCGGGTCCGCCCCGACCTCGACGGCAACGCGATCATGGAGCTCCTCGGTGTGCCGCCCGGCCCGGTCGTCGGTCAGGCCTGGCGCCACCTCAAGGAGCTGCGGCTCGACCGCGGGCCGCTGGACCGGGACGAGGCGGAGGCCGAGCTGCTGCGCTGGGCCCGGGAGCACGGCCACATCTCGTAGTTGTCGTACCCCGGGAGCACAATCGGCTCGTGCGGCTCCTCATGGACTCCCCGATCGGCCCGCTCGGCATCGCGCTCGACAACGGGACGGTGATCGGCGTCCGCTTCGGCGCCCCGCCCGGCTGGGCCGGCGGAGAGCAGACGGTTCATCCGGTGCTCGACGAGCTCGCGGGCTACTTCGCCGGCACGGTGACCGACTTCGTCGTGCCGGTGGAGATGCGCGGAGGGTCGGACTTCGAGCGGGCGGTGTGGGGCGAGATCGCCCGCATTCCGTACGGCGAGATGCGCACGTACGGCGCGATCGCGACGGCCTTGGGCGACCCGGGGGCGGCGCGGGCGGTCGGCACGGCGTGCAACCACAACCCGGTGCCCGTGATCGTGCCGTGCCATCGGGTGGTCGGCGCCGGCGGCAAGCTGGTCGGCTTCGGCGGCGGCTTGCCCCGCAAACGGCAGCTGCTCGAGCTGGAGGCGCGGGTGGCGCTGGAACGTGCCTGGAGTTGACCGTCAGCAGGAGCCGTCGGTGTTCCTAGGTCCCAGTTCGAACGTGGGTCCGGTGCTGGGCAGCGTGCCGTAGACGCAGGCCGCTCCCACCATCCCGGTGAAGGAGAGATCCGGGCGGACGACCGCTTTCAGTCCCTCCTGAGCGAGATGGTCGCGCAGCCGCTGCTGATCGAGGTCGCCGTTCGCGGCCAGGAGGTTGAGCTGGGGGCGCAGCAGCCGCACACAGGCCTCCGCGGCGGGCAGGGCCCGGGCCGGAACGGGCGCGCGCTGGGGCGTCGGGCGATCGGCGGCCCGGAGGGCCTCCTCCGCACGCTTCTGTGCCTCGCTGAGAGACGTCGCCGGCCTCGGAGCGGCGGAACGGCTGATGGGCTGGTCGCCGCAGTGCGCAACTTCGGTGCCCGGCGCCACGGCGATCCGCGAGTGGTACGGCGTGGGCACCTCGATGCTCGCCTCCAGCTTTGCGCCGGCTGTGGGCGTACCCGTGGGATCGCCGGACCGGGCGCAGGCCGCGACGGATGCGACCAGGCCCAGCGCGACGAGCGCTGCCGGGAATCGGGCCATGCCCGCAGGATATCGGCAAACGCCGAAGGCCGGACCGGCGAGCGGTCCGGCCTTCGTGAGAGATCAGCGCTCGATCTCGCCCTTGATGAACGCCTCGACGGCGGCGTGCGCGTCGTGGTCGTTGTACTGCACCGGCGGGCTCTTCATGAAGTAGGAGCTGGCGGAGAGGATCGGGCCGCCGATGCCGCGGTCCTTGGCGATCTTCGCCGCGCGGACCGCGTCGATGATCACGCCGGCCGAGTTCGGGGAGTCCCAGACCTCGAGCTTCAGCTCCGCGTTCAGCGGGGTGTCGCCGAAGCTGCGGCCCTCGAGCCGGATGTACGCCCACTTGCGGTCGTCGAGCCACGGCACGTGGTCCGACGGGCCGATGTGCACGTCGCTCTTGACCATCTCGTGCGGGATCTGGCTGGTGACCGACTGGGTCTTCGAGATCTTCTTGGAGACCAGGCGGTTGCGCTCCAGCATGTTCATGAAGTCCATGTTGCCGCCGAAGTTGAGCTGGTACGTGCGCAGCAGCTCGACGCCGCGGTCCTCGAACAGCTTGGCGAGCGCGCGGTGCACGATCGTGGCACCGACCTGGCTCTTGATGTCGTCACCGACGATCGGCAGGCCCGCGTCCTCGAACTTCTTCGCCCAGACCGGGTCCGACGCGATGAAGACCGGCAGGGCGTTGACGAACGCGCAGCCGGCGTCGATCGCGGCCTGCGCGTAGAACTTGTCGGCCTCCTCGGAGCCCACCGGCAGGTACGACACCACGACGTCGACCTCGGCGTCCTTGAGCGCCTGCACGACGTCGACCGGCTCGGCCGAGGACTCCTCGATGATCTCCCGGTAGTACGTGCCGAGGCCGTCGAAGGTCGGTCCACGCTGGACGGTGACACCGGTCGGCGGCACGTCAGTCAGCTTGATCGTGTTGTTCTCGCTGGCGACGATCGCCTCGGCCAGGTCCATGCCGACCTTCTTGGCGTCCACATCGAACGCCGCGACGAACTTCACGTCCGAGACGTGGTAGTCGCCGAAGGTCACGTGCATGAGACCCGGAACGCGGTCGTTGGGGTCGGCGTTGCGGTAGTACTCCACACCCTGCACGAGGGATGAGGCGCAGTTACCCACACCGACGATGGCGACGCGGACGGAGCCCATCGCGTTTGCCTCCTTGTTCATCACGGCCGGTCCTGGTGCGGAGCCGGTACTTCGGGGGGTGCTCCTGCCGCCTGATCGGCGGTGGAGGTGGTGGTAGGGGTACGGCCGGAGCGCTCGTTGGTGATGAGCTCCTCGAGCCAGCGGACCTCGCGCTCGCAGGCGTCCAGTCCGTGTCGCTGCAGTTCGAGCGTGTACGCGTCGAGCCGGTCCCCGGCGCGCGACAGCATGTCCCGCAGGCCCTCCCGCCGCTCCTCGATCCGGCGCCGGCGCCCCTCGAGGATGCGCAGGCGCGTGGCGCGGTCGGTGCGGGAGAAGAAGGTGAAGTGCACGCCGAAGCCGGCGTCGTCGTACGTCTCGGGCCCGGCCTGGGCGAGCAGATCGGCGAACCGTTCCTTGCCCTCGGCAGTGATCTTGTAGACAACCCGGCCCCGTTTGCTGGTCATCGGCGGCACGATGTCGGTCTCGGTGGCCTGTTCGCTGATCCAGCCGGCGGTGTGCAGCCGCTTCAGGGTCGGATACAGGGTGCCGTAGCTGATGGCGGCGCGAATGGTGCCGAGCTTGGTGGCAAGCTCCTTGCGCAGCTCGTAGCCGTGCATCGGGGTTTCCTGGAGGAGGCCGAGGATCGCCAGTTCCAGCATTCAGGGCCACCTCCTCCCTGGTTGTGGAGCATCGAAGCATTCGATGTATCGGGCCGATACATCGTCACCGTAGAACGGCGGGGGTGGCGATGGCAAGGCGTTGTGACGCTGGTTGCCCGGGATGCCCGCCTCCGCCCGCTTAGCTGCGGCGCGTCGGTGATGGTGAGCTGTCGCCACGCCACGCTGCGTGATGGCGGTCGCCGTTCGGGGGCCGACCGCGTACTCTCTTCGCCATGCGCACGCAGCGGCAGGTCGTCGACTACTCGCTACAGAAGCGAGCGCTGCTGCGTGACCTGCACAACGGCAAGATCGGGACGCTCGAGGTCTGTGACGCCTCGCCATACCTGAAAAACGCAGCTCGGTTCCATGGCGAGCCGACGGAGGAGCGCTGCCCGGTCTGCCGCCGCGACAACCTCACCTTGGTGCACTACATCTACGGCGACGAGCTGAAGCAGTCCGCCGGCCAGGCCCGCAAGCTCGCCGAGTTGCCGGTCCTGGCAATGACACTGCGTGAGTTCCAAGTCTTCGTGGTCGAGGTGTGCCAGACCTGCGCGTGGAACCATCTGATCGAGCAGTTCCTGCTCGGCAGGGACGCGCTGAGCACCGACGAACCGCCAAGGGGCGCGGCGGCTGCCGCCTCGTCCGCCTCGGGCCGCCACCGCGAGACAGGGTCGTCGTCACATCGCCGGGAGGGCAGACAGTGATCGCCCTCAACGTCGCTAACGTTGACGCGACCCCGACCGATACGGGCATCCAGCGCCGCAATCGGTCATTCTTGACATCCGACAGGGCGGCTGCGGGGATGCAGCCCAGAATGTCCGCTTGTGGCAGTGCCGGCCGGAGTCCCTCCAGGGCTTCCCGGGCACGCCACCGCGACCGGCAGGTGTAACCGAATGAACTCGTACGGCGATCCGCAGTCTGCGCGTGCCCGGGCCCGAGTGCCCGGGCCGTCCGCTGCTTCCGCGCCTGACGACGACCCGTCCGGCTACGACGAACGCCCCGGGCCGGACGCGTACCGGCGCCCGGCGGGTGGCCGCGCCTCCGTCGGTGGTGCCGCGCCACGTGGCGCCGCGACGGTCGGCTCCGCCTCGGTGGGTGGCCGCGCCTCCGTGGGCGCCGGCCGTGCGTCCGTGGGGGCCGGGACCGGCTCGGTCGGCTCCGCCCGGGTGGGTGGCCGCGCTTCGGCCGCCGCGCCCGTCGCCGCCGCGCCGGGACGGGCCTCCGTCGCCCGCGCCGCGGTGCGGCCGGTGTCCCCCGCCGTCGGTGGCTTGGGCCCGGACGGTCCCGACATGCACGGCCGCCGGGGCGACGCGCAGAAGATCCTGACGAAGGCCGCCAAGCGGCGCCGCCGTACCAACATCCTGACCGCCGCGGCCGCCGTGGTGGTCATCCTGCTCGGTGTGGGCGTCGTGGGCGGCACCTACTTCTTCGACGACGTCGAGCTGCCGCCGCAGAAGGAAGAGGCGCAGACCAACGTCATTCTCGACTCCAAGGGGACGGTGCTGGCGAAGCTCGGCGACCAGAACCGTACGGTCGTGCCGCAGCCGAAGATCAACAAGGTCGTGCAGTACGCCGTCGCCGCCGCCGAGGACAAGAACTTCTACCGGCACAACGGCATCGACATGAAGGGCATCGTCCGCGCCGCGTGGAACAACTTCACCGGCGGCGACACCCAGGGTGCGTCGACGATCACCCAGCAGTACGCCCGGCACGCCGCCGACCTCAAGGACATCAGCTACAACCGCAAGCTCCGCGAAGCCGTCATCGCCCGCAAGCTCGAGTCCCGGTACACCAAGGACGAGATCATGGGCATGTACCTGAACTACATCTACCTCGGTGAGGGCAGGTACGGCATCGAGGCGGCGGCACAGGGCTACTTCGGCAAGTCGGTGCTGACCCCCGCGGGCGACAAGAACGCGATCACGCCGTACGAGGCGGCGGTGCTGGCCTCGATCATCAAGCAGCCGGAGCCCACCGCCACGCACAAGGGCTACGACCCCAACTACAACCTCGTGGACGCCAAGGGACGCTGGGAGTACACGCTCAAGAACATGCTCGAGGAGAAGTGGATCACTCCCGAGGTGTACGCGGCGCGCAAGTACCCCACCGTCAAGAAGCCGACCAAGAACAGCTGCAAGACCTGTGCGGCCGACAAGCCGGTCGGCATGATCATGCGGCACGTCAACGCCGAGCTCCGCGAGATGGGCATCTCCGAGGCCGACTTCCAGCGCGGTGGGCTGACCGTCACGACGACGATCGACCCTGAGGTGCAGAAGGCGGCAGAGGAGGCCGGCTCGCGCAAGAGCAAGGACTCGCCGATGCACGACAAGCCGTCGAGCTACCAGGCGGCGGTGATCGGCATCGACCCGACCACCGGCCGGGTGCTCGGCTACTACGGCGGCGACAATCCTGACGGCACGGACTACGGCAGCTACATGAACGGTGAGGGCACCGGGTTCAGCGGTCGCGGTCAGTCCGACGGATCGACCAACAAGATCTATACGCTCGCCGCCGCCCTGCGCGAGGGCATCTCGTTCGACACGATCTGGGACAGCACGAAGACGCGCGCCAACGGCCGGAAGATCAATAACGCCGGGGCGGACCCGGGCACGATCTGTGGCGGCAAGATCAGGAACTGTGACCTCGAGACAGCAACCGTCAAGTCGTACAACTTCCCGTTCTACTGGATCGCCGACGGCATCGGCCGGACGAAGGTCATCGAGGCCATGCGCGACGCCGGCATCCAGCACCTGTGGCCGGACAACGGCCCGGTGGTCGACCTGAGCAAGCCCGACAAGCGGACCTGGGAGAGGAACTTCGACAACGAGGTCGCCTTCGGCCAGTACCACGTGGTCCCGCTGGAGCACGCCGAGGGCGTGGCCACCATCGTCAACCAGGGTGTTCACAACAAGGCGCACTTCATCAAGACCGTCACCTCGGTGGACCCGGACACCGGCAAGAAGCAGATCAAGAAGCAGGAGAAGCTGACGCCGAAGCGGGTCTTCGACAAGGACCAGATGTCCGACCTCTCGGGCGTCATGGCGAAGATCCCGGCACACGCCGGCAACACCCTGCGCAACGGCCGGCCGGCGATCGCCAAGTCCGGCACCTGGGAGTTCGACGACGGCAAGGACAACCACACCGGTAGCGGTGACACCTGGTTCGTCGGCGGCATCCCGCAGCTGGCCGCAACGGTGTGGGTCGGCGGCCGCGACAACAAGGTCGAGCTCAAGGACAACGGCGGCGACATGTTCGGTTCCGGCACGCCGGCCGACATCTGGGAACAGTTCATCGACAGCGTGACCAAGGCGCTGGACATGAAGCAGGAGAGCTTCCCCGAGCGCGTCCACACCGGTGACCCCCACAGCCAGTACGCGAACGGTGTGGAACCGCCCCCGCCGCCGGTCCAGCAGCCGGACCAGAACCCGACCTGCCAGTTCCTGCCGCAGCTGTGCCAGAACAACGGTGGCAACAACGGCGGTAACAACAATGGCGGCGGCAACAACAACGGTGGTGGCAACAACGGCGGCGACAACGGGGGCGGCGACAACGGCGGCCAGGACGGCGGCACCATCACCTTCCCGGGCGTACCGGGAGGCGGCGGTAACGACACCGGCACCGGTGGCGGCCAAACCGACGGCAACAACGCCGATGACGGCGGCTGACCGCCCGATGATGTGAGGAAGAGCCCGTCGCCCCAGGCGACGGGCTCTTCCGTGTTCCGGGGTACGCGGCACGCGGCCCGACCGGCCGGTGCTGAACGACCACGGAACGGTGGAATGCGGCATGATGCGGAGCATGAGCGCGCCTTCGCCGGACACCGACCGGACCGACCTGCCTGCCGAGTCCGACGGGTTCGTCCGCGGCCTGTCGCAGGCGATCGGCGGACCGGTCGGCGAGCACGCCGTCGCACCGGCGGCCCGGCGCAGCCGCTTCTGGACGGCGCAGCGCATCGTGCTCGCCCTGGTCTGCCTCACGCTCGCCTTCAGCTGGGTGCAGAAGTCACCCTGCCAGGACGGCGACTGGCAGAAGAACATCCAGTACACCCGGTTCTGCTACACCGACGTGCTGGCGCTGTACTACGCCGAGGGGCTGAACGAGGGCAAGGTCCCGTACCGCGACCACCCGGTGGAATACCCCGTGGTCACCGGCTACTTCATGGGCGCTCTCGGCCTGCCGGTGCACGCGCTCGGCGAGAAGTACCCGGAGATCAACCAGGGCAAGTGGTTCTACAACGCCAACGCGCTGGTCCTGTCGATCCTGGCGGTCGCGTCGGCGGCGGTCATCCTCGCGCTGCGCCGCCGCCGGCCCTGGGACGCCGCCATTTTCGCGCTCTCGCCGATTCTGCTGGTCACTGCCACGGTCAACTGGGACTTCCTCGCCATCGGCCTGGCCATGCTCGGCCTCTACGCCTGGGCCCGGCGCAACCCGGTGGTCGCCGGCCTCCTGCTCGGCCTCGGCGGCGCGGCCAAACTGTGGCCGCTGTTCATCCTCGGGCCGCTGTTCGTCCTCGCTCTACGCTCGAAACGCCTGATGGCCTTCCTGATCGCCCTCGCCGGCGCGCTATTCGCCTGGCTCGCGACCAACGTCCCCGTCGCTGTCCTCTACCGGGCGAGCTGGAACCGCTTCTTCGAGCTCAACGACACCCGCCCGATCGACTGGGGCACCCTCTGGTACATCGGCCGCTACCTCGACACCAAATGGAACAGCGGCACCCCCGGCGACCAGGGCCCGTTCCAATGGCTCAGCGACCACGTGCCCACGCTCAACATCCTCACGTACGCCCTGACGATCCTCGCCTGCGCCGCGATCGGCGTCCTGTGCCTGCTAGCGCCCCGCCGTCCGCGCCTGGCCCAGTTGGCGTTCCTGGTGGTGGCGGCCTTCCTGATCTTCAGCAAGGTGTGGTCCCAGCAGTACGTCCTCTGGCTCCTCCCCCTGGTCGTCCTCGCCCGCCCGCGCTGGGGCGCGATCATCGCCTGGACGGTCGCGGAGATCGGCTACTTCGCGGCCTTCTACGCGGAGCTGCTGGGCGCGGGCGGGAAGCCGGTCATCCCGGAGGGCACGTTCGTCCTGGCGGCAGGCCTGCGGCTGGTCACGGTGGCGGTGTTGTGCGGGCTGGTGGTCCGGGAGATCTGGCGGCCGGAGCTGGACGTGGTGCGGCGTACGTATGCGGACGACCCGGACGGCGGAGTCATGGACCACGCGGCTGACGCGAGCTGGGTGACGTCGCTGCGGCGCACGTTCCACCTGGAAACCAAGGACGCAGGAGACGGGCCGCCGCCGGTGCCGGTGGTGACGGCGGTCGGCGGAAGCTGACCCCTGGTCAGCTGAGGCGGAACAGCACCGAGTCGTTGTCGAGGTCCTCCCGGGTGATGCCCAGTGCGTCCACCGGGAGGTCCCCCGCGCGTTCCCACGGCGTACCGACGGCTTCGGACCTCAACAGGAGCACCGTGCCGACGCCGAGCGTGCGCAGATATTGGACGCTCGTCGCGTCCGGGAAGGCTGTCACCGCACGGCGCAGCTCCGACTGCCGGTGCGGCGCGAAACCGCCGCCGCCGTTGGCCAGTTCCTGGAAGCGGCTCGTCGACCAGAGCATCACCGTCTGGTCGCTCAACGCGGCGGTGGGCAGGACGAGCATCGGGCCGGTCACCGTACGCATCGCCGCCGGCTGGGCCGGAACCACCGGGTGCGCGGTGGCGTTCCAGGTCTCGCCGAGGATCAGTAGCAACGGTACGAACGTGGCCAGCCGCAGCCACGGTCCGGGCCCGGGCTGAGGCGGCGTCCGCGAGGCGGCAAGGTGCTCGGCGCGGCGGACGAACTCGGCCACCGCCCCGGCGGCGAGTATCGCCAGGAACAGCGTCACCCAGAGCATGAGCCGCCCCGGGATGCGGACGCCGAAGGAGGCGGGCAGGTGGCCGAACAGCGGCAGATACGTCCAGCGTCCGTCGAGGACCGTGGTGCCGAGCGTGAACACGGCGCTGACCAGTACGGCCACCAGCAGGATCAGGCGGTGCCACATGCGCCAGACCGAGAAGACGAGTCCGACGAGTGCCAGCGCGTACAGAACGAAGCCCGGCAGTAGCGTCATCTCCGCGGGCCACGTCAGCGACTGCCGCGCCACGGCGTGGGGAGCGCCCCAGATGCGCGACTCGGCCGGGCCGATGAGCAGGCTGCGTACCGGCGGCGAGAAGAACGCGATCTCCGTGCCCGCGGGCCCGGTGTCACCCACCCTCAGATAGGGCACCGCGACGAGCGCGCCCACCCCCGCGACGATCAACACCCCGAGCAGGTCGGTGACGAGCAGCCGCCAGCCCAGCACCACCGACCTCCGGCGCAACCGGCGCAGCAGCACGGCGCACCCGACGACCACGATGAGGGCGGCCAGCACGTATGCGAACGGCAAGCCGAGCGAGAACCCCAGGCTGAGCTGCCACGTGGCGACGACCCATCCGCCCGCGGCCCACCCGGCGTGGCGACGGCCGGGGCGGAACCCGTACCGAAGTGACCAGCCGTGCCCCCGCGCCAGCATCGCCAGTGCCAGCGGGATCCCCCCGGCCGAGATGATGTCGAGGTGCCCCTCCTGGGCGAGCCGCCACGGCGCGTACGCGAAAGCGACCGCCCCGACGATCGCACCGGTCCGCCCGGCGCCGAGCTGACGCACCAGCGCGTATCCCCCGACGGCCAGCAGAGCGTGGGCAAGCACGAAGAGGACGTTGTACCGCAGCACGGCGGCGAGCGGGCCGCCACCGATCATCCCGGCCGGCGCGTACCCCAGCAGACTGTTTCCGAAGGCGAAGCTGTAGCGCTCGGGGTAGAAGGCGTTGGCCTGCCAGAGGCGGGCGGGCTCGGTGATCAACACGTGGCCGGCCCAGGAGACCTGCCACGCCTGCCGGGCGGGATCCCAGATGTCCTGCGGAACGGTGTGCACCGGGTAGCGCAGGGCGGGCCAGGTCAGCGCGACGGCGAGCAGGAGGGAGCCGTAGATGACCAGGGCGTACTCGTGGATGAGGCCGCGGCCGGTCGCCCGGAGGATCCGGCGGGTGCGGCCGGGCTGGCGGTCGGTGGTTTGAGCGAAGGCGGTCCAGGGGTCGGGCGGTGCGCCGGGTGGGCGGGTGGAGGGCAGGGCGGCTTTCCGGCGCCGGAAGCGGCCGGTGGTGGGGGCGGCTGCTGCGCCGGCCTCGGCGTCAGCCCCGGCGGGCTTGGCGTCTGCCTCGTCCGGCTTGGCGTCCGTGCCGTCGGGCGCGGCACCGGCGGGGACGGCTTCGGCGCTGATCGTGGTGGTTGGGGGGTCGCCTGCGTCGGCCCTAGTGGCGGCGGGGGTGGCCGTGGTGGTCCTGGAGCTGCCGGGGTCGACCGTGGTGGCAGCGGTGGCGGTCGTGGCCTCGCTTGTGCCGGCCGGGGCCGGCTCGCGCCGTTCCTGCGCTGCGGCCGCGGACCCCGGTGCCGATGGATGCTCGACCGTCCCGGCGGAATGCGGAGGGACCGCCGGGCGCAAACTCGGCGGGGTGCCCGCCGCGCCGGCCGCCTTACCGCCGCGCCCTCGGCGCAGCCCGGCCCACCGCCGGACTCGGGACCGATCGATCTCCCCCGATCCAGCTCGGACACCGGCCGGCTGGGCACCGGCGGACCCGGTCGCACCCTCTGGGGCGCCGACCTGCGGTTGCTCGGTCGTCATCCCGCTCCCTCGTGCCGCCGGTTCAGCTGCCTGCCCGCTCCCGCAACAGAGCGATGTCCGCCGCCTGGCCCTCCACCCCGCCGGGGGTTTCGACGATCGCCGGCGCTCCCGCGGCACGGATGGCCGCGACGACCAGGTCTGGGTCGATCTTGCCATTGCCGAGGTTGTCGTGCCGGTCACGACCCGAGTCGAAGCTGTCTTTGGAGTCATTGGCGTGGATCAGGTCGATGCGGCCGGTGATCGCCTTGACTCTGTCCACGATGCCCAGTAGCTCCTCGCCGCCCGCGTGGGCGTGGCAGGTGTCGAGGCAGAATCCCGCGCCGAACTCGCCGATCGCGTCCCACAGGCGGGCGAGGTTGTCGAAGCGGCGGGCCATCGCGTTGTCGCCGCCGGCCGTGTTCTCGATCAGGATCGGGAGCGGGAGGCCGCCTTCTTTCTCCGCGTACGCAAAGGTCTTGCGCCAGTTGTCGAATCCGACGCCGATGTCGTCGCCGGCGTTGACGTGACCGCCGTGGACGATCAGCGCGCGGGCGCCGATGGCGGCCGCCGCGCGGGCGTGGGTGAGCAGGAGTTTCCGGCTGGGGATGCGGATGCGGTTGTTCAATGTGGCCACGTTGATCACGTACGGCGCGTGGACGTAGATGTCCACGTCGGACGCTCGCAACGCGTCGGCGTCGGGCCGTTCGGCCGGGGACTTCCAGCCCTGCGGATCGGCCAGGAAGAACTGGACGGCGTCGGCGCCGCGGGCGGCGGCTGCGTCGAGGGGATCGGCGGGATCGACATGGGCTCCGATGCGCATGGACCGAGCCTACGACGTGGGTACGACGCTCACCCGTTGTCGCGGGACGGACACCGTACGCGTCACCGGCCGGAACAAGATGTCGTTAATCGAGGGTATTGCACCGAGACCGGGGAGATGGTGGCATGTCACGGCAAGTCCGACACCGGGTGACGGCGATCGTGCTGGGCGGGTTCCTGCTGGGCGCGGCGATCGTCACGACGGGTACGGCGAACGCCGAGCAGCTCGACGAGACGGGCCGCCAGGTCGTCTTCGCGGGCGGGGGGATGCTGGGCCTGTCCTGCCGGTCGACGCCCTCGGTCGGGTCGATGACCGTTCCCGCGGAGAGCACCGTACGGGTCGTCAACCGTACCGGCCACGGCGCCAAGCTCCTGCTCAACGGCGACTCGAAGGGTTCCATCCCGGACGACGGCGCGACCGAGGTGGTCTTCCGGCGGGGGACGACCGCCGTCACGCTCGATCCCACCTGTGCGGTGACAGATCAGGCGACGCCCGTACTGGTCACGGCCACGCCGTCGGCCACCGGGACGCCCGGCAATCCGGTCCCCTCGCCCACCGGCGGGGCCGTCGGCGGAGGCAGCTCGGGATCGTCTCAGCCCGGTTCTCCGCCCACCACCGGCAGTGGCTCCTCGCAGCCGGGTTCGGGTTCGCCCTCGGCCACGGAGGTGCCACAGACGTCGGGTGCCGGCAATCCGGTCACCGCTCCGCCCTGGTCGCGCCCCACGGTCATCGTCGACCGGGCCGCGGCCGGAGGTGCCGGGTCGATGCCGCAGGGCGGTGCCGCTCCGCGGGTCAGGACCAAAGTCATGAGGGGTACGGCGGGAGCCGGCGTACCGGCGTTCTCCGGAATGCCGCCGGGTGACCAGAAGACGCTGCTTGACGGCGTACCCGCGGTGGATCTGACGACGACCGAGGCCGCACCCGCGCAGCAGGCCGGTGCATCGCCGGAGATGGCCGCGGCGGAGCCGGTCGCGGCGATGCGGCCGATGGAGGATTCGCGGCCGGTCAGCCTGCTCGCGATCGTGGCAGCGGTGTGTGCGCTCGGTGTTTCCGCTGGGGCAATTCGGGCAATCGTGTCGCAACGTGCATCTCGGGCAACTGTCGCGTAGACTGTCCCCCAGAAGCTCCGCGGGGCGGCCGTTCCAACCTCATCGGTGTGGTCGTTCCTCCCCAGGTCCCACCCAGCTGAATGCGGACCGGGCGCCCCGCGGCTCCACGAAAGAGAGCCCCGTCCACCGACGGGGCTCTCTTTTTGGTTGCCCAGCTCGCCGCGGGTATGCTGGCTCGGTTCGCAGCATCGCCGTGGGACAACCGCCCACGGTTTTCTTCTGCGGACAGACACAAGACCTCCTGCCACGGAGAGACCGTGGCCGTTCAGCCCACAGGAGGTGAGAACGTCTTGCGTCATTACGAACTCATGGTGATCCTCGACCCTTCGCTCGAGGAGCGCACCGTCGCCCCGTCGCTCGACCAGTACCTGAACGTGATCAGGACCGCGGGCGGCTCGGTAGAGAAGCTCGACGTGTGGGGCCGGCGCCGGCTCTCGTTCGAGATCAACAAGAAGTCCGAGGGCATCTACGCCGTCGTGGACCTGCAGGCGACGCCCGAGGCCGTGGCGGAGCTGGACCGTCAGCTGCGGCTCAACGAGTCCATCCTGCGTACCAAGGTCATCCGGCCGGAGACCCGCTGACCCTCGTTTTTGTCGTAGGGCTCTGAGAGCCTGTGCGCGAACGAGAGAAGCGGCGAGGAGAAGATCATGGCAGGAGAAACCACCATCACGGTCGTCGGCAACCTGACCGACGACCCTGAGCTGCGCTTCACCCCTTCGGGTGCGGCGGTCGCCAAGTTCCGCATCGCCTCGACGCCGCGGACCTTGGATCGGCAATCGGGCGAGTGGAAAGACGGCGAGCCACTCTTCCTCGCATGCAACATCTGGCGTGACGCCGCCGAGCACGTCGCCGAGTCGCTGCAGCGTGGCGCTCGGGTGATCGTGCAGGGTCGGCTGCGCCAGCGGTCCTACGAGACCCGCGAGGGCGAGAAGCGCACCGTCTACGAGCTCGAGGTCGACGAGATCGGCCCGTCCCTGCGCTACGCCACGGCGAAGGTGCAGAAGATGAACCGGTCCGGTGGCGGCGGCGGCGGCTTCGGCGGCGGCGGTGGTGGCAACCGGCAGTCCAGCGGCGGCGGTGGAGGCGGGAACTCCTCCTTCGACGACCCCTGGGCGACGGCGGCCCCGGCCTCCGGCAACCGCTCCGGCGGCGGCAGCTCCTCTTTCGACGACGAGCCTCCCTTCTAAGCCCTCATCCGGGCTTTCTTGAGTTCAGGAGTTAGAGCAATGGCCAAGGCTGCGGCACTGCGCAAGCCGAAGAAGAAGGTGAACCCGCTCGACAAGGACGGGATCACCTACATCGACTACAAGGACACCGCCCTGCTGCGGAAGTTCATCTCCGACCGCGGCAAGATCCGTGCCCGCCGCGTCACCGGTGTGACCTCCCAGCAGCAGCGGCAGATCGCCCGCGCGGTCAAGAACGCCCGCGAGATGGCGCTCCTGCCGTACACGGCGACGGCGCGCTGAGGGGAGGCACCAAGATGAAGATCATCCTCACCCAGGAGGTGTCGGGCCTCGGCACCCCCGGCGACATCGTC
Source organism: Actinoplanes sp. NPDC049681 (assembly GCF_044465265.1). Taxonomy (NCBI): domain Bacteria; kingdom Bacillati; phylum Actinomycetota; class Actinomycetes; order Micromonosporales; family Micromonosporaceae; genus Actinoplanes; species Actinoplanes sp. NPDC049681. Next base: position 231,082 of record NZ_JBITLP010000001.1, read on the forward strand.
GAGGTCAAGAACGGCTACGGCCGTAACTACCTGCTCCCGCAGGGCTTCGCGATCCAGTGGACCAAGGGCGCCGAGAAGCAGGTCACGGTCATCAAGCGGGCCCGCGACGCCCGCGAGATCCGCGACCTGGGCCAGGCCACCGAGGTCAAGGGCCAGATCGAAGGCCTCAAGGTCACGCTGACGGCGCGCTCCGGCAACGGCGGCCGCCTGTTCGGCTCGATCACCCCGGCCGAGATCGTCGACGCGGTCAAGGCCGCCGGCGGCCCGTCGCTGGACCGTCGCCGCCTCGAGCTGCCGGGTCACATCAAGACCACGGGCTCGTACCCGGTCAAGGTCAAGCTGCACCCCGAGGTGACCGCGACGTTCCCGGTGAACGTCGTCGCCGCCAAGTAACAGCAGCTCTGAGAGAAGGCGCGTCACCCTCGCGGGTGGCGCGCTTTTTCCATGTACGGCGCCACCCGGAAAGCCTTCCGCACCGTGGCCGGATGCGTCAGGGGTAGCGCCGGCTCTGGTGTCGCTCGCCGCGGTCGGCTTCGCGCTTTGCTCCCCTCCACCGGCTCCGGGCAGAGTGCTGCTGTGCTGCTCGCCTCTGCCGGCTGTGGGTGATGTGTCGTTGGTTCAGGGTGGTGCTCGCGCCACGCTGGTTCCCCGTTGGGGGGCTCTCCCGGCCAGCAACCGCTGCCGGCCAGGGCTGGATGTCTGGGAAGCGGAGCTCGGCAGCGGGCGCCAGGTCCTCCGGGCGGGCTCATCCTGCGCCGGGGCGGGCTGCCGGGCCAAGCGTGTCCGCCGGGCCGTGCGGGTTCGGTTGGGCCGGGCTCGCTTGGGCCGGGCTCGCTTGGGCCGTGCGGGTTCGCTGGGCCGGCTCGCTTGGGCCGGGCGGGTTCGCTGGGGCCGGGCTCGCTTGGGCGCGGGCCGGTTCGCTTGGGCCTGGCGGGTTCGCTTGGGCCTGGCGGGTTTGCTGGGGCCGGGCCAGGACGGTTCGCCGGGCCGGGCGGGACGGTGCGGTGGATGCGCTGACGGAGCGGGCGCGACGGCTGGGTGAGCGGACCGCGGCGGACGAGCGTCGCCTGGCGGAGGTGCTCGCGGGAGCCGGGCCGGGCGGGTTTGCCGGCGCCGGGTCGCCGGCGGCGTTGGCGTGTGCTGGTGGCGGGTTCTGGGGCGGTCTTGCGTGTGCTGGTGGCGGGTTCTGAGGCGGTCTTGGCGTGTGCTGGTGGCAGGCTCCGTGTGGCCTCATCCGGCGCCGGTGGCGGGCTTCCCGGACTTTCCGGCTGGCGATCCCGGTCCGCCCAGGTCGGTGCTCGGGTCAACGACGGCCCTTCCCCGTGCTAGTCGGGCAGGCTCATCCGCTCACGGGCCGGCGCCGCGCAGTGGGCCGGAATTTGCTCGTCAGCTGAGGGATTGGCCGGTGATCGCCGAGGTCAGCACCGTGGCGAGGCCGCCGCCCATCACCGCCGCCGCGAGGCCGACGCTGGCCGCCTTCCAGGAACCGCTCGCCCGGCGCAGGCCGACCGCCACCAGCATGCTCAGCACCAGCGACAGGCCGAACTGCGGTGCAGCGCCCGCCAGCGTGCTCAGCGCGTGTGCCTGCTGGGCGCCGTTCAGCACCAGCATGTAGAGCACGAAGAGCACTACCGGCACGCCGTACCAGACGACGGTGTAGCCGACCGCCGCCAGCGGACCGCCGGTGTCCTCTTCCAGCTCCTCCTCCGGCTCCAGCAGATCGTTCTGCCGTGCCGTCGTGGACGTGAAGGTGCTTACCGGGCGGCGTTCGTACGCCCCCGCGGACGAGGCCATGACCGCGCCCTTCGGCGGCCACACGGTGTCCGGGGGGTCCTGCCAGCTGGTGCCCGTACGCTGAATGACCTCCGTGAGGCCCTCGGACGCGGAATTGGCGGCCGGAACCTTGACCGACGCCGACGCCCCGTTCTTCGACGGCGGCCGGAACGGGACGAAGTCGCTGGTGCCGAAGCGCCGGGACTCGCCGTCCGCGAGGTTGCTCTCCGCCTTGAGCTCACGGCGCCAGTCGCCGGTGCGGCCCCCGCGGTAGGCCGCGCCGCCGGCCGCCTGCTCGCGGTCGGCCTGCTGCCACGCGGGGATCTCCGGGGCGCCGCCTGTCGGGGGTGCCTCGCCGGCCTCGGCGCGCAGCTGGCTCCGCCAGGCTTCGGTGCGGGCCTCCGCCTGCGCCTCAGGCCGCCAGGCGCCGGGCTGGGCGGAGGTCGGCCGGGCTGCGCCGCCACCGGGCTGGGCGGATGTCGGCCGGGCTGCGCCGCCACCGGGCTGGGCGGAGGCCGGGCGGGCCGCGCCTCCACCGGGCTGCGACGAGACGGGCCGAGCGGTGCCGCCATATGGCGAGGAGACCGGCCGCGCGGTGCCTCCGGGCTGCGAGGACACGGGCCGGGCGGTGCCGCCGGGCTGCGATCGTGTCGTGCCGTCCGGCTGCGATCGGGCGGTGTCGTCGGGCTCCGGGGCGTCCGGCCGGGCAGAGCCGTAGGGGCGTGAGGAGACCGGGCGGCTGGCGGGCCCGGAGCGTGCGGCGTCCTCCCGACCAGGCCAGGGCGAGCTTTCTGCCGGGGCGGTGTTCCGGGCGGCCGGCGCTCCCGATGCCGGGCCGGCCTCGAGCTCGCGCGCCCGGCCGGTGATGGGCCGGGTCCGAGCGTCGTCGAGGTCGTCCGTCCAGCGGGCCGGCGGTTCGTCGCCGCGGCGGTACACCTCGGGGTCGAGCGGGGTCTCCGCCCGCGCCCCGATCTGCAGCGGTCCGTCCGGGGCGCGGCGTCTGCCGCCGGAGCCCGTGTCGCCCTGGGTGCTGCGCCAGGGGGCGGTCTCGTCATCGCCGCTCTCGATCGCGAGCGGGCCGCCGGGGACGTTGTCGTCGGGGCGTGCCCGGCGGCGGCGAGGGCGGGGTTCGTCGTCCCGGTCGTCCTCGTCGTCTTCGTCGTCGTCGACCTCGGCACGGTGCCACTGCCCGGTGTCGGCGTCACGGAGCCAGACGTCCGACTCGGGGTCGCGGTGCCAGCTGCCGGACTCCAGCTCGCGCTGCCAGCTGGTGTCGGGTTCGCGCCTGCGGGCGTACGCGGCGGCGCCGTCGCGGCGGGACATGCCCGCGCCGCGCTGGGCGTCGAGGCCGCGACGGGGTTCGCGTTGGGTTTCCGGGCCGCGCGGGCGGGCGGGGCGCCGGCCGCGGGTTGCTTCGGGGTCACGCTGCCAGGAGCCGGTGTCGGCGCGGCCCTGGCGTGCTCCGGATTCGGGGTCCTGGCGCCAGGAACCGGTGTCGTCCCGAGGGTCTTCGCGCTGCCAGGAGCCGGTGCCTTCGCCCCGGTCGGGGTCACGCTGCAGGGAGCCGGTGTTCTCGCGCCGGTCGTCGCGCGGGAATGAGCCGGTGCTGTCGCGCCGGTCGTCGCGCGCGAATGAGCCCGTGCTGTCGCGGCGGTCGTCACGTGTGAAAGAGCCGGTGCCGTCGCGGCGGTCGGGGTCGCGGGGGAATGAGCCGGTGGTTTCGCGGCGGTCGGGGTCGCGTTGCCAGGAGCCGGTGTCCGCGCGGTCGGCGCGGCTGCGCCGGCCGCCGTCGCGGGGGTTGCGGTCGGTGGCGGGGTCGCGCTGCCAGGAGCCGGTGTCCGTACGGCTCTGCCAGCCGTCCCCTTCGCGCGGTTGCAGCGGCAGGGGGATCACGCCGGTCTCGGCGGCGCTCTGGGCCCAGGGGTCGGACGGCGGTCCCGGCTCGGGATTGCGCCAGTCGTCGGCGGGCCCGTCGGTGCGCCAGCCGTCCGAGCGGGCGCCGCGGGCTTCGTCTGCCGTGCGCCAGCCGTCCGAGCGGGTCCCGCGGTCGTCCATCGGTTCGGCGCTGCGCCAGGGCTCCGGGGTACGCCGGCCGTCGGTGGCCGGGGCGCTGCTCTGCCAGCTGTTCGTGGTCGAGCTGGTCCGCCAGGTGTCCGTGGCCGGTGGGGGCGCGTCGCGGCGCCAGGTCGGGGTGTCGGTCGCCGGGTCCTGGAACGCCGGGATGCTGCCCGTGTCGGTGTGCCCCGCCCAGTTGTCGGCGTCCGAGCGGACCGTCCAGCCCGTACCTCCGCTCGTACGGGATCCGGGGTCCGATGCCCGGCGCCGACCCGCGGAGCGCGACCCGTCGTCGAGACCGGCCTGGCCGGCGGCCGACTCGCGGCGCCATTGCGCGCGGTCGTCCTCGCGGACGAGGTGACGGCCGTCGTCGAAGCGGCCGGGCTGCGGATTTTGCCAGCTGGGCGAGCTTTCCGGGGCGCCGGAACCGATCTCCCGGGCTCCGGAGCGGGTCGAGTCGGTGAACTGCTGCCAGCTCGGGCGGCTGTCCCACGACGGGCGCGACCGGGGTGCGTCGGCCGGCTGCGGCCATGAAGCCGCGGGGGTCTCCCACGGCGGCGTCGGCGGGGCGGTCGGCGGCGCGGTGAACTGCTGCCAGCTCGGCCGCTCCTCGACGCGGTGCCAGCTCGGGGCCGCGTCGGCGGGGCGTTGCGCGTCGGGCGGGCGTTCCCATTCCGCCTGGCGGCGGCCCTCGGCAGGCAACGGCCCGTCAGCCGCGCGTTGCCAGGACGGCGCGGCGTCGGCCGGATACTGCTGCCAGGCGGCGGCGTCGGCGGGGCCCTGTTGCCGCGAGGCGGCGTCGGCAGGGGGCTGCTGCCACGAGGGGGCGGCGTCGGCCGGGCGTTGCTGCCACGAGGGGGCGGCGTCGGCCGGGCGTTGCTGCCACGAGGGGGCGGCGTCGGCCGGGCGTTGCTGCCACGACGGGGTCGCGTCCGCCGGGCGTTGCTGCCAGGAGGGTGTGTCGGTGGAGGGCGGCTGCTGCCAGGACGGTGTTTCGGTCCCGGGCTGCTGCCAAGCCGGGGTCGCCGGTGTGGAGGACTGGTCGATCGTCTCCGGGGTTGGCCAGGCGGTGCCCGAGATGGCCGGCAGACGGGTCGGTGGCTCGGTCGCCGGGGGCGTGAAGCCTTCGGCGTCGCCCGCCTGCCACGCCTCGGTCGTGGTGCGCCAGCCGTGCCGCCCCGAGGCGGAGCGCCATTCGGTGGTCTGGCGCCAGTGCGCGCTGTCGCTGGTGGCGCGCCACTCCGCGGTGGACGTACGCCATCCGACGCCGTCCGCGGGAATCGGCGGCCTGCCGGTCGCCGCGACGTCGGACCAGCGGCTCACCGCGCCGGAATTGGATCTTTCGACCGCTTGATCCTCGTTCTTCGCCCAGGCCTCGGCGCGCAACGACCACGCGACAGCCTCGGGAATGGGCTGCATGCTGCCGGTGTCGGTGACGGATCCGCTGCCCCAGACGGGGGCTCCGGGCTCGATCACCTGGGACGAATCGGGACTTTCCGGGCTCTTCGTGGGTGGCCAAGGGTCCGCGCCGCTCCTTTCCCGCGGCAGGCGGGCGCCGTAGTCCCACTCCCGTTGGTCCACCTGAAAAGCGTGCCGTGCGTTCGGCCGATCTGCAACGCCCCAGGGCGATGGCTTCGTCACGAGCAGCACCTTTTTGTTCTCTCCACACCGTGGGGACGGTGAAATCGCAGCTCAAAGCGGCGCAACGGGACGTCTCCCCCAGCGTTATACACAGGCTGTGCACAAGGCGGCGCACAGGACGAAGGCCGTTGTCCACAGGTTGTCCCGAGACTCGTCCACCGGCCTGCTTGGGCCGATGACGTGCTGGTTCGTATGGTTACCCGCGCCGGATCACGCCCTCGGGCCGATCCGGCCCGGTGGTTCCGGCATTTCGGGGCTTCGCGGTCAGGGTCACCCGCCCGTGGACGCGCTCACCCGAAAGTGTCGTACCCAGGTTGTTTGATCGACTCGGGGTTCGGCAGGCGGTCTCCAGGGGTCGGCGGAATGACGGCCGGCGCGGCGGTGCGAGACGTCGGTCCGGCCGGGCCGGGACAGGGCAACGCAGGCGAGAAGGGGGAGGTCGGAGTGTCGATCACCGATGACGCACGGCCGGAGTCCCGGCCGCAGTCTCCGGGCGGACGCCCGGGCGGCGGACGACCTTCCGGCGGTGGCCCTCCTCCGGCCGACGGCGGTTTCGACAAGACGCCGCCCCAGGACATCGCCGCCGAGCAGAGCGTGCTCGGCGGCATGCTGCTGTCCAAGGACGCCATCGCCGACGTGGTGGAGATCCTCAAGACCCAGGACTTCTACCGCCCGGTGCACGCCACGATCTTCGACATCATCCTTGACCTGTACGGCCGGGGCGAACCCGCCGACGGAGTCACGGTGGCGGCGGCGCTGGCCGACTCCGGCGACCTGCAGCGCATCGGCGGCGTGCCGTACCTGCACACCCTGATCGAGAGCGTCCCCACCGCGGCCAACGCCTCGTACTACGCGCGCATCGTCTCCGAGCGAGCCGTCCTGCGCCGCCTCGTCGAGGCCGGCACCAAGATCGTGCAGCTGGGGTACGGCACCGGCGGCAACGGCGGCCGCGACGTCGACGACATCGTCGACCTGGCCCAGCAGGCGATCTACGACGTCACCGAGAAGCGGGTCAGCGAGGACTTCGCCGCGCTGGGCGACATGCTCCAGCCGACCCTGGACGAGATCGAGGCGGTCGGCGCCCAGGGCGGCGTGATGACCGGCGTACCCACGGGGTTCTCCGACCTCGATCGGCTCCTCAACGGCCTGCACCCCGGCCAGCTGATCATCGTGGCGGGCCGCCCCGGTCTAGGCAAGTCGACCGTGAGCATGGACTTCGCCCGCAACGCGGCTATCCGCAGCAACTGCGCCAGTGCCATCTTCTCTCTCGAAATGAGCAAGATCGAGATGGTCATGCGCCTGCTCTCGGCGGAGGCCCGCGTGCCGCTGCACACCCTGCGCTCGGGCCAGCTCTCCGACGACGACTGGACCAAACTCGCCCGCCGCATGGGCGAGATCAGCGAGGCACCGATCTTCGTCGACGACACCCCGAGCATGAACCTGATGGAGATCCGCGCCAAGGCCCGCCGCCTCAAACAGCGCCACGACCTGAAGCTCCTGGTGATCGACTACCTCCAGCTGATGACGTCCCCGAAACGAACGGAAAGCCGCCAGCAGGAAGTCGCCGACCTGTCCCGAGGCCTCAAGCTGCTGGCCAAGGAGATCGAATGCCCGGTGATCGCGGTCAGTCAGCTGAACCGAGGCCCGGAACAACGTACGGACAAGCGCCCGCAGCTCTCCGACCTCCGAGAATCCGGCTCGATCGAGCAGGACGCGGACGTGGTCCTGCTCCTGCACCGCGACGACTACTACGACAAGGAATCACCGAGAGCAGGCGAGGCGGACTTCATCGTGGCGAAGCACCGAAACGGCCCGACGGACACGGTGACGGTGGCGGCGCAGCTGCATCTGTCGCGCTTCGTCGACATGGCCATCGTCTAGCCGCGTCTCCGCTGCCTATGCGCTGACATTGATCGCGCCGGTGTCACCACGCCAGACCACGGAACCCCCGTCGCCGGTGAAGAGGATCATGCGCTGCTCCGGTTCGGGTTCACGCTCCTGTTCTCGCCAGAGCGCGAGAAGCTGCCGGATGCCTTGTACCGCGCCGTCGATGGTGAGGCCGGCCGCTTGTCCGTCGACGACGACCACGGCGATCCGAGGGTCGCGCTCGAACGGCTGCCGCAGCTTCTCCTGTACGCGGAGCGGAAAGTCCCGATCGGCGGGCTCGTTCGGATCGAGCCATTGCAAGTCAGCGTACGAGCCGGGGTCGGTCTCATCGGACCGAAGGATGACGTCGGGATTGCCCGGTTCGAGAGCCCGTACGTCGTAGGAGGCGGCTAGGCGTTCAGCTTGTTGTTGCTTGTGGGCGTACTCGAAATTGTCGGGATAGTGGGCACCCAGCTGGAAAGCGGGGCCGAGCGGACCCGGGGTTCGACCAGGCGCGATATCGGCGTTCTCTACTCGCGGGGTGGGCCGAATTCCCAGCCCATCCGCTCGCCCTCCTCGCACATCTTGAGGAGCGTCTCCTCGCTCGGCAGCTCCGTCTCCAGCACGTCCCGAGCGATCTGCTCCGCCGTCTGCCGATCGACTGTCTGAGTCCTGCCTTGGTACTTGTCGTCGTACAGCAGTGGCACCGCCAGGCCCGGAGCGTAAATCCATGCCTTCCTCGGGACGCTCCACATCACGGCCTGGAACGGGCTCTCCGGGAGGATCTGATAGGCGATCAGGCTCGTGATCGCTCCTGACATGTCCGACTTCAGGACCGTCTGGTAGTCGAACGGCTTGTCGGTCATCTTCGCCATCCGATCTCGTCGTGCCGAGCACTTCCGCCCGGGTGAGTCCGTAGTCAGCCAATTCTTGGTCGAGTGATCGGCCCAACCGATCCAGATGGCGAGCGTACTCACGCCACATCGCCGGCTCCTGCGCCATCGAAGCTTGGATCGTCGTGTCGACGGTCCTCGTGATCGGCAGTCGTTTAATACCTTCAGGTTGGTGTTCCGCCATCCCGGCGTCACGGTTGTCTCGCACCATCTTCAGCAGCGCCCGGGCGCGAGGGACGGCCGGAGCTCGTTTCAGCCGCAAGATCTCGTAGGACCTATGAGTCGAAGTCGAGGCCGTGCGAGACCGCGCAGTCGGGAACTGTAGCTCGAAGGTGAAGCCGCTGAGATCCGTCATAGTCACGTTGAGGCCGTTGTGGCGGCCTCCTGGACCCCAGAAGTTCACCATCTTCCCGGCGGTGATGCCGACTTTCCGAAGCTCAGCGAGTGAAGCCTCCACCGAGTCGACGTAGTCCTCCTCGGACACCTGGATCGAGAATCGGACGCGATCCTTGGTGTTCGCGAGAAATGCATGCACGTCCATGTCCTCGAGCTCAGACTCGATGGCGAACGCGCGCGCGAGCGAATGCTCCGTCTTAACCCGATGTTCCTCGCCGACGATCTCGGGCGGGTGAGACAGCGGTACCGAACGAAGGGCGTCGACGGCTTCGTGCAGACGGGTGGATATCTGGGCAGCCTGTGAGGCCGCGTCTGAGACAGAGGCAACGATGGCTGCCCTGTCGGCATCCCGTAGAGAGGCGAGTAGTCGGCGCTCTTCTGCTCCAGGATCGAAGTCCTCAGTGGGCCGAGGTGCTACTCCCGGGGCGGACCGTAGCTCCAGCCCATCCTCGCCCCCTCCTCGCACATCTCTTTCAGCGCCTGCGGCGTCGGCAGTTCCGTCTGTAGCTGTTCCCGTGCCAGGCGTTCCGCTGTCGGTCGGTCGACTGTCACGGACTCGTTCGCGGATGAATCGTCGAACAGCGGTCTCGCCGCCAGCGCGGGGGCGTAGATCCATTGCTTGCGGGCTGCGTGCCACATCACTGCTTGGAGTGGGGTTGTCACCTCCGCCTGGTAAGCGATCAGGCTCGTCACCTCGTTCGATCCCGGAGTCCTCAGGAACGCTCGGTAGGTGAAGGTCGGTTCGCTCATTCGGCGGATCCAGCCTTTCTATTCCGGGTACGTCGTCCGGCTCAAGGGTCCAGTGTTCGAGGGCCTGGCGGAGCGACATGCCTTCGGAGGCCAATGTCGTACGGTATGCGATCCACGCGTCCCTACCGCTGTTGCTGGTCGCCCAGACGGTCAGCGACGTGTCGACGGTCGAGTCGGCCATGTCCACGTCGGCCGGTTGGTGAGCGGGCATGTCGTGCATCTTGTTGATGGCCAGGATGCCGAGGAATGCCTCGACCCGCTCGAGCCCGGTGACGTCGTCGGACGTCAGGCGCACGATCTCGTACAGCTGGTGGGTCAGCTTGCCGACTTCGCGAGATTTGCCGGTGGGGAACTGCAGTTCCATGCGGAAGCCGGACGGATTCCTCATCGTGACGTTGAGGCCGTTGTGGCGGCCTCTGCCGTCTCCCCAGAAGCTCGCCACCTCCAGAATCTCGTAGCCGTTCGACCGCAGGTGGCCGAGCGCTCCGCGGAGAGCCTCGGCGTAACCGTCCTCGGGCAGTGCCACGGAGAAGCGCACTCGGTCGTTGCTCGACTCCAGGAATTCCTCGATGCTCGTGCCGTAGAGGGCTTCCCGCTCGGCGAACTTCCGAGCCAGCGAGGCCAGGGACTTGACTCGGTACTCGTCGTCCACCACTTCGGCGCCCAGCGTCTCGGCGAGAGCCTGCATTCGGGGCAGTTCGGTCGTCGCCACTAGGTCGGCCGCTGTGATCGCCTTCCCCAACGTCGCTTGTTGAGAAGTCGTCAAGGTCGTGAGGACATTGTCTTCGGCGGATCCGGGCTCCGCCGGTTCGCTGGCGGTTCCGGTTGGCTGGAGGCTCGATCGGCTCCATAGGCCGGCTTTGTGGTACGGCAGCGGCGCAGGCCGTCCCGTGTTGTCCACGACCAGTGCATCCATCGAGACGATGTTGTCCGGGGCGGCAATCCCCCGGTGCGCGTACAACGGCGCACTTTCCGCGACGCGGGCTGTCTGCGGGTCCAGGAACAGCACCGTGCCGTTTTGGTTGACCGCCGTCCAGGCGTGCGCCGTGCCTTGTTCCGACTCCGTCACTATGAAGGCGAATGCTCCGTGGCCGGCGTTGTACAGATGGTTGTGCAGGTTGGTCGTCGCCTTGTCGACCGCGGATTTCGCCTGGTCCGGAGGGAGTGAGCCGACGTACGGGCAGAGCCCTTGGAATTCACCCCCGACCGTTTGTTCGATGCGGGAAAGGCCGGCCTCCTCCGCGCCGATGGGGCGGGTCGGGTCTCCTTCTGCGTACGCGTCGAAGGTTCTCGGGGCCGCGACCCGCGGGCGTCCGTGGATGTAGGTGTCGAACAGGGACAGGACGCCGTCCACGCAGTTGATCGCGCGGGTGGGGTCGGCTGCCGGGCCGCCGTCGTTGGCCAGCGCGAACCAGTCGCCCTCTCGGGGGTCGGCCAGGCGGTGCACCCGGCCGTCCGCCTGTCGCGGCATGGCTCGCTCCAGATCCTTCTGGTGTACGGCCAGAGGCGGGCGGAGGCCACCGCGTTTCCCGTACGGGCGGGTGCGGTCGATCGGAGGCGGGTCGTCGTCACCGGTGAGCACCGAGTCGTCGCCCGTCTCGACGCCGGCGTGGGTCAGGGTGCCGATGTCGTCGTTGAGGCGGGTCCAGTCCGGTGGGCCGACGCCGGTGCGGGGCGGTGCCGTTGCTCCCGCGCGTACCGAATCCGCTTGGTTTTCCAGCTCTTCCACGTCCTGCGCGATGAGGCGGGCGTCGGTGCGGAGCTGGTCGGCTCGCACGGTGGAACCCGCACGGTCCGCGGCGTCGGCTTGCTGGTGCAGGTCATGGATCTTGGCGCGGTGGGTTTCGGCGAGGCGGATCAGGTAGCCGGCGTGCTCGTCGCGGCGGTTCTGTTCGTGGGCGGCGCGGATGTGCGCGAGGAAGTCGCGGTGATTGCGACGTTCGGCGTCGTCGTCGGAGGGCTCGGGAACCGGCATGTCGCGATCGAGGCCGCGTCCGGTCAACGACGTCGCGTCGTAGTCAAGGACGGGATCGGTCGCGTGGGGGGTTCCGTCCTGGTCGGGGACAGCATCGGCCGGCGCGAACGAGGTCGAACCACGGTCGGTGGGAGCGTCGGCCGGCGGGGACGAGGTCGAACCACGGTCGGCCGGCGAGGTCGAGGTGGAAGTCGAAGTCGAAGTCGTAGGGGTGTCGTCGAGCGGCAGACGTGGTGCAAACGGATCGAACGCCTCAGCGATTCGGTCCCGTGGCGTGGGAGGCTCGAGCGCTTCGGCGATGTGGTCGATCGGGCGCCGAGGTGCCGGCACCCGGGGCTGCGGCGGGGTCGGCGTTGGCGGCGCAGGCCCTCGTTCCGGCTCCTGCGGTGATGGCGGCGGCGGAGGCGGCGGAGGCTCCGGACCCGCGTACGCCGACGAGTAGTAGACCGGCGCCGGCCGCGGCTCGGGCGGCAGTGTGATCTGCTGCGGGCGCCACAGGCCGTCCGGATGGTCGGGGAAGGGCATCGGGTTGCCGCGGCCGTTCACCACCAGCGCGTCGATCGCGATCACGTTGCCGGGGTGGGCGGTGCCGTGGTGGCCGTACAGGGGCGTGCCCGGCGGGGCGACCAGGCCGGACTGCGGATCGACGAAGAGGATCTCCCCGTTCTGGTTGACCGCCGCCCAGGCGTGGGCCGCGCCGCCTTCCCAGGCGTTGATCAGGAAGGCAAAGGAGCCGTGCCCACCCGCGCGCAGGTGCGCCGACACCGTGTCGAGCGCCCGGTCCACCTGCCCACGCGCGGCGACCGGGTCGTCCGGGGCCACCAGCGGGCACAGGGACTGCAGGCGGCCGCCCGTGGCGTGCTCGATGCGTTCCGAGCCGAGCTCTTCGCCGTACTGGGGTCGCTGCGGATCCCCGTCCCGGTAGGCGTCGAACGTCCGCGGGGCCGAAACCCGCGGCCGGCCATGCACGTACGTGTCGAAAAAGGACAGCACGCAGTCCTGGCAGTTGATCGCGCGGGTCGGGTCGGCCGCCGGGCCGCCGTCGTTCACCAGCCGGAAGTACGGCGTACGCGGATCCGCACCCCGCACCGGATTCCCGGCGGCGTCCCGCGGCACGGCGTTCTCGAGGTCGAGCTGATGCCGGGCGAGCGGCGTCCGCAGCCCCGCCGGATGACCGTAGCGCCGCGTCCGGTCGACGGGCGGCGGATGATCGCTGCCGGTGAGCATGGACCGGTCACCCAGCGCAACACCGCCCGGCGCGAGCTGCCCACTGTCCCGGTTGGCCCGGTGCCAGTCCTGCGGCTCCACCGCCGTTACCGGGGCGCCGTTCCCCGCCTTGGCAGGGTCCCGCAGGTCGCTGAGCTGCGCCTCGGCTCGGTCGGCAACCCGGGTCGCGGCGGCCACGTCGGCCTCGAAGAACTGGCCCAGCCCGGGATCGAGCCTCACATACCTCGCGACCCGGGCAGAACGCCGCGCGAGCCGGGCCCGCCGCCGAGCGCTCTCGGCCTTCTGCGTCAGCGCATCGATCGTGTCCTGCCGCCGGAACTCCGCATAAGCGGCCCGCTGCCGCCACGCGAACTCGAAATACCGCTCAGCCTCGGCCGAAACCGCAGGAGCCACCCCGGGATCGGCCGGCCCGGGTACGAAGGTCGCGGCGACAAAATCAGAATCCCCGGATACGCCCGCAGCCCCGTCCCGATCCCCCGGCCGCTCCACCCCGTCCGCGCCCACCGACCCCGCGGACCCGACCGGCCGAACAGGCACACTGCCCACCGCCCCGCCGAAGTCCCGCCCGGCGCCAGACGAGGCAACGTCCCTTCCGGCCCCCGAAGGCGAGGCAACGCCGACATCGCGCCCGGCCGGCGCGGGTGAGGCGGTGGGAGCGTCGCGTCCGGCTCCGGACGGCGCAGGAATCGCAACGCCCCGGCCGGCACTCCCGGGCGATGCGGCAACGTTCCGATCGGCTGCGGAAACCCCAACGTCACGCCCGGCATCGGCGGCGACACCGCGCCCCGGTGTCCCAACCCCAACGTCCCGGCCAGCAGGTGGTGACGAGGCAACCGCACCGTCCCGCCCGGAGGCCGCCGTGTCCCCGGAGGTAACCGGCGAAGCGCCGCCTTCGTCCCGGAAACTGAACGATGGCCCCGGATCAGGCGACAGAACACCGTCCCGTGCGAGCACCGGCGACCCGGCCGATATGGAATCCCGCGTCGCCGTGGGCGGAGCCTCCCATGGCGAACGGGTCGGCGAAGAAGACTCCGCATCGACCTGTGGCGCAGCTTCCGCATGCACGGACGGCGAGCTGGTCGACGAGGTAGGTGACGAAGCCCCCGCTGAATCGCTCGAGCCCGGCGGAGCTTCGGCGTGTGCGGCCGCGGAAGGCTCCGTCGGCGAGAAGGCCTCCGGAGAGGACACCGGAGACGAGAAAGAACCCGGGGACGCAAGCGAAGAGGAGACAAGCGAAAGGGAGTCAAGTGAAGGCGGCGCAAGTGAAGGCGAGGCCAGCGAAGCGGAGACGGGGGAAGGCGCTGGGGAGGGAGACGGTGAAGAGGAAGCCGGCGGGGAGGCGGGCGACGAGAGATCGGATGGGGCTCCGGGAGGGACGACCGCGGACGTTGGTGTGACCGGACCGAAGGGCTGAGCCAAGTCGAGCGGATGCGCCGGAAGGTCCGGAACATCCAAATCAGAGGCCTTCGACAACAACGACTCCGTGACCCCGGACGACGTCGCATCGAGCGCCGCCCCCGAAGCCCCCGAACTGGCCGACTTCGCGACCCCTTCCAGATCCGGCAGCTCACCGCCGGCCGCCGCCCCGCCGAACTCCCCCAGCACCTCGGCGCCCATTCCCCGGACCACCCCGGAGTGCGTACCCCGCCCGACACCGGCCCCGGCCGCCGCGAAACCACCGGCGAAGCCGCCCGCCGCCGACGACCCCAGGTCCGCGAGGTCCATGCCGTCCGCGCGTCCCGACGAATTCTGGTAGAGCTGGATGCCGGCGTTGGTGGCGGCCTCTTCGCGCAGCTCGTCGAGGCCTTCCTCGACCGCCTCCCGGCCCAGGTGCTTCAGCCCTTCCCGGGTCGTGAGCTGCTTCGCGGCGCGCTCGCCCGCCTCCTTCAGGGTCTTCTTGATCGCCTTGCGGCCGAGCTGCTCCGCGAGGCGTTTGAAGATCTGCTGGATCGCGTACCTGGTTGCCGCGATCAGGCCGCCTGTCGCCGGGGACGCCGCGCCGAGGGTGAGGGCTGTCGCGACCGCCATGCCGATCAGTTCGATGAGGAACAGGCCGATCTCGGTCCAGGCCTCGAGCTTTGCTCCTTCGATGTCCCGGCCGCATTCCTCGACCAGTTTGCCGAGTTCGTCGGCGATCTCGAGGAGGGCGGTCAGCGGGGCGCGGTCCTCGATCGCGACCCGGTCCCAGGCGCCGATGAAGGCCTGGGCGGTCACGCCTGCGCCGCCGTAGCCGGCGATCACCCCGCTCGCCGCGTCGAAGGCCTCGTCGCGGGGGATCGTGAGGCGGCCGGCGATCGCGTACCAGCGGTCGGCGACTTCCCAGGTGGCCTTCTCGTTCCCTTCCGGCCAGTCGAAGCCCACCACCCACTCGAGGGCCTCGTACGCCCAGCCCGGCACGTCGAACGGGCAGTAGTCCAGCGGGTGCGGGATCGGGCTGGGGAGGACCGTCACGACCGTTTCCTGTACGTGTGCTCCACGCGTACCGATGCGGTGTGGTCGGTCTGCACGGCTTCGCGGACGGCCTGGACCACCGCGTCGCCGAGGCCTTCCACGTAGCCGCCGAGCTTCTCCCAGGCTTGGAGCACCTGGTGCTCGATGGGGCGGTAGTTGCGCTCGAAGGCCTGACCGATGTCGTCGTTGCCCCAGGGGCGGGCGCCGCTCAGCGCTGCCGCCTCCGCTCCGGCGGTGTCGCGTAGTTCGCCGAGGTGCCGGCCGGCGGCGGCGAGGTCGCGTCCGGCCGCCGCGGCCCGGTCGGACTCGAGCCACAGCTCACCCACGGCCGGGGTCCGTCTCGTGCATGATCTCGTCCTGTCGGTGGAGCAGCGAGCCCAGGTCCTCGTCGCGGAGGTAGCGCATCGGGCCGGAGTCGGCCGGCAGGTAGTCCGCCATGAGCCGCTGCACCTCCGCGTCGGCCTGGGCCGCGGCGCGGGCGGTGGTCGCCACGATGGTGCGGCTCAGCTCGGCGGCGTTCATGTCGCGGTAGATCCGGCGGTCCAGGCGCAGGTCGAGGAGCCGGCCCCGGGCGCCGACGGTGGCCCGGACCAGGCCGTCCTCGGAGTCGGCACTGACCCGCAGCTCGGCGAGGCGGCGCTGGATGCCGTCCAGATCGGACCGTAGGCGCTGGTAGCGGCCGTAGACGTCGTCGAAGCGCGCCCGCAGGGCGTGGTTGGCGTCGCGATCCGCCGTCTCCGCCACGGTTTCCCCCTCTCCGCTTCCATCGACGGGGATTGACCCTACCGGGCGACGCGACGCGGTGTGGTCCGGTAACTTCAGCCCGCACACGGATGGCACACGAGGGGGCGGGATGATCACGCTGGCCGAGGCCGAGGAGATCGCCGCCGGGTGGGCGCGCACGGAGTCCGAGCGCCGCGGGTACGAGTGCACGCCGATGGTGAGCGAGTTCGACCTCGGGTACGTGGTGTGGACGAAGCAGCCGCCGGCCGTGCTGCCGGTTCCCGGTGACGGTGTGCGTACGGTGATCGACCGCGAGAACGGGGCGCTGTCGACGTACCCGGGTGTGCCGGTCTCGGTGGTCGCCGAGCTGTACCGGCGGCAGCAGCCGGAGCTGGCAGCCCGTCGGCGGACCGTCGACCCCGAGGTGGAGCTGCGGCGCAACGCACGCCGCCGGCCGTCGCCCACCACCGCCGCTCATCTCACCGTGGACGGAAGCCTGTTCATCGCGCGCGGGGCGAAAGGCGATCAGCGGATCGACCATCACCCGCTGGTCGCCGAGCAGCTGGCCGAGATGGAAACCGGTGCACGGGTACGCGGCACCGAGCGGCACGCAGAGCTCATCGTGTTGTCCGACGCGCTGCACGAGGCTGATCGCGTACGGGAGAAGCCGTTGACGCTCGACGAGGCCCGGGCGTGGCTGCGGGGCGCCGACTTCGAGGCGTACCTGGTCCGGGAGAAGGGTGATTCGCTCGCCGGTACGCAGGCGCGGCCGTGCGAGTCGTGCCTGGTCACGCTCGTCGACTTCGCGCTGCTGCCGTGGTCGCACCTGGCGTTCGTGGAACCGTTCCGGCCGTACTCGCCGAACGTGGCGGAGCCGGGCCGCTTCCCGGACGTCGTGGCGGGAGCGCTGGCCGATGCGGGCTGGCGGCCGACGCATCGGATGGTGGCGGAGGCGCTGGCCGACGGGATCATCGAGGATGTCGTCGCGGTTCCCGGCCGGCGGCACCGGCACCGGCCGTTCCCGGCCGCCCGTGCCGCGATCATGGACTTTCCCGGGATCTTCTGCGGGCTGCGGATGCCGGGGGTACGGCGGCAGGTCCGCTGGCTGTCGCTCGAGCCGGCGGCGGCCGCGCACACCGCGGACCTACTCGGGGAGTTCGCCGAGGTGATCGGTGCGCCGCTGTTCCCGCTGGGCGTCGAGGCGAAGGGCGACGCGATCGTCGCGATCGACGAGCGCGGCCGGATGTTCGCGCTGGATCAGGGCGGCGAGTGGTTCCTGGGCGACACCCTCGACGAGGGGCTGCTCAGCCTGCTGACCGGCGACGGCCCCGCAGAAAGGGTGCGCGACGACGGCTCTTGGTGACGGGCGACGGTAGGCCGCGGGTCAGGCGATGAGCGGGAACTGATCGGCGCGAGCGCCGAGCGCCTGCCGGTCGGCCGCCGTGAGCTCGTCACGTCCCGAGCTCTTGCGCAACGCTTCGGCCGGGGCCCATTCCGCCGGAAGCCCGCCCGGGCCGGCCAGGCCCTCCATGGTGGACAGCGTTACGGCGACCGCGTCCTGCGGGGGTCCGGCGGCGCCGGGCAGGGAGGCGATCAGGTCCAGGTGGTGGATGACCGCCTCGGTGACCAGCGTCGCCACGAAGTCGGGCACGGCCAGGACGTGGTCCTGAGTGCTCACGAAGCCGGCCGGATCCGCGGTGCGGGCCGCGTGGACGGCCGCCGGCGCGGTCTCCGTCCACCGGCCGACGACCCCCGACGGCCGTTCGTACGCCGCTGCCGCGCGGCGGACCCACTGCGCGTGGGCGGCCGCGGCCTCGGCGTTTCCGCTGCCGGGGAAACTCCGCCAGTACGTCACGGAGTCGACGTCGGGCGGCCCGTCGGCGGGCGTGTGCAGCGCGACGAGGGCCCGTTGCGCGTCCAGCGTGACGTGCAGGAGCAGATCGGCCACGGTCCAGCCGCGGCAGGCCGTCGGCAGCAGGAGATCCGCGTCGGCGAGGTCACGGACGACGGCGGTCAGGCCCGAATATGCGGCGTCGAGCGCGGCGGCCGGCGCGGGAGGCTTCATGGAAGATCAGCCTGGCACGCCGGCCGCCGACCCGCACCGTCAGTCGAACAGCTCGTTGAGGAAGCTCTTCCGGCGCCG
Organism: Actinoplanes sp. NPDC049681; assembly: GCF_044465265.1. Taxonomy (NCBI): domain Bacteria; kingdom Bacillati; phylum Actinomycetota; class Actinomycetes; order Micromonosporales; family Micromonosporaceae; genus Actinoplanes; species Actinoplanes sp. NPDC049681. Next base: position 248,975 of record NZ_JBITLP010000001.1, read on the forward strand.
GTAGTGGCCGTGGTGGCCGCCGTGCCGGTAGTGACCGTGGTAGTGACCGTGGTACCCGCCGTGACCGCCGTGGCCGTACTGCGGGCCGTGGCCGTACGCGGGGGCGGCCGGCGGGTAACCGGGCTGTCCGTAGCCGGGAGGCGGCGGCGGGGGCGCTGCGTAGCCACCACCGTGGGCGGGCGGGGGCGGCGGGGGCGCGTACCCACCCGGGCCCGGCGGGGCCTGGGCCGGGCGCGGCGGGGCGCCGGCCTGCGCCTGGCGGCTGTTCCAGTTGGCCTCGGCCTCGAAGAGCTTCTCCAGCTCACCGCGGTCGAGGAAGATTCCGCGGCACTCGGTGCACTGGTCGACGGTGACGCCGCTGCGCTCGTAGACCCGCATCTCGCCGTGACACTTGGGACAGGTCATCTGCATCTCACAAACGGTACAAGGCCCTGTCACCGCGCGGTGCCGTTGTTGCTGTGGGTCTGCTGAACGCCAGCGCCGGCGACCAGACCAGGAACGCCAGCGGATACAGCAGGTAACCGAAGCGCGTGGTCGGCATGAGGAGGATCGCGGCCAGCAGCCCGTACCCGCAGAAGAGCGCCGCCGACGCCGCGGTGACCGGCGGGCGGCGAACGAGCAGCACCGCGACGGTGAGGGCAGCCGCGACCAGCAACGCGGCCGCGACGTAACGCCCGCCCGGCAGCGTCTGGGAGATCAGATAGCCGGGGAAGGGTGACTGTGCCGGGCTCGTGACGAGGCCGTGGCCCAACGGGAAGCGGACGACGTTCTCGACGAACGCGTTCGCGTCCACCAGGAACGCGGGAACCAGCGCGAGGACGGGCAGCCCCAGGGCGCCGGGCAGGAAGCGGCGCAGGTTGCCGGTGGTGAAGGCCAGCACCAGCAGCACGGCCACCACCGGCAGCGCGAAGAGCTTCAGCGCCGCGGCGACTCCGACGGCGGCACCGGCGGCTCGGTAGCGGTCGGTTGCGCAGCACGCCAGGGCGAGCAGGCACAGGGCCAGCACCGGCAGGTCGTCCCCGCCCGTGGCCAGAGTCAGGGCGCAGATGGGCAGGACGGTGGCGAACTGCACCGCGCGTATCGGAGCGGACCGCAGCAGGCGCACGGCCGTGACCAGCGCGGCCGCCGTGACCAGCGCAAACCAGATCCGCGCGTCCGTACACCAGACGTCGCCGAAGGCGGCGCGAGGCAGGCCGAAGACGGCCATCCCGGGCTGGTACGGCGCATAGCCGAGCAGCTGCTCCCCGGGCGGCAACGCGCCGATCGCGTCCGGCCCGAGGTACGGCGTGCCGGTGTGCGCCAGCCGCTCACCCATGTGCTCGACAACGAGGACTTCCTCCTGGGCCCGATCGGTGCGCCCGGCAGCGCGCTGGACGGCCTGCACGGCCAGCGGCACCAGGGCTACGCCGGCCCATACCGCCCACGTCAGTGACATCCGGAAGGCGGGCCGCCGCAGGAGGAGTTGCAAAGCCGCCGCGAGGAAGGCGGCGAGATATCCCCAGACCGCGATGCCGCCCCAGGCGCGGTGCGGCAGAAGCGTCGACGTCAGGGCCGTGACCAGGGCGAAAGACGCGGAGAGCCCGTAGAGCGCAAGATCGGCACCCAGGCCACCGGCCGCCCGGTCGATCCGCTCCAGCACCCTCACGCAGGCAAGTGTGGCAGAGATGATCTCGGGTTCCGGCGGTGCGCCATCCGCACCACGGAACCGGACTTGTGCAGCGGACCGGCGAGGAACCCCGGCCGTCCGCCCGACCCGCGCTGCAGGGTGGCCAGCAACCGGCCGGCCCGCATAGGCCGCGCGAACAGGTGCCCCTGCCCGGTGAGGCAACCCAGCTCCCACAGCGCGTGCCGCTGCGGTTCACTCTCCACACCGTCGGCCACCACGATCAGGTGCAGGCTGCGGGCGAGGTCGACGGTCGAGCGTACGACCGCAGCGGCCTCCGTCGACGTCTCCACCTGCACCACGAACTCCCGATCGATCTTCAGCTGGTGCACCGGCATGCGGGACAGCACGGACAGCGACGAGACGCCGGTGCCGAAGTCGTCGAGGGCCAGTTTGACGCCGGCGTCGCGCAGTTCGTGCAGCGTACGGTCGACCACCTCGAGCTGGCTGAGCGTCAGCGTCTCGGCGAGCTCGAGCACGAGCCGGTCGGCCGGCACGCCGTGAGCGCCCAGCCGGTCGAGCACCGTGGCGGGGAACGTCGGGTCGAGCAGGCTGCGCGGCGACACGTTGACGGCGACGGGCAGGTCGAAGCCGGCCTCCCGCCACGTACTCAGCGCGGTCAGCGACTCCTCGAGGACGGCGGCGGCGAAGGCGGGCAGTTGCCCCGAGCGCTCGACGGTCTCCAGGAACTGCATCGGCGTGAGGTCGCCGTGCTCGGGATGGTGCCAGCGGGCCAGCGCCTCCGCGGAGACGACCTCGCCGCTGGCCAGGTCGACGATCGGCTGGAAGTCCACCATGAACTCGCGCCGGGTGACGGCCCGGCTGAGCTCGCCGCCCAGCACCAGACGGCCGACGTCCGCGGTGTCCCGGGCGTGGGCGTAGATCGCCGTCCGGCGCCCGCCGCGCTTGGCCTCGTACATGGCGACGTCAGCGCGGCGCATCAACTCCTGGACCCCGCCGCTGCCGGGGGCGAGCGCGATCCCGCCGGCGGCCTCGATGGTCAGCTGCATGCCGTCGACCTCGATGGTCCGCTCCAGCGTGGCAAGCAGATCCGAGGCGCGGTGGGTGGCGACCGCGGGGGCCGGAAGACCGGTCAGCAGTACGGCGAACTCGTCCCCGCCCAGCCGCGCCACGAGGTCGCCTTGCCGAGCGGCGCTCTCCAGCCGGCGGGCCACTTCGCGGAGGACGTCGTCGCCTGCGGAGTGCCCGAGGGTGTCGTTGACTTCCTTGAAGTGGTTGAGGTCGATCAGCAGCATGGCGAACATGCCGTCCGGTGCCCGCCTACCGAAGAACCTGTCGGCCTGGTCGAGCAGCTCACGCCGGTTCGCGAGCCCGGTCAGCGGATCGTGGGTGGCGGCGTACGCGTTCTCCGCGTTGATCCGCTGGAGCTCCGCGTACGCACGGGCGTTGCCGATGGCCGTGGACAGCGACGAAGCGAAGGTCTGGAGTTTGTACTGCTCGGACTCGTTGAGCTTGACCGGCTTGCGGAACCGCAGCCGCAGCGCCCCGATGGGCCCGGACGGGCCTTCGAGGTCGGCTCCGATCGTCCAGTCGTTGCGTGCGGGCGCCGCGGCCACCGTGCCCTCGTAGCGCAGCCGCCCGGCCGAGCCACGGATCAACCGGGGCAGGTCGACGTCGCGTAGCTCGATCTCGGCCTCGTCGGCGGAGAAGAGCTCCGGCGCGAGGGTGACCGCGGCGTGCAGAACTGTGGTCAGGTCAGTCACGTTGAGCTGATCGGTGGTCCCTGCGAGCCGCCGCCAGGCCTCCTGGTCGGCGCGCTGCCGGATCTTGTTCTTGGTGGCGAGCTGCAGCGCCAGCACGGTCGGGACCATGGTGAGCACGAGCAGCTCCTGCCGACCGATGATCAGCACGGTCAGCAGCGCCAGCACAATGTTGACGCCTCGGATCCTGATGACGACGTCCCGGTTGTGGCGAATCGCCTGCCGCCAGGGCATACGGGTCGCAAGGGACATCACTGTGCTGCCCAGAAGGTCGTCCACAATCGCGTAGGCGAGGGCGGCTGCGATCAGAGCGAGGACGAGCCGCGGCAACGACGGGGCGGCTTCGAGTTCCATGCCGGGCCGGATGCCGGCGAGGAAGGCGACGGAGCCGGCGGCGGCTGCGCCGACCGTATCCTTCCCGACGTTGAAGATCACCTTCATCGGCTGGCGGATAAAGATCTTGGAGGCGAACACGCCGAGGGCGGTGCAGATGATCGCCCATGGCAGGGGCACCGTGGCGACGATCAGCAGAATCGAACCCGACGTAGCCGAGAAGGACCGCTTCTCCGAGCGGATGCGCAGCAGGATGAGACGGCCGCTGGCCGCGGCGATGATCACGGTGAGTGCGGCGAAGAACGGCACCCTGGCCAGCGGCATCGCTTCAGCGGTCAGCGCGGACGTCACCAGGCAGCAGATCCCCGCAAACGCGACTAGACCGACATACAGCCGTAGCCGCTTGTCGGTCTTCGCGTCGTTCACCGCGGACGCCCCATGTCTCCATGGTCCCCCGCTGCCCGTACGGGCTGTCAATGCCTTGTTGCCGCTCCGTAGCGAACTTGCGGGCGAGGGCTCATGACCAGTCGTACTCACGCATCTCGCACCTCCCGTTTCGTGAATAGGGGTCGCCGTTTAGGTGACCGGCCTTCGAAAAATCCCCCCGTCGCGCTACCGGACCTGTTCTCCGACCAGAAGGTTAAGAACGGAACGGCTAGCGGGGAAGAATGTTTTGTCGCTCGTTTCACGAAATGCGAGTATAGCGCGCTATGTACCGATTCAGTGACGATCCAATGACGCTCCGCAGCGGCGGAGTGCCCTCTCCTCGACTGGGCAAACAGCGCAACTTCCGGGACACCGCATCCCGAGAGCAGCTATGAATGTACGACGTTGCAGGCGACCTGGCGGAAACTGCAAAGCGTGCGATGGATCAATTCACCGCGTAGAACGGATTGCGATCCGAAATGGCTACGGAAAGTGGGAGATCGCTGACGAAGCGCCATTGCTCCGGCGCGTCCGAATGTCAAGACCATCGCGCGGGTGGATAGTCTGCTGGCGTGACGAAGCCAGCGAAAATGACGCATGTCGACGCCGACGGGGCGGCCCGTATGGTCGACGTATCGGCGAAAACCGTGACCGTCCGCCGCGCCGTGGCCGCTGGGCGGGTGGTCACCACCGCCGAGGTTGTGGCGTTGCTGCGCGGCGACGGACTGCCCAAGGGGGACGCTCTCGCCGTCGCCCGGCTCGCCGGAATCATGGGCGCTAAGCGGACACCCGACCTCATCCCCTTGTGTCACCCGATCGGGTTGCACGGGGTCGTCGTCGACCTCACCGTCACCGACACCGGCGTGGACATCGCCGCCACGGCGAAGACCGCGGACCGTACGGGTGTCGAGATGGAGGCTCTGACCGCGGTGGCGACCGCCGGGCTCGCGCTGATCGACATGGTCAAGGCCGTCGACCCGGCGGCGAGCATCGAGGCCGTCCGCGTCCTGCGCAAGGAGGGCGGCAAGACCGGGGATTGGGTACGCCCGGAGGACCGCCCGTGATCCGCGCCCGCGTCATCGTCGCCTCCAACCGGGCCGCGGCCGGGGTGTACGAGGACACCAGCGGCCCGCTGCTCGTCGCCGGCCTGCGCGATCTCGGCTGCGACGTGGACGTTACGCCGGTCGTGGTGCCCGACGGCCCCCCGGTCGCCGAGGCCCTGCGCGTCGCCGTCGCGGACGGCATCGACGTCGTGCTCACCAGCGGTGGCACCGGGGTCACGCCGACCGACCGGACGCCCGAGGCCACCCGGCCGCTGCTCGATTTCGAGGTGCCGGGCATCGCCGAGGCGATCCGGGCGTACAGCCGGGACAAGGTGCCGGCCGCCGCGCTGTCCCGGGGGCTCGCCGGGGTGGCGGGGCGCACGCTGATCGTGAATCTGCCCGGTTCCACCGGCGGGGCGCGCGACGGGCTGGCGGTGCTCGGCCCGATCCTGGCGCACACGGTGGAGCAGGTCCGCGGCGGTGACCATAGGCTGCAGGAGTGAGCGCAGACAGCATGCCCGTCGACTGGGACAAGGCCCGCACCCTCGCGTACGAGGCGGGCCGGGCCGCGGCTGGGCCCGGGCAGGCCGTGGCGCTGCGCGAGGCGGACGGCCGTACGCTCGCCGAGCCGCTGGTGGCCCGCACGGATCTGCCGGCCTTTCCCACCGCCAGCATCGACGGGTGGGCCGTGCGGGGCAGCGCACCCTGGCGCCCGGTCGGCCGGGTCCTCGCCGGGAACACGCCGCCCCCGCTGACGCAGGACGGCACCTGCGTCGAGATCGCGACCGGCGCCATGGTCCCGGACGGCGCCGAGGCCTTGGTCCGGGTCGAGGAGTCGGCACGCGACGCCGAGGGCCGGGTCAGCGGGACGCCGCGTCCGCAGCCGGAATGGCGGCTTCCGGGCGAGGAGGCGCGCCGCGGCGAGGAGCTGCTGCCGGCCGGCACGCCGGTCGACCCCGCGGTGCTCGGCATGGCGGCCACCTGCGGCCACGACACCATTTCCGTACGCCCCCAGCCCCGCGCCGCCCTCCTCGTCTTCGGTGACGAGCTGCTGACCAGCGGACCGCCGGGCGGCGGGCGGGTGCGCGACTCGCTGAGCCCGCTGGTTCCCGCCTGGCTGCGCCGCCACGGGGCGAGCGTGGACCCCGCCGCCGTGCAGGGGCCGGTGCGCGACACGCTCGAAGCCCACGTCGACGCGATCCGGCAGGGGCTGGCCGTGGCCGACGTGGTGTGCACGACCGGCGGCACGATGCACGGTCCCGTCGACCACCTGCACCCCGCCCTGTCCTCCCTCGGCGCCGAGTACGTCGTGAACACCGTCGCCGTGCGGCCGGGCTTCCCGATGCTGCTCGCCCGGGTCGCCGGCCCGGACGGCCGCCCGCGCTTCCTCGCCGGGTTGCCGGGCAATCCGCAGTCGGCAGTGATCGCGCTGGTGTCGCTGGTGGCACCGCTGCTGGCCGGTCTGCACGGCCGGGAGCTCCCCGTTCTGCCCCGGGTCGAGTTGACCGCGCCGGTGCCGGGCCGGGGGGCGTACACCCACCTGGCGCTGGCCGCCCTCGACGCCGACGGCCGCCGTGCGACGCCGCTGGGCCACGCCGGCTCCGCGATGCTGCGCGGTCTCGCCCGCGCGCACGGCTTCGTCGTGGTCCGTCCCGACCGGCAGGCCGCCGCCGGCGAGCTCGTGTCCTTCCTGCCCCTTCCGCTGGCACCCGGGGAGCGCATCGCATGACCGCAGACGCCGTACGGATCGCCGAGGTGGGCGAGGCTCCGCTGGATCTCGCCGCGCACGAGAAGGCGGTCGCCGATCCGCGGGCCGGCGCCGTCGTCTCCTTCCAGGGCGTCGTCCGCGACCACGATCACGGCCGGGGCGTGACGCTCCTGGAGTACGAGGGCCATCCGAGCGCCGCCACGGTGATCCGCGAGGTCGCCGCGGAGATCGGCGCGGATCCCGACGTGTACGCGGTCGCCGTCTCGCATCGCGTCGGCACCCTGGAGATCGGGGACGTGGCGCTGGTGGCCGCGGTCAGCACCGCGCACCGTGCGGCGGCGTTCGCGGCCTGCGCCCGGCTGGTCGACGAGGCGAAGGCCCGGCTGCCGATCTGGAAGCGGCAGGTCTTCACCGACGGCACCGAGGAGTGGGTCAACTGCCCCTGACGAGGGGTTCGCGGGGCGGCGGGATGGCCGCCGGGCGCCGGGTGACCCACGGGTCCGACGGCACGGCCGGCGCCGCGCCCGGCCGCCAGGGCAGGGTGTTGACCAGCACAATCAGGGCCAGCGCGTACGAATTGCCGGACAGCGGGTCGGTGAGGTTGCCCATCGGGGCGAGAACCACCAGCAGGTAGGTCAGCACCGCGGCGGCAGCCAGACCCGCTCCGGGGTGCCGCGGGCGTCCCGGCAGCGGACGGCGTGCCGAGGCCTGCCGCCGGGCTGCCGCGTCGACGAGGATCAGCACCACCGGGAGCATCCACATCAGCTCCTGCGTGCCGGTCACCGGGCCGACGATGGCAGCGGTCAACCCCACCAGGGTGAACGCCGTGACCTCGTCGCCGTCCGCGTGTGCGGATCGCGCCCGGATCAGGCCCACCGCGACGAGCAGCATCGCGAAGGACAGCCACAGGAGCAGGGGCGTGCTGGCCGAGTCGTACAGCCGCGCCAGAACTCCGGCCAGCGACTGGTTGGCCGGGGCGTCGATCGGCCCGCTGCGGTCGATGCGCCACAGCACCTCGCCGACCCAGGCCGCCGTCTCGTGCGGGGCGAGGAGGAGCGCACCGGCCGCGACCGTGAGCGTCGTGCCGATGGCCGTCAGCGCCGCCCGCCACTGCTTGGTCACCGCCAGGTACGCGATGAAGAACACCGGACTGACCGTGAGCGCCGTCGCCAGGCCGATGCCGGCCCCCGCCCAGCGCCCCTCTGCCCAGATGCGCCGCAGCCGGGGTGGCGGCGCGGCGGCCGCCTGGCGGCGCGGCCACCAGCGGGCCCGCCGGAGCGCCCAGGCACCCCGGCGCAGCCCCACGATGTCGGCGGTGACCAGCCCGAAGGCGAGCAGGTCGAGCGTGCCCAGGCCGAGCGCGGCGCGGACCGGCTCGACCGTCAGGGCCAGGGCGCCCGCGGCGAGCACGACCGGCCAGCGGCGGCGGCCGTACCGGCGGGCGACCGGGCCGGCCAGGACGATGAGCGCCAGGGAGAGCGCCGCCACGCCGGCCAACGCCAGTGCCCAGCCCGCGACGGCGAGTGGCAGGACGGCTGCGGGCGCGACCAGCAGCGCGGCCGGCGGGGGCAGGGCGGTGCCCAGCTGGCTGCCGGCCGCCCGGTACGCGTACAGCCCGTCGCCGGCCAGCCAGCTCGCCAGGGCGCCGCGATCCACGGCCAGGCTGCTGAACCCGTACCGTTGGGCGATGGTCGTGATCGCGGCCAGGATGCCGATGCAGGCGAGGCCGACCACGAGGGAGCGGGAGGTCGTGGGCCGCACCGATGACCGCATCGCGGGCATGCCCGACCTCCCGTGGCTCGTCCGCTGGTCCTCTGACCGCTTAACGGCGCGACGCCCGGTTTGGTGATTGAGTTTTTGATGTTGGTCGCGAGCCTCAGACGGGCAGCTTGCGGCCGGCCGCCGCGGACATGGCGGCGATCTTCGCTTCCCGCCGGGCGGTACGCACGGCACGACGCGCGGACCGCTGCGAGCGGTCGACGGCGCGGCTCACGGACCGCTGGGACCGGTCGAGCGCGTGACTGGTCCGGTACCCGAGGCCCGGCTTGCCCTGGGTGTCCACCGCTGCCAGCAGGAGCCCGCCCAGCAGCCCCAGGTTCTTGAGGAAGTGGGTCTCGTGCTGGGTGCGCTCGGGCTCCGGCATGGTCCAGAACGAATGCCCCGCCACCGTGGTCGGCACGAGCCCGGCGGCGAGCACCGCGGCGGCCGGGCGGGTGAGCCGGCCGGTGGCCAGCAGCAGCCCGGCCGCGACATCGCTCGCTGCCTTGAGGCGCACCAGGCTGCGCGCGTCGCTCGGCAGGCGTGGGTCCACCTTCTCGATCATCGGGCCGACCTTGTCGGTCACCCGCTTGGCGGCGGCGACCTTGGAGTCGGGGTTGAGGACGATGCGGGCTCCGCTGACGACGAAGATCGCACCGAGCATGGCGCGGGCGGCGGCACGTACGGGCTTCATAGCCTCGTTATACCCGCGTCGCCGGATGTCCACCCGGCGGAAGGTCCGTACCGTCCCGCCGTGGACACTCATTCACGCGGCGTTGCCCCGGACCTTGCACGCCCTAGGGCTGCGTACGCAGATAGCGCCCGAAGTGCGGCACCGTGAACGCGACCGTCCCCCGCTCGCCGGAGTAGATCAGGCCCTTCTTGATCAACGCATCGCGCGCGGGCGACAGGCTCGCAGGCCGCCGGGCGAGCGACGCGGCGATCTCCGAGGTGGGCACCGCCGCGTCCATGTCGTTGTCGGCCTCGCCGGAGAGCGAGGCCATCGCGCGCATGTACTCCCGCTCGGCCGGCGTCGCCCGCTCGAAGCGGGAGCCGAAGAAGCCCACGGCCAGCTCCGCCTCGGCCTCCGGGGCGGCCACCCGGACGTCCTCGGCGGTCACCGGTGAGGTCGGTGCGTGGTCCCAGGTCGCCTTCCCGTACGCCTGGACGAAGTACGGATAACCGCCCGACTTCTCGTAGAGCAGGTCCAGCGCCTTGGCCTCGTACTCGACGTCCTCGCGCGCCGCCGGTGCACACAGCGCCAGGTCCGCGGCGATGCGGTCGAGCCGGTCGATGCGCTGGTAGCGGAACAGCCGCTCGGAGTACGACTTGGCGGCGGAGAGCACGGCGGGCAGGTGCGGCAGCCCCGCGCCGACGACGATCAGCGGGGCGCCGAGCTGCGACAGCTCGTGGCAGGCGGCGCAGAGTGCGGAGACGTCGGCCGGCCCGAGGTCCTGCATCTCGTCGATGAACAGGGCGATGCCCGTGCCGACGTCGGTCGCGAGCGAGGCGGCGTCGGTGAAGAGCTCGACCAGGTCGATCTCGATGTCGCCGGAGTCGGCGCGTCCCCGCGCGGGCGGCACGTCGATGCCGGGCGTCCACCGGTCGCGCAGCTTCGCGGTGGCGTCGTTGGCGCGCAGGGCGAACGCCTTGAGCACGCCGAGCACCTCGTCGACCCGGTCGGGGTTGCGGTGGTGCGGGGTGAGCTCGCGGATCGCCATGTGCAGGGCGGCCGAGACCGGGCGGCGCAGCGACTGGTCGGGGCGCGCCTCGATCTTGCCGGTGCCCCAGAGCCGTCCGATCGCCGCCGACCGCAGCGTGTTGAGCAGGACGGTCTTGCCGACACCGCGCAGGCCCGTCAGGACGAGGCTGCGTTCGGGGCGGCCGCGGGCCACCCGCTCCAGAACGACGTCGAAGGCGTCCAGCTCACGGCCGCGCCCGGCCAGCTCGGGTGGGCGCTGGCCGGCGCCGGGAGCGTACGGGTTCCGGACCGGATCCACGGATAGCACCGTATCGGGCTGTCTAGCCGAAAAGCTAGAGTCCGGTATTCAAGGCTCGTATATCGCTCTCTAGCGTTACTGCTAGATATCGCTAGTCGGCGCCATACTCCTTGAGGCAGAGCACGAAGTCGAGGCTGTCCAGCTCGCTGTCGTAGAAGTACCACTTGGTGTACTTCGCGACCTTGCTGCACTTGTCCTCGGCATCCGCCTCCCCGCTGGTCCGGCCGTCGACCCGCTTGAGCACCTCGAACGTGCCGCTGGCGCAGGACACGATCTTCAGGTCGGGGCTGTCGTCGGCGGAACCCTCGTTGCGGACGCACTGCCCCTTCCTGACGAAGCGGGCGTCCTCACTGGTCTGCGGCTCCGGCGCGGCCACCTCGTTCGTGGCGGTCGTGGCCGGCACCGTCGGGCTCGCATTGCCGTCGTTCTTCGAGGAATCCGCGCGCGACACGAGCAGCGCCGTCGTGCCGAGGCCGCCGCAGATCAGCAGGCCGAGCACTACGACGAGGGCGATGATGGGCGCGTTGCGCCGCTTGGGCGGCACCGGCAGCGGGGGCTGCTGCCAGGGCGGCGGCGTGTTCAGCGGCGCCGCCGGATAGGACGTCGGCGGGTAGGACGAGGACCCGGTCGGCGGGACCGACATCGGCTGGCCACCCCACGCGGCATCCGGGGCGGGCGACGAGGCGGTCTCGGCGTCACCCCAGGGATCGGCCGGCTCCGTGTACGGCTCGTCGGACCCCGTCGGGCCCCCGTGGGGCCAGCCCTGGCCGGAGTACGGGCCGTTCTGCGACATCGGGTTCCTCCAGGCGGGATTCGCTGTACGCCACCGTAGCGTGCACGCTGGCCGGTATCCCTCCCGGAATCGCGCCGATCCCGCCGACCTGTCGGTAACAAGACGCGCCGGATCATCACTCGTCCGATACGTTCCGGTCCATGTCCCTGTCGGTGGCCGCCTGCGCGGCCGTGTTCGGCGGTGCCACGGCCGCCTTCCTGCCCCGCGTCGCCCACCGTCTCGCGATCCCACGCGGCACACCCGCCCGGTCGGCTTGCGCTCACTGCGCCGAGCCCTTCCCCCATTGGGTACGCGCGGGAGCTGCCTGCGTCTGCGCCGGGCCGCCGCTGTGGACGGTGACGATCGGTGCCCTGGCGGCCGGCCTGCTCGGAGCCACCATCGGCCCGTCCCCCGTGCTGCTGGTCCTGCTGCCCGCAACCGTCCTCGGGCTCCTGCTCGCCGTCATCGACCTGCGCTGCCTGCGCCTGCCCGACCCGCTGGTCGCCGCGCTGGCGGCCGCCACGGTCGTCCCGCTCTCCGCCGGGGCGCTGATCGCCGGGGAGCCCGGCCGGCTCGCGCGGGCCGTCGTGGTGGCGGCGCTGGGCGGGTCGGCGTACCTGATCCTCGCCCTGCTCCCGGGCCACGGCCTGGGTCTGGGCGACGTGAAGCTGGCGACCGTCCTGGGCTTCGTCCTGGGATTCGCGGGCCCGCCCGCGGTGCTGGCCGGCCTGGTCGCGCCGCACCTGATCAACGGACCGGTCGCCCTGGTGCTGCTGCTCCGGAGGCGCGCGAACCGCCGCACCGCCCTGCCTCTGGGTCCGGCGCTCCTGGCCGGTGCCCTGATCGGCCTCGCCGCTTCGGCCTGAACTAGAGGAGGCGCAGCTGCCGGTCCTTCGGGCGGGACGGGACGGTGTCACCCATCCGCTCGAAGAGGCCGGCGTCGATCGCGTCCAGGAAGGGCGACGGCGACGTCTCCCGCTCACTGCCGTGCCGGAACCGCCGGGCCGCGTGGCTGACGTAGAGCCGGTCCTGCGCCCGGGTCAGACCCACGAAGAAGAGCCGGCGCTCCTCGGCGGTGTCGTCGTCGGAGGGCGTCGAGCCTGGCCAACGCAGCGGCAGCAGCCCGTCCTCGCACCCCACCAGGAAGACGACCGGGAACTCCAGACCCTTCGCCGCGTGCAGGGTCAGCAGGTTGACCGCCTCGGCCCGCGGGTCCAGCGCGTCGACCTCAGCCCCCGTCGCGATCTCCTGCAGGAAGCGTGGAAGGTCGTCGCCGATCCGCTGGGCCAGCGGCATGAGCAGGTCCGCCGCGGTCCAGATGTCCTCCGGGGCGAGCTGCTCCGCGTCCAGGGTGGGTGCGGCGTACCGCTGGGCCAGGACCTGGGCGCTGAGTTTGACGCGCGCGGCCAGCGAGCCGCCGAGACCGTCCGCGTGCCGCAACTCGCGGGCCAGAACCTGCACCCCCGGACGGTCGCGCAGGCGGTTGTGCGACCGTTTCTGTACGGGTACGCCCGCCCGCGACAGCGCATCCACCACGGCCTGCGCCTGCGAGTCCGTACGGTAGAGCACCGCCACGTCGGAGAAGGACAGCGTGCCCGGCGCCACCGCGCGCGGGTCCACCCGGCCGGAGTCGAGCGAGCGGTGCGACAGGCCGCCCACGAGCTCGTCCACCGTACGCACGACGAAGTCGGCCTCGTCCGCCACGCTCGCCGCGAAGTACCGCCCGACCAGCGGTGACTCCGGATTGACCCGGGCCGGATCCAGCCGCCGCCCGCTGACGAGTGAACTGGGAGCGATGGCCTGCACCGCCGCGGCGAGGATCGGCGCCGACGAGCGGTAGTTGCGGGTCAGCCGCACCAGCCGGGCGTCGGTGAAGTCCTCGGCGAAGCGCAGGAAGTAGCCGACGTCGGCACCCCGGAACGAGTAGATCGCCTGGTCGGGGTCGCCGATCGCGCACAGGTTGCCGTCCGCGGGGCTGAGCAGGCGCAGCAGCTCGTACTGGGTGTCGTCGACGTCCTGGTACTCGTCCACGAAAATCCACTGCCACTGCCGGCGGTACTTCTCGACCAGCCCGGGATCGTCCCGCAGCAGCGTCACCGGCACCGTGAGCAGATCGTCCAGGTCGACCAGGTCCTGCTGGCGCAACAGCTTCGTGTACGCGGCGTCGTCGTCACCGGCCTGCTCCCGCGCTGCGGCCCGCTCGGCGTCGTCGGCGATCCGCCACCCGGCGCCCAGCCCGGCGGCCTTCGCGTTCTCCTTGAGGATCGTCAGCCCCACGGCGTGGAACGTGCCGACGGTGATGTCCTCGGCGGCCTCACCCATGAGAGCGTCCAGCCGCCCCCGCATCTCCTCGGCCGCCCGCCGGGTGAAGGTGATCGCCAGGCAGCGGTGCGGGAACACCCCCATCTCGGCACACAGGTACGCGATCCGGTGCGTCAGCGTCCGCGTCTTGCCGGTGCCCGGACCGGCAACGATGAGCAGCGGCCCGCCGGGCGCCGACGCGGCCACCCGCTGCATCGCGTCCAACCGGTCGAGCAGCCCGGTGCCGACCTCCTCCATACCGGCGAGCATCGGCTCGAACGGTTCGTGCGGCGACGCGGGCGGCTGGATGGGCGGAGCCTTCTTCTTCACCGGCTCCTTGGGCGCCTTCCGGACGGGCGCCCGCCCGATCGCCGGCTCGGCCCGGCGCTGCTGCGGCACCGGCACCACGTCGAACAACGTCTCGGCCTGCGGGGCGCTCTGCTTGTTCCGCAGCTCCCCCGGCGCGAACAGGGTGATGACGCCGTACTCGCCGTCGTACCCGGGCACCCGCCGTACGTCACCGCGGCGCAGCCGGCCGATCGCCTCCTTGAGCGTCTCCCCACCGTGCTGCCCGATCGCATCGAGCGGCACGGTCCGGAGAATGTCCAGCTCGGCCCCGAGGTTGGCGACGAGAAGGTGCAGCTGACCCTCGACGGTCTTCGACTTCGGTCCGACGCCGTTGATCTCGCCCAGGATCTCGGCGAGCTGGATCAGATGCTCCACGGTCTGCGGCCGCGTCTTCCCGGCGTCACGATCCGCGAGATCCTCGACCCGGCTCAGCACCCCGACGGTCAGCGGCTTGCCGCACTCCGGGCACCGGCCCCCCGCCTCCCGGGTACGCGCAGGCTCCCAGTTCACGCCGCACGCCCGATGCCCGTCGGCGTGGTACTTGCCCTCCTCCGGGAAGAACTCGATCGTGCCGGCGAGGGTGTATCCGTCCTTGACCGCGAAGTAGTCCGGCGTACCCGTGAAAAGCGTGGCCTCCCGGGCGAGCGCGGCGGGCGAATGCGCATCCGAGTTGGACACCAGCCGGTAGCGGTCGAGGCTCGAAACCCGCCAGTTCATCTCCGGATCGGAGGACAGCCCGGTCTCGACGGCGGTGATGTGCCCGGCGAGGTCGGCGTAGCAGTCGGCGATCGCGTCGAAGCCCGACTTGGAGCCCAGCGCGGAGAACCAGGGCGTCCAGATGTGCGCCGGGACCAGGTAACCGTCGGGACTGGCCTCCAGCACGATCTCCAGCAGATCCCGCGAGTCCAGCCCGAGAATCGGCCGCCCGTCGGCCGCCAGGTTCCCGACCCGCCCGAGCGCGGTGTTGAACCTCGCCGCCGCCTCGAGGTCCGGCAGGTAGATCAGGTGGTGCACCTTGCGCGTACGGTCGTCCCGCTTGTAGATCGTGGAGATCTCGACGCTGAGCATGAACCGCGCGGGCGGGCTCGCCTGCAGCGACCCGGGCAGCCGCCGCGTGACGTCCTTCTCGGCGTCGGCGCTCAGCCGGAACAACCCGGGCTCGCCGGCGGGCCGCAGATTCTCCCGAAGATGGTCGAACCACGCAGGGTGCGTGAAGTCGCCGGTGCCCAGCAGTGCGATGCCCTTGCGGCGGGCCCACCAGGCCAGGTTGGGGAGGGTGAGGTCACGGCTGCAGGCACGCGAATACCGGGAGTGGATGTGCAGATCCGCGACGTACGTGTCCGCGGCAACCGAGGACCCTGCGCTGTCCGAGGGCACGCTGCATCCTGTCACGTACGCGCCGCGAGCCAGAAGCCGCCACGCGCGAAGTGACATAACCGATCCACGATTGAATCCCCGGGAGATCGTCGTCGTGGCTCGGCGCAAGGACCCAAGATTCACTTCCAAGAGGTACGCGCGGGCCCGGGCACCCTCCGTTCGCTGCGGTGGGCGTGGTGTTTGTACGGGCTTGCCGCGGGTGGCTCGGACGGGCCCGGGGAGCGTCCGTGCCGGCTGTGCCGTGGGCGCGGCACGGCTTGGTCCCTGCCGGTTGTGCCGTTCGTGCGGCGTGGGTGCCTCCATGCCAGCTGTGCCGTCGCGCGGCGTGGGTGCCTCCATGCCAGCTGTGCCGTCGCGCGGCGTGGGTGCCTCCATGCCAGCTGTGCGGTTGTGCGTCGGGCTTGACTTCTGCTGTGCCGTTCGTTCGCCGCGTCGGTGCATGCCGGCCGGCTGTGCCGTTCGTGCGGCGCCGCCTGGCCTCCGCCGTGCCGTTCGTCCGCCCGTTCCTGCCGCGCCGTTTCTCAGGGCGTGCGGAGGTCGATGACCGAGACCTGCGGAGGCGCCCCGACCCGAACCGGCGGCCCCCAGAACCCGGCGCCGTTGGTCACGTACACCGGAACGCCGTCCACCTTGCCGAACCCGCTCACCACCGGCTGTTGCAGCCGTACCAGAAGGTTGAAGGGAGCCATCTGCCCGCCATGGGTGTGCCCGGAGATCTGCAGATCGACGCCGTAGGGAGCCGCCTCCCGAGCCGCCACCGGCTGGTGAGCCATCAGCACCACGGGCCGCGAAGGATCCCGCCCGCCGAGAGCCCGCCCGAAATCGGGCGCGTCGCCGACGTCAGCGCCCCCGAGATCGTTCACCCCGGCGAGGTCGAGCCCGTCGATCTCCAGCCGCTCATTCCGCAACGGCCGCACGCCGAGACGCCCGACCTCGACGACCCACTCCTGGAACCCGGAGTAGTACTCGTGGTTCCCGGTGACGAAGTAAGCGCCTCGCCGCGACTTGATCCCGGCCAGCGGAGCCGCGAACTTGCCGAGCTCCGCCACGCTGCCGTCCACGAGATCCCCGACCACGCAGACGATGTCCGCGTCGACGGAGTTGATGAGGTCGACGATCCGCTCCGTGTGGCCGACGCCGGTGAGCGGACCGAGGTGAATGTCGGAGACCACGGCGAGCCGCGTCCCGTCCATGGCGCGCGGGAGCTTGGCGAGGGGCAGCTGGACGCGATCGAGCTGGGGAGCGCCGGTTGCGGTCTTGACGCCGTACCCGGTGATGCCCGCGGCGGTGAGGCCGGCGAAGATCGCGGCTCCACGGGCGAGCAGGAGCCGCCGGTCGATGCCGGACGGGTCAGGGGCGTTCGAGCCGTCGTCGGTCGCGGCGGAGGTTTTCGCGGTGATTGCGCTATTGGTGGCCTGGGCTGTTGTCCCGATGCCGCCTTGAGCGGCCCCCTCGCCAGGCGGGATGTCGACGCCGGTGGCCGACGTGCTGGCAACGGGCGTTGGAGCTTCCACCCCACCGTCTCCGTGGCCCGCGGTCGTCCGGTCGGCATCGGCGTCGCCCTTCGTTGCGGGGGCGTTGGCCTGCGCTGTGCCGGCGTTGGCCTGCGCTGCGCCGGTCTTGG
>NZ_JBITLP010000001.1:266146-599409 GCF_044465265.1 Actinoplanes sp. NPDC049681
GGTCTGCGCTGCGCCGGTCTTGGTCTGCGCTGCGCCGGTCTTGGTCTGCGCTGCGCCGGTCTTGGTCTGCGCTGCGCCGGTCTTGGTCTGCGCTGCGCCGGTCTTGGTCTGCGCTGTGCCGGCGTTGGCTTGCGCTGTGCCGGCGTTGGCTTGCGCTGTGCCGGTGTGGGGTTGCTTGGCGCGGGCGCGGATCCAGAGGGACGCGATGAGGCGGGGGATCTCCAGCACTCCGAGGATCACGAGCAGGTAGAACATCAGCGCGAGCCACAGGTAGCCCGGCCATGCGAGCCACTTGGCGTATCCGGTGCGCGTACCGATGAGGGTGGCCGGGATCAGGAGGGCGAGCAGGACCGCCGCGATCCCGCCGAGGCGGTGGAGAAGCCCGCGGCGGAGGGGGTCGTGGATGAGGCGCTTCCAGAGGTACAGGTGAATCAGGCCGATGACGACGAAGATCAGCCCGACGAACCCGAACAAGCTCAACCCCCTGCGAACGGCGGCAGGACGTCGACGGTCGTCCCGGCGGTCAGCGCCGCCTGGCGATCATGGCAGGCGAGCCCGTCCACCAAGTAGCTGGCGGCCTTGAGTACGACGGCGAGCCGCTCCCCATGCCGGTCGCTCAGTACCGCGGTGAGCTCATCGATCGACGAAGCGTCGACGCTTTCCTCCCGCATCCCGCCGGCGGCCGCCCGGGCGCCCGCGAAATAGCGAACCCGAAGCATGCGGATCTCACCCGCCGATCGCGGACATCGGTCGAGCCGGCTGGAGAAACGTGGGATCGTCGATGCCGTGGCCGGCCTTCTTCCCCCACATGGCGGCGCGCCACGCATCGGCGATCTCGTCGTCCGTAGCGCCACCGCGCAGCAAGCCGCGGAGGTCGGACTCGCCCGTCGCGAAGAGGCAGTTGCGCACCTGGCCGTCCGCAGTCAGCCGAGTACGGTCACAGTCACCGCAGAAAGGCCTGGTCACACTGCCGATGACCCCTACCCGAGCCGGCTGACCCGCCGCATCCACATACCCGGGAACGAGCCAGGTCTCCGCCGGCGCTGTTCCACGTGAAACCGGATCGGGCAGCAAACCGTACGGCGCCAACGACTCCAAGATCGCCGCCGCGGTGACCATCTCGTGCCGGTCCCACTTGTGCTGGGCGTCGAGGGGCATCTGCTCGATGAACCTCAGCTCGTACCCGTGTTCCAAAGCGAACCGCAGCAGAGCCGGCGCCTCGTCGTCGTTGATCCCCCGCATCAGCACAGTGTTGATCTTCACGGGCGTAAGCCCGGCCGTGGCAGCGCCGGCCAGCCCCTTGAGCACGTCGGCGTGCCGATCGCGATGCGTGAGCTGCTCGAACCGGGCCGGGGACAGCGTGTCGAGCGAGACGTTCACCCGATCGAGTCCGGCCTCCCGCAACGGCCGCGCCAACCGCTCGAGCCCGATGCCGTTCGTGGTGACGGAAAGCTTCGGCCGAGGTTGAAGCGCCGCAGCGGCCGCGACGATCTTCAGCAGCCCGCGCCGGATGAGTGGCTCCCCGCCGGTGAACCGCACCTCGGTGACACCCAGTCGCTCCACCGCGACCCGGATGAGCCGCTCCACCTCGCCGTCGGTGAGCTGCTGCTCCCGGGGCATCCAGGCGAGCCCTTCCTCGGGCATGCAATAGGTGCACCGCAGATTGCAGCGGTCCGTCAGCGACACCCGGAGATCGGTCGCCACCCGCCCGAACCGGTCGGCAAGCGGCCCCCCGGCACGCGCGGATCCCCGCGTCGGCACGGTGGGCAGGGCGAGCTCGGTCACTGATCGAACCTAGCGCTTGGATACGACAATTGCTTCTCCGCGTACCGCAGTGCGGTACAACCCACTCCATACCGGTATCTGGCGCTGCCCGGGTGGACAGCGGAAGCTCGCCTTCCCGGACAGGACTCGTCCGCCGTCCGCCGGGCACGCGGTCGCCGGGCACGCGGTCGCCGGGCACCCGCCACCGGCCACCGGGCACCGGCCACCGGGCACCGGCCGCCGGCCACCGGCCGCCGGGCGGCTGGACAAGGGACGGAGTCGACGTGGGCTTCGACTTGAGCCCGGCGCGGGCCGGCAGGGCGGGGCTGGGATCCGATTGCTCGGCGTCTTGAGGTTGGTTGGACCCACCGGCTCGGCCTCGACCAGCTGCTCGACCTCGTGGCCTCCCGCGGCCCTGCCGCCCCAACGCCGAGCAAGCCGCCCAGCGCGTGCTGCGGCGGCGCGCGTACGGCCGACGAGACGGTGACAACGGCGAAGTTCGGCCCCACCCTGGCTCGATGCGCGACCCGCTACCGACCCAGCACCGCGTCCACAGCCGCTCGCGCAGCCCCCCGATACGACTCGCCGAAAGCCGCCGTGTGGACGAGCAGCAGATGGAGCTGGTGCAACGCCACCCGCTCGCGCCATCCCTCGCTCAACGGCCACACCTCCCCGTACGCGGAGATGATCGTCTCCAGGTGCGGCGCCCCACCGAACAGCGCCAGCTGCGCCAGGTCGGTCTCCCGGTGCCCGCCGTGCGCCGCGGGGTCCACGAGCCACGCTCGCCCGTCGGCTGCCCACAGCACGTTCCCCGGCCACAGGTCGCCGTGTATCCGTGAGGGCGCCTCGTCCCCGCCGTACGAGTCGATCCGGGCAAGAATGCGCTCGACCAGCGCAACATCGGCCGCCGAGAGCGCACGGCGATCTGCCGAGATCTTCAGGTACGGCCGCAGCCGCCGCTCGGCGAACCACTCCCCCCACGGCCCGGCCGACGGCATGTTGTCCTGGGCCAACGGCCCGATGAACCCCGTCCAGTCGGCACCGAAGCTCGCAGCCCCGGCACGATGCAGCTCCGCCAGCTCCCGCCCGAACCGCTCGGCAGCCGCCCGGCTCGCCGCGCCCGGCTCGACCCACTCGAGCGCGAGCAAGTCGTCCAGCGCCACGAACACCTCTGGGACCGGCACCGCCCCGGCCTCCCGCAACCACCTCAGGGCCGCCGCCTCGGTGGCGAAGAAGTCCTCAGGTGGCGTACCCGCGGGCCACGTCTTCGCGAACAGCGAGAACCCGTCATCCAAGGTCAGGCGTAATGCGCGGCAGACATCACCCCCTCCGACAGGCGTCTCACGGATCCGTTGATGGGTGAGAAATGTCGGGAGATGCTGCGGGTGCGCGCGCAGATACGGCAGATCCACCGCCTTATCTTCCACTTCGGGTTACGGCGTGCCCGATTCGGAGTCAAAATGTCGGCATGACACCTGTCGCTGTGCGTTCGTACCGGCCGAGCGACCACAGTGCCGGCCGCCGCCTGTGGGCCGAGCTGACGGCGCAGCACAACCGGATGTACGGCGACGCGTCCGACGACGGCGGTGCTGGCTTCGAGGAATACCTCACCCGCCTCGACCTGGGCGGTCTCTGGGTCGCCGACCACGCGGACGACGGTGTGATCGGCCTGGTCGGGCTGATCATGCGCGGGCGCGCGGGCGAGGTGGAGCCGGTCGTCGTGACCGCCACCCACCGGCACAAGGGCGTGGGCCGCAAGCTGCTGCGACACGTCGCGCAGGAGGCCAAGAAGCGCAACATGCAGTCGCTGACCATCTCGCCCGCCTCCCGCAACGTGGATGCGATCCGAAGCCTGCACGCGGCCGGTTACGACGTGGTGTCGTCCATCGAGCTGACGATGGACCTGGACCGCCACACACACGAGTGGCAGCAGGATGCTCTCGAACTGCATGAACTTCAATTCCGCTCCTGACCTCTCGCGTGCGGGCGGTGCTCCGGCCGCTCTATGACCCGGATGGCTGGGAAGCCTCGCGCTGAAGACGGCTGTCCGTGCGCTGAGGACGCCAGCCTTCCACGGGCTGGAGATCGCCGGCGGGTTATCCACAACGCGCCGTTATCCACAGGCAGCAGCTTTCGGCACGCATCCGCCGGCCGCTTTCGGCCACCGTCTCCGGCATGACGAAGCTGAAAGTCCGCACGCCCGCCGAGCTCATTTCGGCCGTACCGTTCCTCATCGGCTTCCACCCGGCGGACAGCCTGGTCGCCGCCGCGGTGAAGGGCGCCAGGCTCGCCTTCGCGGCGCGCATCGACCTGCCGGAACCCGGCGTCCCCGACCTCGAGGCGCGAGCTCCGGTCGTCCATCTCGCCACACTCATCGCCGAACAGGCACCGGAAGGCATCGTCCTGATCGGGTACGGCGACAGCGCCCGCGTGACGCCCTCCCTCCACCACCTGTCCCGTGCCTTGACGTCGGCCGGCCTTCGGATCATCGACGAGTTCCGCGTTGCCGAGGGGCGGTTCTGGTCGTACCTCTGCACCAACCCGTCCTGCTGCCCGGTGGAGGGCACGCCCTGCGACCCGCCGGACAGCGTGGTGGCGACCGAGGCGACGTTCGCGGGGGCGGTCGCCCTGCCGAGTCGGAAGGACCTGGAGTCCCAGCTCGCGCCAGTCACCGGCGACGACCGCACGGCGATGGACGAGGCCGACGTACGCGCGCAGAGGCGGATGGCCGAGCTCCTGAAAGGCGGGCGCGGCAAGGAACGCCCTTCCCCGCCGCCCCCGATCACGGACGCCGGCGCCTCCGCTCCAGCCCGTGTGTCATCAACCGCAACACGGCACTTCACCCTGTCCTTGTTCGACCCCTCGGTCTTCGAGCCTTCGGCGCAGCCGTTGGGATGGGACGAGCGGTTGAGGCTCCGGGCCGGCCGCATCGCCGTCCGAGAGGCGGAGAGACGCTACCGGACCGGTGGGCGCCTGACCGATGACGAGGTTGCCTGGCTCGGCCTGCTGCTCGAGTCCGTTGCCGTCCGCGATTACGCCTGGATCCGCAGCGGCGTGGACGACTGGCAGGCCGCCCTCTGGTCGGACATCGTTCGCCGGGTCCACCCTCAGCGTGTCCCGGCGCCGGCATCCCTGCTGGCCTTCATCGCCTGGCGCACCGGCCGGGGCCCGCTCGCGTCCATCGCCGTGGATCGCGCCCTGGATGCCGACCCTGGCTGCGCCCTCGCCTGCGCGATCAATGCCGCGCTGTTCCTGGCGATTCCGCCGTCGTCGGTGGACGGCTGGCCCATGCCCGTCGGTAGTCCTGCGCGACTTCCCGGCGGGAAGACCGTCGCCTGCCCGGAGACCGGACAACGCCGGGCCGGAGACAAACGCCCGGCCGGAGACAAACCCCAGGCCGGAGACAACCGCCGGGCCGGAGACAAACGCCCGGCCGGAGACAAACCCCAGGCCGGAGACAACCGCCGGGCCGGAGACAACCGCCCGGCCGGAGGCCGCGCCAGACCAAGCGCCGGGCATTCCGGCCGAGGCTGGCATTCCGGCCACCGCAGCCGCCGCACATGACCCGCCCTACCCCACCCGGCCGCGAATCGGTCGCACGCGCCGCCGTGAGCTCGTGGCAGCTCCCGCGGCCCTGGGGTCGGTGGCATCCGCGGGAAAGCACCCACCCGCCGTAAGTTCGTGGAAGACCCCGCCGGCGCGGCTGAGCGAGACGACTGCGCCTCGAGCGAAGGCCTCCGCCGCGGGTAGGACGAGGGCACTGGGAATGACTGTCCGACTCGCATGGACGCGTCCAAGAACCGATGAACTCAGACGGTCACACGCTGCGATCCCGTGTAGACGTTCATCGACCGGCCGCGCAGGAATCCGACCAGGGTCATGCCCGCCTCATCGGCCAGTTCCGCCGCGAGCGTGCTCGGTGCCGAAACCGCCGCGAGCAGCGGAATCCCCGCCATCCACGCCTTCTGCGTCAACTCGAAGCTCGCGCGACCCGACACGAGGAGCACATGACCGTTCAGGGGCAGCCTGCCCTCCCGAAGCGCCCACCCGACGACCTTGTCGACCGCGTTGTGGCGGCCGACATCCTCCCGCATGACGACGAGCTCCCCGTCGGGCGTGAAGAGCCCGGCTGCGTGCAGTCCGCCCGTACGGTCGAAGGTCCGCTGGGCAGCGCGCAGCTTGTCGGGAAGCTCGGCCAGCATCCGGGCAGTGACCGACGTCTCGTCGGTGCTCAGGTCGAACGGCGACCGGGTCCGGACCGCATCGATGCTGGCCTTGCCGCACACGCCGCACGAACTGGTCGTGTAGAAGTTGCGGCTCGGATCCGTGACCGGCGGCGGGACGTGAGCGCCCAGCACCACATCCACCACGTTGTACGTGTTCGGCGCGTCGGTGCCCGCGCACAACTGCGCGGTGACGACGTCGGTGGCTGTGCGGATGACGCCCTCGGTGAGCAGGAAGCCCATCGCCAGATCGATGTCCTGCCCGGGGGTGCGCATCGTGACGGCGAGCGGCTCCCTGCGCAGCCGGATCTCGAGCGGCTCCTCGGCGGCGAGGTCATCCGGGCGGCGGCGCGGTTCGGCGGTCCCGTCCAGGTCGATCTTCACCACGGGTCGCCGATGCATCGTCCGCGCCATGCCGCCAGCGTAGGCCTGTCCGAGGGAAACGCCCCGCCGAGCCGATCAGCCGCTCCCGTACGAGCCTCACCACCCTCTTGCAATCAGGGCGAACCGCCCCTTCTCCGGGCTGTCAGGCTCCGCACAGTCACGCTCGCGGGCTCGGCGGGATACGGTACGTACGTGGGGGGATTCGCGGCGGTGGTGCTGGCCGGCGGTGCGGCGCGTCGGATGGGTGGGGCGGACAAGGCTGCCATCCCGGTGGCGGGGCAGTCGATGCTGACCCGGGTGCTCGCCGCCGTCCACGACGCCAATCCTCAGGTCGTGGTCGGGCGCGTACCTCCCGGCCTGCCCGTCCAGGTCGCCTCCACGAGCGAGGAACCGCGCGGCGGGGGTCCCGTGGCAGCTACCGCGGCGGGGCTCGCCCTGGTGCCCGAGGACGTCAGCTTCACCGCGCTGCTCGCCGCCGATCTTCCGCTGTTGACCGGCGAGGCGATCGACGTCCTGCGGCTGACCGTCGAGTCGGCGCCGTTGCAGGGTGCGGTCTACCGGGACGCCGAGGGACGTCGGCAGACGCTCTGCGGGGTCTGGCGTACGGCCGCCCTCCGCGAAGCCGTCCGGAAGCTGGCCGAGGAGCGCGGCGATCTGCGCGGCGCCTCCATGCACGCGTTGCTGGACCACCTGCGCTTCATCGAGGTCTCGTGGCGCCGCCCCGGGCCGCCGCCCTGGTTCGACTGCGACACCGACGACGACCTGCGGACCGCGGAGGAATGGGCCCGGTGAACGTGCTCGAGGAGTGGATCAAGGCGGCGTCGGCGGAGCTCGGGCTGGGGCCGGACGACGTGCCCCGGGATTCGGTACTCGACGTGGCTCGCGATGTCGCGCACAACGTCGTGCGTCCGGGTGCGCCTGTCTCGGCGTACCTGATGGGGCTAGCCGTCGGCCGCGGAGCAGATGCCGGGGACGCCGCCGCCCGGCTCAGCCGACTCGCGCTGGAATGGAACGTCGCCGCAGGCGACGAGCCCGCCGGAGCAGACAAGCCGGCCGGAGCAGACAAGCCGGCCGACGAGCCCGCCGGAGCGGACAGACCGGCCGACGAGCCCGCCGGAGCAGACAAGCCGGCCGACAAGCCGGCCCGGGGCGGTAAGCCGGCCGACAAGGCGGCCCGCGGCGGTAAGCCGGCCGACAAGCCCGCCCCGGCCGGTAAGACCCCGTGACCGACAAGCCCGCCCCGAGTGAGACCGGAAACGCCGACGATGACAAAAAGGGCGGCACGAAAGGCGCCGCCCGAGGCTGACCCCGCGAAACAACGGTCGGGAATGGGACGCGCCCGCGGCGTCGGCCGGGGTCTCGATAGGGTGGCGGGGCGGAGGTGACGATCATGACGGCGGAGAACACTGCTGACCAGCCCGAGGGCGTCCTGCTCGACGAGCCCACCACGGCCGATCTGCGCGCCAAGGTAACCGAGGCGTGGCGGGAGTTCGCCGCGGCGCTTGCCGCCCTTCTGCCCACCCTGCGCCCCGGCGCGCATGTCGACATCACCCTCGACCCGACGGCCTCCGGCACCGGTGACGCGGTCTACTCCGTGAGCATCCGCGTCCTGCCCGACGGGGTCGTCGAGGCGCTCGCCGTCGGCAACGCTGGTCTTCCCGAGGGCTTCCGCATGGACCGGGCCGCCGTGGCCGACCTGGTCGCGCTGGGCTGGTCGCCGCCGGGCGTACTGCCGGGTTCGCGTGACTCGTTCGGCTTGCGGACCACCGCCGATGCCGTGAAGCAGCTGGCCACCGTCGTTTCGCGGACGCTGCGTGACGTGTATGGCGCGCCGCACCCCGCTTTCCTCGTCTACCTCGTGCACGACGAGGACGACGAGCCGATCGAGACGACGCCGCTGGCCACCGCGCGGCACGAGCCCTCGATCGATGAGGAGCTCAGCCTCGATGACCTCGACGAGGATGGGGTGCTGTCCGAGGCGCTGGCCGGTGCCGCGGACGAGGTCGTCCCGCTCGAGGAGCGGGTGCGCACGGTCGTCGCGACGATGTCCAAGACCACCGTCGACCAACTGCAGGTCGACACCGACGGAGACATCGGCATCCGGGCCGGTTCCGCCATGGTCTTCGTCCGGGTACGGGACAACCCGCCGCTCGTCGACGTCTTCTCACCGATCCTGACCGAGGTCGAGCCGACCGAGCAGCTGTACGTGAAGCTGTCCGAGCTCACCAACCGCATGCCGATCGGCCGGCTCTACTGCGCGCAGGACACCGTCTGGGCCTCCATCCCGGTCTTCGGCCGTAACTTCCAGGCCACCCACCTCATGCTGGCGGTCCAGGTCATGACCGGGCTCGCGGACGAGCTCGACGACCGGCTGCACGGCGAGTTCGGCGGCAAGCGCTTCTTCGGCGAGGCCGACAAGCCGGCCCCCGCCAAATCCAAGGACGGCGACGACCACCGCACCGGCATGTACCTCTGACGACAAGCCGGCGACGCCGAAGCCGAAGGCCCCGAGGGGAAGCCGGCCCCGCGAAGGCAGACGCAAACCGGCCCCGCGAAGGGCCGGCATGCATCTCTACCTAGTGGGCAGCCAGGCGATCTTCTCCATCGTGGACAGCTGAGAAGCCCGCAACCCGCTGTCCGAAAGCGTCCACAGCACATCGCCGATCACCAGCGACCGCCGGATCGCCGGCTGCTGCAGCATCGCGACCTGCGTCACCCCGCCGTCCCCCACCTGCAGCGCCAGGGCCCCGTCCGTCATGGTCCCGCCCTCGATCGAGTACGCCGACACGGGCACGACCAGCAGCTTCGTCGCCGGCCACCACAGCAGCGCGTGCGGGTCCCACTCGGCCTCAGACTGACCGCCGGGGATGCGGTGCTGGGCGAGCCGCCGGGGCTTGGCCGGGTCGGACACGTCGAAGAGTGACACCTGGGTGCCCTGGACGCGTCCGGTGCCGTCCGCTTCCTGGCCGATGCCGATGAGCCTGCCTTCGCCCGCCGGCTGGAGGTGCGCCGAGTAGCCGGTGATCTTCAGTTCGCCGGTGACCTTCGGGGCGGCCGGGTCCGAGAGGTCGAGGCTGTAGAGCGGGTCGGTCTGCCGGAAGGTCACGACGTACCCGCGGGGGCCGATGAAGCGTACGGAGTAGATCTGCTCGCCCTTGCCGAGACCGTCGACCACCCCGGTCTGCTTCAGCTTGTCGCCGTCCTGGCTGAGTACGCGTATGGCCGACTTCCCGGCCTCCTGGTTGGTCGTGGCGACGCGCAGGTGACCGTCCCATTCGGACAGCGCGTACTGGTTGATCAGGAAGCCGGGGACCGTGCCGGCCGCGGCGTACACCGGGGGTTGGTGGCCGGTGACCGTGAAGCGGTAGAGGTCGGTCTCCTGCCGGACCGGCAGCGCGGCCCGTCCCGGGAAACGGTCGAGCCGCCAGCGCTGGTCGCTGGCCAGGTAGAGGCTGTTTCCGGTGGCGTAGACGGTGTCACCGTCGGCGACCACCGTCACCGGGTCGCCGCTGCCCAGTTCCGGCTTGCTCAGGTCGAAGGTCAGCACGCTGACCAGGGAGCCGCCGGAGAAGTCGGTGGGCCGGCTGACGCGTCCGCAGTCGGCGCGCCCCTTCCGGGTCGTGTTTGCGGTGGTGACCTCCCAGGAGGGCAGCCAGGCGTTCACATCGGCCAGGTCGATCGCCGACCGGTTGGCGTTGACCAGGTCCTTCTCGTCGTCGAAGCGCGCGGTCGCCGGAAAGGTTATCCGTGGCGAGGTACGCAGCACGATCCGTGCTGTGCCGCCGGTGAGCCGGGCGTCGACGAGGTTGCCCTCACCCCTGTACCGGCTGACGATGCGCGGCTTGTCCGTCAGGTCGACCGAGAGCACCTGCGGGCCTTCGTTCATCGGCATCCGCTTGTGCATCACGTACCGTCCCATGCCACCCGGGGCGAGGATCAGCGCGACATTTCCGGAAAGCAGGAGTTCCACCGGCCCGCCGGCGGTCTCCAGCGGCAGGGCCAGCCGGCCGGTCTCCCGGCGGGTGGCGGCGTCCACGACCCGCAGCGTGCCCTGGTCGACGGTGACGATCCGGCGGCCGTCGGTCTTGACGATGTCGGGCTCGTCGGCGTCCTGTTCGTGGTTGTTGGTGCCGGAGTACGCCGGTGCCGGCGCCGGGGCCTTGCCGGCAGCGCCGTCTGCCATCGTCCGCGCGCCGCCCAGGGCTACCGCCTCGGGCATCATCGCGCTGCCGGGGAAGCCGTACGGGCCGACGTTCTCCTTCGCCGCTCGCTTGAGCTCGGCCTCGAGTTGCGCGCACGAGTCGAAAGCGACAAGTCGCATGGAGGGCGATCGGGGAGGTGTAGTGGTGGTGGTGGCCGTGCACCCGGCGAGCGGCAACGTGGCGGCGAGGGCGGCGCAGAGGACCAGACGGCGTGACATGGGGGTGGGACGCGGTCGGCCGGTCCTGGGTTCCGGCTAATTCGTCGTGGGCACCGGCGTGGGCATCTCGACCAGCCGGGACAGCACGACCATGCTGCGCGTGGAGGTGATGAACGGCTCGGCCCGCAGCCGCTCCAGCGCCTGCTCGAGGTGGGCGATGTCGGCGGCGCGCAGGTGCACCAGCGCGTCGGCCTGCCCGGAGACCGTGTACGCACCCACGACCTCGGGGTGCCGCCGGGTCGCGACCGTGATCTGGGCGGGCGTGGTGCGCCCGGTGCAGAAGAGCTCGACGAAGGCTTCTGTGGTCCAGCCGACCGCGGCCGGCTCGATGACGGTCGTGAATCCCTTGATGACGCCGCTGGCGCGCAGCCGATCGACCCGCCGCTTCACCGCCGGGGCGGAGAGGGAGACCTTGGCGCCGATGTCGGCGTACGAGGCCCGGGCGTCCGCCACCAGCAGTGCAATGATTCGCTTGTCTACGGCGTCCATGTGCAACGATTCGCCTCCGACGAGCAAGGGATCGAGCTGTTTCGTCCGTCCTACCCTACCTACCCTTTACAACATGAGCTACTCGGAGCGCTTGCCGCGAATCAGGACATACCTCATGTGTGCCCCGGAACACTTCACGGTTGAGTACGCCATCAATCCCTGGATGGACACCACCGTCCCGGTCGATGCTGCTCTCGCGCTCAAGCAGTGGCAGATGCTTCGTGACACCCTGACCGACCTGGGCCACACGGTCCACGTGCTGGAGCCCGTCGAGGGCCTGCCCGACATGGTGTACGCCGCCAACGGTGCATTCTCCGTCGACGGCAGGGTCTACGGCGCCCGCTTCAAGCACCCCGAGCGGGTCGGAGAGGCCGCCGCTCACAAAGCCTTCTATGTCGAGGGCCCGTGGACCTTCGCCGACCCCGAGCACGTCAACGAGGGCGAGGGCGACTTCGCCTACCTGCCCGACGCGCACGGCGGCCTCATCCTGGCCGGCTACGGCTTCCGCACCGACCCGGCCGCGCACGCCGAGGCGCAGGAGGTGCTCGGCCGGCCGGTGATCTCGCTGAAGCTGGTCGACCCGGCGTTCTACCACCTCGACGTCGCCCTCGCGGCGCTGGACGACGAGAACGTCACGTACTACCCGGGCGCCTTCTCGGAGTCGTCGCAGCGCGTTCTCGCCCAGCTCTTCCCGGACGCGGTCATCGCCGACCGCGCCGACGCGCTGGCCTTCGGCCTCAACCTGGTGAGCGACGGCAAGCACGTCGTCCTCAACACCGAGGCGACGGCGCTCGGCGAGAAGATCCGCGCGGCCGGCTACACCCCGGTGCACGTCGAGCTGAGCGAACTCAAGCGCGGCGGTGGCAGCGTGAAGTGCGCGGTGGCCGAGCTGCGCCCCTGATGTGGGTGGGTGGCTCGTGCGAGGGAAGATGGATCGCATGACCGACGACACCCAGACCCAAGACAAGCAGGAAGATGGCTCCGTCATCGTGGTGGGCCCCGACGGCCGCCCGCTGGGCACGGTGGAGTCCGACGGGACGATGAAGGCCGAGGAGCCGGGCAACCTGATCGAGCAGCCCGCCAAGGTCATGCGCATCGGCAGCATGATCAAGCAGCTGCTCGAGGAAGTCCGGGCGGCGCCGCTCGACGAGGCGAGCCGGGGCCGGCTGCGGGAGATCCACCAGCGTTCGATCAAGGAGCTGGAGGACGGCCTCGCGCCGGAGCTGCAGGAGGAGCTGGAGCGGCTCTCCCTGCCCTTCGAGTCCGAGACGCCGCCCAGCGAGTCCGAGCTGCGCATCGCGCAGGCTCAGCTGGTCGGCTGGCTGGAGGGCCTGTTCCACGGCATCCAGGCGGCGCTGGTCGCCCAGCAGATGGCCGCCCGCCTCCAGCTCGAGCAGATGCGCGGCGGTCAGGGGCGCCCGGCCCTGCCGATGGGTCCCAACGGCATCATTCCCGGCATGCCGGGTCAGGGCGACGGCACCGGTCGCACCGGCCAGTACCTATAGCCCGAACAGCTCTTCCAGGTACGCCGCTACGCCGTCCTCGTCGTTGGTGAGCGCCACCTCGTCGGCGATCTCCTTGGCGGCCACGTGGGCGTTGCCCATCGCCACGGAACGGCCTGCCCACGCGAGCATGGGCAGGTCGTTCGGCATGTCTCCGAAGGCGACGACCTGCGCCGCCTCGACGCCCTCGCGCTCGCAGAACCAGGCCAGCCCGGCGGCCTTCGTCACGCCCGCCGCGGAGATCTCCACCAGCGCGGACGAGGACGAGTGCGTCGCCTCGGCCAGCTCGCCCAGGGTGCGGCTGACCAGCTCGGCGAACTCGTCCGGGCCGTGGTTCGCGGATCGGGCCAGCAGCTTCACCGCCGGCGCCGACGTCAGATCATCCGGCGTATTGATCATCCGGATGGCCTTGTCGTCGCCGTCCCAGTGCAACGGCCACTTTTCCTCGTACCAGAAGCTTCTGCCGTCCTCGACCTCCACCGCGAGGGTGACGTCGGGCACGGCCTCGCGCAGCCGCTTGGTCACGTCGAGCAGGAGATCGACCGAGAGCGGGGCAGCCCGGAGGATCTCGTCGGTGTCGGGGTCGTAGACCACGGCGCCGTTGGCGCAGATCGCCGGCAGCGGCTCCGCCATCTGGTCGTAGAGCTGGCGCAGCCAGCGCACCGGGCGGCCGGTGACCAGGACGGTCGGGATGCCGCGGCGGTGCAGCCGGTCGAGGACGTCGATGGTACGGGGGCTGAGCGTGCCGTCGTCGCGGATCAGGGTGCCGTCGATGTCCGAGGCGACGAGGCGGAATTGCGAATGCATCACCTCGACAGTAGCCGGTCGAGGTACACCGCCACTCCGTCCTCGTCGTTGGTGAGCGTCACCTCGTCGGCGACCGCCAGCACCGTCGGGTGCGCGTTGGCCACGGCCACCCGGCTCCAGCCCGCCCAGGCGAACATCGGCAGGTCGTTGGGCATGTCGCCGAAGACCAGCACGTCCGCGGGGTCCACGCCGACGGCCTGCGCGACCACGGCCAGGCCGGTGCCCTTGTCGACGTCCGGCGGGCAGATCTCGACGTAGTCCAGGCCCGCCTGGGTGACCGTTGCCACATGCGGGGGCACGATGCGCTGGGCCGCGGCGAGCAGGTCGTCGACGTCGCGCTCGAACGATCGCGCGAACGCCTTGATCACGTCGCCGGTGAGGCACTCGGCGCGGGTCCGGGGCTCGACCGTCACCGGGTAGCGCCAGGTCGGGTCGTAGTCGCCCCAGAGCGGGGCGTCGTCGTGCTCCAGCGCCTCGACCATGACCGAGAGCGGACCGACCTCGGCCTCCAGGTTCGCCAGGCACCTCTCGAGGTCCCGGCCGGGCAGGCGCGCGCTCCTGAGCAGCGCGGACTCGTTCTGGTCGAGGACCCAGCCACCCTGTGCCAGCACCAGGAAGTCGGCGGCGCGGATGTCGTTGCGGGTCAGCTCGGTGAGCCGGGGTCCGCGGCCGGTGGCGCCGACGATGCGGATGCCGGCGGCCCGCACCCGGTGCAACACCTCATGGGTGTACGCGGACACGGTGTCGTCGCTGCGCACGAGAGTGCCGTCGAGGTCGGTCGCGATGAGCTTCGGCAGACCGGGCTTGGCCATCTGAACCTCCGAGGGTGCGGCAACCCCCGCGGAGGGCGGAAGGAAAACGTTACACCGGCCCGGCTACCAGCTGCTATGACTTCTGGTAGCCGGACGGTGTATTACCGGTTAGCGAACCGGTTCCAGGATGTCCCGGCCGCCGAGGTACGGCTGCAGCGCCTTGGGTACGCGTACCGAGCCGTCCGGCTGCTGGTGGTTCTCCAGGATGGGAATCAGCCAACGGGTCGTGGCCAGCGTGCCGTTGAGCGTCGCCGCGGTCTGCGGCCGGCCGTCGGCGTCCCGGTAGCGGATGTTGAGGCGCCGGGCCTGGAACGTGGTGCAGTTCGACGTGGACGTCACCTCGCGGTAGCGCTCCTGCGACGGCACCCACGCCTCGCAGTCGAACTTGCGCGAGGCGCTCGAACCCAGGTCACCCGCGGCGACGTCGATCACCCGGTAGGGCACCTCCACCTTGGCGAGCATCTCCTCCTCCATGGCGAGCAGCTTCAGGTGCTCGGCCTCGGCCTCCTCGGGCTTGCAGAAGGAGAACATCTCCACCTTGTCGAACTGGTGCACCCGCAGGATGCCCCGGACGTCCTTACCGTGCGAGCCGGCCTCCCGGCGGTAGCACGACGACCAGCCCGCGAACCGCTCCGGCCCGCCGTCGAGGTCGAGGATCTCGTTCGAGTGGTACGCCGCCAGCGGCACCTCCGAGGTACCCACCAGGAACAGGTCGTCGGCCTCGAGCCGGTAGACCTCGCTGGCGTGGCTGCCGAGGAAGCCGGTGCCCTCCATGGCCTCGGGGCGTACGAGAGAAGGGGTGATCGACGGGGTGAAGCCGTGCTCCACCGCCTGGGCGATCGCCAGCTGCAGCATGCCGAGCTGCAGCAGGGCGCCGACGCCGGTCAGGAAGTAGAACCGCGAGCCCGACACCTTCGCGCCGCGCTCGGTGTCGATCGCGCCGAGCGCCTCGCCGAGCTCCAGGTGGTCGCGCGGCTTCTCGATCGCCGGCCGTTCGCCGACCTCGCGCAGCACGACGAAGTCGTCCTCGCCGCCGGGCGGCACGCCGTCCTGCACCACGTTGGGCACGGCCAGGTGGGCGCGCCGGAGCGCCTCGTCGGCCTCGCTCGTCGCTACCTCGAGCGCCTTGACCTCGGCCGCGAGCTCCTTGGTACGCGCGAGCAGTGCGGCCCGGTCGTCGCCGGACGCCTTCGCGACCTGCTTGCCCAGGGACTTCTGCTCCGCGCGTACCGCCTCGAACCGCTGGGTGGCGGCCCGCCGCTCCTCGTCGGCGCGCAGCAGCTCGTCCACCTTGTCGGGGGACTCCCCGCGCAGGCGCTGGCTGGCACGGAACAGCTCGGGGTCTTCGCGAAGCAGGCGCAGGTCAATCACGAATGATGAGCCTACCGGCGCCGGTGTCCGGTCTTCACCTCGATATGCCTAGCTGGGCTTGTCCCGGCTCTCGTCGGACGCGGCCCACGTCTGGGCCGGCGTGACGGTCAGCTCGAACGGCGCGTCGGGCAGCTGCTCCTCCTCCTCGGGCGGCGGCGGCCGTCGAGGGTCCCCTCGCCCGGTGAAGTACATGGCGAGCAGGACGAGAGCGATCCCCACGGCCGCGCACCACGGCCCGCGGCCCATGGTGAGCTGCATCTGGTCGTCGTCGAGCCCGCTGACGTCGAGCTGCCCGGCGATCCAGGTCGTCTCGTCGAGCGACGACCACACCGCCGCGACCAGGGCCAGCATGACGCCGCCGGTGCTCAGGGCGGCCAGCCGGGCATACCCGCGCCCGGCGGCCGGGCCGAAGAGGGTGAGAACCACGGCCGCCGTCAGGAAGAAGAGCCCGACCAGATACGCCGTTCCCCACCCGTCGAGCTCCGCAACGGTGGCTCCGAACGTACGGGTGCCGGTCTGCACGTCCCGGAACACGGTGGCGTCGATCTTGGTGACCTGCCACTCCGACACCAGGGAGGCGAACAGCGCCAGCCCGCCCAGGGCCGCGGCGAGGGGCCCGATCCGCCGGTCGCCCGACAGCCCCGCCAGGAAGCTCGCCCGGCGCGCCGGCGGAGGCTCGGGGCCGAACTCGACCACGGCAGGCTCGGACATGCACCCATCATTGCCCGCGGGCCGTCCACCGGCCAGCCTTGCCGGATATGGACTAGCGTCACGGGTATGCCTATTCGCACTGCTTCTGCCCGCTGGTCGGGCAACCTCACCGAGGGCTCCGGCACCGTCAAGACCGGAAAGGGCGGGTACGAGGGGAACTACTCCTTCAAGTCCCGCTTCGAAGAGGGCGAGGGAACCAACCCCGAGGAGCTCATCGGCGCCGCGCACGCCGGCTGCTTCTCGATGGCGTTCTCGAAGGCGCTCGCCGACGAGGGCTTCACCCCGACCTCGGTCGAGACCACCGCCAAGGTCCACCTGGACAAGACCGACGCGGGCTTTTCCGTCACCCGCATCGACCTCGAGACCGTCGGCGACGTCCCGGGCGTGGACGCCGACACCTTCCAGAAGATCGCCGAGGGCGCCAAGGAGAACTGCCCGATCTCCCGCCTGCTCTCGCCCGGCGCGCAGATCACGCTGAACGCCACGCTCTCCTGACCCACGCCGCGTGCTCCACCCGCTCCCGGGCGGGTGGAGCACAATGGGCGCGTGCCGGTCGAGATGAGCCGTGAACGCTTCGAGGAACTGGTCGGCGAGGCCCTCGACGAGGTGCCTCCCGAGCTGCTCCACATGATGAGCAACGTGGTCATCCTGGTCGAGGACCTGCCACCGGACGGCTCTCTGGACCTGCTCGGCCTCTACGAGGGCACCGACCTGACCCGCCGCGGCTGGGACTACGCCGGCGTGCTGCCCGACCGGATCACCGTCTTCCGGCTCCCCACGCTCGCCGTCTGCGACACGGAGACCGACGTGATCGACGAGGTCGCCATCACGGTGGTGCACGAGATCGCCCACCACTTCGGCATCGATGACCAGCGACTTCACGAGCTGGGCTGGGGTTGAAACCTTGCTGCGAGGCCTTACTCTCTGCTGAGTCATCGCCTACAGGAGGACCTCATGCGCAGCGATCTGTTCTCGGCCGACAACCTCGAGAAGGAGTCGACCCAGCCGGGCCTGCGGCTCCAGAATTCCAAGCTGCTCAAGGCGGAGCTGAACGGCGAGTTCATGGCCCGCGTCGGCTCGATGGTCGCGTACCAGGGCCAGGTCCAGTTCGAGGCGCTCGGCTCCGGCGGCCTCGGCAAGTTCCTCAAGCAGAAGCTGACCGGCGAGGGCGTACCCCTGATGAAGGTCAGCGGCCGCGGCGACGTCTTCCTCGCGGAGAACGCCGCCGACATCCACCTGATCGACCTCGAGCCGGGTGACGGCCTCTCCATCAACGGCGCGAACGTCCTCGCCTTCGACTCGACCCTCAACTACGACATCAAGATGGTCCAGGGCGCCGGCGCGCTCTCCAACGCGGGCCTCTTCAACTGCGTCTTCACCGGCTACGGCCGCATCGCCGTGACGACGAAGGGCAGCCCGGTGGTGCTGACCGTCGACCAGCCCACCTACGTCGACCCGCAGGCCGCGATCTGCTGGTCGGCCAACCTGCAGACCGGCTACCACCGCGCCGAGCAGCTCGGCCTCGGCACGCTGCTGGGCCGCACCACCGGCGAGCGCTTCACGATGAGCTTCGCCGGCCAGGGCTTCGTCGTGGTCCAGCCCTCCGAGGAGCCGCCGGGCGGTCTCGCCGGCGTCGCCCACGGTCAGCAGCAGCAGGGCGGCATCCTGGGCAACCTGCTCGGCAACTAGATCAAGATCAAGGGCTTCATGTCGTAGCTCGGTGGGTGGTGCGGACCGCAACTCCCGTCGAGGCCGGGCCCGGAGATCCAATCGCCTAGCGGCTCATGAGCGGATCCCCGGGCCCTTCATTCTGCGTGAGTGGCGACCCCGCCTCGCTACGCCTCGGCGTCAGTAGGGGTCGCCCGCGCGCAGCCGGCTGAGCCAGGCGGCGCTGTCCGCGAAGTCCTCGTTGGTCAGTCCCGGCTGCGACGGTGCGGACTCCTCCCGCGCCTTCTTCGACCAGCGGTGACGCGGGTACGAGCCCAGGAACCGCACCTCCGCGCAGATCCGCCGCAACCCCTGCAGTGCCTCCCCCAGCCGCGGCTCGGCGACGTGGCCGGTGCAGTCGAGGAAGAACACGTACACCCCGAGCTGCTCACCGGTCGGGCGCGACTCGATCCGGGACAGGTTGATCCCCCGCACGGCCAGCTCGGTCAGCACCGACAGCAGGGCACCGACCCGGTCATGCGCGATCATGACGGCCAGCGACGTCACG
Organism: Actinoplanes sp. NPDC049681; assembly: GCF_044465265.1. Taxonomy (NCBI): domain Bacteria; kingdom Bacillati; phylum Actinomycetota; class Actinomycetes; order Micromonosporales; family Micromonosporaceae; genus Actinoplanes; species Actinoplanes sp. NPDC049681. Next base: position 284,845 of record NZ_JBITLP010000001.1, read on the forward strand.
TCGTCCCCGGTCGGCGGCGCCGGCGGGGCGGGGCGGGACAACAGCGCGAACCGGGTGACCGCATCGGCATGGTCCGCGATCTTCTCCGCCAGCACGGTGAGATTGTTCTTCGGCACCCCGATCGGCGCACAGATCGCAGCGTCGTACTCCCCGGCGGCCGCGGCGATGGCGGCGGCCGAGTTCGACAGCACATCGACCACGACGGCATCCGGAAGGTTGGCCCGCAGCCAGTTCCGGCATTGCGCGGACGCCTGCGGGTGCGCGGCCACCGAGCGGATCGCGGCCAGCGGCGTCAGCGAGGCGGAGGCCAGCACGAACTCGACCGGCAGCACCACCTCGCGCGTGATGACCAGCGGGCTGCCGGTGCCCAGCTCGTCCAGCGTCACCGGCACGGCACCGCCCACCGAGTTCTCGAGCGGCACGAGCGCGGCGTCGGCCTCTCCGGCGCGTACCGCCTCAAGCGCCTCCGGGACGCTCCGGGCCGGTGTCCGGATCCCCCGTTCGGCGGCGGGAATCGTCCGCAGCGCCTGCTCGGTGAAGGTCCCTTCGGGTCCCAGATAGACGAAACGGGTCGGTGGCGTACCGGGCATTCCCCCACCCTAAGGCCCCGGCCGGTCCCGGAGCGTATCCGCCCTCAGGCGCCGCAGGCCCGAACCCGGATCCCGGCGGGCGCCTCGGCCCGTACCCGCTGGCTGCACACGTCGGTGCCGGCCTCGACGAGCTGCAACGCGGCCGGCTCGCCGGTGGTCACCACGAACAGCGGCTCGTACTTGTCCTCGGAGTCCTTCGCCACGATCTCGATCGTGGCGAATTGCCACTTACCCGAGCAAAAAGGCCCGTCGATGACCTTCAGCTGCCGGTCCGGAATCCCGGCGGTCCCCTCGACCACCCCGACGACCTGCGCGGTGGTCGGCCCACCCGTGCACTTCGGCGCGGGCGAAGGCCCCGTCGCCCCGGGCGCCGTGGTGGCCGGACCCGTCGTGGCGCCGACCGGCGGCGTGTACGGCAGGGTGGGCAGGGCCGCGGTGGGCAGCACCCCGGGCGGCACCCCCGGCAGCCCTCCCGCTGTCGGCGCCGTCGCCGGCACGGTCGGCACGACGGCCGGAAAACCGGAAGCAAACGACGACGCGGCGGGACTGCCGGTCACCCCGGGCGGAGAAGTCAACGGCGGCGCGGGCGGCGCTCCGCACCCGCCCACCAGCAACAACCCACCCGCGGACAACACCATCCCGCCCGCCGCGGGAAGCAACCCCCTCGCGGCCCGCAGCGCCTCACCCGTCGACCGCAGCGTCGCTCTGGCGGTTGGCAGCGTCGCTCTGGCGGTTGGCAGCGTCGCTCTGGCGGTTGGCAGCGTCGCTCTGGCGGTTGGCAGCGTCGCTCTGGCGGTTGGCAGCGTCACCTTCGCGGCCGTCAGCCAGGAAGCCGCGGACTTGAGCAACGCACCCGCCGACCGCAGCAACGCGCTGGCGGACGGCAACGACTTTCTCGCCGGCAGTGGCAACGGGCCCGGGCTGCGGTGGACCGACCCAGACGCGATCCCCGCCGCCGGCGGCAACGGTGTACTCGCCGGCAGGGCCCTCGTGCCTGCCGGGCGCAGCGGCCTACCCGCCAGCGAGCTCAGGGGCATCGTGCCCACGGGGAGCGGCGACCCCGTGGGGAGCAGCGATGCACTCGCCGACAGGGGCAACGCGCCCGCCCGGCGCAGCGACCTACTCACCGGCAGCGGCGACCCATCTGCGGTCGGCGGCAGCCCGCGGGCCCGGCGGCGGGAATCACGCAGCACGCGCCCATGCTAGGACGTCAAAGGTCGGACAATCGTCTCGATTTGGCCGCACTCATCCCATCGCATTGCCCGAAATGGCACCTACGGCAAGGACCGCGCGACCCCGCGCCGCGCACTCGGACAAGTGCCGCGGTCGACGGCTGGTGGGCGAGCTCAGGGATTGATGCGGTGACCGGCGGCCGTGAGCGTGTCGATCGCCTCGGTCAGCCGGACCTGCGGCACCAGGAGGTAGTCCGTGTCGTACGTCGAGAACGCCACGAGGTTCACCCGCGCGTCGGCGAGCGGCCCGACCAGCGAGGCCAGCACGCCCGTGAGCGCGAGGTCGAGCGGTCCTACCACGCGCAGGCAGCGCCAGGCGGCTTCGACGGTGGCGCCGTCCGGGATGCGGTCGGCGGCGCAGATGACGGAGAGCTCGTCGGGCGCCCAGGTCACCGAGATGACGCCCTTGTCGTCCGGACCGCCGCTCAGCGAGGCGGGCAGGGGTGATCCGGCCGGCAGCCGGCACACCGCGTACTCCTCCGGCAGCAGGTCTAGATCGAGCATGAGGGAACCCTACGGGCCGGACCCCGTTCACCCCAATGGGTTACCGGTGCGTTGATCGCCACACGTCAGTAGCGGATCGCGGAGAAGAACGTGAGGGACGCGACGACCCGGGCGTTCTCCAGGATCGGTGTCGCGATCGCGTCGACGGTCACGTGCCGCTCCTCGGTGGGCGGCTGGATCCGCATCAGCCCGCGCGCCAGCCGTTCCGAGGTCAGCGCCAGCAGGGGCGGGATCTTCTCGATCTCCTGCTCGGTCAGGTCACCGCCGCCGGCGGTGAAGTCGATGAGGCGCAGGGCGCCCTCGCCGCCGAGCAGCGGGCGGCCGACCACGTCTGCTCCCTTGCCAAGGCCGAGCAGGTCGCTGGCCGAGGGGGACACGGCGACGATGGTGGAACTCACGTCGATCACGAGACAGGGCTCGACGGCCTGCCAGACCGTCGCGGCCCACCGGTCGATGTTCGAGACGAACTCCGATTCGTCCGGCGTACGCGCCTGGGGCACGAACGCTCCCGAGAGTGAGAGCTCGACGTGCGCCACCCGCACCTCCCTGTCATCAGTGCCGTCCGGCGGACCCGACTGCGGCCGGACCGACGAGGCCCGAGACCCACGGTCTCATACCTCGAGTGTCCGGCCGTCGGCGCTCGCGTCAAGCCTCGACGGCGAGCGGAGCACTGGAAGGAACGTTACCGGCGGGTCGCGCGCTTGTCAGCGGCCGTTTGGTCGCCCGGGTACCACCGGTAGTCGCCGGCCGGGCGGTACGGGGCGTTCGCCCAGGTGCCGGGGTGCTGCGCCACGGCTGAGAGTTTGCTGGCGGTGGCCGGCGAGATGCGCGCACCGCCGGCGATGAGCAGCCGGTCGAGCTCCTTGTGGGTGGCTACCAGGCAGTCCTTCGGCAGGCCGTGGACGCTGATGACGCCGGAGCCGACGAAGGCCAGTACGGGCGTCACCGGCACGGTCAGACCGACGGCGGAGCTCATGGCACGGCCGGCCCGCTTGGCGTCGCGGCGGGCGTCTGCCACGTACGCGGGACGCTTGCCGTTGATCTGCACCACGTCGCCGGCGATGAGGACGCGGGCCCGCCCGTGGTCGGCGACCGTGACGGCGTAGACGCCACCGGGGCCGATTGCGAGGAAGCCGGCCCGGTCGTCGCTCGGGTCGTGCTCGTAGCCCAGCGAGTCGGTACGGGGCCAGTCGACGATGTGCCACGCGGGTCCGAGGCGGTCGAGCCGGGTCAGCGCACGGGCGCCGGCGGCCTCGAGGCGGCGGGCGTCACGTTCGGCGCGGCGGCGGCGGGCCCACTCGACGGGGCTGGGGCGGACCGGTTCGAGCGCCGTGGGCGGGGCGGCGATGGCGGGGGCTTGCGGGCGATGGGGCATGGGCAGGGCGGGGCGTGCGGGGAAGACAGTCACTGCGACCTCCGGCAAAAGGTCCATCGGGCTCTCTTTCCACTACGGTAGGTGTTGGACCCGGTACAGAAGCAAGCCATCGGACCGGAAAGAAAGCGGAATGAGTGGGGATGAATGCCGCATTCACGCACAAGCTCTTTTTCCGTATGGTGCATCACGCGACCTAGGACTCCCCTGGGATCCGAAACGTCCTCAGTCAAGTTAGCGTGCCCTTAGCTGAAGCGCATCCATGTCTCGAATCTTGGCGCAACGTCACAGCACGGATGCGGACAGTAGGGACAAAATCGGCTCGCCGGGCCGCGAGGCGCGCGAGGTCCTAGGCTCGGAGCGTGCCTCCTTACGTGGACAGTGAAGTCGCCCAGCTCGCCACCGTCATGCTGCACCGCCCCGGCGCCGAGCTCGCGAGGCTGACTCCGAGGAACAACGACTCCCTGCTCTTCGACGGCATCCCGTGGGTCGGGCGCGCCCAGGAGGAGCACGACCGGTTCGCCCAGGCGCTGCGCGACCGCGGTGTCGAGGTGCTCTACCTCGGCGAGCTGCTCGAGCAGACACTCGAGGTGCCCGAGGCCCGCGCCGAGCTGACGCAGGGCGTCCTGAAAGGCCCGCGGCTGGGCGACAGCCTCCGGGAACGGGTCGCGGCGCACCTGGCCGACCTGGGCCCCGGCGAGCTCGCCCACGTGCTCATGGCCGGGCTGGCCCACGAGGAGGTGAAGCCCGGGCCGGGCAAGGGTGGCGGGCTCGTCTACGAGCTCATGGACCGGCACGACTTCGTCATCGATCCGCTGCCCAACCTGCTGTTCACCCGGGACTCGTCGGTGTGGGTACGCGACCGCGTGGCGGTCACCAGCCTCGCCATGCCCGCACGGGGCCGCGAGACAACGCTGACCCGCGCGATCTACACCCACCACCCCCGGTTCGCGGGCACGGAGCTGCTCTACACCCCGGGCCTGGAGCACGTGGAGGGCGGCGACGTACTCCTGCTCGCCCCGAACGTCCTGGCGATCGGCGTCGGCGAGCGCACCACCCCGGCCGGCGCCGAACGGCTGGCGCGCCGGGTGTTCGCGGCCGGCCTGGCCCACACGATCCTCGCGGTCCCGATCGCGCAGGAGCGCGCCACGATGCACCTCGACACCGTGTGCACGATGGTCGACGCCGATGCCGTGGTCATGTACCCGAACGTCGCCGACACGCTCCAGGCGTACCCGGTCACCTCGGGTTTCGATGGTGAACCCGTGGTGGGCGCGGCCCGTCCGTTCCTGGTCGCCGCCGCGGAGGCGATGGGCATCGACCGGCTGCGGGTCATCGACACCGGCCTCGACCCGGTGACCGCTGAGCGCGAGCAGTGGGACGACGGCAACAACACGCTCGCCCTCGCACCGCGCCTGTGCGTCGCCTACGAGCGGAACGTCGAGACCAACGCCCAGCTGGAACGGGCGGGCATCGAGGTCATCGCGATCAGCGGCTCGGAGCTCGGCTCCGGCCGCGGCGGCCCCCGCTGCATGTCCTGCCCGGTGCAGCGGCGCCCTCTTTGACGAGCTCTTCATTCAGGTACGGGCACAGCACCGCCCCGTGACACACGCCATGGAGCGGTGCCGTCCCGACCTCACCGCGCCGCCATCCGGGCGGAAGCGGTGGTCCGTCGCGGCGCACCGGAGCCGGCGCAGCGGGAGCCGCCCCAGCGCGGCGGCTGAGCTCAGCCGACCCCGCACAGCGGCAGCCAGCTCACCGAACCGGCGCAGCGGGAGCCGCCCCCAGCGCTTGGCTCGGTTCGGCCGACCGCGGCTCAGCGGAGCGTGAGCTGGCGCCCCACCAGGCCCTGCTTGGCGCGACGAGCGGCCCCGTCCAGCGGACCCGTCTCCGCGAGGGTGTCCGCGTAGCGCTTGGCGAAGTCGGCCAGCGGCGCCTCCCAGTCGGCGGCGTCCGGCTCGCCCGGCAGGTCCCAGACCGGAACCAGCAGCCCGTGGGCACGGAACATGCCCGCGAACTTGGTGCCCTCGCCCAGCACCAGGTCGCCGGCGGCGGAGAGCCGGGCGAGGGCGTCCAGCGCCGTGTCCTCGGCCTCCGGCAGCACCCAGCGCACATGCGCCTTGTCCGGCACCCGGCACCAGTACGCCGCGTGCGCCGCCGACAACCGCGCCGTCGGGTAGATCGACGAGTTCGCGCGCTCGAGCGACGCCTTCACGTTGGCGTCCTCGGCCTGCTCGGCGTCGAGCCAGTACTCGAAGCCCTCGTGCATCTCGATCTCGAGCGGCCCGTCGACCAGGATGTCCTGGAGCCGGGGACCCTCGCCGGGCAGGGCGGGCACCGCCACGGTGTCGCCCGGCGCGGTCCGCAGCGCGCACAGGACGGCCTCGGCGATGTCACGGGACACGTCGCCGGACTGGATGTGGCGCTGCAGGCCGACGAAGATGCGGCCGTCCTGGCGGGTCATCGCGGGCCAGGCCATCGGCAGGACCGTGGAGAGGGTGACCGGGCGGTCGCCGTACTCCTCGACGATCTCCGGCTTGAGGGTCAGCGGCGCGGACGCGGCCGGGACCAGCTCGCGCAGGGCGATCCACTCGGTCTCGTCGGCCAGGCCCTCGAACGGCCGGGCGACGAAGATGTCACGCACCTTCTGGCGCTTGGGCGCCGCGTCGGCGGCGGCTCGGGGGTTCTTTCGACGCTTGCTCACGGCGATCCAGCCTAGGCGGTGCCGGCCGGATCCCCGGCACCCGGCTCGCCGTGTCCACATCGATCATGGTTCAGGCGTGCGGGAGTCCCCCCGGCGTCGTCAGGCGCGGGGCAGCCGTACTTCCACCACCGTGCCGCCGCCCTCGCGGGGGCGCAGCGAGACCCAGCCCTGCTGCCGCTCGACGATCCGGCGGACGAGATAGAGGCCCAGGCCCGCGCCCGGCAGCCGCCCGTTGTCGCCCTGCCAGTACCGCTCGAAGGCCCGCTCGACGTGCTCGGGTCTGACGCCGATGCCGCGGTCCGCCACCCGGAACGTGACCGTGGCCTCGTCGGCGGCAGCGGTCACGGTCACCTCGGTCTCGCCGGGCGAGTACTTGTCGGCGTTGGTGGCCAGTTCCGTGAGGATCGTGGCGAGCGAGTCGCGGTCACCGAACGCCTTGGGCAGCTCGCCCGGCAGATCGGCGAGGACCAACCGGCCGCGCAGGTCGGCGGGGAGCTCGGCAGCCGCCGCGCGCAACGCTTCCACCAGGTCGAACGGGCCGGGCGGGCTGCCGACGTCGCCGCCGTCGTCGCTGGTCGCGGAGAGCAGCCGGTCCACCAGGCGGGCAAGCTCCCCGGCCCGGGCGCCGATCACCCGTACGGCCTCCTGGCGCCCGTCCGCGCCGAGGGAGTCCCAGTGGTTCGTGAGCGTGTCGGCGTACCCCTTGATCACGGTGACCGGCGTTCGCAGCTCATGGCTGGTGACGGCGACGAACAGGTCCCGGTCCTCGTGCCGGCGGTCCTGGTCGGTGGAGTCGCGGAAGGTCACCACCCGCATCCCCGGGGTGCGCGGCAGGTCGCCGGCCGTCACCTTGAGCCGCCGGCCGGAGGGGAGGCGGTGCACGAGGACCTGGCCCGGCGGCGGGGCGGGGAAGGGCAGGTCGCGGTGCAGCGTCTCGTCGGCCGTACGCCCGGTGAGCCGCTCGGCGGCCGGGTTCCAGAGCTGGACGACGCCGTCGCGGTCGATGACGGCCAGCCCGTCGGCGAGGGCCGCCACGACGGGGCCGTCGCCGTGCACGGGTAGTCCCGCCTGGTTGCCGTACATGTGGCCGACGCCGGCTGCGAGCAGCTGCAACACCGCCCGGTGCTCGGCCGTGGGTTCGCCGGAGTCGTCGCCGTACGAGACGTGCAGGGAGCCGACGGTGAGCCCGCCGAGCTCGCAGGGCGCGCCCAGCACGCGGTGCCCGCCACCGCCCTCGATGTGGCCGGAGAACACGTCGTTGCAGGAGTCGACGGTGCCCCGGGGCACGCGCCTGCCGAGGGCCCGGGCGCAGGTGCCGGTGGCCGCGATGATCCGCCCGTGGCCGGGGCTGTATTCCACGAAGCCGGCGCCGAGGGCGCCGAGCACGTCCCGGGCGAGCCGGACGATGTCGTCGAGGACGGCGAGGCCGGTCTCGCCCGCGTTGACCCGGTCGAGGAGCGCGAGCTGCCCCCGCGTCAGCGCGGCGTAGTCGGGTCCGTCCGGCATGTCTGCGAGTCTGCCTCGCTTCCGCCGGTTTGGGCAGGGCGGCGGGTGTCGATCTTGCCAATATTCGGCGCAGGAGTGTCCCGCGTCACACACCCGGTGCGTTCTCGAGTCGGTCGATCACGAAGCGTGGGCGGTCGGTAATGATTCCGTCCGCCTCCTGGGCCAGCACGAGGTCGAGGTCGCGCTCGTCGTTGACGGTCCACACGTACGTCTGGAGTCCGGCCGCCCGTAGTGCGGGCACGAGCCCCGGCCGGGAACGGACCAGGCCGATGCCGGGCCCGGCGATCCGGGCGCCGAACGGCAGCCGTCCCCGTCCCACCCCGGGCGGCAGGATCTCCAGGAGATACACGGTCGGGATGCCGGGTGCCAGCGCCCGGACCCGCCGCAGCGCCAGCGCCGCGAAGGACATGACGGTCACCTGTACGGGCACATCCGGCCCCGGCTCGGCGAGCCCGTGCCGGCGCAGCGTCCGGATCAGCGTGCGCTCGACCTCCGCCCCGTAGCGTGACGGGTGCTTGGTCTCGATGAGTAACCGGACCTGCCGCCCGCTGTCGCGCAGCGCCTCCAGCAGCCGGTCCAGCGTCAGCAGCCGGGTGTGGTCGCCCACGGGCTCGTCCAGCTCGGCCGTCGCGGCGTGCCACGAGCCGAAGTCGAGAGCGTCGAGCTCCGCGAGCGTCTTCGCGCTGACCCGTCCGCGGCCGTTGCTGGTCCGGTCGAGGCGCCGGTCGTGAACGCAGACGAGGTGCCCGTCGCGGGTCAGCCGGACGTCGCACTCCACGCCGTCCGCACCCTCGTCGAGTGCCCGCAGGTACGCGGCCAGGGTGTGCTCGGGCAACGCGTCCGCACCGCCGCGATGGGCGAGGACCAGGGGCCGACCGGGTCTCACAGGATGTGGGCCGGTTGCCCGTTCTCGCTGACGACCTCGCGGCCCTCGCCGGCCCACGCCTGCATGCCGCCGTCGAGGTTGCGCACGTTGTCCCAGCCGTTGCCCATGAGGTACGAGACGACCTGACCCGACCGCCCGCCGGAGCGGCACACGACGACGACCTCGGTGTCGTTCGGGATCTCGCCGAGGCGCGCCGGGACCTCCATCATCGGCATGTGGTGGGCGTCCGGCGCGTGACCGGCCTGCCACTCCTCGGGCTCGCGCACGTCGAGCAGGTAGGCCGAGGATTCGACCTGGGCGGGCGTCACGCTGGGTACCTGTGGTCCGAACACGCCCCTCAGCGTAGAACTACTTCTCGTTGGCGACGACGTCCGGGTTGGCCAGGATGAACTCGGAGAGTTTGTCCTGCCTGACCGCGTTGTACATCTCCATGCTCTTGGGCGTGATGGTCTCCCGGCCGTTCGCGTTGCCGGCGAACGTGCCGTTGTTGGTCCGCAGCAGCACCATGTCGTTGGCCGCCACGCCCTTGAGCCCGAACATGAAGTCGGCCACCGGTACGTCGCCGGTGTCCAGCACGAAGGCCTTGCCGGCCGCCTTGATCAGGTTGTTCACCTTGACCGGGTTGGTCAGGACGCCGCTGCTCGCCGCCTTCTTGGCGATCGCCTTGATGAGCTGCTGCTGGTGGCGCTGGCGGTCGTAGTCGCCGTTCTTCAGGCCGTACCGCTGGCGGGCGTAGTCGAGGGCCTCCCAGCCCTCCATGTCCCGGCAGCCCTTCTCGTACCAGATCTCCTTGTGCACGCCGGCGGTCTTGCGCGCCTCGGCCAGATACATCGGCTTGCCGTTGACGAGCTGCATGTGGTGCGACTTGACCCGCTCGTCGACGCACATGTGCACGCCCTTGAGCGCGTCGATCACGCTCTTGAAGCCGTTGAAGTCGATGATCGCCGCGCCGTCGAAGGTCATGCCGGTGTTTTCCTTGATGGTCTGTGCCATCAGCTGGGCGCCGCCGGCCCACCCGCCGCCGTTCTGCGCGCCGTGGAAGAAGACTTCGGTCGCCTTGGCGGTGCCGCCGGCGTACTTCGCCTTCGGGAAGGCCGGGACCTTCATCTCGGTGTCACGCGGGATCGAGACCAGGTACGCCTGGTCGTGGCTGGCCGGGATGTGCAGCGCGATGATGGTGTCCGACCGCAGGTCGTCCACGGCCCAGCGCTTCCGCGCGTCGACGCCCATGAGCAGGATGTCGACCGGGCCCTTGATGTCGCCGCCGCCGTCGGCCGCCTTCTTCTTCGTGCCGCCCAGCAGATCGTCCTGCGTCACGGAGTTGGTCGCGTTGCGCACCAGCCATTTGGTGCCGACGACGCCCGCGCCGCTGGCCATCATCAGCAGCGCGCCGAACACGACGATGAGCTTGGCCCAGAGCGGGTCCTTGCGCTTCTTCTTCGTGGTGGGCGGCGCCGCGACGATCGGCGGCCGGGTGTTTCGCTGAGGACCACGACTGCCGTTCCGATCCGGCGGCGAGGGGCGCCGGGTGGTCTGGACGGTCACGGGCTCTCCAAGCGATAGGGGTCAACGGCGCAAGTCACTCTACGTTCAACTTCGATCTCGTGCGAGGTCTCATCTGTTCCGCAGGGATACACGCACCGTTAACCCAAACGGCGCGGGTGGCGATTACCGCCGACCCGCGCCGTTTGACTGATTCTGCGAGATCAGCCGTTCGCCGCCTTGGAGGTGTTCGCCGCCATCCACTCGGTCATCTTGTCGGCAGACATCGCCTGGTACAAAGCCAAAGCCTTCTCCCGGTCCGAAACCACGACGCTCTGTCCGGCGATGGTCTCGCTGCCCTTGTTGGGGCTGGTGAGGAAGGTGAGGTTCTCCCCGCGCAGGTTGCGGAACTGCAGCGCCATGTCGGTGAGCGAGAAGTCCTTGTCGGCGGTGATGGCCTTGGTGACCGCCTTGAGGAAGTCGTTGAGCTTCGCCGGGTTGCTCAGGGTGCCGCCGCTGGCCGCCTTGTCCATCAGCGCCTTCAGGAACTCCTGCTGGTGCTGCATCCGGGCGAAGTCGCCCCGGGCGAACTGCTTGCGCTGGCGGATCCAGTCCAGGGCCTGGGCCCCGTCCATGTGCATCGTGCCCTTGGTGAACTTCCGGTGCGGCTTGTGGATCGACGTGATGCTCTGCTCCACCTTGAGGTCGACGCCGCCGAGCGCGTCGGTGACCTCCTTGAAGCCGCCGAAGTCGATCGCCAGCACGTGGTCCAGGTGCACGTCGGTCATGCATTCGACGGTGTGCACCGCCCGCGGCAACCCGCCGAAGGCGAACGCGGCGTTGATCTTGTTGCGGCTGCCGTTGTTGCAGTCGGCGTCGTTGGCCGACGGGATGTTCACCCACAGGTCCCGCGGGATCGACACGAGCTGCGCCGACTTGTGGTCCTTGGGGATGTGCATCACGATCAGCGTGTCCGCGCGCCAGGCGTTCTGCGCTTCCTTGGTCGCGTCCGGGTCCCGCGAGTCGCTGCCGACCAGAAGGATGTTCAGCGCGCCCTCGACCTCCTTGACCGGCCGGCCGTTCGTGAGGTCCGAGAACGCGTCCGTGCGCTTGAGGTCGCCGTTGAGCCCGTTGGCGTACCCGTAGATCGAGATCGCCGCGACGAGGCCGATCACCAGGACCGCGACGCCCGCCACCAGGGCGATGCGGCCCCAGTGCGGCTTGCGCTTGCCCTTGTACGGCCGCCCGCCCGGCCTGCCTCCGGGGCCCCGCGGCGGTCCCGCCGGTCCACCCGGTCCCCCACCGGCGCCCCGCGGCGGCCAGTCCTCCGCGCCGTCGCTGTACGCGCGGCCGGCGGGCCGGTCGGTGCCGCCGTACGCCCGGCCTCCGGGGCGCTGGCCACCCGGCGGGCGATCTCCGTAGGTGCGGCCCGAGCCGGGACGGCTGGTGCCCACGCGGCCGGATGACCCGGGTACCGAGGCGCGGTTCATGGCGCCCGGCATACCCGCCGAGCCCGGCACCGAAGCCCGGCCGGCGGGGCTACCCCAAGAGGACGAAGTCGCAGACATGACTTCAGGTTACGTACCGGCAACCAGGCAAAGCGTGCATCGACACCGGCTCGGCACGAAGGAGGGAGACAATTACCGTTCGTGCAACGTTCACTACTGCGATCAATTACTCACTTGGCGAAGAACGCGGTACCCCATTGGCGAAGAACTCGATCGTGCGCCGCAGGCCCTCCTCGGGCGCCACCTGCGGTTCGTAGCCGAGGAGCGTGCGGGCCAGAGTGAGGTCGGGGCGGCGCTTCTCCGGGTCGTCGGCGGTACGCTCGATCAGCTCGATGCGGGAGTCGCTGCCGGCCAGCTTCACGATCAGCTCGGCCAGCTCCAGCATGGTCATCTCGTGTTCGGTGCCGCAGTTGATCGGGCCGGTCTCCCGGGAGTCGAGCAGCAGCAGGATGCCGCGGACCAGGTCGTCGACGTACGTGATCGAGCGGGTCTGCGCCCCGGTGCCGTGCACGGTGATCGGGGCGTTGCGCAGCGCCTGCGAGATGAAGGTCGGGATCGCGCGGCCGTCGTCGGGGCGCATGCGCGGACCGTACGTGTTGAAGATGCGCACGATCGCGGTGTCGAGCCCGTGGAACCGGTGGTACGCCATCGTGGCGGCCTCGGAGAACCGCTTCGCCTCGTCGTAGACCGCGCGTACGCCGATCGGGTTGACGTTGCCCCAGTAGCTCTCCGGCTGCGGGTGCACGGCCGGGTCGCCGTACGCCTCGGAGGTCGAAGCCATCAGGAAGCGGGCGGCGTCGGCGACGGCGCGGTCGAGCAGCGCCAGCGTGCCGGCCGAGCCCACCTTGAGGATCTCCACCGGCAGCTTGGCGAAGTCGGTGGGGCTGGCGGGCGAGGCCATGTGCAGGATCGCGTCGAAACGCTCGACCATCGCGGGGTGGGCCGGCAGCCCGTCGGTGACGTCGGCCTCGATCAGCGTGAACCGCGGCTCCGAGGCGAGGTGGGCGACGTTGTCGGCCGTACCGGTCACGAAGTTGTCGATGGCGACCACCGTGCAGCCGCGGGCGAGCAGGGCGTCGACCACGTGGGACGGCACGAAGCCGGCCCCGCCGCTGACCAGAATCCGATGTCCCTCGCCGAACCGCTGCTGCACCGCCATGAGGGTCACTCTAGGCGACCGGGGCCGACCCGCAATTTCCGGATCGGCCCCGTTGCCGCACGCGCGTGCTCAGTGCGCCCCGTGCCCGGTCAGCGACCGGACCTCGAGCTCGGCGTACTTGTCGGCGTCGCTCTCCTTGGACAGGACCGTGCCGATCCAGCCGCAGAGGAACCCGATCGGGATGGAGATGATGCCCGGGTTGTTCAGCGGGAACCAGTGCCAGTCCGAGTCCGGGAACATGGCCGTGGCGGAGCCGGAGACGACTGGCGAGAAGAACACCAGCACCACCGCGGCGATCAGGCCGCCGTAGATCGACCACAGCGCGCCGGAGGTGTTGAACCGCCGCCAGAACAGGCTGTAGAGGATCGCCGGCAGGTTGGCCGATGCCGCTACCGCGAACGCCAGCGCGACGAGGAACGCCACGTTGAGGCTCTGCGCGAAGATCGACAGCACGATCGCGATCGCGCCGATGACGAAGGCGGCGATGCGGGCCACCCGTACCTCGTCGCGCTCGCCCGCCTGGCCGCGCTTGACGACGCTGGCGTAGAAGTCGTGCGCCACGCTCGACGACGACGCCAGGGTCAGGCCCGCCACCACCGCGAGGATCGTGGCGAAGGCGACGGCCGCGATGATCGCCAGCAGCACCGCGCCGCCGGTGTCGCCGCCCAGGTAGTCGACGCCCAGCGCGCGGGCCAGCTGCGGTGCCGCCGTGTTGCCCGCCTTGTCCTGCGCGGTGATCGCCTTGCCGCCCACCAGGGCCGCCGCGCCGAAGCCCAGCGCCAGGGTGAACAGGTAGAACGTGCCGATGATGCCGATCGCCCAGAGCACGCTCTTACGGGCGATCCGGCTGGTCGGCACCGTGTAGAAGCGGGTCAGGATGTGCGGCAGGCCGGCCGTGCCCAGCACCAGCGCGATGCCCAGCGAGAGCAGGTCCATCTTGCTGTAGAAGGTCTTCGCGGCGTCGCCGGCCGTCTCGACGCCGTACCGCAGGCCGGGTTCCAGGAACGCGTCGCCCTTGCCGGACTGCGCGGCGGCGTCGCCGAGCAGGCTGGACAGGTTGAACTTGTAGTGCGCCAGCACCAGCACGGTCATCACGAGCGCGCCGGTCATCAGCAGGAAAGCCTTGACGATCTGGACGTACGTGGTGCCCTTCATGCCGCCCACCACGACGTACACGATCATCAGCGCGCCGACCAGGATGATCGTCGCGACCTTCGCGGTGTCGGCATCCATGCCGAGGAAGGTCGTGCCCGGCTTGATGCCGAGCAGCAGGCTGACCAGCGCGCCGGCGCCGACCATCTGAGCGATCAGGTAGAAGATCGACACGACGATGGTGGAGACGGACGCCGCCGTCCGCACCGGGCGCTGCCGCATCCGGAACGCCAGCACGTCGGCCATCGTGTAGCGGCCCGAGTTGCGCAGGAACTCCGCGACCAGCAGCAGCGCCACCAGCCACGCCACCAGGAAGCCGATCGAGTAGAGGAAGCCGTCGTAGCCGTACAGGGCGATGAGGCCGGCGATGCCCAGGAAGGACGCGGCCGACATGTAGTCGCCGCCGATCGCCATGCCGTTCTGGAACCCGGAGAACTGCCGTCCGCCGGCGTAGAAGTCGGTGGCGGTCTTGGTCTGCCGGCTGGCCCAGACGGTGATGGCGAGGGTGATCGCCACGAAGATCAGGAAGAGCGTGATCGTCAGGGTCCGGCTCGTCGAGGTGGTCGCCTCGGCCGCTACGTTGATCACTTGGCCGCCTCCGTGTCCGTCGTGGCGGTCTCCTGCGGCTCACGAGCGGCGGGTACGGCCGCGCCGCCGGCCAGGTCCGCGCCGATCCTGTCGGCCACCGGGTCGAGCTCCCTTGCGGCGTAGCGCGAGTAGTACCAGGCGATCAGGAACGTCGTCACGAACTGCAGCAGGCCGAGCAGCAGCGCGACGTTGATGTTGCCCACGAGCTTCACGGACATGAAACCGCGGGCGTACGCGGAGAGCAGGACGTAGAGCGCGTACCAGACGAAGAACGCGATCGTCATCGGGAAGACGAAGTTGCGCAGCTTGCGGCGCAACCCGGCGAATTCGGCGGACTGCTGGACCTCGAGGTACCTGTCGGTCGGGGTCGCATCGGTCGTCAACGGGGCTCACCACCTTCGTGGGGGCGGGTCTTTCCCGCACCGTCTTCGTGGGGCGGGTCTCCCGGCACCGTACGAAGCAGTGGCGTCGATCACTGACCGCCGGTCAGCGGGTGCGCCGAGCGGCAGTCAGCGTGCGCTCATCGGTCGAACTTGCGGTAACGCCCCCGGAAGTGCAGCAACGGCGCCGGGTCGCCCCCGCCGATGACCACGCTCTCGATCGTGGCCTCGATCAGCAGGGCCCACCCGTACGGGCGCTCGCCGTCGAGCCGGCACCCCGCCCAGGTGCCGGTGCCCCCGGGCACCGGACCGTAGTCGGTCTCCACCCAGTCGCCGGTGGCGAAGAGCCCGCCGGGTGCCGGCATGAGCCCCGCGAACCGGTCGGCCAGCTGCTGATCGCCGGGCCCGAGCGGCGTGACGGCGAAGCGCTTGGCGCTCGCCACCGCGTCCCAGAAGTCGCTCTCCTCATCGACCAGGCCGAGAACCCGCCCGGGGTCGCCGTCCGCGACCAGCATCGAGGAGACGGTGAGCCCGGCCGGCCCGGGAGCGGTCCACAGCGTGACAGGAGCGGCGAGCCGCCCCCGCAGCCGCCGCACCGGAGACTTGTCCGGCTCGGGCGTGGCGAACGGATCCGTCGAGTGGATGTGCCCACCGGTGTCAGGATTCACGTGAAACATTCTGCCGCCATCACGGGTACGCTTGTGGGCGTGAATAGCGCGCGCGTGCAGGGCTGGTGGCTGTCCTAGGGACGGCTACCCCATCGCGCTCGGGCCGTCCGTTCGGACGGCCCTTTTGTTTCCGCAGGGCTGTCCGCGACCCTGAGGAGACCGAAATGATCACTACCACCATGCCGCTCGATGAGCGCATCCGCGTCGCGCCCCACGACTTCCGGGTGCTGACCGGGGACCGGCCGACCGGACCGCTGCACCTCGGCCATTACTTCGGCACGTTGCGCAACCGTGTGGAGCTGCAGCGGCGCGGGGTCGACATGTTCGTCATCGTGGCCGACTACCAGGTGCTGACCGACCGGGACGTCGCCGACCGGCTGGTCGAGACCGTCGACGGCCTGCTGCTCGACTACCTCGCCGCTGGGCTCGATCCCGACCGGGCCACGATCTTCGCGCACAGTGCCGTGCCGGCCCTCAATCAGCTGCTGCTGCCGTTCCTCAGCCTGGTCAGCGTGCCCGAGCTGCAGCGCAACCCCACCGTCAAGGATGAGATCGCGCATTCGCGGCAGAGTGCGGTCAGCGGGCTGATGTTCACGTACCCGGTCCATCAGGCCGCCGACATCCTGTTCTGCAAGGGAAACCTTGTCCCGGTCGGGCAGGACCAGATGCCGCACATCGAGGTGACGCGTACGGTCGCCCGGCGCTTCAACGAGCGGTACGGGCCGGTGTTCCCCGTACCGGAGGGGCTGCTCAGCGACGCCCCGGTGCTGGCCGGGACCGACGGGCGGAAGATGAGCAAGAGCCGGGGCAACGCGATCGCGCTGTCCGCCACGCCGGACGAGACCGCGCGGCTCATCAGGGCGGCCACGACCGATGCGGACCGGCACATCACGTACGAGCCCGAGCGCCGGCCGGGGGTGTCCGGGCTGGTCCACCTCGCGGCCCTGTGTCTGGGCCGGGACCCGCAGGACGTCGCGGCCGAGATCGGGAACGCGGGGGCCGCCGCGCTCAAGCGGACCGTCACCGAGGCGGTCAACGAGTTCCTGGCGCCGATGCGGGAGCGGCGGGCGGCGTACGCGAAAGACCCGGGTTTCGTCCGTGACGTGCTGCGAACCGGTAACGCCCGGGCCTGCGAGATGGCGGATCAGACGCTGCGGGAGGTGCGGGAGGCGATGGGCACGGTCTACTGAGCCGCACTCACGGTCGCAAGCAGCTCGGGTCCCCGCCGGTCCAGCATCGGGCCGGCGAGCCGGAGCCCCAGCGCGAAGGCACCCACGCCGTAACCGACGGCGATCGGCGGTCCGATCCACAGCCAGACGTCGCCGAGCAGGTGGGCGCAGAGCTGCAGTGGTGCGGTGGCCAGGGCCGCGCCGAGCAGGGCGCCGAGGCCGAGCAGGCCCTTCGCGAGGCCGCCGCCCGACGACATGGCGAACGGGTTGACGGTGTCGGGCAGGGCGTACGCCGCGCGTACCGAGACGGGCAGCACGATGGCGAGGCCCACCCCGTACGCGGCCAGGAGGGTGCCGGCCAGCACGGGGATGCTCTGCGGCCGGCCGGTCACCAGGCCGGCGACCAGCGCGATCCCAAGCAGGGCCGGTCCGGCGTAAGCGGAGAACCCGGCGACCCGCGAAGCCAGCTCGACGCGCCCCGGAACCCCGGCCACGAGGTTGGCCGCGCAGGCGCTGCCGTCGAAGCCGAACTGGTTGGCCAGGCTGATCGCCGCCAGCGCGCCGACCAGGGCGAGCATGCCGGTCGGTGCCGCCGTGCCGCCGCCGGCGATCGCGGCGAAGGTGGGCAGGAAGACGCCGACCACGGTGAAGGTGATGAGGCTGGCTCGCCGGCGGGTCTCGCGCCACCAGTAGCGGACCTCGCGGGCGGCGAGCGCGCCGAACCGGTTCCGCGGTAGCCAGCGGGGCACCAGTTGCGCCACCGGCTTCCGGTTCGTGGCCGCCCGCTGCCGGGGCCGGGCGTTCGCCGCCGTGCCGATCATGGCGCGCTCCACCGTCGCGGACCACCATCGCAGCAGCAGCCCGATCGAGGCCAGGACCAGCGCAAGCTTGACCGGGACGGCCCAGGCCCGGCCCGCGACAAGATCGAGACCCATGCTGTACGGCGCGCCGAGCGGCGTCCACGCGACCACGTCGGCCACGCCGCCCACCCGATCCCAGTCCGCGTGCTGAGCCCCGGCCAGCGCGGCGAGCTGCAGCGGACCGAGCAGCGCGGCGGTGGCGGCGAGCAGGACCGTGGCCAGGTCGCGGGCCCGGCGGCTGCGCAGCGCGGTGGCGAACGCGCTGGTCACCGCCCGGCTGACGGCCGCGCACAACACCAGACCGACGATCACCCCGGCCAGCTCGACCACGGCGGCGCCGGCTCCGCCGAGCCGGGCCGCCGAGTGCACCATGCCGAGCGTCGCGGCGAAGGTCGCCACCGCCGGCACCCCGACCAGCGCCGCCGCGAGCAAACCCTTGATCAAGGTACGGCGGGGAAGCGGCAGCAGCGCGAACCGTGCCGGATCGAGCGACTCGTCCACCCCGAAGAACACCAGTGGCAGGAACAGCCAGCCGAGCACGATCGCCGCCCCGCCCAGGGGCAGGAGCACCTCCGCGGCGCGTCGCTCCTCCAGCAGGCCGGGGGCGGCGAAGGCGGCGTACCCGACGACGGCCGCACAGGCGGCGAGCACGGCGCCGACCACGAACAGGACCACCCGCCAGGTCTGGGCCCGCAGGCCGTTGGCGGTGAGGCGCAGTTTGAGGCGGACGAAGTGGCGGACGCTCAGAGCCACGCGAGCTCCGAGCCGGTCGCCGTACGCCCGCCGACCACCTCGACGAAGACGTCCTCGAGCGACCGCTCGCCGCGTACCTCGGCCAGGGTTCCGCGCACGCGGATGGTGCCCTCCGCCATGATCGCGACGTGGCTGCACAGCCGCTCGACGACCGCCATGACGTGGCTGGAGAAGACGACCGTGCCGCCACCGGCGACATAGCGGTGAAGGATGTCGCGGATCAGCGCCGCCGACACCGGATCCACGGCCTCGAACGGCTCGTCGAGGATCAGCAGCCGCGGCGCGTGCAGCATCGCGCAGGCGAGGCCGATCTTCTTCTTCATACCGGCCGAGTAGTCGACGACGAGCGTGCGGTTGGTCGCGCCGAGTTCCAGCACGTCCATCAGTTCGATGCTGCGCCGGTCGACCACCTCGGTGTCCATGCCGCGCAGCAGCCCGTGGTAGGCCAGCAGTTCCGTGCCGGTGAGGCGGTCGAAGAGGCGTACGCCGTCCGGCAGCACCCCGATCCGCGCCTTCGCCGCGGCCGGGTCGGCCCACACGTCGTACCCGAGGATCCTGGCCTGGCCCGCATCGGGCCGCAGCAGGCCGACCGCCATGGACAACGTGGTGGTCTTCCCGGCGCCGTTCGGGCCGAGCAGACCGAAGAAGGAGCCCGCGGGCACTTCCAGGTCGATCCCGGCAACCGCGACCTTCGTGTCGAATCGCTTGACGAGACCCTGCAGCGCGAGTGCCGGATCGGCGCTCGAGCGCTGATGGGGTACGACCATGGCGCGCAACCTACCGGGTATGCAGCGGCCCGGGCCACCCCCCGTGGGAGGCCCGGGCCGCTGGTCCCGTCGTTACGGGGTCTTACTGGACCCGTTCGATCACGGCACGTCGAATGAGGAACTTGCCCGCTTCGCGAACCTGCTCGAAGGCGGCGTTGTTCAGCAGGACGCAGCTGCCGGAGGTGCTGGCCACCTTGACGGTGGTGCTCTTGTTGTTGTCCAGGTTGGTCACCTTGAGGGTGGTACCGATCGGGAAGGTGCCGCTCGAGGCGGCCGGGGCGCCGCCCTCGCCGGAGAGGGTCACCGTCGAGCCCTTGCAGACGACCTCACCGGCGCCGCCCTGTCCCTGGCCCTGGCCTTGGCCTTGTCCCTGGCCTTGACCCTGGGCCTGGCCTTGACCCTGTCCCTGGGCCTGGCCTTGACCCTGTCCCTGGGCCTGGCCTTGACCCTGGCCCTGGCCCTGGCCCTGGCCCTGACCTTGACCTTGGCCCTGGCCCTGGCCTTGGCCCTTGCCCTGACCTTGGCCCTTGCCCTGGCCCTGGCCCTGGCCCTGGCCCTGGCCCTGGCCCTGACCTTGGCCCTGGCCCTGACCTTGGCCCTGTCCCTGGGCCGGGGGTTGAGCCTGGACGTCGGCGGTGCAGCCGGCGGCCGCCCGGCGCTGGTTGATCAGGTCGACGACGGCCTGCCGGTTCGCGATACGCGCCTCGGACAGCGCATCCGGGTTCGCCTTCTGCCCGGCGATGAAGGTCAGATTGTTCTGCAGGGCGGTGTCCAGACCGGCGCAACTCTCGCCCGCACTGCTCATTCCCGTGCTGACGGCGAAAGCGCCGCCGGCGAGGGCCGCGGCCGCCACGCCGATCAGCACCTTGCGGGTCCGGCCGGTCATCCTGCTTCTCCGGTACATGCACCGCTCCTTCGTCTCGACGAGCTGCCCCGTTGCAGCATCGTTATCTACGGAGGGTGGGTGCCGAAGGGTTCAGCAAAGACTCCTAAAAATTTAGAGCCGCAGGGATTCCGGGGCGTGCAGCCGGAGCATGGTCGCACCGATATCCGAGGGAATGCGGCGCTTTGTCAGCAGCGAACCGGCCACCATCACCGTGAAAGCGAGCGGCACTGTCCACGCGGCAGGCTGCCCGACGAGCTGAGCCGGCCACCCGCTCAGCGGCGGCCCCATGACGGTGAGTAGCACAGCGGCCATTGCGGCTCCCCCACCGGTGACGATTCCGGCCGCCGCTCCCACATCGGTCAAACCGCGCCACCAGATGCCGAGGACCAGCAACGGGCAGAAGCTGGACGCCGCTACCGCGAACGCCAGCCCGACCACCCGCGACACGTCCATGTTGGCCACGTACACGGACAGAGCCAGCGGTACGGACGCCGCCAGCACCGTGGCGACCCGGAAGTCCCGCACCGATCCGCCCCGCTCGGCGTGCAGCACGTCCGTGAAGACCACGCCCGCCACGCTGGTCAGCAGCCCCGACGACGTGGACAGGAACGCCGCCAGGGCACCCGCGGTGACCAGGGCGCCGAGGAACTGGCCGAGGTGGCCGCCGCCGAGCGCCGCCTCGGGCAGCACGAGCACGACTGCGTCCGTACGCCCGGTCATCAGAAGTTGCGGGGTGTAGATGCGGCCGAGGACGCCGTACAGGGTGGGGAGCAGGTAGAAGAGGCCGACCAGCGCCAGCACGACGAGGGTGGTGCGGCGCGCCGAGGCGCCGTCCGGATTGGTGTAGAAGCGGACCAGGACGTGCGGCAGCCCCATCGTGCCGAGGAACGTCGCCAGGATCAGCGAATACGTGGCGAACAGGCTCGAGTCGCCGCCCGGCAGCAGCCACGAGTCGCCGCGGTTCTCGTCGACGGCACTCACCTCGGGCACTCGCTCACCCGGCGCGAACGACAGCTCGTCGCCGGTCCGCACCCGGACGGCGCCGTCGAGCACCGCGTCCTGCTCGACGACGACGGTGGTCGCGGTGGCGAAGACCGGGCCGGCCGGCGGGGTGACAGCCGGGCGCCCGTCCGCCTGCCACTGCAGCGCGAGGAAGATCACGGGTACGGCCAGAGCCGTCAGCTTGAGCCAGTACTGGAACGCCTGGACGAAGGTGATGGCCCGCATCCCGCCGAGCGCCACGTTCGCGGTGACGACCAGGCCGACCAGTAGCGCGCCCCACTCGTACCGGCCGCCGGTGACGGTCGTGAAGGTGAGCCCGGCGCCTTGGAGCTGGGGCACGAGGTAGAGGCAGCCGATGAAGACGACGAAGACGGTCGCCAGCCTGCGCAGCACCGGAGACCGCAGGCGCACCTGGCAGAAGTCGGGAAGGGTGAACGCGCCGGACCGCCGCAGCGGCGCCGCGACGAAGAGCAGCAGGGCCAGGTAGCCGGCGGCGAATCCGACCGGATACCAGAGGACGTCGACCCCGTAGCGCAGCACCAGCCCGGCGACCCCGAGGAAGGACGCCGCGGACAGGTACTCGCCACTGATCGCGGCGGCGTTCCATGACGGGCTGACCGACCGCGAGGCGACCAGGAAGTCCGAGGTGGTCCGCGCGAAGCGCAGGCCGTACGCGCCGATGCCGACCGTGATCAGGACGACCACGACCAGCCCGGGTACGACGTACGGGTTCACGCTTCGGGCCTGCGGACGACGGCTATGAAGTCCTGCTCGTTGCGTTCCGCCCAGCGCACGTACGCCCAGCCCACCCCGACGAGGAACGGGAACGACAGAAAACCGAGCAGCAGCCACGGCAGGTTGATCCCGAGCACCGTGACCCGGCCGACCGCGGGCGCCACCGCGAAGAGCAACGGCAGCGCCCCGAGCCCGGTCACGACCACCAGGCCCAGCCGGACGGCGAGCGCGAGCTGGGCCCGGACCAGTCCCTTGACCAGCGCCTCCCCGACCGCGGTCCCCTCCGCCAGGTCGGCCCGGGCCGGGTCCGCCGGCCGGCGCCGGGCCGCGGCCTCGCCGAGCACGACCCGGGTGCGCTTCGGCGCGGCACCGGTCACGTCGCTCATGACCGGCAGTCTGGCGGCTCGGGCCGCAAAGTCAAGGTGTGGTCATGCAGGTGGAGTGGTACGCGGGCGGATTCTTCGCCAGCACCTCGCGGGCGTGCTCGCGGGCGAGGTTCGCGCCCCGCCAGTCGTCCACATTCTCGTCGAGGTCCTCGTAGACCGGTTCCAGCGCGCAGTCCCGCTGTTCACCGTGCAGGCGGTCGAGCGCCGGCACCGCATCGGCCGACAGCTGTGACAGGTACGCCGTGTCGATGCGCCCGCTCTGCTCGTAGCGGGCCACGTTGCGGTCCGCGATGAGGTGATCGGGGTTCGCGGCGGCGAGGCCGAGCAGGGCCAGCACGCCCACCGCCACGACGGTCCGGGGCAGCCACGACGCCTTCAGCCGCAGACCCGCGCCGAGGACCAGCAGGAACACCACGCCCAGCCACATCTCGCAGACCGAGACCAGCACACGCAGGCGGGTGAGCCCGTACGTGTCGGCGTAGAGGTCCATCCGGTGCAGTGCCGAGGCCACGATGACCAGGGTGAGCACGGACAGCGCCCCGAGCACCGCGCGGATCAGCACCCGGTCGGTACGCGTACCCCGCGGCGCCCACCGCGCGGCGCCCGCCAGGACGAGAAGCGTGAGCCCGGTGACGATCAGCAGCTGCCAGAAGCCGCCGCGAGCGTACTCGGCGTACGTGAGGCCGTCGGTGTCCAGGACATGCTTCGAGCCTCCGAACAGGACGGTGAGCTGGACGCCGACGAAGAGCCCGAAGAGCAGCACGAGCAGGCTGAGCGGTACGGCCCACTCGAGCCGGCGCACCCGCCGCCGTCCCGGTCCGTCCAGTCCGGACAGGTCGGGCGGCGCGGCCCGCAGGTAAGCGGCCCCGCCCAGCACGCAGACCGCCACGGCGAAGACGAAGATCCAGCGGGTCACGGTGCCCGCATCGACGTCCGGGACGACCGCACTGATCACGTCGGCAAAGGCGGCGTCGGCGGAGGCGAAAAGCGAACCGAACACCAGGAGGAGGGCCGCCGACACCGCGACGGTCGCCGCGATCCGCGCGCCGCTGCCGCCGCCCTGGCGCGCAGTGGTCGCCCCACGGGTGAGCCACGGCAGCGCGCGCAGCCCGGCGAACGGGGCCATCAATGCCGCCAGCAGAATGCCCCGGGCCGACCGGCCGTCCGCGACGGCAAGTGCACCGGTGAGCAGCGACGTGGCGAGGCAGAGCAGGAACAGCCACCCGGCCGCGCGGAACGTCCCGACGCTCAGCAGCGCGACGGTCGCCACCGACCAGCCGAAACGCTCATTGCCGAGTCTTTTCGGCTGCCAGGCGACCAACGGTCGCGGGGCTGTCGGCGACGGCCTGCCCGGCACGGCCCGGGCGATGATCAGCGCGATGACTCCCGCGACGACGGTGATCGCCCATCCGACGCCGGGACGGTCGAGCGGGATGCTGAGTGCCGCCACGACGGCGCCGAGCAGGACGGCCGACACGGTCGCGATCGTGGCGGGGCGGCCGGGGCCGGGCCAGCGCCGGCCGAAGAGCGAGGGGTCGGCCCAGGGACCGAGCAGCGGCGCGACCGGAGGACCGCCGGGAGGCGGCCGATAACCGGCCGGCGGCGGCGCGGCGGGGGCGGTGGCTGCCGGCCCGGGCGTCGGAGAAGGGGTCCGCGCCGGCTGAGCCGGCGGCGGAGCAGAGGGCCGTTCGGCCGACGGAGGGGCGGGCCGGGCCGGCTGAGCGGGCGGCGGAGTAGACGGCTGACCCGGCGGCGGCGTGGGGCTGGTCGACGACATGAAATATCCTCCTAAAAAGGGCAGCAAGAGGCAGCGGCTCGGCTGGATGTGGCAGGCCGGCCGAATGCTGGAGAAGAGGCGTCAGGTAGCGGAGAGCGGCAAGGTCACGTGGATGTGGCAGCCAGGCCCGCGGTCGGCGACGGCGATCGTGCCGCGGTGCAGCTGGACGACCCAGTGGGCGATGGCGAGGCCGAGGCCGGTGCCGCCGTCCTGGGCCCGCTCCCCGCGGGTGAAGCGTTCGAAGACGCGTTCCCGGTCGGCCGCCGGGATTCCCTCGCCGTCGTCGGCCACGGCGATGAGGACGTGGTCGTCGTGACGTTCGGCGCGGACCGTCACCGTGCCGCCCGGCGGGCTGTGGCGGGCGGCGTTGTCGAGCAGGTTGGCGAAGACCTGGTGCAGGCGTTCGCGGTCGCCGGTCAGGCGGATCTGCGGTGTCGAGACCTCGAAGCGGACGTCGTGACCGGCGCCGTCAGCGGTGACGCGTGCCTCCCGGACCACCTCCTCGAGGAAGGTGTGGAGGTCGATCGGCCTGCGGGCCAGCGGCACCACGCCGGCGTCCAGGCGGGAGAGGTCGAGCAGTTCGGTGACGAGGCGGCCCAGGCGCTGGGTCTGGGCGAGCGCGGTCCGCATGGTCTCCGGTTCGGCGCCGGAGACGCCGTCGACGATGTTCTCCAGCAGACCGCGCAGGGCGGTGATCGGCGTACGCAGCTCGTGGGAGACGTTCGCGATCAGTTCGCGGCGTTGCCGGTCGGCGGCGGCCAGGTCGGCCGCCATCTGGTTGAACGCGGCGGCCAGCTCGCCCACCTCGTCGCGGGAGGTGGCGCGCACCCGCCGGGTGTAGTCGCCGCGGGCCATGGCCTTGGCCGCGACGGTCATCTCGCGCAGGGGGACCGTCGCGCCGTGCGCCATGACCTGGAGGGTGATGAGGCCCAGGGCCACGGCGATGGCGAACCAGGACAGCTCCACGCGGACCCAGTCCAGGCTCCACCAGAAGATCAGCAGGCCGACCCCGCCGGCCAGGCCGAGCGCCAGGGACAGCTTCGCCTTGATCGAGCGTACGGGGTCGAGCGGCCGCGGCAGCCAGCCGAGGAGCCGGGTCAGCAGCCTCACCGGGCTACCTCCAGGGCGTACCCGACGCCGTGGACCGTGCGGATCAAGTCGGCGCCGAGCTTGCGGCGCAGGCCCTTGATGTGGCTGTCGACAGTACGGGTGCCCGAGGCGTCCGCCCAGCCCCACACGTCGGCGAGCAGGCGCTCACGGGGCAGCACCGTTCGGGGCCGGGTGGCCAGGTGCAGCAGCAGGTCGAACTCCGTCGGGGTCAGGTGGGCCTCGCGGCCGGCCCGGTGCACCCGGCGCTCGGCGACGTTGATCTCCAGGTCGCCGAGCCGCAGCAGCTCCGGCTCGGGATCCGGCGTGGGAACGCGGCTCGCCCGGCGCAGCAGGGCGTGCACCCGGGCGGTCAGCTCCCGCATGGAGAAGGGCTTGGTGAGGTAGTCGTCCGCGCCGACCGCGAGCCCGACCAGCAGATCGGTCTCGTCGTCGCGGGCGGTGAGCATCAGCACCGGCACCGGCCGCTCGGCCTGGATGCGCCGGCAGACCTCGAGGCCGTCGAAGCCGGGGAGCATGACGTCGAGGACGACGAGGTCCGGCCGGACCCGGCGGGCGGTCTCCACGGCCGTCGGGCCGTCGGCGGCGAACGAGACCTCGAACCCCTCGGCGCGCAGCCGAGCGGCGACCGCCTCGGCGATCGTGCGCTCGTCCTCCACGACGAGCACCCGGCGTGCGGGCCCGCCCGCCGTCGCGCCCGAGGTCCCCGTGCCCGTGCTGCCAGTCATCTCGCTGCCCTCCAGCCCGCATCCTGCTCGGCGGCAGCAGAACCGGCGCACCCCCGTCGCCGCCGATCTCCGCCGCGCGTTCGCAGCCTATTGACCAGGCGTGCAGCAGCGGCGGTGGACTTGTGGACGACTTGTGAAGATCACCGGCAGCCTGTGGATAACTCTGGGGACAACGCTGTAGACCTGTGGAAAACGCTGTGGATGTCAGCGGGTCCAGTCGTTCTTCGCCGCGCGGATGAGCTTGTCCTTGAGCTCGCGGGTGTGCCGGCGGCTGACCGGGAGCTCCGTGCCGTCGATCGTCACCACGTACCCCGACTGGGTGAGCCGGAGCTCCGCGACCAGCCGCAGCTGCACCAGGTACGACCGGTGGATCCGGACGAAGCCGGCATCCGCCCAGCGCTCGGCCAGCGTCGCCAGCGAGACCCGGACGAGGTGGGACGCGTCCGCGGTGTGCAGCCGGGCATAGTCGCCCTGCGCCTCGACCCAGCGCACCGACGAGCGCGGCAGCATCCGCGTCGTGCCGGCCAGCTCGACCGGGATGCTCGGCTCCTCTGCTCGCTTGGCGGGCGCCGGCAGCGGTGCCGCGCGCAGCCCGGCGACCCGGCGCAGCGACTCGGCGAGGCGCTCGGCCCGTACCGGCTTGCGGACGTAGTCGGTGACGCCCAGGTCGAAGGCGTCCACGGCGCCGTCGTCGTACGCGGTCACGAACACGATCGCCGGCGGCCGCGCGAACCGGCGCAGGATCCGGGCCAGCTCCATCCCGTCCAGCCCCGGCATGCGGATGTCCAGGAACACGGCGTCGACCTCGGTGTCCCGCAGCACCCGCAGCGCCTCGGTGGCATCGCCGGCGCGGTGCACATAGGCGACCCGGCCGTCGGCGTTGAGCAGGTACGCGAGCTCGTCCAGCGCCGGCGGCTCGTCATCCACAGCCAGAACGACCAGACTCACGCTCGTACCCCCGGGTGGAATTTCGGCACTCGCATACTGACCTTGGTCCCGGCCCCCGGCGCCGTCTCCACCACCAGGCCGAAATGGTCGCCGAAGACGGACCGCAGCCGCTCATCCACGTTGGAGAGCCCGACGTGCCGGCCGGCGTCGTCGCCCGTGCCGTTGGCGGCCTCCGCCACCCCCTCGGCGAGCGCCGCCGGATCCATGCCCACGCCGTCGTCCTCGACCGTGATGTGGCATTCGGCCCCGGCGTCCCGCGCCTCGATGCTCACCATGCCGACGCCCGGTTTGCGGGACAAGCCGTGCCGGACGGCGTTCTCCACCAGCGGTTGCAGGCACAGGAACGGCAGGCCGACCGGCAGCACCTCGGGCGCGATCTGAAGCCGGACCTGCAACCGGTCACCGAACCGGGCGCGTTCGATGGTCAGGTAGCGGTCGATCGAGCGCAGCTCCTCGGCCAGCGTGGTGAAGTCGCCGTGCGCGCGGAACGAGTAGCGGGTGAACTCGGCGAACTCCAGGATCAGCTCACGGGCACGTTCGGGGTCCGTACGCACGAACGAGGCGATGGCGGTGAGCGCGTTGTAGATGAA
This sequence comes from Actinoplanes sp. NPDC049681, assembly GCF_044465265.1. Taxonomy (NCBI): domain Bacteria; kingdom Bacillati; phylum Actinomycetota; class Actinomycetes; order Micromonosporales; family Micromonosporaceae; genus Actinoplanes; species Actinoplanes sp. NPDC049681. Next base: position 312,284 of record NZ_JBITLP010000001.1, read on the forward strand.
GTGCGGGCTGATCTGGGCCCGCAGTGCGCGAACCTCGGCGCGGGCCAGGCGTTCCCGGGACGACTCCAGCTCGGCGAGCGCGACCTGCGAGCCCGCCCACCGGGCGGTCTCCATGGTGGCCTGCACCAGCCCGGGCGCCGGCTGGTCGTCGGCCACCGCCACGAGGGCGCCGAGGGCCTGCCCGTCCGCGCCGGTCAGCGGCGTCACCACCGCGCCGCGCACCACGCAGTCCATCCGGTCGCAGGGCAGCTCGCCCGCGCCGAGCACGATCGACCGGTTGCTCGTCACCGCCCGGCGGGCCGCCGCCACGAGCTGGTCGAGGTGGTGGCTCGCCGGTCCGTCGGAGGCCAGGCAGGTCTTGCCGTCGCTGACCACCAGGCCGGGCGCGCCGACCAGCCGGCGCAGGTGCCGCACGGCCTTGCCGGCCGAGGCGGCGGTCAGCCCACTGCGCAGCGGCTCGGCGGCGAGGGAGGCGGCGTGCAGCACCTCGTACGTGGCCCGCTGACCGGCTGTGGCGATCCCCCGGCGGGCGCGCAGCCGCAGCACCGCCACGACGGCACCGACCAGGGCGGCGAGCACGGCGAGGACCGCTAGGACGCTCCCGGCCTGACCGCTCACGCACGCATCCTGTCCGGAACCGCCCCGGAACGCCAGGTCGGGCCGCTTCTAATAAGCGCCCTTGCGCTTCAAAACCACCCAGATCGTGCGCCACATGATGCTGAGGTCGTAGGTCAGCGACCAGTTGTCCACGTAGTAGAGATCGAGCCGGACCGCCTCGTCCCACGACAGGTCGGAGCGCCCGGAGACCTGCCACAGGCCGGTGATGCCGGGCCGGACCAGCAGCCGGCGCCGCACGTCGCCCAGGTAGTCGCCGTCGTCGGCGGGCAGCGGGCGCGGCCCGACCAGCGACATCTCGCCCTTCAGCACGTTGATCAGCTGCGGGAGCTCGTCCAGCGACGTGGCCCGCAGCTTGTTGCCGAAGGAGAAGATCCGCGGGTCGTTCTTCATCTTGAAGAGCATGCCGTCGGAGTCGTTGAGCTCCTCGAGGCTGGCCTTGCGCTCCTCGGCGTCGACGTACATGGTCCGGAACTTCCACACCCAGAAGGTGCGGCCCTCGTGGCCGACGCGGGGCTGCCGGAAGAACACCGGGCCGGGGTCGGACATCCGGATGCCGATCGCGATGAGCGCCAGCACCGGTGCGAGGAACAGCAGGCCGAAGAATGCGGCCACCCGGTCCAGCAGGTTCTTGGCGAGCCATCCGGGGCCGGAGAGGGTCGGCTCCTCGACGTGCAGCAGCGGCAGGCCCTCGATCGGGCGGATGTGCACCCGCGGGCCGGCGATGTCGGTGAGCTGCGGCGCCACCACCAGGTCGACGCCGGTGCCCTCGAGCTGCCACGCGAGGCGGCGCAGTTCACCGGGCTCCGCGCTGGCCGAGCCGCAGACCGCGATCGTGTCCGCGCCGACCTCTCGGACCAGGGTCAGCACGTCGCGGGCCGCGTACACGGGGACGGGGGTCTCGATGCCCCGGGCCGCCGCGTAGCCGTCGGTGATGTGGATGGCGACCGGGATGAGGCCGGCGGCGGGGCTGCGGGTGACCGCGGTGTAGACCTCGAGCGCCTCCGGCAGCGTGCCCATGAGGATCATCCGGTGCGCGCCGTGACCGGTCTTCTTCCGGGCGACGTGCAGGATCTGCCGGGCCGAGTAGCGGCAGAACAGGATGAAGATCAGCGACGCGGTCGTGACGTAGGCGATGGTGACGCGGGACAGCTGGGTCTTGGTGGCGAACGACAGCAGCGACACGCAGGCCACCACGGTGACGAAGCCGCGGACGACCCGTTTGAACTCCTCGCTGCCCAGCCCCAGGTAACGCCGGTCGTAGCTGCCGTTGCCCCAGAGGATGATCAGCCAGCCGAGCGGCAGGCCGGCGAAGGCGACCAGGTAGAAGATCTCCTCCCGGCCCTGGAAGCCGGAGTTCGCCTTCTCGATGAACTCGACGGCCAGCCAGCTCGCCAGCATCGCGGAGAGAAAATCCAGAAGGACGAGGATCGCCGTGTACGGCCGGTGCCAGCGGGACAGCCGGCGGTGCGACCTGGTCCAGGCGGACCGCGGCACGCCGTTACTGGGCGGCGGCTCCTGCTGCCACTCGAAGCTGTCGTACGGCATGCCGCTCCGGCTCTTGCTGCCACTGGACGCCGGGCGCTGGAGGCTCGTGGTCACCTCGCCTATGTCCTCCCGCATCACGTACCGCCCACACCGAGAACATTACGCACCGCCACGACCCCCTGACCTCCGGCGGGGTCGCCGGTCCCCTGCGCGCCGCCGACGAAGCACGGGACCGGGCCACTATACCGATGGAACGACGCAGAAGAAGGGGACGTTGTGGTCGCTTTCCCCCGGGAAACGACCCGCCTACCCTGCGTTACTACCGGATCAACTTGGACAGCCGTCGATCGGCCAGGGGCTTACCACCCGTTTGACACGTGGGGCAGTACTGAAGGCTCTTGTCGGCGAACGAGACCTCGCGCACGGTGTCGCCGCAGACCGGGCACGGCAGGCCGGTGCGGGCGTGCACCCGCATCCCGGCGCGCTTCTCGCCCTTCAGCTCGGCGGCCTTCTGCCCCACCGAACGGGCGACCGCGTCGGTCTCCACCTGACGGGTCGCCTCGTACAGGGTGGTGAGCTGCTCGTCGGTCAGCTTGCCGGTCAGCGCGAACGGCGACAGCTTGGCAACGTGCAGGATCTCGTCCGAGTAGGCGTTGCCGATGCCGGCGAGCACCTCCTGGTCGGTCAGCACGCCCTTGATCTGCCCGTTGCGGCTGCGGATGCGCTCGGCGAACTCGTCGCGGTCGACCGCCAGGGCGTCCGGGCCCAGCCGGGAGACGCCGGGCACCTCGGCCGGATCGCGCACCAGGTACGCGGCGAGCGACTTCTGGGTGCCCGCCTCGGTCAGGTCGAAGCCGGAACCGTCGTCGAGGCGTACCCGTAGCGCGATGGGCCCGCTGCCCGGCTTGAGCGGGGCGGGCGACTTGAAGGAGTCGCGGTAGTGCAGCCAGCCCGCCCGGGCGAGGTGCACGACGAGGTGCAGATCGTCGCCGAACGACACGTCCAGGAACTTGCCGTGCCGGCCGGCGCCGGTGACCGGCAGACCCGCCACCGCGCTCGGCGCCGGGTCGTACGTCTTCAACGCGCTGAACGAGGAGACCTCGAAGCGCTCCACGGTATGGCCGACCGCACGCTCCCGCAGGTATGCGGCGAGCGCCTCGACCTCGGGCAGCTCAGGCACGCCCCCAACGGTAGCGTTTGTCGCCGTGAAGGTCGTCGTTGCGCACAACAGGTATCGCGAGGCCATCCCCTCGGGGGAGAACGTCATCGTCGACACCGAGATCGCCCAGCTCACCGCGGCGGGCATCGAGGTGCTGCCGTTCCAGCGCGCCTCCGACTCGATCGCGGACCTGCCGGCGAGCCAGAAGCTGCTGCTGCCCGTCTCGCCGATCTTCGGCCGGGCCGCGCAACGGGACCTGGCCGAGCTGCTGCGCCGGGAGAAGCCGGATCTGGTGCATCTGCACAACCCGTACCCGTTGCTCTCGCCCTGGGTGATCCGCACCGCGCACGCCCACGGCGTGCCGGTCGTGCAGACGGTGCACAACTATCGCCAGGTCTGCTCGTCGGGGCTGTACTTCCGCGACGGGCACAACTGCACGGACTGCCGCGGCAAATTCGTGGGCTGGCCTGGGATCCAGCACAAGTGCTACCGAGGCTCGGCGGCGCAGAGCGCGCTGATGGCCACCACGCTGGCCGTGCACCGGCCCACCTGGCGTTCCGTGGACCGCTACATCGCGCTCACCGGGCGAATCGCCGCGCACCTGCGCGACTACGGCATTCCCGACGACCGGATCGTGATCAAACCGAACGGGCTGCCGGACCCGGGTGAGCCGGCCCCGCTGGGCGACGGTTTCCTGTACGCGGCCCGCCTGTCCCCGGAGAAGGGTCTGGCCCTGCTCCTCGACGCCTGGCGGCGCCACCCGGACGGCGCCCTCGGCCCGCTGCGCATCGCCGGCGACGGGGAACTGCGGCCGCTGGCGGAACAAGCGGCGGCGGAACGCGGCGACGTGACGTACCTGGGTGCCCTGGACCGCGACGGCATGGTGGCCGCCCGGCGCGACGCGGCGGTGATCGTCGCCGTGCCGACCTGGAACGACGTGCTGCCCACGGTGATCCTCGAGGCGATGGCGGCAGGCCGCCCGGTGCTCGGCACGGACGTGGGCGGAATCCCGTACCTGTTGGGCCTCGAGGAGACCACGGCTCCGGCGGGGTGGGCGGTGCACCCGGACGCGGCGACGCTTGCCGCGGCGCTGCCGATCGCGCGGGCGGAAGCCGCGCGGTTCGCCCCGGCCGCGCGCGACCGCTACCTGCGCGCCTTCCATCCGGCCGTCGTCACCCGGCAGCTCATCGACATCTACACCGGCCTGGCGAAGGTAGACGACAGTCGAAGCGGGGAATGCTCGCCGGCATGACGACACGTCGGGCCGTCCTCCTGGGCGCCGTCCTCACCGTGGCAGCCGGCGGCGCCGGTTACGCCGTCGGGCACAGCGAGCACACGGAACCCGCGGCGGAACCCGCACCCGCCGCCCCACCGCCCAAATACCGGTCCCGCCCCGACCTGCGCACACTGCCGGACGTCACTATCACCACGCCGGCGAACGCGACGGCGCCCGGTCACATCCTTCTCACCCCGGCCTCCGGCACCGGCCTGTGGGGACCGCTGATGGTCGACGACACCGGCTCGCCCGTCTGGTTCCGCAAGGTTCCCGACCCGGCCACCGTCGCCATCGACTTCAAGGTGCAGCAGTACCGGAATCAGCCGGTGCTGACCTGGTGGGAGGGGACCATCGGCGGCACCGGCGGGCAGGGCGTGGGGCAGGGCGAGTTCGTCGTCGTCGACACCTCGTACCGGGAGATCACCCGCGTGCGGGCGGCCGGCAGCGAGCAGGCCGACCAGCACGACTTCGTGATCACCCCGCGGGACACCGCGCTGTTCTGGGTGTACGACCCGGTCCCGTACGACCTGTCAGCGCTCGGCGGCCCGAAGGACGGGGTGCTGCACGACGGGGTGATCCAGGAGATCGACATCCGTACGGGCAAGCGCCTGTTCGAGTGGCGGGCGCGCGACCACGTACGCCCCGACGAGTCGTACGCGCCGCTGCCGCAGGGAGATTCCGCGCACCTGCCGTACGACTACTTCCACGCCAACTCGGTCGGCCTCGACGCGGACGGCCACATCCTCGTGTCGTCGCGGCACACCTGGACCACGTACAAGATTCATCGCCGGACCGGCCAGGTGATGTGGCGCATCGGCGGTAAGAAGTCCGACTTCGCCGTGGCGGAACGGGCGCGGTTCAGCTGGCAGCACGACTTCCGCCGGCGGCGCGACGGCTCGTACAGCGTCTTCGACAACGGCGCCGGCGTCACCAAGGAGCGGGACCAGTCGCGCGGCCTGGTGTTCAAGGTCGACGAGCAGGCCCGCCGAGTCACGTTCGTGCGGGAGTTCCTGCATCCGCAGAAGCTCTCGGCGCCGACACAGGGCAGCTTCCGCGAGCTCGCGGACGGCGGCTCGTTCATCGGCTGGGGACAGATGCCCTACTTCACCGAGTACGCCCCCGACGGCACCGTCCGGCTCGACGGGCACCTGCCGCTCGACAACCAGTCGTACCGGGCGTACCGGGCGGAGTGGACCGGCGTCCCGCTCGACCAGCCGGCGCTCGGCCTGCGCGTCGAGGGCGGGAACGTGGTGGTGAGTGCCAGCTGGAACGGCAGCACGCAGGTGGCGAAGTGGCGGGCCCGCGCGGGCGGTCAGCCGGGCGCGCTGGCCCAGGCGGCCACGGCGGCCCGGACCGGCTTCGAGACGACGCTGACGGTCACTGGCACGCCGGAGTACGTCGTGGTCGACGCCCTCGACGGGGCCGGGAAGGTGCTGGGCACGTCGTCCGCGGTCCCGGTCCGGGTCTGAGGGTCAGCCGCGGAGGGACTGGCGGCCGGCGAACGCGATGCTGGCTGCCAGGAACGCCCCGTTGATCAGGGTGAAGGCGCCGATGACGAAGATCGTCCAATGCGGAGCGACGGTGAGCACGACGCCCGCCAGGGCGATCACCGCGCCGTAGTCGCGGACCAGCTTGACCACTCGGACCGGGAAGGACCGGCTGGTCACCATGCTGGCCGCCTGCGAGCCGGTCTGCATCACGGAGGTCACCAGGTTGACCATCCAGGTGCCGGCGAACGCCGCCACCAGCCACGCCGGGGTGGCGGGCACCTGCGCCTCCGCCGTCGCCGACAGCGCGGCCACCAGGGCGATCTGCCCGGCGACGTCGCAGAGCACGTCGACCCGTCCGCCGGCCGGGCTGGTCTGACCGGTGACTCGCGCGAGCTGGCCGTCGGCGCAGTCCAGGGCGTACGCGAATTGCCAGCCGAGCAGGGCGAGCAGCCCCACCGGCCAGGCCCAGACGCGGCCGTCGGCCACCGGGCCCGCCGCCGCGACCACGACGAACGAGACCAGGCAGCTCAGCCCGAGGTTGGCGACGGTGAGCACCGTCGGTGCGAGCCGGCGCTTGTGGGCGAACACCGAGATCCGGGCGCCGATGCGCTGGCTGATCGCCTCGCTGAAGAGGCCGCCGCCACGGTTGACGGCGTAATAGTCGGCGGCCGTCGGTGCTGCGCCCGCCACCGTGGTCGCATTGGGACCACCCTCCGCCCCACCCGGGACGGCACCGCTGGCGTCGCCTCGGCCCGGGCCGCCGACGGTGCCGTCGCGGCCCAGGACGGGTCCGGTTCCGGAGCTGCCCCCCGGACCGCGGCCCGGGATCGGGGCGGACCGGGCGGAGCCCCTCGGATCAGCGGTCGGCGACGGCGTCGACATACTCGGCCAGCTTCCTGCGGGTCTCGTCCGGGGACATCGCGAGGTGCTCGAGGATCGTGTAGCGGTCCGGCCTGGTTCGCGGCGCGAACTCCACCACCTCGACGAACTGGTCCGGCTCCAGGCCGACGTCCGCCGGGGTGCGCGGCAGCTGGTGCCGGGCCAGGCAGTCGGACATCTGCGCGAAGCGCCGCTCGTCGCCGCGCAGGAACGTGCAGAACAACGCCCCCATTCCGGCGAGCTCGCCGTGCGACGCCGTGTTCGGGAACAGCGAGTCGGTGGCGTGCATGATCTCGTGGCAGCCGCCGCTGGACGGGCGGCTGCTGCCGCACACCGCCATGGCGAGGCCGCTGGAGATGAGGGCCTCGGCGAGCACGGTGACGAAGGCGTCGTCGGTCATGTCGCCCGGCATGTTCAGGACCGCCTCTGCACCCATGCGGGCCAGGGAGGCGGCGAGGCCGTCCACCGGCTCGCCGCGTACCTCGCGGGCCAGTTCCCAGTCGGCCAGGGCGCTGATGTTGCTGATCACGTCGCCGATGCCGGACCTGTTGATGCGTTCCGGGCCGTTCTCGACGAAGTCGAGGTCGACGATGACGGCGATCGGGATGTGGACGCCGTACGAGCCCTTGATGCCGTCGTTGATGAGGCTGGCGACCGGCGAGGCGACGCCGTCGTTGGCCAGGCTCGTGGCGACCGAGACCATCGGCAGGGCGTAACGGGTGGCCGCGTACTTGGCCGTGTCCACGGTCTTGCCGCCGCCGATGGCGACCACCGCGTCGTAGGCGCGGGACCGGAGCTTGGCGCCGAGCTCGATCGCCGCGTCCAGCGTGCCGCCGGCCGTCATGTAGACGTCGGCCGAGCCCAGGGACGGGCGGATCAGGTCGGCGATCTTCTCGCCCTGGCCCGGACCGACCACCACCGCGACGTCGCCGCCGGAGGAGATGCGGCCGTCGGCGAGGATCGCGCCGAGGTCGCTCACCGCGCCGCGGCGTACGTCGATGTGCAGCGGGGTCTGGACGCTGCGGGCTAGTAACGGCATGCGATGTCCCGGGCCTTGGCCAGGTCGTCGTGGTTGTCCACCTCGACCCAGGGGATGTCGCCGATGGTCGCCGCGCGGATCTCGCCGCCGCGATTCGCGTACTCCTGGTAGCCGTCCTCGTAGTAGAGGTTGGGGTCGCGTTCCCAGGTGGTCTTGAGCGAGTCGGCGAGCTCGGCGGCCGCGGACGCCTCGATGATCGTGGCACCGATGTATTCGCCGAAGGCGTCGGCCGGGTCCATCAGCTTCGTGATCTTCGTCAGCCGGCCATCTTCCGAGAAGATCGTCTTCATCTCCTCGTCAGCAAGCTTCTTCACATTGTCAACGGCGAGAAGGATGCCCGGCCCACGATTGGCGAGGAGGGTCTGCTCGACGCTCACCGGGTGCACGGTGTCGCCGTTGACCAGCAGTGCGCCCTGCGCGAAGTGGTCACGCGCGAGCCAGAGCGAGTACGCGTTGTTCCACTCCTCGGCCTTGTCGTTGTGCACGAGCGTGATCTTGACGCCGTACTTCTGCTCGAAGGCGTCCTTGCGCTCCTCGACCGCGTCGGCGCAGTAGCCGACCACGATGACGACGTCGGTGAGGCCCGCGGCCGCGAGGTTGCGCAGCGAGATGTCCATGATCGTGGTGTCCCCGTCCACGGGGACGAGCGCCTTCGGCAGCGTGTCCGTGTACGGACGCAGTCTGCGTCCGGCGCCGGCGGCGAGTACCAGACCGATCATGGGGTGGTTCCTTCCGAGTCGAGGGGGGTGCCTGCCGAGGATAGCGGTGCGTTCATATACCGAGAGTGTGCAGGACTGCGAAGCCGTCCTCGGCGATCCGGCGAATCATTCCGTCGCCCTGGTCCAGCACCGCCAGCTCGTCCGGGCCCAGCCAGCGGAACTCGGTGTGCTTGCCCTCCTCGAGCCGCGGCCGGGAGAGGTCCCCGTCGGCCTTGACCAGGAAGTCCGTCTCGTGCCGGTCCAGCCCGTCATCCCCGGTCCAGGTGTACTCGCCGACGACGCTCAGCACGGCGCTCAGCCGCCATCCGGTCTCCTCGAACACCTCCCGGCCCAGCGCCTCGATGACCGTTTCGCCCGGTTCCACATGACCGCCGACGATGTCCCACGTGTTCGGGAAAAGCTTGCGTTGTGGCGAACGAAGCTGGAAGAAAATGCGGCCGTCGTCGTCCACGACGAGAGCACCGGCGACGGGCAAGGGGTCATCGGACACGAGAAAAAATGATATAGAGCCTGCTCGTAAGCTTGTGGGCATGACCGCTGAGCAGCTGATCTCATTCGCAAGGGGCGCGCCCTCCCTGGACATCGTCGACGTCGCCGGCCTCAAGGCCGCGGCCGCCCGGGCCTTCGATGCCGACCCGGCCGGGGTGACCGCCTACGGCACCTCCGTCGGCTACATCCCGCTGCGAAAGTGGATCGCGGAGAAGCACGGCGTCTCCCCCGAGCAGGTCATCGTCACCAACGGCTCGCTGCAGGCGGACGCGTTCCTCTTCAATCACCTGGTCCAGGCCGGCGACGACGTGGTCGTCGAGAAGCCCACGTACGACCGCACCCTGCTGAGCCTGCAGAACCTGGGCGGCAAGGTGCACCAGGTGACCATCGAGCCGGACGGCATCGACGTCGAGGAACTGCGCGGGCTGCTGCAGAACGGCCTGCGCCCCAAGCTCGCGCACATCATCCCGAACTACCAGAACCCGGCCGGTGTGACGCTCTCCCTGGAGAAGCGCCGGACGCTGCTGGAGCTCGCCGCCGAGTACGGCTTCACGATCTTCGAGGACGACCCGTACGCCGACATCCGCTTCCGCGGCGAGCCGCTGCCCTCGATGCTCTCGCTGGACCAGAACAACTCGGTGGTGCACGCGTCGAGCTTCACCAAGACGGTGTGCCCGGGCGTGCGCGTCGGCTACCTGGTCGGCCCGGCCGCGCTCATCGACGCGATCGCCAAGAAGGCCACCAACCTGTACATCTCGCCCGGCATGGTGTCCGAGGCGATCGTGCACCAGTTCTGCGTCTCCGGTGACATCGACCGCTCGATCCAGACCGTCAGCGCGGCGCTGGCCGAGCGGGCCCAGGTGCTGGCGGCCTCTATCCGCACGCACATCCCGGGCGCGACCTTCACCGAGCCCGACGGCGGCTACTTCCTCTGGGTGGACCTGCCCGAGGACGTCGACGTGGATGCGCTGTTCCCGGTGGCCATGAAGAAGGGGGTCGCCGTCGTCAAGGGCAGCGACTTCCTGCTCGACGGCGGCAAGCACTCCGTACGCCTGGCCTTCTCGGCCGTGACGGTCGACCAGATCGACGAGGGTGTACGCCGGCTGGCCGAGGCGATCGACGAGACGCGCGCCTGATACCTGCCCGACTGTCGGGTTTCCGACACTCATGGCCCAACGCCGGTTCCGGGTTTCCCCCGGGACCGGCGTTCGGCTCACAATGCTTGCGGCGTCAGGCTGCATGACCATGCGGTGCGGCGCGTCGACACCCACCCCCGCCCCCGGCGCCGGGCGGGCCGCTCGCACCCTTCACCCCCCGAAATGCGGCCGGTCCGTCCGGCGCCACCTTGCGGTGGCACCCCGTGCCCTCGGCATGCGCGGCGTACGGACTGGGCAACCTCACGGGCGTAACCTCGGGCGGGCCCGCCACCGAGGATCGGGCGTCCGCACCCCCTGAGGGAGGCAGTCATGAGCGAGAGCAGCGTGCGCCGCAGCCGGCCGGCCGGCGTGAACAGGTCGCTGTCGCGAGCTTGGACCGCACCCGTACGGGCGATGAACCGCTTCCTCGGCACCACCGACGGCGAAGCCGCCGGCGCTGGCGCCGGCGAGGAGTTCCATGGCAGCGCGGTGGTCGACTGCGGCGTCTACGTCGACGGCAAACGCGAGCCCGGCGAGTTCACCCCCGACGAGGCGTTGCGCGAGGCGTGCGGCCGCGACAACGCCTTCGTCTGGCTCGGTCTGCACGAGCCGTCCCAGGCGGAGATGTCCGCGATCGCCCGCACCTACAACCTCCACGAGCTGGCGGTCGAGGACGCCGTCAAGGCGGAGCAGCGACCCAAGCTGGAGCAGTTCGGCGCGGTGCAGTTCCTCGTGCTGCGGACCGCCCGCTACGTGCCGCACAGCGAGCTGACCGAGACGTCGCAGATCGTCGAGACCGGCCAGATGATGCTCTTCGTCGGCGAGCGCTTCGTCATCACGGTCCGGCACGGCGATGCGACGCGCCTTTCTCCGGTACGGGCGGACATGGAAGGCCGTGGCGACCTGCTGGCCCAGGGGCCGTGGGCGGTCGCGTACGCGGTCACCGACCGGGTGGTGGACGCGTACATGGCGGTGGCCGACCAGGTGGAGGCCGACCTCGATCTGATCGAGGAGGGCGCCTTCTCGCGCGACGCCGGCAGCCCGGTGCAGGCGATCTACCAGATGAAGCGCGAGATCGTGGAGTTCCGCCGGGCGGTGGTGCCGCTGCAGCGCCCGCTCGCCACCATCACCGCACCGCAGAGCCGGCTGGTGCCCAAGGAGATCCGGCGGTATTTCCGCGACGTGCAGGACCACCTCACCCGTACGGTCGAACAGGTCTCCTCCTACGACGACCTGCTCAACTCGATCCTCCAGGCGCGGCTGGCGCAGGTGACGGTCGATCAGAACAACGACATGCGTAAGATCGCCGCATGGGCCGGTATCGCCACGGTCTGGACCGCCATCGCCGGCGTGTACGGCATGAACTTCGTGCACATGCCGGAGACCCAGTGGCAGTACGGCTACCCCGGCGTGATCACCGTCATGTTGCTGATCTCCGTGCTGCTCTACCGTGCCTTCCGGCGTAACGGCTGGTTGTAGCCTGCCCCCCAGCGCCCGCCGGGGACCTTTACAGTGGCGGGCGGGGTCACACCTGGGAGGGAAGTCGCGTGCCGTCTCGGCAGGATCAGCTGCACTCGTACCAGTACGCGCAGCAGCGCGTGGTGGCCGCGCTGGTCACGCACGACCCTGACCCGCACCGGTCGCCGCTGCGGCGGGCCGGCACCACCGTGCTCGTGAGCATCGTGGTGGCGGCGCTCGCGCTCGGTGGCGCCGCGGCGTACGGCCTGCTCAAGGGACGCAGCTCGGTCGATCCCCGGGACGAGTCCGTGGTGTTCCTGGAGAAGGGCACCGGCGCGCGTTACGTCTACCTCAAGTCCGACGACAAGATGCACCCGGTGCTGAACTACACGTCCGGGCTGCTGATCGCCAACGCGCAGGCGCCGCAGATGAAGAACGCCTCGCCGGAGAGCCTCGCCGCGGTGCCGCTCGGTGATCCGATGGGCATTCCGGACGCCCCCGACACCCTGCCGCCGGCGAAGGGCGGTCTGCTCAAGAGCCTGTGGACGGTCTGCTCGCAGGTGCCGCAGGGCGGCTCCGACGCCGACGACGCGGAGAGCGTGCTGACGATCGGTGAGGCGGTCAGCGGCGGCACCGTGCTGCCCGTCCCGCGCGCCGACACCCCGCCCGACCAGCTGCGTGGCCTGCTGGTGACGGACCGTGCCGGCCGAACTTTCCTGGTCTACAACAACAAGCGGTTCCTCATCCCGGCCGCGCGCGTTCAGCAGACCCGGACCTTCTTCCGGTGGAACCAGGCCGCGCTGCCGGTCGCCACGGCGTGGATCAACGCGGTGCCGATCGGCCCGGACCTGAAGCCGCCCCTGATCGCGGACTTCGGCAGCCGCTCGGCGGCGGTCGCCAATTTCCAGGTCGGTCAGGTGCTGCGCATCCACAGCGACGGCAGCACCGCGGACCAGTGGGGCGTCGTGCTCAGCGACGGCGTCGCCGACCTCACCGAGGTGCAGGCGAACCTCATGCAGGCGGACCCGGACGCGTACACGGCGCAGCAGATAACCCCGACCCTGTACGGCAACCTGCCCCGCTCGAAGACCCAGCCGGTTGCCGCGGCGACCGCCGCCGGACTGCCTCCGGCGGTCCCGGTGCTGCTCAACGGCCCGGACAGCGTCTGCCTGACGTACGACGGGGGCGCGAACGGCGAGATCAGCGTGCGGATCGGCCCGCAGCCGCCGGCGGGAAACGCGGTCCGGGGCGAGGATCCCGCTCCCGGGTCGGTTCAGGCCGACCGCATCTACGTGCCGCGAGGCAAGGGGGCCGTGGTCGTCGTCGCCTCCTCCCCGACCGCTCCGGCGAGCAGCGGCACGGTCAGCATCGTCACCGACACGGGCCGCAGCTATCCCCTTGCCAGCCGGGACGTGCTGGCGAAACTCGGGTACGGCGGCGTCCAGCCCCAGGCGATCCCGGGCCAGCTGGTGGAGCTGTTGCCGCTGGGGCCCGCGCTCGACCCGGAACGCGCCCGCCTGGCGAACGCCGCGCAGAAGAACCGCTGACCGGTACGCAGAACGGCGAGCGGACCCCCGCGTGGGGAGCCCGCCCGCCGTACGGTCTGCAACCGGGGGTCAGCTCTTGTTCTTGCCGTTGGCCATCCGGGCCACCTCGGGGCTGTGCAGCGCCGAAGAGGTCTGGTCGCCCTCGGGCATCAGCGCCGGGTCGGCGTCGGCGGGAAGCACCGGGTCGGCACCGACGGCACCGACGACCGGACCACTGCTGCCGGCCGGCGTCACGAAGCCGGACGGGCCGGACAGGTCGGCCGGCTCGAACGCCGCGTCCTCGGCCCCGGCCGGGGTCGAGGTGCTGATCGGGCCGGTGGGGTCGTACTCGTCCCACTGGTCGCTGCGGCGCTTGCGCATGATGTAGGCACCCGCGGCACCGACGGCGGCACCGGCGAGCGCGATCTTCATCAGCTTGCCGCTCTTGCTGCTCTTGCGTCCGACGGCCTTGTCGGCCTTCTTCTCGAGCTTCTTGGCGTTCTTCCGGCTCGCCTTGGCAGCCTGCTTGTTGGCCTTCTTGCTGGTCTTGGCGGCCTTCTTGCCGGTCTGCCGGACGTTGTCGCTCGCCGCGGCCACCAGCGGGCCGAGGGTCGCTACAGCGCTGTCCCAGCCGCTGGTCGCGGCGTCCTTGGCCTTGTCGGTCGCGGGCTGCATGCGGTCCTTCGCGGCGGCGAACTTGGGCCCCACGGTCGCGCTGGTCTCCTGTGCGGCGAGCGATGCCGCACGCTTGAAGTGTTCAACGCTCTGGCCGAGCTCGCTCTTCATCCTCGCGTTGCGGTTCTTCCGTCGCATAGTTGCGAACACCAGTGCACCTCCTGTGGTTCTCTCCCGGGTCCATGCTGCCCTCTTGGGTACCCCCGCGCACCCGGTTCAGACACATGGGGGAGGATCCGAACTGCAATGAACTTGTCCAACGCCGATAGGAGTACCCGTGGCTGAGAAGCTCTACGCCACCCTGCACACCAACCACGGCCCGATCCGGCTCCAGCTCTTCCCGGACCACGCGCCGGCCACCGTGCGCAACTTCGTGGAGCTCGCGGAGGGCACCAAGGACTACGTCGACCCGCGCACCGGCCAGAAGGGCAGCGGCCCGTACTACGACGGGACCATCTCGCACCGGGTCATCGCGAACTTCATGATCCAGATGGGCGACCCGACCGGCACCGGCCGGGGCGGCCCGGGCTTCCAGTTCGCCGACGAGTTCCACCCGGAGCTGCAGTTCGACCGCCCGTACCTGCTCGCGATGGCGAACGCCGGCCCGGGCACGAACGGTTCGCAGTTCTTCATCACGGTCAGCCCGACCCCGCACCTGAACCGGCGTCACACCATCTTCGGCCAGGTCGCCGACGAGGCGTCCGCCAAGGTCGTCGACTCGATCGCCACCACCCCGACCGGCCCCGGCGACCGCCCCCGCGAGGACGTGGTCATCGAGCGCGTCGAGATCGAGCGGGTCAACGACTGACCAGGTCCCACGGGTACCTTTGATGCATGAGTGAGTCTCCGGTGACGGCTCCCGTCTGCTACCGACACCCGTCGAAGGAGACCTACGTCCGGTGCACCCGCTGTGAGCGGCCGATCTGTCCGGACTGCATGAACGAGGCCTCGGTCGGGCACCAGTGCCCGGAGTGCGTCACCCAGGGGCGGCGCACGCAGCGGCCGGCCCGCACCGCCTTCGGCGGGAGCGCGGCCGGCCGGGCCGGGACCGCCACCAAGGTCCTCATCGGCGTCAACGTCGCCGTCATGATCCTCTCGATCATGACGGGCGGCGCGAACGCCGTCGCGGGCGGCGGCTGGGGCGGCCTGCTGGGCTCCGGCACGCCGCTGACGCAGTGGGGGGCCGTCCTCGGCAGCGCCTACTACGGCCCGCAAGGCGCCGAGGTCCTGCACGGCATCGCCGGCAACGGCGAGTGGTATCGCCTGGTCACCGCGATGTTCCTGCACTACGGAGTGCTGCATCTGCTGATGAACATGTACGCGCTGTGGATCCTCGGCCGCGACCTGGAGCGCGTGCTCGGCCCGCTGCGCTTCCTCGGTCTCTACTTCCTGGCGGGGCTCGGCGGCAACGTCGCGGCGTACGTGTTCTCGGATCCACGGCAGTTGACGGCGGGCGCGTCGACGGCGGTCTTCGGCCTGATGGCCGGCATCTTCGTGCTGCTCAAGCGCCTCAACCTCAGCGTCGCGCCGATCCTGCCGGTGATCGTCATCAACGTCGTCTTCACCTTCGCGGCGAGCGGCATCTCCGTCGCGGGCCACCTCGGCGGCCTGGTCACGGGCGCGATCGTCGCGGCCGTCCTGGCGTACGCGCCGCGGGACAAGCGCAACCTCGTCCAGGGCGTCGGGGTCGCGGCGATGTT
Organism: Actinoplanes sp. NPDC049681; assembly: GCF_044465265.1. Taxonomy (NCBI): domain Bacteria; kingdom Bacillati; phylum Actinomycetota; class Actinomycetes; order Micromonosporales; family Micromonosporaceae; genus Actinoplanes; species Actinoplanes sp. NPDC049681. The sequence continues at coordinate 327,933 of NZ_JBITLP010000001.1, forward strand.
CCTGATCCTGCTGGTGATCGCCGTCTACCGCACGGCGATGCTCAGCTAGCCGGGTGGTGGCGGGGTGGTTGGACGGGGCGCAGCTCGGTGAGGGCCCGCGCCACGTCCTCCGGCTCGGTGCCGAGCTCGTGCACGCTGAACAGGTGCAGGCTCTCGCCCCCGTCGATCTCGAGCAGCTCACTGCGGATCCCGCGGCGGTGGCGGCGGTCGACCCGGATCCTCTCCACCTGGGACCAGGCGAGGTGGCGCCGGCTCGCGAAGCCCACCACCAGCGTGACGCCGCTCGTGTCGGCCGAGAGCCGGACCGGGCGGATGACGTCGCGCAGGGCCCAGAGGGCCAGCCCCGTCGCGCCCGCGGCCGCGAGCACCCACTGCACCGGGTCGCCACGACCGAACGCGACGACCAGCACGACGAGCGCGACCGCGCCCAGGAGTTTGGTCACGGGCAGGACGGGTTTCACCCGCCACTGGAGAGGCGACATGAGCACAACGTACCTTCGAGGTATGCGAGATGCGGTGATCGTCGGTGCGGTACGGACTCCGGTGGGGCGGCGTGACGGCGGGCTCTCCGGCGTCCATCCGGTGGACCTCGGAGCCGGGGTGCTGCAGGCCCTGCGCGACCGGGCCGGGTTCGATCCGGCCGACGTCGAGGACGTGTTCTGGGGCTGCGTCTCCCAGGTCGGCGAGCAGTCCTGGAACATCGGGCGCAATACGGTGCTCGGGGCGGGCTGGCCCGAGTGCGTGCCCGCCACGACCATGGACCGCCAGTGCGGTTCCAGCCAGCAGGCGCTGCACTTCGCCGCGGCGACCGTCCTGTCCGGGCAGGCCGACCTGGTGGTCGCCGGCGGGGTGGAGTCGATGAGCCGGGTGCCGATGGGTTCAAGCGCCGCCGGGCAGAACCCGTACGGCGACACGGTCCGCGAACGCTACGGCACCACCACCTTCAACCAGGGCGTCGGCGCGGAGATGATCGCCGAGCGCTGGGGCTTCTCCCGGCAGCAGCTCGACGAGTACGCGCTGGCCAGTCACGCCGCGGCCGCCAAGGCCCAGGACGCCGGCGACTTCGACGCCGAGATCGCCCCGGTCGGCGACGTCACGCGCGACGAGGGCATCCGCCGCGACACCACCCTGGAGAAGCTGGGCGGGCTGAAGACCCCGTTCAAGGCCGACGGCGTCGTCACGGCGGGCTCGGCGTCGCAGATCTCCGACGGCGCCGCCGCGCTCGCCGTCACCACCTCACGCTGGGCCGCGGCGCACGGCCTGCGGCCGCTGGCGCGGATCCACACCGCCGTCGTCGCGGCCGACGACCCGGTCATCATGCTGACGGCGCCCATCCCGGCCACCGCGAAGGCGCTCGCCAAGTCGGGGCTCACGATCGACGACATCGGTGTGTACGAGGTGAACGAGGCGTTCGCGCCCGTACCGCTGGCCTGGCTGGCGGAGACCGGCGCCGACCCGTCCCGCCTCAACCCGCGTGGCGGGGCGATCGCCCTCGGTCATCCGCTGGGCGCGTCCGGGGCCCGGATCATGACGACGATGCTGCACCACATGCGACAGAACGGGGTGCGCTACGGCCTGCAGACCATGTGCGAGGGCGGCGGAATGGCCAACGCGACGGTGGTCGAGATTTTGTAATTCGATATTCATCGTGTAGCGGCCGCTGCTTCCCCTTCGCGTCGCCGTTAAACGCCACATGGACGTGTTCTCCCGTACGTTCCTTCCCGCCGCCGCGGAGGCCGGAGTCGCCATCGCCACCGTGAGCCGGCACATGCCGATCTTCCGCCGCTGCGTGGAGCCGGACGACGCGACGGTGCTGGTCACGCGGTGCAGCAACCCCGACCGGCCGATGTCCGGCGAGTTCCTGCTGCTGCTCACGTACCGTCGGCTGGTCATCACCCAGGAGACCCGGGTGCTGCACCGGCTGCGGCTGCACCTCAACGCCAACCTGCGCCACCTGAGCGAGGTGACCTGGAACCCGGACCTGCGGCAGTCGGCCGTGGAGGTCGCGGCCACGGCGGTGGACGGCGTCCGCGAGCGCTTCCGGGTCCGCGTCGGCGAGCCGGACCGGGTCTGGCACTTCGACGCCCTGCTCCAGCACGTGTTCCGCGAGCGCCGCCCGAGTCTGCCGATCGCCGCCTAGCTTTCTCGCAGGAAAGCGGCGATCGACGTCCGCAGGCCCTCCGGGTCCAGGCCGTGCCACCGGGCGTGGTCGGCCGGCGTTCCATAGCGTCGCTCTTCGGTGCGGCTCACCCCCAGGTGCAATTCCCGATGGGGTACGGCGGACAGCGCCGCGGAGACGACGCGGCTGGACGTGCCCGCGAGGTACGGCTCGACGACCACGATCTCGTCGGTGACGAGCTCCCGTAGCCGGTTCGTGTCGAGCGGACGCGGCGTGTTGGTGTACGCGACCGTCACGTCGAGCCCGGTCCGCAGCACCGGGTCGAGCATGGGCCCGACGGCGAGCACCACCGCCCCGCCCACCGGGCCACGCCGGATCACCTTGAGATCCACCCCCGGATAGGCCTGCCGGTTTTCCTGCGAGGAGAGCCGCACGTAGACCCGGTCGTCGTGCCGGGCCGCGGCGCGCAGCAGCTCCGGCACCTCGTCCCGGTGCCCGGGTACGTGCACAGTCCAACCCTCGAGCGTGTCGAGCAGCGCCACGTCGCCCGGCGACTGGTGGGTGTAGCCCTCGGCGGACGCATCGTACGAGGCGCCGATGCTGACCAGGACCGCGCCGGCGTCCTGGTGGCCGAGGTCGAGCTTGATCTGCTCGTACGCCCGGTCGATCACGAAGGGCGCGTACGAGTGCACGTACGGCCGCATCCCGGTGAGGGCGAGCCCGCCCGCGACGCCGGTCATCAGCTGCTCGCGGATGCCCACGTTGATGACCCGGTCGGGGTGCCGGCGGGCGGCCGGCGCGAAGGCGTCGGCGGAGATGTCGGCGAGCACCACGGCGGTACGCGGGTCGTCCTCGAGGATGGCGGTGGTGGTGGCGACGAACGTCTCTCGCATGATCAGCGTCCCTTCGGCTCGACGGTGGCGATGACGACATGGGGCCGGTTGCGCGGCTGCAGGGCGGCCTCGATCTGGGCGTGGTCCCGGCCGTCCACGATGGAGACACTCCAGCCGACGAAGCGGCTCGCGATGCCGCCGGGCCAGCCGTGAGTGGCCGACCGGTTGTCGATGACGATGGCGGTCAGGGGCAGCCCGGTCGCCGCCACGTAGGCGATCGCCTCGTGGTTCGAGCCCTCGTCCAGCTCCGCGTCGCCGAGGAGCACGAACGTGTGCGCTTCGGCGTACCCCTGAGCTCGTAGACCCAGTGCCGTGCCGACGGCGAGCCCGAGACCGTGACCCAGCGACCCGGTCCCGATCTCCACCCCGGGGACGAGCACCCGGTCGGGGTGGTGGCCGAGCCGGCTCGTGCTGCCGGCGAGATCGTCGAGCCATTCCTCCGGGATGAACCCCTTCGCGGCGAGCACGGCGTAGTAGGCGGCGGGACCGTGCCCCTTGGAGAGCAGGAACCGGTCGCGGTCGGGCTCGTCGGCTGTCTCCGGCGACACGCGCAGGATCCGGTCGTAGAGAACCCACAACACATCGAGCGTCGAGTACGCACTGGGCGCGTGCTTGCGGTCCCCGGTGATCCGGGTGAGCAGCGAGCCAAGGTCTGGTTTAACGGCAGTCGCAGTCATACCCTCACCCTGCAACTTGAAGTTCACTTCAACTCAAGGACGGCGATTGTGGACCTGCTCACCATCGGGGACATGGCGGCCCGGAGCGGCGTGGCACCGTCCGCGCTGCGCTACTACGAGCGCGAGGGCCTGATCCGCTCGACCCGCACGAGCGGTAACCAGCGCCGCTACCAGCGGCAGGAGCTGCGCCGTCTGGCGTTCGTCCGCATCGCGCAGCAGGTCGGCGTCTCGCTGGAGGAGATCCGGGAGGCTCTGGCCGCCCTGCCGGAGAACCGGACGCCGACGAAGGCGGACTGGGCCCGGCTGTCCGCGCGGTGGCGGCGCAAGCTGGAGGACCGCATCACCCTGATGGAACGGCTGCGCGACCAGCTCACCGGCTGCATCGGCTGCGGCTGCCTGTCGCTGCAGCGCTGCAAGCTGATCAATCCGCAGGACCGGCTCGCGGCCCGCGGGGAGGGCCCGCAGATGATCGTCAACCCGCCGGCCTGATCCGCAGGGGTTTTCGGGCAACCGGGTGCCCCGTCCGGGCGTCAAGAGGGCATGCAGCGAGCGTCCGCGAGAAAAGCCGATCACGATGCAACCGGGAGTGCCGCCCGGGCGTCACTCAGGCGAATCCGGCCGCCGGGGCCGGGGGCGAGGCCTGGCGGGGGAGATCCGATCGATGCGGGACGCGGAAGAGTTCGACGCCTTCTACGCGGGCTCGTCACGCCGTGTCCTCGGTCAGGTCTACGCCATGACGGGCAATCGCGCCGAGGCGGAGGACGCGGTCGCGGAGGCATACCTGAAGGCCTGGGACCGCTGGGAGACGGTCCGGGACGCGGACAGTCCGGAGGCCTGGGTACGCCGGGTGGCCGCCCGCAACGCCGTCAGCGCCTGGCGCAAGGCGGTCAACCGGATCCGGGCGCACCACCGCGAGACCGTCGACCAGGAGATCGAGGGGCTCGGCCCGGATCATGTGGCGCTGGTGCACGCCCTGCGTCAGATCCCGGCCGACCAGCGGCGGGTGATCGTCCTGCACCACCTCGTCGGCCTCAGCGTCGGCGAGATCGCCGCCGAGGTCGGGGCGCCGACCGGCACCGTCAAGGCCCGGCTGGCCCGCGGCCGACGGGCGATGGCGGCACACCTGTCCGACACCGACGACTACGCCATGGGGAGGGTGAATCACGATGCCTAGCGACGACCTCGGCCGCGACCTCGGTGCGCTTGCCGAGTACGGCGAGCGCACGGGACGCCTCGCCCCGGCGGCGGCCGTCCGGGCCCGCGCCGATCGCCGGCGTCGCGGCCGTCAGGTGGCGAGCGGTGTTCTCGCCTTCCTCGTGGTCGGGGGCGCCGGGGTGGGCATCGCGCTGACCCGGCAGCCGAAGAATGCGAGCCTGCCCGCAACGCCGCCCTCCGTCACGGCAGCGCCACCGTCGTCTTCCCCATCTCCGTCCCGGCCGTCCTCCACTCCCCCGACCTCCACCTCGTCCAAGAACTCCCCTTCCTCGTCCTCGGACGTGTTCTCGGGTGGGCGGGAAGTGCTGTTGCTGCCGGAGAACAGCGAGGCCACGGTGGCCGTCGACAAGAACGAGCGGGCCGCCCTCTCGGACGACTTCGGCGACCGCGCGCTCTTCGTGCTGCACAAGGTCTCCAGGGACAGGTACTGGATCCAGACCGCCCGCCTCCGCGCCGGCGGCGAGGCGTTCTGTCTGGAGGCCGCCGCCACCTCCGGCGCCGCGGTCCCGGTCACCGCGGCAGCCTGCGACGCCGCGCAGGGCCGCCAGCTGTGGCGGTTCCGCAAGGTCGGCGAGTCCGGCGGAAAGCCGACGTACACCATCCGGACCGGCACGGACATCTACCTCGTCCAGGACCCGGACGGCCGGCTGTCCGACGGCGGCACAGGCGTCGTCGCGATCGGCGTCGGGGAGGGCACCCCCGACATCGACACACCCTTCCTGCTGCCCGACCGCGGCAAGGCCTCCCTGCCTTCGCTCGACTGATCAACCCCCTTCACGACAGGAGAAGACTGTGCGTATCGCCCCTCGATTTGCACGAATTTCTGCCGCTTCGGCGGTAGTGGCCGGAGTACTGCTGACCCAGCAGGCCTGCGCGGGCCGGAGCTCCACCGCCGCACCCTCGACGGGCTCACCCGTCGCGGTGGCCAAGACCTCGAACGCCTCGGCAGGCGTCTTCGGTGGTGATCGGGAGGTCGGGCTGCTTGCGGTCGGCAACGAGGGCACGCTGGCGGTCAGCAAGTCGAAGCGCGTCGAGCTCTCCGACGACTTCGGCGACCGCGCACTGTTCGTCCTCACCAAGGTCGACGGAGACCGCTACTGGATCAGGACGGCCCGCCTGCGTACCGGCGGCGAGGCGTCGTGCCTGCAGGCGAACAAGAACAAGACCGTCACCGCGGCGGCCTGTGACTCGGCGCGCGGTGATCAGTTGTTCCGCTTCCGCAAGACGGGTACGGCCGGGAACAAGCCGAAGTACACGATCCGGACGGACGGCGACATCTACCTCGTCGTGACCCGGGACGGCGGCGTGCGGGCCGAGTACATCGGCGAGGGCACGCCGGACATCGACACGCCGTTCCTGCTGCCGGACCGCGGAAAGGCCTCGCTCCCGGATCTCGACTGAGCCCGCCGCAGCGGCAATACTGGCCGGTAACAACCGAGGGCCGCGCCGCTGCGGCCGGAAGGCTGGTGACTGGCGTGGCTGATGACACGACGCGTACGGCGTATCGGACCTGTCCGCTGTGTGAGGCGGCCTGCGGGCTGGAGCTCACCGTGACCGGCGACCGGGTCGTCGCGGCTCGCGGCGATCGTGAGCACGTGTTCAGCCACGGCTTCATCTGCCCGAAGGGAGCCACCTTCGGACAGCTCACCGCCGATCCCGACCGGCTGCGCGGCCCGATGGTGCGGCGCGGCGACCGCCACGAGGAGGTCAGCTGGGACGAGGCGTTCGCGGCGATCGAGGCGGGGCTGCGGCCCGTCGTCGAGCGCTACGGGCCCGACGCGGTCGCCGTGTACCTCGGCAACCCGAACGTCCACACCATGGCGGGCGGCCTCTACGTCGCGCCGCTGCTGCGCGCCCTCGGCAGCCGCAACATCTACTCGGCGAGCACGGTCGACCAGATGCCCAAGCACGTGTCGTGCGGCTACCTCTACGGCAGCCCGTTGGCCATCCCGGTGCCGGACGTGGACCGTACGGATTTCCTGCTGATGCTGGGCGCCAACCCGTGGGAGTCCAACGGCAGCCTCGCCACCGCCGCCGACTTCCCCGGCCGGCTCAAGGCGATCCAGGCCCGTGGCGGCCGGTTCGTGGTCGTGGACCCGCGCCGCACCCGGACCGCCGAGCACGCCGACGAGCATCTGTTCATCCGGCCGGGCACCGATGCGTACCTGCTGTTCGGGATCGTCCGGACGCTGTTCGAGGAGGACCTCGTCGATCTCGGTGCGCTCGCCGGCCACGTCACCGGGCTCGACGAGCTGCGTGAGCTGGCGCGCGCGTTCCCGCCCGAGGCGGTGACCGGCGTGTGTGCCGTGCCGGCGGAGCGGATCCGTGGTCTCGCCCGTGAGCTGGCCGCCGCCCCGACGGCCGCGGTGTACGGCCGGATCGGCACGTGCACGGTCGAATTCGGCACCCTGACGAGCTGGCTGGTCGACGTCGTCAACGTGCTGACCGGCAACCTCGACCGGCCGGGCGGAGTCATGTTCCCGCTGGCTGCGCACCTGCGCCCGCAGACCCGCCCCGGTGGTAAGGGCTTCCGGGTGGGGCGGTGGCACAGCCGCGTACGGGAACTTCCCGAGGTCAAGGGCGAGCTGCCGGTCGCCACGCTCGCCGACGAGATCGAGACGCCGGGCGACGGTCAGGTCCGCGCGTTCATCACCGTGGCGGGCAACCCGGTGCTGTCGACGCCGAACAGCGGCCGGCTCGACCGGGCGCTCGGTGGGCTCGACTTCATGGTGAGCGTCGACCCGTACCTCAACGAGACGACCCGGCACGCCGACGTCGTCCTGCCGCCCACCGACGCCGCCCGCAAGGGGCACTACGACTTCTCGTTCCTGGCGCTGGCGGTGCGCAACTTCGCGGCGTACTCGCCGCCGGCACTCCCGCCCGACGCCGGTGGGATGGACGAGTGCGACATCCTCGCCAGGCTCACCCTCATCGTCACCGGTCGCGGCGCCGGCGCGGATCCCGCGGTGCTCCACGAGCAGATGCTGGACCAGGCGCTGGAGAGCGTCTCCGCGGCCACCGGCCACCCGGCCGCCGACCTGCGGGCGCTGGTCGCCGGCGAGCATCCCGCGGAGCGGCTGCTCGACGTGGCACTGCGTACCGGTGCCTATGGTGACGCCTTCGGAGCTCGACCCGACGGCCTCTCCCTGGAGAAGCTGCTGGCCAACCCGCACGGCGTCGACCTCGGGCCGTTGCAACCCCGAATCCCGTCGGTGCTGCGGACGCCGACCGGCACGGTCGAACTGTGCGCCCCACCGATCGTGTCCGACGTGGACCGCCTGCGCGCCGCGCTCGACCGGCAGCGCGACGACCTCGTCCTGGTGGGCCGCCGGCACCTGCGCTCGAACAACAGCTGGATGCACAACGTCCCGGCCTTGATCAAAGGCCGGGACCGGTGCACCCTTCAGGTCCACCCGCTGGACGCGGACCGGCTCGCCCTCACCGACGGGGATGAGGCGTCGGTGGTGTCCCGGGCGGGTGAGCTGGTGGCCCGCGTGGAGGTCACCGACGGCGTCATGCCGGGCGTGGTGAGCCTGCCGCACGGCTGGGGGCACGGCGTGCCGGGCACCCGGATGTCGGTCGCGGCCACCCGTCCCGGGGTGAACAGCAACGTGCTGACCGACGAGTTCGCCACCGACGCGCTGTCCGGCAACAGCGTGCTGAACGGCATCCCGGTGGAGGTCAAAGCCGTCGTCAGGACCTCGTGATCCGCGCGTAGACGTCACCGGAGTTGGCCTCGTGCGGCAGCGCCAGCACGTGAGCGGCCATCGCCTCGGGTGACACCCAGTCGCCGAACTCCAGCGTCATGCTCTCGCCCATGGACACGTTGAAGTGGGTGAATCCGAGCGCGGTGACGCGCTCGAGACAGCGCTGCGCCACGGCCCGCTCGATGGTCGTGAACTCGAACGACAGGGCCGGCAGTGCCCGGCTCAGGCCGGCGAGAACCGAGTCCTCGAAACCCTCGACGTCGATCTTGGTGAACGCCGGGGTGCCGTACTTCTCGATGAGCGAATCCAGGGTGACCGCCGGCACCACCACTTCCGAGTCCCACACCTGGTCCTGCCAGCCGACGGCACCGTCCGCGGCCTTCACGAAGTCGGGCGACGCCGTGGACACCGTCGGGTTCGCCGAGTTGACGTAGAACGTGACGGTCTCCTCGCGAGCTCCGCACACGGCTTCCACGACCGTCACCTCCTCGTCACCCGCGTAGAGATCACGGATGGCGCGGACGCACAGAGGCTGGGGTTCCAGGGCGATCACCCGCGCACCGAGCCGGCGGAAACTGCCGATGCGGTCGCCCACGTGCGAGCCGATGTCGAACACGAGATCGCCGGGCCGCACGAACCGCGCGTACAGGGCGTCCATGGCGGCATCCTGGCGCGGGTTCCCGTAGTAGAACTCGAGCGACCGGCGGATGGAGGCAGCGGCCGGATCCGCCTTGAGGGACTCCAGTGCGTCCTTGCTGATGACCATGCGGGATTCTACCTCGGATCACCCAGAGTGATCGGTCTCGCTGCAGGGCCCACGATGCCCGCCCCGGGCCGCGCGAGGGATTCGCAGGCGTCGGCCGCAACGAGATAAATTGATCTACGACAATGTCCCACGACAACGGATTGCTGTGGACGCTCCGCTGATAAGGCGGATCTATGGCGGCTCAGCACCACCTCTGAGCCATAAATACATTGATGAAGATTTTTGGGTCGCGACGGTCCTAACGGGACAGCGGGATCGTTCGAGGTCTGCCATGATGCTCTCGCAACGTCATACGGGAGGAGACGTAACATGCGCACGACACGAGCCGGTAAGGCCGCCGCGGCGGTCCTCGCAGGAGTAATGCTGACGGCCGTCAGCCCGGTCGCCGCTCACGCTCAGTCACCCGAAGGCAGTCGCGCCGCCGTCCGGCTGAGCCCCGGCGACGGCCGGTACGGCTTCATGAACCTCAAGTCCAGCAAGGTGCTCCAGCCCCTCAACGGCAGCACGGCCAACGGCGTCCGAGTCGTCCAGCAAACCGTGGCGCTGTCGGGCGGTGACCTGATCACCTCGCAGAACTGGACGGCCTACGACGCGGGCAGCGGCTACTACAGCTTCCGCAACGTCCACTCGGGCAGGGCCCTCGGCATCGACGGCGCCAGCACCGCCGCCGGCGCGAACGCCATCCAGGCAACCCCGGACACCAGCAACAACCAGGACTGGCGCTTCGAGGTCTACTCGGGCTACCCCGCGAACGTCTACCGCATGAAGAACCGCAAGAGCGGCCTGTGCCTGGGCATCTCGGGCGCGAGCACCGCGAACGGCGGCCAGGCGGCGCAGTTCCGCTGCGACGGCACCAGCAACCAGGGCTGGAAGATCATCGACAACTGACCCGGCATCGGCCGACGGCCGGGCCCGCACCCCGTTCCTCGGGTGCGGGCCCGACCGTTCGTCTGATCCCCAAGGACCAGAGATCGTCGGGTGATTCGTTGATCGTCCTGTGAAATCTGATGGAGCGAAGCCGCAGCGCACGGCCTCTTCAGCCCGCATCGCGCGGACGTACGGTGCGGTACTTGCATCGTCGGCGGCCCTGGTGGGTGCCCTGCTCGCCATGCCCGCCAGCTGGACTGACTACCCGGATCGATACCCGGACTTCCGGCTCGGGCAGGCTCCCTCGACCCCGTATCCGTCGATGCTGCCGGTGCTTGTCGCCGTAATGGCGGTGGCCGGTCTCGTCGCCGCCGTACGGCCCGCGGCGGCGCGAAGTACGTCCGTCGTCGCTGCGCTGGCCGCTCTGCAGGTAGGCGGGATCGCGGTCGTCGCGCATCAGGATTGGTGGAACCTGGCCGGCGCTGACGGAGCAAGTTACCGCCGGGCGGCCGTCGGATCACTGGTGGCCATGGGAGTGGCGGCCGCGGCCGCCGTGGCGGCTGCGGTCAGTGTGCTGCTGTACCGCACTGGTCCCGGCGAGGGCCGGCCGTCTCCGACCCTGATGGCGGGTAGCGTCGCCGCCGGTGTCGTGGCAGCGGTGGTGGTGCCTTTGTGGTTGTGCGCGCACTGGGGTTACACGAGCCTCACGGCCGCCGGGCAGTTCGCGTTGTGGTGGTCGTTGCCTTGGGGAATCGGCCTTGTCGCAGCTGGCACGCTGCGCGACAGGGCTGCGCGGCGTGCTGCGGCGCTGAGCGTGTTCGCGTTCGTGTTACTCGCGGCGTTCTGTGTAGCCGCGCCCACCTTTCATGGCTTCGGAGTGCGTCTGCCGGACTAATGCGTTCACGTGCTGCAGGTCGGCTCCTTGGCGTTGCGAAGCTCCGGCCTCCCAGTCCCTGGCCCGCGTCTTACGGCCGCCCTTCTGCTCGTGTGCAGACGTCTAGCAAGAACCTTCAGCTCGGTGGCGCCGTGGCCGATTCATGCCGGATGCAGGCGGTGTCCCGGTGGGGGGAGGCAACATGGCTCGGATAGCCCCTCAGCGGAAGGCGCATCGGTGGCCGGGCTGGTTCACACCACTCGCCCTCGCGCTGGCGCTCGTCCAGCTGCTTCTCCTGCTGCTAGGCATGCACGTCGGCTTTTCGAGACAGCTGGTGTGGGTACCGGCCGTCGCGGGACCGGCCGTCGCGGTGGCCGCCTCCGGAAGGCTCGTCATGCTGGCTGACGGGGCGCTGCGCATTTTCTGGCGACACGTTGCGCTCGGCATGGTCGCAGTGGTGCTGGCGGGGCTCAGCCAGAGCGTCGATATCAGCACTACCGCGTACTCCGGGATGCCGCCGATCAGCGGACGCACCCTGTTGCTGTACGCGGTCGCGACCTTCTTCGCCGTCTGGTCGATGCTGCGGCTGCCCGGTGGCGGCCGCAGCTGGCGACAACTGACCACGGCCGTGCTCGACGTGGCAGTCGTGGCAGTGACCTCCGCGATCGCCGCCTCGCAGTACGTGGACTGGTTCAACCACCGTTTCGGCGCCGGCGTCTCGGCCCGATGGCTGAACATCGCCATGACGGCGACCGCCGTCGCAGGCGTGGTGGTCGTCATCAAGATCATGTCTGCGCGGCGCAGCCCGGTGCCGCAGGGAGCCCTGTGGTGGCTGGCAACGATCGGGCTCCTCGGCCCACTGTCCACTGTTCTGATATCGCTGCTACGCCCCTGGCCACATCTGAACGGCACCGCCGCGGTGCTGCCCTTCGTCGGCCTGTTCGGCGTGCTCGCCGCACGGGCGCAGGGCCGTGCCGCGTCTGCCGAACGCTCGCCGGCGGCGGTGGCGCCGGCATCTGCTTACCGCAAGGGCAACGTCGTGCCGATGGTCGCGACGGGTCTGACGAGTCTTCTGCTGGCCATCGTCTTTCTGCGGACCGGGCACCTGACGTTGGTGCAGGTCGCCGGGACCGCCTTGTTGCTCCTGCTCGTGGTGGCACGGCAGGCGGTGGCGTTGGGCGAGAACACCGCTTTGTTGAACAAGGTCGCCCATCAGGCGATGCACGATGAGCTCACCGGCCTGGTCGGCCGCCGCTACTTCACCGCGGCCGCTGATCGTGCCCGCGGCTCGCATACGGTCGTACTCATCGATCTGAAGGATTTCCGGGAGCTCAACGACGGGTTGGGGCCGCAGGTCGGGGACGAGTTACTCGTCGCGTACGCCGGCCGGTTGCGACGGCTCGCCGGCGATCAGGCTCTGGTGGGCCGTCCCGGCGGTGATGAATTCGGCCTGCTACTGCGCGGGGAGCACCCTGATCTCGCGGACCGGTTGCTGGCCGTCAACGCCGAGCCGCTGCACGCCGCCGGCCAGGAGGTGCTCGTCGACGTGTTCGTCGGCATCGCTCACGGCGACGCGGGCGATCTCCACCGGCGAGCTGAGGTTGCGTTGCGTGCATCGGTGGCATCCGGCGGACGAGCCGTCGTCTACGACGCCTCCCTGGAACGTCAACTGAGCCACCGCGCGACGATGGCGGCGGAACTGCGCCGGGCGCTGGTCGCGGGCGAGTTCCACATGCTCTACCAGCCGATCGTCGAGCTGCCCCACGGACGGCTGATGGGCGTGGAGGCTCTGATTCGCTGGAACCGGGCGGACGGCCGTGTCATCTCGCCGACGGAGTTCATCCCGGTTGCCGAGGACAGCGGGCTGATCGTGGAACTGGGTGCGTGGACCATCGAAACGGTATGCGCGCAAGCCGCCGCCTGGCGGCGCGAGCACGCCGCGGACGCGTTACGGTCGGTGGCCGTCAACGTGTCGGCGCGGCAACTGCTCGATCCGGCTCTGCCGGACGTGGTGGCCGCCGCGCTCGCCCGCCACGGAATCCCGGCACGTCAGCTCACCATCGAGATCACCGAAACTGCCGTCTTCGGCGGCGGACGTGCCCTGGCGACCGTACACGCGCTGTCTCAACTCGGGGTCGCCATCGCCCTGGACGACTTCGGCACCGGACACTCCTCACTCGGCCTGCTACGCACCTGCCCGGTGGACGCCATCAAGGTCGACAAATCCTTCATCGACGGGCTGGGCGGCACGCCGCAGCAGGAGGCCATCGCCACCGCCTTGACCGGGATCGCCGACACGATGGGCCTGCGCACCGTCGCCGAGGGCGTCGAAACCGCCCATCAGGCCCGGCGGCTCGCCGAACTCGGCTACCGCCATGCGCAAGGATTCCACTTCGCCCGGCCGATGCCGCCCGCCGGCATCGACGAGTTGCTCCGGCAGAACCACCTCGCCGCGGCCTGAGCGGTGCCCGAAGGACCCGCAGGCAGACTCCGCGTCCGGACACGGGCAACGCCGGGTTCGCTGGTGAGCTTCGAAGGGGTGCGGAGTTCGGCTCACTGATGAGGCCTCGGTCCCGAGGCAGCAGCACTGTGCGGACGCAACCCTCGAACCTTTGCCGCGTGATTGCCGCGACCGTCAGCCTGAGCGAGAACGCACAGAATCAGTGAGACTACCCTGCTCGACGAGCTCGCGGAGTGGGCCGGACACAGCGTCCATGTGCTCCTGAAGGTCTACGCCAAGTGCATCGATGGCCAGGATGAGGCGGCACGTCGACGGATCGCGGCGGCTCTCGCGCTTCCCGATGGGAACGAGGAGTGCCAGTGAGGTCACCACTACTGACCTGTGTCTCTGGTCCGGCTCAGTGGTGGGGCGACGTGACAGCGCGCTGAGTTGCGTCCGGTCCTGGACGGACTGCGGCTGTGGCCGCCGGAACCGGAATACGGCCTTTTCGCGGTGGTCGACCGGGGGCGTCGATAGTTGGCCGATGCAACGTTGTTGTCCCCGCATGGCGATAGTGGCAGCCGGAGTGCTGGACCGGTCGAAGGTGGGCGGCTTCAACCTTGTCCGGCTTGGACCTCGTCGGTGCTGTGGTATCGGCTCTGCGTGGCGACGAAGGGGATGACGCCGAGGGCGAGTATGCCTCCGGCGATGGAGAGGGTGGCGTAGCTGGTGGCGGACACGACCAGTCCGCTGGCGATGCCGCCGCCGGCGCCGGCGAGGGCGACGCACAGGTCAACGGCGCCTTGGGTTTTGGCGCGGGTCGCCTGAGGGGCCGCGTCGGTGATCATGGCAGTGCCGGAGACGAGTCCGAGGTTCCAGCCGAGGCCGAGCAGGATCAAGGCAAGGGCGAGCAGAGCGACGGAGTGCTCAGGGGCCGCGGCCGAGATGATGCCGGCGGCGAGCAGGGTGGCGCCGGCTGCTACGGCGACGGGGACGCGGCCGATGCGGTCGACGAGGATGCCGGTGACCAGGCTCGGCAAGTACATCCCAGCGATGTGCAGGGCGATGACCAGGCCCGTAGCGGCCAGGCCGTGGCCGTGGGCCTTCATGTGCACCGGGGTCATTGTCATGACGGCGACCATGACCAGCTGGGTGAGGACCATTGTCGCGGCGCCGGCGGTGACGCTGCCGGCGAAGCGCCGTCCTTGTGCGGGCGGGTTGGCGGTGTCGGCGGGCTCGGGTGGCAGGGTGCGGGAGATCTGCAGCGGGTCTGGGCGCAGCAGCAGAAACAGGATGGTTCCGGCGAGGCCGTAGGCGATGGTGGCCAGCGCGAAGGGCCCGGCCAGACCAGGAATGCTCCAGCGCTCGGCGGCGCGGCCGGTGGCGGTGACCAGGTTAGGGCCGGCGACCGCGCCGAGGGTGGTGGCGACGAGTACGGAGCTGACTGCTCGCCCGCGCCGGTCGGCCCCGACGAGGTCGGCGCCGGCGTAGCGGGCTTGCAGGTTGGTCGCGGTGCCCGCGCCGTACACCAGCAATGACAGGAGAAGCAGGGCGACGTTGTCGAGGACGGCGGCGAGGACGACCCCGGCGCCCCCTAGGGCGCCGGCGGCGTATCCGGCGGTGAGTCCGGCACGGCGGCCGAGTCGGTGGGACAGGCGTCCGACGGCCAGGGCGGCACCGGCGGAGCCGAAGGTGAACAGGGCGGCGGGCAGCCCGGACAGGCTGGTGGTGCCGAGCATGTCTTCGGCCAGCAGGGCGCCGACGGTGACCCCGGCTGCCAGTCCGGCGCCGCTGAACACCTGCGAGGCCATGACGACCTTGAGGGTGCGGCGGTGTAACGCCTCGCGCGCTTGCGGCGAGTCGACGTACGCGGTCGCAGTCATCAAATGTCGGTCCTTCCCGGTGGGGTCGGGTGTTGGGGCGGGTCAGTGCCGGCGGTGGGTCTCGTACATGCGCGCCCAGGCGAGCACACCGGATGCGGCGGTGAGGGCGGCCACGACCCAGACGGCGGCGCGGATGCCGGCCAGGTCGGCGACGATCCCGGCGAGTAGTGCACCGGCGGCGAAGCCGCCGTCGCGCCAGAGCCGGTAGACCCCGACGGCGCGGGCCCGCCAGCGGGGGTGGGCGACATCGCTGATGGCGGCGAGCAGGGTCGGGTAGACCATGGCGGTACCGGCGCCGAGCAGTACCGCGGCGGCGGCCCACGCGGGGAAGTCGTCGGTGAGCGCGACCAGGGCGAGGGCGGCGGCCTGGGTGAGCATCCCGGCGACGATGAACGGTTTGCGGCCGTAGCGGTCGGAGGCCGGGCCGGTGGCGAGTTGCCCGAGCCCCCACACCGCCGGGTAGAGGGCGGCGAGGGCACCGATCTGGGTCAGTGTCAGCCCGGCGGTCGCGAACAGGATCGGGAACAGGCCCCAGGCCAGACCGTCGTTGAGGTTATTCACCATGCCGGCTTGGCTGGCCGACGACAGGGCCGGTTCACGCCAGCTGGTCAGCGCGAACACCTGCCGAGTGGATACGTCTGCTGCGTGCGGACCGGTGGTGTGGGTGGTCGCCTCGTGGCGGGCATGCCCCCGGGTGTCCTTGACGAAGAGCAGGGAAAGGCCGAGGCCGAGGGCGATGTAGGCGGCGGCGAGCAGGAAGGGCGCCGGACGTAGCCCGTAGGCGGCCGCGAGCGCGCCGGTGACCATGGCGGTGGCGGCGACGGCGATGTAACCGGCGGCCTCGTTCAACCCCATGGCCAGGCCGCGACGGGCTGGGCCGGCGAGGTCGATTTTCATGATGACGGTGGTGGACCAGGCCAGGCCTTGGTTGACGCCGAGCAGGACGTTGGCGGCGATGACCCAGCCCCAGTTCGGCGCCCAGATCAGCATCGCCGGGATAGGCAAGGCGATCAGCCATCCGGCGAGCAGGACGGGTTTGCGGCCGTAGCGGTCGGACAGGGTGCCGGCGAAGAAGTTCGTGATGGCCTTGGTGGCGCCGAACGCGAGGATGTAGGTCAGCGCGGCGGTGTAGGCGGCGAGGCCGAACTCCCGGTCGGCCAGCAGCGGCAGCACCGTGCGCTCGGAGCCGAGCACCCCGCCGACGAGGGCGTTCACGATCACCAGCAGCGTGAATTGGGTGGCGTTCGCGGCAAGTCCGAGCCGGGGCCCTGCGGTCGGTACGGTGCTGCGCATGCTGGTCATTGGTCCACCTGAAGTGTGTTGCCGGTGGCGGCGGCCCAGTCGCCGGGCCCGCCGACGAGCACGCTGAGGTCGTGGCGACCGGCGTGCTCGAGAAGGGTGGCGGCGGTCATGGCGCGTTCGCCGTGCCCGCACATCACCACTGCCGGACCGTCGGGTGCGGCGTCGGGTTCGGCGAGTAGCGAACCGAGTTCCAGGTGGGTGGCGCCGGGCAGGTGTCCGGCGGTGTACTCGCCGGCCTGCCGGATGTCCAGCGCCGGCGCGTCGACCTCCTGCGGGCGGACCAGCCGGGTGGTGGTCACCGAGCCGGTCCAGGACGGCATGCCGCCGGCAAGCTCGCCGACGATGCGGTCGACGCCGATGTTGAGCGCTGGCCACAGGATGTGCGCTGGGTCCTGGTCGGCGTTGCGCACCACGACGATCGGAGCGTCCGGGCGGATGAGCCAGCCGAGCCAGGTCGCGAACTGGGCCCGCAGCGGGATCGCGATTGCTCCGGGGATGTGTCCGGCGGCGACGTCGACCACGGGCCGCACGTCCACGATGGCCGCGCCATCGGCTGCCAGGCGGCGCACCTCGTCGGCCGACAGTCCGGGCAGCTGCGGGCGGCCGTGGATGAGGGCAGGGCCGCGTCGGTTGATCTCGGCGAGCCGGGCGAAGTATGCCGGGTAGGAGCCCAGCGTGGAGAGCAGCCGCTGGACGAAGGTGTCGGCGTCCGGGGCGGCCAGCAGCGGATTCGTGGTCTTCTCGGCGCCGATGGTGGAGGTGCGTTCGGCGCCGGGTGGGGCGGAGCAGAACGACCCGGCGCCGTGGGTCGGCCACACGTGCGTGGCGTCCGGCAGGGTCGCGAGGCGTTGCAGCGAGGCGTACTGGGCGCGGGTGAGTTCCAGGGTGCGGTTGTCGCCGAGCAGGTCGGTGCGCGCCGCGGAGCCGACGATCAGCGACCCGCCGGTGAACACTCCGACCGGCGTGCGGCCGTCGAGCAGCAGGAACGACAGGTGCTCGTCGGTGTGTCCGGGCGTCGCGAGGGCGCGCAGGGTGAGCCCGCCGAGGTCGACCTCGTCACCGTCGGCCAGGCCGCGGTGCTCGAACATGCGCATCCCCGCCGCCGAGGCGAGGATCTGCGCGCCATCGTCGGCGGCGAGCTGGACCGCCCCGGTGAGGAAGTCGGCGTGCAGATGGGTGTCCGCGGCCCACGCCACGCTCAGGCCACGCCGCGCGGCCGCAGTGCGCAGCGCCCGTAGGTCCCGGGGCGGGTCCACGGCGAGGGCTCGGCCGTCGCCTACGTCGAGCAGCCAGGCGCTGTTGCCCAGCCCTTCGTCCACCAGTGGCACCAGTTGCGCTTCGATACCCATGACACACCTCCCCTGTCAGGTGGCGGCACCACCCTCCCCGCTCCTACACTATTCCATGAAACTTTGGAGGAACGGTATGGGTGATCCGATCGTCAAGGCCGAGCTGTTCGACGCCCTCGCCCGCGTCGGCAAGGCACTGGGCAGCGGCAAACGCCTCGAACTGCTCGACCTGCTGGCGCAAAGCGAGCGCAGCGTCGAACACCTCGCCACCGCCGCCGGGCTGGGACTGACCACCTGCTCGGCGCATCTGCAAACCCTGCGGCAGGCCGGCCTGGTCGCGACCCGCCGCGAAGGCACCAAGATCTTCTACCGGATCGCCGGGCCCGATGTCGCCGCTCTGTACGCGTCGCTGCGCGACGTCGCGGGAGCCCGTAATGCGGGGGCTGCCGCGGCCCGCGACGCCTATCTCGGCGGTGACGACACCGAAGCCGTCGACCGTGCCGAGCTGCAGCGCCGGCTCGCCGCCGGGCACGTCGTCGCTGTCGACGTGCGCCCCGCCGAGGAATACGCCGCGGGTCACATTCCCGGGGCTGTCTCCATCCCCCTCGACCAGCTCCCCGAGCGGCTTGCCGAGCTGCCCGCCGACGTGGAGATCGTTGCCTACTGCCGCGGCGCGAACTGCGTACTCGCCCACGATGCCGTCCGGCTGCTCACCGCTGAAGGCCGCCGCGCCGCCCGGCTCGCCGACGGAATGCTCGAATGGCGCCTGGCCGACCTGCCCGTCGCCGCATGACCGGGCCCGTCGTCCTCGACGGCGGCGACCGTCGCTGCGTACAACTGCTCATCGAGCTACGCCGCCTGATCCTCGCGGTGCCGACGGGCGCCGTCATCCACCTCATCGCCACCGACCCTGCCGCGCCCGTGGACCTTCCGGCCTGGTGCCACCTCACCGGCCACACCTACCTCGGCGCCGTCCACGGAACCGGGCGCGCCACCTACGCAGTGCAGACCACCGCCGCCGCGACGACAACCACAGCGGTCACCGACCCAGACCACCCATGGCGGCCGATGCCGGCTGCGCAGAAGGATCTGCCCAACTAACCGTCGCAACGCGTTCGGCGCCGGTCGGGCTCCACTGCAGAAGCTGGCCAACTATCGGTCGCAGTCACACGCCGCTATGGCGTAAACCGGCGTGATCTCTTCCTGCTGCGCACGGACACCGGCTGGCAGGTGCTTGGGCGCGAGGGCGGCGGAAGGTCACTCACTACTGGACGCGAAGGCCGACGCACGCCGGATGGTGCAGCGGATTCGCGACACGGTGCCGCCCGAGATGAGCAACTGGGCTCTCATGCCATCCCCGCGCAACCCGTACGTCGTAGCGCCTCAAGCTGGACGCGACAGCTGGGGATGGCGATTGAAGGTTGCCGCGCATTTGCCGCGAGGGGTCAGCCTGAGGGAGATCATCCGAGACTCAGTGTGACTGCCTCGATCGACAAGGGAGGCCGCGCCGATGTACGTCCGCGCAGATCAGCGGGCTTTCTGCGTAGTGAGAGGCGGAGGGCGTGGGATTCGAACCCACGGAGACGCGGAACGCCTCACCGGTTTTCAAGACCGGCGCCATCGGCCACTAGGCGAGCCCTCCTGAGCTGCGTTAGCAGCCATGAGCCCCGAGTATAGAGATCGGCCAACGACACGTGTGCGACACGGCGCGGAGGGTGGTGATGGCCACGCCATCGCCGTCGTGCACGGCTGCCCCAGCCGAAGGTCACGTTCCGTAGATCCGGCTTACTCGGGTGTCTCGGGAGAAGAGTACCGGTACGCCGGGAACGCCATGCTTCGGCTGCGGACCGCCGCGTCTGCCGTCCGGCCATTCCACGAGAGAGGCGGCGTGATGGTGTCCCGTGAGCTTGTGTCCAGCGCTCGCCATCTCCGCGCCGGCCGCGGCATACCGATTGGGCGTCACCGACCCTGTTCGGCGGGGATGGGGCAGCGTTGGGCTGGTTGCCACACGTGGTAGCCGGCGAGGTTCCAGTGTTTCTGCCATTGGCAGGTGGAGTGGGCCAGGACGGTGTTGCGGATGTCGCTGGTGCGGAATACGTAGGTGGCGTGGGGGTCGGCTTGCACGGCGGTGCGGTAGGGCTGGTAGCGGTCGAGTCCGGGGTGCAGGCCGTCGGTGGGGCTGCCGAAGAGTACGGCGCAGGTGATGTGTTCGTTGCTGAGGAAGGTGAGCCGGTTGCATTCGAGGTAGCCGCTGTAGATGTGGGTGATGCC
The DNA here is from genome assembly GCF_044465265.1 of Actinoplanes sp. NPDC049681. Lineage (NCBI taxonomy): Bacteria > Bacillati > Actinomycetota > Actinomycetes > Micromonosporales > Micromonosporaceae > Actinoplanes > Actinoplanes sp. NPDC049681. The sequence continues at coordinate 348,236 of NZ_JBITLP010000001.1, forward strand.
TTCGTGGTGCAGGGCGTTGATGAGTTGTCGGCGGGGTGTTTCGGTGGGGCCTTGGCCGGCGTCGCGGTAGGCCTGCACGGTGCCCAGGGTGAGGGTGATCGCGGTGAGGGTGAGCACGGCGGTTCGCAGCAGGGCACCGGCTCGGGGTGGGATGGCGGGTAGGGCCCAGAGGGGGGCTATGACGGCGGGGGTGGCGATGAGCACGCCGATGATGTAGCGGAAGTTGTTGGCGGGGGCGACGCCGGGGGTGGGGCTGGCGGCGAAGGCGAGCACGGTCAGGGCGGCGGCGGTCAGCATCGCTAATCTTGCCCAGGTTTGGGCTTGGGTGGGCATGTCCGCGGTGGGTTGTTGCGCTGTGGTGGCGCGGTGGTGGCGGAGCAGGCGGATGCCGGTGACGAGTCCGATGCTCCACAGCAGGATGAGGGCGATGCCCCACAGCGTGGAGACGAGGTCGTCGGTGGGTGGGTGCCAGCTTCCGGACATGCCGAAGAACCAGGCGGGTGGGGAGTTCGGGTGTGCGAGTGCCGAGCCGCCGGTGACGTAGGACAGGCTGGTGGTGACGGTGTTGATGACCTGGGTGGTCAGGCCGGGTGATGCGGCGCCGTTGAGGCCGGTGCCGCCGTGCAGGTACATGTTGATCACGGCGAGGATCCCGCTGTCGTGCCAGGGGCGGCTGAGGTCGTGCAGGATCCAGGGGATGGCGCCGGTGAGCAGGCCGGCGCCCAGGGCCGGCCAGCTGCCGGGAATGGGGGTGGTGCGCCGGCGCAGGCTCATCCAGACCAGTACGGCGGAGGTGAGCACGAACGGGGCGATCAGGACGGTGCTCCACAGGCCGAGGGTGGCGGTGGCGCCCCAGCCGGCGAGCCGCCACCGGTGTGCGTGGGGGTGGCTGGTGTCGTGGGTGGTGTCCAGCAGCCGGTGGGCGAGCAGGAGCAGCAGGGTGCCGGCGAGCAGTGTTTCGGGGATGGCGCCTTGGGCGACCAGCTGGTGGCCGTACAACTCGCGGGAGCCCAGGGTGAGCAGCGCTACTGATACCAGGGCGATCGTGGTGCCGTACAGGCGGCGGGCCAGGACGTACATGGTGGCCAGGAACAGTAGGTACATCAGCAGCATGGCGGTGCGCAGCCCGATCAGCGAGGCACCGAACACCCGGAAGATGAGGGCGGCGAGGTAGGCCTCGGCGGTGCCCATGTAGGACTGGCCGTACATGAAGCTGGGGAAATCGCGGCCCTGGGCGATGTGCATCGCCATCAGCCCCATCGTGCCCTCGTCGCTGTTACTCGCCGGCCACTCCGCGACCAGCAGGCCGAAACGCACACCAGCCGCGACACACAGCAACAACACCAGCAACAACGACGGCGACCAACGCACCCTCAGCCAGGCCGGTGCGCTGTCGCGCATTCTCGGCCTCACCACACCGTCATGGGTTGCTTGCTCGGCGGGCATGTCCCCCGACTTCCCGGACGAGATCGGCTCGACTGCTGTGGCACTCCAGCCGGTCGGACCCAGCTCGGTTCTGTTGACGACATCCCCACCCATGCTTAACGGTACGTCGTTGACCATCGGAAGGTTCGACAGTGCGGCGATTTCGACAAGCGATGATGCTTACCGAAGATGACACCGACGAACGTGCCTGGTGGGGTGGTGCCTCGGCCGGCTGCTCGCCACGGAACGCTCGGGCCACGGACGTCGCCGACGGCTGGTCGCACGTGATCCCGAATGGCAAGCTGTTCGACGGCGACCGCCTCACCGAAACTACCCTTTGGGTCAAACGGAAACGGTCGACGCCTGGTACTCCGGAAACATTGGAACTTCGGCGCGGAATTCGGGCGGCCCTGCACCCGGGCTACCGATCCGGACGTCGACTGTGACGCCACGCCGCTTCGCCGTCCTCGTCGGTCGCTGGAGGCCTGTGGCGCTCCACCGGGACCTCCGCCGCGGCGACGTGTCGTCGCCGCGGCGGGGCAGGTTAACGATTTCGAGTACGAACAGCTACTCGAAACCAGTCGAGGTCACCGTCAGAGCGGCGAGTACTGTCGCCAAGCCTGGTTCTTTGCGGACGGGTCGCAGGCGTACTGCGCGACCGCGGCACCAGCCGTGGTGCTCGCGCTCGAGACGCCGAGGCACAGGCCGCTCTTCACGTTCTTGATCATCGCCCAGCCGGCGTTGCTGGTGGCTGTGGTCCTCGGGAAGGTCCATTGCTGATTGGCGGCGCTGGAGGAATAGTCGCCCACGTAGGCCGCGGCTCCCGCTTTCGTCGAGGCGCCGTCGATGCCGAGGCCGCCCTTCGTCTGCAGGTTCATGTACTGGTAATGACCGTTACTGAGCTGAATACGTTGCCAATACCCATTCGGGTTGTAAACCTCGTCCTGGACGACATAGTCGTTCGATTTTCTGACCATGTAGTAAAGCGATTTGAGGTTTTGAAGGCGAGTGTAGTCGTTGGTGGCTGCGACGGCGGCGGATGGAGCGCTCACCACGGCGACTGCGCCAGCGAGAAGTGTCAACGCGACGCTGGCGACCAAATTCTTTCTCAAAGTCAACTCGCTCATTCCTTGGTTGATCTTGCGGGCCCACTATTAAAGGGGGTCGTTCATCGTTTGTCAAGCCGAGGTGTGATCGAGACGCATCTTCGCGGGTAAGGATCCGTATGCGTTCTGTGACATCACGAATGTGCCGAATCCGAAATCCCCGCCAGCTGATTCCATGCTTCCTCGAGATGCGTGCGGCCATTCGTGGCCACCTGCCATCCGCGGTCACAACGCTCAGTGACGCCGATTGTGCAGGGAGTGCCGACCTGCAAGGAGGGGCTGTCGCGGCTGCGGCCGGCTCGTACGTGCGTGTGCTCCGCGGCTTGTTCGGTACGGGTCGGAGCGGTCTGCGGCCCGTTGGCCTTGTCGAGGGGTGGGGCGACGGTCGTGGAGGCCGGGTGCGGCGTAACGCCGGCGAAGTCAAGGCATCGGCCGGCTATGAGTGCCGAAGGGCCGGCGATGGAGCGTCCCATGGCGATGCTGTCCTCACGTGCGACCGGGGAGCGACGCGGGGCCTGGCGGCGCGCCCCCGCGCCGACCAGGCCCCTTGTCCCGCGGGACCCGTGCAGTGTCGACGAGTATGGATGCGTTCTTCAACCTGACAAGGAATCTTTAAGGAAGACTGCCCGAACGGCTGCTCTTGACCCGGTTCTTGTTATGCGAAGCGGTCGTGTATCGCTACGTCTTATATCAAGCTTAATAAAATACCTGTGAGCTGCTAAGACGTATGACCCGGTGGCAGTGAGCCCAGGGAGCGTTGGATTGAGTTGATGTCAGTTCGTCGATGTCTTCCGGTCTCTCCCGGGGCCCGTGATGGTCGCGGGAGCGATGACCGCCCGTCGTGCTTGACGCCAGTTGCCGCGCGAGGCCGTCATCGCCGGGGACGGCGGCGAGGGACTGTTACGACCCGTTGCCCCGCAGAATTGACAGGCTCGGCGGTGGCGCGAGGGTGAGCGTCGGATCCGGTGAGGGCCCGGATCTGAGCAACAACAGCGCGGCCCACCAGCGGTCGACCGAGCCCGTTCAGAAAGTGTCACATCCTTCGGGCAAGCTTGATCCCATGCACGCCATCGTGATCGAGAAGCCGGGCGGGCCCGAGGCGCTGGTCTGGGCCGAGGTCCCCGATCCGGAGCCGGGACCCGGAGAGGTCGTCGTCGAGGTCACCGCCGCCGCGGTGAACCGCGCCGACGTGATGCAGCGGCAGGGCCACTATCCACCGCCGCCCGGTGCTCCGCCGTATCCGGGCCTGGAGTGCGCCGGGGTGATCACGGCGCTGGGCTCGGAGGTGACCGGGCGCCACGTCGGCGAGCGGGTCTGCGCCCTGCTGGCCGGTGGCGGCTACGCCGAGCGGGTCGCCGTGCCGGCCGGCCAGTTGCTGCCGGTTCCGCAAGGCCTGTCGCTGCAGGAGGCGGCCGCGCTGCCCGAGGTCGCCTGCACCGTCTGGTCGAACGTGGTGGACATCGCCCGGCTGCGGCAGGGCCGGACGCTGCTGGTCCACGGTGGCGGCGGGGGCATCGGCACGTTCGCGATCCAGCTGGGCAAGGCCCTCGGCGCCACCGTCATCGTGACCGCCCGGGAGCGTAAGCACGAGCAGTTGCTGGCGCTCGGTGCCGACCTGGCCGTGGACTACACCGCCGATGATTTCGTCGAGGCGACCTTGGATTTCACCGAGGGCCACGGCGCCGACGTGATTCTCGACATCATCGGCGCGAAGTATCTGTCGCGGAACATCGCGGCTCTCGCGACCGACGGCCACATCGTCACCATCGGCATGCAGGGCGGGCGCAAGGGCGAGCTGGACTTCGGTGCCCTGATGGCCAAGCGGGGTTCGGTCGCCGCGACGACGTTGCGGGCCCGTCCGGTGAAGGACAAGGCCCGCATCGTGCGTGGGGTACAGGATCAGGTGTGGCCGCTGGTCGACGCCGGTGCGATTCGTCCGATCATCGACCGCACCGTGCCGATGCGTGACGCGGCCGAGGCCCACCGGCTGATGGAGTCCAGCGATCACCTGGGCAAGATCGTGCTGCTGCCGTGAGGGTGCTCAGACCTGCACGGTGGTGATGCCGGAGAAGATCCGGAGGGACCACGTGCAGTTCGATGCCGTGCTGACGGTGAAGAAGCCGAGCCGTCCACCCTCGTGCCCGTTGAGCGTCAGCGAGCCCGACTGCTTGTCGGCGCCGACGTATTCGTAGCCGTTCGTCTTGCCTTCCCAGGTCAGGTAGAAGAAGGAGAAGTCCGGCTCGGCGCAGTCCCAGGACGCGATCGCCTTGAAGTCGACGGTCGGCACCTTGAGGGTCGGGCTCGTCCAGGCCGTCGAGTCGCCCGTCCACGTGGCGATCTCCTTGGAGCGGCGCTGGATCACCTGGACCGCGTCGAGGCGGGCGGCGTTCCGGCGGGCCGCGGTGCCGGCGAAGACCGCCTTCCACGTCCCGGTCGTCTCGGCGGTGAAGCGGCGGGTGAAGGCGCCGGAGTCCGTGGCGGTCGCGAAGCCCTTGTAGGCGAACGCCGTGGTGCCGCTCTTGCGGAAGTAGAAGCTCACCCGGGAGCGGTTGCCGGTGGCCCCGATCCAGACCCGGCCGCTCAGGGTTACCGGCGCGCCCTTGATCACCGGCTCCGGGGCGGCGTTGAAGGTCATCTTGACGGCTGCCTGGGCCGCGTGGGCGGCCGTTCCCGCGCCGGCGACGAGGGTGACCGTTGCGGTGAGAAGGGCCAGAAGAAGCGAGGACGTGCGACGCATAAGACGGGCGCCTTTCGGGGCTTTTCGGACTTAACGCTCGAATCTTGACACGCGCGGGGAGCCGAGGCCACGTGCGGGCGAAAGTCCACTAAGTCCGGTTCGTCCGAACGGCGTCAGTCACCGATCAAGCGGCGGGGACCCGCGCCCAGTCGGCCCAATTCGTCGTTGGGATTGATCAGCGGGCAGCGGTCGATCGACATGCAGCCGCAGCCCACGCAGCCGGTGAAGTCGCTGCGCAGCTGCTCGAGGTGGCGCATGCGGCGGTCGAGCTCCTCCTGCCAGCACTGCGACACCCGGGCCCAGTCCTCGCGGGTCGGCGTGCGGTTGTCGGGCAGCACCGCGAGCACGGCGGCGACGTCCTTCAGCGGGATGCCGACCCGCTGGGCGATCCGGATGAAAGCCACCCGCCGCAGCGCGTCCCGGCGATAGCGGCGCTGGTTGCCGGCGGTGCGCGTACTGGTGATCAGGCCTTGGCGCTCGAAGAAGTGCAACGCCGACACCGTCACGCCGCTGCGGGCGGCCAGCTGCCCCACCGTGAGCTCCATCGCGTCGTCCCCTCGTCGCCTTGACCTCAACATTAGTTGGGGTTTTAGCGTCGCTTGCCATGGACACCATGCCGCTTCGCACCGCAGTCATCGTCGGCAGCACCCGGCAAGGCCGGTTCGGCCCCACCGTGGCCGCCTGGACAGCCGCCGAGATCGGCGGGCGATCCGACCTCGCCGCCGAGATCGTCGATCTCGCCGACGCCGCCGACACCGTCACCAAGCAGCTGGGGGAGGCCGATGCGTTCGTCGTCGTCACGCCGGAGTACAACCACAGCTATCCCGCGCCGCTCAAGGCCATGATCGACGACCACTACGCCGAGTGGCAGGCCAAACCGGTCGCCTTCGTCGCGTACGGCGGGCTCTCGGGCGGACTCCGCGCCGTGGAACACCTGCGTCCCGTCTTCGCCGAGCTGCATGCCGTGACCGTGCGCGACACCGTCAGCTTCCACGGCGGCCGCCAGTGCTTCGACGCCACGGGCCGGCCCCTGGACCCGGAGAGCGTCGTCGCCGCGCAACGGATGCTGGACCGGCTCTCCTGGTGGGGGCACACGCTGCGGGACGCTCGCGCCGTCCGCCCGTACGGGAGCTGACCCATGCGAATGCCAGACCCGGCTAGTAAGGACGCCGTGACGGTGATTGCCGGCGAGTGGGAAGCCGGCGACAAGGAAGCCGGCGCGGAAGCGGTCGCGGCCGCGTGGCGGGCGAAGCCGTGGCCGGACGGGCTCCTTTCCCTTTCGCTCTTCGTCGACGCCGACGGTGATCGAATCCTGCACTACTCACAGTGGACGATCGAGCACCCGACCATGGACCTGCCGGGCGGCGGCGCGTACCGGCTCTACCGCGGCGAACGGCAGACCGTGGACCGCACCCCGGGCGCGATCGTGACCGTCCGCGTCGACACCGACGGCCCGGAGATCGCGCGGACCTGGATCGACGCGGTGTTCGATGCCCTGGCCTCCGACCGAGCGCTACCCGAAGGCGGCATCGGCGGGTTCTTCCACATCAGCACCGACGGCACCCAGGTTCTCAACTACGCCGAGTGGGAGACCGCCGAGGCGCACCGCCGGGCCATGGCCGCCAACGACGGCAGCGTCTCGCGAGGCCCGCTGTGGGACAAGGTCCGGACCATGCCCGGCGTGCATCCGCGCAGCGTCACCCGTTTTCATCTGTACGCGACCCTGACCCCCTGATCAGAGCCGAGCGGTCGGCACGGTGTCGCCAAGGCCCAGCAGCACCGCGCCGACCGTCTCGGTCACGTCGCCGGACACCATGGCGTGTTGGGTCGCCACGTGGACGTCGCGGAAATGCCGCTGCAGGGGGCTGGAGTCGTACACCGCGGTGCCGCCGGCGGCGTTGTAGACGAGGTCCACCGCCCGTGCGGCGTTGCGGGTAGCGGTGCAGATCGCGAGTCGTAGCGCCGCCCGGCCCGCTGTGTCCGTGCGGGCCGTCCGCACCGAGCTCAACAGGTACGCGAGACCCGAACCGTGCAGCGCCGTGGCCTCCGCGACGGCGACCCGTACGCCCGGCTTGGCGGCGACCGGCTCCCCGGTGAGCGGGCTGCGCTTGGCCCGGGCGTGCTCGCTGAAGTCCTCGATCGCCGCCCGTGCGATGCCCAGGGCGACCGCGCCGATGCCGAGCGCAAGCAGCGACAGGGCCGGGAAGGCGTACAGCGGCCCGGTCTGCTGAGGCGGCTCGGCCAGGGAGAACGTCCGCTCGGCGGGAACGAACACGTCGTCGGCGGAGAAGTCGTGGCTGCCGGTGCCCCGCAGCCCGGCCACGTCCCAGGTGTCGTGGATGGACACCTCGGCCGCGTCCAGCACGGCCAGCCGTGCGCCCGCGGGCGTGACGACCCCGCCGACCAGCCAGGTCGCGTGGTGGCACGCACTCGCGAAGGACCACCGCCCGCTCACCCGGTATCCGCCGTCGACCGGTGTCGCCCGTCCCAGCGGGGCGGCCACGCCGGCGATCAGGAACCGGGGATCCCGCAGCAGGTCCGTGGCGGTGTTCCGCGGCAGGTGGCCGAGCGCCATCGACGTGGCCGCGCCGATCATCGCGCACCATCCGGTCGAGCCGTCGGCCCGTCCGAGCTCCTCGAAGATCTCGACCAGCGTGGCCGGTTCGGTCTCCAGGCCGCCGCAATCCCGAGGCGCCGCCAGCCGGAAGACACCGAGCTCGGCGAGCTGCTCGATCAGGGCGGGCGGCACGCCGCGGTCCTGTTCGGTGAGGGGTGCCATCGTGCGGATCGCCGGAGAGAGGGCACGGATGTCATCGATCGGTGAGGTCGGCATGACGCCGAGTATTACGGACGGCCGTGCCGGCGTAGATAGGACCGCTCCGCCTCGTTCTGGGTGAGCTGGGAAGCCCGATCGTAGGCATCCATCGCCTCGTCGGTGCGCCCCGATCGGGCCAGCAGCTCCGCGCGAACCGCATGGAAGACGTAGTAGTGGTCCAGTGCCAGACCTTCAAGGATGGTCAACGCCGGCTCGGGACCCGCGACCTCGGCCACCGCCACCGCGCGGTTCAGCGCCACCACCGGCGTCGGGGCGAACTCCAGGAGCTGGTCGTACAGCTGCAGGATCGCCGGCCAGTCGGTGGCCGAGGCGGTCGGGGCGGCGCTGTGCACGGCGTTGATCGCGGCCTGGAGCTGGTACGGCCCCGGCCGGCCCCGCCGTACGCACGCCCGCACGATCTCCTGCCCCTCGGCCACGAGCGCACTGTCCCACAGCGACCGGTCCTGGTCGGCGAGGCGCACGAGCTCGCCGTCCACAGTGGTGCGCGCGGGGCGGCGCGCGCTGATGAGCAGCTGCAACGCGAGCAGGCCCGCCACCTCCGGTTCGTCCGGCATCAGCCCGGCGAGCATCCGGGTCAGCCGGACGGCCTCGGTGCACAGGTCGTCGCGGACGAGGTCGGGGCCGCTGCCGGCCGCGTACCCGGCATTGAAGATCAGATAGAGGACGGCCAGGACCGGCGGCAAACGGTCCGGCAGCTCGGCGTCCCCGGGCACCCGGTACGGGATGCCCGCGTCCCGGATCTTGGCCTTGGCCCGGACGATGCGCTGAGCCATGGTGGCCTCGGGCACCAGGAACGCCCGCGCGATCTCCGGTGTGGTGAGCCCGCCCAGGAGCCGCAGGGTGAGCGCGACCTGCGCCTCCTGCCGCAGGGCAGGGTGACAACAGGTGAAGATGAGTCGCAAGAGGTCGTCTTCCTCCCGGCCGGCCGCCGGCGGGAGCAGACGAAGCGCCTCCGTCTCCTTGGCCCCGCGGGCGGCCTCCCGCCGCAGATGGTCGACCGCCCGGCGGCGGGCCGTCGTGATGATCCAGCCGGCCGGGCTCGGCGGCAGGCCTTCCTGTGGCCACCGGGCCGCCGCCACGGCGAACGCGTCCTGGACCGCCTCCTCGGCGAGGTCGAGGTCGCCGAGGAGGCGGGTCAGGACGGCGACCGCGCGGCCGTATTCCGCGCGGTAGACCTCGCTCAGCTCGCGAACGGCCGTACCTCGATCGGGAGCGTGGTGATCGCGGCCATCCGCTCGCCCCAGCGCAGGGCGGCATCGAGGTCGGGCGCCTGGATGACGGTGAATCCGCCGAGGTGTTCCTTGCCCTCGGTGAACGGGCCGTCGGTCAGCAGCACATCGCCCTCCTTCGCGCGGATCACCGTGGCGGTGTCGGGCGGGCAGAGCCCCGCCGTGAAGACGAAGGCTCCGGTGTCGTGCAATTCCTGGTTGAGCTCGGCCAGGCCCCGCATGATCGGCTCCAGGACCTCGGGCGCAGGCGCCGGCCCGTCCGGCTGATACACGCTGAGCAGGTACGTCTTCATCTCTGGCTCCTCTCGACTTACTCGTCACACCTACACGAACGTGGGCCCCAGGAATCGACACCGGCCCGGGATTAATTTTTTCTGTTCCGCCGAACAGCGCCACGAATGTGTGTTGGCATGGTCGACGGAATTAACCAATAACGTCCGGGTTCCCATTGTCGCCGCTCAACGGATGACAGCCGGTGCGGCGGCAGTTGCGTCACGCCGGACGGGATGCGCGTGAGTGCCCCGGGCCTAGTTCGGAGGCTCTGCTGTCCCGTCCGTCCACCGGCCGCGTGCTGGCCGCCGGCGCCCTGGCGCTGGCTGTGAGTGCACCGGTCCTCGAACCCGTAACCCCCTCTGACCTGCCTCTTCTCCGACTTCCGGCTGCTGCTGCCGCCCAGGCGGCGATGCCGGCCCTGCAGGACCGTGCCCGCCAGCGTGCGGCCTCCCGGTCCGCCACCCGGGGACAAGCTTTGACGGTACGGCGGGACGACGAGCTCGTCCGCCAGGCCGAGGAGGCACTGTCCCTCGCCGAACGCATGGCCGCCGTGGAGCGGCAGGTCGTCGTGGAGCGCCGCGCCGTGGCCGCCGAAGTCCGTGCGGCAGCCGCCAGGCGCCGTGCCGTAGCCGCCGAGCGTCGTGCCGCCGCGACCGCGAGCCGTGCGCACGCCCGTCCGGCCGTGCGCAAGCGCGTCGTCCGCCGGGCCGTCGCCGTCCGGCCTCGCATCACACGCGGCACGCCCGCGCGCATGGCGTCGGTGATCGCCTACGCCCGGGCCCAGGTCGGCAAGCGCTATGCGTCCGGCGGCGAGGGTCCGCGCGCCTTCGACTGCTCCGGCTTCACCAAGCGGGCGTACGCGCACGCCGGTCTGCGGCTGCCGCACTCGTCCGGTGGACAGGCGGCGCGGGCACGTACCGTCTCGCGGGCCGCGGCGCGCCCCGGCGACCTCGTGGTGGGCGCCGGCCACGTGGGCATCTACATGGGCCGCGGCATGATGATCGACGCGGGGAACCGGCGGACCGGGGTGGTGTACCGGCGCCTGTACGCGGGGCTGCACATCGAGCGGTTCTAATATTCCGGCATGATCGCCGACCATTGGCCGTTGTTCGGGCTGCGGCTGCGTACGCCGCGGCTCGAACTGCGCCTGCCCGACCTCGAGGACCTCGCCCGGCTCGGCGACGTCGCGGCCGCCGGTGTGCACGACCCGGCGGTGATGCCGTTCGTGGCGCCCTGGACCGACGCGACGCCCGAGGAGCGGGCCCGCAACACGATCAAGTGGCAGTGGGCCCAGTGGGGTCGGTGGTCGCCCGGCGACTGGACGCTGCAGCTGGTGGTGGTCGCCGCGGGCGAAGTGATCGGTACGCAGGACATCGGCGCCCGGGACTTCGCCACGGCCCGGATCGTCGGTACGGGCTCCTGGCTCGGGCTGGCGTACCAGGGCAGGGGGTACGGCACCGATATGCGCGCGGCGGTGCTGGAGCTGGCGTTCACCGGCCTCGGCGCCGAGTTCGCCACCTCGGAGGCGTTCGAGGACAACGCCGCCTCGTACGCCGTCTCCCGCAAGCTCGGCTACACCGACAACGGCACCGAGTGGCACGTCGTACGCGGAGAGCGGGTCCTCGGGCGCCGGCTGGTGCTGGACCGGGCCGCCTGGACCGCGGCGCGGACGACCGAGGTGGAGATCACGGGCCTGGAACCCTGCCTGCCGCTGTTCGGTCTGTAGCTCCCCACAACGGCAGTCGGCACCTGTCCCGCGGGACAGGTGCCGACTTGCTGGCCGCGGCTGCGCTGAGCGACCGTCACCACCGGGCACGGGGATCTCTGCCGCTCGAACCCGGTCGGATGTCTGACACCACTATCGCCCGGGTCAAGCCCTCCGGCGCGCACCAGCTGTGCGTTTCTCGCCGAACCGGGCGCCGGGGTTATCGCGTCCGAAAGCTGTGCGACATCTCACCCGGTTACTTTTAGCTCACAGGGGGCAGTCTGGACCGCGGAGTCCGCACAGCTGGAAGGACAACAGCATGAATTTGGAACGCGCAGAGGCACCGGATCCGTACGACATCCTGCCGCCGGTTCCGTCCTTCACGGTGACCAGCACGGACGTGGCCGACGGGCAGCCGCTCGACGAGCTTTACGTGCATCCCAGCGTGGGTGGCAAGAACCTCTCCCCGCAGCTCGCCTGGTCCGGCTTCCCGGCCGAGACCCGCGGCTTCGTGGTGACCTGCTTCGACCCGGACGCACCCACCGGCAGCGGCTTCTGGCACTGGGTGGTGGTGAACCTGCCGGCCTCGGTCACCGAGCTGCCGCGCGGGGTCGACCCGCTGCCGGACGGTGCCTTCACCATCCGCACCGACTACGGCGAGGCCGGCTACGGCGGCGCCGCACCGCCGCCGGGTGACCGCCCGCACCGGTACGTCTTCGCGGTGCACGCCCTCGACGTGGACCGCCTGGAGGTCGGCGAGGACGCGACTCCCGCGTACGTCGGCTTCAACCTGGCGTTCCACACCCTGGCGCGGGCCACCATCCGCCCCACCTACCAGGTCAAGGGCTGACCACCCGCCGTACGCAGAAAAGCCCGCCGGGTCCGTGACCGGGCGGGCTTTCTGGTGTTCGTGGGTCAGCCGGGAACCTTGGCGACGACGAAGACCGACTGGCCGAACGGCGGCTTCACGACCTTCTCCGCGGCCTTGGTGACCGGCAGCACGAGGCTGTCGTAGATCTTCACCATCGGGCCCTCCTTGGGGGCCAGCTTGAAGATGCTCGTCGCGGTGTAGTAGCCGATGAGGCCCAGCGCGTTCGCGTAGTGCAGCTTCTCGATGGTGAGGCCGGCCTCGGTCATGGCGGCGCGCATCGTCTTCTTGGTGTAGCGGCGGATGTGGCCCGTCGCGATGTCGACCTGGCTCATGGCGAACATGAACGCCGGGACGATCAGGATGATCCGGCCGCCGGGGCGGACCAGCTCGGCCATGCTGCGCAGCGCGCCGACGTGGTCCTCGATGTGCTCGAGCACGTTGTAGGACACCGCGGCGCTGTACTCACCCGCGGCGTCGGGCGCCGGCAGGAGCATCTGCCGCACGTCGATGTTCGAGTGGTCGGCCAGGCGCTCCTTGAGCTGCACCAGCCGGTCCGGGTCCGCCTCGGTGGCGGTGAAGTGCGGGACGTGCTCCGCCCACTCCAAGGCGTAGTCGCCGAGACCGCTGCCGATCTCGATCGGGTTCTCCCCCAGGTAGGGGAGAGCGAGCTCGACGAACCAACGTCGGTGGTTCACGGCCATGGCGAGGCCTTCGAGCACTTCGGACTGGATCCGCTGGTCTCCAGTGATGTCTGCCATAAGTAAGGTTCCCTCGTCTTGCCGATCCGAGCTGACAGCGGGACCGGAAGAGTTAAGCATCCGGTGCGCGCAACCGAAAGTTGAGCGGGGGGTGACCGCTCCATTTTTGCCTGATTGAGACATTGCCCCGGGGGTACCCGGGATCGTTACCCATCATGCACCACTGGCGTGAGGCGGCGGTAAAACGCGCGTACATATCGGGTCGATCACGCCTCGGCCGCCCGTCACGACACTGTTACCAAGCTCCGTTAGGCTCGCCGATGCTATGACGATTACGGGTATTGACTCGACCGGCCAGTCGCCCGGCGGGAACGTTCTGCCACCGGACCCCGAGGCCGCCGCCGAAGACCTGGACGCGGAGCTGCTGACCCTCGAAAGCGAGGTTGCAGCCGCGCCGATCTCGGTCATACCCGCAGATCGCACGGCGGGCGAGACGGCACCGGAGGCGGCGCCGCGGCGTCGCTGGTGGCGCTCTCTCACCTGGCGAGACGCCCTGGCGATCGCCACCTTCGTCGGGGTAGCGCTCTTCCTGACGGCGCCGTTGTGGCTCAATCTTGATCATGAGTTGCGCGACGATCCTCAGGATCAGGCATTCTTTGAGTGGATGCTGGCGCACGGTGCACGCGTGCTCACGGATGGCGCTTATCCGTTCTTCTCGGATCGCATGAATTACCCCGATGGGGTGAACATGATGGCCAACACCAGTGTGCTGGCCGTTTCACTGCCGATGACGCCGGTCACTGTCCTCTTCGGGCCGCATGTGGCGTTCAACGCGTTTCTCACTCTCGCGTTGTCGATCACCGGCATCTCGTGGTATCTCGTGCTCTCGCGTCAGTTCGTCACCTCGCGGCTGGCGGCCTGGGTGGGTGCGCTCTTCATCACCTTCGCGCCGAGCATGATCGCGCACGCCGGCGGCCACCCGAACATCGTCTCGCAGTTCCTGGTGCCTTTGATCATTTGGCGCACCCTCGAGCTGCGTACGCCGGGCCGGGCGGTCCGCAACGGGCTGATCCTCGCCGGCCTGCTGATCTGGCAGGCGTTCATCAACCTCGAGATCCTCTTCATGGCCGCGGTCGGGCTGGGTGTCTTCTGCACGGTCATGGCGATCGCCCGGCGCAAGCGCGCCGGTCGCACCGAGGTGATGGCCTTCCTCCGGGCGCTGGGTGTGACCGCCGCGGTGACGCTGGCCGTGCTCGCGTACCCGCTCTCGGTGCAGTTCTTCGGGCCGCAGAGCTACCGCGGCCTGTCCGAGTTCGTGCGGTACTTCGGCACCGACCTGGGTGCCTTCACGGCGTACGCACAGCGCTCCATCGCCGGCAACAGCGTGACCGCCGCCCGGCTGGCGCAGAACGCCTCCGAGGAGAACGCGTTCTTCGGCTGGGGCCTGATCATCCTCTTCTTCGGCCTGGTGGCGTGGATGCGCCGCAGCGCCGCGGTGGTCACGCTGGCCGCCCTGGCGCTGCTCTTCGGTGCCCTGTCGCTCGGCCCGCGGATCCACCTCAACGGCGTCGACACCGGCGTCAACGGCCTCTGGGCGCTGCTGCACAGCGTTCCGGTGCTGAACTCGGCCGTGCCGACCCGGTGGGCCATGGCGATCGCGCCGGTCATCGGCATCGTGCTGGCGCTGGGCTGCCAGAAGGCGTCCGACCTGATGAAGGCGCAGCCGTCCGCCCGCGGCCCGGTCCGGGTCGCGATGATCACGGCGGTGGCGATGGCTCTGGTGCCGCTCGCCCCGACGCCGCTGCGGACCGCCCCCATGGACCCGGTGCCGGACTTCGTCACGTCGGGTGCCTGGCGGCAGTACGTCGACGACAACCACACCGTGGTCGCGCTGCCCCTGCCGGACAGCCAGTATCCCGACCCCATGCGGTGGAGCGCCTACACCGGGCAGGACATGCGGATCGCGAGCGCGTACGCGTTGCTGCCGGCCCAGAACCCGCTCGACCCCAACGACCGCGCGGCGCTGTTCTCGCCGCCGTGGCGGCCGACCAGCGGGCTGATGAGCTCCATCAAGCAGGGGAACCCCACGCCGGAGATCACCGACACCCGGCGTGAGATGACGCTGGCCGACCTTCGCTACTGGAAGGCCGGGGTGGTGGTGCTCACGCCGCAGGAGCGCGACATCGAGATGCTCCGGGCGATGACCGACCTGCTGGGCTTCCAGCCGACCTGGACCGGCGGGGCCTGGGTGTGGAACGTCCGGGCGCTGGTCGACGATCCCAAGGCGACGCTGAGCGGGCCGGATCTCAGCTGACCGGAGCCCGTCCGGAGGTCAGTGCTGCTGGATGCAGCAGCCCATGCAGACCTTGGGCTTCGGCAGGGTGAAGGCCAGGCAGCAGGTCTTCCGCTGCACGTCCAGCTTGCCGGCGCGGCCCGGGACCAGTTCGATCAGGTCCTCCACGCCGAGGGCGCCGAGCAGCACGCCGATGGTCTCGGCCGAGGAACCCGGCAGCACGTCGGCCGAGCGCAGCACGGCGTAGCCGACCCCGGAAGCGAGCGAGCCCAGCAGCGTGCGCTTGCCGAGGCGTACTTTGCTGTGGATCGCGTCCAGCAGCGGCGTCAGGTGCTGGTCCAGCAGCGACCGGCGCAGCTCCTCGAGCAGGGCCGCCTCGGTCGGGACCACCCGCACGCCCGGGCGGCCGCTCAGGGCCAGCGGGTCGGACGGCAGCACCGCCACCGTCACGTCCGGGTGCAGGCCGATGGTCACGAGCGGACGCGGGTCGTCGAAGTGCATCAGCACGTCGGTGCCGGTCAGCAGCGGCACCCGCCGCGCCGAGGCCCAGCCCAGCACCGCCGGCAACGCCAGCCAGTACGTGTACGCCTTCCAGGCCAGCGCGGCGGCCGCGTGCGGCTGCGCCTGCCAGCGCCGCTTCGAGGAGTCGAGCAGGACGTCCAGGGCGGCGCCGGTCAGCTCGGACGCGGGCATCCAGCCCGTCGTATCGCGTACCAGAAGATCCGGAGCCAGACCCGGCAGCTCGGTGGACGTGCCGAACATGGCTCGCAGGGTCGCGGTGATCGGCGCGAGCGGCGGCTCGGCGAAGGCGGAATGGCCCGCGAAGGGCTGGTCGAGGGTCGTGGTCACCGGTGGCCGCCGGCCCGGCGGCAGCAGGAGCTCTGCTGAATCACTGCTGTCACCTCCCGCTGTGCGGCCGTCGCTCCGGATCACCCACCATACCCCGTTAAGGCTAGCCTAACCATTCCTGCGGGCCCGCGGGATGCCGGGCCCCGGTCAGGTATTTCTGGACGAATACCCCGAGCAAGGGTGACCTAACGCAGCGTTGCGGCGTTGCCGGTTTCGTCAAGGTATCTGTCGGCAACGCGCTACAAGCCCCATGCGGACACCGGAAGACATGGACACTGAAATTCCTGTCGCAAAGGGGACATCCGTGATGACCACCTCGCCAGTCGAGAGGGCCGCCGACCAGTTCGTGGCGGCGCTTGCGCAGTGGCGGGTCGAGCGCGGCATGACCAAGAAGCAGCTCGCCGCCCGGATGGGCTTCGACCCGTCCTACGTCAGTCACGTCGAGGGGCGCCGGCACAAACCCACCGAGGACTTCGCGCGGCGGGCCGAGGCCGTCCTGGCCGCCGGCGGCGTGATCTGGCAGCGATTCCAGGAGTACGACGAACTCCGGCACGCCCGCGGCACCCAGCTGCACCGCGACCCCCCGGTGCCCGTCCAGTGGCTGCCACCGGGCACCGGGCTCATCGTCGAACAGGAGGTGGCCGAGCTCACGTACACGAAGGGCGCGTACCGCTGCCGGATCCGGCGCGCCCTCTACAACGCCGGCGTCGAACCCGTGACCCGGTACCTCGTCAAGATCGCCGTGGACCGCTATCCGCACGACCCGGCCGGCTCCAACCAGCATCACCGCCAGCACCCGCTCAGCTTCGAGGAGATGGACCTGCACGCGGTGGCCGGCGAGGGCGACGCCGCCGAGCCGATGCACTGGCGGCTCAAGCTCGACCGCGACGCCGCCAAGGAGGTGTGGCTGCTCTTCGCCAACGACCAGGGCCAGTTCCCGCTCTATCCGGGTGAACGGACAACGATCGACTACGCCTACACGGTCGGAGAGGAGAAGTGGGGCCACTGGTTTCAGCGGGCCGTGCGCCTGCCCACCCGCAACCTCACGGTACGGCTGGACTTCCCGGTCGAGTTCGAACCGCAGGTCTGGGGCATGGAGACGTCCCTCGCCGCGGAGGTGCCCGTCCGTACCCCGCTCGAACGGCACAACGACGACCAACGCGCGGTCTTCGAATGGTCGACCGACGCACCCCTGCTCAACGCCCGCTACCGCCTCGAATGGCGGTTCCGCGGGCAGACCGCCCCGCACACCGGAGACGAAGGCGTCCCCCGGCAACGATCGGCCGTGGAACCCCGCACACCGGAGCCGAACGGCCATGAGCTGAGAGCGAGCCAGCGGATGCGCGGAATAGGCATCGTGCAGCGCGGGGCGGACCTGCTCCGCCAGCGCGCCCGGCACTTCCAACTGCCCCGGGAGGAGTCCGACGCCCGTGAGGCCGTGGCGGCCCTGCGGGCCACCCTGGGGCGGCTCGAGACGGTCCACGACTTCAGCAAGGGGGTCGGGCTGGCCGCGCCGCAGATCGGCCTGGCGGTTGCCGCCGCCATGGTCCGGCCGCCGGAACGCGGCGCCGAGCCCGTCGTCCTGCTGAACCCCCGCGTCGTCGACGAGTCCGGGGAGACCGACGAACAGTACGAGGGCTGCCTCTCCTTCTTCGACTACCGCGGTCTCGTCGTCCGGCCGCTGCGCGTCGACGTGGAACACGCCCGCTACGACGGCACCCGGGTCATCACCTCCTTCGAGAAAGCCATGGCGCGCCTGGTCAGCCACGAGATCGACCACCTGGAAGGGCGCCTGTACGTGGACCGGATGGCGGCCGACTCCGCGCTCGTACCGGTCGAGGAGTACGGCCAGACCGGCCGCCCGTGGAGCTACTGACCTGTCGTTCGGCTACATGTCCGAGAAGCTGTCGTACTTGATGCGGATCGAGGGCACCTGCAGCTCGGCGAGGGTCTTGAGGGTCCCTTTGACCATCGGGCCCGAACCGGAGACGAAGAAGTCGTGCTCGTTCCAGGGGCCGTACCGGGCGACGACGTCCGAGATGTTGCCCTGCTCACCGGGGAAGGTCGGATCGTCGCTGCACGCGGTCACCACAGACAGCCACGGATAGCGCGCGGCCAGGCGGTTCAGCTCGGCGAGGTCGTACAGGTCGTCGCGGGTCCGGGCGCCGAAGAAGACGTGCACCCACCGCGTGCGGTTGTAGCGGGTCAGCTCCTCCAGCAGCGACTTGATCGGGGCGAGGCCGGTGCCGCCGGCGACGAACACCGCGTCCCGGGTCGACCGCCGGTCCAGGTTCATCGACCCCATCGGCGCGGCCAGCCGGATCATGTCGCCGACCTCCAGCCGCCGCACCAGCGCACTCGACACCCAACCGGCGCCGACCGCGCGTACGTGGAACTCCAGGGTGTTGTCGCGCCGGGGAGCGTTGGCCGGTGAATACGTACGCCACAACCGCGGCTGGAACCGCGGGCACTCGAGGCTCAGGTACTGCCCGGCCCGGAACTCCAGCGGCTGCATCGGCATGACCGTGAAGACCGCGATGTCGTTGGCGCGGCGCTCGTGCGAGATCACCTCGGCATACCAGTACGGCGGGTTCGTGTCCGCCTCGGCACCGGCCAGCATCTTCGACGCGATGACCGCGTACGCATCGGCCCACGCCTGGTCGTACTCGATCCCCCACTGCTCGCCCCCGAAATGCCGCATGGCCTCGATCAACGCGCCGCCGACCACCTCGTAGTGCTCCGGTTCCACGTGGAACTTGCGGTGGTCGCGCCCCAAGGCCCGGAGATACTCGTCGAACTTCTCCGGATCCTCGAGCGTTTGGACCGCGGTGACGATCGCGTTGAGCAGCCGTGCCCGCTGGACGTCCATGTGGACCGGGAAAAGATCCCGGAGATCGGGGTGCGAGAGGAACATGCGCGCGTAGAAATAACCGGCGACTTTGTCCTGGTGCTCCTCGACGAGGCTCCAGCTCTCTTTGAGCAAACGCGCGAGGTCTCCCATGCGCATAGCGTGAGCAGCGGAACAGGTTACGCATCGCACCGAAGGTGCGACTTAGACCGCACAATTGCCGACAGTCGGCGCGTCGCTTGTGCGGATAGGTCCGGATGTGCGTGTGGTTGGGTCACCCGATAGGGGTACGCCACCGGTCCAGAATTATCCGCCGATCAGCCCCGGTAGAAGGACGTGGCCCGTGCGCCCATGGTCTGGGCGGCAGCCCGGCTGGTCAGTACGGCGGCAAGGAGGCTGCTGGCGGGGAAGAACCGGTTGACCACCCGCAGCACAGCCCAGCCACCGGCGTGCGCCGTGACCATCCGGCCCAGCCGCCACACGGCATCGCTCAGCCCGGCACCCTCATAGCCGTGCTCCCGCGCGGAGACGAGCGCGGCCTCGGCATCCTCTCGCCCGGGATGAACCCGCGTCAGCACCAGCAGATCTACGGCCCGCGCCGGATCGGTGGGATCGAACCCGTAGGCCGCGGCCACGTGCAGGGCCAGCTCCGCCTGAGTCAGGGCCGCGGCACCGAGCAGGGCAAGCGGAGCGTACGAGCCGGCAACCGCGGCGAAGACACTGTTCACACTGCCGAACCGGGTGAACTGCTGTACCGCCAGCCGAGCGATGGCGTCAGGCGTCGCGGCGGGATAGGCGTCCGCCGTGCGCTCAGCCCATTCGGCGGCACGTGGGCCGACGGCCTGGACGGCGGCGAGGGCGAGCAGCTCCGGGGAGTGGGCGGGGTCCGCGAGGATGCGGACCCAGGCCTCGAAGCGGGCAGCGGCGCGGCGGGCTTCGACGGACTCGGTGTCCGTCGATGGCAGGGCCGCCGGCGGGAGGGTCGGCTGTACGGGGACGACAGCCCCCGGCTGCCCCGGGGCCGTAGCCGGGGGCTCAGCAGTCTCGGCCTTCTTGCCGGGTTGCTCCTCCGGGCTGCTTCGCGGCTTCATCTCGGGTGCGTTGTGTGGTTGCTGGTCCGGTCCGCTCGGGGCTTGCTTCCCCGAGGCGGTCCCTGCTTGCTCCTCCGGCGCGGTCGCTGCTTGCTCCTCCGGCGCGGTGGCTGCTTGTTCCTCCGGCCGGCTCGGGGCTTGCTCCTCCGGCCGGCTGGGCGCTTCTTGCTCCGACCGGCTGGGCGCGGCCTTTTCCTCGGGTGTGGGGCTCGGCTCGTCCGGGACGGTGGTCATGTCCGGCTCGACCACGGCCGGCGCCAGCTCCGAGGCGGCCGCCTTGATCGCCCTCTTGAGCGGCGCGGTCTTTCTGGCCGGCGTTGTCGCCTTCGCTGCCTTCTTCGCCGGTGCGGCGTTCTTCGCTGCGGCGGCCGGTCTCCTCTGCTCGGCTGTGGTTCCGGATCCGGCCTGCGTGGCTGCCGTTCCCTGGGCTGCCGAGCGGGCCGGCTTTGCTGCCGTGTCCGAACCGGCCTCCGTGGCTGCCATTCCCGGCGTTGCCGAGTCGGCCGGCTTTGCTGCCGTGTCCGAACCGGCCCGCGGGGCAGCCGTCCCTGGCGTTGCCGGGTCGGCCGGCTTTGCTGCCGTGTCCGAACCGGCCCGCGGGGCAGCCGTCCCTGTCGTTGCCGGGTCGGCCGGCTTTGCTGCCGTGTCCGAACCGGCCTGCGTGGCTGCCGTCCCCGGCACTGCCGAGCCCACCTGCGTGGCGTTCTCGGAGGGCACGGCGTCTTTCCGAGGCGCAGCCTGCTTCTGAGGCGCGGCGCTCTTGGTGGCCTTCGACGGGGTGGCCTTCGTCACGGCCGGGCCTGCCTTGGCGGGTGCGGCCTTCTTCGCCGCCTTCTTGGGCGGGGTGGCTTTGCGGGCGCGGGAGGGTGAGCCGTTCACTTGGGTGGACGCGTCTGCGTTCGGGGACGGTGTGCCCGTACCCGAAGGATTCTGGGTCTTGTCCGCAGCCGGCGGCCGAAACGTCACCGGGGGTGGCGTCCTGCGGGGCCGACCGGCCGGCGGCGCGGAGGATTCGGGCTGGTCAGACGTGCTGAACGCGGGCCGGGGAGCCCGCGGACGACGCGGCGGCGGCTGCTTCTCCTCCATGCCGTGGCAGCCTAGCCTGGCCGCGGAGGTTTCACCTGTTGGAAGCGGGTGTGGTCGATCAATTTCCGGCGCGGCGCGCGGAGGGGATCCTCTTTGCCGGGCCCTCGGGCGGTCCGGTATCCTCGACGGTCGGTGGCCTGAAGGCTTCCGAGGAGACTTCGCCTAGTCTGGTCTATGGCGCCGCACTGCTAATGCGGTTGGGGGCTTATACCCCCTCCCGGGTTCGAATCCCGGAGTCTCCGCGTGTTGAGCCGGTGTGTATGCTGGCAACGCACCGAGCGCCCGTAGCTCAATGGATAGAGCATCTGACTACGGATCAGAAGGTTAGGGGTTCGAGTCCCTTCGGGCGCGCTTCACAGAGAAGGCCCTCCACCAGCCACAACGGCATGGTTGAGGGCCTTTCTCATGTCCGCGGCATTTGCTCACCGGTGGTCTTGGGAGCCACTGGGCTCCTGTGAGCCATTCTGGCTCCCGGGCACCGAACAGCGTCCGCGACATCAGCTCCGCCGCCGAACGCCGGCCGAGCTCCGCGGCGGCGACCGGATCAGCGATGCCTCCGGCGGGAATCTTCGACAAAGATGGGGCCGCCCACCCCACCGGGAGGCCGGGCCGAGCCGGGCAGAGCGGCTCCCTGCCGTCAACACGTGGAGCGTTGTATTGATGGCAGGGAGCATGCCCGTTCCATGGTGTGCGGACTCACGGCAGAGATGGGGTCAAGGACGGCTGGGTAGGCGGACCGGATGGTGGAGCTCGGTGATCTTGCGTGCGATGGTCGAGGTCGGACCAGCGCACGCCGCACAGTTCGGCACGCCGCAGCCCCGCGTACGTGGCGAGCTTGTAGAGAACGGACAGCCGATCGTTCATGACGCGCTCGAGAAGGCAGGCGGTGTCCTGGCGTGCAACACGTCGAAGCGCAGTCTTGCCGCCGGTGACCATGGCGGTCTGACAGCCGCTTACGGCTACCACTAATCGGCCTGCTGAGCGGCTGTCATGACAGGGGACGGCGGTAAAGATCATGACCTTGTAGCGTGCCCTCATGCTCGCCTCGACTCTGCCGGTCTCTGCCCGGATGCGCCGACGCCGACGGGGCGCACTGATCGCGGCTCTCGGCCTGGCGGTTGTCCTCACGTTCGCGTGGCGGTCGGTCGTCCCGCCTGCTGCGGCGTCAGTCGTGACCGAGCCAGTTGCCGCCTCGGCGTGCTATGCCGAGGGCCGTTCAGAGGGGACGTACTTGGAGGCGGGCATCCAAGTGACAGGGACCCGCGTTAGTGCTGACGGTGCGCGTGCGGTCAGCGTGACCGCACGAGCGGCCGGTGCCGCGCACGGATGCGGGACGGCTGGTCGCGCCCAGCAGACGCCGACTATTGCGGTCGCGCTTGAATTCCGGCTCACGGGAGAGCGGCTGTGCCATCCCGACACCGTCGACAGCGACGAGAAGTGCAGCAGCGACCGCAGAGAACTCACCGTCACCCACACGCACAGCTGCACGAACGAACAGGCCTGCGAGCTGTCCTCGGCCGACGAAACGCTTACCGCCAACGTCGACGGCCGGATAGCGAGGCTGGAGGCACGGTCCATCGTGACCAACGGTGGCGACATCCGTCCGGCGACCAGTGCCTACCAGGTGGTAATTTCCGGGTGACTTGCCTGCAGCAGCACGAATCCGGCTACGGAGGTTGCTGATGTCCGCTGAGAACACCGGCACGGCGTCGCGAGCGCTCCGCCTCATCGGTGGGTCTGTCGCGACCTTGGCCGGCCTCGCGCTGCTGGCGTTCCTGCTTGTGGCGGGCGTGGTCGTCTGGGTGTTCGGGGTCGCGCTGCCACGGCACCAGCACGCGATCGACGACGAATCGCTGGCGGTCGCCCGCGGCTTCGCCGACCGTAGTCAGCAGAGGCTGGTGTCGGCGGTTGCGGACGGCGAGCTGACCGACGCTGAGGTGACCGCGGTGGTCGGGACCATGTGGACGGACGAACGCTCCGCCGACAGGTGGGGCGTGACGACGCGTTACCCGGCCGGCAGCAAGGACGTCTGCTTCCGGTTCGATATCGCCCTGCCGCTCGGCCCGGGCGCCCGGGTGACCCATACCGAGCTGCCCGACTGCCCGCTGATCGGGCCGCACCCGGGGGCCTCGTAACACGACCTCCACGCTGCGTTTTCGGACCAACATGCCGGCACCGCGGTCGAAGCGCGCGAGGACGAGTGATGGACACGCTCAGCGCCAACCTTGACGTTCCGGCGACCTGATCATTCCGGGCTGACTTCGCTGTAGCAGAACGAATCCGTCTGAGCGGGCGACCACCCGATAGCCGGCGGCCTGCAGCGTGACCACCTCGTCGCTCACCTCCGCGGCTCGATAAGGCCAGTCATCGACCGCCGTATCCGCGACCGCCCATTCCGCCGTCGACGTCGCGCCCGGCGGAGGGAACATGCGCACCCGCGCACGTCCCGTCAGCTGTGGGACCAGTCGATTGGTGGCAGCCACCTCGGCATCGTCCGGGATCCGGTCGAAGACCGCGTGCGCCGCGGCGACCCGGGGATCCCGCCGCCAGAACGAGGGCTCGGCCAGGGCCCGGAGAGGCCGCCCGGGCGCGTGCGCGGCACACGCGACCAGACACCCGGCTGCGAGCATGACCCCGAGCCGACCGGCCGGGCGTGAGGCATCAGCATCCCGTCCGAGGGAGCGTGCCGCATCGAGGAAAGCGGCGAACACGATCACCATCAGCACCGCGTTGTAATGGAAGCGAGTGCCCCAGTAATTCGGGCTGTTCGCGAGAAAGCGCCACCCGAGCGTCGGCAGCGCCAGCAACAGCAGAGGCGAGCGTACGGCGACAAAGGCACCGACGCTGAGCAGTGCGACGACCGTACCGGCTTGCGTCGCCAGGCGGTCGGACAGCGGGGTTCCGGCGCCCGCCTGCATCGAGTACGCGTAGTGATGTGCGGAATTGAAAAAGGGCAACACCACCAGCACCACGAACGCCGTGGACGCTACGCCGAACGCCATGGTCCACGCGCCGAGCCGGCGTCGGCCTTGCAACAGCAGATATCCGCCGATGGCTGCGACTGTCAGGGGCAGGTCCTCCTTGACCAGCACCAGCGGCGCCGCCCAGGCGACAGCCGCGGACCATTGCCGGCGCAGCAGCCGCTCGAGGCTGAATGCCAGCAACGGCACCGCGAACGCCACCTCGTGGAAGTCGAAGCCGATCAGCTCCTGCAGGCCCCAGGACATTCCGTACGCGACAGCCACGAACGTCCCCCCGACCTGGCCGAGGATGCTCACCGCCGTACGCCCGATGGGAATGATCGAGACCGCGACCAGTGCGGCCTGGGCGACCAGCAGGGTTTCCGGGGTGGGGAACAGTCGGTAAAGCGGTGCGAGCAGCATCAGGATCGGGTGGAAATGGTCGCCGAGCAGGTTGAAGGCGGGGCCTTTCAGCTCCACGATCGGTGGCCGGCCGTCGGCGTAGGCCCGCACCGCCTGTTCGAAGATGCCCAGGTCGTAGCCGGTTGTGTGGATCAGGCGGTGCTGGCGGACCGCCAGAAGGACATATGCGGCGAAGCACAGGACGGCTACGACGTAGGGCCAGGGAGGGCGTACGCGGGGGTTCACGGCGTGGAGGCTGGCAATCGGCCGTTGAACCGGGCCTGAACCGCCTGAAGATCGTCTTCAGGGTGCCCGCGAAGGCGTGTCAAGCTGGGCGGCGTGCGGATTCTGGTGGTCGAGGACGAGCGGGCGATGGCCGGGGCGATCTGCCGCGGCCTCGAGGCGCACGGTTTCGCCGTCGATCTCGTGCATGACGGCCGGGCGGCGCTCGACTATGCCGCGCAGGAGCGGTACGCGGCGATCGTGCTGGATCTGATGTTGCCCGGCCTCAACGGGTATCGCGTCTGCGCCGAGCTGCGCCGCCTCGGTGACACCACGCCGGTGCTCGTGCTGACCGCCAAGGACGGCGAGTACGACGAGGCCGAGGCGCTCGACACGGGCGCTGACGATTACCTGCGGAAGCCTTTCTCATACGTGGTGCTGGTCGCGCGGCTGCGGGCGTTGTTGCGGCGCAAGGGTGGGGCGGCGCCGGACCTGCGGGTCGGTGACCTGGTTGTCGATCCGGCGGCGCGGACGTGTCAGCGGGCGGGGCGGCCCGTGGAGCTGACGCCGCGGGAGTTCGGGGTGCTGG
Organism: Actinoplanes sp. NPDC049681; assembly: GCF_044465265.1. Lineage (NCBI taxonomy): Bacteria > Bacillati > Actinomycetota > Actinomycetes > Micromonosporales > Micromonosporaceae > Actinoplanes > Actinoplanes sp. NPDC049681. Next base: position 373,456 of record NZ_JBITLP010000001.1, read on the forward strand.
AGGCCTTGATCCGGCGGCCCGGTGAGGTGGTCGGCAAGACGGAGATTCTCGATCAGGTGTGGGACCTGCACCACGACGGCGACGTCAACATCGTCGAGGTGTACGTGAGCGCGCTCCGCCGCAAGATCGACGTACCGTTCGGGGTGCGGACCATCCACACGGTGCGCGGCGTCGGGTATCGGCTGGAGGATCTCGGTGCGTGACCTTCGGGTCCGGGCGGCGTTCGCCGCCGGCGTCGCTTCCCTTCTCCTTCTGCTCGGTGCCGGGTTGTGGCTTCGGCACATCGTGTACGCCGAAAGGATGCGCGCAGCTGAGCAGGAGGCGCGAACGATGGTGCTGAGCCTGCAGAACACCGTCGTCGGCAACCCCTCGCTGAAGGCCGAAGACCTGAACGTTTTCGTCACGTTCAGTCTGGGCGAGTCCTCGGTTCCGGATTCGGACACGGTGGCCTACCTCCTGGTGTCCGCCGACGACGCGGTGCGCAGAGGCAGCCAGGAATTGGAGCCGTACGTCGCGGACCGTAAGCTGCTGCCGGCACCGCCTGCCGGCCGGGTCCGCGACTACCGGCCGCAGGACAGCTCGGTACGGCTCGGCGCGCCACCGCCGGGCGCCCGGGCGCGGCTGGCACACCGCACGTACCCGGTGCTGTACGCCGACACCGACCTCGACACCCCGTGGGATCTGAGCCAGCTCGGGCTGCGTGCCAAGCCGCTGTACACCCCGCCCATCCGGCTCTACGCCGTGGTTCTGCCGTTCGAGGCCGAGCGGGCGGTGGCACGGGTGGACCGTCTGCTTCTGCCCGGCGTACCGGTGGCGGTGGTGCTCGTGGCGTTGGTGGCGTGGCTCGCGACCGACCGGGCGTTGCGGCCGGTGGAGCGGATGCGCGCGCAGACGGCGGAGTTCAGCGCGCGGGGGCTCGACCGGCGGCTGTCCGTGCCCGGCTCCGACGATCGCCTCGCCCGGCTCGCGGTGACGTTCAACGACACGCTGGACCGGCTGGCCGCGTCCGCCGAGCGCCAGCGCCGGTTCATCGCCGACGCGGCGCACGAGCTGCGTACCCCGATCGGGAGCGTGCGGGCGATCCTGGAGGTCGCGGCCGCTCATCCCGACCGTGCCGACAAGGAGGGCGTGATCCGGGAGGCGGCAGCCGAGGCGCGGCGGTTGCATCGTCTGGCGGATGATCTGTTGCTGCTCGCCCGGCTGGAGGCCGGCGCCGAGGTTTCGCGCGAGCCGGTCGACCTCGCGGCCCTGGCCCGGGATCAGGTCGCCGACCGGGGCCGCGCCGGGCCGGTGCGGGTCAGCTGCGAGGTGACCGGGGCCGCCGTCGTGGCCGGCGATCGGGCGCAGCTGGACCGGCTGCTGCGCAATCTGCTGGACAACGCGGAACGCCATGCCCGGAGCGTCGTCACGGTCACCGTCGTTCCCGATCCGGCCGCGACAACGGTACGCATGACCGTGGCCGACGACGGGCCGGGCATCGCCCCGGACGACCGCCGACGGGTGCTGCTGCCGTTCACCCGCCTCGACGACGCCCGCGCCCGCGACTCCGGTGGGTCCGGGCTGGGCCTGGCCATCGCGCACGACATCTGCGCCGGCCACGGCGGAACGCTCGAGGTCGTGGACAGCGACCTGGGCGGGGCCGGCCTGCTCGTGCGGCTACCGTCGGCCCATCTTTTCTCGGCCGACCGATGAGTTCGGCTCGTTCCGCAAGTCTGAGGAGGTGTACTCACCATTCGAGCAAGGAGATGATCGTCATGACCGCCGTCAACACCGCACCCGCACCGCTCGCCCGGGGACTCCACCGCACGCTGTGGGCACTGCAGATCACGCTTGCGCTCTTCTTCATCGTCGCCTCGGCCGGCCCCAAACTTCTGGGTGAGGCGTACGCGGTCCAGACCTTCGAAGACATGGGCGCGGCGACATGGTTCCGCTACTTCATCGGCCTGGTGGAACTCGCCGGCGGCATCGGGCTCCTGGTGCCCCGCCTGGCCGGCCTGGCGGCGGCCGGCCTCGCCCTGCTCATGGTGGGAGCCACCATCACGCAGGCGTTCATCCTCCACGGCGGCGCGCTGGTGATCACGCCCGTCGTGCTCTTCGCGCTCTTCGTCTTCGTAGCGTGGGGCCGCCGCGCGTCTACTTGGGAGGTTCTGTCCCGGCCTGCTCGCTGACGAGGTATTCCGCGTACCAGTCGGGCCAATTCGGGTCGGCTTCACCGGTGCGCTGCTCGTGCTCCCCATGAGCGGCCGCAGCGCGCCGGAGGGCTTCTGCCAGGTCATTCGCTGACGTGTACGTCGTACCGCCGCCCTCGACCCGCCCGGGCAGCCGGGACGTCACCTCCTGCAACACCCAGCCGTTCCCGTCCGGATCGCTGAACGTGGCGAGCGAGTTGTACGACGCCCGGTCCGGCGCGGGCCCGTCCGCCTGGCCTTCCGGCGTACGGTGAAAAATCTCCCCGACCCGAACCCCCGCGCGGCCAGCCTTTCCCGCGCAGCCTGGACATCGGGAACGACCAGGAACAAGCCCTGCGCCGAACCGGGCGCGGCGGCCCCGGGGCCGGTGGCGAAATGAATCGAACAGGCGGAACCGGGCGGGGTGAACTGAATCGCCCGGGCGCCGCCGAGAACGAAATCGGCGTCGAGTCGCCAGCCCAGGCCGGCGTAGAAGTCCTTCGCCCGGTCCAGGTCGCTGACGGGAAGGGTGACCACCTCGAGCTTCAGGTCGGCGCTGTCGCGGTTGTCCGTCGCAGCCATCGGAGCCTCCTCGGGTCTCAAGGACACCGTGCCACACCACCCGAAGACGGCGGCAGAGGCAGCATTCAGCGCATGGCGCGACAACGCCCGTGTAAACGCTGGGCGGCGCCACGCCTTTCGGGGCGGCGAGACGGGTGGCGTCACGCGCATCAACCAGTTCGTCCGAGGTGAATGCCATGGGATTGGTCCCTTCAGGACGCCGGCCGTACTAATCCCTCCAGGCGACGCCGTGGCGGCGTGGTTGTGGGCGACCTAGTTTGAGATTGCGTCGGGCCACCGGACCCGAAAATGATCTCGAGGTGGAATGTCATGACGGGACGGGTGCGTGCCCTTCTGCTTGCCGTCGGAATGTCGATCGGACTCCTTCTTCCTGGTCTCGCCGCCCCCGCGGATGCGGCCGCCAAGCCCGTCCTGACCAAGCTGACTCCCAGCTCGGGGCCGCTGCGGCAGATCAAGCTGACCCTTCGCGGAAGCAATCTGCGCGGTGTCTCGGCGGTTCGTTTCGGCAATCTCCCGGGTGTCGTGGTGGGCAGGTCCACCGCCACTTCCGTGACGGTTCGCACGCCTCGGAGCGCTCGGCCCGCAACGGTGTCCGTACGCGTGAAAACCCCCGCCGGCTGGTCCGCCGTCAGCAAGAAAGTGCGTTACACGTTCGTGGCCGCTCCGACGCTTTCCCGGATCTCTCCGACGAGCGGGTATTTTTCGGGTGGCACCCGCGTCACCCTTTCCGGAAAGCGTTTCGAGACCACTCGTTCGGTCCATTTCGGAACTCAGCGGGCCACGATTCTCAGTCGTCGCGCCGGCGTGCTCGTCGTGCGGTCTCCCATCGGGGTGCTCGGCAAGGTTGCCGTCACCGTCACGACCGCGGGTGGCGCGACGCGGGGGAGGGGGCTTGCTTTCGAGTACGTCCAGCCGCCGGCGCAGTCGTCGCTCGAGCTGACCCCGGCGTCCGGGGCGTTCGTCGCGGCGGATGTCGAGTGGGTGACCGGTGGGTACCACGCCGACACCGGTGTTGCCGAGCCGTGGTTGGTCGGGCTGCCCAAGGGGTCGACGGCCCCGGCCGTGGGGCGGCAGTTCGTGCTGCGTCCTGGCGATCCCGCTTTCCCGAGCGGGCTGGCGGGCACGGTCACGGAGGTGGCCGACCAGCTGGATGGGAGCGTCCGGGTCACGGTCGCGCCCAGTGATCTCGAAGGCGCCGTGGACACGTTGAGCCTGGACTACGCCGGGCCGGTCGGGGCGCCCCCGGCGGCGAGGGCCGCGGCGGTCGAGGTCGGCAAGGCCTTCGAGTTCTCGGTGACCGGTCCCACGTCGTTGTTCTGTCAGGATCCGCACGGGCAAGCGGTTTCCTTCGGTGCCGATCTGACGTCGACCGTGACCGACGTCGACGTGGACCAGCATCTCGATCTCGGCGGGCTGGTGCGCCGGCCGCGTTACGACGCCGCGTTCACCGGCGAGGTGCAGACCACCGGGAAGATCACGGTGGGCGCCGCGGCAACCTGCAAGATCAAGGAGGCGTGGGCGAACGCGCACCGGCGGGTGATTCCGCTCGGTACCTCGGGCTCCACCCTGTCGTTCGGGCCGGCCTTCGAGTTCAAGATCTCCGGCAAGGGCACCTGGAGCATCACCGATCGCACACGGACCACGTTCGCGGTGAACGCTGTGCTGGGATCGAAGCCGACGTACAGCCGGACCGCGCGGAGCGTCGACTCGAAGCAGGGCGGGGAGCTCAGCTTCGAGGCCGAGGTCACCGGTGGTGTCTCCGTGCAGTTCGGGCTGCTGGATCGGGCCGGCCTGCAGGGCAAGGTGTTGCTCGGTGTCTCGGCGGCCCTCCGGGCCGTCACCGCTCCTAACGTCTGCGTGGAGGGCGAGGTCTTTCTCAAGCTGACGGTCGGTGTGTTCCTCGACGCCCTGGTGAAGCGGTGGGAGGCCGATGCGTTCGCGGTGAAGCTCACCCTCTTCCGTCCGCGGGAGTGCGTGATCTCGGAGCCGCCCGCGCCGTCCGGTGAGCCTGAGATCACCTCAGCGCGGCTGCCCGACGCCTCCGTCGGGGTGCCCTACGCCGCCACGCTCGGTACGGCGGACGGCCGGCCCGGTACCTGGTCCGTGGTTCGTTTCGGGTTGCCCGCAGGGCTGGCGCTGGCCGCGGACGGCGCCGTCTCCGGTGTTCCGCAGGGCCCGGTCGGCGACTTTCCGGTGATCGTCGACTTCAAGGACGCGTCCGGGCGGGTGACGACCACGACGATCCGGATCATGGTGCGGCCGGGTCCGTCGCTCGGCGGAGGTGACATCCAGGCCACGCTGCGCTGGTCCGGTGCCGCGGACCTCGATCTGCACGTGCTCGATCCGTCGGGTGAGGAGATCTACTACGGCCATGCCACGTCGGAGAGCGGGGGACGGCTCGATCATGATGCGAACGCCGCCTGCAACGGCATCGAGGACGACGACAACGCCGTCGAGAACGTGTACTGGCCGACCGGTGCGGCCCCGGGTGGTTCCTACTCCGTCTGGGTCAAGGTCTACAACGCCTGTGACGCGCCGGTGGACTGGCATTTGAGCGTACGGAGGAACGGCACGCTGGTGGTGGACGAGGACGGGACGGGTGACTCGTCGGCGTACACGTTCAGCCTGGGTTCCGCGAGCGCTCGGGCCGCCGCTGTGCGGGTTGTCGCGCCTCCGGTCAGCAAGGGGGGCAGGAAGCGGTGAACGCGCACGTACGCTCGATGGGTGACGATCGGTAACCGCTTCGCCCGTGAACTTCCCGAGATGGCCGTCCGGTGGCAGGCAGAGGACGCTCCCGAGCCGCGGCTGCTGGTGCTGGACGAGTCGCTCGCCGCCGACCTGGGGCTCGACCCCGCGTGGCTGCGTACTCCCGAAGGTGTCGGCTTTCTCCTGGGCACCGCGCTTCCGGAGGAGGCCACCCCGGTCGCGCAGGCCTATGCCGGGCACCAGTTCGGTCACTTCGTTCCGCGGCTCGGGGACGGCCGTGCGCTGCTGCTGGGTGAGCTCACCGACCGCGGCGGCCGGCTGCGGGACCTGCACCTGAAGGGCTCGGGGCGCACACCCTTCGCGCGCGGGGGTGACGGGCTGGCCGCGGTCGGCCCGATGCTTCGGGAGTACGTCGTCAGCCGCGCCATGCACGCCCTCGGCATCCCCACGACCAGATCCCTCGCGGTGGTGGCGACCGGCCGGACGGTGTACCGGGAGTCGCCGCTGCCCGGGGCAGTGCTTGCCCGCGTCGCCGCCAGTCACCTGCGGGTCGGCAGCTTCCAGTACGCACGGGCCACCGGCGATCACGACCTGCTGCGGCGCCTCGCCGACCACGCGATCAGCCGGCACCACCCGGACGCGGCCGGGGCCGAGCGGCCGTACCTGGCGCTCTTCGAGGCCGTCGTGACCGCTCAGGCCGCGCTCGTCTCGCGGTGGATGCTCGCCGGGTTCGTGCACGGGGTCATGAACACCGACAACATGACGATCTCGGGCGAGACCATCGACTACGGGCCCTGCGCCTTCATGGACGCCTTCGATCCGGCCACGGTCTACAGCTCCATCGACCAGGGCGGGCGTTATGCGTACGGGAACCAGCCGCTGGTCGCGGAGTGGAACCTGGCGCGGCTCGCCGAGGCGCTGCTGCCGCTGCTGGACGACGATCAGGACGCGGCGGTGGCGACGCTGGGGTTGTTCCGCACCCGGTACAACGAGCTCTCGTCGGCCGGCATGTGGGAGAAGCTGGGGCTTTCGGGTGACGTCGACCGCGCGCTGGTGGAGGAGCTGCTCACCCTGCTGCACAAGGGCGGTGTCGACTACACCTCGTTCTTCCGGGCCCTTTCCGGGCACGGGGAGCTCGGCGCCGACTTCGACGACTGGCTGCCGCGGTGGCGGGCGCTGGGGCCGGACACCGCGGCGATGGACCGGGTGAATCCGGTCTACATTCCGCGCAACCATCTGGTCGAGGAGGCGCTCGCGGCCGCGACCGACGGCGATCTGGCACCGCTGGACCGGCTGGTGCAGGCGGTGAGCGCCCCCTTCGAGGAGCGCCCCGGCCTCGAACGCTACGCGGCTCCCGCGCCGCAGGACTTCGGTGTCTACCGGACGTTCTGCGGGACCTGAGGGTTCAGTCGACGAACTCGATCGGTACGCGCTCGTAGCCGTCCGCCTGCTCCGGGATGCGGAACTCCTGGGCGCTCGCCGAGGTGACCAGCGTGTTCAGCAGGCTGGTCAGCATGCTGACGATCGCCTCCTTCTCGTTGTCGACGTCCGTGGCGATGAAGGCCGCCTTGGTGGCGATCTTGCCGAGCACCGCCGGGTTCGCCGTGCCGAACCCGTACGAGATGATGTGCGGCCGCCGGCGGAAGGTCTTGTCCGTCAGTGCGGCGAAGTCGGCGGCCCAGTTCTTGTCCATGGGTGCGCCGTCGGTGAGGATGAAGACCGCCGGGCGCAGGACGGCCCGTCCACTGGCGTGCAGAGCGGTCACGTCGGTGTCGATGCGCTGCTTGACCAGCTGGAACATCCGGCCGTAGTTGGTGGTGCCGTCGCAGGTGATCATGGGCAGGTTGGCGACCTGGTCGATGTCGGCCATCTCGAGCACCACGTGGGCGTCGGTGTTGAACGTGATGATCGAGATGTGGGCGAACTCCGACACCCGGGGGCTGTTGCCCAGCACGTCGAAGACGTGGTCCACGGTTTCGTTCAGCAGCTGCTCCTGCGGCTTCATGGAGCTCGAGGTGTCGATGACGACGTAGGCGGGCAGGCACTTCGACTTGACGACGGGGTCGATCACGGCCGGGGTCCTTTCGGGACGGTCAGAAGATGGCGACGGCGCAGAGCACGACGAGGACGATGAGGACCAGCACGGCGAGCACCGGGCCGGCGGCCCCGCCGCCCGAGGGGGCGGGCTGGGTCGGGCGGGTGACCGCCGGAGGCGGCGACGGCGGTACGGGCGGCGAAGGCCTCGGCGGTGCGGGCCGGACCGGCCGGCTGACGGGCACCTGCGCCCGTGCCGGAGCCGGGGCCGGCCGGGGTGCCGGGGTAGGAGTTCGTGGCCTGTAGTTCTGGCGCGGCCGCCAGGTGGGCGCCGCTGAACCGGGTGCCGGGTTGGGCGTCCGGGTCACGTTGTGGTTCTGGCGCGGCCGCCAGGTGACAACGCCGCTCGCGTCGGCGGGCCGGGCCGTGGGCACCGCCTGGCCGAAGCTGCGGGTCAGGTCGGCGATGCTCGGCCGGTCGGTACGCACCCCCGCGTCGAGCATGCGCAGCAACGTCTGCGGCACGGCACCGGACATGAATCCGAGGGCCGCGTAGACCTCGTCCTTGCGGCGCTTCCCGGTGAGCATCCGGCCGACGAGCAGCGCCACGCGGTACCGGTCGGTGTACGTGTCGACCGGGCTCCTGTCCGGTGTCAGCGGGTCCTCGAACTCGGGCGTGAAGACATGCGGGCGGCTGCCGTACGAGCAGCCGTCGAGGTCGAAGACGTAGACGATGTGCTGGGTGGGGTGCCAGAAGGCGTTCGCGTAGGACCAGTCCGCGTACACGATGCCGCACCGCTCGAACAGGCAGGCCACCCGGGCCAGGCTCAGGCACGTGGCCGCGCGGTCCGCCGCCGACTGCTGCGGTATGCCGCGCTCGGCCAGCCACGCGTTCGGCTTGGCCAGGTAGTCGACCGGGATGGGGCCGTACCGGTTGGGGTTGGTACGGGCCTTGGCCAGCCAGCTGACCGAGAAGGCGGCCGGCGCCTCCGGGGTCAGGACGCCGATCGTGGCGCCGCGGTCCACGATCCGGCTCGCCGGCCAGGAGGTGGCCTCGTCGATGAGCCGGCGGTCGCCCGGGTCGGTCAGCATCTGCGGCTGCGCCACGAGCCGGTCCAGCATGGTGATGTCGAGCTTGCGGGCCGCCTCGGCGTTCAGCCGTTTGAAGAGGTGGCCCGGCCAGGCCGGCACCCGCCAGATGCCGTCGCTCTCGCCCGCCTTGTCGAAGTCCGGTGTGGACGGCAGCGGGCCGAGCCGGCTCAGGTCCAGGACGGCGGGAATGGTCCGGGGGTTCATCGCCGCGCGGCTCCGCCCGTCGCCGGTTGTCCCGCCCACACCACCACGGCGGTCCGGTCGTCCTGGAGGCCCTTCGCCTCGAAGTCGACGTCGAGCATGAACGACGCCAGCGGCGGCGGCCGGCGCCAGCGTTCGGCGAACCAGTCGCGCGCCCCGCTCACCTCGGCGAACGCGTCGGCCACCCCGTCGGACAGGACGGCGACCGTGTCGTCGCCCGCGAAGTCGAAGACGGCTCCGCGGGCCGACTCGGGGCGATGGGGGAGGAAGGCGTCGAGCACGCTGCCGTCGTACGTATCCTTGGCGCCACCGGTGAGGCACTGCCAGCCGTCGTCGTCGAGCCGCCACAGGTGGGTGTCGGCGATCTGGCCGACCCATCCCGTCGCCGACTCCCCCGGAGCCTGGTACGCGGGCAGCACCGCGACGGCCAGCGTGGTCCGTACGTCGGCGGGGTCCAGGCGCCGGTCCCGTGCCGCCTGCACCAGCGCGTCCGACACCTCGCCGAAGAGCTCCTTGGCGGCCAGCTTGCTCACTTCCTTGCCGCCGTCGAGGTGCCGGCGTACCAGGGCCACGGCGGTCGCGACCGCCACCGAGGCGCCGAGTTCGGAGCGGGCGCTGTCAGACATGCCGTCGGCCACGGCGACGACGAGATACCGGCCGCTGCGGTCGCGTGCCACCCGGTACGCGTCCTGCCTGGGCTTGACCGGCTCCTCGCACCGGTGACCCGCGCCGATCACCGACGCCGCCCGTACCTCGAGGTTGCGCAGGCGCGCCTGATCGGCGGCGACGCCGGGCGGCGACGCGCTCTCCATGGGGAGCAGCCAGGGCATCTGCGAGGCTCGCGACCCGGGTACGAACCGCGGCGCCACCGCCTGCTCGGGCACGAGCGCCTTCTCCACCGTGCTCACCGCCGGGCGCGGCGCAGGAGGTGGAGGTGCGGTGGCAGTGTGCGCGGGCGTAGGCGTAGGCGTGGGTGCGGCCGGCGGCGGGCCGTCGGGGCCGGGCGGGGGCGGGCCGAGCAGGCGGCCGCCCTCCGAGCCGGCGGGTCGGGCACTCTGATGAGGAGCGTGCACGGGCGGCTCCTGCCGTTGGTGCGGGGCGGGTACGGGGTGCACACCGCTCGCGACGGTGGCCGTGCGGTGGAGCCGAAGCCGGTGGCGGGTGCGTGGCCTGCGGGGGCGGGCGGACCGGCGCTCGGTCAGCACCATGGCGATGATCGAGCCGGCCAGCAGGCTCCCCATGACGACGATCACGACCAGCAGATACAGGGAGCGCACGTCAGCCGGCGCCTGTTCCGGGCTGCGAGCCCTTCCGCGGCCGCCAGCCACCGACGCCGTTGGGATCGGGCGCGGGAGCGGGCGGACCGGCGGGCTGGGCTGCGGGCTGGGCTGTCGGCTGGGCGGCGGGCTGGGCTGCCGTGTTCCCGCCGCGCCCCCGCACCGGCGGCGCGGGCCGGGTGGCCGGAACCGGTGAGGACGCAGGGACCGGCGCCGGCGGAGACGCCGATGGCGGCGCCGCGGGTAGCTGCGCGGGAGTTGCCTGTACGGGAACCGCCGTGCCGCCGACCATGCTGAGGGTGTTCTGGAGCACCTGCCGCCGGATCTCCTCCACGTCGGCCGCCTGCACCAGCCCCGCATCCAGCATCTTGGTGAAGAGCTCGTCGGAGCTGGCGAACCGGGCCTGCTGGTGCTGCTCGAGCTCCTGCTGCCGGGCGTGCATCAGCTGGAGCACCTGGAGGCCCTCGTCGGGATGGTGGCGCAGGTGCAGCGCGATCAGCCCGAGCTCGCCCTGCACGCCGTTGAGGACCGCGTCCATGCGCCGGCGTTCCAGGTCGTGCTCGTTGTTCAGCGCCTCGACGTTCAGGTTGTGGCTGCGCCGGCCCAGGTCCCGCTCGCGCTCGATGACCACCTGCTGCTGCAGATAGGTGCGGGCGCCGTCGTCGAGCGTCACGAACGCCGAGATGTGATCGATCGTGAGCCCGAACTCGCGGATCGCGATCGGGCCCGAGCGGTGCAGGTCGTTGATCTCCTGCTCGACCTTCTCACAGTCGGTGATCTCGTACCGGCGGCTGACACCGCGCATCAGGCCCAGGACCCGTCGCGAGACGACCGCGCCGCCGTCGCGCACTCCCTCGCGTACGACGACGTCGGGGGCGCTGACCTGCCATCCGACGGTCACGGTCGCCACGAACGAGAACCGGTCGTCGCGGGTCGGGAGGTCGCCGCCGCCGCTGGACATGTGCGTCTCGTGGCGGGACATGTCGACCTCGTACATCGTGCGGTAGGTGCCGCTGAGCGCCTCCCCGAACGAGAGGCGGCGGCCCAGGTCGACCACGGTGCCGTCGGCCCGCGAGTACACGGCCGCGACCCCGGCCCGCAGGACCGGCCCGGTGAACTTCATCCGGTTCACCGGCTGTTCGTTGACGATCAGGGACGAGGGCGGGTGGTGGCCCGCATGCGGATACATCGGTACGGCTCCCGGTTCAGAAGGCGGCCAGGACGGCCTGCGCGGTGCGGGGCGCCCGGACGGCGCCCGGGCCGGTCATCCAGCCGCGGGCCATCCACCGGACGATCTTCTCGGTGCGTTCGTTGCCCACGGCGGCGGCCGCGAGCATCAGGGCCAGCGCTTGGCGCGCCCGCGGGTCGGGCTCGGTGAGCTCCGCCCAGGCACCCGCGATGTCCTGGGCGATCTCGTGGAACATGGCGCCGTTGAGGGTGATGTCCCAGGCCGAAGCCACGCTGTGGTGCAGCGCGCGGTCGGCCGTGGCGAGCTGCAGCAGCAGCGGCCAGCCGCCCTGTCCCGACTCGGGGACGGCGACGAGGTCGGCCGCCAGGGTCAGGAACGCGATCTCGCCCGTCGCGCTGCGGCCCTGATGGCGGCTGCGCATCCAGCGCACCGTCATGTCGGTGGCCGGCAGGGCGTGGGCGTGGTCGGCGTCGATGAGCTCGGCGAGGCTGTAGCCGATGGCGAACGCGACGTCCGCGTCGTCGTTCTCGGAGAGCCGGTCGAGCTCGTCGAAGGCCCGCTCGGGCAGCGTCGTGCCGAGGGCGGAGCCGTAGACCCGGGCGGCGGTGGCGTGCAGCTGCCAGGACTGTCCGGCGATCCACTCGTCCACCAGGGCCAGCGCCTGTTGACGGAGCCGGGTGGACCGGCCGGCCGCCTGCAGGGCGTACGCCGCCATCTCGCGCTTGTTCTCCTTGTGGTCGGCGGCCCAGGGGCGCAGCACCGACTTGCTGATGTGGTCGAACGCGGTGGTGGAGATCAGTCCGACGGCCGCGGCGGCGCGTACCCGTACCGCGTCGACCGGGTGGTTCGCCAGGTCGCTGAGCCAGCCCAGGAGTGCGCCGCGGAGCTCGTCGTACTCGCGCCAGACGAGCTCGAGCACCGCCCGCGGGTACGCCGGGTCCCGGTAGCGGATGACCTCGGCCGGCACCTTGCCCAGCCGGGTCATGACCTCGGTCTGCACGATCTGCGCCCGGATCTCGCGGACGCGATGGGTACGCCCGGTCGCGAACGGATCGGCGGCCGTCGTGGGCGCGGGCGTGCTCGGCGTGGACTCCAGCCGGCGCTGCAGCGACTCGGCCGGTTCCACCACCGTCTGGTACGGCAGCCCGTCCAGCAGCGCCGCCGCGATCGCCAGGTACTTCAGCGACGGCGTGGCGAGCCCGCTGAACCACGTCTCCACCTCGGCGGTGACGGACGTCCTCATCCGCGCCCGCAGCAGGTCCACGTCCAGCCGGCCACGGCTCAGCAGGTCCTCGACGCGGATGGCGAACTCGGCGGCGCGTTCCCGGGCGGAGTCCGACGTAACGACCTCGTCGAAGACCGCGATGAGCCCCGGACGCCGCAGCACGTCGTCGGCGCCGGCCGGGCCGAGCCGGTACCGCAGGTGACTCTCCAGGATGGCCCGGTGCGCCGCCGGCCGCTCGAGCTGCACCACGAACCGCCGGACACCCGAGTCGGCCAGCGTCACCCCGGCCGACATCGTGACGACCAGCTTGGCGCCGAGCGACCCGAGACGCGCGTCGAGGTCGTGCAGGGTGAGGGCGGTCAGTTCCCGGATCCGCCGGTCGTCCATGTCCTCGATCAGGTAGCCGCCACTGCCGCCGATCGCCTTGCCGATCTCGTCCGGTGACACGTCGGGGGTGAACCCGAAGATCTCGCTCTGGTGGTGGTCGAGCAGCAGGCGCAGCGCGGTCGCACCGCGGCCGGAACCCCGGGCCGCCTGCAGGATGATCACGTTCCGCCCGCGGCAGCGGCCGAGCAGTCCGGCGTACGCGGCGTCGGCCACGAACGTCTCCTGCACCATGCGTACGTGGTTTGCGTCGAGGCGGTAGACCACCGTGGTACGCGCGCCCGGACCGGCGAAGTTGTACACGATCTTGTCGCGGGCCACGCTGTCGGCCATCGTGGCGCTGCCGAAGTACGCGCCGCCCGAGGCGAACACGACGTCGGCCTCGCGCCGGAGATTGTTGACCTCGGCGGCCTTGCGCGGCTGTGCGGCGTTGGCGGCGACCTCGGTGCCGGCCTCCCTGATCCGGCGCGGGCCGTCGGCCGGAGCCGAGGGCTGCTGGGGTACGCCGGCCGCCGGGGTCGCGGCCTGAGCCGGCGTCGTCGCGCCGGCCCCGGGGTCGGGACTCACGACGTGCCGCCCTGCACGTACTTGTCGCGCGACACGACATCACCGTTGATCGTCGCGCCCTGGGCCCAGACTCCGCCCTCGTGGAACTCCACGTGGCCGGGCACCTGCGGGGGCACGCCGCCGGTCGCCGGTGCCCGCAGCGGCGGCACGCTCGAGGACAGCGCCTCGACCAGGTGGGACAGGTCCATACCGGAGTGGCGTTGCCGCAGCCGTACGAACTGCCGGGTGACCAGTCCGCGCAGCGAGGCGGGCAGCTCGTCCGCCGCCGGAAGCGGCGCGTTGTTGAGCAGCACCGGGATGATGCGTAGGCCGGCCTGGAGGGCGGCCTCGATCTCCTGCCGCACGTAGTCGTCGGCCCGGTCGATGCGCCGCAACCCGCCCGCGTCCGGGGTCAGCCAGCGCCGTCCGATGAGGACCAGCAGTACCCGGCTGGACAGCAGCCGGCGCCACAGCTCCGGCGGGAAGTCGGTGCCCGCCTCCAGCGATCGGGTGTCCTTGAAGACGTTGCGGTCCCCGAAGACGGCACGCAGATGATCGTCCACGAGCGCCGCGGCGAAGTCGTCGTCGTCGGACCGGTAGTTCACGAAGATTCCGGACAAGGGTGGCTGCCTCCATTCCCCCCTGACCTGCGGGAAAGCAGGCACATGGCGACTCGCGCAACGGTTCCACCCGTACCGGGGGTGAACAATCCGTTGCCCGGTGCCATTTGCGCTGGCAACAGGACACAGCCCCGGCGCGGCGGTCGCGAGGTCGTGGTTCTCGGTTGATCGGCGCCCCCGGCGGCCCGGACGGGCAACACGGCTCGACCGCTCCGCCGACCGCTATCGGGATCGTCGCCGTCCTGACCTGGCAGCATGGGCGGGATGAGCATGCGATTCGCCGAACTCGCCTTCCGGCAGACCCCCATGGGCGACCTCAGCCTGCGCCGCCGCCGGGATCCGATGCTCAAGATCGACGTGTACGAGGTGAAGCTCGGCGACGAGTTCCTCATGTCGAGCCTGTTCACCGTCGCCGAGATCGCCCTCGCCCGGCTGGGCCTCGCCGAGCTGGACGCCGACGGCGATCTCGACGTGGTCGTCGGCGGGCTCGGGCTCGGCTACACCGCGGATGCCGTGCTGGCCGACCCACGAGTACGGTCCCTGCTGGTGGTGGACGCGCTGGAGGAGGTCATCTCCTGGCACCGGCAGCGGCTGCTCCCGTTCGCCGAGGCGCTGGTCACCGATCCCCGGTGCCGGCTGCTGCACGCCGACTTCTTCGCCCTCAGCGCGGACCCCGAGGGGTACGGGCCGGTGCACGCGGTGCTGGCCGATATCGACCACAGCCCCCGCCATCTGCTGCACCCCGGGCACGCGGACTTCTACACGCCCGACGGTTTGCGCCGGCTGTCCGGCCGGCTGCATCCGGGCGGGGTGTTCGGCCTGTGGTCCAACGATCCGCCCGACGAGTCGTTCACCGCCCTGCTGCGCGAGGTCTTCGCGACCGCGCGCGCCGAGGTCGTCGCCTTCGACAACCCCCTGCAGGGGCGGCTCTCGACGAACACGGTCTACCTCGCCCGGACGCCCACGGAACCGGCCGGGAGCAGCTGACTCCCGGCCGGTTCGCGTACCGATGTCGATCAGTTGGCGCCCACCAGCTCGCCGGTCGGCTCGTCCTCGGCCGCGGCCGGCGAAGCCGGGGCCCGGCCGCCGGTGGAGTGCTTGCCGCGACCCCGCAGCAGCCGCGGTGCCCACCAGTTCGCCGGGCCGAGCAGCGTCATCAGCGCGGGCAGGACCACCGCCCGGATGAGGGTCGCGTCGAGCAGGATAGCCGCCGCGAGGCCCACGCCGAGCTGCTTCATGTCGATGGTGGACAGCGTCGCGAAGATCGAGAAGACGGCCACCATCACGATCGCGGCGCTGGTCACCACGCCCGCCGAGCCGGTGATGCCCTCGGCGACGGCCTCGCGGTTGGGCACGCCGCGCAGGACGGCCTCACGGATCCGGCTCACCACGAAGACGTGGTAGTCCATCGAGAGGCCGAACAGCACCACGAACAGGAACAGCGGCAGCCAGGTGACGATCGCTCCCATCGAGGTGAAGCCCAGCGGGCCCTCGGCCCAGGTGTTCTGGAAAACCACGACCAGCAGGCCGTACGCGGCCGCGGCCGACAGCAGGTTCAGCAGGATCGACGTCAGGGCGACCACCACCGACCGGAACGTCCACGCCATCACCAGGAACGTCAGCAGCAGCACGAATCCGACGACGATGGGCAGCTTGTGCCACACGTGGGTGGCGTAGTCCTCGCTCTCCGCGACACCGCCGCCGACCGCATACGTGGCGCCGCTCAGACCGCCCAGCGCTGCCGGGACGAGATCCTCGCGCAGCCGGTGCAGGGACTGCACCGCCTCGTCGCTTCGGGAGGCGAACGGGGTGGCGATCGACAGCACCGTCACCCGCTTGTCCGGCGACACGTCGATGTCCGGGCCGGTCTGCTCCTGGGCGGCGAACAACCGGTCGCCCTGGGTGCTCGCGGCCAGCCGGGTCAGCGCCGCCCGCACGGCCGCCGCCTGGTCCGCCGGGGCCTGTACGGCCACGATGTGCTGGGTGCCGTTGCTCGGGTACGCCGCCGTGAGCCGGTCGTACGCCTGCATGGCCGGCGTGGTGCGCGGCAGGTCCTCGGTGCCGGGGAACTTGAGCTGCATGCCCAGCGCGGGCGCCGCCAGGGCGAGCAGGAGTCCGACGCTGACCAGCAGGGTCGGCAGCGGGCGGCGCAGCGCGGGCCGGAGCACGGCCGACCAGAAGCGGCTGGGCTGCACCTGACCGTCGGGGGTCGTACGGCGGGCGGCGAGGCGCCACAGCAGCGGCACGCGCGGCCGGTCGACCCAGCGGCCCAGCTTGGCCAGCAGGGCGGGCAGCACGGTCAGGGAGCCGATCACCGCGACGGCGACGACGAGGATCGAGCCGACGGCCAGCGAGGAGAAGATCGCGTCGTTGGCGAGGAACAGGCCGGCCATGGCGATGACGACGGCCGTACCCGAAACCACCACTGCGTGCCCGGAGGTCTCCGCGGCGATCTCCACCGCGTCGACGTGACCGCGCCCCTTGGCGCGTTCCTCACGCTCGCGGCGGACGTAGAAGAGGGAGTAGTCGACGCCCACCGCCATGCCGATCAGCAGGATGACGCTCGAGGTCGAGTCGTTGGCCGGGATGAGGTGCGACGCCAGCGTGGAGAGGCCGATCGCGGCCGCCACCGACGACAGGGCGAGCAGCACCGGGATGCCGGCGGCGATCAGCGCGCCGAACGCGATGATCAGGATCGCCAGGGTCACCGGCAGGCTCAGCCACTCGGCGCGCTTGAAGTCCTTGCCGAGGGTGTCGTCCAGCGCCTTGTTGATGGACGGGCCGCCCACCTCCTCGACCCGCAGGCCCGGATACCGCTGCTGCACCTCGGCGGTGGCCGTACGCAACGGCTCCACCCGATCGGATGCGGTCTCCGGGTCTCCGCTCATCGTGATCGGCACCAGCAGGGCCGAGCCGTCCGTGGCCGGGATCGCGTCGCCGACCTTCGCCACCCCCGGCGCGGTCCGCAGCCGGGTCGCCGCCGCCTTGGCCGCGTCGCCGGCGGCGCGCTTGTCCAGCGCGCCGGACCGGGCGGTGATCAGCACGTTCTCGACGGCCGGCTCGTCGGCGAACCTGCCCTCCTCGATCATGACGCCGGCGCGGCCGGACTCGCCCACCGACATGTCCTTCGCCGTGGCCTCCTTGAGCCCGGCGGCATTGCCGCCGACGAAGCACAGCGCGACGAACACCACCCACAGCGCCACCGCGCGCCATGGGTGTTCGGCGCTCCACCGCGCTACCCGTACCGTGACCGGTCGCCTCTGCATCGTTGGTCCCCCTGCTCGATGTCTGTGTCGAACCTGAACCTAGGCAGGGCGGGAGCTGGGAACATCCGGGTCCGACCCGCGCTCGCCCCGGATCTCCCCCGCGGTACGCCCGGGGACACCCACCCGCCTCCGGAAGCGACGAAACGGCGCTATCGGGCATCTCGGCGCGCAGCGACCCTGAGCGGCCTCAGGGTTTCTCCCGGCATCGGTCGAAAGTTGTAGGGGCCTTGCGCGAGGTCCATACCGTCGGCCGACGTCAGGACGCGGCGATACAGCCACTATGGGTTCGCTGCGAAGACGGGGAGGTTGTCCACATGCCGGAGAATGCGCGCGGTGCCGCGGTGACAGCGGAGCGTGGTGCGCCGCGGGGTGCCGCCGGTCCGGTCCGGTGGCGGCCGCCGCCGTCACGGGCCGTGGTGGCACGGTGCGTCCAGGTCGTCGGCCTGTTCGACGCGCTGACCGCCATCCTGCCCTCCTGGCACGTGCGGATGGCGGCGCTGGCCCACCTCATGCCCACCGCGGGCATGGTGACCGCCCGGGCCGCGACCACCGTCGTGGGTCTGCTCCTGGTGTACCTGGGCGCCGGGCTGCGGCGCGGCAAGCGGCGGGCCTGGCAACTGACCACTGTGCTGTGCGGGTTCAGCGTGGTCCTGCACCTGGCGAAGGCGACTCCGGCGTCCGCCCTGATCGCAGCCGTGCTGCTGGTCGTCCTCGTGGTCGAGCGGGACCGCTTCTACGCCCGCGGCGACCTGCGGAACCGGTGGCGGGCCCTCGGGGTGTGCGCCGGCTTCCTCGGCGCCGGGTTCGTGCTCGGTTTCGCCGAGATCGCCGTACGGGCGACCGAGGTGACCGGTGGCGCCGGTCCGGCACGGTGGGCGCAGCACGTCGCCCTCGGCATGGTCGGGGTCAGCGGCCCGGTGCATTTCGCGCATGCGGTCACCGCGACCACCGTGGACCTGACCACGGGCGCCTTCGGGCTTCTGGGTCTCGCCGCCGGTGCCGTGGTGCTGCTGCGCCCGGGGACCCGGCGGCCCTCGTGGGAGCCGGACGACGAGCAGCAGATGCGTACGCTGCTCACCCGCCACGGCGACGGCGACTCCCTCGGGTACTTCGCGCTGCGGCCGGACAAGTCGTTCATCTGGGCGCCGTCGCGCCGCGCGGCGGTGGCGTACCGGGTGGTCAACGGGGTCAGCCTCGCCTCCGGCGATCCGATCGGCATCCCCTCGGCATGGCCCGAGGCCATCTCGGCGTGGCTGGCCGACTGCGACGCGCACGGCTGGACACCGGCCGTCCTCGCCTGCGGTACGGCCGGCGGCACGGCGTACCAGCGCTTCGGCCTCGACGCGATCGAACTCGGCGACGAGGCGATCCTCGACGTCCCGGGGTTCACACTGCAGGGCCGGAGCATGCGTACGGTTCGCCAGGCCGTGGCTCGCGTGCGCCGTGCGGGCTAC
Source organism: Actinoplanes sp. NPDC049681 (assembly GCF_044465265.1). Taxonomy (NCBI): domain Bacteria; kingdom Bacillati; phylum Actinomycetota; class Actinomycetes; order Micromonosporales; family Micromonosporaceae; genus Actinoplanes; species Actinoplanes sp. NPDC049681. Next base: position 392,199 of record NZ_JBITLP010000001.1, read on the forward strand.
ACGTGCGAGGTCGTACGGCGCCGCGACCTCGACGACGCCGCGCTCGCCGAGGCCCGCCACTGCGCCGTGGCGTTCCGGCAGGACGCCGTGGAACGCGGCTTCTCCATGGCGTTGTCGCGCTTCGGTGGCTCCGCCGACGGCGACTGTGTGCTGGTCCTGTGCCGCGACGGCGAGGGCCGGATGCGCGGGCTGCTGCAATTCGTTCCGTGGGGCGACACCGGTCTGTCGCTCGACCTCATGCGGGGCGACCGCAGCGCCGACAACGGTCTCACCGAGCTCATGATCGTCAGTGCCGTGGAGGCGGCGGCCGGCCTGGGCGTCACCCGCATCTCGCTGAACTTCGCGGTGCTGCGTTCCGTGCTGGCCCGCGCCGAGCAGCTCGGCGCCGGGCCGGTCGTCCGGGTCTGGGCCCGGCTGCTGCGGGCCATGTCCGGACTGTGGCAGATCGACTCGCTGTACCGGGCCAACGCCAAGTACCAGCCGAGCTGGCAGCCCCGGTTCCTGTGCTTCCCCTCGGGCCGGGACCTGCCGCGGATCGCCGTCGCCGCGCTCAGCGCCGAGGCCTTCCTGCCGTCGCGCCGGCGCCGGCTCGCGGAGCCGGCCCCGTGAGCCTGACCGGCATCCCGCTGATCGTGCTGACCGGCGGCCTGGCGGTGGCCGCCCTGGCCGTCACGGTACGCACGTGGTCCCGCGGGCGGGTGCTCACCCGTACGCTCGTGCTGATCTGTGCCGAACTCCTCGTCGTCGCCACGGCCGGCCTGATCGAGAACCGTGACCAGACGTTCTATCCCACCTGGCACGACCTGGTCGGCGGCGGAACGGAGACCGAGACAGTCGCCGCCGCGCCTTCCGCGCCGCCGCCCTTGGACACCCGCCCACCCGGCGACGGGATCATCGTGCCGGCCGGGTACGCCGACCGCCCCGGCACCGCCTACCCGGTCATCGTCGTCCTGTGCGGTCGTGCCGATGTGGACGCTGCCCGGGCGGCGGCGCGAACCATCCCGGACGTGATCACGGTCGCGCTCGTACCGCGGACCGCCGCCGACGTCACCCGGATGATCGACCGGCTGCCGCACCTGGCCCGCGTGACCGGCCAGGGCCGGGCGCTCGTCGCGGACCGGCCGCACCGGGCCCTCGCCCGGCGGCTGCAGGGCGCCGATCCCGGATTCGCCGCCGTCGTCACGGCCGCCGGCGGCTGGGATGCCGCCCTGGCCAAGGCCGCCGACCGGCTTCCGGCGCCCCTGGCGGCGCCGCTGCGGCCATGAGTATCGACGCCCCCGGCACGGTGGCGGCGGGAATCGCGGGCGTTCTGCTCGCCACGTTCGCGCTGGCGTACTTCTGGGACAAGCGCCGGCTGCTGGGCCGCATGCTGCTCGCCGCGCTGGTCGTGGTGCTGCTGACCGCCACCTGTGCCGTGCAGTTGAACCGGCTCACCGTGGCGTACCCGTCGTGGTCCGCGCTGGTCCACGAGCCGGCGCGCGGCGCGTCGCTCTCCGCAGGGACCCCTCGGCGTCCCGGCGGCGGGCGGTTCCTGACCGTCACCGTTCCCGGGCGGGCGAGCGGCTTGAACCTCACGATGGGCGTCTACCTGCCCGCCGCGTACGACACCGCCGCGGGTGCGAGCCTGCGGTTCCCCGTCATCGAGGCGTTCCACGGGTATCCGGGTTCGCCCAGCACCTGGATCCGCCGCCTCGACGTCCTGCGCCACCTGGACCGGGAGATGGCCGAGGGCCGGATGGCACCGACGGTGGTGCTGTTCCCGTACCAGACGCCGCGGCGGCTGCTGGACACCGAGTGCACCGACATCGTCGGCGGGCCCCGCACCGAGACGTTCCTGACCCAGGACGTCGCCGCGTACGCCGCCGCCCACCTCAGGGTCCGCACGGACCGCGCCGCCTGGGGCCTGATCGGCTATTCGGCCGGCGGCTTCTGCGCCATGAACCTCGCGTTGCGGCACCCGGAGCGCTATACGGCCGCGGCGTCCCTGTCCGGCGACAGCGGCCCGGCGATCAGGATCGGCGACGGCAGCGAGCACACCACCAACAACGTCGCCTGGCGGCTCCGGCACCTGCCCCAGCCACGCGTGGCCCTGTACGTGTCCTGGGCCGCCGACGACGTCGAGTCACGCGACGGATCCCGTGACGTCGTACGCCTGGCCCGGCGACCGCTCAGCGTGAACCCGGTGGAGCTGCCGCGCGGCGGGCACAGCCATGCGCTCTGGCGGCGGATGTCGCCCCCGGCGTTCGACTGGCTGTCCGGGCACCTCGCCCGCGGCGTACCCTTCCCGTCGTGATCCACCATGTGCAGCTCGCGTGCCCACCGGGCAGCGAGGACGCCCTCCGCTCGTTCTACGGCGGCGTGCTGGGGTTCGAGGAGATCCCCAAACCGCCGGCCCTGGCCACCCGCGGCGGATGCTGGTTCCGTGGCCACGGCATCGAACTGCACCTCGGCGTCGAAGAGGACTTCCGGCCGGCCGGCAAGGCGCATCCCGGCCTGCTGGTCGACGACCTCGACACGTGGGCCGCTCGGCTGCGCACGGCCGGATATCCCGTCGCCTTCGACGATGACTTCCCCGGCATGCGGCGCTTCTACAGCAGGGATTGTCACGGCAACCGGCTCGAGTTTCTTCAGGCTGTCTGAGCGACGTCTCGCTGCGTTGCGGAGATCACGCGGTCGGGTCACCACGCCGAGGCCCCGTCCGCGATGATCGAGGCCATGGCGGACCTCGTCGAACATCTGGAACGCTTTCTCGGCCCCATTGAGGGCGGTACCCGTGGCGACGACTCGGTTCCTGCCGGTGTGCAGGTGATCCGATTCGGCGCGGACCAACCGTTCACCGGGGTCACGACCTGGGCCACCCTGGGCCTGTCCCACCACCACCTGGCGCAGTCGAGTGGACGTGGCCTGCACCAGGAGCTGGTGATGCACTTGCCCAACGCCCGGCAGCCGGCAAATACCGCAGGGGTGTTGTTCCAGATGGCCGGCGGGCTGGTCCAGCGTGGTCAGGGTCTGGCGCACGGCGAGGTGATCGGTCCCCGTGGACGACTGTTCGCAGGGACGGAGCTGGCCGCGTTGGTGGCGTCCGCTCCGGTGTACCTCCCCGACTCCTTCGCGGTCTGCGATACGCCCGCTGCGCGGGTCGTACTGACCTGGCTGATTCCCCTCACGGCCCCAGAGGCCTGGTTCGCCATCGAGCATGGCTGGCGCGCCCTGGAGACCATCTTCGTCGATCAGGACCCCGACCTGACCGACCTCGGCCGCACAAGCGTGCAGTTACGAGACGTTACTTAGAGCCAATTCAGCCAGTCCTTCGGCAGAATCGTGTAGCCCACGAACGCGGCGATGTCGAGGAGGCTGTGCGCCACGACGAGCGGCATGACCCGGCCCTTGCGCAGGAAGAACAGGGCGAAGACCACGCCCATCACCGCGTTGCCGACGAAGGCGCCGAAGCCCTGGTAGAGGTGGTACGAGCCGCGCAGGACGGCGCTCGTGGCGACGACCCAGCCCAGCCGCCACCCGAAGGCGCGCAGCCGGGTCACCAGGTAGCCCACCACGATGACCTCTTCGAGAACGGCGTTCTGCACGGCCGCCATGATCAGCACCGGCACCGCCCACCAGACCTGCTGCAGGGCCGCCGGGATGATCCGCGCGTTGAGGCCGAGCTGGGCCGCCACGAAGACCAGCAGCAGGCCCGGGATGCCGATGCACGCGGCGAGCGCCGTACCCCAGCCGAGGTCCGGGCCCGGTCGTCGCAGATCCAGACCCAGCGTGCGGACCGGCGAGAGCCGGTCGCGGTGGAGCAGATACAGGGCCAGCAGCACGGGTACGAGCGCGAAGAAGATCCCGAGCAGCTGGTACGTGAGGTCCAGGTACGGCCGCGGTGACTGCGACGGGTTCAACGTGGCGGTCTGCTGGGACAGGGGCTTGCCGGCCGTCAGCTTCGCGACGAGCGACACGACGGCGTAGACAGCGGACTGCCCGAGGGACAGCAGGAGCACGACGACGACCTCGAGGCCCAGTTCACGGCGCGTCGCCGGGGGCCGCTCGACGGAAACGGTCACGCTCACTTGCCGATCTCGTCGATCTGGGAGAACGGTTTGCCGGCCTGCCACACCACGTGAACGATGAAGCTGTGGTTGACCTCGTTGAAGTAGACCGCGAGGTTGTCCGGCGAGTTCTGCACCGTCGCCACCGAGAAGCCGTCGCTCGGCGTGGCCGTCACCAGCTTGATCACGCCGTCCGCGGCCCGGATCACGGTCTGGCCGCCCTCGACCCGGAACGACCGGACGTAGCTGCGGTTGCCGGCGGCGTCCGTGCTGACGGTCCACCCGTCCTCGGTCGTCGTGGTCGTCGTTGCGGTCTGGGTGGGCGGCGGCGGGGTGGCCGGCGTCCGCGGCGGCGCGGTGGTCTTGCTGTGCGACGGGGGGTGAGCCGGGTCTGGGGACTTGCTGGCCGCGGGAGACGCCGGATCGGTCGTCGGCGGTGACAGCGGGGGAACGACGGGCTGGGTGGTCGGACCGGCCTGCTCCGAGTCACGCAGTTGATCGACCGAGACCAGGGCACTCTCGTCCGCCGTCGCGGTGCGCAGCACGGGCAGCATCGCGACCGATGCCAGCGCCACGCTGGTCAGCGTGGCCGCGCACCAGCCCAGCAGCGGGAACCAGCTTCGCGGAGATCGCACATTGCCATCGTCTCACCTATGCCTAGGGTGGTGCCCATGGCGTTGATCCTGCTGGTCGAGGACGACCGCAACATCACCGCGGCGCTCACCCGGGCGCTGACGGATGCCGGGCACGTCGTCCGTCCGGTCGGGCAGGCCACCGAGGCTCTCAAGATCCTCACCGAGGAGCGGCCCGAGCTGGTGATCCTCGATCTCGGGCTGCCCGACATCGACGGCACCGACGCGCTGCGGATGATGCGGCAGGTGTCCGAGGTGCCCGTCATCGTCGCCACCGCCCGGCGCTCCGAGGCCGACATCATCAGCCTGCTGAGCGCCGGTGCCGACGACTACGTGACGAAGCCGTTCTCCAGCGGGCACATCCTGGCGCGCATCGCCGCGGTGCTCCGCCGTACCCGGGTCGCAGTCGACACCGCACCCAGCGTGATCACCGTCGGCGAGCTGGAGATCAATCCGCGGCAGCGGCGGGCCGCCCTGCGGGGTGAGCCGCTGCAGCTCACCCGCCGCGAGTTCGACGTGCTCACCTACCTGGCCGAACGGGTCGGGCAGGTGGTCAGCCGGCGGGAGCTGCTGACCGAGGTCTGGAACCAGTCGCGGATCGGCGAGGAGCAGACCATCGACGTGCACATCTCCTGGCTGCGGCGCAAGCTCGGGGAGACGGCGGCGGCGCCGCGCTTCCTGCATACCGTACGCGGGGTCGGCGTGATGATGGTCGATCCGCAGTGAGGTGGGAGCTGAACCGGCTCGCGCTCGCCATCACCGCGATGGTGGCGCTGGCGTTCCTGGTGCCGCTGATCTACGCCACCGGGAAGATCGCCCACGACCGGGCCATCGGCGACGCCCGGCAGCAGGCGGCGGCGATGGTGGCCGCGCTGGCTGTCAACTCCGACCCGCAGCTGCTCACGAGCGCGGTGGCCAGCACGGTGGCCGGCAGCGCGGGACGCCTCGCGGTGCACCTGCCCGGCATCGCCCCGGTCGGTACGACGCACGTGACCGGCGCCGAGGTCGAACAGGCCAACCTGTACCGGCGGCCGGTGACCGCGGAGACGGCCGGCGGGATCGCGTACCTGCAGCCCAGCGTGCTGAGCGACGGCCGGTCCGTGGTCATCGAGGTGTACGTGCCCGACGCCGACATGCGCGAGGGGGTGTGGCCGGCCTGGCTGGCCCTCGGCGCGCTGGCGCTGGTGCTGGTCGCCGGGTCGGTGCTCTTCGCCGACCGGCTCGGCAGCCGCCTGGTGCGCGCCACCGCGAACCTGGCCCGGTCCAGCCGCCGCCTCGGCGCCGGTGACCTCGCGGCGCGGGTCGAGCCGTCCGGGCCGCCCGAGCTCCGCGACGCCGCCACCGCCTTCAACGTGATGGCCGCCGACCTCCGCCGCCTGCTCGACGCCGAACGGGAGCTGGCCGCGGACCTGTCGCACCGGCTGCGGACGCCGTTGACGGCGCTGCGGCTGGACGCCGAGACCATGCCGCCCGGGCCGATCGCGGAACGGATGCGGCAGGCCTGCGACATGCTCGACGAGGAGCTCGAGGCGATCATCGCGGGCGCGCGGCTCGGCGTCGAGGCACGCAACAACGAGCAGGCCGACCTCGTCGAGGTGCTGGCGGACCGGCTCGCCTTCTGGTCGGCGCTCGCCGAGGATCAGTTTCGGCCCTGGGAGGTCGTCGGCGGTGAGGTGCCCGTGCTGGTGCCGTTGCCCCGCAGCGAAGTCATCCTGGCCGTGGACTCGCTGCTCGGCAACGTCTTCGCCCACACGCCCGAGGGCGTCGCGTTCCGCGTCACGGTGTCGTCCGCGGGGCTGCTCGTCGACGATGCCGGGCCGGGGGTCGCCGATCCGGAGGCCGCGGTGCGGCGCGGCGTCAGCGGCGCCGGTTCCACCGGGCTGGGACTCGACATCGTGCGTCGCGTCGCCGAGGCCGCGGGGGGCCGGCTGGAGATCTCCCGGGGGCCGCTGGGCGGGGCGCGAATCGGACTTCTGCTCCCCGTACCGGAGAAATCTCCCCCGGCCCGGCGGCGGCATGCGGCTTCATGAGTCTTTCCGGAGCCTTTAAGGCTCCGTTATGGAATGCGTCATTAGTTTCCTCGGCGTCAACAACCAACGACGTGAGGAGACGAAGATGCGCAGGTCGATCGCGTACCCGCTGGTGGCACTGGGAGCGGCGGGGTCGACGTTGGCGGTCACGTCACCGGCCCTCGCGCACGGGTACGTGTCCGCGCCGCCGAGCCGCCAGGCCCTCTGCGCGTCGGGCGCGGTGAAGGACTGCGGCCCCATCCAGTTCGAGCCGCAGAGCGTGGAGGCACCCAAGGGTCAGCGCTCCTGCAACGGCGGAGTGGCGCAGTGGTCGGTCCTCGCCGACGAGAGCCGCAACTGGCCGGCGAAGGCGGTCGGCACCAAGGTCACGTTCACGTGGGTGATGACGGCCCGCCACCGCACCAGCAACTGGGAGTACTTCATCGGCGGCAAGAAGATCGCCACCGTTGACGGGGGCAACCAGCAGCCGAACGCGGTGGAGACCCACAACGTCGACCTCAGCGCCTTCCCGGGCAGGCAGACGGTCCTCGCCGTCTGGAACATCGGCGACACCCCCAACGCCTTCTACAGCTGCATCGACCTCAACGTGGGCGGCGGCTCCGACACCGGCGGTACGCCGACCACCGCGCCGACCACCCAGGCCCCGACGACGGCCCCGACGACGGCCCCGACGACCGCACCTACGACGGCTCCGACCACGGCGCCGACGACGTCCGCGCCGGTCACCGACGCGCCGGCCGCCGGGGGTGGCGAGTGGGCGCCGGGCGTCGCGTACAAGGCGGGCGACGAGGTGACGTTCGAGGGCAAGAAGTACAAGTGCCGGCAGGCGCACTCCTCGATCCGCAGCTGGGAGCCCTCGATCTTCACCCTCGCCCTCTGGCTGCCGCTGTGAAGCGCCTCGTCGTCGTCCTCTCGGCGGCCCTGCTGCTGGGCGGGTGCGGCACCGCCCCGGACACCCCGGCGCAGGTGACGACGAACGCCAAGGCCGTGGTTCAGGCGGACGGCAAGTTCAACGACACCGACGTGATGTACCTGCAGATGATGGTGGCGCACCACGAACAGGGCCTGGAGATGGTCCGCCTCGCCGAGAAGTCGGCGCAGCGCGAGGAGATCAAGAACCTCGCCCACGCCGTCGACGCCACCCAGTCGGACGAGGTCGAGCTGATGAAGTCCTGGCTCACCGGGTGGAAGAAGCCGGTCACGGTCGACCACGCGCCCAGCGCGCACGCCGACCACGGGGGGCTTCCGGCCACGGGCAAGGAGGAGATCGCGGCGTTGAAGAAGGCCAAGGGCACGGCGTTCGAGACCGCGTTCCTCAACCTCTTCGTCGCCCACCAGCACAACGCGGTGGAGATGGCCCAGCTCGAGAAGACCGACGGCGCCAACGCCGAGACCAAGGCCTTCGCCGATCGGGTACGCGAGAGCCGCACCGACCAGATCAAGCAGATGCTGACGCTGCTGAACACCTGACCGGCATCCCCCGGCTGGATTTCCCCGCCAGCCGCCGGTCGCCAGACGGGCGCCTCGGTCTCCCCCTTCATGACCGGCGCACCCGGCACCTCCGGCCGGCCCGTGCATTCGGGCCGGCCGGAGTCTGTTGCTTTATGGGTGCGGCTTTAACTGTGGTGCACGGATGCCGATGAAAGGGGCCAGTCGGAAACTCCGGGGGAGTGGTCATGGTCATTGGCGTCGTCGCCGCAATCGTTGGACTGGTCATCGGGTTCGTGGTCGCTCGCAGCATGCGGCGTCAGGACCCCACCGTCGAGGTGCTCGAGAAGGCGGCGGCGGGTGATCTCACCGTACGCGTGGACGAGCAGGACCTGACCCCCGCCGGCGAGAACCTGAACCGCCTCCTCGACCGCTTCACCGAGGTCGTGCGCCTGTCGGAGACGACGAACGCCAAGCTGAACGGCGCCACGGAGCGCCTCACCGCGCTGGTCGCCGAGATGGCCACCGGTGCCCAGGGCTCGGTGCAGGCGGCGGGCGAGATCCTCCGCGCCTCGCAGGAGGTCTCGGAGAACATCGCCACCCTGGCCGCCGGCGCCGAGCAAATGGGCGCCAGCATCCAGGAGATCTCCCGCAGCGCCTCCGAGGCGGTCACGGTCGCCAACGACGCGATGGAGGTGTCCTCCGACGCCAGCCGCACCATGACCAAGCTCGGCGACTCGTCGGCCCAGATCGGCGACGTGGTCCGTGTGATCACGGCGATCGCGGAGCAGACCAACCTGCTCGCCCTGAACGCCACCATCGAGGCGGCCCGCGCCGGCGAGATGGGCAAGGGCTTCGCGGTGGTCGCCAGCGAGGTCAAGGACCTCGCCCAGGAGACCGCCAAGGCCACCGACTCGATCACCACCCAGGTCGGCACCATCCAGGCCGACACCACCGGCGTCGTCGACTCGATCACCCAGATCGGCGAGGTCATCGGCAAGGTCAACGGCTACCAGACGACGATCGCCTCGGCGGTCGAGGAGCAGCACGCGACCGCGGAGCAGATGACCCACAGCATCGCGGCGGCGGGCTCCCGCGCGGCGCAGATCGCCGAGGCCATGTCCCGGGTCGCCGAGGTCCGTGCCGAGGCCAAGGTCACCGTCGAGCAGGCCGACGAGGTCACCCGCGAGCTCCGCGAGGCCGGCCAGGAGCTGGCGAGCACCCTGCGGACCCTCCGCGTCTGACCCCCGCTCCACCCCTTCGTCACGCGGCGCCCGGGCCCGGCTCTCCTGCCGGGGCCGGGCGCCGCAACCGTTGCGGTTGCGGTTGCGGTGTTCCGGTCCGAACCCCCGAAGGACCCCAGAAGCGCTTTCCGATAGGGCGGGTGGCGCCGAGATACGGCGCCACTTTTCTTGTGGAGGTGCCGCCACCGTGGCTCCGATGTTCGCACCGCTCCGGGAGCGCAACTACCGCCTCTGGGCCGCCGCCGACGTCGTCTCGACGGCCGGCACGTGGATGCAGGTGCTGGGGCTCAACTGGGTGGTCCTCTCGGCGACCGGCTCCGCCGCCACCATGGGCATCGTCGTGATGCTCCAGGCGCTGCCGGTCCTGCTGCTGGGCAGCTGGGGCGGCGCCCTCGCCGACCGCCTCCCGGCCCGGCCGGCCCTGATCATCTTCCAGGCCGTACGGGCCCTGCTGGCCCTCGCCCTGGTCATCGACACCGGCCACCTGTGGCCCGTCTACGCGGTGGCCCTGGCCTCCGGCGTGATCAGCTCCGTCGAGGGTCCCTGCCTGGGCCGCTTCGGCTCGGCCCTGGTCCCCTCCTCAGCGCTGGGCTCGGCGCTCGCGCTGGGCTCGGTGCTCAGCTCCGCCGGCCGCATCGTCGGCATGTCGCTGGGCGGCGTCCTGGTCGGCATCACCGGCGCCGCCTCCCTCTTCGCCATCAACGCGGCCACCTACGTCGTGGTGATCGTCGCGCTGGCGATCATGCGTACCGGATCGATCCGCACCCTGGCGACGGCCGCCCCGGGCGAGGGCGGCGTCCGCGCGGGCCTGCGCTACCTGGCCGGCCAGCCGATCGTCCTGGTGATCCTCGCCCTCTCCTTCGTCCTCGGCTCCCTCGGCCGCAACTACCAGGTGACCATGGCCGCGATGGTCGCCGGCCCGCTGCACGGCGGCTCGGCGTCGTACGGGATCCTCTCGACCGTCTTCGCGGTGGGCGCGGTGACCGGCGGCCTGCTGCTGGCCGGAAGCGGCCGCTCGACGCTGCGGGTCCTGCTGGCCTCGGGCCTCACGATCAGCCTGCTCCAGCTCTGCGCGGGCCTGGCGCCGAACGTCCTCGGCTTCGCGGCCCTGATCCTGCCGATCGCGGCCGGAGCGGTCATCTTCGACACGGTGATCTCGACCCGCATCCAGCTCGACACCCGCGAGGACATGCGCGGCCGGGTGCTCGCCACGCTCGGCGTGGTGTCGTCCCTGTCCGGCATCGTGGGAGCGCCGCTGATCGGGTGGCTGTGCGACGCGCTGGGCTCCCGCGGGGCACTGGTGCTGGCCGGCGTCGTGACCTCGGCGGCGGCGATCGGCGGGGGATACCTGCTGGCCCGGTTCAAGGGACGGTCGCTCTCGCTGCGTACGCTGACCGCGGTGCTTCCGGTCCTCGGGCGCCGTACGGCCGACCAGCTGGCCTGAAACAGGTCGGCCCAGGTGGCTGACACTGCACCATGGTCGTGGCTGTATGCCGGCGGGCCGGCTAATGTACAGCCCATGGCACAGACGTTCCGGGTCCTCGACCTCTTCGCCGGGTGCGGAGGGATCACCGTCGGGCTTCACGGAACGGGCCGCTATCGGACCGTCGGCGCCGTCGAGATCGACGTGGCCGCTGCGACCACCTACACCGAGAACTTCGGTAAGGGCATCGTCCACGCCGGAAGCATCTCCGATTGGGCGGTCACGGAGGTGAGTGCCACAGCGGACGTCGTGGTGGGTGGACCCCCGTGCCAGGGCTTCTCGAATCTCGGTGCCAAGAAGCTCGACGATCCCCGTAATCAGCTGTGGCGGGAGTACGTCCGGGTGCTCACCGAGGTCAAGCCTAAGGCCTTCGTGATCGAGAACGTCGACCGCTTCCTCAAGAGCGAGGAGTTCCGGACCCTCAAGGGCGAGGTCGACGGTGGTCTGCTCCAGGACTACAACCTTCGGGAAGAGCTCGTCAACGCTGCCGACTTCGGAGCGGCCCAGGTCCGGCGGCGAGCCATAGTCATCGGCACACATCGCGATCTCAAGCCGATCGATGTGCCGCTCGGCGACGTCCCTCGGGAGCACTGGAAGACTGTCGCCGAAACTCTTGCCGGGCTCAATCCCCATGTGCCCGCTGATCTCCAGCTGTTGCCCAGGACGACGGTCAATCACCACGGCGTCCCCGTGCCCGGAGCTTTCCGGGGCATGACGCTGCATGTGACCCGCAAGTACGAGACGATCTCACAGAAGCGGTTCCGTCGTATCCCGCCGGGTGGCAACAGATTCGACCTTCCCGACGACCTCAAGAGTCCATGCTGGTTGAAACACACCTCGGGATCCGGCGACGTGATGGGTCGACTGCGGTGGGACCGTCCCTCGGTGACGATCCGGACGGAGTTCTTCAAGCCCGAGAAGGGCCGGTACCTCCACCCCAGCGAGCACCGAGCCATCACCCACCTCGAAGCCGCTCGCCTGCAGGGATTCCCGGACAGCTTTAGCTGGTGCGGATCCAAGGTGCAGATCGCTCGTCAGATCGGAAACGCGGTTCCGGTGGAACTCGCTCACGCCATCGGCAAACATGTCGCGGATAGCCTGGACGAACGTCTCTAGATCAGATCTCGTCCGGCAGCGCTTCACCACGGACGGTGGCCGCGATGCGGTCGGCCGCCTCGTTCGGGTCCTCGTGCTCCCAGATCCTCACGACGCGCCATCCCAAGTCCCGCAGGTGTTCGTTCGTGGCGACGTCGCGCTCCTGGTTGGTCGCCAGCTTCTTCGACCACCAATCCGAATTGGCGGCCGGGCTCGTCCGATGGACGGGACAGACGTGCCAGAAGCACCCGTCCACGAAGACCGCCACTCGAGCCCGGGTAAAAGCGATATCGATGCTGCGCCGCGGCATTCCGGGTACGGGCATGGTCACCCGGAAGCGAAAACCCCGTGCATGCAGCAGCTTACGGATGGCGACCTCAGGTGTGGTGTCGCGGCGACGCTGCCGGCTCATTCGATCTGACACGCCGGCGGAGCTCGGTGTCGGGATCTGTGCCGCCATGCGGGTCAACGTACATCGCCGGAGTCAGGGCGACTCCGACCGCCCTGCCCGTGCGGTTGCGATCGCCCGTGCCACTTCCGGGCGCAGAAGAGACTCGGGAAGACCGAACAGATCCTGGAACGCTCCTCGCCGCATCAGATGTTTGAGAGTGTCCCTGAGAACCTCGGTCTCGTTCGGCCCTATCCAAATGCGCGGCCACTCCTGGGCCAGGGCACGAACCAGCTCGGGGGACCCGCCGATGGATCGGCGCCGCGCGAGGATCTGGTCGAAGTTCCGCTCGGAGAAGACGTCGAGCAGGCGGTAGGGCTCCTCCGGTCGGGAGTCGTCGCGCAGGAGCTCTGCTCGCCACCAGAGGCGGCCGAAGACGTGTCGGGTGATGTCAGTGGCGAGGACTCTGTCGACGGGCGGATCGGGGAATCGCCATACCGCTACATCCGGAAGGACGACCATCGCGAGGAAGGCCCACACGGGTCGTATCGCTGCTTCTGCCGGCACGAGGCCCATGCCGGTATGCAGCGTCTCGGCGACGGCGATGTCGAAGCGGTTGAGTCGTCGACCGACCGTCTCGTCGGGGTAGCCGTAGTCCGCGGCTATGGAACGGATGCTGCTCTGGAGCCGGGCAAGTCCTTCCGGCGTCGCTCGCGTTCCCCCTGTCGGCGAGAAGTACTGAGCGATGTGCGACGTGTCGCACATCGTCGACAACTGCGCCGGTGCCAGACCGTGCACCGCTCGGTAGCGTTCCCTCGCCGCCTTGTCCGGCAGACGAGGATAGAGAATGCTCATCCGTTCGCCGTCCCGTCCGGCTGGAACAGTGCGGTGGCGGCCTGCACGACCGCGGCGAACGTCGGCGGGTCGTTGGCATGCAGGCGGCGGATCTCGGCCATGTCCTCCTGCACGTAGTTGGACAGGCACGTGCGTATAAGTCCCTGCAGTACGGAACCCAGCGTTTGCTTCCCGTAGTCGTACACCATCTCGAATTCTTCATCCGTGATCGCCCGCTCCAGCATGCTGCGGACGACGTCCGATCGGAGCGCGGACAGAACGGTTCGCTCGACGGCATCGGGCGCCGCTGCATGCGTCAACGCGGCGACCACCGGGGGATGCTCCTGGTTGACCAGAAGTTGTACAGCTCCGAGCGCGCTGGCCTCGAGGTCGGATCCCAACTCCAGGAACCATGCCGCTCTGTCGGGGAGACTCGATCCGGAGAACGGCACCAGCGCGATGGGGAAGAGCGGTGCGTCACCCTGCAGGCGGATCTCGATGGAGTCGTTCCACAGCAAGCTGCCCGGAAGATGAGCCGTCGCAGGTCGATGCGGGATCTCGCTGGCCAGCACGAGCATGGTCTCGACCTGCACCATCCCGCCGATTCGCGCACCCGGCAGCGTGATCTGCACGGTGTACTCGTGCTGATCGTCCTCCAACGGGATCCACGCCGCAGAGCCGCGTATCAGCGACGGCGCGGCATCCCAGCGAACGCTTACGGCCAAGCGGGCTTCCTGCGGGAGCCCCGCGGACATACGCGCATCGCCGCTGTCGACGGCGATTCGGCGTCTGAGCCGGACGTCGGTTTGATAGTCCCAGTCGGGAAGAGCTGTCGGCGCGACCCGCTCACGGTCCGTGTCAGGGTCGATCAACCAATCCGATACCTTGACTGCCTCTGTACCGACCCTTCTGTACGGCCATGCCAGGGCGCCCCTATTTGCCATCGGACCCTCCCTCACCGCCCAGGACCACCACACCGACCTGAGTGACGGTGTCGACCACCGCGCGGATCATGAGCGTCACCCTGGTCCCGGGCGTAGCATCGGCCAAGGTCAGGAGGTCCCCGTCCGTGGTAGCCCCGCCGTTCCGCCACCCGACGACGCGGGGACGTTCGGCGCTCTCCGGCGGCTCCTGCTCGCGGGTGCCGTCGGCCATGACGATGTCGGCCGTACCACGCGCTGAGAGGGGTCCGGTACCGATCACAGAAAACCCTTGTAGCAGCAGGAGCTCCGAGTCGACGTCGTCGAAGTAGGGCTCACCCTCCAGCCGGAGCGCAGCTCGTCCACGAGTCCGGACTCCGGCCGGTGCGCTGGAAGTGGGCTCCCCGGCTTCGCTGGCCGCGCCCCTCGAGCCGATGATCGGTTCGTCAGTCGGTTCCCCGCCCGGAGCCTGCGCAGGCAGCAGTGCCGGCGCCGCACCGGTGCCGCCCGCCGCAGCCACCAGAGAACCAAGGAAATTGCTGGCCGCCCCGAGGGGAGCTCGGAGGTTTTCGGTCCGGATCTCCGCCGGTCTGGCGAATTCTGCCAGTCGCTCCTTGAGCCGTACGAAAGTTGTTCTGACGAACGTACGCTCATGGCCGTCCAGCTGGGCGAACACCCAGGCATCGTGGGTCGGCGGTTCCGCGGCCGCGTAGACGCGGTCCATGTCGTCGAAGGCTCGAAAGACACCGGCGTATGCGAGATTCGTGCTGATCGGTTCAGGTCCGGCGTGGTAGCTGACGACGAGTTCCGGGGAGCGCAACAGGCATACGTGATGCGGAGCGCTCGTGATGCCCAGGTCCTGGGCCGCGGCCGGGGGCTCGAACGTCGGGATAAGCTGCCGTTCGAGTGCAAGCTGGCCCAGATTCTTCTTCGGATTCCCGCATGCCAATGTCCGAACGTCGGTCCCCGCATTTAAACGTCGATAAGCTGCGACGAACGTCTTGAGTCCGCGGCTCTTCTCGGGGACGGGCACCGGCACGTCCACTCCCCGCAGACGTACTTCTGCGACCAGCCGTTCGTCGCCTCGGTCCTGCAGCATGATCGGCCACAGGTTCCAGGCCGTGGAGTCGGCGAGGTACTCCGCTGTCTGCTCGTCGCTGTATTGGCCGAACTCAGGATCGACGACGACGACGTCCGTCCCCGTCTCGTCGTCGCCGAAGGATCGCAACCCCAGCGCGGAGGCTACGCTCACGGCGTCCTGCCCGGTCAGTGGCTCCACATGGCTCGATTCGACGGAACCCCACCAGTGGCGGCCGGTGTGCGGCCTCATGCAACCGTCAGTGAATGGCAGTTCGACGGACTCGCCCAGGCAAATGCCGATCAAGCGGTTCCGGAACCCTTCGGAGGTGCGGGTCCTGGTCTGCACGATGATCGTTCCTGCCCGGGACATCTGATAAAGGATGCCTTTGCCGTACCCGTACGTGCCACCGCCGTTCTTGGTGTCCGGTGGATCGCCGACGTTGAGCACGAACGACACCCAGTCGCGTGGCTCGTCGCCGCGTGCCGTGTCCGCTCTTGTCGGACCACCGAGCCCTTTCGTTCCTCGATCGCTGATCGTTAACGTTCGAATGAGGGGTGAATGACCCTCGCGCCCTCGCAATGTTCTTCGCAGAGGAAATTTGTCGCTGTGCGGTGCGCCCTCCGACAGCAGCTCCGTCCAGGAGCTCGCGTGCTGCGGCGAGACGATGCCCAGGTCCAGAGTGAACTCCACAGGCCGGTCTCCGAGGCGCGCGTCCCAGCTGTTCTGGGCGGACTCCCGCACCAGGATCGCCGGCCAAGGTAGAGGCGGCTTGCCGAGGGTTCGCTTGATTCCCTCGGCGCTGATGGAGCCGGCGGGCGGGAAGGGTTGGGAGTACCAGCGAGGTTTCGTCATCCGGCCGCCATCGTTCGCAGGAATTCGATCAGCTCGTGCTTCTGCATCGGCGCAGGGCAGACCTCCAGGTCGATGGAGTAGCGTACGTCGCTCACGCCGCTCGGCAGGCCACCGACCAGAGATTCCGGAATGATCCGAGGGAATTCTTCGGTAATGCGATATCCCGCCTCTTCGGCGAGGCTGAAGCGAACTTGGCCGTACTGGTCCGCGTCGGCTGCGTGATAACCGGATCTGGCCAGGAGCTGCCACAACTCTCTCGGCCTCGAAAGGCGTCGCACGGTTGACTCGACGAGCTCCGGGACCGACGTGCCGCCTGCATCGGAGGTGTCGAATCGCATCCACCAGAGGATCAGGCCGCCGGGCGGTATCACAAGCTGGTCGATACCGTGGATGCCCACCCTTCTCCCCTCCCGGGCCGCTGTGGCTTTTACCTCGATCGCCCGGTCCCGGAGGCGGAAATCCTGAGGTGACCGGAAGGGACCGGTCCAACCGGTCAGTAGGTCGGCGCCGAGGTCCAACAGAGCGTTGAGAACGGTGAGCTCACCGAACAATCCGGCAAGTTGCTCGGTGCCCAGGCGGATGCCGCTACGGAACAACTCCCGCCATCCGTTCAGAACCTCCGAGATCACGGGCAGCGGATCCGACGGCTCGGCAGCCATTGCGGCCAGCAGGTCCGCGCAAAGCCCGGTGAAGACCTCTGCAAGGTCGGTGCGCAGTAGCATCAGGTCGGCGTACCGGGTGGGGCCGTCGTCCTCCAACGTCAGCGGCATCAGGTGTACGGCTGCGGAGCGCGTGTCGGCTCGTACCGGTTCGACGCTTGGTGGAAGGGGCACGAGCAGGTGGCGGTGCCTGTCGGGGCCGATCGCGCAGCGCAAGGAGCGGCCGGCCACTCGCACCGGTAACTCCGACGTGAGCCACGTGGTCCGCCGAGGTTCGGCGTCCAGCGCTGACCAATGGTCCTGAACGACGGATCGCAGGTCGGTCACGCGACTTCATCCTCGTCGTCCAGCTGCAGGATCTCCGGGTCCTCTTCTTCCCAGTACACCCCGGAAAGATCTGCGCTGACGTACTTGTGTTCCACTCTGCTGTCGTCCGCGGAAGGAGGCGTGGGGAAGACGAACGCGGCCCCGACGACCACGTCGAACGGCGCGTGCAGGGGCGAGCGACGGTTGTTCCTCTTGCTTGCCGACTCGGGATCGATCGGATAAATCAGCAAGAGCCCGACGTCCGGCCGCTGCTTCTTGCGCAGGTCGTCCACCGCGGATCGCCTTGTGACGTCGACGTCATGGGGAACCTGAAGATTGATCGCCGTATCGCGGGGAGCCGACAGAGTCTTGATATCCGCTATCGGATCCTCCACCTTGTTGATGCGGCTGCGGCCGTTCATGCCGAATTGGGTGCCGTCCGGCAACTTCCACTTGTTTGCGTCGGCGTTCGAGTTGCCGATGACCGCCACGTCCCACGTCCTCAGAGCGCCGTTCTGAACCCGCTTCTCGATGTAGCACTTGAGGAGGTCCGGGCGTGCCTCCTCCGAGCGCTCGTGGAATTGGTAGGAATCGATGAAGCGGAGCACGTCCCGGTACGACACGTCGCGCCACAGCTGCCGTTCCGCCGTCCGAACCTCTTGAGCGCGTCCGTGCTGCTTCGCCGCGGTGATAAGGCCGACGGCCGCCTCCTCATTGCGGGCGAGCCAGTCGACAGCGTCAGGGTCAGTCGGGAAGTAGCGACTCTCCACCAGATCACCGCCGTACGCCGCGTGTGCCGTCACCGCGGCCTTCATCCGGGCGGGGGCGGTGACGAGCATCTTGGGGTGCGTGCGAATGCGGACGGCGAATGTCAACGGATTCTTGTCCTCGGTGAGGTACCGATCGATGTCCTTACGGATCTCGGCCTCGACCACCGCGAGGTGACGGAACCATCCGGCCAGCTCGGCGGTCATCCAGATCCGCGGCAGGTCGGCGTACCCCGCCCGGTGCCCGAACCACCTTCCCATCTGCAACAGCGTGTCGTAGGCCGAGGAAGCTCTGACGAAGTAGCTGGTGACCAAGCCTTCCAAGGTGAGTCCACGGCTAAGCGTGTTGCCACCGACCGCGATGGCCACCACGGGGCCCGACTCGTAGTCCAGTCGGTCCTGACTGCGGTAGTTGTCGACGACGACCCGGCTCTCGTCGATGACGATCGGAAGGTGTCGGAGTACGGCCTCGAAGGGCACCGGTGTCTCGCCGAAGTCCGCGGCCGCCACGCGAGCCGTCTCGTCGACCCATTGTTCCTCGAGTTCCGTGTAGAAGTCGTGGTTGTCGTTCTGCAGTGCGTGGATCGCCTCGCGTCGCAGATCGTCCAGCGGCACGCGGAAGTCCTCGTGAATGCCGGTTTGCAAGGTCGTATGGATGAGCATCGTCGAATGCGGGATGCCGGTGCCCCGCTCCCTGCGAGCGGCGGTGGCTAGCCAGAAATAC
This sequence comes from Actinoplanes sp. NPDC049681, assembly GCF_044465265.1. NCBI lineage: Bacteria > Bacillati > Actinomycetota > Actinomycetes > Micromonosporales > Micromonosporaceae > Actinoplanes > Actinoplanes sp. NPDC049681. Next base: position 410,688 of record NZ_JBITLP010000001.1, read on the forward strand.
AGGACCGCGCTCCGGAGGGATCCCGCCATCTCCGGCACGAAGTCAGCGGCCGCGGCCTTATTGATCGGTCGCACCTTCTCGATGTCGTCGTCCGGGATCTCACGGATCATGTCCTCGCCCCCGGGGACGTCGCCCGGGTCCTCACCGTCGAGGGGATCGCGTCCGAACAACACCTCGGGACCCTGGTAGCCCTTCGGCGCGGGAAGACTCACGACGAAGTCGCGTGGGTAGAAGTCGTCCTCTGTCGCAGGGTCGATGAGAAGGTTGGCGAAGGGGGTCGCCGTATAACCGACGTAACCTACTTTCGTGAACACCTTCAGGAGATCGGCCAGCAGGGGATTGATCACCTTTCCGCCGACGGTGGCCTGATCGGCCTCGTCGTCGATGACCAGCGTCGGGCAGTCGCGTAGGTAGTCCTTCGCGGAGGCCAGCCAACGGTTCAGTTTTTGGAGGACTTTGGCGTTCTTCTTGACGACCAGCAGGGAATGTTGGTTCTGGGCGGTGAAGTACGCGGCGGCGTTTCCTTTCGGGTGAAAGTCCTCGTCGACGGTCGTGACCTCGTGCCAGCGGGCGGGGTTCGCCTGCACCAACTCACGCGCCAGCCGGGCCTGGGTCTGACGACGCAGGCCGTTGTGAATGCCGGACAGCACGATGAAGAGTCGATATCCGCGGTCTGCCGCCTTCGCCATGACCGCCGTGAAATTCGCCGTCTTACCGGACTGCACGTACCCGAGCACGAGGCCTATGCTTCTGAACGTCTCCCGCTCGGGATGGTCGAGCAGTCCGACCACCTTCGTGGAGGAGTCGTCCAGCGCCCCGATCGCTTGGTCGCTCCAAGGCCTCGGCCCGCTGCGCAACGTCCGTTCCAGGGAAGGCCAGAACCGGTCGCCTTCACGCGGGCCGGTGTACCACGTGAGGCGTCCGGACGAGTAGACGACGTTCGGTTCGCGCATCTCCCGGATCTTGATGACTTCGGCCTCGTGCCGTTCCCGGATCTTCTTGATGATGTCCTCGGGCACGCGGAGGAGGCGTAGCTGTTGAACGGCCTTGTCCGGGGTTGCGCGGTCGGCGATCGACTGGAACGCCTCGTACTGATCGTCCAGATCCTCGGCACTCATAGGGCCATGATTTCAGCCACACCGTGATGGAAGACGCACGGACGCCAGATTTTCGGCTCTGTGTGGCCGGCGACAGGACCGGTCGGCATTTCCATCTGTGCAGCCACAGTGGGTCGATCGGAGGAAGCCGATCTGTTCAGGGCTTAGCACGGCGGACCGGCCACCCCGACGCGCACCGCGGTCATATAGCGTGGGCCCGTTCGGCGGACTCGACGCTAGGGGAACACGTGGAGCTGTTGCACTCGGGCAAGGTCAGGGACGTCTACGCCGACGGCGACGACATCCTGCTGGTGGCCTCGGATCGTGTCTCCATCTATGACGTCGTGCTGCCCACCGCCATCCCGGACAAGGGCAAGATCCTCACACAGCTGTCGTTGTGGTGGTTCGACCAGCTCGCCGACGTCGTGCCGAACCACATCATCTCGGCGACCGATGTGCCCGCCGAGTGGGCCGGCCGGGCCGTTCGGTGCGAGAGGCTCGAGATGGTCATGGTCGAGTGCATTGCTCGCGGTTATCTGGCCGGGTCGGGGCTCAAGGAGTACGAGAAGGACGGGGCGGTCTCCGGCGTCTCGCTGCCGCCGGGCCTCATCGAGGGCTCCAAGCTGCCCGAGCCCGTGTTCACCCCGACGACCAAGGTGGCGCCCGGCGAGGGGCACGACGAGTTCATCACCTACGGGGATGTGGAGCGTGAAGTCGGCGCCGACGTCGCGGCGGAGCTGCGGCGGATCACGCTGGAGGTGTATCGGCGGGGGTCGGAGATCGCGGCCCGGAAGGGGATTCTCATCGCCGACACCAAGATCGAGCTGGGGTTCTCGGGCGGCGTGCTGAAGCTGGGGGACGAGCTGCTCACGCCGGATTCGTCGCGGTTCTGGGCGGCCGACGAGTGGCAGCCGGGCGGGACGCAGCGATACCTCGACAAGCAGTTCCTGCGGGACTGGTCGGCGAATTCCGACTGGGACCGGACGGCTCCGGGGCCGGAGATCCCGGACGAGGTCGTCGAGGCGACGCGGAACCGGTACGTCGAGGTCTACGAGCGCCTCACCGGCGACCGCTGGCGCTGACGGCTAGCTTTCCCTCGTCTCGCCCGTCGGGGCGGAGTCCGCGGTGCGGGCGTCGTCGTCGGTGGCGGTGTCGTCGTCGGCCACGGTGTCGGTGGCTACCTGCAGGGTCTCGTCGTTGCGGATGATCTCCGCGGCCTCCTCGATGGTGGCCGGCCGGGGGTCGGGATCGGTCATGGTGTGCCTCCAGGAGGGGGTCCGCATGAGGTGGGTGCCGTAGGCGCCCGCAATCACCGCGATCATCCCGCCGGTCCAGCCGCCGAGGACGATGCACATGGGAGCGATGGTCCACAGCAGGACCGCGAGGGCCGGCCGCCATGGGGGGCGGGGTTCGCCGAGTTTGTCGAGCCGGTCGGCGAAGGCCGGGTCGTCGGCGCGGAGGCCCGCGACGATGGCGTCGAAAGCGGGGTCGGGCATCGTGACCACCTCCACGAGCGGTGTGCCGACGGGTTCACCCTGGCCCGGCGGCCCGGGTCTACCCCTGCTCGGCGCGCTCCAAACCAGTTCACGCCATGCCGCCGGTCTGATAACCCAGATAACCCAGCAGGGCCAACGGTACGGCCACCGCCAGGCCCACCGCCCGCTGCCGCCAGGTCCGCCCGGCCGCAGCGATCACCAGTACGCCGAGCGCCGCCTCGATCGCCGCGGTGGCCGCCAGATCGCGGCGCAGGAGCCGGGCCGCCTCGGCGAACAGCACGGCACCCGGCAGGCCGATACCGACGTACCCGCGCCAGTTCGGCAGTCGGGTCCACCGCCCGGCGATGCCGAAGAGGATGCCGGCTAGGACCCCGAAGAACATCCACAGCAGCGAGGCGGGCCCCCAGACGCTGGCGAGGTCGTCGTGCTGCACGAGGACGGCGGTCAGGTAGTAGCTCGGTACGGCGATCACGAGGAGGACGGTCGCCGCGACGGCTGCTCGCGCCGCGCTTCCCCGTACCCGGTAACCCAGCGCGAAGGCCGCGACCGCCCAGACGGCGGCCGAGTTGGCGAGGTTTGCCCACGGATAGGGCAGCAGCTTCTGCAGGGCGAAGTCGGCCGCTCCGAGCGCCACGCCGCCCAGTACCGCCACTCCGGCGAGAACTCGATCTTGGTTCACGGGAGCCGAGGGTACGGTCAGCCGTCCAGGTCCTTGAGGTGCGCGGCCCAGAGATCGGCCAGCTCGGCGTCGGACGGGGGGCGTACGCGTTGGCCGGAGGCGAAGATGTGGTTCCAGTTGTGCCCGGGCACGCCGTGCAGGAGGTCCGGGAAGGGCAGGCGGTCGGCGACCGGCACGACCCGGCTCCACAGGATCTCGGCGTAGTACGTCACCTTGCCGGGGTCGCCGGCCCAGTGCGGGGCGGGGAAGATGACGCCGTCGGCGAGGCGGCCGCTCGCGACGATGCCCCGCTCGGTCTTCTGGCGCAGGAGGAACACCTGGTCGCCGGCCGTCGCGCCGGATCGGCGGGATCCGAAGCTCCACCGGCCCCGCACGGTGTCGCCGGCGGCGGTGGCCCGGATGTCGTGGCGGTAGTTGGTGCGGAAGTAGCCGGTGTCGCTGCCGTCCCAGGTCAGGATGAAGGTGGTCACGTCGGTGATGGTGCCTCAGCGCTGGTCGAGGCTCAGCTCCGGTTCGCGGTGCCGGGGCCACGCGGCCTTGCTGCCGCAGGTGTCGCAGCTGAGCTGTTCACCGCAGTGCGGGCACCAGTCGTTGGTGCGTCGCAGATACCAGCCCAGTGCCACGCCCGCGAGCAGGCTGGCGAGGCCGATCAGGGCGGCCAGCGCCACGGCGCCGGTCATCGCTGCGGTCCGTCGAGCACCGACGCGCCGTCGCCACCGCTGCGGGGACGACGGTGCGCCAGCGCGTTCTCCTCGCGACGGTCCAGTGCCGGGTCCTCGTCGGCGCGGGAGGTCACGTAGGAGGCGGTGAAGGTGTCGACGCCGGTGCCGAGGTGCGATCCCGGGCGGTACGTGACGGTCACGGCGCGCGGTGATGCGGCCTCGATCACGCCCGCGCGCCACCCGTCGCGGTACACCCAGACCGGGTCCGCCTTGTGGTAGCTGTCCGCCGGCGCGACCTCTGCGGGGTCGCGCTGCGGTGGGGCGATGGTAGGGGTCGACATCGAGAGTTTCCTCCGATCCCGGGGATGAACTCAGTGGTCGGGCGCGGAGAGCCACATACCCGCGGCTCCAAATACGTTCCGTCAGCAGCCAAACAACCGCCTGTCAGATATCATGCTCGGGATCAAGTGCGTCCGCAAGGCCGGATGCACGTGCATCCGCAACGTGCGTCCCGGTCCGCGGTGGCCGAACGTTCGGTTTTCCGCCGGGCGATCTCACCCTTAGGATGCATTGGGCGACCGAACTGCAACTTGCAGTTCCGGGGGACGATTCGGACAAGGAGCCAGGTGAGCACCGGTACGCAGGAGGAGGCGCCGAACAGCGGCCCTACCGTGCTGCGCATCCTGCTCGGGGCGCAGCTGCGCCGGCTCCGCGAGGGCCGGGGCATCACCCGTGAGGACGCCGGCTACGAGATCCGCGCCTCCGGTTCCAAGATCAGCCGCATGGAGCTGGGCCGGGTCAGCTTCAAGGAGCGCGACGTCGCCGACCTGCTGAGCATGTACGGCGTCGAGGACGCCGCCGAGCGCGAGGCGCTGCTGGGCCTGGCGCGGCAGGCGAACAACCCCGGCTGGTGGCACCACTTCGGCGACATCATGCCGTCGTGGTTCCAGTCGTACCTGGGCCTCGAGGCGGCCGCTTCGCTGATCCGCACTTACGAGATCCAGTTCGTGCCCGGCCTGCTGCAGACGCCCGAGTACGCCCGTGCGGTGATCATGCTGGGTCACGCCGGCGCCACCGCGGACGAGATCGACCGCCGCGTCGAGTTGCGCCGGCAGCGTCAGCAGCTGCTGGACCGGCCGGACGCGCCGCAGCTGTGGGCGGTCATCGACGAGGCGGTGCTGCGGCGGCCGATCGGCGGCGCGGACGTCATGCGCGGTCAGATCGAGGCGCTCATCGAGGCGTCGAAGCGCCCCAACGTTCGCCTGCAGATCATCCCGTTCCACGCCGGCGGTCACGCCGCGGCGGGCGGTCCCTTCGCGATCCTGCGCTTCCCGGAGCCCGAGCTGCCCGACGTGGTCTACGTCGAGCAGCTCACCAGCGCCATCTACCTGGACAAGCGGGACGACGTCGACCACTACGCGATCGCCATGGAGCGCGTGTGCATCGACGCCGAGCCGCCGAACCACACCCAGGAGATCCTCGGCAAGCTGCTGCACGAGGTCGGCCGGCTCGGCTGAGCCCGGTCGCGGTCCGATAACGCTATGTAGTTAGTTCTCCAGACCTTCACCTGGACTGCGGAATCGATTCACCCGAGCAGGTGGTCGAAGTCTCCGTCGCGAACCCCGCCGAGGAAGGCCTCGATCTCGGCCGGCGTGTAGATGAGCGCCGGGCCGTGCGGGTCGCGAGAGTTCCGCATCGCCACGCTCCCGTCCGGCAGCGCGGCGCACTCGACGCAGTTGCCGCTGGGGTTGCTCCGGCCGCTCTTTCGCCAGGTCACACCCTGCAGCTGCCCAGCGGGCATGCCGTTGAAAATGTGCGTCATTCCTAGGCTCCCTAACGGTGAGACCGGTCCGGGGACCGGCGATGCGTGTCACGCCGGCTACCTGCTGTGCAGATGCACGTGCATTTGGCCTTGCGTTCTCACATGATTGTGAGCATGATAACGCACGTACCCCACACAAGGTGGGTCACGGAGGGTGACATCTTTGAGTGACGGGTCAGTCGCGGAACGGCCGCTGCGGCCCTCGACGCGGGGCTCTCTGGCGGGAGCGCCCGAGCGGGAGGAGATGCTCATGTCGGTACCGAACATCGGCCCTGAACCGTTCGACCTCACCGAGCCGGACGGCACGGACACGCCGAGGCGTGGCAACCCGGCCCTCGTCTATCGCGACGAGCGGCTTCCCGACGGGATGGAAGCTGCCACGACCCGAGCCACGACAGTGTCCCACCGGTTCGGTGGAGTTCGCTATGCATTGACCCGGAACGATGGAGGTCACCCTCCGGGCCCCGCCATGGACGATGGCGGTGATCCACACGCGAGTCACTGAGCACGTCCATTGCGCCCGCCGGCGCCGGCCGCAGGTGGCGGCCGGCCGGCGGGCCTGGTCCCTCGCGGCGCCGGTGATCCGCCGCGGGCGGCTGCAGCTGAGCATCGCCCGCTGGCCGGTCCACGTCTTCGAGGAACGCGACTACTGCTACGGCCGCGGCCCGCTGGCGCTCCGCCTGCACCGCGTGGAGTGGGCGAAGCCGATCCCGTACGAGGGCGATGTCTGGTTCGAGGTGGAGGGCACGGTGATCGACCGGCGGACCGGTGAGCAGGGGCGCAACCGCCAGGTGCTGGTGCGCGCCAGCCTGCTCCCGAAATTGCCGACGCGGGGACGCCCCCGTCTGCGGTTCTGAAACGTCTTCATAGGTGAGCGGCGCTGCGGAGGCGTCGCAAATGACGCGCTCGGCGAGCGAGCGCGTCGCCCGGACCCCGGCCGGGCGGTCCGGTTCCCCCGTGCTGGATCGCTCGGCCGGCCGGGCTCTCCGCCCATGTCTGCCCGATGAGGAAGGCCAGGCGGAGATCAGGGCTTGCGAGCGACTCCGGCCCAGTAGTACGCCGCCTCGGGGTCGTCGACCGGGCTGTCGGGCCGCCAGGCGGAGACCGGCACGAGCCCCGGTTCGAGCAGCTCCCAGTCGCCGAAGAAGCGGGCGACCTCGTCCCTGCCCCGGTCCTGGAAGGTCATGCCCGCCCCGCGCGCCGCGGCGACCGCCTGGTTCACCTCGGCCGGGTTGAAGTCCGCGGTGGGGTGAGTGATCGCCATGATGCTGCCCGACGGCATGGCGTCGCGGTAGCGGGCCACCATGTCCCACGGGTCGTCCTCGTCCGCCAACAGCATGAGGATGGCGATCAGCGTCAGCCCGACCGGCTTGGTGAGGTCGAGGGTCTCCTGGAGGACGGGATTGTCGAAGATTGCCTCCGGCCGGCGGATGTCCGCCTCGATGTACTCGGAGCGCCCCTCCTCGCTGCTGACCATGAGGGCCCGGGCGTGCACCAGCACGATCGGATCGTTGTCCACGTAGACCACCCGGGTTTCCGGGGCGATCTGCTGGGCGATCTCGTGCAGGTTCGGCCGCGTCGGGATGCCCGTACCGATGTCCAGGAACTGCCGAATGCCTTCCTTGGCGACCAGGTCGCGGGCCGCGCGGTGGACGAACTTGCGGTTCTCGCCGGCCATGTAGCGCATGCCCGGGATGGCCTTCATCATGGCCTCGCCGACCGCCCGGTCGACCGCGAAGTTGTCTTTGCCGCCCAGCCAGTAGTCGTAGATCCGGGCGGAGTGCGGCACGTTGGGATTGACCCCCGGCGGTGCCGTCTCGTCCGGTGTCGCATCCGTGCTGCCCTGCGTCACGTCGACCGCCTCCTGATCAGGCCACCCCTGGCCGAGACTCCCGGCCGTCCAGGCCGGACCCGGATCCCGGCCGCGGCACGGCGAGATCCGTACCGGCCAGCCTAGCGCCAGAAAATGATCAAATTCAGCCCTGTCGCTCCAAGGAATTGTCACGCAGCGCAGTGCCCGTCAGGCGGCGGTCGCACCGTCCCGGTAGGACCTCGCCCGGACGTCGCAAGGCTTGCCCGATACGACCCGATCGCGTCCGGCGTGCTTGGCGACGTACAGATTCCGGTCTGCTGTGGACAGAAGGGCCGATTGGGACGCGGCCGGCGAGTCACAGAGATCCGCCACCCCGATGCTGACGGTGATCGGCAGGCCGTGTGTGAGGGAGGTCCAGTCGTACGACCCGATCGCCCGGCGAATGCCGTCGAGCTGAGCGGCCGCTGCGGAGGCGGTGGTGCCGGGCATGGCGATGAGGAATTCCTCGCCGCCCATCCGGGCCACGAAACCGTCCGGCGCGACCGCGGCCAGCTCGGTCTCCAGCAGTTTGGCCACGAGCATCAGCACCTGGTCGCCCACGTCGTGCGACAGCTGATCGTTGACCCGCTTGAAGTGGTCGAGGTCGACGATCGCCACCGTCAGCCCGGCGCTCGAGCGGACCAGCCGCGGCAACTCCTCGTCGAGGTAGCGGCGGTTGTGCAGGCCGGTCAGCGCGTCGCGGCGGGCCTGCTCGCGGAACCGCTCGGCCTCCTGCCGCGCCTCGGTGGTCTCGAACATCGCCTGCCGGGTGCGGGCCTGCGCCTCCCGCTGCGACGAGTGCAGCGCATTGTGGGCGGAGAAGAAGATCTTGTGTACGGCGAAGGCTTCCGCGAACTCACCACGCGCGGCGTGCAGCTCGGCCTGCTCCTGGTGGACCCGGACGAGCACGTCGCCGAGCCCGCGCTCGACGCAGAGCTCGCGTGAGACGTCCAGGGACAGCTGCGCCCGGTCCGTGGCCTGCAGGAATCGCTGGGCACGCGCGAGGGTGAGCATGAATTCGGCGAGCGCGTCGGCGTCCTCGTACCCGCCCTGGTGGTGGCGGCGGACGGCCTCGGTCAGCGTCTGCTCGGCCTGGCGGTAGTTGCCGTTCTCGATCTCGATGGCGCCGATCGTGTCGAGCACCGCGGGGTCCAGTGTGAAGCCGTGCCGCTCGGCGACCTCCTGCAGCCGGCGGGCCACCGCCTCGGCGCGGGCGTTCTCGCCGGCGGCGTACTCGGTGTAGGCGTAGTTGTTGAGCATGCCCATGAGCAGCCGCGGCAGGTCGAGCCGGACCGCGAGCTCCTCGGCCTGGGCATAGCGCTGCCGGGCGGCGTCCATGGAACCGGCCGCCCCGAGGGCGTCGGCCAGCTTCGCGCGATGCCACACCTGCATGTGGTCGGTGGCGGTGTCGTCGAGCAGCTCGACGGCGAGCACCGAGTGTTCGAGGGATTGGGCGGCGTCGCCGAGGTGGCGATGGATATACGCCCAGACCAGGTGCGTACGCGCCTGGATCAGGGTGTCGCCGTGGTCGGTGGCCCAGTGGTGGATCTTCCAGATGCGCTGGGCGGCCGCGGCGACCTCGCCCTTGCGCATGAGCATGTTGGCCTGGACGAGCCGGGCGCGGGTGATCAGCCGTTCGTCGCCGAGCCGGCACGCCGTGTCCTCGTAGGCGATCGCGGCTTCATAGGTGGCGTCGGCGTCCCAGGAGTACTGGTCCTCGAGCTCGGTCAGGGCAGCCGACAGCTGCTCGGCGTCGTGCACGCGCCCATCCATCCGGCCCACCCCTTCCGCTCACCGGGATTGATCGACACCCTCCGCCCCCGCTGTAGAACAAATGCGGTACGTGTTCCGAAGGTTAGCCCTGAGTGAACTTCTGATCCCAGCGTCGCACCCGTGATCCACGTCGCCGCTTGTCGAAGTCGCACACCATGTACGTCGTACAGTTGGGGGATGGCCAAGCGGAGCGTACGTCTCAGCCGGGACGTCATCGTCGACTGCGCGATGACCCTCGCCGACGCGGAGGGACTGGACGCGGTGACGATCCGGCGCCTGGCGCAGGAGAACGGCGTCACGCCGATGGCCATGTACTGGCACTTCAACGACAAGGACAGCCTGCTCGACGGCCTGTCCGAGCACCTGCTCGCCTCGGTCAAGCTGCCCGAGGCGCGCGAGGCTCCCTGGGACGCGCAGCTGCGGGAGATCCTCCAGGCCTTCCTGGACGCCATCCGGGCGCACCCGGCGACGGCGGTGCTCGCCCTGCGCCGCATCCTGGTGGCGGAGCCCGGTCTGCGGCTCGCCGAGCGGGTGCTGGAGCTGCTGCGGGAGGCGGAGTTCGAGCCGCCGCGGGCCGCCGAGGTGGGCACCTTCCTGATGTGCTCGGTGATCACGCTCGTCGCGGCGGATCCCTCCCCCGGGGTGCCGCAGGCCGGCGAGGAGCGTGAGGAGATGCTCCGGCACAAGAAGGCGATGCTGGGTGCGTTGTCCCCGGAGCGCTATCCGAACGTCATCGCCGCCGCGCCGTACCTGGCCGTCTGCCGGGACGAGGACGACTACTTCGCCCTGAATCTGGACCTGCTGATCGCGGGTGTCCGGGGGCTTCGCCGCAACTGATCTCGGTCACATCCCTTGACGCTCCTCTACGGCGTACATATACGGTGTACATGTACGCCGCACAGGGCGGCACTCGCGTGGAGGTGGGACCGGTGCAACGCAATCCTTGGTCGACCCTGGCCGTGCTGGCGGTCGCCCAGTTCATGGTCGTGCTCGACGTGACGATCGTGAACGTGGCGCTGCCCGACATACAGCAGGACCTGGGGTTCACCGCCTCCGGTCTGCAGTGGGTCGTCAGCGCGTACACCCTGCTCTTCGGGGGTTTCCTGCTTCTCGGCGGGCGGGTGGCCGACCTGCTCGGCCGCCGCCGGATGTTCGTGGCGGGCCTGGTGCTGTTCGGCGTGACGTCGCTGGTGGCGGGGCTCGCGCAGAACCCGGAGCAGCTCGTGGTCATGCGGGCCGTGCAGGGGCTCGGGGGCGCCCTGATGTCACCCGCGGCCTTCGCGATCCTGACCGTCACCTTCGCGCACGGACGGCGGCGCAACATCGCGATGGGCGTCTGGGGTGGCCTCGCCGGGCTGGGCGGCACGCTCGGGGTGATCGCCGGCGGCCTGCTCGTCGACTCGCTGACCTGGCGCTGGGTGTTCCTGGTCAACGTGCCGATCGCCGTGGTGCTGGCCCTGCTGGTGCCGATGTTCGTCGCCGAGAGCCGGGTGACGACCACCGGCCGCCGCACGTTCGACGTCGCGGGTGCCCTGCTGAGCACCGCCGGCCTGCTGGCCATCGTGCTGGGCGTCATCCGCGCCGAACCGAAGGGGTGGTCGTCCTTCGAGGTCGTCGCGCTGCTCGTCGGTGGTCTCGCTCTGCTGGCCGCTTTCGTACGCGTGGAGGCCCGTTCCGCCGCTCCGCTCGTACCCCTGGGGCTCTTCCGGTCCCGCGGCCTGAGCACCTCGATCCTCGCGCTGGCGCTCAACGGCGCGGCGTTCCTCGGGATGTTCTTCCTGACCGCGATCTTCCTGCAGCAGGTCCGTGGCCTGACCGCGCTGGAGACAGGCCTGCAGTTCCTGCCGATGGGCATCGCCGCGATCGCCAGCGCGATCGTCGCCTCGCAGCTGGTGACCCGGTTCGGCACCAAGCCTGTGCAGTTCGGCGGCGCCGCGCTCAGCATCGTCGGCCTGCTGCTGCTCTCGCGGGCCGACGCGACCGGCTCGTACGCCCTCACGATCCTGCCCGGCATCGTGCTCTTCGGCATCGGCATCATCGCGGTCGGCACGCCGGCCTCGATCGCCGCGGTGGCCGACGTGCGGCACGACCAGGCAGGAGCGGCGTCCGGCGTGGTGAACGCCGGCTATCAGGTGGGCGGCGCGCTGGGTCTCGCGGTGATCACCACGCTTGCCACCTCGCACGTGGAGAGCCTGCTGACCAGTGGGGCGCAGCCGCAGGCGGCGCTGGTGGGCGGCTTCGAGCGGGGGCTGGTCTTCGCGGCCGTGTTCGCGGCGGTCAACCTGCTCACCGCGATCGGCGCGCCCCGCCTCCGGCCGACGACCGAGCAGATGGCCGAGGCGGCCGTCGCCGCCTGACACGGCGAAGCGGCGCCCGGGGGTTTCGCCCGGGCGCCGCTGTCGTGCCGGCTTACTTGCTGACGGCCTCGGCGGGTGTCTTCTCGGCGGCCGGCGCAGACTTGGCCAGGTCGATCGTCGACCGCAGGGTGATCTGCTTGAACAGCAACGACGCGATGACACCCACCACCGCGATGGCCGCCGAGATCAGGAAGATGTGCCCGGTGGCGTCGCCGTACGCGGCCCGGACGATGTGCTCGACCGCGGGCGGCAGCTCGGCGAGGTTGAGGCTCCTGGCCTTGCCGCCGCCCCCGCCGGCCGGTACGCCCGCCGCGGCGAGCTGCTTGGTGATCGAGTCGGTGACGCGGTGGGCCAGCACCGCGCCGAGGACGGAGACGCCGATCGTGCCGCCGAGCGAGCGGAAGAACGCGACGGTGGAGCTGGCGGCGCCGATGTCGCGCAGGGCGACGGTGTTCTGCACGGCCAGCACCAGGTTCTGCATCGACATGCCCACGCCGATGCCGACCAGGGCCATGCCTACGCCGATGTACCAGAGCGGCGTCTCGTGGTCCATGACCGACAGCGCGGCGAAGCCGGCGACGAGCACGATGGTGCCCGCGACGATGTACGGCTTGATCCGGCCGGACTTGGTGATCAGCCGCCCGGAGATCGTCGAGGAGACCAGCATGCCGGCCATCAGCGGGATGGTGAGCAGGCCGGCCTCGGTCGGGCTGTAGCCGCGGCCGATCTGGTAGTACTGGCCGAGGAAGACGGAGCCGCCGTACATGGCCATGCCGACCGCGAGGCTGGCCAGGATCGCGAGGGCCGTCGTGCGCTGCTTGACGATCTGCAGCGGGACGACCGGCTCCGCGGCGCGGGCCTCGACGGCCACGGCGGCGGCGAGCACGGCAAGGCCCGCGCCGACCATCGCGAAGGTCTGCCACGAGACCCAGGCGAACGAGCTGTCCACGAACGACACCCAGACCAGCAGGATGCTGACACCGATGGCGATCAGCGTGGCACCGGCATAGTCGATCTTCACGTTCTCCCGGCGGACGACCGGCAGGTGCAGCGTGCGCTGCAGGACGATCAGGGCGACGACGGCCACCGGGGCGCCGATGAAGAAGCACCAGCGCCAGCCGAGCCATGACGTGTCGACGATGACGCCGCCGAGCAGCGGGCCGCCGACCGTGGCGAGGCCCAGCACGCCGCCGAGGTAGCCGTTGTAGCGGCCGCGCTCGCGCGGCGGGATCATCGCGGCGATCGCCACCTGGACGAGCGCCTGGACGCCGCCCATGCCGATGCCCTGGAACGCGCGGGCGGCGATGAGCTGCCCGGCCGTCTGCGAGAAGCCGGCCACGATCGAGCCCAGGACGAACACGATGATCGCGGCCTGGACCAGCACCTTCTTGCTGTACAGGTCGGACAGCTTGCCCCAGATCGGGGTGGTGGCGGTGGCGGTCAGCAGGGTCGCCGTCACGACCCACGTGTACTGGGTCTGGCTGCCGTTCAGCGCTCCGATGATCTTCGGGAGCGCGGTGGAGACGATGGTGGCGCTGGACATCGCGACGAACAGCACGAGCAGCAGGCCGCTGAGGGCCTCCAGGATCTCGCGGTGGCTCATCGCGTCGTGTCCGGCGCGCGTGGTGGTCGGTGCGCTCATCGCGCGGCCTCCAGCGGTTGGTGGTGACGGGACATGAGGTCTGAGGAGAAGCGCTGCAGCAGCGCGGTGAAGACGGTGATGTCCTCGGGGCTCCATTCCTTGAGGGCGTCGGCGAGGCGCGCGTCGCTCCAGGCCAGGGCGTCGCCGTGGGCGCGGCGGCCGGCGGCGGTGAGACCGAGCACGCTGGCCCGGCCGTCGTACGGGTCCGCTGTCCGCTCGACCAGGCCCGCCCGGACGACGGAGGCGACGGCGCGACTGACCGTCGAGGGGTCCAGGGAGGAGCGCGTGGCCAGGTCCTTGACGTGACATCCCGGGGCGGGTCCGGCGCCCATGGCGTCGATCAGTGCCAGCACGCTGAGGGTCCCGGCGGGGACATCGGGGTGCTGCGTCGACATGTCGTGCTTCAGCAGGCGTACGGCTTTGAGCGTCTCGCGCAGGTGGGCGAGCAGCTCCCGGCGCGCCGCGCTGCCGGCGTCGTCGTCCATGAGCCACCTCCTCGGAATGGTTGCCGCATACAACTATCGACCTAAGTTGCCCAGTGCGCAAGATTTCCCAGTGGGAACTGAGTCACATCCTCGGTACCCTCGACGCCATGACCACCGAGGTCCGCGTACCCGAGCCCGGGCTGCGGGAGCGCAAGAAGGCCGCCACCCGCCAGGCGCTGCACGAGGCTGCCGTCCGCCTGGCGATGGCCCACGGCGCGGACAAGATCACGGTGGAGGCGGTGGCGGACGAGGCCGGCGTCTCCCGGCGGACGTTCTCCAACTACTTCGCCAACAAGGAAGAGGCGGTGCTCTACGGCGACCGGCAACGGATCGGCGCGCTGATCGAGATCGTGCGGGCGCGGCCGGAGGCCGAGGGGCCGTGGGCCGCGTTGACCGGGGCGGCACGGGAGTTCTACGAGCAGCTGGGCGAGCTCGACCCGCAGTGGGTCGCCCAGTCCCGGCTGATGCGGACCCAGCCGGCGCTCGCCGCGCAACAGGTGAGCACATACGCGGTGCTGGAACGGGAGCTGGCCGCCGCCGTCGCCGAGCGCAGCACGAAGCCGGACCCGCTGGAGTTGCGGGCCCGGCTGATGGCGGGCGCGTTCATGACGGCCATGCGGGTCTCGCTGCACGTCTGGCTCGAGGCCCCGGACGAGACCTCGCTGAGTGAGCTGGTGCAGCGCTCCCTCGCCGAGACCGGGCGCGGCTTCGAGGGATAGTGCCTGTCCTTCGACCTTGTCGGCGACGATGCGCTATCGCAGAAACCGGAAGATGTTTCCGTCGCCCAGAGGTCGCGGGCGGGCGGTGAAGCGGTGCACGCCGACGGAGAACAGCACGTCGTCCGGTGCGTCGAAGGCTTCTTCGGTGAAGCCGGTCCGGGCGAACCAGCGGCGGATCGTCGAAGTCAGGTCCGGTCGACGTCGGGTGCGGGTCCAGATGACGGTGGCTGCGGGGGCGCACAGCTGTGGCAGCGCAGCGATGGTGGCCCGCACGTCATCGTCGCTGATGTTGCCCAGGACGCCCGTCAGGAGGACGAGATCGGCGGGCACCGCCCCGCGGTAGGAGGAAAGGTCCCCGGCGTCGGCGCAACAGACGGTGACGCCGGTCAGGCCCGCCGCCGCGGCTCGGGCGCGGGCCTCGATCACGTTGCGGACGTCGTACTCGATCAGCAGTGCCCGGACCCGGCCACCGTCGGTGCGGGACGCCAGAACCTCGAGGATGTCGTGGCCCTGGCCGGCGCAGGCGCTGACCACGGTCAGCGACGGCTCGGGCCGCTCGTCCAGCCATCTGTTGATGTGGTGCTGCACCAGCCGTAACCGCCGAGACAACGGCGATGCCGCGTCCTCGTATGGGCGGTGCCATTCATACCAATCCGTGCCGGCGCTCACGCTTCACCATCGTCGATGCAGCGGTCATGGTCAACATGAGGCCCGCTTGGGTCGCGGGTCCCGGTCACGCAGGGACAGCGCACAGGCGCGCGGCGCCGGGAGGGGTGCTTCCCGGCGCCGCGCTGGTGGGGATGGGGTAGTGCGACCTCAGCCGCGGAAGCCGGCGAAGATCTTGCTGAATTCGAAGGCCGACTGCGGCACGTTGGTGCACTGGAACAGCGCGCCGTTGCACGCGTTCTTGTCGCGGTTGACCTCCCAGAAGGACGCGAAGCCGACGTGGTTGCTGTTGGCGAAGGTCACCAGGTCCCGGGCGTCGCTCTGGTTGAAGGTGCCCTGGTCGTCGTTCTTGCCCAGCATCGGGGTCACGCCGACCATCTTGAACGCGGCCGCGTCGCTGTTGCCGTAGATCGACTTGATCTGGTCCTTGGTCGACTTCACGGCCTGGATGGCCAGGTCGCCGTAGTCCTGCGCGGAGCGGCCGTAGTCCATCGCCATGATGTTGACCAGGTCGACGTCGACGCCGGCGTCCTTGGCCGACTTCACGACGTTCAGGCCGTCGTTGGTGAGGCCCTCGGGCAGCACCGGCAGGGTGAGCGAGATCTTCAGGCCGGGGTTGGCCTTCTGCAGCGCGGCGAGCGCGGTCGAGCGGCGGGCGATCGAGGCGCCGTCGGCGGAGGCCGCACCCTCGATGTCCAGGTCGATGTACTTGAGGTCGTACGCCGACACCACGGCCTGGTACTCGGCCTGCAGCGCCTTCACGTCGGTGCACGCCTGGGCGAGCTCGACGCCGGTCGCACCGCCGAACGAGACCTTGACGTCACCGCCGGCGGCCCGTAGTTCCTTGATCTGGTCGCCGAACTGCTTGGTACGCGGGTCGAACGCGCCGAACCAGCTGGCCTTGCAGCCGGCACCGGTGACGAACGCCAGCGAGAACGACTTCACGTTGCCGCTGGAGGCGAGCTGCGCGAGGGTCGTGCTGCCGTTGGAGAGCAGGCCCATGTCCACGTACGGGGCCACCAGCACGTTCCCGCCACCCCCGTTCGACGGCGGGGGCGCAGTGGTGGTCGCCGGCGCGCTGGTCGGCGGCTTGGTGGCCGGTGCGGTCGTCGCCGGGGGCTTGGTCGGCTGGGTGGTCGGGGCGGTGGTGGCCGGCTTGGTGGCGGGCGCCGTGGGCACCGATCCGCCGCCGCAGGACGCGCCGTTGATGGTGCAGCTGGTCGGGTCGCCCTTGCCCGCCACGATGAAACCGAACTCGGTGGTGCCGCCGGCCGGGATGGTGGCGTTGTAGCCCTTGTCCTTCGCCGTGTTCACACCGCCCGAGCTGGTGACCGAGGCCTCCCAGAAGCTGCCGAGCTTCGCGCTCGACGGCAGGCCGAACGCGAGCTGCCAGCCCGTGACCGCGGTGCCGCCGGTGTTCTTGATGACGTAGGTGCCCTGGTAGCCCGTACCCCAGTCGGAGTTCTTGGTGAAACTGGCGGTGAGGCCGCCGGCCGTGGTGGTCGGGGCCGTGGCCGCCATCGCGGCGACCGCGCCTCCGCCCACGGCGAGCAGCGCCGCTCCCACATAGATGGACAGGCGTAGCCGGTTGCGTGCCATTGCTGACTCCGATCGCGGGGGGTACGAACGGCGTCGATCGTGGAACGCGAGGGCTTAAAGCGTTCTGCCAATTTCCTTAAGAGTGCCTGAAGTCGCCGACGCGGGTCGGGTGATCACAGCGGGTGATCGGAGATACGGTTCGGCCATGGACAAGACCACGGTGGACATCACGACCGGGGACGGCGTGGCCGACGCCTACCTCGTGCGACCCGACGGCGACGGACCGTTCCCCGGCGTGCTGTTCTTCATCGACGCCTTCGGCCTGCGCCCGCGCATCTACGAGATGGCCGACCGGATAGCCGAGCGGGGATACGCAGTGCTGGCACCGAACCTGCTCTACCGCGGCGGCCGCTCGCCGCTGGTGGATCCCGCCGAGCTCGCCGTGCCGGAGAATCGCGACGCGATCTTCGGCCGGGTCATGCCGCTCGTGAAGGCGCTGAGCCCGGACATGATCACCCGGGACACGGCGGCCTACCTCGACTTCTTCGCCGCTCAGGACCGGGTCGCGGCGGGGCCGGTGGTCATCACCGGCTATTGCATGGGCGGCCGGAACGCGGTCCGGGCGATCGAGGCCTACCCGGACCGGATCAAGGCGGCGGCCAGCTTCCACGGCGGCGGATTCGTCACCGAGGAGCCGGACAGCCCGCACCTGCGCGTCGGCGCCGTGACCGGCGAGCTGTACTTCGGCCACGCCGATCACGACCGCTCGATGACCCCCGAGCAGATTTGCACGCTGGAGGCGGCCCTCGACGCGGCCGGCGTCACCTACACCTCCGAGGTCTACGAGGGCGCGCCGCACGGCTTCACGATGACGGACACGGCCGCCTACCAGGAGGCCGGCGAGCAGCGCCACTGGGTGAAGCTCTTCGACCTCCTCGACCGCGTCCACGGCACCGCTAGCTGATACAGAACTCGTTGCCCTCCGGGTCGGCCATCGTGAACCAGGCATGCGGGCCCTGCTGCCCCGCGTGGAGGAACTTCGCGCCGCGCGCCACCAGCTCGTCGCGCACCTGCTCACGGTGGTCGGTCCCGACCCAGATGTCGATGTGCAGACGGTTCTTGACCGTCTTGGGCTCGGGCACGAGGTTGAAGAGCATCCGGCGTGGCTTGCCGCTCGGCAGCGCCTCCGCGTGGCGGATGGCGGCGCCGACCCGCCACACCAGGCGCCCCTCGTAGACCACGGTCTGGTCCTCCGACGCGTACCCCTTGGCGATCAGGTCTTTGACGAAGGCCTCATCGACCGGTTCGACCTGCCACCCCAGCGTCTCGGCCCACCATGCGGCCAGGGGGTGCGGATCGGCGCAGTCGACGGTCACCTGGAAGTCGTATGCCATCCCCGCAGGGTAGGCGGCACCTCCGACAAAAAACGTCAGTCGTCGAGCAGGCCGGGGAAGAACCGGCGCAGGGCGACCACGTCGTACACCTGGCGGATGTCGGCGACGCGGCCGTCCGCGACCTCCAGGAACTCCGCGATGCGGACGGTGCCGAACGGGGCCGTGCAGTCGTAGACCAGCGACGCCCGATCCCCGTTGCACGCGGTCGACTTGATGGTGATCGAGTCGGCGAAGGCGGCGATGCGGTGCAGCGTCTGCACCAGCTCCTCATCGTCGACCGGGATGCCGAGGTTCCACTCGATCTCCGCGTCCGGGGCGATGAGGCGGCGGACGGCCGTGCGGTCCCGGGTCATCCAGGAGTAGGCGTAGAACGTGACCAGGTCGGCGGTTCCCATGGCGGCTCCTCGGCAGAGAACACGACCGCCGCCCCGGTGAGGGCGGCGGCCGCGATCAGATGCGATCAGTTGGCGAGCATCGAGTCGCCGGCCACGAAGGTGTAGCCCTGCGCCTTGATGCCCGGGACGAGCTGCTTGAGGTAGTCGGTGCCCAGGTACGGGTGGTAGAAGAAGCTCGCCACGCCGTCACGGACGACGAGGTTGCGCTTCGCCGAGGCGAGCAGGTCCGCAGGGAGCCGGGCCGGGTGGTTGTTGAACGGCTCGGGCTCGACGTTGCCGATGTTCTCCGGGATGACCACCGAGCCGTAGACGTCGCGGACGGTGTACGGGAAGAACTGACCGAACTGCCGGCTGTAGTCGAGCTTGCCGCCGGTGAGGACGCCGGGGAAGTACAGGCCACGGTCGTAGCGCTTGCCCACGATGGCGTTCACCGTCTGGTAGTCGACGGCGCTGCCGGCGTAGTGGGGGAACTCGAAGGTGCTCGGCACGCCCAGGCCGGCGAGGGCGAAGGTCAGGCCCGAGGCGGCGATCCGGCTGGCGGCCCACGCGGCCGAGTCACCGGGGACCGGCCCGTCGTAGATCACGCTGTCGTTCGCGTCCACGTGCGCGGCGTAGAACTCGAAGTCGTTGGCGCTCATGCCGTCGTACGGGTTGGCGACGCTGCCGAACTGGTGGGTGTAGCCGTGCATGAGGAGGGTGCCGCCGCGCTGCTGCATGTACCGGAGCGCCGCGACCACCTTCGGCCGCTGCACCAGCGTGTAGTCCTCGGCCTTGCCGTTGTTCCCCACGCCCTTCGGGTCGCGGAAGCGCGGGTAGACGGCCACGCTGAACGGAACCTTCTCGGCGTAGAGGTAGTCGGCGATCGCGCGCAGCTCGGCCGGGTCGGCGTCGGGGCCCACGTCCTCGATGCGGGCCAGGGCGCGGTGCCGCTCGCGGGAGACGCCGGTGTCGCCCAGCGAGTCGAAGAGCATGTCGGCGAAGGCCAGGTAGCGGTCGTCGTGGGTCACGTACGCGAAGGGCATCTCACCCACGTACGTGAAGTTGCCCGACTGCACCGCCCACGGGAACGACGAGCCGTCCGGGCGTACCGCGGAAGCCAGGGTCTTGACCTTCGACGCGTCGCTGATCGACAGGTTCATGATCCCGGACTTGTCCGCCGTGTCGCGGGTGAGCGAGCTGCCCTTGTAGGTCACCTCGGCGACCGCCGCGTCGTCGAACAGGCCGCTGGTGAAACCGTGGTTCGCCGCGAAGGACGCGTCCCGCGAGGTGAGCTGCCAGATGTTGTCGAAGACCCAGGTGACCGGCTTCTTCGTGGCGGCGACGTCGTCCAGGAACGCGGCCGGCAGCGGCTCGTCGTAGGTCGAGCCCAGGTAGACCACCGCGGTGTACGCGTCCAGGTCCTTGGCCTTGTAGTCCGCCACCGGGGCGGCGGTCCAGGAGCCGAAGTGCGAGGTGAGGTTCGCGGTCTGGGTCGCGTAGACCTCGCCCATCCAGCCGTACGCGCCGGTGGTGTCGTAGAGGACGAGCGTCTTGGCCGTACCGCCGCCGGGGGCGGCCTTGCCGGACTTCGCGGCGATCGTCGTCGTGTAAGCCGCGGGGGTGCGCTCGGCGGCGTAAGCGTTCACGACACCGACCCCGAGGACGGCGGTGGCGGTGAAAGCGGCACCGACAGCGGCCAGAGCGCGACGGCTGATCTTGAAGATACGCATCAGAAGGACGCTCCGTACGTGACAGTGGCGGTGGACGCGAGGGCAGGCATGGCTTCGGGCGCCTCGGCGAGGCCGAGCAGGGCCGCGGTGGCCTGGGCGGTGCGGGCGGCCGCGAGACCGTCGCCGTACGGATTGCCGCCGGCGGTCATCGCGTCGCGGCGGACCCGGCTGTCGAGCAGCTCGGCCGCCTCCTTGACGATCAGGTCGGTGTCGGAGCCGACGAGCTTGGCGCAGCCGGCGTGCAGCGACTCGACGCGCTCGGTCACGTCGCGCAGCACCAGGGCCGGTACGCCGAACGACGGCGCCTCCTCCTGGATGCCGCCCGAGTCGGTGAGCACCAGGTACGCCTCGGACAGCAGGCGCGACAGGTCCGGGTACGGCAGCGGGTCGGTGACGGTGACCCGCTCGAGGCCGGCGAGCCCCGCCTCCACCTGGGCGCGGACCGCCGGGTTGGGGTGGCTGGGCAGGATCACGTCGATGTCGGCGTACCGGCTGACCAGCTCGCGGACGGCGGCCAGGATGCGGTCGAGCGGCTCGCCCCAGGACTCGCGCCGGTGGGCGGTGACGACCACGAGCCGGCGGTCCCCGGCGGCGGCGCGGGCGGCGGCGACCTGCGGGTTCTCCCACGGCAGCCGGCGGCCGGCGACGGCGAGGGTGGCGTCCACGACGGTGTTGCCGGCGATGAGCACGTCGCCGGTGGAGATGTTCTCGTCGAGCAGGTTCATCGCGGCGAGCGGGGTCGGGGCCAGGTGCAGCGCGGCGACCTGGGCGACCAGGCGGCGGTTGGCCTCCTCGGGGAAGGGCGAGTCGAGGTCGCCCGAGCGCAGGCCGGCCTCGAGGTGCACCACCGGGATGCGGCGCCAGAAGGCGGCCAGCGCCCCGGCGAGGCTGGTGGTGGTGTCGCCCTGCACGATCACGGCGGCCGGGGTGCGGTCGGCCCACAGCCGGTCGAGCTGCCGGATCATCTCGGTGAGCAGCTCGGCCTGGCTGCCGGTGCCGCGCTCGACCTGCAGCGTGACGTCCGGCGTGAGGTCGAAGGCGGCGAGGGCCTGGCCGACCATGGTCGGGTGCTGGCCGCTGGCGACGAGGACCGGGGCGAGCAGTCCGGCGTCGCGCATGGCGAGGACGACCGGGGCGAGCTTGACGGCCTCGGGGCGGGTGCCGCCGATCAGGTGCACTTCGGGCAGTGACATGGGGGGAGCCCTTACTTCGAGGAGGGGGAGCCTCAGGCGGGGACGGGGACGGGGAGGTGCAGCGGTGCGGCGATCGGCTCTTCGGCGAGCCGTTCGGTCTTGGCCCAGGACTGCTGGCCGCGGGCCTGGCGGACGATGGCGCGGTAGGTCGCGACCAGTCCGAGGAGCAGGAAGATCGGGTACGCGGCCGCGGCGGTGAGCAGCCGGGTCAGCTCCTCGTCGCGGAGCCGGTAGCGGTGCACCAGCGCCCAGATGAAGCCGGGGAAGAAGGTGACCGCGAACCACACCTCGCCGGTGGTCGCCAGGTCCGTCCAGGACCGCAGGTAGGGCACCGGGTGCCCGGTCACCAGGCCGACCACGGCGACCGAGACCCCGCCGACCAGGCCGACGGTGACCAGGGCGTTCAGCCACGGCGAGACCAGGTAGTGGAACATCTCGAGCAGGGCGGTGATCCCGATCCGCTCCGAGCGGGCCAGCCGGCGCAGGTACCGGGCGCACTGCAGGTTGCCCTGCGCCCAGCGGGTGCGCTGCCGGGTGAGCCGGCGCAGGTCGACCACGGCCTGCTGGGTGACCGACGCCCGCGAGGTGTAGCGGATACCGACGCCGTCGAGGTGCATGCGCAGGCCCAGCTCGAGGTCCTCGACCAGGCATGCCGACCAGGGCGCGTCGCCGAGAGCCAGCAACGCGGAGAGTCGGGTGAACTGGCCGTTGCCGCCGAGGCCGACGGTGTCGATGGTGTCGCGCAGGCTCTGGCAGGCGTTGACGATCGCGCCGAACTCCAGGTCCTGCACCGCGCCGAGGAGCTTGTGGCGGTTGCGGATCCGGACCTGGACCTGCACGGCGCCGATCCGCGGGTCGCGCATCATCCGGGAGACCTCGAGCAGGATGTTGGGGCTGCCCTGGCCGTCGCCGTCGATGATGCCGATGACCACCCGGTCCGGGTTGACGCCGTCCTCCGCGGTGCGCTGCGCGATGTAGCGGTACGCGGCGTTGAGCGCCTCGCCCTTGCCCTTGCGCGCCTCCGGCAGCTCGCGCCGCATGACGGTGAGCCGCGGGTGGTCGATCGCGGCGAGCACCTCGGGGGTGCGGTCGTCGGATCCGTCGTCCACGACGAGGACCCGGGCGAGCGTGCCGCCGTGGCCGCCGAGGGAGAGGGCGGCGTTGACGGTGTTGGCGACCACGACCTCCTCGTTGAGGGCCGGGACGATGATCCAGAAGTGCTCGGGGGTGCCGTCGCCGCGCTCCAGCGACCGGGTGACGACGGCCTGGCGGTGGGACGCCATGTACCGGACGGCGAAGCTGACCAGGCCCAGCGTGGAGACCGGCCAGGCGAGCAGGATCGCGTAGCCGACGACCACGAGGATCCAGCTGTCGGATGCCGTCACGGCTGCGCTCCCTTCGTCGCTGTCTGTCATGTCGACCGGGTAACGCTTGCCGCGTCCCTGGACGTATTAGGACATTAGGGCGCTACGCAGCGTGAAACAAGGGCGATCGCCAGAGCGGCGGGCCGGTGTGCCCGATCGGCCCATGTCAGACATCTCAGGCAGCGCAAAACGGGCGATATAACAACGAGAGCGGAGGGGTCCGGCGCCAGTGATGTCGTTCCGGCTCGCAAGGGCGCCACTACAGTGGGTGATAGTCGTCGGCTGGTGCAGATCGTGGCACGGCCGTAACTCCACGTGACTCTGCGTGAGGTCTATGCTGCCTGCGTGAACCGGATCCTGGTGCGAGCGCTCGTCGACCTGGCGGTGTCGATCGAGCTGTCGAGCGACGACGAGATCGATCCCCGTACGGCGACGACCCTCCTCGACGACCTGGCTGCCAACCTCGACGACCTCTCGGACGCCGAGCGCGACGAGATCGTCGACTACATCGAGGATCTGGCGGAGAAGACGCGCGACCCGGACCGCCGCGACGTCCTGCTCGACCTGCCGGACACCCTCGCGCTCACCGATGACTGAGGTGATCCACATCCTGTCCTGACGGCCGAGTGCCGCGGTTGATCGGGCCTGCCATCATCGACGTCACCGCAGGGATCGATCCGCCACAGGGGGCGGAGGACGCCTGCGGGCGCGTCAACGGGGGCGGGGCTGATCCATGGGTGGGTTCTTCGAGGCTGTGCTCAGCTTCCCCACCGTCGTACTCACCCCGTTGCTGATCGTCGTCATCGGCTACTGGCTGGTCGTCGTCGTGGGCGGGGCCGATCCCGAGGGCGACGGCGTCGGCGAGGGCGGATTCCTCGGCTTCCTCGGGCTCGCCGGGGTGCCCGTTTCCGTGGTGCTCTCGCTGCTCATCGTCTTCGCCTGGTTCGCCACGCTGGCCGGCGCGGAGCTGCTCGGAGCCGTGCCCGGCGCCCTGGTGCTCGCCGCGGCCGTCGTGCTCGCCTGGATCGTCACGCGGCTGGCCGTCCTGCTCATCAAGCGTTTCCTGCCCGCCGGCACCGAGCCGTCCCGGGCCGACTTCGTCGGGCTGACCTGCGTCGTGCGCACCGGCAAGGTCACCCGCACCTTCGGCCAGGCCGAAGTGCATTCCCCCGACGGTTCTTCCGCGATCGTCCAGGTCCGCCAGGCCGGCAACGACGACCTGCGCGCGGGCACCGAGGCCCTGCTCTACGACGTGGACCCCGACGGCGACTTCTTCTGGATCATCCCCGCCGACATCGCCAAGTCCTAAAAAGGGACCCCCGTCCAACCGCCCCACCACCACCCACAACACGACTGAAGGCTCAATATGGACGTGATCTCCACCGGTTTCGGTGTGCTCGTCGCCGTGGTGCTGCTCATCGCGCTCGGTGTCGTCTTCTTCCTCAGCCGCATGTTCCGCAAGGTGGAGCAGGGCAAGGCGCTGATCGTCAGCAAGGTGCGCCGCGTCGACGTCACGTTCACCGGCGCGGTCGTGCTTCCGGTGCTGCACAAGGCCGAGGTCATGGACATCTCGGTGAAGACGATCGAGATCTCGCGTACCGGCCGGGAAGGCCTGATCTGCCGCGACAACATCCGCGCGGACATCCGGATCACGTTCTTCGTGCGTGTGAACAAGACGACCGAGGACGTCATCAAGGTCGCGCAGGCGATCGGCACCACCCGGGCGAGCAGCGAGCAGACGCTGCAGGAGCTGTTCAACGCGAAGTTCTCCGAGGCGCTCAAGACCGTCGGCAAGCAGCTGGACTTCGTCGACCTCTACACCAAGCGCAACGACTTCCGGGACCAGATCATCGAGGTGATCGGTACCGACCTCAACGGCTACAGCCTCGAGGACGCGGCCATCGACTTCCTCGAGCAGACGCCGTTGGTCTCGCTCGACCCGAAGAACATCCTCGACGCGCAGGGCATCCGGAAGATCACCGAGCTGACCGCGATCGAGTCGGTGCGTACCAACGACTTCCGGCGCAACGAGGAGAAGGAGATCACCCGGCAGAACGTGGACGCCAAGGAGGCGATCCTCGAGCTGGAGCGCCGCCAGGCGGACGCCGAGATCAAGCAGCGCCGGGAGATCGAGACCATGCGGGCCCGCGAGGAGGCCGAGATCGCCCTGGCGCACGCGCAGGAGCGGCTCCGCGCCGAAGGCGCCGCCCTGCAGACCGAGCAGCAGCTGGGCGTGCAGCAGGAGAACAAGGCCCGGGAGATCGCGGTCGCCGAGAAGAACCGTGAGCGGGTCATCGCGATCGAGACCGAGCGCATCGAGAAGGACCGGATGCTCGAGGTCATCGGCCGGGAGCGGGAGACCGAGCTTTCCACCATCGCCAAGAACAAGGAGGTCGAGGCGGAGAAGCGCTCGATCGCCGAGGTGATCCGCGAGCGCATCGCGGTGGAGAAGACGGTCGCCGAGCAGGAGGAGAACATCAAGCGGCTGCGGGTCGTCGAGGAGGCGGAGCGTACCCGTCAGGCCGTCATCATCCAGGCCGAGGCCGAGGCGCAGGAAGCCCTGGTCAAGGACATCAAGGCCGCGGAGGCGGCCGAGGCGGCCGCGAAGTTCAAGGCCCGCGAGGAGCTGCTGCTGGCGGAGACCCGCCAGCAGGCCGCCGAGCTGGACGCCCGGGCGAAGATCCGGCTGGCCGAGGGTACGCAGGCCGAGGCGGCCGCCGCCGGTCTCGCCGACGTCCAGGTGCGCGAGCGCAACGCCGACGTGATCGAGAAGACCGGCCGGGTCAACGCCGAGATGATCGAGAAGGCCGGCCGCGCCGAGGCCGCCGTGGAGCGGGAGAAGGCGCTGGTCGCCGCCGAGGCGATCCGCGAGAAGCTGAAGGGCGAGGCCGAAGGCCTCACCGACAAGGCCGCCGCGATGGCCGCGCTGGACGACGCCACCCGGGAGCACGAGGAGTACCGGCTCCGGCTCGAGATGGAGAAGGAGATCCGCCTCGCCGGCATCAGCGTGCAGAAGGACATCGCCGAGGCACAGGCCACGCTCATCGCGACCGGCCTGGAGAAGGCCGACATCGACATCGTCGGCGGCGACTCGGTCTTCTTCGACAAGCTCATCGGCTCCATCACGATGGGCAAGAGCGTCGACGGCTTCGTCCAGCACTCGGACGTCGTGCAGGGTCTCGGCGCGCGCTACCTGGACGGGAAGGCGAACTTCGCCGAGGACCTGGGCCGGGTCATCGGCTCGGTGAGCACCGGTGACGTCGCCAACCTGACCCTGTCGGCGTTCCTGACCCAGCAGATCAAGGCCGGCAACGGGGACTCCGCCAAGCTCAAGGAACTCCTCGCGGCCGCCAACGAGATGGGCCTGGCCGACGCCAAGGTTCCGGCGGCACGGTGACCGCGGCGACCACGGAGACGCTCGACGCCGGCACGTACGAGGTCCTGCGCGCCCGGCTGGGTGCGCAGGCCAAGGAGCTGGCCGGCCGCGCGGAGGCGCTGAACGCCCGCCGGATGGAGACGTTCGGCGGGCAGCAGATGCGGCTGCTCGGCTCGGAGCGGATCCGCACCGAGAACAACTGCGTCCCGCGCGATCTCGTGCAGGTCGGCGGCGCGATGCTGTTCGGCTACAACGTCTTCATCGGACTGCGTACCGAGACGACGGTCGACGACGTGTTCGCGGTGCACGGCTTCGCCGACGGCAAGTTCCACCCGGCGACGGTGCCCGGCCTGCTCGACGACCCGACGTTCCAGCGGGACTTCGCCGAGCTGTACAGGTATTACCGCGAGACGCACCTGCTGCAGCTGCGCCGGCTGGAGGGGCTGCTGCTCGCGGTCTTCCAGACCGGCGCCCGCGCCGACGATCTCAAGGTGCTGCGCTGGCGGGTGGGCACGGACGGGTCCGTCGCGTACGTCGACAACCGCGGCGAACGCGACCACGTCTTCCCGCCCGCGCACGACTTCGAGTGGACGCTCACCACGCGCGAGCAGCACGTCCTCGGCCGGCACCCGCACGTGTCCATCGAGGAGCAGGTGTTCGTCGAGACGGTCGGCGGCACGCTCACGGTCAAGGTGGAGAACAACACCGAGGACGGCGAGGGCATCTTCTCCGAGCCCGTCGACGAGCCGCTGCAGAGCCTCGCCGATGCGGAGATCGCGTACGCCAGAATCGGCCCGCTGATCCTGCTGCGTGTGCTGCCGTACAAGGAGACCACGCACCGGTATCTGGTCTTCAACACCCGTACGCGCGACGTGGTCCGCCTCGACGGGATCGGCCAGGCGTGCCAGCGCCTGCCGGAGGACCAGGGCATCATCTTCCCGGGCGGCTACTACCTGGCCACCGGCATCGCGAAGACGTTCGACGCCGACGTGGCGGAGCTGGAGTTCGAGCGGGTCGTTCGCTCGGTCAACGGCGAAGACGTGCTCTACGTCTTCCACGCCCGGGCCGCGGGGCGGTATCTGCTGCTGCCCTACAACGTGATCCGCAAAGAGGTCGCCACGCCGATCCCGTGCCACGGCTACTCGCTGTTCGACGACGGCACGCTGGTCGCCTTCCGGGCCGTATCCGACGAGCCGGCCCGGGTCCACCCGATGCAGGTCTGGCAGACCCCGTACGTCTCGGACACCTTCGCCGCGGCCCAGCCGGTCGGCACCGGCCCGCTGGACCGGGTGGGCAACGCCGATCTGGTACGCGGCATCGCGGACGCCCTGTCGGTGTCCCGCATGATCGACGAGATGACCCCGTCCGGCCCGGTGTTCGAGGCGATCATCGCCGCCTGCACGCGCCTGTTCGACCAGTACCACTGGCTGTCCGATGCCGAGCTGGAGGACCTGCGGACGCCGCTCGCCGAGGTGCGGGCCACCGCCGAGCAGGTTCTCGACGAGTTCGAGTCGGTGCAGGAGTTGACCGCGCAGGCGACGGCGGCCGTGGATGAGGCCGGCGCGGCCACGATGTCGCTGATCCGCCGGGCCCGCGGTGAGGTGCCGACCAGCACGGACGCCTGGATCCGTCAGCTGGCCGCACTCCGCCAGGCCCAGGGCCGCATCGTGACCCTGCGGGAGCTGCGCTACGTCGACACCGCCCGGCTGGACGAGCTCGCCGCCGAGCTGTCCACCGAGGTCGACTCCACCGCCCGCCGCGCTGTCGAATTCCTCCGGCGTACGGACGCGTTCACCGGCTACCAGCAGTCCGTCGACCAGCTCGTGGCCGACGCGGCCGCCATCGCCACGGTCGCGGAGGCGGCGCCGGTCGCCGAGCGGCTCACCGAACAGGCCGACGGCCTCCAGGTCGTCACCGAGGTCGTCGGCGGCCTGGACATCGCCGACGCCACCGTCCGGGTCGGCATCCTCGAGCGCATCGGCGAGGTGCTCGGCGGCGTCAACCGGGCCCGCGCCACGCTCGACGCCCGCCGGCGCGAGCTCGCCGCCGTCGAGGGCCGCGCCGCGTTCGCCGCCGAGTTCGCGCTGCTCACCCAGTCCGTGACGGCCGCGCTCGCCGCCGCCGACACCCCGGAACGCTGCGACGAGCAGCTCGCCAAGCTGATGCTGCAGGTGGAGGCGCTCGAGTCCCGGTTCGGCGACTTCGACGACTTCATCGACCAGCTCGGCGCCAAGCGGACCGAGGTCTACGAGGCCTTCGCCGCGCGCCGGCAGGCCCTGCTGGACGAGCGGGCCCGGCGGGCGGACCGGCTGTTCGACTCCGCGCAGCGCACCCTCGCGAGCGTGCAGCGCCGGGTCGCGACGCTCGGCTCGGTCGACGACGTCAACACGTACTTCGCCACCGATCCGATGGTCGGCAAGCTGCGGAAGGTCGCCGACGAGCTGCGTACCCTCGGGGACTCGGTCCGGGCCGAGGAGCTGGAGGGGCGGGTCAAGGCCGCGCGGCAGGAGGCCGGCCGGGCCTTGCGCGACCGGCTCGACCTCTACGGCGCCGACGGCAGCACGATCACCCTGGGCCGGCATACGTTCGCGGTGAACACCCAGGCCATCGACCTGACGCTGGTGCCGGACGGCGACGAGCTGGCGTTCGCCATCACCGGCACGGACTACCGGGCGCCGGTCCGCGACGAGGAGTTCCTGGCCACCCGCCCGTTCTGGGATCAGCCGCTGGTGTCGGAGTCCAAGGACCTGTCGCGCGCGGAGCACCTGGCCGCGACCCTCTTCGCCGAAAACCCCGCGCTCCAGGCGGACGGCACTCTTGACGCTTCGGTACGCCGGGGAGCCGAGTCCCGCT
This sequence comes from Actinoplanes sp. NPDC049681, assembly GCF_044465265.1. Lineage (NCBI taxonomy): Bacteria > Bacillati > Actinomycetota > Actinomycetes > Micromonosporales > Micromonosporaceae > Actinoplanes > Actinoplanes sp. NPDC049681. Next base: position 439,761 of record NZ_JBITLP010000001.1, read on the forward strand.
ACGACGAGGGCTACGAGCGCGGCGTGCACGACAGCGACGCCACGCTGATTCTCGGCGCGGTGATCCGGCTGCACGCCGCCGCGGGCCTGTTGCGCTATCCGGCGCAGGTCCGGGCCGCCGCGCAACTCTTCTGGGCCGGACTGCCCGCGGCCGAGCAGACGTCCTGGTCGGTACGGGCCGCCTCGCTGGTCCGCGCCCGCGAGCTGTTCGGCGCCGGACAGGACCTCGCCGACCTGTGCGACGCCCTCGCCGCCGCGGCGGGCGCCGACCGGGTGGTGGGCGAGTACCTGGTCGAGGAGCTGGCCGCGGCCCCGGCCGGCTTCGTGACCAGCGCGACCGCCCGGACCTTCCTCGACCGTTTCCACCGGGCCCTCACCGCGGGGCCGGCGCGCAGCTACGCCGATGATCTTCGCGCCCTCGAGGCGGATCCGGCCGCCCGCGGGCAACTCGTGCACGCGTGGCTGTCGGCGTACCACCGGGCCAACCCGGACTCCGGGGATGCGAGCGACGTGGCCGAGGCCGTCGCCATCGAACTCACCGGCACCACGCTGACCCGGTACGACTCCGCGGCCGCGGTCAGCGAGACGGTGTCCGGGCTGCTGTCCCAGCACCCGCGGATCGTCGGCGGGAAGCTGACCGTACGCCTGGACGACTTCCTCGCGGCGACCCGGCTGTTCCGGGAGGAGCGGGTGCCGGCGTACCGGGCGTACCAGAAGAAGCGGACCGCCCTCGCCCAGGCCGAGCGGGCCCGCCTGCGCCTGGACGAATTCAAGCCCGGGGTGATGTCGGCGTTCGTCCGCAACCGGCTGCTCGACGAGGTCTACCTGCCGCTGATCGGCGACAACCTGGCCCGGCAGCTCGGCGCGGTGGGCGACGGCCGGCGCACCGACCAGTCCGGCCTGCTCCTGCTGATCTCACCGCCCGGCTACGGCAAGACGACCCTCATGGAGTACGTCGCCAACCGGCTCGGCCTGGTCTTCGTGAAGGTCAACGGCCCGGCCCTGGGCCACGAGGTGACCTCGCTGGATCCGGCCGAGGCGCCCGACGCGACGGCACGGCAGGAGGTCGAGAAGATCTCGTTCGCGCTGGAGATGGGCAACAACGTCCTGCTCTACCTGGACGACATCCAGCACACCTCACCCGAGCTGCTGCAGAAGTTCATCTCGCTCTGTGACGCGCAGCGGCGGATGGAGGGCGTGTGGGAGGGCCGGACCCGCACGTACGACCTGCGGGGCAAGCGCTTCGCGGTGTGCATGGCCGGCAACCCGTACACAGAGAGCGGCACGCGCTTCCGGATCCCGGACATGCTCGCCAACCGGGCCGACGTGTGGAACCTGGGCGACGTGCTCAGCGGCCGGGAGGAGGCGTTCGAGATGTCGTACCTGGAGAACGCGCTCACCTCGAACCCGGTGCTGGCGCCGCTGTCCGCGCGCGACCGGGCCGACCTGCCGCTGCTGGTGCGCCTGGCCGAGGGCGACGAATCGGTACGCCCCGACCGGCTCAGCTATGCGTACTCGGCGACGGAGCTGGAGCAGGTGCTGTCGGTGTTGCGCAAGATGCGGCGGGTGCAGCGGATCGTGCTGCGCAACAACCAGGCGTACATCGCCTCGGCCGGCCAGGCGGACGCCTCACGGACCGAGCCGCCGTTCAAGCTGCAGGGCTCGTACCGCAACATGAACAAGCTCGCCGAACGCATCGTCCCGGTGATGAACGACGCCGAGCTGGAGGCCGTCGTCGACGACCACTACCTGGGCGAGGCGCAGACGTTGACCACCGGCGCCGAGGCCAACCTGCTCAAGCTCGCCGAGCTGCGCGGACGGCTCACCCCCGAGCAGGCGGCGCGCTGGGCCGAGGTGAAGGCCGCGTACCTGCGGGAGAAGGCTCTCGGCGGCGCGGAGGACGATCCGATGACCCGGGCCGTCGGCGCCGTCGGGTTGCTCGCGGACCGGGTCGGGGCGGTGGAGAAGGCGATCCTGCTGGCGCGGCCGCCGCTCGGCGATTAGGGGGCTGCCTCTTGCCCTTTTCTTGAGATGACCCCGGTCGTGGCTTGCGCCAGGTGACCGATGGTGGGGAGTCGTCTCATCGCTAGGAGTGGTTCACGTGAGCAGGTCCCGGTCCGTTCTGTTGCTGGCCGCGGTGTCGCTGGCTGGTGGTCTGTCGATCGCGCCCGGCGCCGCGTACGCCGCCGACACGACGACACAGCTGTCCGCGGCGCAGATGGCCGCGGCCTTGAAGCCGGTGGCTACCGCGTCGACGGCCGCGGCCGAAGGGGGCTGGAGGGCCGACGTCGCGATCACCGGTGACTCGGTGCCGGGGACCGCTTCGTACGTTGTCGACCCGTCGCACGGCATCGCCTACGAGCAGATGCGCATCGCCGGAAGCCAGCGGGCCGGCTACGCGATCGCTGGTAAGGGCTTCTACCGCACGTTGCCGGACCGGACGTCCCGGGCCGCGGTGAAGATGATGGGCCGCCCCACCGTCAAGTACGTGTTCACCCCCGACAGCACACTCACCCTCGCCAAGCACCTCAAGGACGACGCTCCGACGCCGGCCGCGGTGCTGAGCGACGACATCGATCACGCAGGCACGAAGACCGTGCACGATGACGGGTCCGTCGACTACGTCCAGGCCGTCGACGGCCAGACGGTGACACTGCACGTCAGCCCGGCCGGGACGTTGAGCGGTGCGCGGGCCGAGGCCGACAGCTTTGCCATGACGTTGACGTACACGTACGCACCCCAGACGATCACGCCGCCGGCGGCGAACTCCGTGATCGGTGAGGCGCAGCTGAAGCGCGGTGTGTGGTACGTGCAGATGCCGGCCGTCGTCAAGCAGATCAGCTACGCCGGTGCCGCCGAGGCGCGCTCGGCGGCGCGAGGATCGACGGTGAAAGTCGCGTCGCTGCGCAAGGCCGTGCGCCGGGTGGGGTCGATGTTCAACACCAAGGCGCAGCTGAAAATGATCAACGTGAAGGACGTGCGTCGCGGGGTACGGGTCTCCGCAACGAACCCGTGGACGCACGAGACCGTCTCGTACGTGATCACCGCCTCCGGCAAGAAGGCCGCGGTGTCGCGCGATCAGTCCTGAGCCCGTAGGAGAGACGGGTCGGCGCGGAGCATGGCGGCCAGACGCTTGGCCGCCAACTCTGTCTCCTCCTCGTTGACCCGCAGCGGCACCGGCTCGGGCAGCGGCGTGGGCATGCGCTGCGCGGGCGGCTCCTGCGGGGCGCTGTACTGCTCGGGGTGCACCCGGCGGGTCTGGGGTGGCACCGGGGGCGGCGGGGTGGCGGCGAAGGGGTGCGGCTCCTCGTAGCGGTGCTGGCCGCGATCCTGGTAGGTGATCCGGCGCGTGTCCTGCCCGTGGTCGGGGGCGGCCTGCTCGTAGGCGGGGCCCGCCGGCTCCGGCTCGTCCAGGTCGACGTCGATGACCTCGACGTCCTGCGGCTCGGCCGCCCGCCGCGCCACCGAGTTGTCGGCGCTGACCTGCACGATGCCGTCCTCGATCGCGAAGTGCAGCAGCACCGGTTCGCCGGCGCCCTCGACGCCGACCGTCACGGCGAGCTCAGGGTTGCGGCCCACGACCGCGGCGATCGCCTCGACCAGCTCCGTCACCGCCGGCGGGGTGCCCGTGGCCTCCCCGGCGGCGCGCCGGCGCAGCTCGTCGCGGCGTGCCAGCCTGTCGAGCGCGTCGTCCAGTCCGCCTCGCACGTCACCTTCCTCCCGTCAACGCAGTCGCCCCCGTACAACTGTGCCCGCTCGAGCGGCCGTTTGGAAACCGCGTACGGAGCGAATCGGCGCACACCTTACGACGAACGCATCCGCATGGCCTTGTCGAGGGCCTGGTCAAGCACCACGAGCAGGGCATCTCTCACCGATCCGCGGAATCGGGCGTCGAACTGGAGCACCGGTACGTCGTCACGCACAGCGAGCGCCCACCGTACCTCGTCCAGGTTGTAGCCGAGTTGTCCGTTGAAGGTGTTGACGCCGACCACGAACGGAAGCCCGGCGCGCTCGAAGTAGTCCACGGCGGGGTAGCAGTCGTCGATCCGGGTCGTGTCGACCACGACGAGCGCCCCCAGGGCGCCGCGGACCAGGTCGTCCCACATGAACGAGAAGCGCGTCTGACCCGGCGTGCCGAAGAGGTAGAGCTTCAGCGTCTGGTCGATGGTGACGCAGCCGAAGTCCATCGCGATGGTCGTGGTGGTCTTGGCGGTCGCCTGGTTCGGGTTGTCGACGCCGACCGACTCGGTCGTCATCTCGGCCTCGGTGGTCAGCGGCGAGATCTCCGAGATGGCGCCCACGGTGGTGGTCTTGCCGACGCCGAAGCCACCGGCCACGATGATCTTGACCGGCACCGGCGGTGAGGTCCTCTGCGGCGCGCCGGGTACGCGCGCCGTGCCGACGACGCGGCGCTCAGGAGATGGATCGAAGCCCACGGATTACTCGCATGATGGTCTCGGGGTCGGGGAAGTCGCTCTCCAACACATGAACGTCAAGGTGCCCGGCGGCCCGCAGGTCGCCGACGAGGATCCGGGTGACGCCGAAGTGCATCCGGAGCCGCGCCGAGATCTCGGCCACCGACAGCGGCTCGCCGCAGAGCTGGACGATGGCCCGCTGCTCGGGTGAGAGCCGCGCGGTCAGGGCCCCGGGGAGGGCACTGACCTGCGTCTCCAGCCCGATACCGGCGTCCTGGCCGGCGACGCGGCCGGACGTGATGACGAACGGCCGCAACGACGACGCGTGCTCGCCGGGCTGGTCCCCGGGCATCGGCCCGGGAACCGGTGCCGGCGACGGTTCGTACCGTGCGCCGGGACCCGTGTCGCGCAGGAACGGCCGGACACCGGGCGTCGCCGGGAAGTCCGGGTCGTCGGAGTCGGCCGCCGCGTTCATTGCTGGACGGCGTTCTTCAATTCAGCGATGAGGCGCGGGCTCAGGGCACCACCGGCGCGGGTGGCGAAGAGCGTCATCTCGTACGCGAGGGTGCCCAGGTTGGCAGTCCGGTCCGCGATCACGCCCAGCACCGAACCGGCGCTGATCGCGGTCACCAGCAGGTAGCCGTCGGCCATGTCGATGATGACGCGGTTGAGGCTGCCCAGCGCGTACCAGCTGGCGGCGCCGCCGGCGAGGCTGGTGAGCCCCGAGACGACCGCCGCGAGGCGCTCGGCGTTGGGCCGGTCCTTGATCGCCGACATCGCCATCAGCAGACCGTCCGAGGAGACGGCGATGGCCTCGACGACGCCGGCGGTGCCGGACGTGAACGAGTCGAGCAGCCAGTTGAAGGTCTTCGCCTCCGCACTGAGCTGCGACTGCGCGTAGTCGCGTCCGTTGCCGGTGTCAGTGGAGTAGGGGGAAGTCATCGCGGTTGTCCTTCGGGTTGTGGCTGGGTTTCGTGCAGTGCCCGGGCTACGCCGTACTCGAACTGCTCCATGAGGGCTCGGGCGGCCTCCGGGTCGAGGGGCTGGGCCGGCGCGGCCGGCGGGGTCGGATTTCTGGGCTCGGGCGCCGGCAGGGTCGCGCCCGGCACCCGCCGGGTCAGCGGCGTGTGGCCCACGGCCGGCGGAGCGGCCATGTCCTGCTCGATGACGTCCCACTGGGCGCGGGACACGCCGGCCTCGAAGGCGTCGAAGGCCTCCCGGGCCGCGATCGCGTCGTCCGGCGTGGGCGGCGCGGTCGGCAGCTTAGGTCCGGTCTCGGCCGGCAGCTGGCTGCCGGGAACCCGCCGGCGCAGCGGGGCCGCCGAGCCGTTGCGCGCCTCCGGGCTCGTGCGCGGCTGCGGCACGACCGCCGGGGGTACGGGCTGCTGCGGCGGCACCGGCTGCTGGGACGGCACGGGCTGCTGCGACGGCACGGGCTGCTGGTAAGCGGCCTGCTGCGGCTCAGGCATGTGGTACGCGGTCTCGTGCGGCCGGGGCTTCTGATAGGGCATGGCGGCCGGGGCCGACGGGAGCTCGTGCACCGCCGCCGGGAAGCGTCCCGCCACCGGGGTGGTCTCGTAGATCTCGGCGTGTTCGATCACATTGCTCGGGACCGCCTCCAGCTGCGGGGCGGTCGGGCCCACCGCGAACGCGTCCCACGACCTCGCCACCTCGAGCGTCCGGGTGGCCCGGGTGAGCACGTTGGCGTCGAAGGGCTGGGTGCTGCCCGGCACGTGCCGCGCCGACCCGCCGGCGATCAGCGGGGCGAACTCGGTGTGGCTGCTCGGCACGGTCGCCTGGATCGGCGCCAGCTCCGCGGGCAGCGGCTCCGGCCGTGGCAGCAGGTGTGCCGGGGCGAGGTCGACCCAGGCCGTCACGCCACCCTCGGGCGTGTCGGTGAGCGTGACCTCGATCCCGTGCCGCCGGGCGAGGCGGCCGACCACGAAGAGGCCGAGCACCTCGGTGGGCGCCAGGTCGAGGCGCTCGCGGCGGGTCAACCGGGCGTTCTCCTCGGCCAGCCGCTCCGGCGACAGGCCCAGACCGTGGTCCTCGATCGCGAGGCGGGCGCCGCCGCGAAGCTCCGCCGCCGAGACGGTGACCCGGGTGTGCGGCGGGGAGAAGGAGGTCGAGTTCTCCATGAGCTCCGCGAGCAGCAGCGTCAGGTCCGCCACGACGGCGGGCACGACGACCAGCTCCTCCGGAACCTCGACGTCCACGCGGGTGTAGTCCTCGATCTCACCGAGGGCGAGGCGTACGACGTCGGAGAGCGCCAGCGGCGCCATGTGGTCGTTCGCGCCGGCCCCACCGGAGAGCACGACCAGCGAGCTGGCGTTCCGCCGCAGACGGCTGGACATGTGGTCGAGCCGGTACAGGTCGCGCAGGCGGTCGCTGTCGGTCTCCCGGCGCTCCAGGTTGTCGATCAGGGCGAGCTGACGGCCGACCAGGTTCTGGGTACGCCGCCCGACGTGCCCGAACATCTGGGCGACGTTGCGGCGGCCGAGAACCTGGCGTTCCACCAGCCGGGCAGCGGTGGTCTGCACCCGGTCGAACGCGCGGGCCAGGTCACCGATCTCGTCGCGGGCCTCCACGTCGACCGGGTCGAGCCGGATCGGGCGGGCCACCTCGGAGTCGTCGTCCGCCACGCGTTCCAGCTCGGCCTCGGCGGCGCGGGCGATCCGGTCGGCCGAGGCGGTGAGGCGCCGCAGCGGCCGGGCGACTGCGCGGGCCATGAACAGCGACAGCGCGATCACGAGCAGCAGCAGCAGGAGCGAGCCGCCACCGACCAGGGCGGCCGTACGCAGCGCGGAGTTCCGGTCCTCGGTCACGGCCGTGTCCACGTCCGAGGCGACCCGCTTCTCCACGAATCCACCGAGCACGATGACGGACCGCAGCGACGGGAACAGCGTCCGCGTCTGCAGCAGCTTGACCGCCGAGTCGGGATCGGTGGCCGCCTCGACCAGGAACCGGTCACCCACCCGTGATGCGAACGCCTCCTGGGCGCCCAGGTAGAGCTTGTACTGCGCGTCGGTGAAGTACGGCTGCGCGTTGACGATCAGCAGCTGCAGCTGCACCAGCGTCGAGTAGAAGAGGCCGATCATGGCCGAGTTCTTGGTCACCACGGCGCTGGTCAGATAACCGGACGCCTGACTGATCATGTCGTCGGTACGCAGCGCCTGCTCCAGCGCGTACACCTGCCGGCCCGCGGAGGTGTTCAGGTCGGCCTTCTGAGCCAGCGCGAGCTCGTTGATGATCGGGGTGATGACGGCGGTGAAATCGGTGACGATCAGGTCCGGGCGAATGGTCCGGTTGATCACGTTGGCCCGGGTGCCGGCCAGCTTGGAGACGTCGTCGACGGCCTGCCGCAGGCCCTTCGACAGGGGCTGGTCGAGGCTCTTGAGCCCCTGGATGCGGTCGGTCGCCTTGGCGCTCTGCACCGCCAGCTCCGGCTCCTGGATCAGGCCGAACAGGTAACCCACCGAGAGCAGGCGCTCCTCCTGAAGCTCCTGCACCGCCGAACCGACCTGCGTGGCCAGCTGCACGATGTCCGAGGTGTCCTGGGCGTCCCGCGCGACATCGATGCGGTTGACGACGATCGGCACGGCAAGAGCCACAACGCCGATCAACGGTACGAGGACGAGCAGCGTCAACTTGCCCAGGATGCGGAACTTACCGAAGAGCACCGGATCGCTCCCGCCGTGTCTGGGTGGCGTCGCCGTACACCGGCATCTGCCCACCGAAGTCCCCACCCGGGGCCCCGACCGCCAAGTCCCGGGTGTTCTCACCGGGAACCCGCGCCGGCGAAGGAGCCCCGGCCGTCCGCCGCCGAGCCGTCAGCCGCAGGGCGATCGCGGCAAGCGCGAACAGGACGGCCGCACCGGCTGCGGCGAGCGCCTCCAGCGTGCGGTAGTCGAGGGTGTCGAGCCGGTCGTCCAGCAGACGCGTCATCTCCCGCGTCGTGATCCCGGCCAGGTTCGCCAGCGACACCTGCAGCTGGCTCTGCGCGGTCGCCATCGTCGACGCGTCCGGAGCGCCCCCGGGGTTGGCCCCCCGCGTCAGCGACTCGACCCCGCGGCGGAACGTGTCGAGGCCACTGACCAGGTTGCCGCTCAACGTGGGGCTGTTCGTGTCGTCGACGGCGGCCTGCAGGTTGTCGGTGAGGCTGTTGACGGAGGTGTTGACCTCGAGCACTGCGGCGCCGAACTGCGGGCCGAGCTGCGCCTGCTGCTGGGCGTTCGCCTTGGCCACCAGCTGGCTGAGGTCACCCATCCGGCTCACCTGCACGACCGTGGCGGGCAGCTCGACGGCCACCGCCTGCTGCAGGTGCGACAGGTCGTTGTCCGGGTCACGGATCAGCGCGGAGTTGTTGCGGACCGCGTCGTACAGCGCCAGCGCCAGATCGCTGACCTCGACGTGGGCCTGGAAGACGGCGATCGGGCCGCCGGTCACCTTGGGCAGCAGCTCGATCTTCTGCTTCAGCCCGGTCCACCGGTCCCGCGTCCGCAGGTCGCCACCGAGCTGCCGGTCCACGGCGTCGACGCCGGTGACAGCGGCGGTCAGCGAGGTGGGCACGCTCGTCACGCCGGACAGGGCGGAGCTCTGAGCCTCGGCCAGGGCACTGACCAGTGGGGCGAGAGCCGTGATGTACTCGACGCCCTTCTGCTCGAGCCGGGTGCTGTCCTTGCGGCCCGAGACGTCATCCCAGACCCGGGCGAACAGGATGCCCGCCGGCACGAGTATCAAAAGCGTCAAAACAGCCGCGAGCACGGATCGAGTCCGGGTTCGCCGGTTATCCACCGAGACTGACATTGCCCAATTCCTCCGCCATGCATCCGCGATAGACCGTTTTGGCGGCTACCCTCCGTAGCCGTGCGGGCGCACCGATCCGGGTCAATCTATCCGGGAAATAATCATGCGACCCCTTTCTTAGGGTCAGAGTTGGCTCGTCTGATCGGGGGATGGACCCCGGAGGCGGCCAGGTCGTACGTGCAGGTCCACCCCTTCCGAGCAGCGACTCGACCCGAAAGCGGTGCCACGCTTGGGCGGATTCGTCCCGCGGTGACCCACGCTGGCCCGAGCGTTCCACAATGGAGTACGCTCTCCCGCCCGAACCGTATTACTGGTGAGTAACGAATACGTCACGTAACGGGTGGCAATTGCGTAGAGTGTTTGCACGATCACTCATCTTGTCTCACGAGGTGGACAAGAGCGTGGGAAAGCCCGCCCGGTGGAGGGCTGGGCCGGGCGTTTGGGTGTCCTATTGCCGCATTCGGGCGGACGAAGCGCCGAAAGCTCGCATGTCGGTCGGCGGTAGGGCCGGTCGGCAGTCCGCCGCGCCGCCGACCGGCCCGGGCAAAGGCTGATCCGGCCCGGTGCGGCCCAGCCCTGCCTGGCCCGGTGCGCCCGCTCCGGCGCGGCCCGGCCCGGCGCGGCCCGGCCCGGCGCGGCCTGGCCAGACGCGGCCGTGGAGGGACTACGTGGCGGCGCGGTGCGGCCTGGCCCCGTGCGGCCTGACCCCGTGCGGCCTGACCCCGTGCGGCCCGGTGCGGTGCGACTCGGACCACCGGCCAGCCCGCTGCGGCCCGGCCGGCCGGGACCCGAGCCACGCGGCTCGCTGCCGCCGCCGTCCGGCTTCGGCCCGTGGTCCCGGCCTCTGAGCCTCTCGCTTGGCCCGTTCTCCGGGTTCGGCGCCGTCTCCCGGCTCTGCCCGGCTCTCAGCCTTAGCCGGTCTGTGGCCTTGGGCTGTCCCCCGCCCGGCCATGCCGCCACCGTGACCCGCGGCTTTCCCCGGCTTCGCCCCCAACCCGGCTGGCCCGGCTCCCAACTTTCGCCCTCGGCCTGGCTGGTCTCGGCACCGGGCCTGGCCGGAGCTGGTCAGTTCTCGGCTCGGCCACCGAGGCTGTCGAGGACTCCGAGAAGCGTGGCACGGCTGTCGCCGAGCTGTTCCCCGGTCCACCGCTCCTCCATGGCGACCACCGCGCCGTCGTGCAGGTGCAGCTCAGCCCGTACCGGCGTCCGCTTCGTGATGGTCGTCGCGCGTACCTCCTCGAACGGCACGAACCGGTAGCTCGTCGCCAGCTGCTCGACCGATGCCGACGACAGCAGCTCCTGCAGACGCTGCTTGCCGTTGTCGGTCGACTTCGGCCCGGGCACGAACACGAAGCCGCGGTCGAGCAGCACCAGGTCGGTGTGAGCGCCGTCGACCTTGAGGTTGGCGATCGCCGCGATGATGTCCGAGCCGTTCGCGGTGGCCTTGCGCTCGATGATGCCGGCGGCCTCGATGCGTACCCCGCGGTCGGCGAGCCGGGCCCGGGCCTCCTCCAGGGTGGCCGGGGCGACCGCCAGCTTGGCGATCTCCTCGAAGTCGAGCTCCGTGCCGTCGGCGTCGATGAGCCGGGCCGGGCCCGTCCACGAGTGCTGCCAGTAGGCCGTGCCCGAGCGGATGGCCGCCAGCATGAACAGCACGTCCATCAGGCCGGCGAACTTGAGCGCGGCTTCCTCGCGGGAGACGTCGGGAAAGAATTCCTCCGCCAGCTCACCCAGGCGCCCGGCGGCGACCAGGGCGAACAGCGTGCCAAGGCCCGGGTCGGGGGTGCCGGTGAGGCGGCCCAGCGACCGGAACAGCCGGTCCGCGGTGCGCTGCAGGCGGGCGGTGGAGGCCGCGGCGGTGAACTGCGGCCAGGGCAGTACGCGCCGGTCGGCCACCTCGACGACCTCGCGCTGCAGGGCGATGCCGGCCTCGTGGATCGACGGCAGCAGCGCCGCGGCGGGACGGCCGTCCACCGGGTGCGGCTGCTGGGCTGCCGTACGCATCACCTCGATCCGTTCCGCCGTCGACGGGTGCGTGTCCCAGCGCGACTTGTGCTTTTTCGGCTCCTTCTCGCGCAGCTTGGCGAGCTCGTCCCCGCGGGCGAGGAAGAGCTGGCCGAACCCGCCGAAGACGTCGTCCGGCGCGTACCCGGCCTCCCAGCCCGGGGCGACGTACCGTCCGAAGTAGAAGTCCCACGCCGCGTCGATGACCGGAACCTCGCGCAGCGCTGACATCGCCACGTCGGGGCCCACGATCCGCACCGAGGCCCGGTCGGCGTCGAGCTCCTGCCGCCGCGAGGCGGCGTTGTCGACGAGGAGGTATAGCCGGGAGTAGCCGCGGAACACCATGCCGACCGGGTTCCAGCGCCCGATCCGGCTGATGGTGCCGCCGATCGCGAGCCGGCCCCGGTACGCGACCGCGCCCAGCCGCGTGTGCCGGCCCGAGTAGTGACCGAGCTCGTGCGCGACGACCGAGCGCAGCTGGTCGACGGAGAGCGCCTGCATCAGTGGCATGCCCAGGTAGAGCCGGCGCCGCCCGCCGACCAGGCCCAGCAGCCTGGTGTCCTCGCCGACGGCCGCGTTGACCTCGGGCACCAGCCGGATCTCGTCGGGCGAGCGGGTGCCGACCTCGGCCGCCAGGGCGTGCACCGTCTGCCAGAGCTCGGGGGCGGCCTGCGGGGTGATGACCAGCCCGTGCATCGGCTCCGGCTGCGTGCGGATGGCGCGCCACAGGCCGACGGCCGTCGCGCCGACTGCGATGAGCAGCGGCAGGCCCAGCTTGAGGCCGGCCGCGGCGTGGTGCGACATCGCCGCCCAGACGACGAAGGCGAGCACGGCGGTGAGCTGGATCAGCGCGACGAGATAGAAGCCGAGCAGCATCACCACGGATGCGGCAGCACGAAACATCGGTCGTTCCTTCCCCGTGACACCGGGGGTCCCGGCCCGCGGCGCGAGGAAGATACCGATACCGATCTTCGCTGGGCAACCCCGTTCGGCGGGGGCCTGTGGACAACCGGGGGAGCTGTGGACAACCGGGGAAAAGAGCCGATCACCGCCTACGCTGGGCGGCATGGCATCTCGGGATCCGGCCGCTGACCTGCGACGCATCGCATTCTTGTTGGAGCGCGCCAACGAGGCGACATACCGGGTGAAGGCGTTCCGATCGGCCGCTGCGACGGTTGCGGCGCTGCCACCCGGAGAGCTTGTTCAGCGTACGGCGGAGGGCACGCTCGCCAAGCTCTCCGGCGTCGGGGACGTGACCGCCCGCTGCATCACCGAGTCCCTCAACGGCGAGGAGCCGGTATACCTGCGCCGGTTGGAAAGCACCGAGGGCACCGATCTCGTCGGGGCGGCGGCCGCACTGCGCGAGGCGTTACGCGGCGACTGCCACGCGCACTCGGACTGGTCCGACGGTGGCTCGCCGATCGAGGAGATGGCCTTGGCCGCGGTCGAGCTCGGGCATGAATACCTGGTGCTGACCGACCACTCGCCCCGCCTCACCGTGGCCCGCGGCCTCACCGCCGCTCGCCTGCGCAAGCAGCTCGACTATGTCGACAAGCTGAACGACGCGCTGCCCGAGGGCTTCCGCATCCTCACCGGCATCGAGGTCGACATCCTCGCCGACGGCTCGCTGGACCAGGAGGACGAACTGCTGGCGCGCCTGGACGTGGTGGTCGGGTCGGTGCACAGCGGGCTGCGCGACGAGTCGCCGAAGATGACCCGCCGAATGGTGACGGCGATCGCCAACCCGCACCTCGACATCCTCGGCCATCTGACCGGTCGCAAGGTGTCCGCCGCCGGCGAGGGGGACCGGGCGCACCGTCGGGCGCGTACCAGGCCGCCGAGCACCTTCGACGTGGAGAAGGTCCTGGCCGCCTGCGTCGAGCACGACAAGGCGGTCGAGATCAATTCGCGGCCGGATCGGCTCGACCCGCCCAAACGCATGCTCACGGTCGCGGTGGAGGCGGGCTGCCTGTTCAGCATCGATACCGACGCGCACGCTCCAGGGCAGCTGGACTGGCAGCGGTTCGGATGCGAGCGTGCGGCGCTTTGCGGCGTACCCGTGGATCGGGTGGTGAACACCTGGACCACCGATCGCCTCCTCGCGTGGACGGCGGGTCATGCCCCGGCCGAATAAGTCCAGCGTTTTGTCGGTGGTCTCCCGTAGGGTCGGCCCCGTGGGACAGATTGACGACCTCGCAAACCGTTACGTGACCGAGTGGGCGCCGCTCAACCCGACCGGCGCGACCTTCATCGGCGTGCCCGGCTACGACGACAAGCTCGACGACCTGTCGCCCGAGGGCTTCGAGGAGAAGGCCGACTTGGTCCGCCGCACCCTGCTCGAGCTGGATCCGCTGGAGCCCGAGACCGAGGCGGAGAACGTCGCCAAGGAGGCCATGCAGGAGCGGCTCGGCCTCGACCTGGTCCGCCACGAGTCCGGTGACATAGCGAGCGAGATCAACGTGATCTCCAGCGCCCTGCACGGCCTGCGCATGGTCTTCGATCTCATGCCGATCCAGGGTGAAGAGGCGATGGCCGCCATCTCGGCCCGGCTCGGCGGCTTCCCACAGGCCCTCGAGCAGTACAAACGCAGCCTGCTCACCGAGGCGGCCAAGGGCAATGCGAGCGCCCGGATCCAGATGATCGAGGTCGCCGAGCAGTGCGACGCCTGGACCGACCCGACCCGCGACAACTTCTTCCACGGCCTCGCCGATGGTCTCGGCGCGCAGGGAACGCTCCTCGCGGAGCTGCAACGCAACGCTGCCGCGGCTACGGCGGCCACCGCCGGCTTCGGACAATTCTTGCGTACGGAGCTCGCCCCGCTCGGCCGCGACAAGGAGGCGGCGGGGCGGGAACGGTACGCCCGCGCCTCGCAGTATTTCCTCGGCGCGAAGATCGACCTCGAGGAGACGTACGCGTGGGGCTTCGAAGAACTCGCCCGGCTGGAGCGCGAGATGCGCGCGGTCGCCGCCGAGATCGCGGGCCCCGGCGCCACCGTTGACCAGGCCGTCGAAGTGCTCGACGCCGACCCGGCCCGCCGCATCCCCGGCAAGGAGGCGTTCCGCGACTGGATGCAGGCGACCGCGGACAAGGCGATCTCCGAGCTGAACGGCACCCACTTCGACATCCCCGCCCCGGTCCTCACCGTGGAGGCATGCCTCGCCCCCACCAGCGACGGCGGCATCTACTACACGGCACCGAGCGAAGACTTCAGCCGCCCCGGCCGCATGTGGTGGGCGGTGCCGGAGAACCAGACGGAGTTCTCCACCTGGCGCGAGACCTCGACGGTCTACCACGAGGGCGTGCCCGGCCATCACCTCCAGATCGGCCAGACCATCTACCGCGCCGACCTCCTCAACCGCTGGCAGCGTCTCCTCTGTTGGTGCTCCGGTCACGGCGAGGGCTGGGCCCTCTACGCGGAACGCCTGATGGACGACCTCGGCTACCTCGCCGACCCGGGTGACCGCCTCGGCATGCTCGACGGCCAGGCCCTGCGAGCCACACGGGTCATCGTGGACATCGGCATGCACCTCGAACTCGAGATCCCGCGCGACAACCCGTTCGCCTTCCACCCGGGCGAGCGCTGGACGCCGGAGCTGGGCTGGGAATTCCTCCGCGACCACTGCCGCATGCAGGAGGACGTGCTCCGATTCGAGTGGAAGCGCTACCTGGGCTGGCCGGGGCAGGCCCCGTCGTACAAGGTCGGCGAACGCATCTGGCTCCAGGCCCGCGATGACGCCAAATCCCGCAAGGGCGCCGACTTCAACTTGAAGGACTTCCACCGGGACGCGCTGAACCTCGGCGCGCTGGGGCTGGATCCGTTGCGGAAGGCGCTCGGTCGCCTCTGACCGGGTCGCGGCTCCTGGCGGGGTTCGCGCCTTCGCGCCCGAAGAAGGTTCGGCTGCCCGTCGATAGGCTGCGGCTCATGCGGACCATTGACTGGGTGGACGGCGCTGTGGAGCTCATCGATCAGACCGTGCTGCCCGGGGAGCTCAGGATGCTGCGGGCCACGACCGTTGCCGAGCTGGTGAGGGCCATTCAGACGTTGGCCGTCCGGGGTGCTCCCGCGCTCGGGGTGGCCGGTGCCTTCGGGGTGGCGCTGGCTGCCCGGGAGTTTGCCGGGGATGCCGAAGGGCTGGCTCGCGCCGTACGCGATGTGGAAGTGGCCCGGCCCACCGCGGTGAACCTTGCCCGGGGTGCCCGGCGGGCCGCCGCCCGGCTCAGCGACGGGTTCGAGGCCGTTCTCGCCGAGGCGTGCGCCGTGCGCGACGAGGAGATCGCGGCGTCGGAGGCGATGGCCGTGCTCGGGGCGGACCTCCTGATCGAGCTGTGCGGTGGGCGGCCGCGGGTGTTGACCCACTGCAACACCGGTGGGCTCGCCGCGGTGGTCGGCGGCACGGCTCTGGGTGTCGTGTTCGAGCTGCAGCGGCGCGGAGTTCTGGCCGGGGTCATCGCGAGCGAGACCCGGCCGCTGCTGCAGGGAGCCCGATTGACCGCGTGGGAGCTGGAGCAGGCCGGCATCGAGTTCCGGGTCTCGGTCGACTCGGCCGGCCCGTTCCTCCTCGCCCGGGGCGAAGCCGACGCCGTCATCCTCGGCGCCGACCGGATCTGCGCCAACGGGGACGTCATCAACAAGGTGGGCACGTACGCCCACGCCCTGGGGGCTCGGCGGGCCGGCGTGCCGTTCGTCGTCGTAGCGCCGGAGTCGACGGTGGACATGGACACACCTGAGGGGGCGGCAGTGGAGATCGAGGACCGGGGCGCTGCCGAGGTGACGGCTTACTCGGCGGCGGTCAACCCGGCCTTCGACGTGACGCCGCACGACCTGGTCACGGCGATCGTCACGGACCGGCGGGTCGTACGCCTGGATCGGGGCGAAAAGCTCTGACTCTCAGTGCGGCCCACCATGGGTGCTCGGCGTCGCCGGGACTGGACGCATCGACCTGATTCGCCGCGGCGGCGCATGGCCGGGCGAGAGGCTGCGACCTGCGCGAGCCGTCCGCGGGAGACGCGGCGGATCAGCTCGCGGATTGCGGTCGCCCCTCGGGCGGGGTACGGCTTCCGCCGACAGGTGGCCAGTCGGCGGCGGTTGGCGATGAGCTCGGGGATGCGGGCGGCGCTCAGCCGGGGTGGTGGATCAGTTGGCCAGACGGCGGCGGTTGGCGATGAGCTCGGGGATGTGGGCGGCCCTCAGCCGGGGTGGTGGATCAGTTGGCCAGACGGCGGCGGTTGGCGATCAGCTCGCGGATGCGGGCGCCCCTGAGGCGGTGGGGCTGGGTGTGTTCGCGGGCCGATTTCGCGTCGGCCAGAGCGGCGAGGAGCTCGAGCCTGCGACGGCGACGATCCGGGTCGAGTCGCTGCGGTACGTGGGCCATGGGGCCGAGACTGCCGAGCCGCTCGCCGTTAGTCAAGGTCAAGTGCGCTGCGCCACCATGGCAGTACCGTTCGTCGATGACAGAGGGGCGCAGAGCTGGACATTCACCACAGCGGCCAGTCATCAGTGGTGATCCATCTCGCACCCACGAGACTGGCGGCTATCGATAGAGCGAGGCCGCTCGCGAGGGCCACGCCGACCGCTGTGCCGCGGTCGCCGAAGAGGGCCAGGAAGGCGGCGACGAGCCAGGCCGAGATCGCTGCGGCGACCGACCACCAGGCGTAGCTCAGTAGATCGCGGCCGATGCTTCCGAACAGGGTGCACCAGAGTGCTGCCGCGCCGAGGCCGGTGAGCAGGGGCGCCGTGCGGATGGGGTGCGGCTCGCGGTAGACGGGACGGGGCGGCAGGCTCGGCAGCGCCGGGGCCCCGGTCGGCGGCAACCAGCCGGGCGGCGGGCTCGACTCCGCCCACCCTCCGTGCTGCTCCGGCATGCCATTCCTCCCGGCGTCGGTGTCTTCCTGCCAACCCTATCCAGGCTGGGTGGCTCGGCGAGGGAGGACGACCGCCCTGTCGAGGCTGGGTGGCTCGGCGAGGGAGGACGACCGCCCTGTCGAGGCTGGGTGGCTCGGCGAGGGAGGGCGACCGCCCTGTCGAGGCTGGGTGGCTCGGCGAGGTAGGACCCCTGCCCGTCAGGCCGGGTGGCTCGGCGGGGCAGGGCGGCCGCGGAGGAAAGGTAACGGCTGGGCGAGAAGCCCGAAATGCTCCGGCGGATCGAGGCTCTTCGACCGCCTGGGGTCGGCATCTCTTGGCCACTTCTGCCAGGATGGCGCGGTGGTTTCCGTACGCACTCTCTCGGTTCTGACCCTCACCGCGCTCTCGCTGGCTGCCTGTGGGACGTCCGACGGCGGGTCCTCGGCGGGTGTGACGCCGCAGTTCGTCGAGCCGTCGGCGACGGCGCCCGGGCCCGTCTCGGCCGCGCCGCCCGCGGCTGCCGGCAAGGTCAGCTCGCCGCCTGCGCCGAAGACGACGCCGAGCAAGAAGCCGCCCGTCGCGGCTCGGAACGTCACGTACGTGTTCCCCGTGAAGGCTTCGAACGTGGCCTTCCACCCGACCCACAGCAAGTACCCGGCGACGGACATCTTCGCCGACTGCGGTGAGCCGGTGGTTGCGACGACCAGCGGGGTCGTGCTCGAGATCAGCCTCAAGGACGCGTACGTCGAGGGCCGCCCCGACGGGCCCTTGAACGGTGGCCTGTCGGTGTCGATCCTCGGCGACGACGGGGTGCGCTACTACGGCTCGCACCTCAGCAAGGTGCTGAGCGGCATCAAGGCCGGCGTACGGGTCAAGGCCGGCCAGCAGCTCGGCAAGGTCGGGCACACCGGCAACGCCAGCGGGGTGTGTCACCTGCACTACGGCATCTCGCCGCCGTGCGCGAAGGTGGGCGACTGGAAGGTGCGCCGGGGCGTGATCTGGCCCGCGACCTACCTGACGTCGTGGCGCAAGGGCGGCAGCAAGAGCCCGGTCGCGACGGTGAAGGCCTGGAAGGCCGCCCACAACTGCAAGGCCTGAGCGCGAACGTACACAGGGCCGCATCCGTCACCCACGGATGCGGCCCTGCTGCATGGTCGGAGCTCAACTGAACTGCGCGAACCTCTTCTGGGACACCCCGTCCACCGTGGTGAACGCGCCGCCTGCCGCGAACGCGCCGACCGTCGTGCTGGCCGCCATCGTCAGGACGCCCTCGATGCCGTTCATGTTCGCCGTCCAGTCGCGCAGGTGACCGTCGTCGAGCGCCAGGGCGGCCAGCTTGATCCGGTCGTCCGAGCCGTCGAGGCAGACCCCCTGATCTCCGGTACGGGCGGTGCGGCACGCGTGGTCGAAGTGGCCGCCGACGTACACCGTGTCGCCGAGGGTGGTGATCGCCTGGGCGTCGCCGTCGAAGGTCGCGCTCCAGCGCTTGGTGCCCGTCAGCGTGTACGCGGCGGCCGTCCCACCCTGGCCGCCGTGTGCGGTGTACACGCTGTCCGAGGTCACCGCGATGGCGAACACGATGACGGCGGGCTTGGGCTTGAAGCCGGTGACGATCGCGGCGGACGCGGGGTCGAGGGCGACCAGGCGGTCGTAGCCGCTGGTGCTGTTGACCTTGTGGAACTTGCCGCCGACGTAGACCCGGCCGCTCGCGGTGGCGAGGGCCTCGACCTGGTCGTCGGCCGTGGGCTTCCAAGCGGCGTCGAGGACGCCGGTGGACAGGTCGAAGGCGGCGAGCCGGGTGCGGACCTGGCCGTTCACCTTGGTCAGGGTGCCGCCTACGTACAGGCGGCCGTTCGCGGCGGCCAGGGCGTACGGCTTGCCCTCGATCGCGTGCTTGAAGGTGCTGGACACGGCGCCGCTGGTGGCGTCGAGCCGGGCGAGGCTGTCCCGCTTCTGCCCGCTCACGTAGCCGAAGTCACCGCCGACGTAGACCGACGATCCGCTCACGGCGATCGCCTTCACCCGCCCGTCGGCGGTGGGCGCCCACGGCAGCAGTTCTCCCGTGTACGCGTTGACGGCGGCGAGCCGGCTCCGGGCGTAGCTCTTGCCCTTGACGATCGCCGAGGTGAAGTCGCCCCCGACATAGATCGTGCTGCCCGAGTAGGCCACGGCCAGCACTGTCCCGTTGAAGCCCGGCACGGCGTCCGACGTCTCCGACACCGCCGCCTGCGCGGGCGTCGCCGCCGTGGCGAGGACCGCGCCGAAGGTTGCCAGGACCACCATGCATTGCTTGCGAAGTTTGCCCCTGTACGTCACATCCCGAAACGTAACCGTATTGATGTGGGTTATCTAGTGACGAAACGGACTAAAAGCTACATGGCCGTACGGATGATGCGAGCCGGTGTGGGACAGTCACCGGCGTGAACGTCGCGGTCATCGGTCTAGGTCTCATCGGCGGCTCCCTGTTCCGGGCCCTCGCCGGCCACGGGCACGAGGTCACGGGGTACGACCTCTCCCCGGAGACCCGTCAGGCCGCCGCGGCCGTGGGACAGGTGGCCGACAGCATCGCCGAAGCCGTCGAGGGCGTGGACGTGGTGGTGCTCGCCGTGCCGTTGCCCGCCCTGCCGTCGGTCCTCCGCGAGCTCGACGGTTTCCCCGGGCTCATCACGGACGTCACCTCGGTCAAGGTCCCGGTGCGAGACCTCGTCGGCCACCTACGGTACGTAGGCGGGCACCCCATGGCCGGCACGGCGGAGTCGAGCTTCCTCGCCTCGGACCCGCACCTGTTCGACGGCTGCGCCTGGGTGCTCTGCCTCGAGCCGCAGACCGCGCTCGAGGACTGGCTGCGCCTCGCGGAGCTGTGCATCGCGCTCGGCGCCCGGGTGGTTCCGGCGACCGCCGGCGAGCACGACGAGGCGGTGGCCCGGATCAGCCACATCCCGCACCTGCTCGCCGCGGCCCTGACAAACCTGATCGACGGGCATCCGCTCGCCGGGTCGCTCGCGGCAGGTTCGTTCCGCGACGGTACGCGTGTAGCCGCCACCCGCGCGGAACTGATCGCGGCCATGTGCGGCGGTAACGCGCCGGCCGTACGCCGGATCCTGCCGGACGTGCTGGCGGACCTGGAGGCGTACGCGGGGCGCCTGGCCGAGCCGGAACCGGTCGCGGCTCTGACGCCGCTGCTGCGCCGGGCGGGGGAGCTGCGCCGGAACTGGCCGGCTGCTGCGTGCGTACCCGTGGAATTGGACCTTGATCGGGATGCGCTGCTGGCCCTCGGGCGTGCGGGCGGCTGGGTGACCGGCGTCGGCCCGAAACTGTCCGGAATGCGGCCAGAAAGTGACCTGAATGGCTCCTAGGCTTCAGGGGTAGCCGAGAAACACGAGGACAGGAGAACGTCATGCCCGGTCAGGTCGGTGCCTTCAGCAACGAGCGCGAGGGCCTCCTCGCCTACCTCGCGCAGATGCGGTACGTGCTCAGGCTCACCGCGTACGGCCTCACCCCCGAGCAGCTGCGCGCCGCGCCGACGGCGAGCCCCCTGACCATCGGTGGCCTGATCAAGCACTGCGCGTCCACCGAGGCGAGCTGGATCGACACCGTTCGCCGCGAGCCGCGCCCGGTCGACTACCAGGCGTACGCGGACAACTTCCGGCTCGCGGACGGCGAGTCCATCGAGGACGTCCTCGCGCACTACGAGCGTGTGGCCGAGCGGACCGAGAAGACCATCGCGGAGATCGCCGACCTGGGTCAGGACGTGCCGGTCGACCACTCGGTGCCGTGGAACCCCAAGGACATCGACAACTGGTCGGTGCGCTGGGTCCTGCTCCACCTCATCCAGGAGACCGCCCGGCACGCGGGCCACGCCGACATCATCCGCGAGGCGGTCGACGGCGGTACGGCGTACCCGATCATGGCCGCGGCAGAGAACTGGCCGGACTCGCCGTGGATGCAGAAGTGGCAGCCGTCCGGGGAGCAGCGCGGCTGACCGCGCCGCCCGGCGGCGGGGGGACAAGGCCGGGACGGCAGCGCCCGGCCGTGTCCCACGCAACGAGCTGTGCCCGTACCGTCAAGAGAGCTTGTCTCCTTCGGGGCGTGGCGCTTCGCTCGGGCCGATGCAGCGACTACCGTCTCGCTGAGAACAGACGTTCGTGGGGGGATTCGTGTCGACTTTCGCTGCCGCCGTCGCTCGGGGCAAGAACGGCTGGACGGCGTCCGAGCTGGAGCTCGCCGGGCTGGCCGACATCGATGAGGTGGTGGACAGGCTGCGGGACGCCGAGCCCGACGCCGACCTGTCGTTGCTGTTCGTCGAGGCGGACGACCAGTATCTGGTGATCCTGCGCCTGGACGAGGGCGAGGATCTGCGGGTGTTCGGGTCCGACTCGGCGTTCGCCGACGAGTCGCGGCTCGGCGCGCTGCTGCTCGCCGACGTGGAGACGCCGGCGCTGGAGATCGACGACCTGGCCGCGGGGTCCGGCGACGACGAGGAGGAGCGGCCCGCCGCCGATCCGGACGCCGATCCGGTCGGCGACGTCGAGCTCCTCGCCGACCTCGGGGTCAACTCGCATCGGCTGCTCACCCTGTGCGGCCTCGAGGGCATGCTGCCGTCGGACGTCACCGCGGAGATCTGCCAGAAACTGGGCTGCGGCGACGAGCTCGAGGAGCTGCGCGAGGCGTGAGGCCCGGTCCCCGGCACGAGACGTGGATGCGCCGGGCCATCGCCGTCGCCTCCTCGTTCCCGGAGGACGTACCCGTCGGCGCGGTCGTCTTCGACGCCGACGGCAACGAGCTGGCCGCCGCCGGCAACGAGCGGGAGGCCACCGGCGACCCGACCGCGCACGCCGAGATCCTGGCGTTGCGCCGGGCCGCGCTGCTCACCGGCAGCTGGCGGCTGCCGGACTGCACGCTGGTCGTCACCCTCGAACCGTGCACGATGTGCGCCGGCGCGCTCGTGCTGGCCCGGGTCGGCACGCTGGTCTTCGGCGCCTGGGAGCCGAAGACCGGCGCGGTCGGGTCGCTCTGGGACGTGGTGCGGGACCGGCGCCTGAACCACCGCCCGGAGGTGTATTCCGGGGTGCTCGAGGCGGAATGCTCGGCCCTGATGCGGGACTTCTTCCGCGGTGTCTAGGCGATCGCCGTGTCCAGGCCGATCTGCACCATGTCGGAGAAGCCCTGCTCGCGCTGCGCCGAATCCATCTTCTCGCCGCGCTTGATGTGGTCGCTGACCGTCAGGATCGTCAGCGCCTTCGCCCGGTAGCGGGCCGCGATGGTGTAGATCGCCGCCGACTCCATCTCGACCGCCAGCACGCCGTAGTCGGCGAGCGTGTCGTAGAGGTCGGGCCGGTCGGTGTAGAACGCGTCCGCGGCCAGGATCGGGCCCACCCGCAACGCGATACCCCGCCGGTCGGCAACGTCGGCGGCGGTCCGCAGCAGCCCGAAGTCGGCGACCGGCGCGTAGTCGATCAGGCCGTCGAACCGCACCCGGTTCATGTTCGAGTCGGTGGCCGACCCGATCGCGGCGACCACGTCACCCAGGTTCAGATCCTCGGAGAGGGCGCCGCACGACCCGATGCGGATCAGGGACTTGGCGCCGTACTCGTTGATCAGCTCGTGGCTGTAGATCGAGGCCGACGGCATGCCCATGCCGGATCCCTGCACCGAGACGGGCACCCCCTGCCACGTACCGGTGAATCCCAGCATCCCGCGGACCTGCGTGTAGCAGACGGGATCCTTCAGGAACGTCTCGGCGATCCACTTCGCCCGCATGGGATCCCCGGGAAGCAGAACCCGCTCGGCAATGTCGCCCGGCTTCGCGCCGATGTGCACACTCATGCCGTCGATCCTGCCAGGCCGCTCCCCGGCAGGTGCCGCGACCTGCTTGTTCACGCCACCGGGTATCCCGGCGGTGAGGCCGGTGAGCGGTCGGGTAATCTACTTCGCGGTGGTGTGTCCGAGCGGCCTAAGGAGCACGCCTCGAAAGCGTGTGAGGGTTTACGCCCTCCAAGGGTTCAAATCCCTTCACCACCGCCACCAGCAGGGCAGACGCCCGGCAGCTCTTAGCGAGCTGCCGGGCGCTTCTGTGTCTGGTCTCAGTTCTGGTCTCATGACGTGCGTCTGTCGCCGTGCATCGACGCAGGGCCCTGCTCGCGGAGACGAACGGCCCCAATCCACCACGCAGCGGTCGTGTCAACATGAGCTCTGCGGAGGAAGCCGAGCGTAGCCGCGACGTGTCGGAAGGCTGGGACAGGATGAAGATCTTCGTTAGTTGGTCGAAGCCAATCAGTATGAAGTTCGCCCAGCTACTCCGTGAATGGCTTCCCGACGTTATTCAAGAGGTGAGCCCATGGGTATCAAGCGAAGACATCGAGAAGGGTCAGCGGTGGGCTCTCGAGGTGGGCGAGAAACTCGACGCTATTAGCGAAGGCATCCTTTGTGTCGCAGCCGAAAATCAACACGAGCCTTGGCTGACATTCGAGGCAGGAGCCCTTGCGAAGTCGTTGAGTAACGGCAAAGTTTGACCGGTATTGCTTGGACTAAGTGCAACTGACGTTACAGGGCCACTTTCTCAGTTCCAGTCGACAATTGCGACAGACAGAGAAGACATGTTCAAGTTGATAGGCTCACTCAACAGAGGCTGTGTGTCTCCACTGGAATCGCGCCGGTTGGAGAACGCTTTCAATCGGGAGTGGGATTCGTACTTGCGAGTGCTCGCCAAATCGGAGAAATGGTAACAGCGTCTCAGGTCGACCCGGATGTCCGCAAGCCGGACGACATGATTCGCGAAATCCTAGAACTGGTGATGCGCGCCGAACCCGCACGCCCACGCCAGGTTCGTGCCGAACTCGGCCCCGGACTTTTGCCAGGACGGAACGATCGGCACCCGGGTCGCGTCGCGGAACGCAGCAAGAGAGAACCGCGGGCGCCGCTGCGCGTCCAGGCTGTCGACCATCACCGGTCCGGTCGGGCCGTCCTCGTCGGTGTCGTCCAGGGCGCCGACGTCGTCGGCGTTCGGGTCGGGGGTGGTGCCCGCCGTTCGGCGGGTGCATGCGGCGTCCAGGTCCACCACCTCGGCGTTGGGTGAGCCTGCGAGGTCGTGTTCGGCGGCGGTCCAGTCGAAGTCGTCACGGTCGGGTGGTGGGGGTTGCGTACTCACGGTCGGGTCCTCCGATCGAGTGGGCGTGCCCGGGTCTGCGGGGTGGCTGAGCTGCCGTAATACGGTCAGGCGATGACCATCGCGGCGACGAACGGAACAGGTAGTGCAGGGACTGATCCAGGGCGTAGGCGCCGGTGCCGATCGACGGGATGTCGTCACGGCCCGGTCGAGGTGCGCCGAGGGCGTGGAAGCCGCCGAGCCCGGTCAGTTCGGCGAGTGTGCGCAGCGGGGCGCGCCGGTCGGCCAGGTAGTGCTGACCGCGCTGATAGCAAGCCCGGCGGCCACCTTGCCGAGGCTCAGCGGCAGGCCCAGCACTGGACCAGAACGGGGAGGGCGGCCACGCCGGTCGCCGTATAGGCGGCCACGTGAGCGGCGCTAGCACCGCCCCCGCCCCGCGGCCCGTGCGCGATCAGGAGCCGGTGAGCTGACGTGACGTGACACCTGAAACAAGGTCACCTCACGCCGGTACGGCTCTAGGGGGTATGGCTGGCACTTCGTCACCGTTGCGAAGGGGATCCCGACGATGGATTGAACGATGGTGCGGGTCAGAATCATTGCGGGCGTCGCAAGCGCGAACGGATCAACATTCACTTTCCGCAATGGAGCGCACTCATAGCGTCACAATGCGGTGGTTAGCCGTCGTCCCATGGGGATGCAAGTTGATGATCGTGCATGTTATTGTCGCTCGCGACTGCACGATGATCCGATAGCAAATCAACGGTGAAACGGGGAAAGCTAATGCGTCTAACAATTACTCGGGCGGCGCGCGTGGCGGTTGCATCCGCCCTGCTGGCTGCGGGGCTCAGCGCTGTCTCTGCTCAGCCGGCATCTGCCGCTGACAGCTGCTTAGGGTGGATGGGCAACCGGGAGAATGGCGATGGGTCGGGCATCATCAAGGAAGGTACCTGGAATCTTAAAACGGGTCCATATTCAACCTGCGACAACGCCTACGTTGTCCATGGGGGAGCGAAGATGTGGTGGATGTGCATGCACAACAACATCTACGGCGTTCACTGGGTTTATGGACGAATGGAAGGCACGAACAAGAAGGGCTGGATTTCGTACGACAATTTTGCCTCTATCGATAGTTCGGACGACAATCATGATGGCGAAATCACCCTTGCGTGGTGTTAGTAATCCATAAAGGTAGTGGCTGCAGGGGCCGGTATCCGGCCCCTGCAGCGTTCGTCTCAGCAGCCGCGCGGGCAGTGGGTCCCGGGATGGCCGCGCTCCGCGTGGACTCAGTAGCCCTGTCGGCGCAGCGCGGCGTGTGCCGCCCTCGGCTCGGCCTGCGTGCTGTTGCGCGCCGCGCGGTCGAAGGCGTTCTTCGCTCGGGTGAACTCGCGGCTGTCGATGTCGCAGTCAGCGGCGTCGGTTTCCTTCATGCCGAGCTTGAGCAGTTCGCGCACCACCTCGCGGCGCACCGGGGGCTCGGGGTCCTTGCGGCTGAAGATGCCCATCACTTCTGCCTCACGATGCGGGCGTGGATGCCTTTGCTGACGACGGTGGCCTTGTAGCCGTCCTGGTCGATCGGGCCGGTGTAGCCGGAGGCGCGCAGGTCGTGGAAACGCTTGTCTCGCGGGGTTTCCGGTGAGCGGTCCTAGTTGCGGCTAGTCGTCATCAGCTCAGCTCCTTGGGCGGTCACGGAGCGCCAGGATCTGGCTGACCTTACGCGTGTGCTGGGTAGTACTTCCGGATCTGCCGGAGGTGACCTCGGTGCGGGTCACGTTCATTTCCGAGCGGGGTACTGCGCACATCCCACGTCACGGATTCCGCACAAAAGCGGCCAGCGCTCAGCCGTATCGGTGTTGGAGACGGGCGGCGGCCTCGGCGTGCTCCCGGCGCCGGGCGGCTTCCTTAGTTCCTGCGCCGGCGCGTGTAGCTGAAGGCGGGGGCCCACGTACGTCGGGTCTGCCGCCGCTCGTGTCTCGTTTCGGTGGCGGCGAGACCGTCGTGGTCTCAATTTTGGCCTCGTTCGCGGCCGTACGGCGGGGTTCGGTGCAGATCGCCAGGACCCTTGCCCTGCAGCTCACGTAGGGTGGCGCAACGGGCGGGACGCTAGATCACAGACCTCGAAAGCGTGTGAGGGTTTACGCCCTCCAAGGGTTCAAATCCCTTCACCACCGCCACTGAGCAGGGCGTTTTTGTGTCCGAGATCCAAATACCGCAAGCCTCAACTAACTTATTGTAACGTCCGCCCATCACAGCATGTAGCGAGGGTGGCGGCTCCGATCTCCCGATCACATGACCCTGTTTCCCGCACGGAAACCGCCCAAACGTCGCGACACGGCGGAGAACTCGACTGTCTAGTCGCGGGACGGGGGAACTGCCGTGGCTTTCGCTGGAGGCTGGATTGGCTGATCGGCCGAGGCTTAGCGCACATGCATTCACTACTCTTCGTAGTTATGGAAAACCTCAAGACACGCACAGTTACTAGCCGTCGTCGCTTCCTCTCGGTGCTCGCCGCCGGTGTCGCCCTGGGAACCGTCGTCTCGACCGGTCTGTCGGTGCCCGCCCTGGCTGCGGTGGCCGAGTCCGGCTCGGACCTGAGCGGCTGGACGACCGTGGTGGGTGACGGCGTGTACGCCGCCGCCGGCCAGGCGCCGGTGACCAGTGCCGACATCGCCGTCGAGCACCGTGGGACCGACTCGCGCCTGCGTGCCAACGTCCAGAACCGGGGCATCATGGCGCACGCGATCTCGTTCAAGCGGGTCACCGACGTGTCGATGATGAAGGTCGTTCACCAGGCCAGCTACTCGTTCCAGATGCCGTACGTGCCGTCCACCGCCGGCGGCCCCCGCAACGCGCAGACCGTCGAGGGTGGTCTGTTCGTCTGGGACGGCATCAACACCCGCGTCGACCACGGCACGGCTTTCCAGTGGGTGCTCAACCCGTGGCAGTCGAACTTCGGCCAGATCAGCGTGTGGACCAGCGCCAACGGGGGCAGCTGGGCCAAGGCCGGCTACCTCAAGCCGGACACCGCGTGGCACAACGTCTCGATGACGGTGGACCCGGTCAACCAGAAGGTTCAGCTGATCATCGACGGTGTGAACATGAACGCGCCGTACTCGCGGACGCCCAAGAGCGGCTGGGGCACCGACGTGTCCGCCCGTCTGCAGACCGAGATCATCTCGATCTACCCGGGTGCCAACGCCACCTGGGCGCCGCAGCACGAGGTGCTCGTCCGGGACTGGAGCTGGACCCGCCAGTAATCTTCTCCCCGTGAATCTCCACCGTGCGGCCCCCGGAGCACCTCCGGGGGCCGCATCGTGTTCATGATCCGGCGCCGGCTCTTCCCCCTGGCCGGCGCCGTTCTCATCGTGGGCGTCGCCTTCCTGGTCCGGGCCGTCGCCGGCGGGCCGCTCGAGCAGTACGCCGGCACCGCCCTCTACGCCTCGCTCGTCTACGCCGGCGTCTTCGTGCTCCGCCCCGGGGCGCACCCGATCACCGCCGGGGCGAGTGCGGTCCTCTTCTGCTGGCTCGTCGAGTTTTTCCAGCTCACCGGGATACCCGCCCGGTTCCCCGCGGCCCATCTGATCCTCGGGGCACGGTTCGACGCGACCGATGTCGTCTGGTATCCGGTGGGTGTCGTACCGCTGGTCGTCGCCCACCTGGCGGTCAGAGCGCGGCGCGGATCCGGCGGGGGTCGGGGTTCACCAGCGGCTCGCCCGCCAGGATGACCGTCGGCACCGTCTCGTTGCCGCCGGCCACCGCCCGTACGGCCGCGGCACCCTCCGGGTCCCGCCAGATGTCGACCCAGTGGGCGCGCCGGGCACGGAGGCCGACCGTGGCGCGCAGCCGGAGGCAGAACGGGCAGCCCGGCCGCCAGTAGATGATCGGCTTGCCGTCCCCCGCGCTGCGGCGTTGTGCCTCGGCTGCGGGGATCGAACGGGGGAAGGCCAACGGGGAGACGGCCACCGCCAGCACCGCGAGGACGACCAGCGGCAGCGGCCCCTCGGCGAAGGCGAGGGCGATGCCGGTGGCGAGCAGCACACCGGCGGGGAGCCATCGACGCAGCATGGTTTCGACGCTACGGGATCCGGGCATCAGGGGCCCCTTGTGATCACCGTGGTGCCGCTCGTGCTCCTGGCCGGCGTGCTGGGGTTCGCCGTCGCGCGCCCGGGCGGGCTGCCCGAGGCGGTCGCCGCGGTGCCCGCCGCCGTCATCGTCGTCGCGACCGGCCTCGTGCCCTTGCGTGACGCCCTCCACGAACTCGCCGGCCTGGGCCCCACGGTCGGTTTCCTGGCGGCGGTCCTGCTCCTGGCCCATCTCGCGGACCGGGCCGGGGTTTTCCGGTACGCCGGAGCCGTGGCCGCCCGATGGAGCCGGGGTTCGCCGCGGCGGCTGCTCGGCATCGTCTTCGTGCTCGCCTCGGTGGTGACCGCGGCGCTGAGCCTCGACGCCACGGTCGTGCTCCTCACCCCGGTCGTCTTCGCCACCGCCTCGACCCTGGCCGTACGCCCCAAGCCGCACGTCTACGCCTGCAACCACCTGGCGAACTCGGCCTCCTTGCTGCTGCCGGTGTCCAATTTGACCAATCTGCTCGCGATGTCGGCGGCCGGTCTGTCGTTCCTCGCCTTCGCCGGCCTGATGGTGCTCCCATGGCTGGCGGTCATCGCGGTCGAGTACGTGATCCTGCGCCGCTTCTTCGCCGACGACCTGGGCACCCCGGCGCATCCGGGTGAGGTCGACCAGCCGGCTCCGCCGCGGTTCGCGCTGGTGGTGCTGGGGCTGACCCTCGCCGGCTTCGCGGCCGCCGGTCCGGTGGGGGTGCACCCCGGCTGGGTCGCGTTGATCGGTGCGCTGGCTCTCGCCGTACACGAAAAGGAGCGTGCCGGAACCCTCCTGCGCCGGGCCGATCCGGGCTTCTGCCTCTTCGTCCTGGCCTTGGGCGTGGTGGTGCTAGCGGTGAGCCGCGGCCCGGTCGGTGCGCTCGTCGATCGGGTGGCGCCCCGGCAGGCCGGCGTGCTCGGCCTTCTCGTCATGGCGGGGCTGGCGGCGGTGCTGGCGAACCTGGTCAACAACCTGCCGGCGACGCTCATGCTGCTGCCGGCGGCGGCCCACACCCCGGGCCTGGTGCTGGCGGTGCTGCTCGGTGCCAACATCGGGCCCAACCTCACGTACGTGGGTTCGCTCGCCACCCTGCTGTGGCGGCAGATCCTGCACCGCCGTGGGCATCCGCCGGCGACCGGGGAATTCCTCCGGCTCGGCCTGATCACCGTGCCGGTCTGCCTGCTCACGGGGGTGGCCGGATTGTGGCTTGGTCTGCGAGTGTCAGGGCTGTGAAGGTCATGGTGTGGCTCGACGAGGGCACCTGGGAGTCGTGTGTCGACGCCGCGCGCGAGCTGGGTGGGGAGATCACCCTGCTGCACGTCCTCGACGTGGACACAGAAGCGGCATTGAGCGGATCGGCCGGGCTCCTCGGCCGGGTGGCCGGCGCCGATCCCGCGGAACTGTTGGGCGCGGCCGAATCCCGGCTGCTGCGTGCCGCGGCCGACCGGCTCGACCGTACGGCGGAGACGCTCACCCTTCGTGGTCGCCCGGAGCGCGAAGTGGTGGCCGCGTGCGCCCAGGCCGACCTGTTGATCCTCGCTCGCGACGGCGATCTCAGCCGGCTCGGACCCCGCAGTCTGGGGCACCGTACGCGCTTCGTCGTTGATCACGCACCGTGCCGAGTATTGCTGGTCTGGCCGGAGGCGCCACCCGGCGTCGCCTCGATCCCATGATCAAATCTGCTGGTCGGACGACGGTTACGTGTCGGTACGGTTTCGTCGCCTCGATGAAGCGTGGCCACCTGCGATGACTACGCAGAGTGTCAGGTAGGGAGCCGCCCTAATATGGGCACCCCACCGCAAGTCGTGGGGTGGAAAACCACCGGATCGGACAATGCGCTTCGTCCTGCCGTCGAAAAACTTTCGCAGATTTGCCTCGCGCAGAGGCGTCGATATCTGTCATAAGGTCGACACGTGAGAGTTGAGCAGCACTGGTGGAATGGTGACGTCCGGCTTGCACGCCGGGACGTCTACGTCCGCACCGATGGCGAGGTCTGGGAGGTCGAGGCCCAGATGGGTGGCCCCCAGGGCAAGTCCAAGGTGCAGCAGTGTCCGGGAAAGGCGTCCGCGCTGATCCTGGCAGACGCGTGGCGTGGTCCACGCTGGCAGTGGCGTCAGCTGTAAGACGCCAGGAGCCGGGCTGCGCCGCACGCAACCTTCTCTCGGCCAGCCGTTGATCGGGCCGGATCCCTCGGGATCCGGCCCGTTTTCTCTGACCGTCCTTCAAGGATTCGAGACGTCGGCGGCCGCGCAATGCGGATGCTCATGCGCGATCTGGACGGACGCTTTGTGCGCCATCCACTGATCGGCCACATCTAGCATGGAAACCCGCGCAACTAGGACGAAAGCGATGCCATGCAGGCCACCGTGACCGACCACCGCACCGACGTCGCCGTGCTCCGCCTGAGCGGCGAGCTCGACGCCGACACCGCATCAAAACTCCACGAGCTGCTCGCCGACCTGCTCGAACGGCCGGTCCCGCGCATCGTGGTGGACCTGTCCGCCCTGAAGTTCTGCGACTCCGTCGGCCTCAGCGCCTTCATCACGGCCAAACAGGTGATCTCCGCCCGCGGCGGCTGGCTGAGCTTCGCCGGCGCCAACCGCTTCCTCGTCGACCTGCTCGACACGGTCGGGCTCAGCCGCTATTTCGCCATCTTCCCCGAGGTGGACGACGCGATCGCGGCAGCACAGATATAGAGTGTCGCCGTTCCCGGGCCGAGGGGGCGGCGATGGCCGAGCAGTACGACGCGTACCGGCGTGACCTCTGGCGCAACAAAGCGGACGCCTACGGGCGCAGCTTCGCCGGGCTGTGCGCCTACCCCGTCGATCAGTTGCTGGACGCCGTCCGGGCCTCCGCCGGGACGAGCATTCTGGACGCCGGCTGCGGTACCGGCTCGCTGGCCGAGGCCGCAGCGAAGCGCTCATCCGACGTCATCGCGGTCGACGCGGAACCGAGCATGGTCGCCGCGACCGCCGCACGGATCCCGTCGGCCCGTACCGCGCTCGCCGTTCTGCCCACCCTCCCGTTCCGGACCGCATCCTTCGAGGCCGTCGCGGCCAACTTCGTCGTCAACCACGTCGCCCGCCCCGCAGCGGCCGTGACCGAGCTGGCCCGGGTGACCCGCCCGTCGGGTCGCGTCGGCGTGACGGTGTGGCCGCAGCCCGCGCCACCCCTGCAGCGACTCTGGGACGAGGTCGTGGAGGCGGCCGGCGTGATCAGGCCATTGATGCCCGGGGTTGCCGAGGACTTTGCCCGTACGCCGGACGGGCTCGGGGAGCTGCTCGAGCGGGCGGGTCTGGGAGAGGTCCAGGTCCGGACCGTGCGCTGGGAGCACCGGGTGGACCCGGAAGTCTGGTGGGCGGGGGCGGCCGGCGGCCTGGCGAGCATCGGGTACGTGATCAGCCGGCAGGACGCTGCCACGGTCCGGCGGATGAAGGAGTGCTACGACGAGCTCGTCCGGGCGCATCTCGACCGGGACGGGCTGCTCCGCCTGCCGACGGCGGCGCTGCTGGGCGCGGGGGCCCGCTGACGCCGGAGGCCGGCGCCCGCGGACGGGACCGAACTCGAGTGGCTCTGCCTGGAACCAGCCTGGACGGCGTCAGGGGATCGGGGGCGGATGGGTGGGCGATGAGGCTGGGGCCAGCGTGCCCGGCCGTCATCGCCGGGGTGCTTCGGGAAGGCACTGACCCGGATGGTCCCGGCGGCGAGGCACAAGTGCCCTTGGCCGGAGGTCGCGAACCGATCGCCTGGGAACCGAGCACGAACGCCGTTTGCCTGGAGCGATCATCATCGCGTTGTGGCCGACGCAGAAGACCTCGTGTGGTTCGCCGAGCAGGACGAGCGCTACCCGCACTATCAGGTTCCGCTTTTTCTCGGCGTGCTCTTCCTTGCGCTGCCCGTGGCCGCGTTGGTCGACGACGGTGTGGTCATCGCCCTGGTGATGGTGGTGCCGTTCTTGATCTTCGTGGGGGTGATCGTGCGGGATTACCGGAGTAAGAGCCGGGCGGTGGTGAGGGTGCGGCTCGTCCCGTCGGAGCGGCCGGCGGAGGTCGTCGTGTCCCG
This sequence comes from Actinoplanes sp. NPDC049681, assembly GCF_044465265.1. Taxonomy (NCBI): domain Bacteria; kingdom Bacillati; phylum Actinomycetota; class Actinomycetes; order Micromonosporales; family Micromonosporaceae; genus Actinoplanes; species Actinoplanes sp. NPDC049681. The sequence continues at coordinate 472,089 of NZ_JBITLP010000001.1, forward strand.
GGCGGACGGCGGCATCGTGACGCATCCCGTGGGGGCGCTGCGAAAGCTGGAGGTGGAGAGCGTGGCGGGGTACGCCGGCGAGTTCCGCCGCATGTGCCTGTTTTTCGACGATGGGGTCGAGTACACGCGGGCGGGCCGTGCCGACGACGCGGAGCAGTGGGCCGCAGCCCTGCATGTTCTGGAGATCAAGATTGAGCCCATGACCTCGTTGCGGGACCAGGACGATCTGTCTTGACGCAGGGCGATGCGTCGAGCGGTCAGCCATACCCCCGTTACCCCGAAACCCGGGCCGAGTGTCCACTTCGGCGGCAAGCGTTGATCAGTCACGGGGCGGGGTCGTGGCAGGCCAATGACCACTTTGCAGGTGGCTCTGACGGCCGGGGAGGCCAACCGCTCAGGAGCGCTCGAGGCGGCGCGCCAGATGGCGCCCGGTCGCGCTGTCCCCGGCCTCGGCGATCGTGGCGGGAGGGCCGGTCGCGACGACCCGGCCGCCCGCGTCACCACCGCCCGGGCCGAGGTCGATGACCCAGTCGGCGCCGGCGATCGTGTCCAGGTCGTGCTCGACCAGGACGACGGTGTTGCCGGCATCGACGAGCCGGTGCAGTTGCTGCAGCAGCAGCGCGATGTCCGCGGGGTGCAGCCCCGCGGTCGGCTCGTCGAGCAGGTAGAGCGCGTGGCCGCGGCGGGCCCGCTGCAACTCGGTGGCGAGCTTGATGCGCTGGGCCTCGCCACCGCTGAGCTCGGTCGCCGGCTGGCCCAGCCGCAGGTAGCCCAGCCCCACCTCCCGGAGCGTCTCGAGGCTCCGCGAGGCGGCCGGAACGTCGGCGAGAAACTTGGCGGCGGCGTCGACGGACATCGCCAGCACGTCCGCGATGTTCTTACCGCGGTAGGTCACCTCCAGCGTCTCCGTGCGGTACCGCGCGCCGTGGCAGGCCGGGCACGGCGCGTAGGTCCCGGGCAGGAACAGCAGTTCGACCGCGACGAACCCTTCGCCCTGGCAGGTCTCGCACCGCCCCTCCGCGACGTTGAAGGAGAACCGCCCGGCCGCGTACCCGCGCGCCTGCGCCTCGTCCGTCGCCGCGTACAGCTTGCGCACCGCGTCGAACATCCCGGTGTAGGTGGCCAGATTGGACCGGGGCGTGCGGCCGATGGGCCGCTGGTCGACCCGGACCAGCCGGTCGAACGAGTCGAGGCCCGCCGCGTCCCGTACGTCGACGTCGAGCTCCGCCTCGTCGGGCTCGTCGCTCGCCAGCCCGAGGTGGCCACGCACGACCTCGGCGAGCACCTGCGTGACCAGCGTCGACTTCCCGGAACCGGACACCCCGGTCACCGCGGTCAGCACACGGAGCGGCACGTCGACGGATACGCCGTGGAGGTTGTGGCGAGAGACGCCGCGCAGGTGCAGCCAGCCCTGGGGCGTACGCGGGCGATGATCGAGCGGCTCGGCACGGCCGAACAGGTGCCGGCTGGTGGCCGACTCCTCGACCTGTTCGAGGCCGGGGACCGGACCGCTGTACAGCACGCGTCCGCCGCTCTCGCCCGCGCCGGGGCCGATGTCGACCACCCAGTCCGCCCGCCGGACCACGTCCATGTCGTGCTCCACGACGAACAGCGAGTTGCCCGCCGCCTTCAGCCGGTCCAGCACGTCCAGCAGCGGCTCCGCGTCGGCCGGGTGCAGGCCCGCGGAGGGCTCGTCGAGCACGTAGACGACCCCGAACAGGCCCGAACGCAACTGGGTGGCGATACGTAGGCGCTGCGCCTCGCCGGGCGACAGCGTCGTCGAGCGGCGCCCGAGGCTGAGGTACCCCAGGCCGAGGTCGAGCAGCACCTCGACCCGCGCGACCAGGTCGGCGCAGAGCCGGACCGCCACCTCGGTCGACTCCCCGGACCGGGCGGTCGGTGTGGCAGCCCCGGCCCCGGACAACCCCGCGGCGGGCCGCAGGACCGCCACGAGGGCGGCGAGGGGCATCGCGTTGACGTCGGCGATGGTGCGGCCGGCGAAGGTCACCGCGAGCGCCTCCGGGCGCAGGCCGCTGCCGTGGCACACCGGGCAGGGCACGCTCCGGACGAACCGCATCGCCCGCTCACGCATCCGGTCGCTCTTGGAGTCGGCGAGTACGTGCATGACGTGCCGACGAGCGCTCCAGAACTTCCCGTAGTAGCCGCTGTCGAGGCGGTCACGCTCGGGCTCGACGAGGACGGACGGCTGCTCGTCGGTGTAGAGCAGCCAGTCCCGGTCCTTCTTCCTGAGCTTGCGCCACGGTCTGTCGATGTCGATCCCCAGGCCGCTCACGACGCTGCGCAGATTGGCGCCCTGCCAGGCGCCCGGCCAGGCCGCGATGGCGCCCTCGCGGATGCTCAGCGACGGGTCCGGGACGAGCAGGTCCTCGGCGACGTCGTGCACGACGCCCAGTCCGTGACACCGTGGGCAGGCGCCGGCCGCGGTGTTGGGGGAGAACGCCTCGGCCTCCAGCCGCGGGGCGTCCGGCGGGTAGGTCCCGGCGCGCGAGTAGAGCATCCGCAGCAGGTTGGACAGCGTGGTGATGGTGCCGACCGTCGACCGCGAACTGGGTGCCCCGCGACGCTGTTGCAGGGCCACGGCCGGCGGCAGGCCGGTGATCTCCTGCACGTGCGGCGCACCGACCTGCTGCAACAGCCGGCGGGCGTACGGCGCGACGGACTCGAAGTACCGGCGCTGCGCCTCGGCGTAGAGCGTGCCGAAGGCCAGCGAGGACTTGCCCGAACCGGAGACGCCGGTGAAGGCGACCATGGCATCGCGGGGAATGTCGACGTCGACGTTCCGAAGGTTGTGCTCGGCGGCGCCCCGGACGCGCACGAACCGGTCAATAACCTCATTTTTCACCGGGTCTGCTTACCCTGTTCGGCGGCGCCGAATCGTCGCCACGAGCGCTGACCACCTACGCAGAAGGGCCGATCCCTCAGGGGTCGGCCCTTGCGTCGTGCCTGGTCTGGCTGGCGGAGGATACGAGATTCGAACTCGTGAGGGTGTGAACCCAACACGCTTTCCAAGCGTGCGCCCTAGGCCTCTAGGCGAATCCTCCGTCCGACAGGATACAGAACCCGGCGACCGGGTTTCCGCGGGACTGCCCGGTGGCTCGCCTGAGGCTCCGGGTACGCTGTCCCACAGCCCCTCGTGCGGCGCGTACCCCGTGAACCTCCCCAGGGCCGGAAGGCAGCAAGGATAAGCGGGCTCTGGCGGGTGCACGGGGGGTCCTTCACTTCTGGGGCACGCCGTTTGTTCTTGTCACACCCTCGACGGAGAATGGCGCGGTCGTCAGGAGGAGGCAGGAGTGGCACTGGCCCTCTACCGCAAGTACAGGCCTCGCACGTTTGCCGAGGTCATCGGGCAGGAGCACGTCACCGAGCCGCTGTCGCAGGCGTTGCGCAGCGGGCGGCTGCACCACGCCTATCTGTTCTCCGGACCACGCGGCTGCGGCAAGACCTCCAGCGCGCGCATCCTGGCCCGGTCGCTCAACTGTGAGCAGGGTCCCACTCCGGAGCCGTGCGGCGCCTGCGGTTCCTGCAAGTCGCTGGCCAACGACGGCGCCGGATCGATCGACGTCATCGAGATCGACGCGGCCAGCCACGGCGGTGTCGACGACGCGCGGGAGCTGCGGGAGAAGGCGTTCTTCGCGCCCGCCAACAGCCGCTACAAGATCTATGTCATCGACGAGGCCCACATGGTCTCGTCGGCCGGCTTCAACGCGCTGCTCAAGCTCGTCGAGGAGCCGCCGGACTACGTCAAGTTCATCTTCGCCACGACCGAGCCGGAGAAGGTGCTCGGCACGATCCGGTCGCGCACCCATCACTACCCGTTCCGGCTGATCCCGCCGGCGACGCTCCGGCCGTACCTGCAGCAGTTGACCGAGGCCGAGGGCGTCCACATCGATCCGGCGGTCTTTCCCCTGGTCGTCCGGGCGGGCGGCGGCAGCGCCCGGGACACCCTCTCGGTGCTCGACCAGCTCATCGCCGGCGCCGGTCCCGAGGGCGTCGGCTACGCCCGCGCGGTGGCCCTGCTCGGCGTCACCGACGTCGCCCTCATCGACGAGATGTGCGACGCACTGGCCGCCGGCGACGGCGCCGCGGCATACCAGACCATCGACCGCGTCGCCGAAGCCGGCCACGACCCGCGCCGCTTCGCCTCCGACCTGCTCGAGCGGTTCCGCGACCTGATCGTGCTCCAGCAAGTCCCCGACGCGATCACCAAGGGCCTGATCGACGGCCCGGCCGACCAGCTCGACCAGATGGGCGCCCAGGCCACCCGCCTCGGCCCGGCAACCCTCTCCCGCTGCGCGGACATCGTGCACAACGGCCTGGTGGAAATGCGCGGCACGACGGCCCCGCGGCTGCTGCTCGAGCTGATCACAGCCCGCATGCTCCTCCCCGGCGCCGACGACTCCAGCGGTGCGCTGCTCCAGCGGTTGGAGCGCATGGAGCGGCGGCTCACCCTCACTTCAGACCACGATCCGGTACGCGCGGAGCACCCGTCCCCGTCCGCAGCGCCATCCGCGAGCGGCGCCGAAACGTCGGGCCTGTCGGCGGCGCGCGCGGCAGCGGCGGCGGCCAGCCGTCGGGCGCCTGCTTCGGCGGGGGCTGCTGAACCGGGGTCTTCGGAGCCGGTGGCGGGTGGCATTGCCGAGTCCTCGCCCGAGCCGGCGGTTTCCGGCGCGGCGCCGGTTTCTCCTGCCGCTGCTGCTACGCCTTCGTCTGAGTCGACGGCAACCGCGGCGTCGCCGGAAGCCGCTGCCGATTCTTCGGCCGCTTCATTCGCGCCCGCTTCCGATGTCTCAAGTTCGGCGTCGTCGGCGCCGCGGGTTGCGTCGTCGGTTCACGTCTCCGATGCGGTCATCGACGCTCCGGCTGCTGCCATGCCGTCCTCCAGCGGCCACACGGGATCGGCGAATTCGGGGATCGCAGCGCCGGCCCCTGCCTCGGCGGTGTCTGCCTCGGTATCGCCCCCGTCTGATCCTGTTTCGCCTGCACCTGCGGCAGATCCCGCTGGGGTGGTTTCGGCTGGGCCGGTTTCGGGTGCGCCAGGTTCAGCTGGGCTGGGTTCGGCCGGGCTGGGTTCGGCCGCATCGGGTTCGTCGGCGCCGGAGCCGCGTCGGGCCGAGGCGCGTCGGGTCGAGCCTGCCGGGATCATGCCGGACGTTCCCGAGGATCCCGGCGTCGTCGACGCCGTTCCCGGTCAGCTCTCCGCCGCCTCGATCCGCGAGGTGTGGCCGGAGATCATGGTGGCCGTCGGGCGGAAGAGCAAGAAGATCGCCGCGCTGGCTCAGGGCGCCACGGTCCGTGATCTCGAGGGGCAGACCGTCGTCCTGACGTTCCGCTTCCCGGCCCACGCGCGGATGGTCGCCGCCGAGCCGCAGCTCATCTCCGACGCGCTCTACGAGGCGCTCGGGGGACGGTGGCAGATCCGGTGCGACGTTGCGGGCGAGGGCGGCCCTTCCCAGGGTTCCGGTGGGCGTCCCGCACCCCGGGGACCGCAAGGTGGTGGGGGTCCCGCTCCTCGCGGGCCACAGGACTCGGGCCCCGGGCAGACCCGGCCGGCGCGGGACGAGGGCGGGGAGCAGCGGACGCCGGCTCAGGCGCGTACCGGATCGGGGGCCTCCGCACGGCAGACCGCGACCGCACCGCAGAGCTCGGCCGACGAGGAGGATGACGGAGGCTGGCCGGAGCCCGTCAAACCCGGCGGCCTCGCGGCCCCGGCGGTCCCCCCGGCCGCCGACTCGTCGGCGACCCTCGCGGCGGATGACGAGGACTGGCCCGAGCCGGCCCGGCCGGGGCACATGAGCGCGGACGAGTCGGTTCCGGGCCCGGCCCAGAGCGCCGGTCGTCCCGCGGTGCCGGAGGCTCGGACGGTTCCTCGCAATGACGCGCCGGGTGCGGCGGTCGACTCCGGGGGAAGCGCACCGAACGTCGGAGGTGTTGCTGTCGCCGCTGGTTCAGCGAATGGTGCTGTCGCGGCCGGCTCCGCGGGGGACAGTGCACCGAGCCGGGGCATCGCGGCTGCCCGAGCGGCTGCTGCCCGGGGTGCGGCGCCCGCCGGCGTCCGGTCCGGTCCCCAGCCCTCGGCGGCCGGCGGCGTGGTCGTCGGTCCTGCAGGCGGCGCGGGCGTTGCCGTCCGCCCCGGTGCCGCGGGTGGCGTGGCTGCTCGACCGGGTGCTGCCGGTGGCGTGGCTGCTCGACCGGGTGCCGCAGGTGGCGGTCTTGCTCGGCCCGGCGCCGCAGGCGGTGCGGTGGGAGGCGCGGCCGGCGCTGCCGCGAACGCCGGAGGCGCGTGGTCCGATGGTTCCCCGACGGAGGAAGCGCCGTACGACCCCGAGTACGACGGTCCCGTCCGGGGGGCCGACGGGGCGTCGTGGGAGGGGTTCGATCCCGGTGACGAGCCGCTCGACGACGTGATCGACGAGAAGACCGCGCGGCAGAGCAGTGAGCAGCAGGCCGTGCGGCTGCTTCAGGAGGCCTTCGGGGCCGAGAAGATCAGCGAGTCCTGACCCGGCTCCCCGGGTACGGGGCCGCGCGCGGGACAATGGACCGGACTACCCCCCTTGACTGAGGAGTGACGAATGCGCCCCGGTGGACAGCCGAACATGCAGCAGATCATGAAGCAGGCGCAGAAGATGCAGCAGCAGGTCGCGCAGGCGCAGGCCGAGCTGGCCGCGGCCGAGCTGACCGGCACCGCCGGCGGTGGCCTCGTGACGGTGGTCGTGACCGGGCTGGGTGAGTTCAAGTCCGTGAAGATCGACCCCAAGGCCGTCGACGCCGACGACGTCGAGACGCTGGAGGACCTGGTGCTCGCGGCGATCCACAATGCCGCCGAGGCGCAGCGTGAGCTCACCGAGCAGAAGATGGGCCCGGCCACCGGCGGTCTCGGCGGCCTGACCCTGCCGGGGTTCTGAGTCCGTGTACGAAGGCGCCATCCAGGACCTGATCGACGAGCTGGGACGGCTCCCGGGCGTCGGCCCGAAGAGCGCCCAGCGGATCGCGTTCCACGTCCTCTCCGCCGACCCCGCCGACGTCAACCGGCTGGCCACCGCCCTGCGCAAGGTGAAGGAGCTGGTCCGCTTCTGCACGACCTGCTTCAACGTGGCCGAGTCGGAGCAGTGCCGGGTCTGCCGCGACTCCCGGCGTACGAACGAGGTGCTCTGCGTCGTCGAGGAACCCAAGGACGTCGTCGCGATCGAGCGCACCGGCGAGTTCCGCGGCCGGTACCACGTCCTGGGTGGCGCCATCAATCCGCTCGAGGGCATCGGCCCCGACAACCTGCGCATCCGTGAGCTGCTCGTCCGGCTGGGCACGGGCGAGGTCAAGGAGTTGATCCTCGCCACGGACCCGAACACCGAGGGCGAGGCGACGGCCACTTACCTCGCGCTGATGGTGAAGCCCATGGGTATCGCGGTGACCCGGCTCGCTAGTGGCCTTCCGGTCGGTGGCGACCTGGAGTACGCCGACGAGATCACGCTCGGCAGGGCCTTCGAAGGGCGCCGCGCCGTCTGACGACCGTTGCCGACCGGACGCCGGGCCGGTGCCACGCATCTCGGGTCTAGCGCGCGGGACGGGGCCGCGGGTGGCGGCCGGAAGACGGTGCGGCGGCCGCAGCACGCGGGGCGCGGCCGAGCACGGAGCGCGGGCCGCCAGGACCACACGTCTGACTCGGCGCGCGGCCGGGTACCCGCCCGAAATGCCGGGACGGGCAAGGGGCCGAGATGCCGGCGGGCACCGATTGACGATGGGGCCGCGTATCGGCCGGAGATGCCGGCGCGCGGGGCATCGGCTTGGAACGCCCGGTCCGTCCCCAGAACGCCCGCACCGCGAAGCCGCACCGACCCGACGGCGACCTCGCCGACGGGCCGAGAACCGCACTGACACCGCCCCCAGATCACCGGTGACCGAGCCGAAACTCGCGGCCGTCAGAACCAGCCGCTGTCCGAAAGCAACAGTGACGACGCGACAACCCCCGACCCGGCCGCCCCCGCGTCGTCCGAACGGTCCGTAGTGACTCCCCAACCCATCCCTCGGCCGGATGACACCGCCTCCACCCATCAGTCAAGTGTTCGCGGCGTCACTCTTTCATCGTCGCAAACCGGTCTCTTTTGCCCGGTTTCACCTGCTTCTCGGCCTTGTACCCGGTAGTTTTCCGTCTTGGCGGGCGCCTAGGTCACGGTCACATCACGGGCGAGACACGGAAGCTACCGAGAGCTGGCGACAGCCTTGACCGCACACCCGCCGTAGGTGAATGTTCCTAACGATGGCGGCACACCCGCCGTCGGCTGCCTCCGCGGCCCGGCCGGACCTGGCCGGTTCTCGGAGGTCGGCACTCGAGGCTTGCGTTAACCGATCGGTTGCCGGAGCGCTGCGGGAGCCATCGCCTCCGGACGAACGGGCCTGTGCCCGCTTGAAGAGGCTTTGGAGCCGTGTGGTGGTCGGCAGCCGGGGAAAGGACCGGCGGTTAGATGTCGATCGGCCCAGAGGCGTCGATTACCGATGAGCGGTCGGCGCCCACCGACGACCCCGCCGACATCCGTGACACCGGCGAGAAGGCGATCGCCGGCCGGTCGCTGAAGCAGATCGCGTGGCGGCGGCTCAAGCGGGACAAGGTTGCGATGGCGGGCGGCATCGTCGTCATCATCTTCGTGATACTCGCGATTCTTTCGCCGGTGCTCGCCCGCCTGTGGGGCCACCCGATCAACGAGTTCCACAACGACACGATCGACCCCACCCTCAGCACGCCGAAGGGCGCGTGGGGCGGCATCAGCAAGGAATTCCTCCTCGGTGTCGAGCCCGTGTCCGGCCGCGACATCTTCACCCGCATCCTGTACGGCGCGCAGACCTCGCTGGTCGTCGCCGTCCTCGCGGCTCTCGTCTCCACCTTCCTCGGCTCGCTCTTCGGACTGGCCGCCGGCTACCTGGGCGGCTGGGTCGACTCGGTGATCAGCCGGGTGATGGACTTCCTGCTCGCGTTCCCGCAGCTGCTCTTCGCGATCGCCCTGGTCTCCGTCCTGCCGCACGAGATTTTCGGGATGGGTGGCCGCTGGTCGCGGGTGCTCGTGCTGATCGTTGTCATCGGGTTCTTCGGGTGGCCGTACATCGGGCGCATCGTGCGTGGACAGACGCTCTCGCTGCGGGAGCGCGAGTTCATCGAAGCCTCGAAGAGCCTCGGTGCGCGGGCGCCGCGCATTCTCTTCCGGGAGCTGCTGCCGAACCTGGCGGCGCCGATCCTCGTCTACACGACGCTGATCATCCCGACGAACATCCTCACCGAGGCCGCCCTCAGCTTCCTGGGCGTCGGCATCCCGCCACCGAACCCGTCGTGGGGCGGGATGATGTCCGACGCGTTGAGCTACTACACGAGCGACCCCATGTACATGATCATTCCGGGCGTCATGATCTTCGTCACCGTACTGGGCTTCAATCTCTTCGGAGACGGCCTGCGGGACGCCCTTGACCCCAAGGCTCGCTGATCGCATCCGTGGTCAGCCGGGTCCTGGTGCACCGTCGCACGGTTCGCGGAGCCGATGGCTCCGTTTCAAGGAGGTAGGAGAACAGGTGGTCAGCAAGACGAGGGTGGTGGCGGCCGCAGGTGTCGCCGTCGCGTTGGGCTTCACCGCCGCGTGCGGCGGCGGGTCCGACAGCGGCAAGGGGGGCAGCGGCTCCGGTAAGAGCGAGTACAACGCGGCGATCACGTCGGTCGTCAACGCGAGCGAGAAGACCGGCGGCACGCTGAACCTGTGGACCGCGCAGGACGCCGACTTCTGGGACCCGGTACGGGGCTACTACGCGTTCGTGTGGAACATGAACCGGCTCTACACCCGCAAGCTGGTCGACTACACCGCCGCACCCGGCAAGGAGGGCCTGAAGCTGGCCCCCGACCTGGCGCAGTCGGACCCGGAGATCAGCGCGGACAAGAAGACGTACACCTTCAAGCTGAAGTCGGGCATCAAGTTCGACGACGGCACCCCGATCACGTCCAAGGACATCAAGTACGGCATCGAGCGCGTCTTCGCGCAGGACGTCGTCCCGGGTGGCCCGACGTACATGATCGAGCAGCTGGACCAGGGCCAGAACTACCCCGGCCCGTACAAGGACACCGACCCGAACAAGCTGGGTCTGAAGTCGGTCCAGACGCCGGACGACTCCACCATCATCTTCAAGCTGGCCAAGCCGTTCGCGGACTTCCCGTACCTGCTGGCCATGCCGGGCTCGGGCCCGGTCCCGCAGAAGCGTGACACCGGCGCGAAGTACACCTCGAAGCCGGCGTCCTCCGGCCCGTACATGATGTCGGAGTACCTGCCCGGCAAGAGCGTCAAGTTCGTGCGCAACCCCAACTGGGACAAGAGCACGGACACGATCCGCAAGGCGCTGCCGGACGCGATCAACGTGACGATCACGACCAACGCCGAGGACATGGACTCGCGCCTGATCGCCGGCACGGCCGACCTCGACATCGGCCAGACCGGTGTGCAGACCAAGGCCCGCGCCGAGATCCTGCAGGACCCGAAGAAGAAGGCGAACTCGGACGCGCCGGCCACCGGCTTCATCCGGTACGCCGCGTTCTCCACCAAGGTCGCGCCGTTCGACAACGTCGACTGCCGCAAGGCCGCGATCTACGCGTCCGACCCGACCGCGCTGCAGACCGCTCGTGGCGGCCCGGTGGCCGGTGGTGACATCGGCACGAACATGCTGCCCCCGAACATCGGTGGCTCCGACCCGGCGTACGACCCGTACGGCCGCGCGCAGGGCAAGCCGCAGGTGGACAAGGCCAAGCAGGCGCTGGCCGCGTGTGGCAAGCCGAACGGCTTCAACACGATCATCGCCGTCCGCAACAACAAGCCGGCCGAGGTCAAGACCGCCGAGTCGCTGCAGGCCTCGCTGGGCGCCGTGGGCATCAAGGCCACCATCGAGCAGTACGACGGCTCGCAGGTCGCGTCCGTCGTCGGTGCGCCGGACAACGTCCACAAGAAGGGCTACGGCATCATGATCGCCGGCTGGGGCGCCGACTGGCCGTCCGGCACCGGCTACCTGCAGGCTCTGGTGGACAGCCGCTTCATTCAGAAGAACGGCAACTACAACCTGGCCGAGGTCTCCGACCCCTCGATCGACGGACTGTTCGACCAGGCCGCCACCGAGACCGACCTGACCAAGGCGCAGGACATCTACAAGCAGATCAACCAGAAGACCATGGAAGGCGCGTACTACCTGCCGTTCGTGTTCGACAAGGCGCTCAACTACCGCAACCCGCGGCTGACGAACGTCTACATCCACGACGCGTTCGGCATGGTCGACTTCCAGGCCCTCGGCGTCAGCGACGGCAAGTAGAAATTTCCCGCCCGAACAAGTAGTAACGGGTAGATCGAAGGGCAGGTGAAGGCCGCCCACGGTGGGCGGGCGTCGGTTCCGCGAGGAATCGACGCCCGTCCGCTGTTCGGCCGAACGTCGTGCTGGCATACCTCATCAGGCGGATCGTCAACGCCGTGATCACTCTGCTGGTGGTCACGCTGGTGACCTTCGGCATCTTCTTCATGGTTCCCAAGATCACCGGCAGCGACCCGGCGCTGCTCTACATCGGCAAGACCGCCGACGCCGTGTCGCTCGAGGGCATCCGCACGAAGCTCGGTCTCGACGACCCGATCCTGGTCCAGTACGGCAAGTTCCTGAAGGGCCTTGCGGTCGGCCGCGACTACTCCAACGGCACCGACGTGACGCACTGCGACGCGCCCTGCCTGGGGTACTCGTTCAAGACCGAGCAGGAGGTCACCCCGCTGCTCCTCAGCGACATCCCGGTGACGTTGTCGCTGGCGATCGGCGCTGCGGTGCTGTGGGTCCTCATGGGCGTGGGCACCGGTGTGCTCTCCGCCCTTCGAAGAGGCAGCTTCCTCGACAGGGCGGCGATGACCGGTGCACTGGCCGGCGTCTCGCTGCCCATCTACTTCACCGGCCAGCTCGCCCTGCTGATCTTCGTCTACTGGCTGGGCTGGCTACCGGACGCCGCGTACACGCCGTTCACCGAGGACCCGGCGGCGTGGTTCGGCGGGCTGATCCTGCCCTGGGTCACCCTGGCGTTCCTGTTCGCGGCGACCTACGCCCGGCTCACCCGGGCCAACATGCTGGAGACGCTCGGCGAGGACTACATCCGTACGGCCCGTTCGAAGGGTCTGCCGGAACGTACGGTCATCGGCAAGCATGCCCTGCGCTCCGGCCTCACCCCCCTGATCACGATCTTCGGCCTCGACTTCGGTGCCCTGCTGGCCGGCGCGATCCTCACCGAGCAGGTCTTCAACCTGCGCGGCCTGGGCTACCAGGCGCTCCAGGGGATCCGGCAGAGCGATCTGCCGGTGATCCTGGGCGTGACGCTGCTCGCCGCGATCTTCATCGTGGTCATCAACCTCATCGTCGACCTGCTCTACAGCGTGATCGACCCGCGCGTACGGCTGGGCTGAGGAGAGAACCATGTCGACAGACTCCCTCGCGGGCCGCACGCTGCCGGGCGACCGCGGCACCCGGCCGTTCCTCGAGGTCAAGGACCTCACTGTCCGCTTCGAGACGGACGACGGCATCGTCCAGGCCGTCAGCAACTCGTCCTTCGCGGTCGAGCGCGGCAAGACCCTCGGCATCGTCGGTGAGTCCGGCTCCGGCAAGAGCGTCACCTCGCTCGCCGTGCTGGGCCTGCACCGTACGCGCAGCAACGCCAAGGTCTCCGGCCAGATCTGGCTGGACGACCAGGAGCTGGTCACCGCCGACGACGAGCAGGTGCGTAAGCTGCGCGGCGGCAAGATGGCCATGATCTTCCAGGACCCGCTGAGCGCGATGCACCCGTTCTACACGGTGGGTGCGCAGATCGTGGAGGCGTACCGGGTGCACAACCCGAAGGCGTCCAGGAAGGAAGCCCGGGAGCGCGCGATCGACATGCTCGCCCGGGTCGGCATCCCGCAGCCCGAGCGGCGCTTCAACGAGTACGGCCACCAGTTCTCCGGCGGTATGCGCCAGCGGGCGATGATCGCGATGGCGCTGGTGAACAACCCGTACCTGCTGATCGCGGACGAGCCGACGACGGCGCTCGACGTGACCGTGCAGGCGCAGATCCTCGACCTGATCCGCGACCTGCAGGAGGAGTTCGGCTCCGCGGTCATCATGATCACTCACGACCTCGGCGTGGTGGCGGAGCTGGCCGACGACGTCGTGGTCATGTACGGCGGCAAGATCATCGAGCGGGGCCCGGCCGCCGCGGTGTTCCACGAACCGCAGCACCCGTACACCTGGGGTCTGCTGGGGTCGATGCCCCGCCTCGACCGTGAGGTGCGCGACCGGCTCACGCCGGTGAAGGGCACCCCGCCCAGCCTGATCAACCTGCCGTCCGGCTGCGCCTTCCACCCCCGCTGCCCGTACGCGGGCCGCAACGGTGACCGGTCCTTCACCGACGTCCCGGAGCTGCGCGGAGGAGTGCACGCGGTGGCGTGTCACCTGCCGGCCGAGGACCGCAAGACGATCTTCGAGCAGGAAGTCGCTCCGAACCTGTGAGCGGGAGTGGGGAAGAGAAGATGAGCGAGAACCTGCTCGAGGTCAGCGGCCTGGAGATGCACTTCCCGATCACCAAGGGCGTCTTCAAGCGCAGGGTCGGCGCGGTGCGCGCGGTCGACGGGATCGACGTGGCGGTCAAGGCCGGCGAGACGCTCGGCCTGGTCGGCGAGTCCGGCTGCGGCAAGTCCACGACCGGCCGCCTGATGACCCGCATCCTCGAGCCCACCGGCGGCAAGGTGATCTTCGAGGGCCGCGACGTCAGCCACGTCGGCCAGTCGGGCCTGCGTCCGCTCCGCCGCGACGTCCAGATGATCTTCCAGGACCCGTACTCGTCGCTGAACCCGCGGCACACGGTCGGCTCGATCATCTCGGCGCCGCTGCAGATCCAGAACATGCCGACCCCGAACGGCCTCAAGCGGGCGGTGCAGGACCTGCTCAAGCTGGTCGGCCTCAACCCCGAGCACTACAACCGCTACCCGCACGAGTTCTCCGGCGGTCAGCGGCAGCGCATCGGGATCGCCCGCGCGCTCGCGCTGCGGCCGAAGCTGATCGTCGCGGACGAGCCGGTCTCCGCCCTCGACGTGTCGATCCAGGCCCAGGTCGTGAACCTCCTCGACGACCTTCAGCGGGAGTTCGACCTCACGTACGTGTTCATCGCGCACGACCTGTCGGTGGTCCGGCACATCTCCGACCGGGTCGCGGTCATGTACCTGGGCAAGATCGTCGAGATCGCCGACCGGAACGAGCTCTACCGCAGCCCGCGGCACCCGTACACGGTCGCTCTGATGTCGGCCGTCCCGGTTCCGGACCCCGCGCGCCGCGACCGGGCCCAGCGGGAGCGGGTCCTGCTGACCGGCGATGTCCCGAGCCCGATCAACCCGCCGTCGGGGTGCCGCTTCCGAACCCGTTGCTGGAAGGCGCAGGAGATCTGCGCGACCGAGGAGCCGCCGCTGGTCGCTCGGCTCGACGACCCGGCCTCGCACCAGACGGCCTGCCACTTCCCGGTCGTCGAGGACGAGGCCGTTGCGGGGCGCCGGCCCGCGGGTGCGTCCGCCTGAGGACCAAGATCAAGAGCTTCATGTCGTAGCTCGGTGGGTGGTGCGGACCGCAACTCCCGTCGAGGCCGGGCGGGGGCCCAGCTGACGCTGGCCCTCGCCCTTCATTCTGCGTGAGTGGCTAACCCCAATTGATCTGTGGCGACGGATAGAAGTTCACGTTTTGCCGCGTCCACCGCGGGCCGTAGGCGCCGAGGCGGGTCCGGAAGGATTCCCAGTCGTGGTTCGAAGCCGGTGACCAGCCCAGTTCCGCGATGGCCGGCAGGCGCGGGAACGCCATGAACTCGATGTCGTCGAGGCTGCGCAACGTCTCCGACCACAGCGGCGCCTCGACGCCGAGGATCGCGGGCTCGCCCACCCCGGTCACGCGGGTGGCCGGATCCCATTCGTACGCCGTCCGCACCTCGATGTAGCCCGCCCAGTCCTGGCCCAGCGGGGTGTTCCGGTCGTACTTCATGTCCAGGTACGCCTTGTTGGCCGGCGACATCACGACCTTGGTGCCGCGGGTGACGGCCGCCGCGACCGTCGCGTTGGTCCTGGCGGTGTCCCAGTACTGGGCGACGGCCGTGGCCGACGCCGGCGACTTGGCGATCTCGTTCCAGCCGTACGCGACCTTGCCGTACTTCGCGACCAGCGGCAGCACCCGCTGCTCGAAGGTCAGGTAGTCGGCCTCCGGGGTGGCGTGCGCCTCGTCCCCGCCGACGTGCAGGTACGGCCCCGGCGTCATCGCGGCCAGCTCGCGGATCACGTCCTCGACGAAGCGGTACGTCGTCTCCGACCCGATGCACAGCGAGCTGTACCCGACCTCGGTGTCCGTACGCGGCGGAGGCGCCACCCCGTCGCAGGTCAACTCCGGGTACGCCACCTGAGCCGCGTTGACGTGGCCCGGCATGTCGATCTCCGGCACGATCGTCACGTACCGGCGGGCCGCGTACCGGATGATCTCTCGGTATTGGCTTTTCGTGAGGAAGCCGGGGCCCTCCCCGTCGACGCCGGTGCCCGGACCGCCGCTGACCGTGGTGAGCTTGGGCCAGCTGTCGATCTGGATGCGCCACCCCTGGTCGTCGGAGAGGTGCAGGTGCAGGTAATTGACCTTGAAGCGGCTGATCTCGTCGATGTAGGCCTTGATCTCGTCCGGCGTGTCGAAGTGCCGGGCCTCGTCGAGCATCGCGCCGCGATAGGCGAACCGCGGGTAGTCCAGGATGCTGCCGCCCGCGATCGTCCACGCACGACGGACGGGCGTCGGCGAGTCGATCTCCTGGGGCAGCAGCTGGAGCAGCGTACGCGTGCCGGCGTAGAGCCCGGCCGGCTCGTTCGCCCGGATCGTGACCCGGCGGGCGTCGACGGTCAACCGGTAGCCCTCGGAGCCGAGCCGGCGGTCATCGGCGCCGAGCAGCAGCGACACGACCGGCAGGCGGCGCGGGGCGACCGGCAGCACGGGCAGCCGGTAGCCGGTCGCCGGGCGCAGGTCGCGGGCCAGTTGCTCGCCGACCGCGCGGGCGGCCCGCGAGCCGGGCTGGGTGCGGATGACGGTCAGCGGCCCGAGCTGGAACGTCGTCCCGGCGGCCGGCGTGACCTGCACCGGCACGGGGATGACGGAACTGAGGGCCGGGGTCCCGCCGGACGGCGACCGCGCGGCGGAACGGTCGGCCATGGCGTGGCCGCCCGCCGCGCTGAAAGACGCCGCGCTGAAGGGCGCGCGTGCGCCGGGCGAGGCGGAAGCGGGGGCGGCGATCAGGGGCAGGCCGAGCGCTGCCGCGGCAAGCAAGCGGGACGTCACGGGTGGGGCCATGCCCGACGCTACAAAGAAATCGGTCTATCTGTAAAGCATCCTCATTGTCATCCCTCGGGGCGGTTGAGGATTCCGACGACGACGGTGTGCACCGCGTCCAGGTCCGCAGGGTCCTTCAAGGCCGCCTTGGCGCCGGTGACCGCGTACCACTCGTCGGCGTCCTTGTACTGGGCACGGACGACGACCTTGCCGTCGGAGAGCTCGGTGCGCAGGGTGAGGTCGCCCGTGATGACGCCGACCTCGTCGGTCATCACGCCGCCCTGACCAGCCGTGATGTCCGTGGTCCTGCTGTCGGCGCCGGCCGGGCTCGCGGCGGCAGGGATCTTGGTGTCGGTCTCGGTCTCGGTGCCGGGGGTGGCGGGGTCGGTCATCTGCAGTTCTCCAGCATGTCGGCCAGCGCGGACTTCTCGGCGGAGGTCACGGTCAACTTCCACCGGGTCTTCACTGCTACCCAGTCCTCGGCGTATTGGCACCAGGAACCGGTCCGCTCGGGCTTCCAGGTCGACGGGTCCTGATCACCCTTCGACCGGTTGGACGAGGCGGAGACCGCGACCAGCTGCGGATCGTCCAGATCGTTGGCGAAGTCCTCACGCTTGCTCGTGGTCCACGAACTCGCGCCCGAACGCCAGGCGTTGGCGAGCGGCACCATGTGGTCGATGTCGACCTTCGCCGGGTCGGTGAGCTTGTCCCCGTCGTACGCGCTGGTCCACGTGCCGGCGACGACGTTGCAGCCGGAGACCTTGACCTTCGTGCCGTCGCGCTTGAGGACGGTGTCACGGACGTCGCAGTTTTCTCCGGTGCTGCGCCAGTGCGGGAACTTGTCACGGCTGTAGCCGCGCATGGAGCCGGACTTGGCGACGGTCAGCTTGGCGAGCCGCTTGCGGGCTTCGTCTCCGTTACGCGTCGAGCTGGTGCCGCCCGACTGCGAGCCGGATCCGGAGTCGGGGACGGTCACCTCGCAGCCGGCGAGGGTGAGGGAGGCGAGCAGGGCGGCGGCGAGGCGCAGGGTCCATCGAGGAGCGGAGCGTGGGGGCACGAATCCAGCGTATGCGCCGTACGCCCGTTTGGCGCCGGTCGTCATCCGTGCCGGATACGTTCCGCGCGCCGCCCGGACGTCACCGGGCGGCGCACGAGTCGCTGGGCGTTCCGCCTGACCGCGCTCTCGTGGAGGCTTCGGCGGAGCGCGACGGGGATCACCCGGTCGTGTCACCTGTTCTCGGGCGCGCGTGACTCTTGTGGGTCACACGGGGCCCGGTGGTCCGCCGCCGGCTCGTGGCCGGCGGCGGCCTGTCGGTTCCGAAGGCTCAGCGGGCGCGGTTGACGGCGCTCGTCACGGCCTTGATCGACGCGGTGACGATGTTCGCGTCGAGCCCGACGCCCCACACCGTGCGGTCGTTGATCTCGCACTCCACATAGGCCGCGGCCTGCGCGTCCTCGCCCGAGGTCAGGGCGTGCTCGGCGTAGTCGAGCACCCGCACCTTGATCCCGAGCGGCTCCAGGGCCTGCACGTACGCGTCGATCGGGCCGTTGCCCAGGCCGACGAGCGGGCGGCGGGTGCCGCGGTGCCGGACCTCCGCGTCGATCTCGACCTTGCCGTCCACCGTGGCCGTCGAGTAGCGCTCGAGCTCGATGACGCCGAACTGCTGGTGATCCACCAGGTACTCGCTCGCGAAGATGTCCCACATCTGCTGCGGGCCGACCTCGCCGCCCTCGGCGTCGGTGACGTGCTGGACCACGCCGGAGAACTCGATCTGCAGCCGGCGCGGCAGGTCGAGCTTGTGCTCCTCCTTCATGATGTACGCCACGCCGCCCTTGCCGGACTGCGAGTTGACCCGGATGACCGCCTCGTACGTGCGGCCCACGTCCTTCGGGTCGATCGGCAGGTAGGGCACGCCCCACGTGAACGCGTCGACGTCGACGCCCGCGTCGGACGCGTCGTCCTGCAGCGCGCTGAGGCCCTTCTTGATCGCGTCCTGGTGCGAGCCCGAGAAGGCGGTGTAGACCAGGTCGCCCACGTACGGGTGGCGCTCGTGCACCGGCAGCTGGTTGCAGTACTCGACCGCGCGCTTGACCTCGTCGATGTCCGAGAAGTCGATCATCGGGTCGATGCCCTGGGAGAACAGGTTCAGGCCCAGCGTGACCAGGTCGACGTTGCCCGTACGCTCGCCGTTGCCGAAGAGGCAGCCCTCGACGCGGTCGGCGCCGGCCAGCACGCCCAGCTCGGCGGCGGCGACGGCGGTGCCCCGGTCGTTGTGCGGGTGCAGGCTCAGGATGATGCTCTCGCGGCGGGGCAGGTGGCGGTGCATCCATTCGATGCTGTCCGCGTACACGTTGGGGGTGGCCATCTCGACGGTCGCCGGCAGGTTGATGATCAGCGGGCGGTCCGGGGTGGGGTCGATCACGTCGATGACCGCCGAGCAGATCTCCAGGGCGTAGTCGAGTTCGGTGCCCGTGTAGGACTCCGGCGAGTACTCGTAGAAGATCTCCGTGTCGGGGGTGTGGATCTCCGCGTACTTCTGGCAGAGCCGCGCCCCGGTGGTCGCGATGTCGGTGATCCCCGCCTTGTCCAGGCCGAAGACGACCCGGCGCTGCAGCGTCGAGGTCGAGTTGTAGAAGTGGACGATCGCGCGCTTGGCGCCGCGGATCGACTCGAACGTGCGGTCGATCAGGTGCTCGCGGCACTGGACCAGCACCTGGATGGTCACGTCGTCCGGGATCAGATCCTGCTCGATGAGCTGACGGACGAAGTCGAAGTCGGTCTGGCTGGCGGCCGGGAAGCCGACCTCGATCTCCTTGTAGCCCATCGCGACGAGCAGGCTGAACATCCGCCGCTTGCGCTCGGGGGACATCGGGTCGATCAAGGCCTGGTTTCCGTCGCGCAGGTCGACCGCGCACCACCGCGGGGCAGCCTCGATGCGCCGCGACGGCCACTGCCGATCCGGCAGGTCGACGGCGAACTGTTGCTGGTAGGGGGTGTAGCGCTGGAACGGCATCCGGCTGGGGCGCTGCCGGGCGATCGGATCGACGGTTACGTCGCTGGACATGCGAGCTCCTACAGGAGGTTGGTCAGTTCACGAGGACCGACCGGCGCGCGTCAACTCCGCGACGAGGTGCCGGCCTCGGATGGGGCCTCGTCGCGGCAGCGAAGAAGGAGCGCGTACCACATGTCGAACGTCACCCTACGTGATCAACTCGGCCGTTGCTAACTGTACGCCCGGATCGTGGGAAACCGCAGCGTCCGGCCCCCGCCGTCACGCGGACGGGGACGGCCGGCCGGAGCTCGGGGCGGCGGGTGTGGACGACGCGGTCGTCGGGGGTGTGGTCGGCGGCGGTGCGGCCATGCCCATCGGCTCGCCACCGACCACGGGGCCGGGCAGCTCGACCGAGGGGGGCGGTGCTGCGGCCGTACCCGAGATCGTGATCGTCCCGAAGGTCACCCGGGCCGCCGTGAGCAGGCCGTCGTCGGCGTAGCAGTAGATGCCGACGTCGACCGGCGCGGACAGCGAAGCGGAGATCGTGTCGACCGAGTAGCAGCTGCCGGTCGAGCCGGGGAGCGGCTGTGCGGCGGTCACCGACAGGGGCGCCTGGCGATCGGTGAAGACCGGTAGCCACTGCCGGAACACGCGCTCGACCTTGGGGTCGTACTCCTTCGGCACGTGCTTGCCGCGGTCGGCCACCCGTACGCAGAACGGCGACACCGGATTGGACGCCGACGGGATCGCGCACTGGAAGACACCCGCCTCCGTCTCGGTGATCGACACGTCGGTCGTGCCGCCGAGGGCGCCGCCGGGGATGTCCACCCGCCAGCTTCCGTCCACGGCGACCGTCGCCATGATCGAGCGCTGCGCCCGGCCCGGGACGTCGAGGGTGTAGAGCGCCGCGAAGCGGTGGTCCTGAGCCAGCGCTGCGCGGGCGGCCAGCTCGATGCGCGCGTCCTCGGCCTCCGGCGCCGCGGAGGGCGCCGGGCTTGCCGGCGGGGTCGCCGGGGCCGCATCGCCGCAGGCGGAGACGCCGGCGGCGAGCAGGACGGCGGCCGACGCGGACAAAACACGCGAGGCGGGGCGGGAACGCATTGAGACATTCTCGCCTCTCTTCGCCCGTACGGGTCGTTGCGCCGACCGGAACCCTTTTCCGGCGTGTCGCGCCACCCGCTCGGCCGTCGTGTGATGGTCCACCGGCCGGATTCTGGGATCGCGTGTCAGCGAACGCGACGTCCGCCGCTAGTCTGGTCACCGATTGACTCGACCGACGCCGCCGGCCGGAACGCCGGCGGCGTCGGCACGTGCGGCGTTGGAAGGAGTCGGCTGCCGTGGCCCTGGTGGTGCAGAAGTACGGCGGTTCGTCCGTGGCCGATGCCGAGCGCATCAAGCGCGTGGCGGAGCGGATCGTGGCGGCCCGCAAGGCGGGGGACGACGTGGTGGTCGTGGTGTCGGCGATGGGCGACACCACCGACAACCTGCTCGACCTCGCCAATCAGGTGAGCCCGCTGCCGCCCGGCCGCGAGCTCGACATGCTGCTGACGGCGGGCGAGCGCATCTCGATGGCCCTGCTCGCGATGGCGATACACAACCTCGGCTACGAGGCCCGGTCGTACACCGGCTCGCAGGCGGGCGTGATCACCACGTCGGTGCACGGCAAGGCCCGGATCATCGACGTGACCCCGGGCCGGCTGCGGACCGCCCTCGACGAGGGTGCGATCGCGATCGTCGCCGGCTTCCAGGGCGTCTCGCAGGACACCAAGGACATCACCACGCTGGGCCGCGGGGGTTCGGACACCACCGCGGTCGCCCTCGCCGCGGCGCTGCGCGCCGATGTCTGCGAGATCTACACCGACGTTGACGGCGTCTTCACCGCCGATCCGCGGATCGTCTCCAACGCGCGCCACATCAAGCAGATCACGTACGAGGAGATGCTCGAGCTGGCCGCCGGCGGGGCGAAGGTGCTGATGTTGCGATGCGTGGAGTATGCCCGCAGGTTCGGCGTGCCGATCCACGTACGCTCGTCGTACTCGAGCAAGCCCGGCACTGTCGTCACGGGATCGATGGAGGACCCGAACGTGGAACAAGCGCTGATCACCGGGGTCGCCCACGACCGGAGCGAAGCCAAGATCACCATCGTCGGCGTGCCCGACGAGCCCGGCGCGGCCGGCCGGATCTTCGAGACGGTGGCCCAGGCCGAGATCAACATCGACATGATCGTGCAGAACGTGTCGACCGAGGGCACCGGTCGCACCGACATCTCGTTCACGCTGCCGAAGGCCGACGGCCCCACCGCGATGGCGGCGCTGGACAAGATCAAGGAGCAGATCAAGTTCAAGAGCCTGCTCTTCGACGACCACGTGGGCAAGGTGTCGCTGATCGGCGCCGGCATGCGCTCGCACCCGGGCGTCGCAGCGCAGTTCTTCGCCTGCATCGGCGAGGCCGGCGTCAACATCGAGATGATCTCGACCTCGGAGATCCGCGTCTCGGTGGTCTGCCGCGACAGCGACCTCGACACGGCGGTGCGCGCCGTGCACGACACCTTCGAGCTCGGCGGCAACGAGACGGCCGTCGTCTACGCGGGCACCGGCCGGTAACGCGGACGGATGGGGTCGCCGCAGCCCACCCTCGCCGTCGTCGGAGCCACCGGCTCCGTCGGCACGGTGATGCGTGAGCTGCTCAGCTCCCGCCGCAACGTCTGGGGCGAGATCCGCCTGATCGCGTCGTCCCGCTCGGCCGGCAAGGTGCTGTCCTGCCGCGGCGAGGACCTCACCGTGCGGGAGCTCACCCCGGAGGTCTTCGACGGCGTCGACGTCGCGATGTTCGACGTGCCCGACGAGGTCTCGCTCGAGTGGGCGCCGGTCGCCGTCGCCCGCGGCGTGACGGTGGTGGACAACTCGTCGGCGTACCGCATGGATCCCGAGGTGCCGCTGGTGGTTCCCGAGGTCAACAAGGAGGACCTCGGATACCGGCCGCGCGGCATCGTCGCGAACGCCAACTGCACCACGATGGCCATGATCATGGCGATCGCCCCGCTGCACCGCGAGTACGGCCTGCGCGAACTCGTCCTCGCGTCGTACCAGGCGGTCTCCGGGGCGGGACAGATCGGTGTCGACACCCTGCACGACCAGCTCAGCAAGGTTGCCGGCGACCGCGCCCTCGGCTCCCGTCCGGGCAACGTCCGGCAGGCGGTCGGCGACGACCTCGGCCCTTTCCCGGCCCCGCTGGCCCTCAACGTGGTGCCGTGGTCCGGCGCGCTGGCGGCGGACGGCTGGTCCTCGGAGGAGCTGAAGCTCCGCAACGAGTCCCGCAAGATCCTGGGGTTGCCGGCCCTGAAGGTGTCGGCCACCTGCGTCCGGGTGCCGGTGGTGACGGGCCACTCGATCGCGGTCCACGCGGTCTTCGGCTCGGAGCTCGACGCCGAGGGCGCCCGTCAGGTCCTTCGCAACGCCCCGGGCGTCATCCTCGTCGACGATCCGGAGGCCGGCGAGTTCCCGATGCCGATCGACGCGGTCGGCACGGACCCGTCCTGGGTGGGCCGGATCCGCCGCGCGATCGACGACCCCCGGGCGCTCGACCTCTTCATCACGGGCGACAACATGCGTAAGGGTGCGGCGCTGAACACGGTGCAGATCGCCGAGTTGCTGGCCGCGGAGATCGCCAAAGGCTGACGCCGGTCACGGTGTTTCTCAGAGCGCGAGCTGTGGGCGGGCCGGAATGCCGACGATGGCCGGTGCTGCCTGCTGGGGCACGGTGGGGTGCGGAACGAGCATCGCCTCCACGGCGGGTGCGATCGAACGGCGGTCGCTGAGCTGCATCAGCCGGGCCGCGCGCGCCAGCGAACCGGTCTCACCGTCGCGGAAACCCTCGCGATATCCCTTCTCGTAGCGTTCGCCGCGACCGAGAGCGCGGCCGATGGCGAAACACGACGAGCCGGCGAGGGCGATCAGGAAGAGCAGCGCGAAGGGTGTCACGACAAGCCTTTCGAAGGGTCGACGTTCATTAACCCGCAAAATAGTCGAATCTAGACAAACCTCTACCCAGTCGTTCCAGCAATTACGCGTACGGGTGAAACGAGCCCGGCCACCCGCCCGGCCGGACCCGGCATCGAGATGAAAGGCTGTGTCCTCGTGACTGACTCTGACCTTGCGCGGCAGGTCCGCGACGTGAGCCGACTGACCGGGGAATTCGTCCTGCGCTCCGGGCGGACCGCCACCGAATACTTCGACAAGTACCAGTTCGAGTCGGATCCGGTGCTGCTCGACCGGCTGGCCGAGCAGATGGCCGTGCTCATCCCCGAGGGCACCGAAGTGCTGGCGGGTCTCGAGATGGGCGGCATCGCCGTGGTGACCGCGCTCGGCCGGCACGCCAAGCTGCCCTGCGCTTTCGTGCGCAAGCAGGCCAAGGCGTACGGGACGGCCCGGCTGGCGGAGGGCGCCGAGGTCGCCGGCCGTCGCGTGCTGGTGGTGGAGGACGTCGTCACGTCCGGAGGTCAGGTCGTCCTCTCGACGATGGACCTGCGCAAGCTGGGTGCGCACGTCGACCACGCGCTCTGCGTGATCGACCGCCAGGAGGGCGGCGCCGAGGCGTTGTCCGCGGAGGGCATCCAGCTCCGCGCGCTGCTGACCCGCGCGGACCTCGAGGCCGCGGCCTAACCGGGCGCGGTCACCACCGAGCCGGCGGGGAGCAGGAGAGATACTGCACCCGGGTGGTCGAGGACAGGTGCGGAAGCGTCACCACGGCAGCTTCCGCGCCGGCGGAGGGCGCGTCGGTCGCGCGGAGCACCCCGACGCAGAAGACGGCCTCGGTCACCGGGTCGGGCAGGCTGATCGGTCCGTCGCCGTAGTCGTCCCCGTACGGATGATGCCGGTGTAAGGGCAGCGGGACGGTGAGCTCCTCGCTCACGGCCCGGCCCGGCCGGACCGTCACCCCGGAGATCTGGGCCGGCTGAGCCCAGGTCTTCTTGTCCGTGACCGGCATGGCGAAGGCACGCTTGGCGATCTCCACCCGGCCCTTCGGCCCGGCGCCGGTCACGTACACCGCACCGGGGTCCGTGACCGGCGCACCGGACGCCGAGTGGGCCGGCACCCGGTTGAGCACGATCAACTCCCCACCTGACTCGTTGACCAGCTCGTAGCGGATGTGCAGCGCCTGCCCGCGAGACTCCACCGAGGACGTGAAGCGCACCGCCGGAGGTGTTCCGGTGGCCGGGGGATCGGACGGCTCGGCCGGCGCGTCGGCGCCGCAGGCGGCGCAACTGAGCACCGCGGCCAGTGCGGCGCCGAGCAACCGCCTCCGGCCCCACGACTCAGTACGCGTCACGGTGCGGTCCTCGTCGATGGGCAGGCGGGCCGCCTGCCTAGTTCCTGGTCTCTGCGAGAACCCAGTGCACATATGCCGGGTTTCCGGCGAGGATCGGCAGGGCGAAGACGCACGGTACGTCGTAGGGATGCTCGGCATCGGCCCGGGCGACGATCTCGGGTACGAGCGAGGTGCGGGTGTGCAGGGCGACCCGCGCCTCGGGGTCGTCGTGCACGGCACCTTCCCACCGGTAGATCGACCGGATCGCGGCGATCTGCTGTCCGCACGCGGCCAGCCGGTCCTCGACCAGCCGCCGGGTGAAGCCGGCCAGCCATTCCGCGTCGGCGGCCGTGATGACGACTTCGCAGATCTCGTCGCTGCTCATGCTCATGCCGGCACCGCTTCTTCCATCTGGGTGAGGCAGCCGTCGTGGCTGGTGGAGCAGGCGATCACGGCGTCGAGCCGGTCGCGGGTGCGGGTGAGCTCGGCGATCTGGGCGTCGATGCGGTCGCGTTCGGCGGCCAGCCGGGCCCGCGACTCGGGCGTGCTGACCTTGGCGTCCACGCACGGCAGCAGCTCGGCGATGGTCCTGCTGGAGAGGCCGGCGGAGTAGAGCATCTGGATGAGGCGCACCCGGTCGACCGCCGGCTCCGGGTAGTGCCGCTGACCGCTGGGGCTGCGGTCGGCGCCGAGCAGCCCCTGCTCCTCGTAGTAGCGCAGCGCCCGTACGCTCACGCCCGCCCTGGTGGCGAGTTCGCCGATCCGCATAGTGACTCCCGTCGCAGCACTTGCCTCTGACGTCAACGTCAGGTTCTAGCGTAGCCCGCATGAAGATTTCCGGATCGATCGCCCTGGTCACCGGTGCCAACCGGGGCCTCGGCAAGCAGTTCGTGACCACCCTGCTCGAGCGCGGCGCCACCAAGGTGTACGCGACCGCCCGCCGCCCCGAGCTCATCGACGTCCCCGGCGTCGAGACCCTGCGCCTCGACGTCACCGACCCGGACTCGGTCGCGGCGGCGGCCGCGGCGGCCCAGGACGTCACCCTCTTGATCAACAATGCGGGCATCGCGACCGGCCAGAACCTGATCACGGGCGACCTCTCCGAGATCCGCCGCGAGATGGACACCCACTACTTCGGGACGCTCGCCGTGATCCGCGCCTTCGCGCCGCGGCTCGCCGGGGGAGCCATCCTCAACGTCCTCTCGGCGCTCTCCTGGTTCTCGTACCCCGGAGCCAACGCGTACGCCGCGGCCAAGTCCGCCGAGTGGAGCCTGACGAACGGCGTCCGCCTCGAACTTGCGGCCCAGGACACCCTGGTCACCGGCTTGCACCTGGGCGCGGCGGACACCGACATGTCGGCCCGGTTCGACGGACCCAAGATCTCCCCGGAGCAGGTGGTGACGGCGGCGCTCGACGGCATCGAGGAGAACCGGCTGGAGGTCCTGGCGGACGATTGGAGCCGGCGCGTCAAGGCATCGCTCGCGGGCGACCCGAGCGCGTTCTACGCCCCGGACCCGACGGCCTGAGGCCCGCCGTCTGTCGCCCGTTCGGTGGTCGTCGTCGGCTCGTTCATCGTGCAGTGTGGACGTTGTGACCGCAGCCGCCTCCCGGATCGTCATCTCGCACGCCGGCAGGGACCGGGCATGGGCGGAATGGGCGCGCTGGCATCTGCAGTCGGCCGGGTACGCCACCGAACTGGACAGCGCCGACTGGGCGCCCGGCACCAACTTCGTCGAGGCGATGCACAACGCCCTGAGCCGGCAGAACCCCATGCTCGTGCTGCTCTCCACCGCCTATCTGGACCCGGACAAGTTCACCACCGACGAGTGGACGGCCCGGCTGGCACAGCGACGCAAGGACCCGGAAGCGAAGCTGATCCCGGTGCGGATCGAGAACGTCGATCTCCGGGACGGGCTGTGGGCGCCGATCGTGGTGTCGGACGTGTACGACCTGGCCCCGGAACAGGCGGTCAGGATGCTGCTGACCGCCGTCCGCCAGGTCGTGGATCCGCCGGCCGCGGGCGCCGGGGCGACCGGGGTGCCGCCGTACCCGGGCGCTCGGACGTCCGTGGCCGAGGCGGGCCCGCGCCCGCCCGGGTCGCTGCCGACGGTGTGGAACCTGGCCCGCCGGAATCTCGCGTTCACCGGCCGCGACAGCATGCTCAACCGGCTCCACGACACCCTGTGCGCCGGGAACCGCGCGGCGGTCCAGGCCCTGTACGGCATGGGCGGCGTCGGCAAGACGCAGCTGGCGTTGGAGTACGCCCACCGCTTCGCGGGCGAGTACGACCTGGTCTGGTGGATCCCGGCGGAGCAGTCCGAGCTCATCGGCGACCACCTCGCCTCGCTCGCGGCCAAGGTCGGCCTGGTGACGGAAGACACCACCACTCCCGCCGCGGTGGAAGCCCTTCGCGAACATCTCCGGGTACGGCCGCGATGGCTGCTCGTCTTCGACAACGCCGAGGAGCGCGACGACCTCACCGCCTGGCTCCCGGACGGGCCCGGGCACCTGATCATCACCAGCCGCAGTCCCGCCTGGACCGGGGTGGCCCAGCCGGTGGACGTCGACGTGTTCGTCCGCGACGAGTCGGTGGCGCTGCTCCACACCCACCTGCCGAGCCTCGACGACCGGGACGCCGACCGGCTCGCGGACGCGCTCGGCGACCTGCCCCTCGCGGTGGGCCAGGCGGCAGATCTGCTCGCCGAGACCCGCATCAGCGTCGACGCCTACCTGCACGAGCTCCGCGAACACGCCGCGGACCTGCTCCGCGACGGGCGACCCCCGGCCGGCTACCCGCTCCCCCTGGCCGCCGCCGTCACCGTGGCGGCGCACCGGCTGAGCGACGACGACGCTGCCGCCGGAGAGCTGCTCGCCCTGTACGCGCACCTGGGGCCGGAGCCCATCCCCGACGACCTGTTCCTCGCCCGGCCCGCCCTGCTCCGCAAGCCGCTTGCCAGGGTGGCGCGCCGGCCGGTGGCTTTCGCCCGTACCGTTGCCCAGCTCGGCCGGTACGGCTTGGCCCGCCTGACCGACGACGGACCACTGCTGCACCGACTGACGCAGGCGATCCTGCGCGACACCGATCCCGATTCCGACGCTCACCGCCGTACCGTCGAACAGCTCTTGATCTCAGCCCGGCCCGACGACCCGGCCACGCCGGCCTGGTGGCCACGATGGACGCAGCTGCTGCCGCACATCCTCGCCGCCGACCCCGCGACCACCGGCAATCTCCACCTGCGCTGGACGGCCGACGCGGCGGTGTGGCACCTGCTCGCCCGCGGCGACGCCCGCACCGCGCTTCCCCTGGCCGAACACCTGCACGCCGCCTGGACCGGCCGGCACGGCCCGGACGACGACACCACCCTCGCCATCACCCACACGCTGGCCTCGATCTACGGGCAGCTCGGCCGCTACGAGTCGGCCCGCCACCTGGACGAGGACACCCTGAACCGCAGGCGCCGGCTGCACGGCTACGACCACCCCAACACCCTGGGATCGGCCAACAACCTCGCCGACGGCCTCCGCGAACTGGGCGAGTACGAGCGGGCCCGCGAACTGGACGAGGACACCCTGGCCCGGCGGATGCGGCTGCTGGGTGAAGACCACCCGTTCACCCTGAGCTCGGCGGGCAACTTCGCCGTCGACCTCCGCGAGCTGGGCGAGCACGAACGGGCTCGGGACCTGCACGAGAAGACCCTCGCCCGGGCGCGGCGGGTGCTCGGGGACGATCACCCCAACACGCTGAGCTTGGCCAATGACCTGGCGGGTGACCTGCGCGCGGTGGGGGAGTTCGAGTGGGCTCGGCAGCTGGACTCGGCCAACCTGGAGCGTCGGCGGCGGGTGCTGGGTGTCGACCACCCGGACACATTGGCGTCGGCCAGCGCGCTCGCTGCGGACCTCCGGGGCTTGGGGAAGTTCGCGCGGGCGCGCGAGGTGGATGAGGACAATCTGGCGCGGCTGCGGCGGGTGCTGGGAGATGAGCATCCCGACACCGTCGAGTCGGTAGGCAACCTTGTCACCGACCTGGTCGCGCTGGGGGAAGAGGCGGAAGCCGACCGGCTGCGGTGCGCCGAGCGCTCGACGACGGCCTGAACCGCGGGTGCCCATCTGGACTGCCTGTGCGCCGCCCGAAGCTACGACGCGTTCGGATGGCCGACCCGGCGAGATGCCGTCCCCCGGCCGGGGGCTGGTGTCCGGTGTGGGAGGTGATGGCCGTACTCGCGGGCCCGCACGGCGACGGGAACTGCCCTCTTGTCGTCTGGTTCGACCGCTGAGGACCGTCGTAGCGGTCTCGTACTGTCGCCTCGTGCAGCTCCGCGAGATCCGTCGCTTTCCGGTCAAGTCCATGCTCGGCGAGGTCGTGTCGTCCGCCGACGTAGGGGAACGTGGCTTGGCCGGGGACCGGCTGTGGGCGGTGCGCGACGCGGACGGCAAGTTCGGCAGCGGCAAGAACACCAGACGCTTCCGGCGGATGCCGGGCCTGTTCCGCCTTCGGGCGTACGCGGCAGAGCCGGCTCCCGTTGTGGAGATGCCGGACGGTCGCCGCTTCGACGCCGCGGACGTCGCCGGGCATCGGGCAGTCGGCGAGATCCTGGGCCGCAGGGTAACGCTCGCCGCGGAGGCATCGGTCCCGCACCATGACGAGGGTCCCGTCAGCCTGCTCACTACAGCGTCTCTGCGCTCCCTGTCCAAGCTCAGTGGCGGGGGAGACATCGACCCTCTCCGGTTCCGAGCCAACCTATTGATCGACGGTGCCGCCGAGGGCTTTCCGGAGGACGAATGGCCGGGACGCCGCGTCCGCATCGGCGCCGACGTGGTTCTGCGCATCGTCAAGCCACTCACCCGATGCGTGATGATCGACATGCGGCAGGACGGGGCTGCCGAGAGAAGCGACCTGCTCAAGACCCTGACCGAGTATCACGAGATGATCCTCGGCGTCGTCGCGGCCGTGGAACGCCCGGGACGAGTCGCCACCGGCGATGTCTGTAGGTGGACCTAGCCACCAGACGCGTCTCGAGCTCCGGGGCCTGTCCGGCCTCGATGCCGGCGAGGCAGCGGAGCATCTACGTCGTCGGCGAGGCCGGTCTGAACGACGGCGTTGCTGCGGATGCCGTACCGCCCGTTGTTGGTAAGGGCATCGTAGATTCGCCAAGATGCACGGCCCCGGACCGCAGGATGCTGCAAATCCGGAGCCGTTTATGCAGCTCTCGATCACTTACCGGGAATGTTCCATTGCCGGTCCTTCTTGGTGGCGTCGCAGGTCCATTGGATGGCGTGAGCGTCCTCTTCCTTGGAGCCGCTGCCGATCGAAAGACACTGGTTGCTGTTGACGTTACGGAGTTGGACAGCCGCACCGTCTCCCATGATCTGCCATTGCCGGTCCTTCTTGGTGGCGTCGCAGGTCCATTGGATGGCGTGGGCGCCGTTCTCTTTCGAGCCGGCGGCGATGGAGACGCACAGATTGCTGTGGTCGCTGCGAATTTCGACGTTGCCGTCGGGGCGGCTCGTCAGGTGCCACTCGGCGTCGTTGGAGTCCGAGCAGGCAGTCTGGATGATGTGTGCTCCGGTGTCTTTGGAGCCTCCGTTGCTCAGGCACATCCCACTGTTCACGTTGCGGATCTGCTGCCCGATGACGCGGCTCTTGATCTGCCAGTTCTGGTCGACGGTGCTCGCGTTGCAGGTCCATTGGATGGCGTGGGCTCCCTCTTCCTTGGAGCCGCCGCCGATGGCCAGGCACTGGTTGCTGAAGGTGTTGCGCAGCTCGGTGTAGCCGTTGGCGTCCTTGCTCAGTTGCCAGTACTGGTCTTCGCTCGCGGTACGGCAGGGCTGCTGCACCACGTGCACGCCCTTCTCCTTGCTGGGGGCGGCGAGAGCGAGGCACATGTCACTGTGGTCGTTGCGAAGCTCGTACCGGCCACCGCTACGAGCGTAGATCTGCCAGTCCTGCTCGGTCCCACCGGTGCAGGGCCATTGGATCGCGTGGGCGCCGCTTTCCTTGGCCGCACCGCCGATGGCCAGGCATTGCTTGCTGCTCTGGGAAATCACGAGGTTGACGGTGCGCTGACTGAGTCCCTTGTCCAGGGCGCGCGCCTCATCCTGCCCTTTGAGCAGGAATGTCTGCAAGGCGAGCAGTGTGTTGGCCGCCAGGGCCTTGTCCGCGGCAGCCAGCAGGTTCGGTTGTTGCCCGTCGCGGCGGGCGCCGTCGCGGATGGCGGTGGCCTTGGCGCGGTAGTCGGCAAGTTCCTTGGCGGCGGCGGCCTGCTCGTCGCGGGCGTTGGCCGCTGCGCCGCCGGTGAAGATGAAGTCGGACAGGGCCTTGGCAAGGTCGGGGTCCGGGGCGTTGAGCGCCGCCTGCGAGGCGAGTCTCACTTCGACACCCTTGGCCTGGGCGTGGACAGCCAGGACGTATTGCCGGTCGGGTGCGTTGGCCAGCTCGTCGCTGACCGGGAGCAGCAGCAGCTGCAGCAGGGCCCGTTTGGCGGTGCTCAGCTGCTCCGCGCGGAGCCGGGCGGCCTTTTCGGCGTCGGCGGCGGCGATAGCGTCGGCCATGTCCTGGGCCGCAGCCGCCTGTGCTCCCGTGGTGAGGAAGGCGGTCCAGTCAGCTTCGCCGCTGCCGTCGCGGAGGGCGTCCCTGGCGGCGGCCGACACCTTGCTGCCGCTTGCGACGCGCTGCCAGACGGCGAAGATGAAGTCGCGGTCGCCCTTCTCGATCAGCGCGGTGTCCTTGGGATCGAGTCCGACGGTGACCGCGACGGAACGGCGCCGGGCCTTGGCCTGCTCGGCAGCGATCTCCACCTGGGCGTCCCGGTCGGCCGCGTCGAAGATGCCGACGGTGATGTAGGTGTACGCGGAGTTCGGATCCGAGTCGTCGTACGCCCGCAGGGCCTCGGCCTTGACGTACGTGTCTTCGTTGGCGGCTCGCCAGATGGCAAGCACGAACTGTTGATCGTCGAGGACCAGCAGGTCCATGCCGGGGCTGATGCCTAGCGCCGCTGCCGCCTTGACCTTCTCCTCGTCGGTGGCCCGGTTCGTCGGATCGGCCACCACTGCGGCTACCGCGGCGCCCGCCGCAGCCGGCGCGGCAACGCTCGGCGCGGCCGGGAAGACCGTCACCATCGCGGCGGCAAGCGCTGCCACCAGCCTGTTGAGCTTGCTCACTGACACTGAAGATGCCCCCATAGAACTACACCGCGCTACGCCGAGTTGCGCGGCGGGATGGTCGCCGACTCATGGCTGCCCACACGAGATCGGCGATCGTCTGACGTGGACCCTTTCCTGGCGGTGCCGCCACGATGCGATCTTGCTGGGAGGGGCCGGCGACAATGTAAGACATCGGCGCCCCCTTTTGGCGTCGGCGAGGCACGCCGCCCGGCCTGGAACGGGTCGAGTGGGCTGAATCTGCCGTTTTGGCGGCCGGCGAGCAGCGTTGTCAGCGGCCGAATTGTTATCGCCTGCCCGCCCTCGTCCGGCGCCTTCACGGAATACGGGTGACGCGCTGCGGCTTACGGCTCAGTTGATTCAAATCGATGTGATCTTGGGCACTGCGCGGGGTGGCGCGGAGCTTCAAAAGCGACGTAAAGGACTTAATTTTCCGAGGCATTTGCTATGACTATCCACCGCCGTTCATTCGTTGCGGTGAAAGTGTTCACGACGATCCTCAAGGGAGCGCCATGTTCCGTGCCCGTACCCGAATGCCGGTCCTTCTCATCGTCCCGGCGCTTGTCTGCGGCGTCACGGCGGGAGTCCTCCCGGCGGCCGCGCCGGCGCAGGCCGGCGAGTCGGTGACGGTCGCCGCCGACCAGGCGGACCGGTATCGGCAGATGGTGCGCCGGCTCGCGGACCGCGATCCTCGGTGGGAGGTGCAGTCGGCGGCCTGGTCGGCCCTCAAGAGCGACCTCCCGGACGCGGTCACCAAGTTCCTGAGCCCGGGCGGCGGCTACGAGGAAGCCCGGGCCCGCGCGGCGAAGAACGCCTCCCGCAACGATCTGATCATCTCCCGGACGATCGCCACGACGACGGACAAGAGCTCTCCGATCGTGCATGTCACCGCCGTTCGCGCTTCGCACGGCACCCTGGCGGAAAAGGACCGGTACGTCCGCACCGGCCTGAAGGAAGCACAGGACCTGGACGCCAAGCACTCGCCGATCCAGCAGGCCAAGCAGCAGGCGCAACAGGATCGCGACTTCGTGGCCGATCTGGCCTTGAACGGTTCGGGACCATGGGTACGGGCAGCCGCACAGCGCGCCGTCCAGCTGGGTACCGACGCCGACATCGCCGAGTTCTTCAAGTACGCCTGGATCAGTGCCGCCGACTGTGACATCCAGGCCTACCGGATGGACGTCGCGGAGCAGCAGCTCCGGTCCCGGCGACAGTTCGACCAGCTCAGCGTCGCGGCGCAGCAGGCGCAGCAGGCCTACGAGGCGACGTCGGGAGCAGCGAAGGCCAAGGCTGCCGAGGAAGCGCGTACGGCATGGAACACCGCTGCCGAGGTCGCTGCGGCCACCCGCCAGCAGTGGCAGGCCGACGAGCAGCTGGCGCAGGCGCAGGCCAAGGCCTGGGGCATGGTGCACGATTTCGCGATCGTCGCCTCCACCCAGCAGGACTGGCCGGGTATCGCCGACAAGGCCGCCACCACAGGCACCGCCTGGACCGACGAGCTCGCGTGGGCGCAGGAGCAGGCGCGACAGTGGACGGAACTGGCGGAGCGCACTCGCGCGAACGCCACCGCGATCCCGGTCGTACCGACCATCTGATGCTGTCGAGCCGGCTCGACACTTCTCGGCTCGAAAAACGGAAAACACGGGGGAATACATGACGCTCGCACGTATCGGCGCGGCGATCGCCGGTCTGCTGGTAGTCACTCTGCTGCCACAGTCGGCCAATGCCGCTGTCCCTGTGGCGCCGAAGGCCGCGGCATCGACGACCATGACGCCGCAACAGTGGATCGAGCGTGAACGGGCGACCGAGGCGGCGCAGGAGCGGTCGCTGCTCGCCGAAGGACCGATCGACGACGCCGAGCTCAACCGGATGCTGATCCAGGACCTCGCCGACTACGACGAGGACACCGAGGTACGTGCGGCCGCGGCCACGGTGCTGCAGACGAACGACGCGGCCGAGTTCACCGCCTTCCTCGACCGGGCGTTGCCGGTGTACCGGGCTGCGGCGGACGAGCGCAGGAAGCGGATCGCCGCCGCCAACCGGTCCATCGTGCAGAACTGGGCGGAGACCGGCGGACCGATCGTGCGGCAGCGTGCGGCGGCGGCACTCGCCACCAAGGACGACAAGAAGATCGCCGATTTCGTCGCGATCGGCCACGAAGCAGCGGTGGCAGCGGACAACCAGGACGAGATCAACGCGGCCGAGCAGGCCAAGACGATCAAGGCGCGCGTCGAGCAGATCATCGCCTCCGGCGGCTACGAGGTAAAGTCCGCCGGACAGGCCGCCCTGGACACCGAGGATCCGGCGACCATCGCCGCCTTCTACAAGACGGGTTACGCCGCGGCGGCCGCCCGGGACAGCGCCGCGCAGCAGCAGATCGAGGCGGCGCTGA
Source organism: Actinoplanes sp. NPDC049681 (assembly GCF_044465265.1). Taxonomy (NCBI): domain Bacteria; kingdom Bacillati; phylum Actinomycetota; class Actinomycetes; order Micromonosporales; family Micromonosporaceae; genus Actinoplanes; species Actinoplanes sp. NPDC049681. The sequence continues at coordinate 506,304 of NZ_JBITLP010000001.1, forward strand.
AGGCCCGCACCAAGGCCGTCACCGACCTGACCGATCTGGCGACCCGTGCCACCCAGGCGGCGAACGCCCGTACCACCATCATCACGGAGAGCGTGACCGCGACCCAGTCCCTGACGGTCGCGGCCAACTCGATGGGTCTGGTCAACAAGTACGCCAAACAGGCCGACGCGATCTACACGAGCGACCTGCCGATCCGTAAGGCAGGCGGTAAGACGCACACCGCCGATCTGACCAAGCTGCGCTCGCAGGCCTGCGCCGAAGCAGCCACGACGAGTCGCAACGCGGGCCAGGTTGCCGCGCACACCGGGGTCGCGCAGAGTGCCGCCGCCACGCTCGTCAAGACCGGCCTTACGCATGGGGTCGACTGGGCCGAGGTGATGGGCGCCCAGAGCGATGCCGCCGCGGCAGCGACCCTGGCCGCCGAAACCGCGTGCCACGCCGCCGAGGCGACCGAGGCCGCCGGCAAGGCGCTGGACGCCGACCACAACGCCACCGTCAGCGCGAACAACGCGGTCAAGTACCGCCAGGCCGCCGAGCGGGAGGCTGCCGCCGCGACCAAGCTCGCCGACCAGGCCGAGAAGCTCGCGGCCGCCGCGCAGGCCGCCGAGGCCGATGCGCACAAGCAGCGGCTGCGCGCCGAGCAGGACGCTAAGGACGCCGGAGCCCACGCCGACGACGCGCACGACCATTACGTCCAGGCGAAGGCCCAGCGTGACACTGCCCGGCGGCAGACGGCGATCGCGATCGCGCAGCAGGCGGCCGCCTACGACGCGGCCCGGCGGGCGGTCGCCCAACAGAACATCGCGGGAAGCAAGGGAGCTACCGCCAAGGCGGCGGCCGATGAGGTCACTGCCGGGATCAAGCGGTTCGACGGGCTCGTCACCGACTCGAAGAACGCGTCTCTCCGTGCACAGCAGGCGATGAACGAGCGCAATGCCAAGGAAGTGAGCTACGCGGCGTACCAGCAGGACGCGATCGCCAAGAAGGGCACCGCCGAGGGCGACCGCGCCGCGCAGCAGGCAGCGATCATCGAAGCTCAATTGCCGGCGGCCCGCGCCGCAGCGGACAAGGCACAGGCCGCCGCGAACAGCGCCGCGGACGCGGCGGACGCCGCCGCGACCGCCTCCCAGCGCGCCGGTGCCGCCGCCGCAGCTGCTCGCGCGGAGGCTGAGGCGGCCGCCGCCGCCGCGGCCGCTGCACGCCGGGATGCCGCCGACGCGGCAGCGGCGGCCGGCCAGGCGATCGCCGACGCGCAGCGCGCCAACGAATCGGCCCGGCAATCGGTCAATGTCGCCCGCCAGGCGATCAACCGCGCCGTGGCCGCGAAGGCCGATGCCGAGCTGACCGGGTCCGCCGCGGACTCGGCTCTACGCGAGGCCGGAATCGCGTCGTTCCAGAGCAGGGTGGCCGGACGGGCCGCGATCAACGCCCGGGCCGCGGCGACTGCGATCGCCGACCCCGCCGCCAGCGCGCTGACGGTCGCCGAAGAGTACGCCGACACGGACAACGACGCGGCGATGACTGTCGACGTCGCCAACAACGCGATCCTGATCGGTGCCGAGCAGGGCGCCGCGGCCGAACGCCACGCGGCTGACGCGCAGGCCGCCGCGGTGCATGCTGCGGAGCAGGCTCTCCGGGCCCAGCAGCAGGTCAAGCCGGCGTACGCGGCGGCCCAGAAGGCCGCCGAGGAAGCGGCTCGGGCGCTGCGAGCCAGCAAGGTCGCGATCGCCGCCGCGCGGGGCGCGGTTGCCGAGGCGAAGGCGACCGTGGAGGCCGCGACGGACGCATCGGACGCGGCCCAGCAGGCGGCCGGGTACTCCAACGCGGCCGAGAGGATGGCGGTCGACGCCGGCCACGATGCCGCGATAGCGCGGCAGGCAGCCGGCGCCGCGCGCGGCTACTCGAACCAGGCGAAGACGGCGGCCGACAACGCCAGCAAGATCGCCAAGCAGATCGCGGCGGCGTCGATATCCGCCAACAATTTCGCCAACGCGATGAAGGCGTCGGCCGCTGCGATGGCCAAGATCGCCAAGGACACCCACGCGGCGGTCAAGCAGGTCGCCGACGTGGCCGCGGCGGAGAAGCGGGCCCGGCAGACAGCCTGGATGAAGGAATGGAACGACGAGCACAAGGCCGAGATCGAAGCCTCGGACTACCCGGACTGGTACAAGAAGTTCGTCGAGGGTGAGACCGAAACCATCACCGGAATTGTCGGCGGGCTGTGGATGACCGGGCTGTGCGTCTTCGGGAAGCCTGGCAACAATCCCGGCGACACGCCCGACTCGGAGGAAGCCTGCGACATGCTCAAGGAGGGCATGACGCAGCTCGTCGAAAATCCCGGATCCCTGATTCACCTGGACGAATGGCGCAACGGCGAGTACGCCAAGGCGCTCGGCATGACCGTCATCGACCTCCTGACACTCGACATCCCCAAGATCGGCAAGATTGCCGCGGGCGTGGACGTGCTCAAGGAAGGACTGGTCTCGGGCCTCAGCAAGCTGATCTCCGGTGAGCTGCTGGCGGGTATCAAGAAGCTCGGTACCGACACGATGGAGGCGGCGCTCAACAAGCTCGGCGCGCTCAAGGTGGCCAAGCTGCTGGAGCTCGACGTCGACCTGCCGAAGAAGCTGACTTTCAGTCCGGCCGAACTGAGCGCGCTGAAGCTCTCGATCGACATCAACGGCTTCCCGGCCGTCGAGAGCGCCCTGCGCGGGCTGGCAGACGGCAAGACCATCCTCGAAGGTCTCGAGAACTTGCTGAAGAGGTGCTCGGCGGACAGCTTCGCTCCGGAAACCCGCGTGCTCCTGGCCGACGGTACGACCGAGCCGATCGCGGACATCGAGGTGGGCGAGGAGGTGCTCGCCACGGATCCCGAGACCGGGGCGACCAGCGCCGAGCCGGTCACCGAGCTTCACCGCAATCTGGACACCGATTTCGCCGACGTCACGGTCGGCGCGAGCGGCGGCGATCAGGTCGTGCGGACGACCCAGCACCATCCGTTCTGGAGTGCCACCACGCGGAGCTGGATCGACGCCGGTGATCTGGGGTCCGGCGAAACGTTGCTCGGACGCGGTGGACCGGCGACGGTGAAGGCTGTCGACAAGTACACCGGCAGCCGCATCATGCACAACCTCACGGTCGCGTCCGTGCACACCTTCTATGTGGTCGCCGGCGCCGACGCGATCCTCGTCCACAACTGCACTCCGACCCTTCCCCGCCATGCGGACACATGCGAGTGTGACAACGGCAGAGGTCCCATCACCGGGGTTTCGCCCAAGGCCGGAGATCTCGTAGTCCTGGGTGTCAAGGAAGTGGGAGATCCGCTCGCCGACGAACTCGGCGGCATGACTTTCAACGGGAACGTTTACGGGTTCTACCACGACACTGCCCTGCCGCAATGGGTGCGAGAGGTGAAAAACGCCATCCGCAACCCGGAGATCGAATTGGCGGTGGACCTGGGCAGGCTCGAGACCGAGAAGGGGATGAAGCCCATCGACATCTACCGGGCCGCGGCCGAGCGCGGCAAGGTGGGCTGGGTGAACGGTCGCGGAACGGACTGGGAGATGCGCCAGATTGAGATGGCGGCCGAAAGCGACGAGGGGCTGGCCGGCCGGATACGCTGGTTCTACTACGGCGAGGACGTTACGGCCAAGATGGCCGGCTTGAGCCTCGCGCTACCGGGGGTGCGCTAGGTATGGCAGACCTTGCCACGGTGCTGAATGCGCAATTGGACGCGGATTCGCCGTGCCGCTTCATGACGGATCGACCCGGGCAAGACGATTCGACGGCGATAATGACTCTCGAGGACCGGGCCGTGGCCGTGCATGTGACTGCGGACGGAGACTATCTCTGCGAATTCTGGCGGAAAGACCGAAATCAGGCGCGCGGCACGACGGCAGACGCTTCTTCCGTCGTGGATGCTTCGTGCTTGTGGGTGGAAGGAGTGGGCTTGAGCCGGCTGTCCGCCGCTCATCCCTTCGTCGAGTACTTCGATCTCGAGCTTGCTTATGAACGAGGAGAAGCCGTCGAGTATCAGTGGCGGGTCGTTCTCCGGGAGGTCGAGGACGACTTCCATGGATATGGCGAGCTGGTGGCCTTGGCTGCCGAGGAGCCTGTGCTGAGGCGGCGCTTTCCTCGGTTGGGCCATCGCTTCGTATTGTTCGAGAACGCGGACAGCAAGGACCCGCTGTTCTCCATCTTCATGATCCGGCCGGAATGGTACGCGACATATACGCCGGACGGCAGCGCGTTCGACTTCGAAGGTACTGCGCGTGAGGCGGTTGCCATGATGACCCAGGCGATCCGCACTCGCGGCGCCGACCACGGCAAGTTGCCGTGATCAGCCGGTTCGCGTCCCCCAGCTGTCCATGGCCGAAGGTCACTTCCCCGGGGATGCCTCGGACAGCACGCTCTGCCCCGGAAGGCGGAGTGCGCCCGCGGTCGGATGACCACTTCGTCGCACTTTGCTCGGGAGCCTGCGCACACCCGCCACGAACATATGCCTGAGATCTTCTCGGCACCTCTTGATGTCAGCTGAACGTGTCCTAGGAGAGCTCACGAATGCCTTCACGAAAATCTGCAGTCGGCCTGCTGGCCGCCGGCGTCGTCACCACGCTGGTGGCGTCAGGAACCGGTCAACCGGCTCAGGCGGCGGCCGCACCCGTCAGAGCTTCGTTCGCCACCGCCGCCTCTGCCATGCCAGCCGATGCCGCCACCAACCGCGCTACCGATGAGGAGAAGGTCAAGGCGGCCGGGGCGATCGGCGTCAACCCGGGCATGGACATGCTGGTGTTGGACGACCAGGCGTTCGTGCTGGCGTTGTGGCGCCAGGCCAAGAAGGACTCTTTCGTGCAGGCCGAGGCGCTGCGCGCGTACGACACCGATGACGCCGACGCGGCGTACGAGTTCATCACCAGCGGAGTCTTCACCGCCGCCGGTGACGATGCTCGGGCTGAGATCGCGGAGGCGCAGGCGCAGGCGCTGCGCCGTTCCGTGGCGGTCATCGTCAAGCTCGACCCCTCGGACACCAAGCTGATCGAGCAGAGTGACCGGGACTTCATCTTCAGCGTCTTCCAGAAGGTTCCCCAGGGTAAGCACGTGTGGACCGCGGCCAAGGCTGCGATCGCGGACGGCACTGATCAGGACGACTGGTCGGCGTTCCTGCACACCGCTGCGGCGGCGGCGGCCGAGCAGGACCTGCAGGATGCGATCAGGGAGGCGACCGAGGCGGACGCCGCCAAGCTGCGCGCCGAGCAACTGGCCCAGGCCAAGAGGTCGCTGTTGCAACTGTTGTTGCTCCCGGTCGGCGAAGAACTGGTCAACGCCCCGAACCGCCAGTTCGTGCTGCACGTACACGACAACGCCAAAGGCACGGAGGTGAAGCTCGCCTCGCAGGTCGCGCTGAACGCACCGGACGCCGACCTGGACCAGGCGCTCAAGGATTTCATCTTCGTCGGAGGCGCCGCCGCGAACACCCGCGACGAAGCAGCCGCCGCGGCCAAGGAACTCGCCGGCTACCGCGCCAAGATCACGGCGATTCGGGACGCTGCTCGCCGGGAGGGTTACCAGCCGAACCTCGTGGCTGCCGCGGAGAAGGCCTTGGCCGCCAACACGCTGCTCGCGTCGCAGACGTTCCTGCTCAAGGGCCAGGAGGAAGCACGCGCGCTCGACAAGGTCGCCCGTGAGCGGCAGTCACGGCCGGCATCGTTCGTCTCCGGTAACCAGCAGCACGTGTTCGCCCGTGGTGCGGACGGCAAGCTTCACCATTGGAAATGGGTCCCCGGCCAGGGCCGCGGCTACGAGAACTGGGGCGGCGACCTTGCCGGCAACCCCGTCGCGTTCGTCTTCGGTGCCCAGCAGCACGTCCTCGGCCGAGGCAAGGACGGCAAGCTCAACCACTGGGTATGGGAATCCGGCAAGGCTGTGCGCCGCGAAACGTGGGCCGGCACCGTCAGCGGTGATCCGACCGGCTACGCCACTGACGACGCGCAGCACGTGTACGCCCGCGGCACCGACGGCAAGCTGCACCACTGGAGCTGGACCCGCGGAACAGGCTTCGCCCACGACATCATCGGCGAAGGCATCGCCGGCGATCCCACCAGCTACGTGATCGGCACTCAGCATCACATCTGGGCCCGAGGCACCGACGGCAAGCTCACCCACTGGGTGTGGCAACCGGGCAAGGACACCCGCCGCGAGACCTGGGACGGTGCCGTCACCGGTGACCCCGTCGGCTTCCTCTACGGCGACCAGCAGCACATCTTCAGCCGCGGCGCCGAGGGCCAGGTGCACGACCTGCAGCACTGGACATGGACCACGGGCACCGGTCGTGGCCACGAGAACTGGGGCGGGAGCCTGGACGGGGACCCCACCGGGTACGCCACCAGCGACGGCCAACACGTGTACGCCCGCGGCACCGACGGCAAGCTGCACCACTGGAGCTGGGTACGAGGCACCGGCCGGAGTCACAACGTGATCGGCGACGGTATTACCGGCAACCCGACCAGCTACGTGATCGGCACCCAGCACCACATCTGGGCCCGAGGCACCGACGGCAAGCTCACCCACTGGGTGTGGGAGCCGGGCAAGGACACCCGCCGCGAGATTTGGGATGGCGCGACCATGTAGGCCTTCCTCCGCAGCGTTGAAGGCCCAGTCCGGCGGATCGGTCGGTCTGGGCCTTCGGTGTTGGAGGTGGCGCACAGCACCATCGGCAACGCCGAGTCCGGTCGCATCCTGCCCGGCGGAGAGGTCGTCCACGGCATCACAAAGGCATACGGTCTGTGCGGGGGTTCGAGTTCGAGACCCGGCTGGCCGTAGGGCGGCGTCTTGGACGAAGGGCGATGCTCAGATCGGCGGCGAAAGCCTGACCCGGCGAGATGCCGTTCCCGAGGATGGTGGTGGGCGTCCGGTGTGGGACGCCATGGCCGTACACGCGGGCCTGCAGGGCGACAAGAACCGCCGAAACGTCACTGCCAGTTGAGCAGCGCTTCGAGCTGGGGGAGTCGGCAGAACAGTTCGGGAAGGCCGCGCAGTCCGTTGCGTACGGACTCGTGCGACAGCGCCAGATCAGGGCCCGTGCGCGCCTCGACACCGGCGAGGCAGCGGAGGATGTTCCACCTGGTGTGGCCCAGCCAGCCGCTGATCACGTACGCGAACCAGCTCCGACCCGGCGGCGGCAGCACTCCGCCTCCTGCGACGTAACCGTCGAGGACCGAACGGAAGATGGCGGGCCGGATGTCGTCGAAGCCGGGTCCCTTGGCGAGGCTCAACGCTGTCGAGCCGAGCTCACCGGACAGGTCCAGCATCCCCGAGAGCTCCCAGTCGAGCACCACCGGCCGGCCCTCTCGAGCGAGCAGATTCCACGGTTGGATGTCCTTGTGGGTCAGCACGACGGGGCCCGGTCGCTCGCAAATGTCGACGAAGCGGGCAATTGCCAGCAACGTATCGACCTGGGAGGTGAGTTCGCCGGCCCAGGGCTGTCCGGTCGCTGTCGCCCGCGCGGCGAGTCCGGGCCAGTCCCGTGGTGTCGGGTCCTCGATCGGGACGTGGGTCCACGAGACGTCGAGGGCGTGGAGGCGCGCCAGGATCTCACCGATCTCGAACGCGTACGCCGGTGACACGGGTGCCTCGGGGATCTTCTCGCCTTCGACCCACCGGTGGACCAGCGTACGGTCGCCGACCGCGATGGGCTCGGGCATCGGAATGCCGGCGGCGAAAGCCGCCCGCTCGAACCTGAACACGTCATCGGCGCGGTAGGTCCAGCGGCGGTCGAGGAGGTTCAATTCCTTGACTGCGAAGGAGCCCTGGTCGGTGTCGAGGCGGTACATCCGATTGGCGAACCCGCCGTGGACACGGACCATCGGACCCACCGGCGTGCCGAGATGGGAAAGGTCCATCTCACACAAGTTAGGGCCGGCGGTTCGTCGACGCACCCGCATTACCGGGGGTGTGGCCCAAGGGGACGGTGCCTTGTAGCCGCTGCTGTCCACCGCGGCTTCGGGTGCCCATGTCCGCAATCTGGAAGCTGATGGCACGTGGGCTGGATACCTTGGGGCATACCTCACCACTGAAGATGCCGCTGACGTCGTCCGCCTCGCCGCCAATGACCCACACTCGGGACACGTCCCGTGGAAAGACCTCCCGGATCTGCCTGATGACGGTGCCGCGCAGGCCGCCAAGCTGTTCCCCGTATGGTGCGCGTCTGTTGCGGGTAGCTCAACGAACGGATGGCGGCGCGCGAGCAGTCGATGCGTCATGGCGGGAAGCCCGAATCCGGCGCGCGCTGCTCGACGGTCTGACTCAGCGTGGGGAGAAGGCGCTGGACCGGACTCGTACGAACTTCGAAGCCCTGGTTACCCGGTACGCGGGTTGGCTGGGGCCCTCAGACCCACGTGGTCGATCGATATCAGGACGTCCGTCATGCGCCGCTTGGAGGTATCCGGCTGTTTATGACTCCGACAGATCCGGCGGGCGGAATTGCTGTCGAAGTTGGCTGGCCTTGGCGTGTTGGCCGAGTGCGTCCAGGTCGATGGCGAGGTTGCTGGCCGAGTTCAGGGTGCTGGGGTGGTCGTCGCCGAGGATCCGCCGCCGGCGGGCGAGGGTGTCCTCGTCCAGTTCGCGGGCCTGCTCGTGTTCCCCCATCGCGGCCAGGTCGACCGCGAGGTTGTTGGCCGAGCGGAGGGTGTCGGGGTGGTCGTCGCCGAGGATCCGCCGCCGGCGGGCGAGGGTGTCCTCGTCCAACTCGCGGGCCCGCTCGTGTTCCCCCACCCTGCGCAGGTCGATGGCGAGGTTGTTGGCCGACGTGAGGGTGTCGGGGTGGTCGTCGCCGAGGACCCGCCGCTTGCGGGCGAGGGTGTCCTCGTCCAGTTCGCGGGCCCGCTCGTGTTCCCCCACCCTGCGCAGGTCGGCAGCGAAGTTGTTCGCCGACGTGAGGGTGTCGGGGTGGTCGTCGCCGAGGACCCGCCGCCGGCGGGCGAGGGTGTCCTCGTCCAGTTCGCGGGCCCGCTCGTGTTCCCCCATCGCGGCCAGGTCGATGGCGAGGTTGTTGGCCGAGCGGAGGGTGTCGGGGTGGTCGTTGCCGAGGACCCGCTGGTAGCGGGCGAGGGTGTCCTCGTCCAGTTCGCGGGCCCGCTCGTGTTCTCCCACCCTGCGCAGGTCGATGGCGAGGTTGTTGGCCGAGTTCAGGGTGCGGGGGTGGTCGTCGCCGAGGATCCGCCGCCGGCGGGCGAGGGTGTCCTCGTCCAGTTCGCGGGCCTGCTCGTGTTCCCCCACCCTGCGCAGGTCGGCAGCGAAGTTGTTGGCCGAGTTGAGGGTGTCGGGGTGGTCGTCGCCGAGGACCCGCCGTTTGCGGGCGAGGGTGTCCTCGTCCAGTTCGCGGGCCTGCTCGTGTTCCCCCACCCTGCGCATGTCCTCGGCAAGATTGTTCGCCGAGCTGAGGGTGTCGGGGTGGTCGTCGCCGAGGACCCGCCGCCGGCGGGCGAGGGTGTCCTCGTCCAGTTCGCGGGCCCGCTCGTGTTCCCCCACCCTGCGCAGGTCGTCGGCGAGGTTGTTGGCCGAGGTCAGGGTGTTGGGGTGGTCGTCGCCGAGGACCTTCCGGCGGGTGAGGGTGTCTTCGTCGAGCTGGCGGGCCTGCTGGTAGTGGCCGAGCTGCCGGTGAATCTCGGCGAGAGTGGTGGCGGCGGCGAGGGTGCTGGACTCGTCGGGGCCGTGCCGTTGGGTCCAGGCCTGGTACAGGCGTTCGGCGAGGGGCAAGGCGGTGCGGGCGTCGCCGCGGGCGGCCAGGTGCCACACCGATCGTTGGGCGGTCCAACGCAGGTCCGGGTTGCTGGTGGCGGCCGGGTCGGCGGCCAGGATGTGCGGTAGCAGCGCGGTCCATCGCGGCCACCATTGCGGGTGGGTGCCGTCGTCGGGCGAGGCGGCGACCAGCAGCTGCTCGATGGTGCTGTGGTCGGTCTCGGGGGTGGGGTCGGTGTCGCGCAGGATGGCTTGTACCAGCCGGTGCAGCACCGGGCCGGTGTCGGTGAGCCGGGCGAGCCCGTATCGGGCGAGCTGGGCGAGGGTCCGGCCGACGACGACCGGTCTGCCCGCCATGCCGGCCAGGGATTCTGGGAGCAGGCCGGGCCGGACGGTGAACAGGTCGGCCGGAATGGGTTCAGGCCCCAGCCATGCGCACAGGTAGAGCAGCTGCCCGGCCGCCGGGTCGGCGGTGCGCAGCCGCTCGGCGGTCAGGGTGACGGTGGCCGCCAACACGGCCGGATAGCCGGCCGGAGGCCCTCCCGTACGCATCAGCTCGGCGGCGTGCTCGCCGAGCTCCGCCAAGTAGCTGTCGACATCGAGGCGGGTTTCGCCGAGCAGCTCCGCGGCCTGCCCGACCGCGAGCGGCAGGTCCCCCAGCGCCTCGGCGAGCCGGTCCGCATCGCCCTGGTCCAGGTGGGGCAGGTGGGTGTGGAGCAGGGCGATGGATTCGTTGCGGGTGAACACGTCCACGTCCACCGCAGTGGCGACGCCGGCCCAGTTCGGGTTACGGCTGGTGATCAGCAGATGGCCCGGCCCATCCGGCAGCCATGGCGCGAGATGGTCGCGTTCCTCGGCGTTGTCGAAGACCAGCAACCACCGCGACACTCTTCGCAGGTGATCGTGCAGCGCCTCGACCGCGTCCGGCGTGGCCGTGCCGGCCGGGACCAGGCGCAGCTTCTGCGCCAGAGTGGCGAGGTGGTCGCCGATCAACTCGCTCTGCTCGGCGGGGATCCACCACACCAGGTCGTACTCCCCGGCGAAGCGGTGGGCGTACTCGAGGGCGAGCTGCGTCTTGCCCACCCCACCCATGCCGTGCAATGCCTGCACCGCCACCCGGCTGCCGCCGGAAAGGGTGTCGTGCAACCGGTTCAGCATGCCGTCACGGCCGGTGAACCCCGGGTTGCGGCGGGGCAGGTTCCACACCGCGGGCAGCGACCCGGGCGGCCGCGGCCCCGCAGCCCCAGCCGTGGCCACGGGCTGTCCGGGGTACGCCGGCGGTCCCGCCAAGAGGGCCGCGGCCGGTGGGGGGTCGAGCACGTGACGTACCGCCTCAACCAGCACGGTGACCGCCTCGTCCGGGGGCAGGCCGAACACGTCCGGCACGATGATCGGCGACCACAAGCCGCCGTGCAGGTCCACACGGTCGACCCGCAGCGGGATCAGCTTCGCGTCCGGATCCTTGCGGCGCTGCGCCAGCCGCGTGGTCCATTCATCGGTGGTGTACCGCTCCGGGTCCAGGTAGGCGGCCGACAGAAGCACCAGCATCGGAATGCCGCGGTGCAATGCCTCGTGCATGGCCTGCATGAAGTTGGTTCCCGGCGCCCAGTCGATCGTGTCCAACTCGGTCCGGTATCCGGCCGCCTCCAGATGCCAGCGGGCCCACTGCGCCCACGCCCGATCCCGACCCGCGTGCGAGATGAAGATCCGGGACGCATCGCTCACAGCATCCACAATGCACCAGCCGCTATCCGGACGACGACCACCGAACGGGGGATCTCCATAGCTGCCGTCTCCAGCCAGGCCTGAGACCCGACGGGCCTCCGGGCTGCTTCGATGTCACGGGATGCGATCCGCGAGATCGCCAGCTCGGCGTGCGAACCGGCTTCGTCGCCGAATGCCCATGCCGGGTCGGTGCGGTCGGCGTAGGCGGCGACGGCGCGGGTGGACAACGCGACTGCGTTGTCAGCCTGGGCAGGTAGCCAAGCGAGCGCGTCCGCTGCGGAATACGGCGTCCGGATCTCCGACCACATCGACCCCAGCGTCGACCCGGACGGCGCTACCGCACCCGGGAATGGCAAGGGCCCCTGAGGGACGTGGATCCCGGCGCACCGGCGGCGTCACGCCGTGGTGGGGCAGCCTTGTACTCATACTCGGACCAGGAGCGCAACAAGGTCTTCGTTCGGTACGGCAACTCGGCTATCGGCTACCACCATTTCGCCTCCAAGCACAATCTGCGCAACAGAGTCGTTTTCGAGCACCTGATGGCCACCAAGCCTAAGAGGGAGGTCGGCGCCCGGCTCGAGTACGAGATCCTCGCCGCAGACCCCAACGACGGCGACATCTTCGAGAGGATTCTCATCGTCTCGCAGCAGGCGACCAGGACCGACGACAACATGTGGCAGACCCCGGACGGCGGCTACATCGGCGTGATCACCGCCTGCTGCAAGGGCAAGACGAAGTGCCCGGAGTTCGTCAATAGGCTCAGAAGCTACGACCGAACAACACGACACCGAGGATGTAACGACTGTGGATCGCGAGAACCATCTCCATGAGCAACTGTTAGGGATCGTTGGCCCTCTGGTGATGGCGCCTTGCGGGCCCCGACCTGCAGACGTGGTACGCCTCGGCGGAGTCGTCCGCGCCGGTGGCAACCGGACTCGGATCGTGCTGCTGGCCGGCGCGCAAGCGCCGGCCAAGGTCGCCGTCGAGTTCCATCTCACCGGCGACGACGGCGCGGAACTCGACGTCCACGCGGCGGTGGATTGGGTACGGACACTTTCGTACGCGGACCTGGCCGCTGCGGCCGGGGATTGCGACAGCCACGGCAACGTGGTCGTCGCAGCCGAGACGCTCGGACTCTCCGCGAGCCATCGCGCCACCGAGTACGACATCAACTACTTCTCGATGCTCCGGCAGCTGCTGTACGGCGGCGGCGCACTGTGGTTCGAAGACATCTTCACGCTCCACGGCTACCTGCTGACCGGACCCGGCCGCCACCGGCTCTACATCAACAACTCCAAAACCGGCACGATCACCGGTATCGACCTCCCCCTGACCCAGGCCGACGGAACAATCTGGCCGGGACAAGGCGGATCCTTCCCTGTGGAGCTTCCCTCCCTGGTTCGCGACGATGAGCTGCACCACCAGACGAAGATCAACGCCATCGACGACTACTGCTCGACCGTCTACGACATGAGCGACTGGGTCATGCCCGCCCCGGCCCCCGAGCCTGAGTTCTGACACGGAGCAGGTTCCTAGAGGCGTGGTGCCGCTGGTGGTACGCGAGCCGGCTGACGTCGATGTTGTGTCTACTGACCCGCCGTAGCTCGGCAGTGTCGGTGTGGGTGTTGTGCCGTCCCAAACCACGCCGTAGGCGTCAACGTAGATGGCGCCAGCGTCGAACAGGACGCTGTGGTTGGGGCATAGGCAGAGAACGTTGCCGCGGCTGTCTGGGCCTTCGTGCGGTGTTCCGAGGTCTTGGATGTGCGGTGCTTCGGCGTACGGACCACCTGGACAAACGCCGCTGATCGTGTGCTTGCACGCGGGATGGCGCTCCGCTTCGGGCCTGTATCCGCGTGTCGCACCGCACGACGCCCGGCCGTGGCCGGATTTGAACCGACGGCCTCTTCGTCCCCAATTAGGATCATGACGCGCCGCCATGCTGCACTCGATCCAAAGCCCAGGTCGCGATGTTGGCGCGCGTCGGTATGAGCAAGCCTGCGGGGACCATCCTTTCAAGGTCCACTCCCCGGTCACTCCCAACGAGGAGCAAGACGGACATGGCCGATCAGTAGGTTGCCTGACTCGTCACCCAGCTGGGTTCGCTGATCTCAACAGCGGAGGAGCGCATGGATACAGCCAATGGGAGCACCGACCCGGAGTACCTGCTACGGATCGAACGACTCTCGCATGCCATCGTTGAGGAGGCCGCGCGGGAGGGCTGGCTGGCCTTCGACTCCGCGAAGGAAGTCGGCGCGACGCCGCTTCAATCTGCGGTCAACGAACTTGCACGCCACCTCCGGTTCGTTCACTTCCGAGGCGACGGCTGCGTAGAACACTGAGGCACTGATAAGGGCGCCGATCGCCTGGTCACCAATCCGGTGTGGGTCTCCGTTTGTGCCCGCAGGCGGAGGCTGCTGCTGGCACGGGGATGGCGCGGACGTCGACCTCCTGATCCGTAGGAACGGGCAGGGCTAGCACTCTGCCGGCCCTGGCTGTAGACCCGTCTCGGACGACGTTCTTCAGGTGGCGCGCCGTTGCAAGGCGTAGGGGTCGGGCTGGGGTCACAAGTACCGCAAGACATAGCTCACGAACCACGCCTAGCATCGGTGCTCATGATTCACCGCGAACCGGTTGTGCAGCGATACCTTTTCTGGGCGACCTACTACGGCGGCGACCCAGGCTCTATCCGGGGGCGTGCCGTGCAGTACGACATCGCCGGATACGCGAAGGGCTCCTACACGCGGCACGAGGGTGACCATCTGGGCACGCTGCGCCGCTACGATCGAGAAGCCTCCGGCCTCCGGGTCGGCGCATCCCTCGACCGACGGGCCGGGGTGTGGCGCACCTCCGAGGCGCCGGTACGAGACGTCCATCGGGGGTCGGACTGTGGTTGTCCCATTACGATCGCTCAGGCCGAAGAAATCATCGTGGAACTCGGTTACGGACCGGCCCTGCTCACCGCGGACGTCGTGGACGTGTAGATCGCCGGTTGGTGATCTCCCGAGTCGACCGCGACGGTTCAGACGTTGAAGCGGAACTAAGCCCACCTGCCGCAGATGCAGGAACTCGGAGTGCCGGCCGTACTTCAAGACGGCCGGACGGGTCACTTCGACGGCTCAGTCCAGGCGCGCTACTCGCACATCACGCCGGCCATGCGCCGTCAGTTCCTCGCCCAACTGGCAACGCTGTAGGAAGCCGCCTTGGACGCGCGGCTGGCGATGGCGTCGCACTCCCCAGTCGTCGTCCTGGACCGGCTCCTCGAAGCTCGCCGGAAGGAGGTCGGGGAGTCAGGATTCAAGATCCACCCCCAGAAGCGGGCCGGGAAACAAATCAGGGCCGGTTCTCCGTGAGGAGAACCAGCCCTGACCTGCACTTTCACGTGGTCGGGGTGGCCGGATTTGAACCGACGGCCTCTTCGTGCCGACCGTCACAGTCTCGGGCTCGTCGTTGGTTGCCACTCTTTGGCGTTGACCTGCACAAACGCCCTCGCGAGATGATTGCCGCTTGTCGCTGGTAGTCAGCGCTTGGCATGGGTTTTCGGGGGGTAAACGGGGGCATGAACCCGGTGCCCGTTGTCCCCGTATCGCGCGGGGGGCGGGATGCTGGCGCAGGTCGGTGCCCTGCCCTCAAGATCAACCCTTTCGCCGACGGCTGCAACACGTTCCTAACCAGGCCCGGCGTGCGGCGCGCCCGCCTAAATGCGCGCGGCGGTCCGGCGGGTTGCGACCATGCCCGTGGCCTCCAACAGCTGTGCCATGAGCACCGAGACCAGGCTGTCGCGGGGGACCACCCCGCGGAAGTGCCCCGCCTCGGTGAGTGCGAAGAAGTTCTCCCGGCTGCCCGTCAACAACGCCGACCACGCCGCGCTGTCCGCCCGTACTTCGATAGCGTCGATGATTAGCTCCGCCGCGTACAGTTCCTGCAGGCGCGCGACGGTGACCGGACGACGTAGGCCCGAAGCGGCATCGGAGTCGAGCGCCTGCTGCAGGAACAGTTCCAGCGCGAACCCCGGGTCGGCGCGGCCCTCGTGCAGCACGGGTAGGTACTGCTGGCCGCCCCAGGGCAGTATCACCGCCGGCTGGTCGGCGGGACCGGTGCCGGCCGGGGTACCGAGCCGCCACTGCGCGGTGTCGGCCAGGGCGCGCGCGTAGTGGTCGCGGAAGGCCTCGCTGGCATTGAGGTGCGCCTGTAGCAGTCGGTCGGGTGTCGCCCAGCCCAGGAACTGGGCGCTCCGGCCGGCGCGGTCTCCGACGAAGGCGATCACTCGGGGCCGGTCTCGCTGCGCTGCGCCGGCGATCAGGATGAACAGTCGCGACTCCCACCAGCTGTGACCATCGCCGAGGTCTACCACCGTGACGTCGCTGCGGCGAGCATTGCGCAGCGCGTCGAGAATGCTGGCGAGAGAACTGGACTGGAGGACGGCACTGTCGGTGGTGCCGAGATTGTGCGTCAGTGTCGTTGTCTGTAGGCCGGCGGCGACGGCCTGGGAGGTGGCGGCGAACGACAGGGTCACCCCGGCGATACCGATGCTGCCGCCGCCGGCCGCGATCCCATCCGCGATCATCAGCACGATCGGTACCACGGAGATCGCGGCGGCGGCCAGGACTAGCGAGCCGACGTCACCATCGCCGGGCCATTGGGTCGTCCGGCGGCTGACCAGGATCAGCACGAGCAGGGCCAGAAGTAGCACCGCCGAGACCACCAGCGCCGTCCATCGGCGCCAGGGCCAGAACCGTGGCGCGGCCATTCAGCACCTCCCTCGACGTTCCTGGGCGAGTCAACCGAGTTGGGCTCGCCGCCGCATCAGGGTTCTCCCTTGGATTTGCCCGTCGGGTTCCGGAGAGTGGATGGCCGAAAGGGTTAGGGAGTTGCCGGTAGCGGGAGCGGCTGGCGGCCGACGATGGTTTCGCACATGGATGCCCGCGACGCTGCCGTCCGCCGACTCGCCCCGGACGAAACAAACCGTGAGGAGATCCAGGCCGCCGAGCGGTTCCTGGCGTGGACCGGAAACCATCGCCCACTGGAGACGGCGCTGGCCGCTCCCGGCGCGGTGCCCAGCTTCCGCACATTGGCTCGGCAGAACGGCCTCGACGACCTTGTCCGGGCGATCGGACGTACCACGCTCCCGGCCGACCTGCCCGGTGAGACCGCGCAGGATCGGCGGATGGCCTTCGCGCGCCAGCTGCGTACCGGGCTGTTCCGGCACGAGCCGACCGCCGTGCTACAGCGCATGGTGCGAGACAATGAGATCGACATCGCCGCGGTTGGGGATTCGGGCGGCGTCGTGACGGTCCTTGACAATCTCGGCGCGGACTTCGACATGCGCACCCGATCGGTGGCGGCGGCGCTGACCGCGCCCGACGCGCTCGACGGCGTGCGTGTTGACCTGCGCGCTGGCGTGATCGAGGCGCTGCAGACGCTGCAACGGATCCAGGCCATCAGCCCCACCCCGGAGGCCGTGGCGGCGGTGGTCGCCAGCGGCAACCGGTCGGCGATGAGCGTAGCGCTGACGCCGCGCGATCAGTTCCTGCGCCGGATGAACGGAACACTCGATCCCGACGCAGCCGTCGCCACCCACCGCAATGCCGTGCGAGTGCAGATCCGCAACGAGGATGCCCTGGCCACGATGCGCCAGCAGATCACTGGATCCGGAATCGGCCTCGTCGACGGGCCACTGCCGCAGGAGGAACGGCTCAACCGGGTGCAGCGGGCGGCAGACGCAAGCGGGGCCACGCTGAGCATCCGGGGGCTCTTCGGCGACCTCGACTTCTGTGAGTGTGACGACTGCCTGTCGGTCTACAGCCCCGCGGCGTACTTCGTGGAGCTTTTGCAGTTCCTGCGCAACAACGACCTGGACCCGGATCGCCCGGCCGTGTCCGGGATCGCCGGCACGCCGCTGGAACTGCTGCTACGTCGCCGCCCGGACCTGGCAAACCTCGAACTGACCTGCCAGAACACCAACACGGTGCTGCCCTATATCGACCTGGTCAACGAGGTACTGGAGAGCTTCGTCATCCACCTCGGCGACTACGCGCAGGACACGCACGACCCCAGGCAGGCCACGATCGAGGTCTTCAACGTGGAGACCGAGATCAGCAGCGAGCTGCTGGCTCAGCCGCAGCACGTGAACGAGGAGGCCTATTGCCAGCTCAAGTCCGCGGTGTTCCCCGTCGAGCTGCCATACCACCAGCCGATCGACCGGATGCGGATCTGGCTGCGGGCCATGAAGACCACCCGCTTCGACGTCCTCGACCGGTTTCGCAGCGGTCCCCCAGCGACCGAGACCAAGCATGCGGACCCCGCCGATCTGCCGGAGATGCGGGCCCTCTACGCGCACTTGCGGCAGCACGCGGCGGACGCCGAGTTCCTGGGCCTCACCCAGGAGCAGTATGTGATCTTGACGCGTGCCGGGTTCAGCCCAAAGCGCTATCTCGAATTGTGCACGGGCGAGAAACTCACCGACCGGCAGTACCGACGCCGCGTCGGTGTACGCCCGGTGCACGAGTACTACGGCTATGCCTCGGCGGACGACATGCTCGCCGACGATGCGACCACGCGAACCGGGCTGACCTTCGTGAAGGATCAGTTGCTGCCCCGGCTCGGAATCGCGTACACCGACCTGGCCGATGTGCTGCGGACCAGGTACGTCAACCCCATGATGCCGACCGGCCCGGCGCAGAGCATGGCCCTGGCGATCCGGGCCAGCTACCGGTTCCTCCAGACGCTGGTGGACTACGGCACCACCGATCCGCGGCGGCGGTTCGCCAAGCTCATCGACTTCCTCACCACCCAGCAGGCGGTCGTGCCCGCGACCGGTCGCGACGAGATCTCGGCCTGGGTGCGCTGCTGGTTCGACCGGCTTGGCCGGCTGATCGTCCTGGACTCCGGGGAACGTCCGCGGCTGCCTATCGCGGGGGACCTATACCAGGAGGTGGACACCAACGAGTGGATGCTGTTCGGACACCTCGATCATGACGGGACCATCACCGACCCGAGGAGTGTCGTAATCGGCGGCGTCACGGCCGCTGGCCAGGCCACCGGTGCGCAGGGCGAGGTCTTCAGTGGGCTGTTGATCCGCAGCTCCGAGGCCACGGTGATCGGTGTTACGGACGACGAGGGCTACCTCGCGCGGCCGGGCGTGGACGGCCCCGGCACGCGGATCGGCTGGCTGCCGCCGGCTGACTCGTGCGATCTGGACCGCGTCCGGCTGATTCACCTCGATGGGAGCGCCGTGACCAAAGCGGAGTACGGGCGGCTGCACAAGTTCGTCCGGCTGTGGCGTGCCCTCGGCTGGACCGTTCCGGAAACGGATGAGGCACTCGCCGGTCTCGGTACGACGGCCGTCGCGGACGACGACGAGATCGAGGTCGACTCCGGAGCCAGTCAATGGCAGCTCGCGTACGACGAGTGCGGCTGCGCCACCGGCGACTGCGAGGACCATGGCAGCGGGTGCCCTGCGCTGCCCCGCCCCGCGCATATCACCGCCGGTTTCCTGCACGAGCTGACCTACGTCAGCCGGATCATGGACCGTACCGGGCTGGAGCTCGATCGGGTGCTGGCCTTCTGGGACGACGTGGGCACGTCCGGCGAGAAGTCGCTCTACGCTCGCATTTTCTTGCGCCACGACGTCCTAGCCACCGACGACATCTTCCGACCGGACGCCAACGGCCAGGTGCTGACGGGGGCCGCCCCGATCACCCAGCATCTGGCGGGTCTGCAGGCCGCCCTCGGCATCGGCGCGCAGGACGTCGCGGTCCTCCGTGCCGAGTTGGCGCTGCCCGACGAGCTAACCCTCGGCACCCTCTCTGCTCTGTTCCGGTACGCCGTGCTGGGCCGCTGGCTGCGGCTCAAGGCACCCGACCTGGTCCGGCTGCGCGTGATCTTCGGTGACCCGTTCGGCGACGCCGAGAAGACCTGGGGATTCCTCGAGGACTGGCGGCGCGCCGAGGACGCCGGGTTGTCGCTGCGCCGACTTGACTTCGCCCTGACCGGGCACGACGACGTCCGACGCCCGCTGACCCCGGCACCGGCCGCGGTGTTGCGGCTGACCAAGACGTTGTACGACGGGCTGACCGCGGTTGACCAGCAACATCCGGACCTGGGCGAGAATGACGAGGCGCTGGCGACACTGGAACGCGTACGCGCGGAGAGCAGCCTGCTGTTCGACGACGCCGTTCTCGAACAGATCGCCGGGCTGCTACAGGGCGGCACGGCATGGACCACGAACGCGCCGGCCGGGCTCACCGTCGAGGTGCCTGCGGCCCTGGCCGGGAGGGTGACGTACCGGGGGTACGCGCCGGCGACGCTCACCGTGGTCGGCATCCTCGACGCCGACGCCCGGGCCCAGGTGGAGGCGCTCTCGCCGCTGCCCGGTTGGCGTGCCGCCCTGGACCGGCTGGCGGCGCAGCCCCGGCGATTCTTCGAAGCCACGATCCAGCCGCTCGCCGCCACTGCGGAGCAGCAGCAGGCGCTCGCCGCCGTCCTGCTCAGCGGGGACGTCTGGCCGGCGCCGGACGCCGCGGAGCCGGCCACCGCGGGCACGAAGCGACTGGCGTACCTGCGGATGCTGCTGCCCGAGCTACGCCGCCGGCTGGCGCACAAGTTCGTCGTCGACACCGTGTCCGGTGCCGCCGGCCTCGACCCGCTCGTGGCCGACATCCTACTCTCCGACGTGCTCACTGTGTCCGGCACCAGCGCGATGGACACCCTGCTGGCGCTCAAGAACACCGGGCCGGCCGGTCCCGGCTTCCACGGGTACCTGCTCGTGTCGGCCAATGACGCGTACGTCTTCGTGGCCGAGGGATTCGACAAGCAGCCCACCGCCCTGTCGCTCGGCGGCGACGTCGTGCCCTTCACCGTCCAGCAGCAGGACCCCTCGAACGTGTGGCTGACCGAGCCGATCCCGCTGCGGCCGGGCACCCTGTACGCGTTCGACACGCACGACATCGCGCCGACCGAGGTGAAGTGGCGGGCCGCCGGCCACCCGACCGCGCCGATACCCGAATCGGCCCTGATCGCCGAGCACCTGGCGGCAGGGGTACGCGAGGTGATGCTGAAGATTTGGCGGGTCGGCTTTCTGGTCAATGCGCACGGTCTGAGCGCCGACGAGACCGGCTGGCTGCATCTGCACGGCGCCGACTTCGGCGGGCTGAGCCTGGACTCGCCGGCGCTGGGCGGGTGGCGGCGGCTCGCCGACTACACGGCGCTGCGCACCACGATCAAAAGTAATGGTGACGCCTTGGTCGGGCTGTTCCGGTGGGCTGGTGGCGCCGGGGCCGATCCCGCTCGTCTCGTCGACCGGCTCGTCGCGGCCACCGCTTGGGAGCCTGCTCAGGTGACGGCGTTACTGGCGCCAGCCGGTTTCGACATCTCCGATCCGACCGCCTTCCGCAACGAGCTCGTGCTCGCCCGGATGGCCCGTGCGCTCGATGTGGTGGACAGCTCGCGGGCCGAGGTCGCGCAGCTGTTCGCCTGGGCGCAGCCCGGGTCGCGTTTCTGGCCCACGCACCGGCTGGCAGGCGAGATCGAGGCCAGCTTCCGCGGGCGCTTCACCGCCGAGGACTGGGAGAAGGCGGTCAAGCCCTGCTATGACGAACTGCGCGCGAACCAGCGCCGCGCCCTGGTCTCCCACCTCGTCGTGCAGCCGGAGCTGCGCGAGTGGGGGGTGGTGGACGCCGACAGCCTGTTCGAGTTCTTCCTGATCGACGTCGAGATGGGCACCTGCCGGGACACCTCGCGAATCAAACAGGCGATCTCCAGCGTGCAGTCATTCGTCCAGCGGTGCCTGCTCGGGCTGGAGGCCGCACACGGCGTAGACGCCACCGTGCTCGACCGCGGCCGCTGGGACTGGATGCAGAAGTACCGAGTGTGGGAGGCGAACCGCAGGCTGCTCGTCAACCCGGAGAGCTATCTGCGCGCGGAGCTGCGCGACGACGCCTCCGAGATATTCGACGCGTTGCAGGCCCAGCTGCTGCAAAAAGACATCGACCGCGACACGGTCGAAACGGCGTTCCGCAACTACGTCGACCAACTCGACGAGGTGGCCGCCCTGGACCCGGCCGGCCTGTTCGTGGACGCGGCGGCCGGCCGGGTGCACGTCTTCGGCCGGACCCGTTCGGCGCCGCATCTGTTCTACTACCGCGTGCTGGACAGCTCGAGTCGGCGCTGGTCCGCATGGGAACGCGTGGCAGTCGATGTTCCCAGCTACGACGCCGCCCGGATCCCGTCGGGCGCTACGACACCGATCAACGTCAACGGCTGCTATCTCGTCCCCGTGGTGTTCCAGTCCCGCGTGCTGATCTTCTTCCCGCAGTTCAACCGCAAGACCGAGGCGCCGGACGTATCGAACAAGAGCTTCAACGACGTCGGCGACGGCAAGGTGAGCGGGACGCAGAGCCTACAGTCCTGGGAGATCAAGCTCGCCTACAGCGAGTACCGCGACGGCAAGTGGTCACCGAAACGACTCTCCACGAGTGCGTTGTACAGCGCCGCCGGACCGGTCGCCCCCGACGTCGGGTCGTACGTCTTCCTCTCCCGAATCACCAAGGGACCCTTCATCGCCGAACAGGACCTGTGGATCGACGTCTACGAGGCGCCCGGCCGGGCGCTGGGACGGTTCCAGTTCAGCGGGCATCACCTGGAGGCGGACACCGGGCAACCCAACCCGTGGAGTCCCGTACCGAGCCTGACCTTCCACTACGACACCGACAACCATCTGCATCCGCTGCAGACCCGGGACAAGGCGACGCCGGACTGGTCGCAGTCGCCGTACTTCATCCGCAACACGCTGTGGGTGCTGTTCATCTACGGCAGCAGCAGCGGCGGTGACAGCAGCAACGACGGCGACATGCCCGCGCTGCTCGGCAGCCTTACCGCCGGCGGGGTCGACGCGTTGTTCCGCTACTACCTGGACGCCGGCCGAGGGAACGAACGGTACGGCGAGTACTACCGGACCGGCACCAGCCTGTTCCACGAGCTGCGCTCGCCGTGGTCGCTCTACACCTGGGAGCTGGCCTTCCACGCGCCGATGCTGCTGGCGCAACGGCTGCTGGCGGCACGGCAGTTCGACGACGCGCTGCGGGTGATGCACTACATCGTCAACCCGTTGGCCAAGGGGGACGACAAGGACCCGGTCTGGCGGTTCCTGCCGCTGAATCTCACCGAGATCGACCGGGACGCGCAGGACCTGTTCCTTCGGCTGGAGCCGAACACTCCGGACAGGGACATCAGCGAGTGGCGCGACAATCCGTTCAATCCGCACGTGGTCGCCCGGGGTCGGATCTCGGCGTACAAGCGATGGGCCGCCATGCAATACGTCCGAATCTGGATCGAGTACGGCGACTACTACTTCCGGCAGAACACGCTGGAGACCGTTCCGCTGGCCATCCAGTGCTACGTCACGGCGTCGCACGTCTACGGCCCGGCCGGCCAGGCGATCCCCAAGAGGGGCCGCACAAAGCCGGCGACCTACAACTCGCTGCTCGACCGCTGGGACGCGTTCAGCAACGCCCTTGTCGATCTGGAACTGGCGTTCCCGTTCGCCAACCAGCCGGAGCTCACCGACGACGGTCCGGCCATCGAGCCGCAGCCGGCCAACCTGTTCGGCTCGGCGTCGAGCCTGTACTTCGGCATCCCCGCCAATCCGGAGATCCAGGCCTTGCGGTCGACGATCGACGACCGGCTGACGAAGATCCGCGCGTGCCAGGACATCAACGGTGTCTACTCGCCGCTGCCGCTGTTCGAGGCGGCGCTGGACCCGAACCAACTCGTCGCCGCTGCGGCCGCCGGTCTGAGCATCGCCAGCGTGCTCAACGACCTGGACACGCCGATGCCGGACTACCGGTTCACGTACCTGCTGCAGAAGGCGCTGGAGGCGTGCTCCGAGCTGAAGTCGCTCGGCACGGCCTTCCTGGCGGTCAAGGAGAAGGGCGACGCGGAGGAACTGGCTCACCTGCGCACCGTGCAGGAGCACGCCGTCAACGGACTCGTCATGCAGGTCCGTACACAACAGCTGGAAGAGGCCGTGCGTACCCGGGCAACGCTGGCGGCCAGCCGCCTCGCGGCCGTCTACCGCTGCGCCCACCAGCTGCGCCTGCTCGGTGAGGACCTGGCGAAGGTGCCCACCGGCACCACCGACTTCGTCGAGCTGCCCGACCTGATCGAGACACCCGTCGACGCCGGCGGACTCAGGCTGACAGCACTGGAGAAGGAGGAGCTCGACAAGGCCGCCGAGGCCCGGGACCGGCAGACGGTGATCGGCCACGTCGAAGCGTTGGCCAGCGTCTTCCACGCCATTCCGACGCTGGGCGCCCACGCTACCCCGATCGGGGTCGGCGCGGCCCTCACCTGGGGCGGCTCCAACCTGGGCAACCTGACCCAGGGAGTGGCCCGCGAGCTGCAGGTGCACGCGAACGCCACAACCTTCGACTCCACCAACGCCGGCCGCAAGGCGGCCTTCCAGCGACAACTGCAAGAACGCGTCCAGCTCGCCAACATCGCCGGGCACGAGATCAGCAACATCGACCGGCAGGCCCTCGCGCAGGACATCCGGATCGACATCGCCCGCAAGGAGATCGCCAACCAACAGGCCGCCATCGACAACTCGCAGGCGGTGCTCGACTTCCTGACCAGCAAGTACAGCGGCACGGCGCTCTACACCTGGATGGACAGTCAGCTCAGCGGGCTGTATTACCAGGCCTACACACTCGCGTACGAGCTGGCGAAGAAGGCCGAGAAACTGTTCCGCTTCGAACGCGGGTACACCGGTCCCGGGTTCATCCAGTTCGGCTACTGGGACCCGGGCCGCGACGGGCTACTCGCCGGGGAACGACTGTGGCAGGGACTCAAGCAGCTGGAGTCGACGTACCAGAGCTCCCGCGGATACGACTTTGAGGTCGTCAAGACGGTCTCCCTGCGTCGGCTGGACCCGGGCGCCCTGATGAGCCTGCGCGAGACCGGGACCTGCGAGTTCTCGCTTCCCGAGGTGCTGTTCGACATGGACTACCCGGGTCACTACCAACGCCGGATCAAAACCGTGGATCTGCGGATCCCGTGCACCACCGGGCCAGCCACCGGACTCAACGCGACCGTGCGGCTGCTACGGCACGAATATCGGACCAGTCCGGCGGCGAAGAACGCCGGCGACTATCCGCGCGGCACCGACGACTCCGACGACCGGTTCGCCACCGCCAGCATCCCCTTGTCGGCGGTGGCGGTCAGCTCGGTCGAGGCCGAGACCGGCACCTTCGAGCTCAACCTACGCGACGAGCGATACCTGCCGTTCGAGGGCGCCGGAGTAATCAGTACGTGGCGGCTGGAGCTGCCCCAGGTGCTGCACCAGTTCGACTACCGGTCCATCACCGACGTGATGCTGCGGCTGCGCTACACCAGCCGGGACGGCGGCGACGCGCTGCGTACGGCGGCCGAGGGGGCGCTGCTGGACTGGGTGAAGGACGTCGAGGACCTCAGCGCCAACGAGGGCCTGTTCACCGCGTTCGACGTGGTCAACGAGTTCCCCGACGCTTGGTACGCCGGGATGCATCCGAACGCCGGCGCCACTGAACGGGTCGTTGATCTGCCCAGCATCACGCGTACGTTGCCGTTCTTCACCCAGGGCCGGGCACCGGACAAGGTGGTGGCCAGCGACGTCTACCTGTTCGTCGCCGGCGACCTGGCGGCCGAGAAGGTGACGGCGGTGCAGGGCGGCGTCGAGCTGACCTTCACCGAAGGGCCCCCCGTCGGAGATCTCACGGTGCTGGTCGCCCACGACGCCGGCGCGCCGGTGAGCAGCCTCAAGGTGTCCATCGCCGACGTCACCACCGACGTGCGCCAGTTCTGGGTCGTCGAGCGCTTCACCCTGAACCGATGACCAGCCCGCAGAACGCCTCGACGGACGCGATGGCACCGGCTGCCCAGGCCGAGGCAGGCGGTGCGCCGGGGCTTCCGGTGATCTCCACGCCGC
Organism: Actinoplanes sp. NPDC049681; assembly: GCF_044465265.1. Lineage (NCBI taxonomy): Bacteria > Bacillati > Actinomycetota > Actinomycetes > Micromonosporales > Micromonosporaceae > Actinoplanes > Actinoplanes sp. NPDC049681. The sequence goes on from NZ_JBITLP010000001.1 coordinate 531,724, forward strand.
GCGGTGGCGGTGCGATCAAGGGCATCGGCGAGAAGTTCGGGACCAACCCCGTCAACGGCACGGCCACGGTGTCCGTCCCGATCCCGCTGTCGCCCGGCCGGTCCGGGTTCGGGCCGTCGTTGACCTTGTCGTACGACTCGGGGCAGGGCAACGGCTGGTGGGGGTTCGGGTGGACGCTGAACACCCCGGCGATTACGCGTCGGACCGACAAGGGGCTGCCCCGCTACGCCGACGCCGACGAGTCCGACGTGTTCGTCCTGTCCGGCGCCGAGGACCTGGTCCCGACGCTGGTCGATGGCGTGCGGCAGGCCGACACCACGTCGGCGCCGGGTTTCCGCATCCACCGTTACCGGCCCCGGATCGAGGGCATGTTCGCGCGCATCGAACGCTGGGTGGACATCGCGAACGGCGAGACGCACTGGCGTTCGATCAGCCGGGACAACGTCACCACGCTCTACGGCCGCACGAGCCGGAGCCGGATCGAGGACGGGACGCGTACGTTCGAGTGGCTCGTCTGCGAGAGCCGCGACGACAAGGGCAACGCTATCGTTTACGAGTACCTGCTTGAGGACGACGCCGGCCTGGCAGCGCCGCTGGCGGGTGACACTGCCCGCGATCACGCCCGGCAGCGGTATCTCAAGCGCATCAAGTACGGCAATCGCACCTCCCGGCTGGTGCAGGCCGACGCCGCCGACTGGCTGTTCGAGGCGGTCTTCGGGTACGCCGACGGCCACCTCACGCCGATCGCGCCCGAGCCCACCATCCCCACCGCCGAGCAGCACGAGTACGTGCAGGCGGCGATCGATGCGACCACACCGTGGGCCCCCCGGCCGGACCCGTTCTCCACCTACAGGCCCGGATTCGAGGTACGCACCCACCGGCGCTGCACCGAGGTGCTGATGTTCCATCGGATCCCCGAGTTGGGACCGGAGCCGTATCTGGTCCGCTCGACCGCGTTCGATTACCACGACCTGCCGCTGGACGGCGCCGACCCGCCGCCCGAGACCGAGCTGGCGCACCCGGGCAGCACCCGCGTCGCGTCGTTCCTGATGTCCGTCACCCAGGCCGGCTACATGCGCCAACCGGACGGCAGGTACCTGCGCCGCTCCCTGCCGCCGCTCGAGTTCTCCTACCGCAAGCCGGTGATCGATCCGGTCGTGCACACCTTGGACGACGAGAGCGTGCGCAACCTGCCGGTCGGTGTGGATGGCCACGGCTACCAGTGGCTCGACCTGGACGGCACTGGACTGCCCGGCGTGCTCAGCGACCAGGGCGACGGCTGGTACTACAAGGCCAACCTCGGTGGCAGGCTGGGACCGCTTACCCGCCTGCCGGACGCCCCCGCCACCGTCCGCCCCGGGTCGGGTCGCGGACAGCTGCTCGACCTGCAGGGCGACGGGCGCGTCGACGCCGTACTCGTGGACGATCCCGTGCCCGGCTTCAGCAGCCGCACCGACGACGGCTGGACCGCCTACCGAGCGCTGGCCGCGGCCCCGGCGGTGCGGTTCGACGACCCGAACCTGCGGTTCGTCGATCTGAGCAGCGACGGCCTGGCCGACATCCTGGTCACCGACGCCGACGCGTGCACCTGGTACGCCTCGCGCGGCGAGGACGGCTATGCCCCTGGCATACGGGTGCCGCAGCCGGACGACGACGGCACCGGCCCGCGCCTGGTCTTCGCCGACGGGGAGCAGGCGGTGTACCTGGCCGACATGTCCGGCGACGGCCTCGTCGACCTGGTCCGGATCCGCAACGGGCAGGTCTCGTACTGGCCCAGCCTCGGCTACGGCCGGTTCGGCTCCCGCATCGTCATGCGCAACTCGCCGTGGTTCGACCGCCCCGACGCATTCGACCAGCGCCGGATCCGGCTCGCCGACCTGGACGGCTCAAACACCACCGACATCGTCTACCTGGGCGGTGACGGCGTCCGCGTCTACTTCAACCAGTCCGGCAACCGCCTGTCCGATCCGATCCGGCTGCCCGCCTTCCCGAGGGTCGACCGGCTCAGCGCGGTACAGGTCGCCGACCTGCTCGGCAACGGCACCGCGTGCCTGGTCTGGTCGTCGACGGCACCGGCCGCCGTCCGGAGCCCAGTGCGCTACATCGACCTGATGGGCGGCGTCAAACCACACCTGCTGATGCGGACGGTCAACAACCTGGGCGCCGAAACCTTGGTGAGCTACACCTCCTCCACCCGCTTCTACCTCGACGACCTGCACGCCGGGCGACCGTGGGTCACCCGGCTACCGTTTCCGGTCCACACGGTCAGCCGGGTCGAGACCATCGACCACGTCAGCGGCAACCGGTTCGTCACCCGCTACCGCTACAGCCACGGCTACTTCGACGGGGTGGAACGCGAGTTCCGCGGCTTCGCCCGGGTGGAGCAGCGCGACACCGAGCACTATGCCGACCTGGCCGCTGCGCCCACGGCCAGCAACGAGGACGCCGCCTCGCACGTACCGCCGACGGTGACGATCACCTGGTACCACACCGGCGTGTTCCGCCCCGGCTACCAGGTCTCCACCCTGCTGACCGACGAGTACTACCGCGAACCCGGCCGCACCGACGCCCAGGTCGCGGCGATGCTGCTGTCCGACACCGTCCTGCCGGACGGCCTGGACACCGACACCCGGCGCGAGGCATGCCGGGCTCTGAAGGGCTCCATGCTGCGCCAGGAAATCTACGCGGACGACGCGACCCCACAGGCGGCACACCCGTACACAGTGACCGAGCAGAATCTGACCGTCACGGTGCTGCAGCCGCGCGGGCCCAACCGGCACGCTGTGTTCCTCACCCACCCCCGAGAGACGATCAGCCACCACTACGAACGCGACCCGGCCGATCCGCGTACCACGCACGCCCTGACCCTCGCGGTGGACGCGTACGGAAACGTGACACGAAGCGCGAGCATCGGATACGGCCGGCGCGTACCGGATCCCGGCCTCGCACCGGCCGGCCAGGCCGCACAGGCCGAGGTCTGGATCTCGGTCACCGAGACTACCTATACCAACCCGGTGGACGCCGCCGGCGGCCACCGGACTCCGCTACCGGCGCGGTCGACGACGTTCCAAGTCACCGGCCTCGTCCCGCGTCCGCGCTACTCCTTCGCGGAGATCGACGACGCGGTCGCTACGGCCACCGTGATCGACTACGAGCGGACGCCCTCCGCCGGGCTGCTCGAGAAGCGGATGGTGGACCGCATCCGGCACCTGTACCGGGCCGACGATCTGACCGGCGCTCTGGCCGAGGGCCTCCTCGAATCGCGTGGCCTGCCGTTCGAGAGCTACCGGCTCGCCTTCACTCCCGGGCAGGTGGCCACGGTGTTCGCGGGCCGGGTGACCTCCGAGATGCTGACGCGCGACGGCGGGTACGTGACCGTGCCCGGCGAACCCGGCTGGTGGATTCCGTCCGGCACCACGTTTTTCTCCCCCGACCGCACCGCCAGAGCCGACCAGGAACTGGACTTCGCGCGCTCGGCGTTCTTTCTGGTTCATCGGCACCGCAACCCGTTTGACACGTCGGCCATACCGACTGAGTCGATCGTGACCTACGACGAGTACGGGCTGCTGCCGGAGCGGACCACGGACGCGCTCGGCAACACCGTGACCATGTCCGGCGCCGACTATCGGGTGCTCCAGCCGCGGGAGGTGACCGACGCCAACGGCAACCGATCGGCCGTCGCATATGACGCCATCGGCATGGTGGTCGCGGCCGCGGTCATGGGCAAGGCCGGCGCGGTCCCCGCCGAGGGCGACCGCTTCGCGCCCGACTTCGAGCCCGACCTGACCACCGCGACGCTGGACCGACTGTTCTCCGCTCCGCTCTCCGGCGCCGCCACCGGCCTACTGCGCGACGCCGGCAAGCGCTTCGTCTACGACCTGCACTCCTATCGCCGCTCGGCGGGCACGGCACATCCCGTACCGGCGTGGGCCTGCACCCTTGCCCGCGAGACGCACGTTAGCGATCCGGCGCCGCTGCGGATACAGATGACCTTCAGCTATTCGGACGGCTTCGACCGGCAGATCCAGACGAAGACCATCGCCGAGCCCGACGCGGCCGGCCCCCGGTGGGTCGGTTCCGGCTGGACCGTCTACAACAACAAAGCCAAACCGGTACGCCAGTACGAGCCCTTCTTCGCCCGGGGGCACGAGTATGAGCACGACGCCAGAGTCGGCGTCACGCCGATCCTCGGCTACGACCCGGTGGGCCGGGTCGTCGTGAAGGTCCACCCGGACCACAGCTGGGAGAAGGTCGTCTACGGGCCCTGGCGCCACGAGTCCTGGGATCGCAACGACACCGTCCTGATCTCGGATCCGGCCACCGACGCGAACGTCGGCGACCTGCTCGGCCGCCTGCCCGCGGCGGACCTGCGGCCGACGTGGTACGAGCTGCGGAGCGACCCGGCGCACGCCGGTGACCGGGCGACCCTGTGGCCCGATCCGCGTGATGCGCAGGCGCAGCAGCGCGCTGCCGAGTCGGCGTCCGTGCACGCCGGCACCCCCGCGCTCACCCACGCCGACGCCCTCGGCCGGCCAGCGCTGACGGTGGCACACAACCGCTTCCGTTACACCGTGCCCGCGGGCTCGTCGGCCACCGACGAGACGTACGCGACCCGGTCGGTCTTCGACCTGGAGGACCGCCAGCTCGAGGTGATCGACGCGCTGGGCCGCCTGGTGATGCGTTACGAGTACGACGTGATGGGCCGGCTCATCCACCAGGCGAGCATGGAGTCCGGCCAGCGGTGGACCCTCATGGACGTCGGCGGCGGCGAGATCTACACCTGGGACAGCCGCGGGCACCGACAACGCATCGCGCACGATGCGCTGCACCGGCCGGTCTCGGTGCACCTGCTGGCGCTCGCCGCAACGAGCGAGATCGTCGTCGGTTCGACGACGTTCGGCGAGTCGCTGCCGGATCCGCAGGAGCGGAACCTGCGCGGCCGGGCGGTCGCGGTCCGCGACCAGGCGGGCGTCGTCTCGACCGACCGGTACGACTTCAAGGGCAACGTCCTGCAGTCGGGACGGCAGCTCGTCCGCGCGTACGACGCGCTGGTCGACTGGTCCGCGACGGTGGCCCTGCTGCCCGGCACGCTACTGCAGCGCACGAGTTACGACGCGTTCAATCGGCCGACCCAGGAGGTGGCGCCGCACAACGACCAGCCCGGCGCCCCCACGAACGTCGTACAGCGCGCCTACAGCCCTGCCGGTCTGCTCGAGCGGGCGGACGCCTGGCTGGAGCAGGGCACGGACCCTGGCGGGCCGCTCGAGCCCGGCTCGGCCGATCTGCACGTCGTGGCCGCGCTCACCCACGACGCCAAGGGCCAGCGCCTGCACATCGAGTACGGCAACGGGGTGGTCACCGACTACGAGTACGACCCGTCGACCTTCCGGCTGACCCGGCTCACCACCCGGCGCGGCGCGGACGTCCTGCAGCTGCTCAGTTACGCGTACGACCCGGCCGGCAACATCACCACCATCCGCGACGACGCGCAGCAACGGATCTTCTTCCGCAATGCGGTGGTGGACCCGATCAACGAGTACCGCTACGACGCGACCTACCGGCTGATCGAGGCGACCGGCCGCGAGCACCTGGACCAGACCGGTACGCCGATTCCGACCACCTACAACGACGCCGGCCGGGTCGGGCTCCTGCATCCCGGCGACGGCGCCGCGATGGGCCGGTACCTCGAGCGCTACCGCTACGACGGCGCGGGCAACCTGAAGTCGGTACAGCATCGGGGCAGCGATCCGGCCAACCCGGGATGGTCGCGCACCTTCGCGTACGCGGAACCGAGCCAGCTGGTGCCGGCGGCGGTGAGTAATCGGCTCACCTCCTGCACGGTCGGCGGCACCACCGAGGTGTACAGCGTCGCCGGCGGCGGCTACGACGAGCACGGAAACATGCAGCAGCTGCCACACCTTCAGGAGATCCGCTGGGACTTCCGGGACCAGCTACAGATGACCCGTCAGCAGGCGGCCGCCGACCCGAACGGCGAGCGGACCTGGTACGTCTACGACTCGACCGGCCAGCGGGTTCGCAAGGTCACCGAGAGCGCGCCCGGAGTCGTGAAGGAGACTCGGCTCTACTGCGGGCCGGTAGAGATCTACCAGCGCAATGGCGCGAGCCCGATCCTGCGCAATACCCTCCACCTGATGGACGACCGGCAGCGGATCACCCAGGTGGACCTGCGCCTGGCCGGCACCGAGCCCGGCGTCCCGGCCCAGGTCGTCCGGTTCCACCTCGGCAACCATCTCGGCTCGGTCACTATGGACGTCGACGAGGCCGCTCGAGTGCTGTCCTACGAGGAGTACACCCCGTACGGCGCCTCCAGTTACCAGGCCATGAACGGCCAGATCGAGACGCCGCACTACCGCTTCGCCGGCCGGGAACGCGACGCGGAGACCGGTTTCACCTATCACGTCTCCCGCTACTACCTACCCTGGCTCGGGCGATGGCTCAGCTGCGACCGAGCCGGGCTGCGCGGCGGCATCAACCTCTTCGCGTACGCCGGCGGCGATCCCGTCGGCCGCCACGACCCGTCCGGCACCGAGCCGAAGAAGGGCAAGCTCGGAGACGTCAACCGGCACGGCAGCCAGGGACTGCGGGGCAAGGGCACCCCGGATGCGCTGGTGTCGGAGCACATCGATCCGATCGCCCTTCAGCGCGAGAACCTGCGCGCACCGAACGGCAAGTCACCGATTCCGGCTGGTCGCGGCTCCGCCTTCGACCGCAACCAGCCCACGGTATTGATCCACGAGGTGGTCGGCGACGGGAAAACGCTCCTCGATACCGCCGTGATCGCCCGGCTCAAGGCGGAGGCCAAGGCGGGTGGCGTCACCCAAGCCACCGCACGAGAGCTGGGACCCGAGGCGGGCCTGGCCCGGCTCGAACAGGCCGCAGCGGCCGCCGGGAAACCCGTTCCCGCGGGCGCGCACGCCGCCGCCGCGGGGCAGATCGACTCAACCTTCGCCGACTCAGCCGTGGCCGCCGCCGCCAAGTCGGGTGCCAAGGACCTGCTGGCGTGCGTCCCCGAGTCGGAAATCGCGGCGGCCGTGGACGGTCCGTTGACATTGGACACCCAAAGCACCAGCAACTTTCTGCAACTCGCCGTGTCGAAGGCGCCCCGGTCGTCGGTGTTCGAAGGTAACTGGTCCATCACGCCGACAGCATCGCAGACGACAGCCGCCGCGGCGGTCGAACCGGCCGCTGAGGCCGCCGCCGCCGAGTTCGTGGCTCCAGCGGCCGAGACGTTCAGCCCCGCCGTCCGAGCCACCGCCAGTGAGGGGTCGATGCTGGCCAGAGGTGCCGGTTGGCTCATGACCGGCATCAACATCGGTCTCGGGCTCTGGGGCGCCAAAAACGACTACGACGAGGGCGACAACGTCGGCGCGGTACTCAACCTCAGCACCATCGGCCCGCAAGGCATCGTGACCGGGCCACTGGCCGGGACGTGGGAGGGCGTGAAGAGCGGCGCCAAATTAATGAAGATGCAGGTCGACTGCTCAGCCATCGGTCTCGCGTACGAAATGGGCGACGTGTCGGTGGACGACCCCGCGCTGCACTACTGCATGCCGCTGCTGGCGCCGGTCATCCAGCAGGACGTCTACAACGAGTACTTCAACTATTGAGAGGAGCTGGTCGCCTCCGACGTTCTGGTGCCCAAGGAAACGGGCAACGGGAGGGGACGCCGTGCCGGACCTGACGTTCATCGCGAACGTGGCGGCCACGCTGCTGACGTCCTCGATCGCGCGGCACCGGTCCTGGCAGGGCCGACGCCGGCTGGCGAGCGCGGCGGCGCGGGGGCTCGCCGGCGATCCGGCCGCGACGGCGATGCTGGGTGCGGCGGCTGAACGGCCGCGACCGGACCTGGCGGTGCCGCTGGCCGACGCGATCCGGGCGGCCGCGGCCGATCCGCGTTTCGCGGCGGCGGTGCGGCAGCTGATCGTCGACGCGTACGCGGAGCCTGGCATGGCCAACGGCCTGCCGAATCCGGCCCCGCTGCTGCGGTGAGAGGTGTCGGATGCTTCGCACCGGCTCGTACAGAAGGCCGGTTGACACGATCTCGCCGTGCACGGCGGAATGGACTGATGGACGTGCCGGACGCGGCTACCGCCGCACCGCTCGTGGGCCGCGACGCTCCTCGCCACCGCGTCGCGGCGCTACTGGGTGCCCTCGCCGGCGGCCGCGGCGGCGCCCTGGTGATCTCCGGCGAGCCCGGCATCGGCAAGACCGCCCTGCTGGAGCACGCGACCAGCGAGGCCCGAGACTGCATGGTGCTGCGCGCGACCGGCCTGGAGTCGGAGTCCGACGTGCCGTTCGTGGCCCTGGGCGACGTCCTGCGCCCGCTGCTCCCGCTGCTGGGCGATGTGCCTGCACCACAGGCGACGGCGTTGCGCCGGGCACTGACACTGGAAGCAGGCGAGCAGCCAGCCGCCCAGTACGCCGTCTGCATGGGCGCGCTGACGCTACTCACCGTAGCCGCAGAGAGCAGCCCGGTGCTACTGGTCGTCGATGACGTGCACTGGCTGGACGCCGCGTCGGCGGCGGTGTTCTCGTTCGCCGCCCGTCGGCTCCCGAACGACCCGATCGGCGCGATCTTCACCGTCCGCGCCGATACGCCCGGTCCCTTGGACTGCCGGGGCCTGGACCGGCTCACCCTTGGCGGCCTGGACCTCGCGGCAAGCGGCCGCCTGATCGAACAACTGCGCGGCACGACGGTGGCCCCGCAGATCGTCGGCCGACTCTGGCAGGCCACCCAAGGCAACCCGCTGGCGCTGCGTGAGATGGCGCTGTGCCTGGACGATCGGCAGCTCGCCGGCGCCCGGCCGCTGCCCGACGAACTGCCGCTGGGCGCCGACCTGACCCGCGCCTTCACCGCGCAACTGGACCCACTGCCGGAGGGAACCCGGACGGCTCTACTGGTGCTGGCGCTGGCCGCCGTCCCCGAAACGTCGATGCTGCTGGCCGCGTTGCACGCGCTCGCCCTGCATCCCAGCGTGTTGGATCCGGCGGATGCTGCCGGGCTGATCGTCATCGACGGCGACCGGATCCGCTTCTCGCACCCGTTGGTGCGCTCGGCGGTGGAAGCCGCGGCCGGAGGCTGGGCGCGCCGACGCGCCTACCAGGCGCTGATCGACTCCGCCGACGGTGACACCCGTCTGCAGTACCGAGCCGCCGCGGCGGTGGGCACCGACGACGAGCTGGCGAATGAGCTGGAGGAGGCGGCCCGGGACATGCGGGGCCGTTCCGGGCTGGCGGCCGCCGCGCGGGTGATGCACCGCGCGGCCCGGCTCGACACACAGCCCGAACGCCGCATCCGCCGGCTGTTGCAGGCGGGGTCGGACGCGCTCGGCGGTGGCCTGCTGGAGGAGGCGACCGCGTGGCTGGACGAAGCGCGCACGCTGGCGTTTGACCCGTGTACCGCAGCAGACGTGGATCTGCTGCGCGGCCGGGCGTTCACCATCCGCGGTACGCCGGCCATCGCCGAGCGGGTGCTGATGACGGCCGCGGACAACGTTGCCGGAGCCGACCCGGGCCGGGCCGCGCGGCTGCTCTGTGAGGCAGCGCTGCCGACCTTCACGGAGGGCCGGATCCGAGCGGCAGGCGAGGCGTGCCGGCGGGCGGTACGCCTCGCCGAGACAGCCGGCGACCCCGCCGTACACGCCGGCTGCCGGGCGGCGCTGACGCAAGCGCTCGTGCTCGCCGGGGATCCAGCGGTCGACCGGGACGCCCTCGACAGGGCCGTGGAAGCGCTCGATCCGGACCGCGACGCCCTCGCACTCTGCCTCCTCGGCGCCTGTTACCTCTGGATCGAGGAGTACGACAGTGCGCGCCGGCTCCTGGACCGAATCATCGACGATGCGCGCCGCGACGGTCACCTTGGCACGTTGAGCCACGCCCTGAACTACCGCAGTGAGGTGGATCGCTGCACCGGCGACTGGGCGCAGGCGTACGCCGGCGCGGAGCAGTCGTTGCGCCTGGGGCAGGAGACTCGTGTTCCGGTGACCATCGGGCTCTCGCTGGTGCTGCTCGGCCGCCTGGACGCCGCCCGTGGGAATGCGGAACTGGTCGCCGATCGGCTCGACGAGGCGGCGAAGATGTCCGGGCCGCTGGGCACCGGCGGCTTGGTGATGTGGGAAGGCGGAGTGCGAGGACTACTCCACCTGGCCACCGGCGCACCCGACCGTGCGGTGACCTACCTGGAGGAGGTCCGCGACTTCGCGACACGTAACGGGATGGGTAACCCGAACGTGATCCTCTGGGAACCGGACCTCGTCGAGGCGTACTGGCGGTGTGGCCGCACCAAGCAGGCCGCGGCGCGCTTGGTCGAGGTGGACCGACACGCGGCGTTGAGTGGGCTGCCGACGCCGCGAGCGGCGGCCGAGCGTTGTCACGGCATGGTGGCGGTCGACGGGGATGAGGCGGCCGCCCACTTCGCCGCCGCGGCGGCGTTGCATCGGCACTCCGTCAACCCGTTCGAGCAGGCACGCACCGAGCTGTGCCACGCCGAAGCGCTGCGCCGGCACCGCCGACTGGCCGAAGCGCGACCGATCCTACGGGCGGCGCTGACCACGTTCCGCGTGCTGGGAGCCGACCCGTACGCGCGGAGGGTCGAGGCGGAGCTGATCGCGGCGGGAGAGCGGCCGACCGGCCCGGCCCACGAACCCAGCCCGGCATACCGGCTGACTCCGCAGGAACTGCAAGTCGCGACGGCGGTGACCCGGGGGTTGAGCAACCCTGAGGTGGCGGCCGCGATGTTCATCTCACGCAAGACAGTTGAGGCGCACCTGTCCAGCGTCTATCGCAAGCTGGGGTTGTCGTCTCGGACGCAACTGGTCCGCTTCCTTACCGAGGCCGGCGCGGTTCCTCGGCTATGACGGCCCGGTGCCCGGTGCCCGGTGCCCGGTGCCCGGTGCCCGGTGGCCGCTGCGCGGTGCGGTCGGTTCAGCGCATGGGGCTGAGGACGACTCCGGCGAACCCTGCGGTCGCGATAGCGATACAGGTCGGCTCGGATGCCGAGCTCGGCAAGGCGCAGCTCGAAAGATTATTCCCGAGCTGTCCAAGCGTCAGCTTGACCTTGCCCCACCCGGCGCCCACTCGTTGGCGAAGGTCTCCATCTGCCGAAGGACGAGGTCGACGGCGGCGCGCTCGTGGTCTGGCGGGTAGTCGTAGCGGGCCAGCAGCCGGCGGATGTGGCTGCGTAGCTTCGCGCGTACCGGTTCGCGGGAGAACCAGTCCACGGTGATCGACGACTGGATGGACCTGACCAACTCACGGGCGATCTCTGCCAGGGTCCCGACGCCCATGAGTTCCGTGGCGGCGCCGTTCTGCGCGACGGCGTCGTAGAAGGCGAGTTCGGCGTGGTTGAGCGGAGGGTCGAACTGTTGGCCGCGACGGGCGTCGGCGGATACCTGCTTGGCCATCTCGACGAGCTCGATGATCAGCTGGGCGCTGGTCAGCTGCTGGCGCATGTAGCGATTCATCAAGTCTTCAAGCTGGGCGGAGAAGCGTTCCTGGCGGACCACGTTGTGCTTAGTGACCTCCCGCATCTTGCGCTGGATCAGCCGGCGTAGCGCAGAGGCGGCGAGGTGCGGGGTGTCGGAGTTTTGCAGACGCTGTAACGCCACCCCGTTGAGCTCGGTGATGTCGAGCTTGCCGAGGCCGGCCTCCTCGTAGATGTCCGTGATGTCGGCAGCGTCGACCACCTCGGCGGCCAGCTGAGAAAGGTAGCGCTCCACCTCGGCCGTGTTGGGCAAACCCTTGGCCTCCCGGTCGGCGGCCTCCTCCTTGACGATCCAGACCCGAACGTCGCGAAAGTAATGAATGTCGCGGCGCAGGCGCTCGATGTCGCCGGCACGTTCGATGAAGTCACGGCTGGTGGCGCAGAGCCGGTAGAACCGTTCCAGCCGACCCGCCGAGTCGCGGAAACGTTGGTGCAGCGGCTTCGTGCCGGGCTCGACGAGGTTGCCGGGAGTCCGGGGGTCGCGCAGGAAGTTGGCGGCCTTGCGCACTGCCCGCAGCCAGCGGGTCGCGTCGTTCTCGTCGTCGAGGACCGCCCGCCACCCAACCGAGGCCAGCATCGCCTCGATGACGGAAATCTCGTTGTGCACCTCGCTGATGGCGCGGTCGATTTCCCGGCCGAGGGTTTGGTCCTCCTGGTCGCTGGGGGTGTACTCGGTGAGCGCCCTGCGCAGGTTCTCCGTCAGCGGGGCGTAGCCGACCAGCAGGCCGTCCTGCTTTCCCCGGAACCGGCGGTTGACGCGGGCGAGAGCCTGCATGAGGTTGGCGCCCTTCATCGGCCGGTCCATCTTCCGACAGGGATGGACGAAGACTGACGCCGGTTACCGGACCGTCGTGCTCCCGCCCTTCGCGGTCGGCATGTTGATGGCCCGCAAGATCACGGCTGTCGACAACCCTCACGACGCGATCTTCGCTTCACGGCGCGGCACCTGGCTGTCGCCACAGAACGTGCGGCGTCAGTGGCGCCAAGCCCGCACGGACACCGGCCTGGAATGGGTCACGCCGCACACCGCCCGAAAGACGGTCGCCAGCCTCATCGACAAGGAAGCCGACGCCAAGGACGCCGCCGGCCAACTCGGCCACGAAGACGAGGCGATCACCAAGAAGCACTACATCGTCAAACCGGCGCTGGCCCCGGACAGCTCTCACATCCTGGAGAAGCTCGGCCCCGGCCAGTCGGCGAGCGAACCCGAACGGCCACACGCCGCCTAGCCTTCTGCGGCGGATGCCCGGCTAGAGCCAGGAGCGACGGCGCTGATGCCCCGACCCATCGGTCGGGGCATCAGCGTGTTTGGTCCTGGTCACAGGCCGGCTCAAGCGCGCTGAACGGCCCAAATCCGGTTGTTGAAGTGGCGCAAACCGTGCCAATGTCTTCGCGTGAGCTCAGCGGCGCCGGAGTGGACCTACAAGGACTTCGTGGATCACGTCCGCCGGTTCAACCAGGAGTCGGTGCTGGACGCCGTGGTCGCCGCGGCGCAGAAGCTGCCCCGGCGGATGGACGAGGACCCGAGCGGCTACCAGCGCACGACGCCGTGGGCGCTCGCGGCGGTCGTGAAGGCATCGCTGTGCAACGGCAACCCCCACAGGTCCACGCCCATGCGTGCACGGGACCTGACCCTTGCCTGCCACATGCACAACAACCTGCACCCCGAGGAGCTCGACCACCCTCACCTGGGCTCTCCGCTCGCGGTCATGGTCCGCATCGGGTACGAGCAATTCCCGTACCAGGAGTCGATGTTCGAGGAGCTAGCGCGAGCCGAAGCGCTCTTCAACGGCTACACCGGCAGCAAGCCCCTGACAGTCATCACCGACGAGCGCCTGGCCGAGCTACTCGGCGCCCCGGTCCGGGAGGCCGCCGGTGTGGCAATGCTGCTGCACGCCGGGGCCGACATAAACGGCGGCCTCTTCGATCCCACATGGCTCGACCAGTCGAACTTCACGCCGGTGCTCAACGTGCTTCCGCGCGACACGATCCTCGACGTGGTCAACACCTCGTTCGCCACCGACGTGGCCGGCTTCAAGAAGCTCGCCGCCGAGGCACCGGCCGTGCCGCTGCTCGACAAGTACGTGTTCAACCCGCTCACTGCGCGCCCCTTCATCCGCCGCAAAGACGGCCGGCTGATCGCCCCGGTACCCCAGTTGATCTCCCGGCGGATGTCACCACTCGAGTGGTACTACGCCGGCGTCCACAAATGGGGAACCGGCTTCGCCATCGACCTCGGGTACCTGTTCGAGGACTACGTGGGACGCCAGTTCGCCACACTGCCCGATGCGCGTGTCGAACCCGAGGTCGAGTACCACCGCGGCAAGGACCGGATGGACACGACCGATTGGTTCGTCGTGCTCGACGACGTGGTGCTGCTCGTAGAAGCCAAGGCGGGGATCCTCCCGGCCGCTGGACGCGCGGGTGACGACTCCCTCACCACGATGATGACCCGCACCGTCGGCAAGGCCATCAAGCAGATCAACCGCACGCTCGCGCTGATCAAGGCCGGCGCGCCAGAGGTCGCCCACATCCCGAACGACCGGCCATTGCTCGGCCTAGTAGCCACCCTCGACCCGTGGTACATGGCCAACAGCTTCCTTGGACGCCAGGTACTGCCTACCTGCGATGTACCGGTGACCGTGTGCTCCGCCCGAGAGATCGAGTCCCTCGTGAGTATCGGCCAGCGCCTGCCTGTGGGCCCCATCCTGACCGAGATCATGGCTGACTCCGGGCGCTCGACCTGGTCGCTGGGGATCGCGCTCAAGCCGCACCAACTGGCTGACGACCGCAACCCCCTGCTCGACCAGGCGTGGAAGCAATACCCGTTCAACTAGCTATGCAGCGCCTGGCGGGGACGCGTCCACAGCGGCGTCGAGCCGCCGGCACTGGAGCTCTGGGGGCAGATAAATCGCACCGGAGCCGGTCGGGCGTAGCATCCCCCGCTGTGCAGGACAACGAAGAGCGCGACCTTCGGAAGCTCTTGTCGCTGTTGGACAAGGTTGACGCGTGGCGCGAGATGACCGACCGCCCCGGCGCTGCCTGGCAGGTGCAGCCGGGCAGCCCCTTGGCAGGCGATGACGCCAAGGCTGACCCATACCAGGTTTCGCACAGCGCGTGGCACGCCCTGACGGTCGCCGTCGACCACATGCAGTGTCTCCGGTCATCGCTGGTCAGTGAGCTGACCGACCGTTCAGCGTCGATCCGCATTCACACTCATGCCCAGTCCTCGCTCATCCGTGGCGCCTTCGAGAACGGGGCGCGCGCGGTCTGGATGCTGGGACCGCCGATGCGGCTGGCCCGCGTGACCCGGCGCTTGTCCCTTGAGGCCAAGGAGGTCCGCCACTCAGCACGAATGCGAGAACTCGTCGGACAGCCAGGCCCCCGGACGGTCGAACAGCGTGAGCGGCAGCTCCGCGACCTGATCATCAACGCGGGCGTTCAACCGGACGACGCCAGGAGGGCGCTGCGGTCACCGCAGTACTCCGAGAGCGTCAAAGCCGCAGGCGAGCTGACCACACTCGGCGCGGACCTCGCCGAAGTGGTCTGGAGCGGATGCAGCTCCCTTGCCCACGGCGATATCAGCGGAACGCTCGGTCTGCTCGATAAGGAGATCGTGGAGCGCGTAGGCGACGTCAACCACGTACGGATCACAGGATCGGTCAGTGGGCTCTACTTGTGCACGCTCGCGTCGTTTGCGGTTATCAACAGCGGCTTCGACCTCTTCAAGGCGCGATCAAGCGCGCCCCACGGCCTTCGATAGCGAGTCGCTTCCTCGGCTGCTCCCTGCCGACCCACTTCGCCATGTCGGCGTTGGGCGGACAGCGGGCGGCCCGGGAGCGCCGCAACCACCCGGGCCTTGCAGACCCGAACAGGCGAACGCCTGACGTCCCCCGCCCGACGGCCATAGGCCGACGAATCTGATCGCGCCCAGGCGTTTACGGGGGGTTTTCGGGGGGGGCGATTCAAACCCCATCGATAAACTTAAGGGCCTGACCAGCGTTCCCACTGGTCAGGCCCTTACCTCTGTCGGGGTGGCCGGATTTGAACCGACGGCCTCTTCGTCCCGAACGAAGCGCGCTACCAAGCTGCGCCACACCCCGCGGCGTGCTGAGCAATAGTATCCGACGCGCTCCGCCACGCGAAATCGGTATCCCCCTGCCGGAAAGTCGCAGGTCAGCGGGGGATCAGCGTCAGGATGGACGCCTCGGGGCGGCAGGCGAAGCGGATCGGTGCTGTCGGGTGGGTGCCCAGGCCTGCGGATACGTGGAGCCAGGAGTCGGAGCCGGGCCAGCGGTGCAGACCCTTGGCCATCGAGTGGGGCAGGTCACAGTTGGTGGTCAGGGCGCCGTAGCCGGGGATGCAGACCTGGCCTCCGTGGGTGTGGCCGGCCAGGAGGAGGGCGAAGCCGTCTGCGGCCATGGCGTCGAGGACTCGGGAGGCCGGGGTGTGGGTCACGCCCAGGTGCAGGTCGGCGCCCGGGGTGGCGGGGCCGGCGACCGAGGGGTAGTCGTCTCGGTCCACGTGGGGGTCGTCGACACCGGCGAGTTCGATGGAGCGGCCTCCGGCTTTCAGGACCGTACGGGCGTTGTTGAGGTCGGCCCAGCCGGCGTCGGTGAGGGCCTGGCGGAGGGTTTCCGTGGGGAGTTCGACGCCCTGGACGTACTCGTTCTCGATCGGCAGGACGTATCTCAGGGGGTTCTTCCAGACCGGGCCGCGGTAGTCGTTGGAGCCGAAGACGAATGCTCCCGGCACGGGCAGCAGCGGTTCGAGGGCGCGTAGGACCCCGGGTACGGCGTCCGGGGAGGCCATGTTGTCGCCGGTGACCACGACGAGGTCGGGGTCGGTGCCGGCGAGGGCCGCCACCCAGGCCTGCTTGCGGTGCTGGTCGGGCATCATGTGCAGGTCCGACAGGTGCAGGATGCGCAGCGGCTCCGCGTCGGGTTCGAGGACCGGGACGCTGAGGCGGCGCAGCGTGAACATGTTGCGCTCGACCAGGGAGGCGTAGGCGAAGGTGGCGCCGCCGACGGCGGTCATCGTGGCGGCCAGGGCGTAAAGGGGGCGCTTGCGCATGAGGGCCAGAGTAGTTTGGGCGTCCATGGGAACGCTGAAAGACCGCCTGAACGATGACCTTCGCACCGCGATGAAGGGCCGTGACGAGCTGACCACGTCGACGTTGCGGATGGCGCTGTCCGCGGTGCGCAACGCCGAGGTCTCCGGGGATGCCGCGCGGGAGCTCTCCGACGACGAGGTGCTCGCGGTGCTCACCAAGGAGGCGAAGAAGCGCCGGGAGGCGGCGACCGCTTTCCAGGGCGCCGGCCGGGCCGACCAGGCGGCCAAGGAGAACGCCGAGGGGGAGATCCTGGACCGGTATCTGCCGGCTCAGCTCACCGACGAGGAGATCGCGGGGATCGTCGCGGAGGCGCTGCGCGCAGGCGGCTTCAGCGGGAAGGGTCAGATGGGTCCGGCCATGAAGGCCGCGCAGGCCGCGGTGGCGGGTCGGGCCGAGGGCGGCCGGGTCGCGGCCGAGGTGCGCAAACAGCTCGGCTGATCCCGTACGGGAGAAGTAGACGGGCGGGCCACCCACCGAGGGTGACCCGCCCGTCGTCGTCCGACCGTCAGCGCCGCCGGGGCGGGGGGAAGATGATGCCGCCGTCGCCCGGTTTCGGGGGTTTGGGCTTGTCATCGGCCTTGCCCTTGCTGACCTCGATGCTGACGTAGCCGCCCTTGATCGTCCGGCCGCCCGGGTTGGTGCCGGCCGCCGTCCCCTTCGGGCAGTTCGACTCGACTTCGGCGCCGACCGAGGCGCTGAAGCCGGCGTCTTCCAGGCGGGCCCGGGCGCCGTCGATGGTCGCGCAGGTGACGTCCGGGATCGAGCGCTGGTCGCCGATCGAGATCTTGCGGCTGCCCGGGGTCTTGAACTGGACCTTGGGCTTGCCCTCCATGAAGTCGGCCATGGTGCCCCAGACGGCGGGGTTCACGATCTGGTGCGACATCCGGTCGGAGTGGTCCTGGTAGTCGGGGTTCACCAGGTAGCCGGCGACCGTGAGGGTGGTGGTGCCGATGATCAGCGCGGCGGTCTTGTCGTGGTCGGTGGTGCCCGTCTTGCCGTAGATCGGGTGGCCGATCTCCGAGTGCGCCTGCGGTGCCGTGCGGCCCTTGCAGTTGCCGAGCTGGGCCGAGTCCCCCACCGGGCAGCGGGCGGCGTCCA
Source organism: Actinoplanes sp. NPDC049681 (assembly GCF_044465265.1). Lineage (NCBI taxonomy): Bacteria > Bacillati > Actinomycetota > Actinomycetes > Micromonosporales > Micromonosporaceae > Actinoplanes > Actinoplanes sp. NPDC049681. Next base: position 549,438 of record NZ_JBITLP010000001.1, read on the forward strand.
GGGCGGCTCGTGCCACGTCAGGGGAGGTCGCCCGGGTGCAGTGCGGCTGCCCTACGTCGATCTTCTCGCCGTCCTGCGAGGTGATCTGCTCGACGGGGGTGGGCGTGCAGTACATGCCGTCGCCGGCGAGGGTCGCGTACGCGTTGGCCATGTCCAGCGGGGTGGAGGAGGACACGCCGAGGGTGAAGGCGCCCCACTGGTGGGCGGACTCCTCGGTGGCGGCGAAGTCGTAGTCCTGCTTGGCCCGGAACTGCACGCCGAAGCGCTTCGCGACGTCGACCACCTTCTCGGCGCCGACCCGCTCCTGCAGCGGTACGAAGAACGTGTTGACCGACGCGCCGAAGCCGGTCCACATGTTGAAGATGCCCTTCTCGCTCTTCGAGGCGTTCGACGGGCAGTAGTACTTGCCGTTACACGTCGACGGCCCGGGCGCGATGATGTACTTCGAGACGTACCGGGCGGGTGCGTTGATGGAGTAGGCCAGCGGGTAGCCGTTCTCCAGCGCCGCCACCATGGTGAACATCTTGAACACCGAGCCGGCCTGGTAGCCGGTGATGTCGCCGCCGCCGCTGAGCAGTGGGTTGGTGGTGTTCGGGTAGGTGCCCCGGATCTTCTTCCGCGCCTTGCGCGGGTCCGAGGAGATCTTGTTCTGCGGATGCTCGGGATCGTCGAGCTTGAAGCGGCGGTTGGCGGCGAGCGTGCGCACCTTGCCCGTGCCGGGCTGGACGCCGGCGATCAGGAGGGCGTTCTTGTTCTTGTCCTTGATGTGCTTGAGGATGTTCTGCCGCGCCGCGTTCTGCGCCTTGACGTCCATCGAGGTCTGGATGCGGTAGCCGCCGCTCTTGAGGCGGCGCTCCCGGTCGTATGTGGTCGCGCCGAATTCGTTGCGGCTCAGCCACCAGCGGTAGAAGTAGTCGCAGAAGAAGCCCCAGTGGTTCTTCGCCACGGAGACGCATCCGTTGCCGACCCGCTGGACCGTCTTGCTGATCTTCGTTTCAGTGGCCTTCTTCGCCTCGTCCGGCGTGATGAACTTCAGCTCGAGCATGTCGTTGACGACGTAGTTGCGCCGCGCCAGCGCCTGCGGGTAGCCGCTGGCGGTGGTCGGGTTGAACGCGGTCGGCGCCTTCACCATGCTGGCCAGCAGGGCGGACTCGGCGATCGTGAGCGCGTTGGGCTTCTTCTTGAAGTAGACCTGGCTGGCCGCGTAGACGCCGTACGAGCCGTTGCCGAAGGGCGCCTGGTTGAGGTAGCGCTCGAGGATCTGCTCCTTGGTGAGCTCCTTCTCCACCTGCATGGCGTACTTCATCTCGGTGATCTTGCGCTTGGGCGTGTCCTTGGTGGCGTCGACGACCTCCTGAGGGTTCGTCGCCGAGTACGCCAGCGACATGCGCACGTACTGCATCGTCAGGGTGGACGCGCCCTGCTGGGACTTGCCGCTCTTGTTGCTCACCACCGCGCGGGCGACGCCTTTGAGGTCGACGCCGTTGTGGTTGTAGAACTCGTGATCCTCGGCCGCGATGATCGCGTGCTGCATGTTGACGGAGATGTCCTTCAACGGCACGTCGCTGCGGAACTCGTCGTAGAAGACCGAGATCTGGGTCTTGTTGTCCGACGCGAAGATCCGGCTGATCTGGGGTGCGCTCGCCTGCTTGAGCTCGCTGGGAAGGCTCGCGAAGGTCTCTCCGCCGGCCTTTGCTGCCAGGCCGGACATGGCGACGGCGGGGAATGCCGCGGCGGCGACCACCACGCCCGCCAGCAGGCCACAGATCAGCAGAGAAGTCGCATTGGCGAAGATGTTGTGATCGCGTCTGCGCATCCAGGAGGTCACGTGAGCAGGGTACGCGAAACAGCACCCTGACCACGCGTCGAGATGGTCACGGTTCGCCCAGAATGATTCTGCCGGTCAGATCGGCAGCGCGTGGTCTTTTCTGAGTTTTCCCGCGAACTTTTCCCCGTCCGGTCAGAGCGAGATGCCCGGAACTACCGAGGTATACGTATTTGAGGGACAACGTTGCGTAATCGCCCGACTACGGAGCATGATGGGTCGGCGAGCTTTCGCACGACGTCTGCGCGGCTTGGGGGACATGAGCCTGCGGACGTCAGGGGGTAATTGCAAGGGGGGACGTGAACAGATGGGGATGATCAGCGACTGGCCCAGCATGGCGGCGTGTCAGAGTGGCGACCCTGACGCGCTGTTCGTGCAGGGCGCCGAGCAGAACGTGGCGAAGAGGATCTGCCGAAGCTGCCCGGTTCGCTACGAATGCCTTGCCGACGCACTGGACAACCGGATCGAGTTCGGTGTCTGGGGAGGCATGACCGAGCGGGAGCGGCGGGCTCTGCTGCGCCGGCACCCGCACGTGGCGAGCTGGCGCAAGATGTTCGAAGCCGCGCTGCGCGAGAAGGGCGCCGACAAGGTGCTCGTCTCGACCCGCTGATCGAGGGATGTTCACGACCCGCCCCGAGGCCGACGTAGCGTAAGCCCGGCCGCGGGGTCTCCACCGTCGTGAACAACCCTCGCCGATCAGGCACCGGCGGTCAGCGCATCGCCGATAGTTCGCAGCCCGTCGACGTCGTGAACGTCGGCGGGCTGCGCTGTCACCGACACCCAGGGCACGGCGGGGAACGCGTCCGTGAACTGCGCTGCCACCCGTACCTCTCGATCGACCTGCCGCAGCAACGCCGCATGCACGCGCAGCGCGTCCGCGGTGATCTGCTGATCGCCCTCGGCTTCCAGCGCCACCGACGCGGCCTCGGCCGCGGCCAGCGGAACCGTGTCCACGGCCGTGCGGTGCGTGCGGTTCAGGACCAGGCCGGCCAGTGGCATCCGCTCCGAGACCAGCCGCTCCGCGAAATACGCGGCCTCCCGGACCGCGTCCCGCTCCGGTGCCGCGACCAGCAGGAAGGCGGTCTGCGGGTCCTGCAGGATCCGGTACGTCTCGTCCGCGCGCTGCCGGAAACCGCCGAACATGGAGTCCAGGGCGGCGACGAAGCCGGACAGATCCGTGAGCAGCTGGGCGCCGAGGATCTTCTGCACCGCCCGCGAGAAGATCCCGAACGAGGCCGTCACCAGGCTGAACATGCTGCGACCGCCGCGCGCCGGGGCCAGCAGCATCCGGAGCATGCGGCCGTCCAGGAAGCGGGAGAGCCGCGCCGGGGCGTCGAGGAAGTCGAGCGCGGAACGGGACGGCGGCGTGTCCACCACGATCAGGTCCCACTCGTCGCGGGAGCGCAGCTGACCCAGCTTCTCCATCGCCATGTACTCCTGCGTACCGGAGAAGGTGGAGCTCATGGCCTGGTAGAAGGGGTTCGCGAAGATCTCGGCGGCCCGTTGCGGCGAGGTGTGCGCCTGCACGACCTCGTCGAACGTGCGCTTCATGTCGAGCATCATGGCGTGCAGCTCGCCGCCGGTGGCCTCGACGTCGATGCCCTTGACTTGCCGCGGCGTGTTGTCCAGCTCGGTCAGCCCCATGGACTGGGCCAGCCGGCGGGCCGGGTCGATGGTCAGCACCACCGTGCGCCGGCCGTGGTGCTCGGCGGCCCGCAACCCCAGGGCGGCCGCCGTGGTGGTCTTCCCGACGCCACCGGCACCGCAGCACACGACGATCCGGGTCGCCGGGTCCGCGAGCAGTGCGTCGACGTCCAGGCGCGGGGCAGTCTGATCAGCGGCCACGGTTCGAGCGTACTGACTCGGGGCCCGGGACGCGGCGGTCAGACACCCATCAGCAGGTCGGCCAGGCGGTTCAGGCTCTCCCGATCGACGCCGTCCTCCAGCAGCGGCAGCTCGACCATGGGGTAATCGGTCTCGGAGAGGTCGCCGCGCAGCGACTCCTCCAGCTCGCGGCGGGTCAGGTGGGCCTTCGCCTCGGCCTGCAGGCCGCTCACCGTGGCCGCGTCCGTGGGCAGGCCGGCGGCGGCGAGCCCGCGCCGGAGCTCGGACTTGGTGACCTTCGCGCCGGTCAGCAGCGGCGGGCGGGCGCCGTTGACGATGATCCGGCCGACCGGGATGTGCAGCGCGGTGAGCTCCTCGATCGCGTCGAGGCTCTCCTGCACCGGCATCTCCTCCAGCAGCGTGACCACGTGTACGGAGGTGATCGGCGAGCGCAGCAGCGAGGCGACCCCGTCGCTCTGGGTCTTGATCGGGCCCATCTTCGCCAGCTTGGCGGTCTCCGCGGTGACGTTCAGGAACCGTCCGATCCGTCCGGTCGGCGGCGCGTCCAGCACCACGGCGTCGTACGCGCGCCGCCCGTCGGACGAGCGCGTCGTGGCCTCCTTGACCTTGCCGGTCAGCAGCACGTCCCGCAGGCCGGGGGCGATGGTCGTGGCGAAGTCGATCGCCCCGATCTTGCGCAGCGCCCGCCCGGCGGCGCCCAGCTTGTAGAACATGTCGAGGTACTCGAGCAGGGCTTCCTCGGGATCCACCGCCAGTGCCCGGACCTCACCGTCGCCCCGGGCCGGGGTGGCGATGCGCAGTTCCTCGTACGGCAGCGGGTCGGTGCCGAACAGCTGCGCGATGCCCTGCCGGCCCTCGACCTCCACCAGCAGGGTGCGGTGCCCGCCGGCCGCCAGGCCGAGCGCCAGCGCCGCCGCCACGGTGGTCTTGCCCGTGCCGCCCTTGCCCGTCACCACGTGCAGGCGGGCGGGCCATTCATCTCGTGCCACTCCTCGAGCGTACGGTTTCCGCTCAGCCCCTGACGTCGCAGACGAGCCAGCCGGTCTTGCGGACCACCGTGAACGTCAGCTGCTGCTCGGCGCTCTTCTCGTCGTCGGTGACCATCGTGAGCTGGACGGCGACCGTGGCTTTGTCGTCGCTCTGCCCCGACACTGCCGGTTCCGTCCAGCGGTACGTCGGCGCCTCGTACTGGCTCGCGTACCCCTTGATCTGGTCCACCCGGCCCTTGAGCTTGTCCTCGTCGCGGGCCTCGCGACAGACGGAGTCACCGGCCGCCTTCGCGTCCTGCTGGGTGTAGACCGCCGTCATGAACCGGTCGACGGCCGTGGCCGGGTCGGCCGAGCCCTTGCCGCTGTCCGCGTTGCGCAGCAGCAGGAGCGCGGAGGCCGTGCCGCCGGCGAAGAGCAGCAGCGTCACGACCAGCGCGAGCGTCACCCACAGCCCGGTACGCCGCCGCCGGCGCGGCGAATCGTCGTCGACGACCGTCTCGGTGTGCTGCGGGTCGAACGGCACCTCCCAGGGCTGCGGCAGCATGCGCAGCGGGATCGCCTCCGCCTCCATGGGCTCGTCGTGCTGCACGCCGGGCTGCACCTCGGCCGGCGGCGAATGCTCGAAGGCGAGGTGGTCGGGCGGGTGGGTGTGCCATTCGCCGGGCTTCTCGTGCTTGGCGTGGAACGGCTCGGTCGGGGGCGGCTGGTGCCACACGACCTCGCCTTCGACGGCGTCGATGACGTCCGTCTCGTCGGTGACGGCCGGGATCTGCTCGGTCGCCGCGGCGTCGGTGACGGCCGGGATCTGCTCGGTGGGCGCGGCGGTGGCCGGCTCCGGCGCCGGAAGCGATGGATGCCCGGGCTCGCCGGGATAGGCGCCCGGCGGCGGCCACCCCGCCGGCGTGGCGGCCGGGGGCGCGTCGATGAAGTCGGAGGCCGGCGCCTCGGCGGCGGCGATGGAAGAGGGTCGCCCGGATCCGCCCTGCGACGGTTGCGTCATCGTCCCCCCTGATCTGCCCTTCCGGGGTCGCACCGCCCCCTCGTCAGGGTAATGGAATCCGGTCGGCCGCGAGGCCGCTCCGGCGCCCTGGTCAAGGCCGCCTTAAGCTGTCGCCGGAGCGCGGGCCGGGGGCTCGCGCGAACTGACTTAAGGAAGCTGGGCGAGCACATGCAGAAGTGGGAGTACGTGACCGTGCCGCTGCTGGTCCACGCGACCAAGCAGATCCTCGACAACTGGGGCGAGGACGGCTGGGAGCTGGTGCAGGTCGTGCCGGGCCCGAACGCCGAGCAGCTCGTGGCGTACATGAAGCGGGCGAAGGCGTGACGGCCCCGACGCCGGTGAGCGGCGAGGGTGGCGCGGACGCGTACGCGAAGCTGGCCGAGCTGGGGCTGACGCTGCCGCAGGTGGTCCCGCCGCTGGCGTCGTACGTGCCGGCCGTGCAGTCGGGCAACTACGTGTACGTGTCGGGGCAGCTCCCGATGGTGGACGGCAAGCTGCCGTACACGGGCAAGGTCGGCGCGGACGTCACCCCGGAGCAGGGTACGGAGCTGGCCCGGTACTGCGCCCTGAACGCCCTCGCAGCGATCGACGCGCTCGTCGGCCTGGGCCGGATCGTGAAGATCGTCAAGGTGACGGGCTTCGTGGCGGTGGCCGAGGGCTTCACCGGCGTGCCGGCCGTGGTGAACGGCGCGTCACAGCTGTTCGGCGACGTTCTCGGCGAGCAGGGCCGGCATGCCCGCAGCGCCGTCGGCGTGGCGGAGCTGCCCCTCGGCGCGCCGGTCGAGGTGGAGGTCATCGCCGAGATCGCCTGACGGCAGCGCCGGGGTCGCACCTTGCCTGGTCGATCCCGGCGGTTCCGGCGACGTACCATGCGCTGGGGGGTGGCGTCTGTGTCGTCGCAGGTGGAGCGGTTGCCGGAGTGGGTCACGCTGCTGCGGGCGCCCAACGCCGGGCCGATGACGCTGGACGGCACCAACACCTGGGTGTTGCGTGCGCCCGGTGCCGAGGACGCGGTGGTGATCGATCCGGGGCCGGACGACGCCGGGCACCTCGCCTCGATCGCCGAGCACCGGCCGCTGAGCGCCATCCTGATCACCCACGGCCACCACGATCACGTCGAGGGCGCCGAGACGCTCTCGCGGATGCTCGGTGGCGTGCCGGTCCTGGCCGCCGACCCCAAGCACGGCGATCCGCTGCCGCCGCGGATGCGCCTCGCGGGCCTGGACATCGAGGTGGTCGCCACGCCCGGGCACACGGGTGACTCCGTGTGCTTCGTCGTCGCGGACGCCGTCTTCACCGGCGACACCATCTTGGGGCGGGGCACCACCGTGGTGGCATGGCCCGACGGGGATCTGGGGGCGTACCTCGGAAGTCTCGAGACGCTGCGGGCGTACCCGAAGCTGATGTTGCCGGGGCACGGCCCGGTGCAGGCCGACTGCGCCGAGGTCGCCGGGGTCTATCTCGATCATCGCCGGGAGCGGCTCGCCCAGGTGCGTGCCGCCCTCGCGTCCGGCGCCGACTCGCCCGAGGCGGTCGTCGACCTGGTGTATCCCGACATCGACCCCAGGATCAGGTTCGCCGCCGAGATGTCCGCGCGGGCGCAACTCGACTTTCTGAGGCGGGAATCACAACCGACCCCGGAACAGTTGGACCCGCTGTGACCTGTCCCGTGTGCGGAACCGTGGCTGTACCCGGTGCCCGTTTCTGCCACAACTGTGGTGCCGCCCTGCCCGCGGCGGCCACCCTGCCGGCCGCCGAACGCCGCATCGTGACGGTGCTCTTCGGCGACCTCTCCGACTTCACCTCCTGGTCGGAAGACCTCGACCCCGAGCGGGTCGGCGCGGTCACCGACCGGGTGCTCGCCGCGCTCGCGGGGGCGGTCAAGACCTTCGGCGGGCACGTCGACAAGCTCACCGGCGACGGGATCATGGCGGTCTTCGGTGCGCCCGTCACCCACGAGGACGACGCCGAGCGGGCGGTCCGGGCCGCGCTCAGCATGCAACGGGCGGTCCGCCGGGTGCTGGACGACGAGCGCGGCGGCGGGGCCCCGCTCGGGCTGCGCGTCGGCCTGAACACCGGCGAGGTCGTCGCCGGCATCCAGGCCTCCATCGAGTACACGGTCATCGGCGACACCGTGAACACCGCCGCCCGGCTGGCCGACGCCGCCGCGGTCGGTGCCGTCTACGCCGGTTCCCGCACCGCCGGGGGCACCCGGCACGTCGCCTCCTGGCGCCAGCTGCGGGCGCTGCGGCTCAAGGGCAAGCGGGAGCCGGTTCCCGCGTACGAGCTGCTCGGCCTCCACGACGCTCCCGGCACCCGCTCCGGCCTCGGTGACGAGGCGCCGTTCGTGGGGCGCGAGACCGAGCTGGGCCGGGTCGCCGGGCGGCTGGCCGAGGTCATCGACTCGGGCACCCCGCGGGTCATGGTCATGACCGCCGAGGCCGGCATCGGCAAGACCCGGTTCGCGGGTGAGGTCAAACGCCTGGCGGCCGGCTATGACGTCGGCGCCGGCCGGTTCGCGGCGCACACCGGCGCCCGGGTGCTGCGGGCCCGCTGCCGTGCCTTCGGTGAGCGGCGCCGGTTCGCGCCCCTGGCCGACCTGGTCCGCAAGTCCGTCGGCCTGCCCAAGGACGTGGCGGCCACGGTCAGCCGCCCGGTGGTCGAGGAGCGGCTGCGCAAGCTGGTCGCCCGGTTGAGCCGTGACGGCGAGCAGCCGGACATCGAGATCGACCGGCTGCTCGCCCTGCTCGGGTACGGCGAGGCGCCGGCCAACCCCGTCGGCCCGGCCGCCGTGGCGGAGTGGCAGCCGACCGGTGGCGCGCGCCCCGACTCGGAGACCATCCCGGTGGCGGTCGCCGGCCTGCTCAGCGCCCTGGCGAGGGAGGCGCCGCTGGTCGTCATCGTCGACGACCTGCACGACGCCACGGCCGAGACGATCGACGCGCTCGGCGGCGTGCTGTCGCGCCTGGACGGGCCGGTGGTCATGCTGCTGCTCGGGCGGCCGGAGCTCGTACGCACCGCCGGCGCCCTCACCCGCCTCGCCGACGCGGAGATCCACACGTTGCCGCCGCTGCGGGGCGCCGACGCCTCCCGGCTGCTGACGTCGTACCTGAACGGCGGAAAACTTCCCCAGCAGGACGCGGACCGCTTGCTGGCCACCGCGCAGGGCAATCCGTTCTACCTGGCCGAGCTGGTCACGCTGTTGCTCGAGCGCGGGTCGCTGATGCCCGCGGTGGGCGCGAACGCGGCCGGCCGATGGCAGCTGGCCGACGGCTCGATGGGCAGTCAGCTGCTCTCCCGCGACCTCGCCGCCGTCCTCGCCGCCCGCATCGACGCGCTGCCGACCGAGCCGCGGTCGGTGCTGCGGGACGCGGCCGTGGTCGGCGACACCGTGCCCACCGGCGTCATCGAGGCACTCCGGGAGCGCCGCTCGCCCGGCGACGCACGGCCCGGAGCGGTCGCCGCGGTCGAGCTCGAGCGTGCGGTCGACGAGCTGCTCCAGCGCCGCATGCTGCACCGCGTGCGCGGCGGGTACGCATTCACGACACCGCTGATGCGCGAGGCGGCGTACGCGGGCATCGGCAAGGCGGACCTGGCCGACCGGCACGCCTACCTGGCCCGGTGGGCCGCGCCGGAGACGATCACCGAGCTCGGCTACGACGGTGCGTCGCGCCTCAGCCTGACGGAGAACGAGCGCGACGGGTTCGTCGCGACCCACGCCGAATGCGCGTTGGAGCTGGCCGACGCGGTCCGCTTGCGTCCGGACGCCGCCGTTCGCGACGTCGCGCCGCTCGGGGTGGCCGCGCTCGGCCGGCTCGCCCGCCGCGCGCTGGCGAACATCGAACCGGCCGCCTCCATCGGGTACGCCGAACGCGCCGCCGTCCTCGCCAAGGACGGCCTGCCCCTGTCGGACCAGCTCGTGCACGCCCGCGCGCTGCTGCGCCTGGGCCGGGCCGAGGAAGCCCTGGCCTTCGGCGAGAAGATCGCCGGGACCGCCGAGAACGAGCCGGTGTGCAAGGCGGAGGCGCTGCTGGTCGTCGGCCGGGCGCACGAGGCGCTGGGCGACGGGTCCAAGGCCGTGTGTGCCTGGCACGAGGCGCTGGAGGTGGCGACCGACGCCGAGCTCGCCCCGGAACGCGCCAACGCGATGCGGCGGCTGGGCATGGCCGACTTCCTGGCCGGCAAGCTGAGCCAGGCGAGCAGCCGGTTCGCGGCCGCGTACCAGGTGACGCTCGCGGCCGGTGACCGGCACGGGCAGGCCTGGGCGTTGCAGAACCTGGCCTGGGTGACCACGACCCGCGGTGACTTCGCCGGCACGGACGCGGTCCTGGGCCGGGCCGCCCGGCTCTTCGCGGAGCTCGGCGACCCGGTCGGGCGCTCGTGGCTGCGCGGCACGACGGCGTTCGCGCGGCTGCTCGCCGGGCGGCTCGTGGAGTCGCGGCGGCTGGCCCGGATCTTCCTGCCCTTCGGCGACCGGGTCGGCGAGGGCTGGGCGGTCGGCACGCTGCGGGCGGTGGAGGCGTACGCGTCCGCCGAGCTCGGCGACCTCGCGGAGGCCGACGGCGAGGCGCGCCGGGCGTATCGGGACTTCGACAAGGTGTCGGACGACTGGGGGCGCGGGCTGGCGCTGGTCGTACGCGGGGTCATCGCCCGCGGCCTGGGTGAGTTCGATCACGCGAACGACCTGCTCACGGACGCGCTCGAGTTCGCCGGCCGCACCGGGCACCCGCTGCTGCTGGGCATGGCCGGCACGTTGCGCGGGTTCGTGGCGCTGCAACGCGGTGACTGCGAGTCCGCCGAGGCCGACGCGCGCCGGGTGATGACCGCCGTCGAGCCGCACAATCCGCTCGCCCCCGCACAGGTGGGGCCGCGGGTCCTGCTCGCCGAGGCGCGGCTGCGGTCCGGCGACGCGGGTACGGCGATCGGCCTGCTCGCGCCCATCGCCAGCGACACGGGTGGCTCGCTGCTGTTCTCCCGCCGGCAGGCCTTGGCGTCGTACGCGTCCGCGCTGCTCGCCGACGACCGGGTGGACGCGGCCGCCACGTGGATCCGGCGCGCTCGGGAGATTCCGGCCGAGGACGTCCGTAGCGGGGTGGTGGCGGCGCTGGTGCATGCCCGGGTCAACGCGGCCGCCGGGGACATACCGGGCGCACGGGACGCCGCGGAAGAAGCCGTGCTGCTGGCGTACTCGACCGAGCAGGCGAGCGAACGCGTTGCGGCGGAGGAACTTCGGGACGCTCTGGCACATTCCATCGTGGAGCCGCCGGAATCTGTCGCCTACGCGTCTGACGTGCCGGGATGATCCCGCCCGGCCTTCGCGTATTTTCTTACCCGTGACGGATACCCCGCCTGGTCGCCTGCCCGTGCCTTACGTGCCAGGTATGTCCGGCCTGACCGTCATGGCTCGCGGAGGGTACGCAACCGTGTACCGAGCGACACAGGACTCGGTCGGCCGCGAAGTCGCGATCAAGGTCGAGAACCGGACGCTCGACAACGCGCGCGATCAGGCACGGTTCCTGCGCGAGGCGAAGGCGGCCGGGCGGATGTCGTCGCACCCGCACGTCGTCGACCTCTTCGACGTCGGTGTGACGGTCGACCAGCACCCGTACCTGATCATGGAGCTGTGCGACGGGTCGTACCTGGACCGCATGCGCATCTCCCCGCTCGGCGCGGTCGAGGCCCGCGACCTGGGTGTGAAGATCGCCGATGCGCTCGTGCACTCGCACGCCAACGGCGTCCTGCACCGCGACGTTAAGCCGGCCAACATTCTGTACTCGCATTTCAACCCGGCCGTGCTCGCCGACTTCGGGCTGGCCGTGCTGGGCGAGATGCGCGACTCCTCCGTGACGCTGGAGGTGCTCACCCCGGCGTACGCGCCACCCGAGATGTTCTCCCACGCCGACCCGTCCGGTGCCGTGGACGTGTACGCGCTCTGCGCCACGCTCTACGCCGTCATGCGCGGGCGCCCGCCGCGCTGGGAGAGCGACCGCAGCCCGAGCCTCATCACGCTGATGGATCTCTTCAATCAGCCCATCCCCGACATGCCGGGGGTGCCGCGAGCGCTGACCGAGGTGCTGCGCTACGGCATGGCCAACGACCCCCGGGACCGCCCCACCGCCGAGCAACTGCGCGAAATGCTCGCCGGCCTGCACATCAACCCCGCCGGCGGGCACGCCCCGACGGTCTACCACTCCTCGACGTTCGTGCCGCCCGCGCCGAGGCCGTTCCACGCCTCGCCGCAGCCGCGTCCGGTGCCGCCGGTGACGCCCACCCGGGACGCGGCCGGGCCGGACGAGACGCCGACCGTCCACACCGAGAATCCGAAGCGCGGCAAACGGCGGTGGCTCTTCGGCGGATTCGGGGTGTTCCTTCTGCTCGCCACGGCCCTCGGCGGTGCCTGGCTCGCGTCCACGCGGGCGCCGTCGGTGCGCTCCCTGGCGTCCCGGCTGACCGTCCCCGCAACCGCGACCCTGCCGGTGGCGATGTCCCGGCTCCCCGGCTGCCTCGCCGGCTCGGGGCACTGCCCGGGTGAGCTGGAGTGCTTCAAGCTGAGGCCCGGCAGCCCGCTCGCGCGGGAGGTGTCGTGCGCCAAGCGGCACAGCTGGGAGGTCTTTGCAGTGGGATCCCTGCCCGCCCGGGTCGACCCCCGCGACCGGGATGCGGTCACGACCGATCCCGGCGTCCTGCGGGTCTGCAGCCGGCGGATGTTCCAGCGCACCACCACCCGCACCGACAGCACCGAGTGGGCGCTGTCGGTGCTGCCGCCGACCGCGGGCGACCGTACGTTCCGCTGCCTCGCCGGGCAGGGCGCCGACCAGCTGCACGGGCCGGTGCTGGCGCGCAGCTGACCTACTCCGGGTCGAGCACCGCGAGAAGCTCGCCGGTGTCGACCTCCGCGCCCGGGTGGACCGGGAGGGAGGCGACCACGCCCGCGGACGGTGCGTGAACCGGGTGCTCCAGCTTCATCGCCTCGAGGGTGAGCAGCAGCTCCCCCGCCCGGACCCGCTGGCCCGGTACGACCAGCACGCGCCGGACCGCGCCCGGCAGCGGGGCGATGAGCGAGCCCTCGGTGGCTTCCGGGGCGGGCAGCGGGAAGCGGGACAGCTCCCGCAGCGCGACCGAACCCTCGGGGCTGTCCACGTACGACACCTCGCCGACGCGGTGCACCTTGAGGCTCAGCCGGATCCCGTTGACGTCCAGGTCGACGCGGGAGCCGTCGGCGTGCACGACGACCGTGGGCGGGTGGTCGTCCAGGGTGGGTGCCTGACCCAGACCCGCCAGGTCCAGCTCCTCCGGGTCGACGGCGCGGACCCACCAGCCCGCCAGCTCGCCGTGCCGGTTCATCCGGTAGCCGACCTCCACCGGGCCGGCCGGGCCGTCGTACACGGCCGTCTGCGATCCCGAGGGCACGTTGCGCCAGCCCGAGGGCAGCGAGCGCAGGACCGGTGCGGACGCGCGCCGGGCGGCGGCTCCGGCCAGGGCGGCGGCGAGGCAGGAGATGCGTACGGCGTCGACCGACGACAGCAGCGGCGCGAACACCTCCGGATGCCGGTCGAGGAAGCCGGTGTCCACGTCGCCGGCCCGGAAGGCACCGTGCCGCAGGACCCGGACGAGCAGATCGCGGTTCGCGACCACACCGTGCAATTGGGTACGGGTGAGAGCCGACGCGAGCATCCGCGCCGCCTCTTGCCGGGTGGGCGCCCACGCGACCAGCTTGGCGAGCATGGAGTCGTGCTCGCCGCCGATCACCGTCCCGTCCACCACACCCGCGTCGAGGCGCAGGCCGGGCTGGGGCAGGGGGCGGAAGGAGCCGGCCACGTCGGGCACCTTGAAGCGGTGCAGGGTGCCGACGGCGGGCAGCCAGGCGTACGCGGGGTCCTCGGCGCAGATCCGTACCTCGATGGCGTGCCCGCGGATCGGCGGTGGCCCGGGCATCGGCAGGCTGCCGCCCTCAGCGACGAGCAGCTGCAGGCGTACGAGGTCGTAACCGGAGACGCACTCGGTGACCGCGTGCTCCACCTGGAGGCTGGGGGTGAGTTCGAGGAACCAGAAGCTGCCGTCCTCCTCGAGCAGGAACTCGACGGCGCCGGCGCCCACGTACCCGATGGCCCGGACCGCCAGGATGGCCGACCGGCAGAGTTCTTCGCGCAGCCCCGGGTCGACCGCCGGTGACGGCGTCTCCTCGATGATCTTCTGATAGCGGCGCTGGACCGAGCACTCCCGCTCGCCGAACGGCACCACGGCGCCGTGCGCGTCGGCGATGATCGGCACCTCGATGTGCCGCACGTTCTCGAGGTACGGCTCGCAGAAGACGTCGTCGCCGGTCTCCTGGCGGGTCGACGCGACCGCCTCGGCGAGGGCGACCGGGTCGCGGACCACGCGCATGCCCGCGCCGCCGTTGCCGCCGGCGGGCTTGATGAGGACCGGGAACCCGTCCACGGTCTCCGGGTCGGTGTGCGTCGGCAGCACCGGCACCCCGGCCTCGGCGACGATGCCCTTGGCCTCGATCTTGCTGTGCAGCGTGCCGAGCGTCTTCGCCGGCGCACCGACCCAGATCATGCCCGCGTCGGCCACCTCGGCGGCGAACTCCGGGTCCTCGGCGAGCACCCCGTTGCCCGGATGGATGGCGTTCGCCCCGGCCCGTTTCGCCGCGGCGATGATGAGATCACCGCGCAGGTAGGTCGAGGCCGGCGTGCCCCCGGTGAGGCGGACCGCGTAATCCGCCTCCGTGACGTGCGGCGCGTCGGAGTCGGCATCGGAGTAGACGGCGACCGTCTCGATGCCGACCAGGCGGCAGGTGGCGAAGACCCGGCGGGCGATCTCCCCACGGTCGGCCACCAGAAGACGTCGGATCACTGCTCTGCTCTACCTTTCAGAAAACGCCGTCAGGGCCGGAAGACGCCGATGTGTTCCGCGCCTTCCACGACCGCACTGTGCACCGCGGACAGGCAGAGGCCGAGCACCGTACGGGTGTCCCGGGGGTCGATCACGCCGTCGTCGGGGAGCTTGCCGAGCGGCACCTCCGCCGGCCGCTCGACCGGCCAGCTGAAGAGGAACCGTGGTTCGTAGGCGCGCCCGTAGATGCCCCCGGCCTCCTCCGCCGGGGTGGCGCCGATCATCAATGTGAGATGCGGCACGGTCGACTTGGCGACGGCGTGCACCAGCGGCGCACCGTGCCGTACGTCGGCGGCCTCGTTCGGCTCGGCCGCGGGCGCGCCGGTGTACTGCACGAACAGCAGCGAGGTGGAGGTGGCGTTGGCGAGCTGGATGAAGTGCACGGCCTTCTGCGTCTCGGCCGGGGAGAACGCGCCACCGAGGTTGGCCACGACCCCGAGGGGGTAGCCGTGCAGCTCTCCCCAGCCCGTGACCAGACCGGTGCCCTGCGCCGGCTTGAATTCGTCGAAGTCGCTGCCGTCGAGAATCCGGGCCAGCACCTCGCGCGGGTCGAAGACCGACGCCGGGTCGGTGCCGGCCATGGTCAGCAGATCGTCGGCGTCGTATTTCGGCGGTTCCGGCGGGAACGACCGGGGGGACGGGCCGCGCTTGCGCCAGTTGAAGCGGCGTACGCACTGCCGGGCCAGGCGCAGCCCGTCGCGCTCGTCCTCGGCCAGCTGGTCGGCGGGCCCGGTGACACCGGCCGGAACCGTGGGGGCGCTGCGGACCTCGGGCGCTGGCCGGCCGTTCGCCATCGAGGCGCGGATCGGTTGCGGGTGGATCGTCAGCATCTTGGCGTGCCCGCGCACCATGATCGTGTAGTCGGAGAGCGCGGGCAGGTAAGCAGCGTCGCCGTTGGTGGCCCCGAAGACGACGCACACCGTGGGCACCCGTTCGGCGGTGAGCTGGCTCAGGTCCCGGGCGATGGCCCCGCCCGGCGGCGGGCCGGTGGGCGCGGCGGCCCCGGTCGACTCGACGAGGTTCACCAGGGGCAGCCGGTTCACGGAGGCGATCCGCGCCGCCCGCCGGATCTTCTCCACCGTGTACGGGTTGACGGCACCGCCCTCGACCGTCGGGTCGTTGGCGATGACCACGCACTCGACACCCTCGACGACCCCGATGCCGGTGACGACGCTGGCGCCGACCGGGAACTCGGAGCCCCACGCCGCGACCGGTGACAGCTCGAGGAACGGACTGTCCTGGTCGAGCAGCATCTCGACCCGCTCCCGGGGCAGCAGCTTGCCGCGCGCATGATGGCGCGTCACCCACTTCTCGCCGCCCCCGGCCCGCGCCGCCTCCAGCGCCGTCTCGAGCTCGGCGAGCCGCTCGAGCATCGCGCTGCGGCTGGCCAGATAGGCGGGGGTGCGCGGGTCGATCGCGGTGTCCAGCACGGTCACGTCGTCACCCCGCTGCGCCGCACGCCCGCCTCCTCGTTCAAAACCGCGCCCTCTCGACCGTCGTGGTGCCTCTCGACCACCTCCGTAACGAGCGGCTGACCGGGTGCGACACGGATCTTGACGGCCGGGCTTGGTCCCCTGATCAGGTGGGAAATCGGAAGAAAAGGGGCGCTATGCCCGTTGTCCAGGCACGCTGAAGGGGCCGTCCGTCCGGACGACCCCTTTGGTCAGCGAGGGTGTGGCTCGGTCCCGGCTGGTCAGACCCGGGCGCGCCGGGCCAGCCGCTCCGGGTCGAGGATGATCACGCTCTTGCCGTCGAGCCGCAGCCACGCGCGCGACGCGAAGTCCGCCAGCGCCTTGTTGACCGTCTCCCGTGACGCGCCGACGAGCTGCGCGAGCTCCTCCTGCGTCAGGTCGTGTGTGACTCGCAGCACTCCGCCGTCCCGCGTGCCGAAGCGGCCCGCCATCTGCAGGAGGTTCTTCGCCACCCGGCCGGGCACGTCCGTGAAGATCAGGTCCGCCAGCGCGTCGTTGGTCCGGCGCAGCCTGCGGGCGAGCACCCGCAGCAGCTGCTCGGCGATCTCCGGGCGGTTGTTGAGCCACGGGCGCAGGGACGACTTCTTGAGCCGTGCGAGCCGGGTGTCGGTCACCGCCGTGGCCGTGGCCGTACGCGGGCCCGGGTCGAACAACGACAGCTCACCGAGCATGTCCGACGGACCCATGATCGAGACAAGGTTCTGCCGGCCGTCCGCGGCGCGGCGACCGAGCTTGATCTTGCCGGAGAGAACGATGTAAAGGCTGTCGCCTGCCTCGCCCTCATTGAAGACGATGTCGCCCTTGCGGAACTCGATCGTCTCCATCTCCTTGGCGAGCGCCTCGGCAGCCTCCGGGTCAACGCCCTGGAAGATCCCGCTGCGAGCCAGTACCTCATCCATCGCTGTACCTCCGACTACGCGCTTCGCCGCGCACGATCAGTCTAGGCGCACGCGGGCCGTAAACGGGCGGGCACCCCTCGATCCAGAACTCGCAGCGTAACCGCTCTTCGCCCTGGGGTGGGAAAAACCGTCGCTCTCGGTGAGCGGCGGTCGGCCGTTCGACGGTCGTCCCGGCCGGTCGGCCGACGGTATCGTCCTCGTCGATGAATGCCCAGCCCCCGCCGCCTCGCCCCGGTCTTTTCGGCCGTCCTGTCCTTACCGTCACGATCGCCGTCGCCGCCCTCATCGGCGCCGGCCTCGGCGGGATGGCCCTCGCCGACCGCGGTACCGAGCGCGCCCGGCCGACGTGGCAGGCGGCGCCCGGCGCCAAGGCGGCCACCAAGCCTCCCAAGGTGCCTACACAGAGTAATGACACCATTACTCTGTCGGCGACCGGCGACATCATCATGGGCAGTGCGCCGAACCGGCTGCCCGCGAACGACGGCGAGGGCTTCTTCGACTCCGTCAAAGCCGGGCTGAAGTCCGACCTCGTGATGGGCAACCTCGAGCAGCCCCTCACCGGCGACACCGGCACCTCCAAGTGCGGCAACCCGCCGCGGGCCAACTGCTTCGCGTTCCGCTCACCGCCGGCGTACGCGGAGCACCTGGTGGAGGCCGGCTTCGAGCTCCTGAACACGGCGAACAACCACTCCAAGGACTTCGGCGCCCAGGGCTACAAGAACACCGTCGAGGCCCTGGAGGGCGCCGGCCTGCGGCACACCGGCGCCCAGGACGAGATCACGGTGGTCGAGGTCAAGGGCGTGAAGGTCGCGGTCGTCGGCTTCTCCCCGTACGCGGGAGCCAACAACCTGAACGACCTCGACGCGGCCCGGGCCGTCATCGAGGAGGCCGCCGGGCAGGCCGACGTGGTGGTCGTACAGGTGCACATGGGCGCGGAAGGCTCCGACAAGGGACACGTCAGGCCTGGCAACGAGCTGTTCTTCGGCGAGAACCGCGGCGACCCGATGAAGTTCTCCCGCGCGGTCATCGACGCGGGCGCGGACGTGGTCGTCGGGCACGGGCCGCACGTGCTGCGCGGCATGGAGTTCTATAAGGGCAAGCTCATCGCGTACAGCCTGGGCAACTTCGCCGGCGGCGGCAAGACGCTGAGCCGCAGTGGCGTCCTCGGGTACGGCGGCATCCTGCACGTCACGCTCACCCGCGACGGCGAGTTCGCCGGGGGCAAGTTCCTGTCGACGGCATTGAACGAGGTGGGCCGGCCCACCCGGGACAGCGAGAACGAACGCGGGCTCGCCCGGGTCCGCGAGCTCACCGCCGACGACTTCGGTGACACCGGGGCGAAGATCGGGGAGGACGGTTCGATCTCCGCTCCCGCCTGACCTTTTTCCTCCCATTCACCCGACCGGCCGCCGGTATCCGCCTGGTTTGTGGCGTTTCTGCGACCTTTCCGCCGACGAGGAATGTCGGTGGGGCGACGTACTCTTGCTCGCGTGAGTCGTCCCCTCGTCGCCGCACCCACCGGTGCGGCCGTCCTCGCCCGGTCGGCCAGACGGTTCGCGGGGGGGACCCCCATCGGGCGCAAGCGCCGGGCCCGCAAGATGGCCAAGGTCCTCGCCGAGACCCACCCCGACGCGCACTGCGAGCTCGACTTCGAGACGCCGCTCCAGCTGGCCGTGGCGACCATCCTCTCCGCGCAGTGCACGGACAAGAAGGTCAACGAGGTCACGCCGATCGTCTTCAAGCGCTACCTCACAGCCGCCGACTACGCGGCGGCCGACCGTGCGGAGCTCGAGGAGATCCTGCGGCCCACGGGCTTCTTCCGTGCCAAGACCGATTCGCTCATCAAGCTGGGCCAGGCCCTCATCGAGCGCCACGACGGCGAACTGCCCGGCAAGCTCGATCAGCTGGTGGCCCTTCCCGGCATCGGCCGCAAGACCGCCAACGTCATCCTCGGCAACGCCTTCGACGTCCCGGGCATCACGGTCGACACGCACTTCCGCCGCCTGGTCAACCGCTTCGGCTGGGTCGCGGAGGAGGACCCGGTCAAGATCGAGTTTCAGGTAGCCGACCTGATCGAGAAGCGCGACTGGACCATGCTGTCGCACCGCATCATCTTCCACGGCCGCCGGGTGTGCCACGCCCGCAAGCCCGCCTGCGGCGCGTGCACCCTGGCGACCATGTGCCCGTCGTACGGCACGGGCCCGACCGAGGCGGCGCCGGCGGCCAAGCTCCTGAAGGGCCCCCGCGCCCGCGATCTCGCCGTGCAGGCGGGCATCGACCCCGACCTCGTCCCGGCGGCGGCGGTCGTGGCGCCGGAGACCCCGTGAGCGGTGACCTCGCGGGCCGCCCGCCGGCCGGACCGGTGCTGGCCCGGTGGCTGACGCCGCCGCTGGTGCTGCTCCTGGCCGCGTGCACGGCCCCCGAGGGTGCGCCGGAGGGCGGCAAGGTCGCGTCGCCGTTCGCCGACTGCTCCACCCTGACCGCGCCGGTCACTTCGTCCACCGGATCGTCCCCAGCCGCCGGCCCGCCTCCGGGCTCGGCGCCCGATCTGCCGGATGTCACGCTCGCCTGCTTCACCGGTGGGGTGCCCGTGCGGTTGACCGAGCTGCGGGGTCCCGCCGTCATCAACCTGTGGGGTTCGTGGTGCGCGCCCTGCCGTGAGGAGCTGCCGCTGATGCAGGAGCTCGCCGACGCGACCACCGGCCGGCTCCGGGTGCTCGGCGTCGATACCCACGACGATCGCGACGCCGGCGCATCCTTCGCGGCCGACCATGGCGTACGGATGCCCACGCTCTTCGACCGGGACCAGAAGCTGCTCACCGAACTCGGCCGCGCCAACCTGCCGGTGACCGTGTTCCTCGACGCCGACGGCAAGCGGTTCGACTACGTCGGTAAGGCGCTCGACAAGCCCACGCTGGGTGCCCTGGTCCGCGCACACGCCGGCGTGACGGTGACCGGATGACCTCCGAGGACACCCGGCGTGGCGGTGCGGCCGGCGGCATGGAGCTGCCGGGATGGTGGGAGCCGCTGCTGACGCGTGCCGGCTCCGCGCGTACCGAAGACTTCACGACCATGCGGCCTCCCGCCTCCGGTGGACGGCCCAGCGCCGTGCTCGTTCTTCTCGGGGAGGAACGGCCCGGCGAGCCCGACCTGCTGGTCCTGCAGCGAGCCGCGACGATGCGCAACCATGCCGGCCAGCCGGCGTTCCCCGGCGGCGCCGCCGACCCGGACGACCGCGATCCGGCCGCGACCGCCCTGCGGGAGGCCAACGAGGAGGTGGGCCTCGATCCGGCCACGGCCACCGTGCTGACCACGCTGCCGGAGCTGTACATCCCGGTCAGCCGGTTCGTGGTGACGCCGGTGCTGGCCTGGTGGCATGCCCCGCATCCGGTGCATCCCCGGCAACCCGAAGAGGTGGCACACGTCGCTCGGCTGCCGATCGCCGAGCTGGTCGATCCGGACAACCGCATGCGGGTACGCCACCCGAGCGGCTGGATCGGCCCGGCCTTCCAGGTGCGCGGGATGCTGGTCTGGGGTTTCACCGCCGGGGTGATCTCCGCGCTGCTCGACATGGCCGGATGGAGCCGGCCCTGGCGCCCGGGTCGCATCATGGAGTTGCCCGACCCGCCAATGCCCGATCCCGAGCCCGCACTGCCCGATCCACCACTGCCCCGCGGTTCCGCCTCGGCGGCCGAGGCCACGGCTTCGGCACCGGCCGCCTCCGACGAGGTGGTCTCGTGACCGTCACTTCTACCCTGAGCGAGTGCTTGTGGTCGATGGAATCCTGATCCTGCTCATGCTGGTCTTCGCGATCAGCGGCTACCGGCAGGGTTTCGTCATCGGAGCACTGTCCTTCGGCGGGTTCTTCAGCGGCGTGCTGATCGGCCTGCAGGTGGGGCCGCTGATCGCCAACCAGTTCGCGGACGGCACCGTGCGGCTGGTGGTGTCGCTCGTGGCGATCTTCGCTCTGGCGGTGCTCGGGCAGACCCTCGCCGGCTGGCTCGGGACGAAGGTGCGGCACGCGATCGACAGCCGGCCGCTGCAGCGCCTCGACGATGTCGGTGGGGCCATGGTGTCGCTGATCGCCGTGCTGCTCGTCGCGTGGCTCATCGCCGTACCGCTGGGGTCGACGCCGTTTCCCGAGATCAATCGGCAGGTCCGCAGCAGCGCGGTCCTGAACGGCATCAACAAGCTCATGCCCGACCAGGCGCAGGCGCTGTCGGCGGGCTTGCGCGAGTCGCTCAACACGAACGGCTTCCCGGACGTCTTCGGCGGCCTGACCCGCACCAACGCGCGTGAGGTGGCGGCGCCGGACCCCGCCCTGGCGAAGAGCCAGGTCGTGATCAACTCCCGCAAATCGGTCATCAAAGTCCTGGGTACGGCGCCGAGCTGCTCGCGCCGCATCGAAGGCTCCGGATTCGTGTACGCGAACGAGCGCGTGATGACCAACGCCCACGTGGTGGCGGGCACCCGCAACGTGCAGGTGGAGACGCAGAACGACCGCCTCGAGGGCAAAGTCGTCGTGTACGACCCCGAACGCGACCTCGCCGTCCTCTACGTGCCCGGCCTGCGGGCGCCCGTGATGGACTTCGTCGGGAAGCCGGCGGGCACCGGCGCCAACGCCATCGTGCTGGGCTTCCCGCTCGACGGCCCGTACAACGCCCAGGGCGCCCGGGTGCGCGACGTCAGCAACATCACCGGCCCGGACATCTACGACTCGGGCAACGTGACCCGCGAGATCTACACGATCCGGGCCCTGGTCCAGAGCGGCAACTCGGGCGGCCCGCTGATCGCCCCCAACGGCGACGTCCTCGGCGTCATCTTCGCGGCGGCGGCCGACGACCGGAACGTGGGGTTCGCGCTCACCGCGGCGGAGGCGTCGAGCACGGCGCGGCTCGGCATCGAACGTACCCGCGGGGTGCGGACCGGCGACTGCGCCTGAGCGGCATCAGTAGAGGAACGGCAGCGCGGGAAGTGCCTCGGCCAGATCCGCGCCGGTCGATCTGCCCAGCAGCCAGGCGAGGAGCGATGCCTGCGGGCCCCGGACGACGCCGGTGGTGTGCCGAGCCAGGCGGTATTCCGTGCCGGTGTCCGAGGCGACCAGCAGCAGCTCCGGCACTCCCTCGCGGGCTGCGAAGGCCGATGTGACGGTGGCCATGGCGGTCGTCACGAAGCCGCCGGGCCAGTCGTCCGGCCCGAAACCGGCTCGAAGGTCGACGTGGTGCACCTGCACCTCGATGAGGCGCGCATCGGCGGCGCGGTAGGCCGGTCGTTCCTTGCCCGACGTCCATCGCAGAGGACGGGCCCAGGCCTCCTCCGGCATCGCCTCGTACGCTGCGGCGAACCGAGCCGCGCTGTCGCGTACGTCGACGAACAACTCCCGTGCACTGCGGCCCTGCCCGGCCTCGATCTGCTCGGCTCGGGCCGTCATGCTCGGGTACTCCGGGGTCTCGACTCCCGTTCTGGCCCACGTCAGCATCCGCGTCTGCCCGTCGGCGTTGCGGGCGATGTGGGTCAGCACGTGCCCTCGCGACCATCCCGGCAGCAGCGAGGGCCGGCGTACGTCGGCGTCGTCGAAGGCCTCGGCGGTGGCCAGCAGCCGTTCGGTGGCGTCCGCGATCTCACCCGCCAGGAGGCGCGGCTCGAACGACATTCCCCCGCCGCGGGTCAGGTGACGGCAGCGAAGCGGCGGACCGTCACTGCCGCCGCGACCGCCGAGACCAGGAACAGCGCTACCGCCGCCCACCAGCCGTGCGAATCCTCGGCCGATCCCGCGTCGCCGGAGGCGATGGCCGTGCCGGCGTTGGAACCGGGTGCCTGGGCGCCGGTCGTGTGCTTGGTGGCGTGCTCCGGGGCCGACTGGGCCTGGCCCGAGGCCGGGGCGTTGCCGAAGCGGGCGATGCCCGGCGATGCCGTCGTGTCCAGCGGGTTGCGGATCACCGTGGGGACCTCGGCGGTCAGGGCGCCGGCCGGGTCGACCATGCCGTAGCCGAACTGGCTGTCGCGGCCCTGCGGCCCCCGGTCGCGGGCGGTCTTGATGATCCGGTTGACCACCTCGGCCGCCGACATGGTGGGCCAGCGGGAGCGGATCAGGGCCGCCGTGGCCGACACCATGGGTGCCGCGAAGCTGGTGCCCTGGACGTGCCAGTAGCCGTCCTGGGCGGGGTCCGGGCGGGCGCCGACCAACTCGGTCGCGGGGGCGGTCACCACCGTCTCCTTGCCGGTGATCGAGCCCGACCAGAGGGCGTTGCCGTCCTTCTCCATGCCCGCCACGGCGATCACGCCGGGCTCGCGGGCCGGATACCAGACGCCGGACGACGTGGAGGCGCTGACGTTGCCGGTGCAGGCGACGACGACCACGTCCTTGGCGAACGCGTAGTCGAGGGCCGCGGCCAGCGCGGGGCTGCTCCCGTTGCCGCCGAGGGAGAGGTTGATGACGCGGGCGCCGTTGTCGACCGCCCAGCGGACGCCCTTGGCGACGATCATCGCGTCGTCGTACCTGTTCTCGCGGTCCAGGACGCGGACCGGGAGGATCTTTGCCTTGGGTGCGATGCCGACCACACCCGAGTCGTCGTCGCCGCGGCCGGCGATGATCGCCGAGACCGTGGTGCCATGGCCGACGAGGTCGGTGTCGCCGTCGCCCTGGGGGTCGACGAGGTCCAGACCCTTGAGCACCTGGCCCTGGAGGTCGACGTGGCCCGCGTCGACACCGGAGTCGATCACGGCGACGGTCACGCCCTCGCCGGACGAGTAGGTCCAGGCTCCGGCCACGTTCAGCGTCTTGAGGTGCCACTGCTCGGAGCGGATCGAATCGCCCCTGAGCGGTTCCGGGGCGGTCACGGCCTCGGCCAGGGCACCGACCCCGGCCGAGCTCGAAGCCGGGACCTCGCCGGAGATGATCAGTCCGGCCAGGGCCGGAACCGCGGTCAGCCCGGCGGCCAGGCAGGCCGCCCCGAGACGTACGGCAAGGTGTCTCACCAATGCGCACCGCCGAGAGCCGGACACGGCGCGGAAGCGCTACGCCGGGGTCGACGGGACGCGTGCGGTGCTTCGCTCACAGCGCTCACTGGACGGCGGGCCATTCTGATGATGGGCGGTCGATGGTGGGAGATTACTCCGAATCCGCGCGTTGTCGCTGGGGTCTGTCGATGTGGATCGCACCGTTGGTGCGTCGGGGCAGGTCGGGGCTCAGTACGGGGGCAGGTGCGAAAGCTGCACCAGCCGCACACCTTCACGACGGGTGACCAGCCGGCCACGTCCTGGCGGCATCAGCGTGGGACGGACCGGGCCGATGAGCGCACCCTCGTCCGCCGGTCCGGTCATCACGAGACCCGGCGACGACAGCTCGCGCAGGCGCTGGATCACCGGGTCGTACATGGCGCGGCTGGCGCCACCGGCCCGGCGGGTGACGATCAGGTGCAGGCCCACGTCGCGGGCCTGGGGCAGATACTCCAGGATCGGCTGGAGCGGGTTGGTCGGGCCCGACGCGATCAGGTCGTAGTCGTCGACGAGGACGAACAGTTCCGGCCCGTTCCACCAGGACCGCTCGCGCAGCTGCTGGGCCGTCACGTCGGGACCGGGCAGGCGGCGTTCCATGTAGCCCGCCACCGACTCCATCAGCTCCAGCGTCTTCTGGGCCTGGATGCCGTACCCGATGCGGTGCTCGCTCTCCGGCAGGTCCATCAGACTGCGGCGGTAGTCGACCAGGATGATCCGGGCCTCGGTCGGCTCGAAGCGCCGCATGATGGTGGTGGCCAGGGCGCGCAGGAACGACGACTTGCCGCATTCCGCGTCGCCGAAGAGCAGGAAGTGCGGGTCGCTCGCGAAGTCGATCTCGACCGGCTGCAGGTCCGACTCCGCGATGCCGATCGGCAGGCGCAGGCCGGTGGAGCGGTCCAGGTCGATGTCCGCGTACGGCAGGGACGGCGGCAACAGACGCACGCGCGGCGCCAGGGGACCGGTCCACGCGGTGGCGATCATCTTCACCAGCTCGGCGGACTCGGCGTTGCTCAGCTCCGGCCGTACCGTCAGGAAGTGCAGGGCTTTGTTCTTGTCGGTCGGGTGCTCGACGAGGCCACGGCCGGGTTTCTCCGGCACGTTGATCGCCTGCCGCCGGTTGACCGAGGAGTCCGTGGGGTCGCCGAGGCGCAGCTCCACCTTGGAACCGAAGAGGTCGCGGATCGCCGGGCGGTAGTCCATCCAGCGGGGTGCACTGGTCACCACGTGGATGCCGTACGAGAGGCCCCGCGTCGCGATGTCGGTGATCACGCCCTCGAGCTCGTCGTAGTCCTTGCGCAGCGTGGTCCAGCCGTCGACGACCAGGAACACGTCGCCGAACGGGTCGGCGTCCGCGCCGGTGCCGAGGCCGGCCTGGGCCGCGCGCCGGCGCCGGTACGAGGCCATCGAGTCGATTCCGAGCTCGCCGAAGCGCCGCTCCCGCTCGCTGAGCAGCGTGGAGACCTCGCCGACGGTACGCCGTACGCCGACCGCGTCGAGGCGCCCGTAGACGCCGCCGACGTGCGGCAGGTCGCGCAGCGTGCCGAGCGAGCCACCGCCGAAGTCGAGGCAGTAGACCTGCACCTCGGCGGGGGTGTGGGTGAGCGCGAGCCCGCAGACCAGCGAACGCAGCGCCGTGGACTTGCCGGACTGCGCGCCGCCGACCACGGCCACGTGGCCCGCGCCGCCGCCGAGCTGCAGCCACATCACGTCGCGCAGCTGCTCGCGAGGCTTGTCGATGAGGGCGATCGGCACCTGCAGGGCGCCGTGCAGCTCGGGGTTGGCGAACGCCAGGCCGCGGGCGGGATCGGTGGTGATCGGGCCGAGCAGTTCGTCGAGGGCCGGCGACGTGTTGAGCGGCGGCAGCCAGACCTGGTGCGCCGGCGGTCCCTGGCCGTTGAGCCGGTCCACCATCACGTCGAGCAGGCTCTCGCCGGCCGGAACCTCCTCGGGCTTCGGCTCGACCGGCTTCACCGGCTTGGGCGCCGGCACGTAGTGGGTCGAGTAGGAGAGGACCTGCGGCGCGGCGCCGTCGCGGGTCGTGCCGGGACCGCGGCTGCCGGCTTTCCGGAAGACGCCGGACACGTACGCCGCCTTGAACCGCACGAGCGGCTCGGTGCCGAACTTGAGGTAGCCGTGCCCGGGCGAGCGGGGCAGCTCGTACGCGTCCGGCACCCCCAGCACCGCCCGCGACTCGAGGGCCGAGAAGGTCCGCAGGCCGATCCGGTACGACAGGTGGGTGTCGAGCCCGCGCAGCCGCCCCTCCTCGAGCCGCTGGCTGGCGAGCAGCAGGTGGACGCCGAGCGACCGGCCCAGCCGTCCGATCTGCACGAACAGGTCGATGAAGTCGGGTTTCGCCGACAGCAGCTCCGAGAATTCGTCGCAGACCACGAGCAGCGACGGTAGCGGTGGCAGGGCGGCACCGCCGGCCCGGGCCTTCTCGTAGTCCCGCAGGCTCGCGTAGTTGCCGGCCTTGCGCAGCAGCTCCTGACGCCGGATCAGCTCGCCGTCGATGGCGTCGACCATGCGGTCCACCAGGGGCAGCTCGTCGGCCAGGTTGGTGATGACCGCGGCGGTGTGCGGCAGCCGGTCGAGCGAGGAGAACGTCGCGCCGCCCTTGAAGTCGACCAGGACGAAGTTCAGCGTCTCGGAGGAGTGCGTCGCCGCCAGCGCCAGCACCAGGGTCCGCAGCAGCTCCGACTTGCCGGAACCGGTGGCGCCGATCAGCAGTCCGTGCGGGCCCATGCCGTCCTGGGCCGACTCCTTGAGGTCGAGCTCGATCGCCGAGCCGTCCGCGCCGAGACCGATCGGCACCCGCAGCTTGTCCCGGTTGGGCCGGGGCAGCCAGGCCTGGGCGACGCTGAACGACTCCGGGTCGCCGAGATTGAGCAGATCGGCCAGGCCCGTCTCGTTGGCCAGCGGAGTGTCCGACGACTTGGACATTGCGGCCAGACGCAGCGGCGCGAGGCGCCGCGCTACCGCCTCGGCCTCCTCCTCGCTGAGCTTGTCCGGAGTGCCGACCTCGGCGGCGTGGTCCATGGCGTACGTGTGCAGCTCCCGCCGCCCGGCGTCGGCCCGCACCTCGAGCACCAGCAGCGACCGGTCGAGCAGGCGCGGGGGCACGTCGTCGAGGTCGAGCACGGTGACGCCGTCGATGCCGTCGTCGAGCTGGGTGGCGCCCTTGAGGTCGGCGCCGTCGAGCACGATGACCACGTGCGGGCCGCTCGTGCTGACCCCGGCGGGGTTGAACCGGGGCCGGTTGCCGATCACGTCCTCGAGCAGCTTCTCCAGGTCGGGGCCGGCGCTGGCGACGAGGCGGACCTGGCCGAGGCGGTCGGTCCGGGACGGGTGGAGGTTGTGCGGGAGCCACTTCACCCATTCCCACATCGCCCGGCGTTCCGGGCCCGCGCAGACCGCGATGATGAGGTCGTCCGGCGCGTGGAAGGTCGCGAGCTGCGTGAGCACGGCACGGGTCAGGGCGCGGGCGTCGGCCTCGGCGTCGGGCCCGTTGCCCCGCAGGAACACCCGGGCGAAGCCGCGCAGCGAGACGGCCACCGGCAGGTCGGGAACCACCGAGTACGCGTCCAGGAACCGCCGCAACGCGCCCGCGGTCATCGGCTCGAGGTCCTCGAGCGGCCGGGTCACCGGCGGGATCAGCGGCGTGGCCAGCGTCTGCGGGCCGACCGCGAGCCGGACGACGCCGAAGTCGGGGTCGGCGGAGCGGCGCTCCCAGACCCGGTGGCTGCCCGCCGTCGACCAGAGCTGGGTCGGGTCGGGGTGGCGGTAGTAGAGGCCGACGCGCTGCTTGGTGGCGGTGTCGCGGACGCGGCGGCGCAGCCCCGCGAGGTGGCGCAGGTACTCACGCCGGGCGGCCATCATCTCGGCCTTCTTCGGGGTGCCGCTCCCGCCGAAGGAGGTGGCCAGCATGGCGAGGGACGAGACGCCGAAGAGGCCGCCGATCACGTACGCGATGGGCCCCTGGCCGCCGCGTCCCATCATCATCGCCATGGCGACGGAGCCGCCGAGCATGGGCAGCACCATGAACGCCTGCTGCCAGCGGCCCCCGACCGCCTGGGGGATCTCGGGCGGCGGATCGACGGCGAGCTCGCCGGTCGGGATCTCGGGTGCCGGGCGCCGAGCAGCCCGCTTGATCACCACCGTGCTCATACCGAAACTATCCCTTTCGTCCGCCACCATCGGTGTTTGACCGAAACGTCCACTGAGGCCGATGGCGGCTGCCCCGTTCGCGGATCCCGTCGCTGGTCACCGTGCCGGGCCCAGGATAGGTAAAGTCCCTCAAGTTCCGCAGCCTCGTCACCACCGATGGGAATTACGGCATGACAGTCGGCCTGGCCAGGGTCACGATCAGCGCGCCCTCGCGCCGCGTGGATGTGGCGTTGCCCGAGCACGTCCCGCTCGCCGAGCTACTGCCCGAGGTGCTGCGCCACGCGGGCGAGGGGCTGGCGGACGACGGCGAGAAGCACGGCGGCTGGGTGCTGCGGCGTACGGACGGTGTCGCGCTCGCCACAGCCCAGGGCCTGTTCCCGCAGGGCGTCCGCGACGGTGAGGTTCTTCACCTCGTGCCGGCCCGCGAGGAATGGCCCGAGCTCGAGTACGACGACGTCGTGGAGGCGATCGCCGAGGGCGCCCGGCGCCGCGGTGCCATCTGGTCGCCCGCCTCCACCCGGACCGCCACCCTGGCCGCCGCCGCGGTGCTGCTCTCCCTCGGTGTGCTCGCCGTGCTCATGGCCGGACCCGAGTGGGGCGGCGCGGCGTTCACGGGCCTCGGGGTGGGAGTGCTGCTCTCGCTCGCGGGGATCACCGCTTCCCGGGCGTACGGGGATGCGCGCGCCGGTGCTGCCCTCGGCGGCCTGGCCCTGCCGTACGCGTTCGCCGGCGGAGCCGTGCTGGTCAGCCCCGGTACGGCGGACCGCGCCGGGGTGTTCCCGCTCCTGCCCTGGCTGGGTGGCCCCGAGCTGCTCGCCGGTTCGGTGGCGTTGCTGCTGCTGGCGGCGCTGGGCGGGGTAGGCGTCGCGGCCTCCCTGAGGGTGTTCGCGGCCGGTGTCACGGTCGGCCTGCTCGGCGCGGTGACGGCCCTGGTCGGCCTGGTCACCTCGGCGGCCGGCGCCGCGGCGGTGCTGATCTCGATCCTGGTCTGCGGGATCGGCGTCCTGCCGCTGCTGTCGATCCGGTTCGGCAAGATGCCCACGCCTCCGGTCACCCTGCCCTCGGGCACGGAGGCGGAGCAAGGCTTCACCGGGGCCCGGCCCTCGAGCCTGGACGCCGCCCGGGAGCTGCCCGACCGCAAGCGCGTCTTCGCCGCAGTGAGCCGTACGGAGGAACTGCTCACCGGCATGCTGATCGGCCACGCGGTGCTGGCGGCCGGTGCGTTCATCGTCCTGGCGTCGTCGGGCGGTACGGCCGCCCGGATCCTGATGGGGCTGGCGGTCGCGGCGCTGCTGCTGCGCTCGCGGCTCTTCGTGACCCTGCGCCAGCGGGTGCCGCTGATCTCCGGCGGCCTCTTCGGCGCCTTCGCGCTCGGCGTGGACCTGCTGTGGGACGCCGGCGACGCGATGCTGCTGGGGCTGAGCGTGGCCGGCCTGCTGCTGGCGCTGGCGACCGTGGCCGCCGGTGCCACCTGGTCGCGCCGCGCGCCGTCGCCGTACCTGGGCCGGGCGGCAGACCTGCTGGACAGCCTGGCCGTGGTCGCGGTGATCCCGGTGGCCTGCTCGGTGGTGGGCCTCTACGGCCTGGTCAGCTCGATCAGCATCGGGTAGGAACGCACGACGGCCGGGCGCAGGCCCGGCCGTCGGTCAAGATCGCGGAGTCAGTGAGTCTCGTCGTCGTGGTGCTCAGCGGCCTCGGCGCGCTTGAAGGAGGCGCGGATCTCCTCCTCGGCCTCCACTCGGCCCACCCAGGTCGCGCCCTCGACGGACTTGCCGGGCTCGAGGTCCTTGTAGACCGTGAAGAAGTGCTGGATCTCCATCCGGTCGAACTCGCCCAGGTGGTGGATGTCGCGCAGGTGCTCCTGGCGCGGGTCCTCGTAGGGCACGCACAGGACCTTGTCGTCGCGGCCCTTCTCGTCGGTCATCCGGTACATGCCGATGGCCCGGGCGCGCACGAGGCAACCGGGGAACGTCGGCTCCTGGATCAGCACCAGAGCGTCGAGCGGATCGCCGTCCTGCCCGAGGGTGCCCTCGATGTACCCGTAGTCGGCCGGGTACTGCGTCGCGGTGAAGAGGGTCCGGTCGAGACGGATCCGCCCGGTCTTGTGGTCGACCTCGTACTTGTTCCGCTGGCCCTTGGGGATCTCAACCAGTACGTCGAAATCCATCATCAGCTCCCTTGTTCGCCCCGCAACGGACCCGGCTGGCGGCCGGCGACGG
The DNA here is from genome assembly GCF_044465265.1 of Actinoplanes sp. NPDC049681. NCBI lineage: Bacteria > Bacillati > Actinomycetota > Actinomycetes > Micromonosporales > Micromonosporaceae > Actinoplanes > Actinoplanes sp. NPDC049681. The sequence continues at coordinate 579,745 of NZ_JBITLP010000001.1, forward strand.
AGCAGGGCGGCGGTCAGCCCCGCAGGATCCGTGCGCACCGGTGTGCCGGATGTTTGTAGTCTCCCCTAAGTCTGAGGCTTCGTACGGGGGAGGGGCGCGTGGGGAGGCAAGATTCACAGAACACTCCCGAATACGGCGGCGTGGCTGAGCCGCAAAGGAACGTTTCTCCGGTAGGGCGCGCGGCGGTGCCCCCTATTGCACCGATTTCCCCCAGGCCGCGGGGTAACACCTACGGACGAGCGGTAGTTCCGCCTCAGGGCGATCAATCTCCACAGACGGCTCAAAAACCTCAGCCGATCGACGGCCCTGCCCACCCTCCGGCCGTCCCTCGATGGGCGACGGATCGTTCCCGACGTACCGTTTTGGGCTTTTTGGTGGGGCTAGTCCTTCTTCTCGTCATGGCTGGCCTGGCCCTGAAGGTCCGGTCCGGCCCGGACACGGACGCGGCCGGTGCACCCTCCGCCACCTCCAAGCCGGAGCCGACCCCGACGCCGGTGCTCGTCGCGGCCGGGACCGGCGGCACCGCACCGACGGCCGAGGGGGTCGAGGCCGCCATCGCGCCGTTGGTCAGTGCGCCGGCGCTCGGCTCCCGGGTGAACGTCTCGGTCGTGGACGCCGCCACCGGCGACCCCCTGTACGAGAAGAACGCCGATACCAGGACCACGCCGGCATCGACGACCAAGCTGCTGACCGCGGCGACCGTGCTGGCGGCGCGCGGACCGGCCTACCGGCTGAGCACGCGGGCCGTGGCGGGCGCCGAACCGGGCGAGGTGGTCCTGGTCGGCGGCGGTGACCCGACCCTCGGGGTGGACGAGGACGACCAGTTCCCCGGCGCGGCTCGCCTCGACAAGCTGGCCGCGCAGGTCAAGAAGGCGCTCGGCGACCAGGAGCCCACCCGGGTGCTGGTCGACACCTCGCTCTTCACCGGCAGCGAGACCGGTCCGGGCTGGGACGGCGACGTCATCGGCGGCGGCCAGGCGGCCCGGATCCAGGCGCTGATGACCAACGCCGGCCGGATCCAGCCGGTGCACCACGAGGTCGGCGGCGACCCGAGGTTCTCCGATCCCGCGCTGGCGGCCGGTCGCGCGTTCGCCAAGCAGCTCGGCCTGCCGACCGGCTCGGTCCGCGACGGCAAGGCCCCGGCCGCGGCCCCGGCGTCCGCACCCGCCGAAGGCGGTCCCGCACCCGGTACGCCGCTGGGCGAGGTGCAGTCCCCGCCGCTGGTGCAGGTGATCGACTGGATGTTGCAGCAGAGCGACAACGTCATCGCCGAGGCGCTGGCCCGCCAGGTCGCCCTCGCTGCCGGTCTTCCGGCCTCGTTCGAGGGCGCGACGCAGGCGATGACCGCGAAGCTGGGCGAGCTGGGCCTGCCCGCAGACGGCGCGGCGCTGTCCGACGCCAGCGGCCTCTCCCGGCGCAACAAGATCAGCCCGAGGCTGCTCACCGACCTGCTCACGCTGGCGGCGAGCGGCAAGCACCCGGAGCTCAGCAGCATGTTCGGCGGCCTGCCCGTCGCCGGCTGGTCGGGCACCCTGCGCACCCGGTTCGCCACGCCCGCGCCCAACGAGATCGGCCAGGGTCTGGTCCGCGCCAAGACCGGCTCGCTGACCGGGGTCAACACGATCTCGGGCGAGCTCATCACCAAGGACGGCCGGCTGCTGGTCTTCGCGATCATGGCGGACGCGACCGGCGATTCCGGCGCGGCCCGGCAGGCCCTCGACAAGATCGCCGCCAAGCTGGTCGCCTGCGGCTGCCACTAGGGGATTTCTCAGGGGGAGTGGGCTGGTCCGCCGCGGGTACGGTGGATCGCATGGCGCAGTTCGTTGACTGGGATCTGGCCGCCGCCACCGCGGGCGCGCTGTCGAAATCCGGCCCCGCGGTGTCCTACGAGGAAGCCATGCAGGTGGTCAACCAGCTGCGCGAGCTCACCGACGAGGCGCGGAGCCACGTCGCCGCGTACACGGGGCTCACCGCGCAGGTGGAGGGGCCGCCGGTGCGGGTGGTCGACCGCAAGGACTGGGCCGCGGTGAACATCGCCGGGCTCAAGGAGGTCATCATCCCGCTGGTCAGCCGCCTCTCCGGGGACCGGCAGCCGGGCGCGCTGACCGACGCGATCGGGTCCCGGGTCACCGGCGTGCAGGCCGGGACGGTGCTGGCGTACCTCTCCGGCCGCGTGCTCGGGCAGTACGAGGTGTTCTCCGCCGAGCCGGGCCAGCTGCTGCTGAACGCGCCGAACATCGTCGAGGTGGAGCGCAAGCTCGGCGCGGACCCGCGTGACTTCCGGCTCTGGGTGTGCCTGCACGAGGTCACCCACCTGACCCAGTTCCAGGCGGTGCCCTGGATGCGCGGCTACTTCCTGGGCGAGGTCCAGGCCTTCGTGGACGCCTCGCAGAGCGGCGAGCACATCCTCGAGCGGCTGCGCCGCGGGGTGGCGACCCTCTCCGACGCGCTGCGCGACCCGGACAGCCGGTCGTCGGTGCTCGACATCGTGCAGACCCCGGCGCAGAAGGCGGTCCTCGACCGGCTGACGGCGCTGATGACGCTGCTGGAGGGCCACGCCGAGTTCGTGATGGACGGCGTCGGCCCCGAGGTCATCCCGACCGTCGATTCGATCCGGGCCAAGTTCAACCAGCGCCGCGAGAGCGGAAACCCGCTGGAGAAGGCCATCCGCCGGCTGCTCGGCATCGAGGTCAAGATGCGCCAGTACGCGGAGGGCCGCAAGTTCGTGCACGGCGTCGTCGAGCGGGTCGGCATGGCCGGCTTCAACAAGATCTTCAGCTCGCCGCTGACCCTGCCCCGGCTCGAGGAGCTGGGCGACCCGGACGCGTGGGTGGCGCGGGTGCACGGCCCGGTCGGTCTCGCCTCGTAACGTGGTCCCGTGGCCCGCATCCCGCCGCCGGTGGCGACCGTCCGCGCGGCGGTACGCCCGGAGCTGACCGCCGGACCCGTCCTCGTCGCCTGCTCCGGCGGCGCCGACTCGCTGGCCCTCGCCGCCGCGACCGCCTTCGTGGCGCCGCGCCGCGGGGTGGCCGCTGGTCTGATCACCGTCGACCACCAGCTCCAGGAGGGTTCGGCCGCGCGGGCCGCCGCCGTCGCCGAATGGGGCCGCTCGGCCGGCTTCGACCCGGTCGAGGTGCTCACGGTCGACGTGGGCGGCCGGGCCGGTGGTCCCGAGGCGGCTGCTCGCGAGGCGCGCTACGAGGCGATTTCCTCGTACGCCGCGCAAATGGGATGCGGCACGGTGCTGCTCGGGCACACCCGCGACGACCAGGCCGAGACCGTGCTGCTCGCGCTCGCGCGCGGCTCGGGGCCCCGAGGTCTGGCCGGGATGCCCCGGCGCCGGGGGATCTTCGTCCGTCCGCTGCTGGACGTGTCCCGGGCCGACACCCGCAAGGCCTGCGCCGCGCTCGGCCTGGTCGCCTGGGAGGACCCGCACAACACCGACCCCGCGTACGCCCGGGCGAGAGTGCGCGCCGACGCCCTACCGGCGCTGGCAGCGGCGCTCGGACCGGCCGTGGTGGCCAATCTCGCGCGGACCGCCTCGCTGGTCGCCGCGGACGTCGCCTACCTCGACTCGGTCGCTCGTGACGAGCTCGCGGCGGTCCGGTCCGACGACGGCCTCTCGGTTTCCGCCCTGGCAACCCTTCCGGAGGCGATCCGCGGCCGCGTCTTGCACGCCTGGGCCGCGGAGCTGGGAGCGCCGGGCGCCGCGCTCTCCCACCGGCACGTGGCCGCCCTCGATGCACTGGTCAGCCGCTGGCACGGGCAGGGGCCGGCCGCGTTGCCCTCCGGCATCCTCGTGGCCCGCCGCAAGGGTGACCTGCTCCGCGTTGACCTGTGAGTGTTGTCACTTACCGTGGCGCAGGTCCGGACCGGTGGGCCGCATTCGCCCCATAACCGGCGCTTGCCGGGGTCCGGACCACCGCCCCCGCCAGCGGGCGACCGGCCGCATACGGCAGGCTAGGCGCATGGCAGACGGCTCCTGGTACGACGCCGACATCGACCGCGTGATCATCTCCGAGGAGCAGATCCGCGAGAAGACCGAAGAACTCGCGAAGCAGGTCGCGGCCGACTATGCGGACGCCGAGGAGGGCCTGCTGCTGGTCTGCGTGCTCAAGGGCGCGGTCATGTTCATGGCGGACTTCGCACGCGCGCTGGGGCGGCAGGGTCCCTCGTCCGAGATGGAGTTCATGGCCGTCTCGTCGTACGGCTCCGGCACCACGTCCTCCGGGGTGGTGCGCATCCTCAAGGACCTGGACCGGGACATCACCGGCCGGCACGTGATCATCGTCGAGGACATCGTCGACTCCGGCCTCACCCTCTCGTGGCTGATGAAGTACCTGCAGTCCCGCTCGCCGGAGAGCGTCGAGGTGGTCGCCCTGTTCCGCAAGCCGGACGCGATCAAGGTGCCGGTGCCGACAAAGTACGTCGGTTTCGACATCCCGAACGAGTTCGTGGTCGGTTACGGCCTGGACTTCGCGGAGCGTTACCGCGAGGTGCCGTACGTCGGGGTGCTGAAGCCGGAGGTCTACGCCCGTAGCTGAACCGTCTCCCAGCCGACTCTCAGGAATCGGGTGACCGGTCCTATCGCGAGGGGTATTGTCCATCTTTGTAGCGATTTATGGCCCCCGAGAGCGTGCACCATGGGCAGCGGTGGCCCGTCGGCGTGCCGGGCTGACGCAGTCGTACGAGGCAGCCACGGTGTACGGTCGAGTGACCGATGGCGCAGTGTCACGAGCGCCGGAGGGGTCGGGTCGGTAGCGGACGGGCGTTCGGGTTTGCCCCGGAGCCAGGAGGCTATTGGAGTCCCGGCAGTGTTTCCGTGGCTCGGGCGCGTCCTCGCGGCCGGTGACGGAGACCCGTCAACCCAGGTGACCAGGACGCCGATCAGGAGGGTCCGGGCGCATCGGCGCCCGACAACAGTATGGAACGTACGCGTTTCTTCCGCCGCCCGGTGGTCTGGATCATTCTGGTGATCATCGGTGCGATTGCGCTGAGCTCATTCTTCACCAGTGGTCCGAGCTACCAGCGAGTTGATACTTCGGTCGTTCTCGAGCGACTCAACCAGCCCGGGATCAAGAAGGTCATCCAGCAGGACAAGGAGCAGACGCTCCAGCTCGAACTGGCGGCCCCGGAGCGGTTCGACGGCAAGACCACGGACAAGATCGAGACCCAGTATCCGTACGAGCTGACGGACGAGGTCTGGAACGAGGTCCAGGAGGCGAAGACGGCGGGCCGGATCACCGGCACCATCAACGCCACGGTCTCCGGCGACAGCATCCTGCTGAGCCTGCTGGTCAACCTGCTGCCCATCGCGATCCTCGTGATCCTCCTGCTGCTGTTCATGTCGCAGATGCAGGGCGGCGGCTCCCGGGTCCTCAACTTCGGCAAGTCCAAGGCCAAGATGCTGACCAAGGACATGCCCAAGACGACGTTCGCCGACGTGGCGGGCGCCGACGAGGCGGTCGAGGAGCTTCAGGAGATCAAGGACTTCCTGCAGAACCCGGCGAAGTACCAGGCGCTCGGTGCCAAGATCCCCAAGGGCGTGCTGCTGTTCGGCCAGCCCGGCACGGGTAAGACCCTGCTGGCGCGCGCCGTCGCCGGCGAGGCCGGGGTGCCGTTCTACTCGATCTCCGGTTCCGACTTCGTCGAGATGTTCGTGGGTGTCGGCGCGAGCCGCGTCCGCGACCTGTTCGAGCAGGCCAAGGCCAACGCGCCGGCCATCGTCTTCGTCGACGAGATCGACGCCGTCGGCCGCCACCGCGGCGCCGGCATGGGCGGCGGTCACGACGAGCGCGAGCAGACGCTCAACCAGCTCCTCGTCGAGATGGACGGCTTCGACACCAAGGGCGGCGTGATCCTGATCGCCGCCACCAACCGGCCGGACATCCTCGACCCGGCCCTGCTGCGCCCGGGCCGCTTCGACCGGCAGATCCCCGTCGACAACCCCGACATGGAGGGCCGCAAGGCGATCCTGCGGGTGCACGCCAAGGGCAAGCCGTTCACGCCCGACGTCGATCTCGACTCGGTCGCCCGGCGTACCCCCGGCTTCTCGGGTGCCGACCTGGCGAACGTCATCAACGAGGCGGCGCTGCTGACCGCCCGTAACGACAAGCGGGCGATCTCCAACTTCTTCCTCGAGGAGTCGATCGACCGGGTCATCGCCGGTCCCGAGCGGCGTACCCGGGCGATGAGCGACAGCGAGAAGAAGATCACCGCGTACCACGAGGGTGGGCACGCGCTGGTCGCGTACGCGCTGCCGCACTCGGCGCCGGTGCACAAGGTGACGATCCTGCCGCGTGGCCGGTCGCTGGGCCACACGCTGGTGCTGCCGACCGAGGACAAGTACACCCAGACCCGCGCCGAGATGATCGACACCCTGGCGTACGCGCTGGGTGGCCGGGCCGCGGAGGAGCTCGTCTTCCACGAGCCCACCACCGGCGCCGGCAACGACATCGAGAAGGCGTCCGGCCTGGCCCGCGCCATGGTCACCCAGTACGGCATGAGCTCGAAGCTGGGTGCGGTCAAGTACGGCTCGAACAACGACGAGCCGTTCCTCGGCCGGAACATGGGCCACGAGCGGGACTACTCCGACGCGGTCGCCGCCGAGATCGACGCGGAGGTGCGCGCGCTCATCGAGCTGGCGCACGACGAGGCCTGGGAGATCCTGGTCGAGTACCGCGACGTCCTCGACGCCATGGTGCTGGAGCTGATGGAGAAGGAGACCATCACCCAGCAGGACATGGACCGCATCTGCGCCCGGGTGCAGAAGCGGGCACCGATGTCGCCGTTCAACGGCTTCGGCAAGCGGCTGCCCTCGGAGGCCCCGCCGGTCCTGACCCCCGCCGAGCGCGACAAGTTGAAGGCCCAGGCCGAGGCCGACGGCCAGGTGGCCGTCGGCGGTGGCAACGCCACCTCCTCGGACCTCAACCCGAACGGGAGCACCTCGGAGGGCCCGCACTGAGCGCCATCGACACCAGCTCGACGGAGCCGGACGACTCCGACGAGCTCGACTACCTCGCCGCGCGCCTGGTCGACGGCAAGCTCACCGGTGCGCCGGTCGAGCAGGCCGTCGACCTCGCCCGCATCGAGAAAGCGGTCCGGGAGATTCTCCTCGCCCTCGGTGAGGACCCGGACCGTGACGGTCTCGAGCGCACCCCGGCCCGGGTGGCCCGGGCGTATGCGGAGCTCTTCGCCGGCCTGCGCGTCGACCCCGCCAAGGTGCTCACCACGACGTTCGAGGCCAACCACGAGGAGCTCGTCCTCGTGCGCGACATCGAGGTGATGAGCCTCTGCGAGCACCACCTACTGCCGTTCAAGGGCGTCGCCCACATCGGCTACATCCCGGGCCACGACGGCCGCATCACCGGCCTGTCGAAGCTCGCGCGGCTGGTCGAGGTGTACGCCCGCCGCCCCCAGGTGCAGGAACGCCTCACCTCCCAGATCGCCGACCTGCTGATGGACCGGCTCGAGCCCCGCGGCGTCATCGTCGTGCTGGAGTGCGAGCACCTGTGCATGGAGATGCGCGGCATCCGCAAGGTGGGCGCCCGCACGGTCACCTCGGCGGTCCGCGGCGCCTTCCAGCGCGACGGCAAGGTCCGCGCCGAGGCCATGGCCTTGATCAATGCCCGCTGAGCGGTTCAACCCGCCGACCGTTCACGCGCCGGCCGGCTACAGCCACGTCACCATCTCCGCCGCGGGACGCCTCGCCCACCTCGCCGGCCAGTGCCCCCTCGACCTCGACGGCACCGTGGTCGGCCCGCCCGGCGACTACGCCGCCCAGACCGACCAGGTCGTCATCAACTGCCTCGCGGTCCTCGAGGCCGCGGGCGCCCGGCCGTCGGACGTGGTCCGCTCGGTCGTGTACGTCGTCAGCCCCGACAGCGAGGTCCTGGCAGAGGTCTGGCAGCGGCTGAACGCCTCAGAGCTGGCACCGGCGTTCACCACCGCGAGCACGTTGCTGGGCGTGGCGTCACTCGGCTACCGCGGCCAGCTCGTCGAGGTCGACCTGACCGCCGCCCTGCCCGACTGAGCCCGACTGAGCCGGCCCGCTCAGCCGGCCGCCCGACGGGGCCGCTGCCCCACCGTGCAGTGGTAGCAGTGCTCGACGACACCGTCCGCGTCGTACCACTCGTGGTCGCCGCAGTCCGCCGTGCCTTTGCCCAGCACGCCACGGTTCACCAGGAACCACGGCAGCAGGCGGCGCAGGCGGGTCCGCAGGCGAAACCGCGCCATCAGACGATCATGCGGTAGGTGTCCGCGCTGTCCATGGCGGCGCGCGCCAGGGTGGCCGCCTCGTCCAGGCGGGTCCGCGCCTGCTCGAGCTGGGCGATCGCCGCCGCGATCGACGGGTGCAGCGAGCCGATCGCGGTGATCCGCAGCCGGGCCAGCGCGTCGTCGAGCTGGTCGTTCACCTGCTGGATGCCCGTCACCGCGCGCTGGGTGCCGTCCACCGACGCCGCCACGTTCGCCTTGACTTCCTCGACGCTGGCCATGCCTGTACCCCCTTGCCGGATGAAACTGTGCCCCCGTTACCGGATGAACGCCAGGAGGCCGACGCCCATGCAGGTGAGCAGCACCGGCGTCAGGCACGCGACGGCGCCGACGATCGGCGTACGGTCGACCTTCTCGGGGCCGCCGCCGTAGACGAAGCCGATGGTCAGCCAGCCCAGCCCGTACGCCAGCAGGGGCAGGCTCAGGCCGCAGAGCAGCGCGTACGTCGGCAGCGAGCCGGAGGGCGCCACCAGATAGAGCACTATCTGGACGATGAGCACGGCCGCGGCGAACGGGCCGTACACCAGCAGGTTGCGGGCCCACGGGCGCAGCGGTGCCGTGCCGGGACCCAGCATGCCCGCGTCGGCGGCGTCCGCTGTCGCCCTCGCCTGCCGCAGTGCCGCGAGCACCGCCGCCGGGCCACCGGCCACCGCCTGCGTGGCGAGCGCCTGCTCGGCTGGCTGCGGAATCAGCTGCGCCTCCGGCACGCCGAGGTCGGACACGAGCCGGGAGCGCTGCGGCGCCAGTCTTGCCCGTACCGATGCAAGCTCCTGCTGGGCCGCCTGCAGCGTCACCGCCTGCTCGCCCGCCGCCGCGCTCGCGGCGCGACGGACGGCGTCGAGTTGCTGGGCGGCGGCCAGGTAGTCGTCCCAGGGCCCGCGTTCGTCGCTCACTGGTCGGCCTCGGGCCGCGCGAAGGGCACGATCGTCACCGTACGGTCGGCGTGCCGGTCGTGCAGCAGCGCGCGGTTCTCGCGAGGCTGCCAGTCCAGGTTCTTCCCCAGCATCAGACAGACCTCCTGCTGCGGGATGTTGAGGAAGACCAGTCCGGCCACGTCCTCCCGGCCCGTGCTGCCGCCGGTCTCCTCACCGAACCGGCGCAGGCCCCGCCACCACGACAACAGGTGCACGCCGTGGCCGGGCCCCTCCCGCAGCACCTGGCGCAGCGTCGGCAGCGTGCCGGGGCTCGCCGCGTCCATGCCGAACACGACCCGGTAGCCGGGCCGCTGCAGGTCGAGCTCCGCGGCCAGGCCGGCGGCGTCGACCACGACCACCTCCTGCCGGTGGGCGATCTCCGCGGCGAGATCCTTCGCCGCCTCGTCCCCCTCGGCGACCAGCGAGCAGATGACGAAGCGGGCCGTCCGCGGGGCGTGGAACGCGGCGACGCTGCGGGCCGCCGCCTCCAGCACCTCGGCGCCGTTCGCCTGCGAGCCGAAGATCGCCAGATGCCGCCCGGGAGAGGAGTCCAGCGGGAACGCGGCGGTCGACAGGTTCACGTCGATCACCCGCCCGACCAGCGCGGACGGGCGTCCCGCGCGCCCGGCCAGCGCCGCCCGATAGGTGGGGTCGTCGGCGAGGTGCTGGCGGGCGTACCCGGCGAAGATCCGTGGCGGCAGCGCCTCCGGGTCCCGGGCACCCCACAGCTTGTGCCGCAGGTCGCTGAGCACGCCGCGGTCGGCGTGCGGGTCGGGGAACCGCACGATGCGCTCGTGCCCCCGCGTCGCGCCCCGCGGGCCGCCCAGGCCGCCGGCCGTGTTGACGACGGCGGTGCCGAGGGGCAGCCCGGCGGCTGAGTCGTTCGTCGGCTCCAGCACGTCCCCACCGCCCGGCAACGCGATCCGGACCGGGAACTGGCCGAAGATCGAATCACGCTTCGCGTACAGCGCCTCGACGCCCAGGACGGTCTGGCTGGCCAGGACCAGATGGATTCCGTACGAGCGACCCTTGCGTGCCAGGGACTCCAGCAGCTGCACGGCCTCGCCGGCCGTCGGATCGTTGCCGGCCAGCAGCACCTGGAACTCGTCGATGACACACAGCACGCGCGGCATCGGCTTGCCGCGGCCCTCCTCGGCCGCCACCGCCCGCAGATCCGCGAACCGGGTCACGCCGGCCCGCTTGTACGCCACCGACCGGCGGGTCATCTCCGCGTCGAGCTCCCGCAGCACAGCCAGCCCGTACTCCCGGTCCGACTCGACGCCGACAGCCCGCGCGTGCGGCAGCCACGTGCGGTCCCGGGCGGTCGGCACGAACTCGGCGAACGAGACACCTTCCTTGAAATCCAGGAGGTAGAGGCTCAGCTCGTCGGGACTGTAACGGGCGCCCAGACCGTACAGAACATTGATGAGGAACGCCGTCTTGCCGGCGCCGGACCGCCCGCCCACCATCCAGTGTGGAGTCAGGTCGTTGAACTGCAACACCACCGGGGTGTCGCCGTCATGCCCCACCGTGGTGCCGAGCCCGTCGGCCGCATCCCCCGCCTGCTGGGCCGACGGCTCCGGCAGCAGATCGGCCAGGGTCAGCTGCGAGGCGGCCGCCGAATGCGCCGCCAGCTCCCGGCACACCGCATCGACGAGGTGCGGCGGCGGATCGTCGTCGAGAAACACCGGCGCGTTCAACCACACCGCCTCGGGAATGGACCCGAACGTCGCACCCGGCGGATTCCCGACGACCGCGTACGGATTCCGCACCGACACCTGGGTCGTCCGCGGCAACGGCGGCTGGGTGGTCTCCGCGGTCAACGGCGGCGGCGGCCACCCCGCCACGATCAGATGCAGCCCCGACTCGGGCCCCTGCTGCGCGAGCGCGGCGATCCGCACCAGATCCCCGCCCTCGGTCAGCTCGGGCAGGCTCGCGATGACCACCAGCATCATCCGATCCCGGCGACTCCGGCGGCTCGCTTGCGCCCGCACCGGCCGCAGCCACTTCTCCGCCTCGGAAAGCACATCCCGCAGCCCGGCCCGATCAGTGGCGGGCGGCGACAGGAGGCCGGCATCCGCCAGCGCGGCGAAGGGGGCGAAAACGGTGCCACCCCCCGTACCGTCAACCGCCCGGACCAACAACGAACCCGCCGGCGCGGCAGCCAGCAGACGCAGCAGCAGGCAGCGCAACAAACCGGCCACCCGCGGATCGCGGGCGTCGGCATCGACGGTCAGATGCCCGCTTCCCAGCAGCGGAACAATCGCGGGAAATCGCGCATCATCCAGCGGCTGCGCGACACCCAACCGAACAAACTGCGGAGGGTACGCACCCCCGAGCGGTGCGGTGACGGACAGCGCATCCAACGGCGACCCGAGCCACCCAGGAGCCAACTCCCCGGCCGCAGCCCGCAACTGCTCGGCCAGCCGATGCTGCTCCAACGAATCCGCAGCGGCCGGAGCGTGCCCCTCCAACGCGGCAGCGGCCGCCGCCACGGTGGCCTCCGCCTGGCGGTGCAGGGCAGCGGCCTGAGCGGTCCGCCCCGTCGAATCCACCGCCTCACCTCCGTGTGTGCGCTCAAACCGTACCCTGCGAACGGCCGGCCATCCGCTTTGCGCAGCCGATGGTCAATCTTCCCAGCCGGGCCGGAACGGGGTGATGCGCGGGCCCGCCCCTCGGGACGGCCCGGCCTTACCGCACTGTAACGACGGGTCCACAGCAGAACCCACTAACCTGAGAGGGGTGCAGCCGACGAACCCACCCGCCGCGGTCCCACCCCCGGCCGTGCCCGCCGCGCCGGGGAAGTTCCGAAATCGCCGGGTACGGCTGATATTGGCAATGGTGGCAGGGATCACGGCGCTGCTGTGCGTGGGCGGGGTCGGCGTCTTCATCTCCCTCTACGACGAGGCGACGGAGGTCAAGCGCACGGCCCCGGATGCGGTGGTGGACGGCTTTCTTCGCGCGTACTTGGTCAACCGCAACGATCAGCAAGCGTCGCTGTTCACCTGCAAATCCGGTGCTGATCTGGCGGCCGTGTCCGCGCTACGCGGGGAAACGGTGAGCCGCGAGAAGAGCTTCGATGTCACTGTGAACGTGAGCTGGAGCACGCTCACGGTGTCCGGTGCAGGGGAGGAAAACCGGTCGGTCACCACCGACCTGGTGATCTCCGGTTCGTCGAATGGCAATTCGATCAGCCGCCGGTCGGAAACTTGGCGCTTCGCTCTGACGAACGAGGACGGTTGGCGAGTTTGTTCGGCGAGCAAGCTCTCCTAGCGCCCTTATTCGACCCAGAGCAAATGCACCGGAACCGTGAGGGTCTTGGGTGCTTTGCCGCTCCAGGCCCAGCGGTACCAGTCGAGCTCCGTGGCCACGCGAGCGCAGATGTCGCCTTCGTCGCTGGTGTGGAGTTCGGTCACCGCACGGAGGTCTCTTTGCTCGCCGCCGTCCTCGAGGAGCTGGACGACGCGGCGGCCGGTGAGCGCGTCGGCGTCGAGTGCCGCGACCGGGTTGCGGCGCGGCGGCTCGTCCATGGAGACCAGGCGGGACATGACGTCTGCCGGTCCGGTCGCCGTGCCTGCCATTCCTAGTTCTTCGACCCATACGCGCTCGACCGGCACCAGCGGCGCGAAGACCTCTGTCTGCTCGGCCTCGGCGCGATACCACTCCGCCTCCGGGATGACCGGTACGTAGGTGCGGCTGCCCTGGACCACCTTCTCGTCCGCTCGCAGGTCAGCGCGCCAGCCGTGGCCGGGTAGGCCGATCAGGACTCGTCTTCCGCGGAGGTGGCCGCCCATGACGGCCGGCGTGGGGACGATCGGGCGGGGTGGCTCGGGGACCCAGTCGGAGCGACCCGCGAACGGGTCGGGCATGCCTCCGCCCATCACTGCGAACCGCCCAGCGGGGAGCCGCGCTGTGCCATGAACTGCACCGGGTCGACCGCGCTGGCGCTCGAGCGGTCGTTGTTCAGGTGCACCTCGAAGTGCAGGTGGGGGCCGGACGAGTTTCCGCTCGTACCGCTGAGAGCGACGACCTGGCCGGCGGCGACCCGCTGACCGACCTTGAGACTGGGCCGCTGCACGAGGTGACAGTAGCGGGTCATGATGTTGCCGGCGTGCCGGATCTCCAGCATCCAGCCGCAGCCGCCCTTGCCGGGGTACCCCGGCCGATCGCAGTCCTTCTTGCCGGTGAACGTCTCGTCGCACTTGATCCGGGAGACGACGCCACTCGCGACGGAGCGTACGGGCGTGCGCAGGTTGACGATGAGGTCGACGCCCTGGTGGGTCGGGCGGCTCGCGGTGCGGAAGCCCGAGCCGACGTTCCACTGCTGTCCCCGCGGCGCGTTGACGGCCAGGGGGTTGGTCCACCCCGAGGCGGTGATGTCGGCCGCCGACGCGCAGACCATCGACAGCGAGTTGCCGATCGCGTTGCCGGCCCCGTCCGCGAGGAGGTTGACGATCTGCGTCGCGATCGGTTCGTGCTTGGCGTAGGCGTCGGGGTACGCACTGATCTGGACCCGCTGCGCGGCTCGGGTCAGCGACATCGATTCCCAGCCGTCGATCGTCTTGAGCTTCTCGTAGAACTTCGTCGCCGCGTACTTGGGGTCGGTGACCTGGGCCGGTGTGCCCCAGCCGCTGCTCGGCCGCTGCTGGAACAGGCCGAGCGAATCGTGGTCGTTGCGGGCGCCCAGATTGCCGAGGTTGGTGAGCCGGGACTCCTGCATCGCCGTCGCGACCGCGATGACCCAGGCCCTCGGCGGCATCTTCAGCTCGGCGCCGACGTTGATGATGATCGCCGCGTTCCTGATCTGGGCCGGGCCGTACGGCCGTACCCGCGGCAGCTTGCCGTTGGGGTCGATCGGGCCGCCCGTTCCGCAGCCGGAGGTGGACAGGCTGAGGTCGTCGCTGTCGTCGTTGAAGCTGCTGAAGAGGATGGCGGTCACGCTGCCGCCGCAGCAGAGCAGGGCCAGGGTCGCCACGAGGGCCACCAGGAGGGCGACCCGCCGGGGCCGCCGCAGCGCCGTCACGCCGCCTCCCAGTCGACGCCGTCGACCAACCACTTGCCGTCCGGGGACACCATCTGCAACGTGAGCTTGCCGGAGTTCACCGTGACCACCGCGTTGACCAGCCCGTCGCCGACCGGCACGATCGTGGGCCGCCCGACGACCCGGTCGGCGGGCACGTCGGCGGGGTCGACGCCGTTCAGTTCCTCGGACAGGTTCTTCGTCGAGTTGGGCAGGATCCCGTCATGCCAGACCTTGGCGGACACGTTCTTGTGGTCGACCCAGGCCGAGGCGAACGCGTACGCGACAGCCTCAGGCGTAGCGGTTCCGGGCTTGGCCGTGGGTGACGGCGGCGGCTCGTCGTCCACGATCACGCCGTCGTCGTCATGGCTCGGGTCCACGCTCACGGTGGGAGCGGGCGACACCGGATCAAGCAGTTGCTGATCGCCGCCCGAGCCGTCGGAGAACAGCCGGCCGATGCCGACCACCGCCAGCACCAGCACCGCGATCACCACGGCGACGCCCCACCGCGACCGGAAGAGCCCGGTGAGGCCGCGCTCGAGGATCCTCGGCATGGTCGATCACCGGGCCTCGGTACGGGTCCGCGGCGAGGCCGGCTCGCGGGTGGTGCTCCCGGTCTCGGGCCGGTAGATCGCGTACGACGAGGGCGACTCCGCGACGTCCGGCTCGGTCCACGTTGAGGTCCGTCGCTGGCGCGCGGCCGACACGGCCGAACCGGCCGGAAGTGGTACGGGCCGCCGGTCAGTGGTCGGACGCTCGTCCCGGATCGACTCGGTGCCGTCGGGCCGCACCGCCGGCGCCGCTCCGCCGCCGGCCTGTGCGGGCGCCGAGCTCAACTCGGCGCGAGCCGTCGCGGCGTGCGCCGGGTCCTCGAGCCGGGCCTCGGGGCGCAGGTTGCCCTGCTCGACGTACACGGTCCGCCCCTTGCCGATCCGCGGCTCGTTGGTGCCACCCGCGTCGGCGACGTCCAGCTTCGCCGCCTCGCGCATGTCCCGGAAGAACCGCCGATGCCACGAGCCGGCGGACGTGATCGCCGCGGTGCTGTCCTTGCCGCCGAGCTGAGTGATCCGCCGGTACGGCCGCAGCAGCAGCCAGCCGACGACCCCGCAGAGCCACACCAGGACGACCTGAAGCCATCCGGGCAGGCTCGCGGTGTTCATGATCAGGTCGACGGCGAACAGGTAGATCGCGGCGCCCGTACCGAAGATCGCGATGTTGAACACCGCCGCGACCACGGCGTTCCCCAGCCGCCGAATCCCGGAGCTGGCGGGTCTCAACAGACCGACCGTTCCCAGAATCGGCGCCGCGATGACCGCCCATCGGAAGATCAAGAACCCGAGCAGGACCAGCAGAGAAGCGGTGAGATCGAACATCGCGAACATGAACGCCGCGAGCATCGCGATGAAACCGGCCCCGACCCGATCCATGCCGTTGACGCCCTGGAGGTACTCGTACGCCTCGGGGTCGTCCTTCCGGATCTGCTCGGCGACCTTCTTCCACTGCTCCTTCTTGCCGTCGATCGTCGCCTGGCGCGTTTCCGGGTTGTCCCGCATCTTCTGCGCTTCGTCCCAGGTGAAGGACCGAGCGTCGTAAAGGGCCCGGCCGTACATCTGGGCGGTGACGCTGTCGGCCGATCCGAGCAGGCCCCGCAGGTAGTTGCGATAGAGCATCGTGTCGGTTGCGGTGTCGCTGGCCCGAACGGCAGG
Organism: Actinoplanes sp. NPDC049681; assembly: GCF_044465265.1. Classification (NCBI taxonomy): domain Bacteria; kingdom Bacillati; phylum Actinomycetota; class Actinomycetes; order Micromonosporales; family Micromonosporaceae; genus Actinoplanes; species Actinoplanes sp. NPDC049681. The sequence goes on from NZ_JBITLP010000001.1 coordinate 595,659, forward strand.
CGGGCGATTGTCCTCGCAAGCGCCGGGGGTGGGGTCGTCGCACTTCCCCTCAGGGGTGTTCTGCGCCCGGGGCCCCACGGCGTCGTGGACGACGCCGAGTGTCGTGATGAGGCTCTGGTCGGCGATGTTGGCGGAACGCACCGGCCACGCCGCGATGGCCGTCACCGCGACCATGATGAGGATGGCCCAGCCCGCGGTGGTGGTCGCCGCGCCCATGTCCGCCTGTTGCGACCGCCAGATCAGATACAAACCCACGATCGCGAGAGTGATGACGCCGAAGACGCTGAAGACCTTCTCGTAGACCGCCTTGGTGGCCTGCTCGACCAGCGGATCCGCCCAACCCCACAGCGACTGCGGGTCCCATGCGCGCTCGCGCAGCGCGTTGGAAGCGCCGATGACCGCTGTGGCGATCATGAATTCGCCGTTGGCGATCGTGGTCTCGAACTTGGAATCCGGCGCGGTCAGTGTGGAGGCGCAGCCGCCTTCGAGGTCGTACGTCGTGTATGCGTATCCGGCGTAGCCGTACTGGCTGTAGATGCCCTGCGGGCCGTTCAGCTTCGACGACTCCGGGCGTTCGGCGAACCATCCGGCCAGGCCCGAGTCCGGGGTGCTGGGAGTGGGCGGGTTCAGACATTCGACGCGGTCTTGAGTCACGTCCGCCAGGCGGGAGACGCAAGCTTTGAAGTCCTGCTTCCACTCGTCGGTGCTGCATGCTCCGCCCGGCGCCCGCAGGGGTCCGGCCGCAGCCGGCGAAGGAGCCGCCACTGCCCACGCGATGCTCGCCAGGACGGCCACCGCCATCGTCATGACCAGTGCGCAGACCCGGCGGAGCATGGTCAGACCTCCAGGTCGGACAGGGTCGGGATGGCCGTCGGTGCGGCCTTCGCCGCGGCCGGGGTCGTGTCCAGGTGGTCGAGGAGGCCGTCGACGTACGAGACGTCCACCCGGACCTTCTGCACCCGTCCGTCCACGTCCCGCATCACGAACTCGCGGAAGCCGAGCCGGGACGAGGACGACGCGTCCGCCTGCGACAGCGACGCCAGGGTCGCCTCGTAGCCGTCGTGTACCGGCACCCGGAGCAGGCGCAGCGCCTCCGAGGCGATTTCCTGGTCCTCGGCGATGCGGCCCACGAAGACCGTCGACACGAGGTTCTGGACGTCCAGGCCGAGGATGTCGCGGGGGTTCTGCGAGGCGACGAGCGCCGCGAGGTTCCACTTGCGGGAGTCTCGGGCGAGGCGGACCAGGAAGGAGCGGCCGGAGCGCCAGCCTTCCATGAAGTGGGCCTCGTCCAGGCCGACCATCTTCCTCGATGACATCGAGCCGCCGTAGCAGCGGCGGACCGCCAGGCGGTGGGCCGTGTGCAGCATCGGGAGGGCGAGGGATTCCTCCGCCGACCAGTACTCGCGTTCGATCTTCAGGTCGGGCAGGCGCAGGCCCGCCATCGTGATGACCGTGAGGGCCGAGTCGGCGCCGAGGAGGTGGGCCGGCGGGCGGCCGAAGAAGAGCAGGGCGAGGGGCATCTCCGCCGTGTCCAGCAGGAGGTTGGCCAGCTCTTTGCCCTCGTCGTCGTCCAGGCCCTGGAGGGTCGCCACCACGTCGTCGAGGGTGGACGTCTCCTCGGCCGGGACCTGGCGTACCGCGTGGCGCAGCAGCGTCGCCGTCGAGGCTTCCTTGGCCACCTGCGGCGGGACCAGCATGGAGCAGATGTCCTGGACGAGCATGCGGCGTTCGGCGCGGGCGTTCGAGACGGCGATCTCGTACTCGCGGTCGCCGGCCGGGCCGGTCGCGAACTCGGTGCGGACCGGGGTCGGGATCAGCGCGTACGGCGCCAGCGTCCCCTGCTCGGAGCCGGTCAGGTTCAAGACCCTGCTGTACGGCCGCAGCTCCGGCATCTGGCACAGCCGGGCGAGCGGGCCGGAGGGGTCCAGCAGCGTGACCTGCACACCGCGGCGGGCGTTCAGGTAGCCCAGCGCACCCATGAGGGTCGACTTGCCACCGCCGGGTTCCGCCACGAACACGCCGAGACCCGAGCGCTCGCGGACCTCCATGGGGAAGTGCAGGTCGAGGAAGACCGGCCGGCGGCACGTTCCCGCCGTACGCCCGATGAGGTCTCCCCGGCGGTCCCCGACCGTCGACGCGGCCTGCGGCAGGGCAGCTGCCAGCAGTTTCACCGGCATGCGCCGCACGTAGCCGGTGTTGGCGATCGGTTCGCCCGGGATGAACTCGCGGGCGAGCTGGTCCTGGTTCTTGGGGTGCTGCAGCGAGATGCGCAGCTCGCGGGAGTAGAGCTGGATGAGCCGGCGGGCCCGCTCCAGGCACTCCTCCCGGGTACGCCCACCGACGGCGATCCGGTGCCAGCCGTGCGCACGGGCCGACTCGACGGGCAGGCCGGTGGTCATCTCGTCGCCGATCACCAGCGCGCGCTTCGCGAGGCGCTCCAGTTCGGGCGGGGCGTCGATGCCGTGCTCGGCGTAGTCCAGCTGCTGCGAACGGATCATCCGGAGCCGGTGCTCGAGGTTCTTGAACGAGCTGTTGGGCCCGAGGATGTCGATCCGCGAGGACAGCTCCATCGGCCACGGCAGCCGCTCGTGGAAGTGCATCCACGGCTCGTGCTTCTCGGGAATCTCGAGCGGCTCCATGCGCCCGACGGAGAGGACGGCGACGTGCCGCTCCTCGCCGGTCATGCGGTTGACCAGCTTGACGGTGGAACCGTACGGCGTCCGGTAGCGCTCCACCTGCTCGGTCAACGCCAGCAGGTCGCCGCGTTCCCAGTGCCCGTTGGAGACCGGCGACAGCGGGCCGGGCGGGGCCATGCAGAGCGCGACCGAGCGGAACAGCAGCCACTCGAGCTCCTGCGGAGTGACCCGCCGCCCCCGCATCCCGAACGCGTTGAGCACCTCGTCGAACTGCTCCACCGTCCGCCCCAGCTTGCGCCGTTCGCTGTCCGAGGTGCCCCGGCCGAAGATCCGCAGAATGCGCTCGGAGAACGTGTCACCGAGTGACCGCCGCGCGAACGTCACGCCCAGGTAGGTCTGCCCCTCGGCATGGTTGACCGAGAGCAGATGCCGCTGGGCCGCGACGAGATGGTCCGACCAGGACGTACCGCCCGAGACGTCGGGCAGCGGCCTCGCGGTGAGGGAGTCGACCGTGCGGGCCCATTCGTCCGCCGGGAACGGCCGGTTGGTGCGCCGCAGGTGCAGGCGGAAACCCGCGAGGCCGGCGTACTGCTCGGAGATGGCGGAGAGCAGCGCCTCACGCTCGGCGTCGGGCCGGAAAGCCCAGCGCACCTCGGGCAGGTAATACCAGGCGGTGACGGTGCTCTGGGTGAACGTGAGATGCCCGGCGATCTCGCTGATCTCCAGCTCGATGGCCGGGTCGCGGTCGCTGAACTTCAGCTTGTGCGGACGCAGCTGAGCCGGCTTGACGTCCTTCTTCGGACGGACGGCCGGCAGATTGGCCGGCTCGTCCTTCTTCTTCCGGCCCCACTTCCTGGCGGGTGCCTTCTCCGGCATCGGCGCCAGGTCGGCATGGTGGTCCGGCTCCGGTTCCGACGGGTACGCCGGGAGCGCCCCGACCGGGTACACCCCGGAAGCGGTGGCCGGAAGCGCCCCGCCGGCCTGCCCGACGCCCGGGTGGGGACCACCGGCTTCCGCGACATCGGGGAGCAGCCCGCCGGCCGCAGCGGCCGGAGCAGCGGCCGGAAGCGGACCACCGGCGTGCGCGACATCAGGCGCACCCGTCTGCGTGACGA
>NZ_JBITLP010000001.1:599505-857111 GCF_044465265.1 Actinoplanes sp. NPDC049681
CGGTGAGCCGCGCCGGCCTGCGTGACGTGAGCCGCGCCGGCCTGCGTGACGTGAGCCGCGCCGGCCTGCGTGACGTGAGCCGCGCCGGCCTGCGTGACGTGAGCCGCGCCGGCCTGCGTGATGCCAGGCGCGGCGGCCCCAAGCGGACCACTGCCCGGCGCGACGCCCCGAAGCGCGTCAGCAGCCTGCGCAGGCCGGCCGCCGTCCGAGGCGACACCGGGCGCGGTAGCCGGGAGCGGGCCGCCGGCTTGCATCACCCCGGGCCCGGTGGACGGAAGGGAACCGCTGGACTGGGTGACACCGGGAAGTACGTCGGCCGGCGGAACCGCGTGCACTCCGGGAGCCGGAGATGCGGCGGCCTGCTGCCAGAGGGGCGGCCTCGAGGGAGATGCACCGGATCCGCCGGGCCGCACGTCGTCGGGCCAGTCCTCGAGGCCGAGGGTGTCTTCGTAGAAGTCGGCCTCGGGTCCGACGGGAGCTCGCATGAACGGCGACACCGGGGCGTCGGCCGGACGAGCGCCGGGTCGGGGGGCAGAATCGCCCGGCAGGATGACCGCAGTCGGCGGCACCGCGGGCGGCGGCGTGACGAGCGACCGGGCAGGGGTCGGCTCGAGGCTGCGGAGAGCCGAGGAATCCGTGGACGCGGGAGGCTGCGCGGGCAGGGTGCCGCCCGCCTGATCGCCATCGGCCGGGAACTCCGGCTGCACGATCTCCGCATCGATGACGGGACCTGATTCGTCCGGCGAAGACCCTCGCGGCGGCAAGCCGTCCGGCGCCGAGTCAGGAAGCGGAACCGCACCCGGACGCGAGCCGGCCGGGCGTGGAGCGCCGGGCAGCGCCCCGGCGGGTGCGGCGGCGGCCGCTGGCCCGCTTGGCGATGCCGGTGTGACGACCGGGGTCGCCGGCTCGGCGACGGCCGACGTCGGTGTGGCAGGCGGGAAGGCCGGCTCGGCGGGGGATGTCGATGTAGCAGCCGGGGTCGTCGGCTCGGCGGGGGATGCCGGTGTGGCGGCCGGGGTCGTCGGCTCGGCGACGGGCGACGTCGGTGTGACAGCCGGAGCCGCCGGCTCGGCGACGGGCGACATGGGCCTGAGAGGCGAGAAGACGGGCCCGGCGGCGGGCGACGTCGGCGAGACCCCCGGGGCCGCCGGCTCAGCGGCGCGGGACGTCGGTGTCACGGCCGGGAACGTCGGTCCGGCCGGCGACCGCGGTGCGGCAACCGGGGACGTCGGTCCGGCGACCGGCGGGGCAACCGGGGACGTCGGTCCGGCGGCCGGCGGGGCAGCCGGCGACGTCGGTCCGGCGGCGGGCGGCGTCGGTGAGGCGGCCGGGGATGTCGGGGTGGCGCCGCGGCGGGCGTCCTCGCCGTCGAAGTCGAAGCCGAAGTCGAAGTCGGCGTCCGGGTCGTCCGGCGGCGGCTCGGGGGCCGGGGCCTGCCGGGGCGCGGTGCCGCTGAACAGGTCCAGGAAGGGCGAGTCGATGTCCATCGGGTCGACCGGCGGCGGGGTGCCGTTGGTGCGGGGGCGTACCGGTTGGGGGGCCTGGAAGACGGCTACGGCGCCGTGTCCCGGGCCCGCTACCTGCTCCGGCGGCTCCTCCGGAGAGTAGTCGGCTGGTCGCGCTCCGTTACTTTGCTTGCCCGGAGGGGACGACTCCGCGCGGGACTGCCCGGGCGGTGGGGAAGCGGTCATGCGACTGCCCCGTTCGGGCATGCAGCGAGAGCGGCGAAACAGTCGGTCATACCAACTCCTCCCGGACCCGGATGCGAGTGGCGACAAGTCGCGGGTCCCGCTGCTCGACGGCCGGTTCGCGGGTGCGCTTCCAGTCCGTGAGGGCGGTGCGGATGACCATCCGGGCCGGCCGGTCGGGGTCGACGTGCCGGAAGACGTACGACGTGGTCACCATGGCCAGGGCGATCTCCCACGCGGGGAACGCGTCGAACTTCCACGTGATGAGGTAGTGCAGGAACACGAACACCGGGACGAGGACGACGAACATCCCGTACTGCGCGTACGGAAGGTGCATGGGCAGGGTGTATCCGGGCGGCCCCAGATAGACCAGGCGGGCCCGGTAGATGTCGTCGTCGGTGCGCAGCCGCATGGGAGTTCGGCCTAGCTGAAGATGAGGTTGATGAGGTAGTCGCCGACGAAGAACAGCGTCGCGGCTCCGGCGATGAACGCGAGGCCGACGATGGCGATCGCGCTGCTGGTCAGCACCTTGGAGATCTCGCCGCGACTGGCGCGGCCGATGAAGATGACGCCGAGCACCGCCAGCAGGATCGGGGCGATGTTGCTGGCGAAGAAGCTGACGACGCCTTCGGTGTCGATTCCCTTGGGCTGGGGGGCGGCAAGGGTGGCGCCATGCTGCATTGCCGACGCGACCTGCGCGGCGAGCTCTGTGGCGATCATTGGTAAACCTCCCGGGTGCCCGGCGTGAGGGCGCCGGACACGCTGCAGTTGTGAAGCCTGACGGCAACGCCCATATGGTGCTACTTCCCGCTCACCGCGTCGAGTGCGCGGTCACGATCCTGAAGGGCTCTGCTGTCCTACCCACGCCCGTCTGCTCTCTTCGGTTCATTAATGATGCCTAGCTCCGAAGCGTACGGGCCGTACTTCTTACCTACAAGCTGCCTGATTCGTTACCCAAGGTAAAGGCGTGACTGAACATGAGTCATTCCCGATCGTACACGTGTACGAACGGCCCGAGCCCGGTACCGTCGTCCCGTGAGTGAGCCGACCGGTAGCGCAACGACCCGGCAGGGCGCGGGCGACCTGCTGCTTCATCAAGATCACCCGGTCGTGATGGGGGTGCTCAACGTCACGCCCGACTCCTTCTCCGACGGCGGTAGGTATGCCGGGTTGGAGGCGGCCGTCGCCCACGGTGTCGCGCTGCACCGCGACGGTGCCGACATCGTCGACATCGGCGGGGAATCCACCCGTCCGGGCGCCGACCGGGTCGATGCTCCGACCGAGATCTCCCGGGTCGTTCCGGTCATCCGCGAGCTGGCGGCCGCCGGGGTGCCGCTCAGCATCGACACCACCCGGGCCGCGGTGGCCGCCGCCGCGCTCGAAGCCGGTGCCGCCGTGGTCAACGACGTGTCCGGCGGGCTGGCCGACCCCGGGATGGCCGCGGTGGTGGCGCACGTGGGCTGCCCCTGGATCTTGATGCACTGGCGTGGCCACTCGCGCACGATGCAGGAGCTCGCCGTCTACCGGGACGTCGTCGCCGAGGTCCGCGACGAGCTGCGGCAGCGGGTGGACGAGGCGGTGGCCGCCGGGGTCGATCCCGGACGCATCGTCCTCGACCCGGGCCTGGGCTTCGCCAAGCGCGCCGAGCACAACTGGGCCCTCAGTGCCCGCCTCGACGAGCTGATCGCTCTCGGCCACCCGGTGCTCTTCGCGGCCTCGCGGAAGAGCTATCTGGGCCGGTTGCTCGTTGATCAGGACGGCGAGCCCCGCCCGGTCGACGGTCGCGAGGCCGCCACCGTCGCGACGTCCGTCCTGGCGGTGGCCGCCGGCGCCTGGGGGGTCCGGGTCCACGACGTCCGGGCCACCGCCGACGCTCTCGCCGTCTGGCGGGCCACCGGAAGTCCCCGTCTCGAAAGGCACACCCATGAGTGACCGGATATCGCTGCACGGCCTTCGGGTACGCGGCAACCACGGCGTCTTCGACTTCGAGCGCCGCGACGGCCAGGACTTCGTCATCGACGTGGACCTCGAGATCGACCTCGCCGAGGCGGCGGCCAGCGACCACGTCAACGACACCGTTCACTACGGGGAGCTGGCCGGCCGCCTCGCCGAGGTGATCGGGGGAGAGCCCGTCAACCTCATCGAGACCCTGGCCGACCGGCTGGCCGCGGTGTGCCTCGAGGACGACCGGGTCGGCGCCGCCACGGTCACCGTCCACAAGCCGCAGGCACCCATCCCGCACGAGTTCGCCGACGTGGCGGTCACGCTCCGGCGTACCCGATGACCCGGGCCGTCCTGTCGATCGGCAGCAACCTGGACGACCGGCATGCGAACCTGCGGGGTGCCGTCGAGGGGCTCGGCGAGAGCGTCGTGCTGGTCTCGGGCACCTACGAGACGCCGCCGTGGGGCGACACCGAGCAGCCGTCGTACCTGAATGCGGTCGTGCTCGTGGTCGATCCGGCGGCGGATCCCCGGGTCTGGCTGGAACGGGCCCGGTCGCTCGAGTCGGATGCCGGCCGGGTCCGTGACCCGCAACGCCGCTTCGGTCCCCGTACGCTCGACGTCGACGTGATCGCGGTCTGGACGGACGACGGCGAGCCGGTCCTCAGCGACGACCCGGAGCTGATCCTGCCGCATCCGCGCGCGCACGAGCGGGCGTTCGTGCTCAAGCCGTGGCTCGACATCCAGCCGTACGCGCAGCTCCCCGGGCACGGCTGGGTGACCGATCTGCTCAACCTGCCGCAGCTCGCCGCCGACGCGCAGGCGATCACCCCGCGCCCGGACCTGACGTTAGAGTCTCAGGAGTGAGCAGCAACCCCGGCGGTGCCGCCCCCGACCCGTCGATGCGGCCGACCAGCCTCTCGGCTCTGGTGGTGGCCGCGCTCGCCGCGGCCGCGGCCGGCTGGCTTCTCCTCAGTTCCTTCTACGCTCAGATGCCGCGGCTGCCCTGGCTGCCGATCATCGTGCTCGCCGCCCTGGCGATCGCCGAGGCCGTCCTGGCGCAGAACACCAGTGCCCGCATCCAGCACAAACCCGGCGCGCCCCGCGTCGACCCGCTCGCGGTGGCCCGCTTCGCGGTGCTCGCCAAGGCGTCCTCGCTGGCGGGCGCCATCTTCGCCGGGTTCTCCGCGGGACTGCTCGCCTGGCTGGCGCTGGAGCCCACCAAGGCGGCCACCGACGACGTGCCGGCGGCGATCGGTGGCGTCGTGGCGTCGCTCGCCCTCGTCGGCGCGGCCCTGTGGCTCGAGCGGGCGTGCCGGGTGCCGAAGCAGCCGGACCAGAAGGACGGCGACGACTCGGGCAGACGCGCCGGTCGGCCCTGATCCTGCACCCGTTCCGGTCTTGAACCGAGCCCCCCTCGCTTCCGTATGCTGTGCCGCGGCGGAGGAGGTGGACGAGATGGCCTACGACGAGACCGCATACCGTCGCAACGCCGGCGACGAACAGACACCGGCCGACCCGGCGGCATACCGCAACGGCGTGGCTTCCACCGACTTCCGCAGCCGGCGGGACGACTCGGGCGTAAGGCTCACCGAGCCTGTGACGGACGCGTACCGCCGTGGTGACGACGGACGGGACCGGCTGGGTGTGCACATCGGCTGGGAGATCGTGCTGCTGCTCGCCGTGGCGGCCATCGCGTACCTGCTGTATCGCCTCGACCCCGCGTCCCTGCGCCGGCCCGCCCTGGACACCCTGCTCATCTCGGGTGCCGCGCTCGGGCTGCTGACCCTCGGCGCGGGGCTGTCGCTGCGGGCCGGCGTACCGAATCTCGCGGTCGGGCCGATCGCCCTGGCCGCGTCGCTGCACTTCGCCGAGAACGGCGATCAGGGTCTGGTCCGGGCCGCCGTGCCGGCGCTCGCGATCGCCGCCGCGGGCGGTCTGGTGGCCGCCGTGCTGGTGCTGGTGCTGCACGTGCCCGGGTGGGTCACCTCGCTGGGCGCCGCGATGGGTGTGATCGTGTACGACCAGCTGCGCACCGCCCCGGTCGCCATCCAGGGCACCTACGACCCGGCCGACCAGGCGTTCTACCTCTTCGGCGGGTTCGCGCTGCTGGCCGTGATCGGCGGCGCGCTGGGCACCGTCACGTCGATCCGCCGCATGGTCGGCAGGATGCGCCCGGTGGGCGACCCGGCCACCCGGCCCGGCGCGGGAGCGGTGTTCCCGGTGCTCGCCGCGCTGGTGCTGTCGTCGGTCTTCGCGGTCGGTGCCGGCATCCTGATGGCCGCCAAGTCCAACGCGCCGGTCGTGCCCGGCACCGGGCTGGAGTGGACCGGCATCGCGTTCGGCGCGGCCCTGCTGGCGGGCACCAGCGCGTACGGGCGCCGCGGCGGCATCTTCGGCACGCTGCTGTCGGTAGCCGGCATCACCCTGTTCCTGGACTACGCCGACCGGCGCACCTTCGACATCGCCCTGTTTGCGATCGCCGGCGCCACGATCGGCGCGGGGCTGCTGGTGACCCGGCTGGTGGAGACGTACGGCCGGCCGCTGCCACCGGCAGGCGTCGACGACGAGTGGACCGGTGCGACGCAGGGCGGCGATCTGCCCGAGACGTGGTCCCCGTCGACCGCTTCCGCGGGGCGCTCCTCCGATCAGTGGGATCTCGGGCCGTGGGGCAGCGGCCGCTGAGGGCGTACCCGCGGACCGGCGGTGACCGGCGACGGCCCGGACCGTCGCCCTATGCTGGCGTCATGACCGACGCGACCTTCGCCGAGCTGGATGCCCTGACCACCGAGGAGCTGCGCGAACGCGCCTTCGCCAGGGCGCGGGAACGCCGTGACCTCGGCTTCTTCTGGTCGGTGTTCAAGCACCTGCCGGACTCGGACGAGGCCGCATCCCTCGACGGCGCCCCGAACACGGTCGGCCCCACGATCGACGAAGCGGTGGCGTTGTGGCGTGAATTGACCGGACACGGGTACGGGGAGCAGGAGCCGTTGCTTCGGGCCGCCTTCATCGACTACCTGCAGAAGCACTAGCTCATCCATGCCTGTCGTTTGAAAACGATCGCCCGCTGGGAACTAGCGGGCCATGGCTCTCACCAACCGCTACAAGACCGCGCCGGGTGCGGGCACGCTCGCCGCACTCATCCTGGTCCTGGTCTTCGGCAGCCCCTGGTATGCCGACTGGGCCGCGGACAACACCGATCCGAACACCGCCGGAGGCTGGTGGCTGCGCCTGCTCGCGTGGCCGCACTGGCGCTTCGACTCGGACGACTCACTGCGCTCGATCATCATCGCCGACCTCAAGGCGATCCTGGTCGTGGTGCTGACCCTCCTCTTCCTCTACCTGCTGCCCGGCTCGCAGCTGGCCCGGGCCCGCGGCACGATCAGCCAGTTCTTCGCGGGCTGGGCGTCGTACATCTTCGCCGGCGGTTTCGCGGCCCTGCTCACGACGCTGTTCCTGGCGAACCCGTCGCTGCTGGGTGCGTTCCGTTCGGCGGGTGACGGCGCCACGTACGGCCTGTTCGTCGGCTGGATCATCGGTCTGGCCACCCTCGGCGGTCGCCGGGGAACCCGCTAGGGGGTCGGTGTCACGCCCGTGCCGGCGCTTCCTTGTTCGGTACGTCGAAAAGCAGGGAGCGTGACACCGTCCCGACGGGAACGCCGTCCTCGACCGCCACCACGTTCAGCGCGTCGCTGGTGAGCATGGCCGCGAGGGCGTCGTAGAGGGTGCCGTCGGCGTCGACCGTCGGCAGCCGCTCGATCTCCTCGATCTGGCCGATGGGGCGCATCGCGTCGCGCACCTTCACCACCGCCAGCCGCCGGATGCCCCGGTCGTTGCCGACGAAGCGGCTGACCTCCTCCGACGCCGGCTCGCGGAGCAGCTCGGCCGGGGCGGCGTACTGCAGCAGGCGGCCGCCCTCGCCGAGCACCGCGATCCGGTCGCCCAGCCGTACCGCCTCGTCGATGTCGTGGGTGACCAGCACGATCGTCTTGCGGACCGTCGCCTGGAGCCGGAGGAACTCCTCCTGCAGCCGGCCCCGCACGATCGGGTCGACCGCGGAGAACGGCTCGTCCATCAGCAGCACCAGCGGGTCCGCGGCCAGCGCGCGGGCCACACCCACCCGCTGCCGCTGACCACCCGAGAGCTCGTGCGGGTAGCGGCCGGCGTACCGCTTCGGGTCGAGGCCGACGAGCTCGAGCAGTTCCTCGGCCCGCTCCCGGGTCTTCTTCCGGTTCCAGCCGAGCAGCCGCGGCACCGTGCCGACATTGGTACGGATGGTCTGATGCGGGAACAGCCCCACGTTCTGGATCACGTAGCCGACGTGCCGCCGCAGCTCGACCGGGTCCTGCTGGGAGACGTCCTGGCCGTCGATCAGGATGCGGCCCTTGGACGGCTCGATGAGCCGGTTGAGCATGCGCAGAACGGTCGACTTCCCGCAGCCGGACGGGCCGATGAGCACGGCCAGCTCGCCGGCGCGCACCTCGAGGCTGATGTCACCGACGGCCACGGTGCCGTCGGGATAGACCTTGCCCACGTTCTCGAGCGTGATAGACGCCGCGCTCCGGCCAGCGCCGGAGCCCTCGATCGCGGTAGCGTCCACGTATGTCCTTCCTGTCGAGGGCCGCCGCGCCTGCGTGGCCCCTGGCCGCCCCCGCTGACGGGCCGGGAAATCCGTGGTTCTCCTGGCGCTACGTCCACGACAACGCGGACGAGATCCTTTCGGCACTGCAGTTCCACGCGGGTCTCACCGCTCGCGCGGTGGTCATCGCGTTGGTCGTCGCGCTGCCGCTCGCGGTCGTCGCCTACTGGTGGCGACCGCTGACCGGCCCGATTCTTGCACTCTCCGGCGTCCTCTACACGATTCCGTCGCTGGCACTTCTCGCCCTCGTCGCCCCGGCGGTGGGCACCACGAGCGATACGTCGGTCCTGATCGCCTTGGTCCTGTACGCGCTGCTCGTCATGGTCCGCAACGCGCTCGCCGGCCTGACCCAGGTCCCGGGCGACGTCCGCGACGCGGCGGCAGGCATGGGGTACGGCCGCGTCGGACGCCTGCTGCGCATCGAGCTGCCGCTGGCGCTGCCCGGGATCCTCACCGGACTGCGCCTGGCCACCGTGTCGACGGTGGCGCTTGTGACAGTCGGCTCGTGGATCGGCAAGGGCGGCCTGGGCGACATGATCCTCGGCGGCTTCCGCAACAACTTCTACAAGGCCGAGATCATGACCGGCACGATCCTCTGCATCGGCCTGGCGCTGGTCCTGGACCTCGCGCTGGCCGGACTGGGCCGACTGTTGACGCCGTGGACCCGGGAGCGCCGGTCGTGAACTACTTCCACGAGGGCTTCGTCTGGCTCAATGACCCGCTCAACTGGACGAACCCCGGCGGCCTGCTGGACCGGCTCCAGGAGCACCTGATCCTCAGCTTCTGGGCGGTGTTGCTCGGTTGTGCGGTGGGCTGGCCGCTGGGCATCTGGCTCGGCCACCGCGGCAGGGGCGGCGGCGCGGTCGTCACCTTCGCCAACCTCACCCTGGCCATCCCGACGCTGGCGCTGCTCACCATCCTGCCGCTGACCCCGCTCGGATTCGGCAAGCCGCCGGTGATCGTGGCGCTCGCGGTGTTCGCCGTGCCGCCGCTGCTGGCCAACGCGTACACGGGTCTGCGCCAGATCGACCCGGAGACCCGCGACGCGGCCAAGGGTATGGGCCTGTCCGGCGGCCAGTTGCTGAGGCAGGTCGAGTTGCCGCTCTCGGTGCCGTACCTCGCGGCCGGTCTGCGTACGGCGACGGTGCAGGTCGTGGCGACGGCGGCGCTGGCGGCGTTCGTCAACGGCGGCGGGCTGGGCGAGATCATCGCGGCCGGCTTCGGCATCGGGATGAGCAACGGCGGCGGCGGTCAGATCGTGGCCGGCGGCATCGTGGTCGCGTTGCTGGCGCTTCTGGTGGAGGCGCTGCTGGCCGGCGTGCAGCGGCTGGTCACCCCACCGGCTCTGCGCGGGCAGCGGCGACGCCGCCCCACCGCCGCGGCTCCGGCAGGCTGAGCGTCGCCCGTCCGGGGATAACGAATGGGCAACGTAGAACCCCTGGCGGCATAGGTTGTCGTACCCCTCGGTTATCACCATGGGTGCGGCCTTTCGCAGGCAGCATCGACAACCCACAAAGCGGGCATCGGAATCCTCGACTGCCCGTCGGACACGCGGCGCGGCCGTCCGGCCGTGCCGGGACACAGAAGGCGGCAGTATGCGTCGAAACCTGCTCCTGACGGCCGGCACCCTCATGACCGCCGCCGTCATCCTCACCGGCTGCGGCGAGTCCGGCTCGTCGGGCACCGCGGCCCCGCCCAGCTCCGCCTCCGGAGCCGGCTGCGCCCCGGTCGCCGGCGACACGCTCGTCGTGCTCACCGACGACAAGAACCTGCAGAACACCGACAACATCGTGCCGGCGGTCACCAAGAAATCCTCGTCGCCGCAGCTCATCGCCGCGCTCGACAAGGTCTCCGCGGCCCTCGACACACCCAAGCTCATCGAGCTGAACAAGGCGGTCGACATCGACCGCAAGTCCTCCAAGGCCGCGGCCCAGGACTTCGCCACGGCCAACAACCTCACCGCGGGGATCCAGAAGGGACCCGGCGGGTCCATCACCGTCGGCGCCGCCAACTTCAGCGAGAACGCGACGCTCGGCGAGCTCTACAACATCGTGCTGACCGCCGCCGGCTACCAGGTGAAGGTCCAGCAGATCGGCAACCGCGAGCTGTACGAGCCCGCCCTCGAGAAGGGCGAGATCGACGTCGTCCCGGAGTACGCGGCGACCCTCGCCACGTTCCTGTCCGGCAAGGTGGAGGGCAAGGACGCGAAGGACCCGTCCTCCCCGCAGCTCGACACGACGATGACCAACCTGAAGGCCCTCGGCGAGAAGTCCGGCCTCGTGTTCGGCACGCCGTCCACGGCCCAGGACCAGAACGCCTTCGCCACCACCGAAGCGTTCGCCACCAAGTACGGCGTGAAGTCCCTCTCCGACCTCGCCGCCAAGTGCTCGGGCGCGGCGACCGTCCTCGGTGGCCCGCCGGAGTGCCCGCAGCGCCCCAAGTGCCAGCAGGGCCTGGTGGCGACGTACAACTTCCAGGCGGGCAAGTTCAGCTCGCTGGACGCGGGCGGTCCGCTGACCAAGTCCGGCCTGAAGCAGGGCACGATCAGCGTCGGCCTGGTGTTCAGCTCGGACAGCGCCCTGGCGGCCGGCTGATCCACCGGTAGGCCCGGACTCGGGGCGGCACTCACTCGGACGGGTGGGTGCCGTCCTTCCCGGGCCCGCCGCATCCGCACCGCGGTCGGATTTTCCGCCGGGCCGTTTTGTCCGCCCCGGTTCCTCAGCTGCGGATACGCGCCAGGGCCGAACGGGGGTACCGGCCCCGGCCATAACTGCCCGTTTCGTGACGGGCACCACTCTCGGTAGCATCTGCGACCATGTCTGAGCGGCACCCCGACGAACAGCACAGCGCCCGTCTCCTGCGCGCGCTGATCTGGGGCGGCGTCGGCCTCGCCCCGGTCGCGGCGATCACCGTGCTCGTAGGCGACGGCACCGGGTCGATCCGGTTCGCGGTGCTGCTGATCGCGGTGTGTGTCGTCCTGCTCGGTGCGTCCATGCTGATCCGCAACGACGCCGTCCTGCTCGAGATGGACGTCGAGGACCGCGTGGGCAACGAGGTGGACTCCCTGCGCGACGAGCTGCGGGAGGAGATCGCCGCCGCGGCTCGTGCCACCGGTCACCGGGTCCAGGTGCTGCAGGACGAGATGACCCGCCTGCGGGCAGCCGGGTCGCCGGCCGAGGCCCTTGCGTCCGGCACCGTGGCGGGCCGCGCGGCAGGCGGCCGGGCCACGGTGGGTGCCGCTCGGCCGGCGGCGTCGGCCTCGGTCGCGCCGGCTTCGGGAGCCGCCCCGCAAGCGACCGCGTCGGCTTCCGTCCGCCCGGCGTCGGCGTCGGCCTCCGTTCCTCCGGCGTCGGCCTCAGCTTCCGTGCCGTCGGTGGCGTCCGCTTCCGTACCGCCGGTGGCGTCGGCGTCGATGCGGTCCGCAGCGGCCTCGGCTTCCGTTCCGCCGGCGGCTTCGGCTTCGGTTCCGCCGTCGGCCGGCAGGGCCTGGACGCCCGCCGCCGGCCCCGTTTCCGCGGCGGTCCCGTCCCGGTCCCGAGCCGCTGGATCCGGACCTCCCCGCCAGCGCGGCGCCGCATCGGTGCCTGCTGCCTCGTCCTACCGCGGCAGCAGGCAGCCGGCGATGGCCGACCGCCGCCCGTCCCGGCGGCACGCCGCCCCGGACACCAGCACGAACATCGCCGAGTTCGAGGGCGAAGCGGCCTGGTCCACCCCGTTCCCGGAGCGGCTCGACTCGGCACCAGCCGCCGGGGCGGAGTTCACCTGGGCGGAGCCGGACGCCGCCTGGTCGCCTCCGGAGCCGGACCCTCTCGCACCGGGCTGGCCCGGCCCCGACGAGAGCGACTTCGATCAGAGCTCGGCCTGGTCACACGGGGAGCCGAGCCGGACGTCCACCTGGTCGCACGCCGAGCGGAACGGCGCGTCGACCTGGTCCGATCCGGACCCGAGCCGGTTCGGCGGGGAAGCGGGCTGGACCGAGCCTGAGCCGAGCCGCGGCTACGGCCTCAGCACCGGACCGATCACCTCACGCGACGAGTACGGCGGCGGCTACGGCCCCGACCCGCTCGCGGTCCCGGACCGAACCCGAAGCGGCCACCGGCGCTGGTGAACGGGCGTAACCCCGCCGTCACTTGTCGATGTCGCCCACGACGAAGAACATCGAGCCCAGGATCGCGATCAGATCCGGCACCAGGCACCCGGGAATCAGCGTCGCCAGCGCCTGGACGTTCGCGTACGACGCCGTCCGCAGCTTGAGGCGCCACGGCGTCTTCTCGCCCCGGGACACCAGGTAATACCCGTTGATGCCGAGCGGGTTCTCCGTCCACGCGTACGTGTGACCCTCCGGAGCCTTGACCACCTTGGGCAGTCGTACGTTCACCGGCCCGCCGATCCGGTCCACCCGGTCCAGGCACTGCTCGGCCAGGTCCAGGGACACGTACACCTGCTCCAGCAGCACCTCGAAGCGGGCGTGGCAGTCGCCGGCCGTGCGGGTCACGACGGGCACGTCGAGCTGGTCGTACGCGAGGTAGGGCTCGTCGCGTCGCAGATCCATGTCGAGACCGCTGGCGCGGGCCACCGGTCCGGACGCGCCGTACGCCGCCGCCTGCTCGGGGGTGAGGACGCCGACTCCGACCGTACGGGCGAGAAAGATGTCGTTCTTGCGGATCAGGCGGTCGATGTCCGGCATGCGGCTGCGCACGAGTGCGATCGCCTCGCGGGCCCGGCGCGTCCAGCCGGCCGGCACCTCCTCCTTGAGGCCGCCGACGCGGTTGAACATGTAGTGGATGCGGCCGCCGGAGACCTCTTCCATGACCGCCTGGAGGGTCTCGCGCTCGCGGAAGGCGTAGAACATCGGCGTGATCGCGCCGATCTCCAGCGGGTAAGACCCGAGGAACATCAGGTGGTTGAGCACCCGGTTGAGTTCGGCGAGCGCCATCCGCAGCCAGGTCGCCCGCTCGGGCACCTCCATGCCCATGAGCCGCTCGACCGCCAGCACGACGCCGAGCTCGTTGGCGAACGCGGAGAGCCAGTCGTGCCGGTTGGCGAGCACGATGATCTGCCGGTAGTCGCGTACCTCGAAGAGCTTCTCGGCGCCGCGGTGCATGTAGCCGACGATCGGCTCGCACGCGACGACCCGCTCGCCGTCCAGGGTCAGCTTGAGCCGGAGGACGCCGTGCGTCGACGGGTGCTGCGGCCCGATGTTGAGCACCATGTCGGCGGTGTCGAGCCCGGCGCCGGTCCCGACGGTCATCTCCCGCAGATCGCTCATGGCTCAGATCGTCCCACGAAGCTCGACACCCACCTCGTGCAGCAGCCACCAGTGGCCGCCGAGCCCGGCCGGATCGGTCAGTTCGGCCGCCGCGCCCGCCGCACCGAGCGCGCGGAGATAGGCCGCCGGGTCCGTGCGGGCAAGATCCAACGGTGGCCGGCCGCCGTCGACACCCAGGGCTCGCAGCGCCGCCCGCTGCGTGATGATCCGGTACGGCGTCCCGCCGGCCGCCGCGGCCGCATCGAGGGCGACGTGCGCGGTCACATCACACCCCCCATCGGGTACGGGGTCCACCTGGCGGCCGCCGCGGTAACCGGTGAGCGTGCCCAGGGCCGGACGCTCGCCGCGCAGGTGCCCGTAGTCGACCGTCAGCGCGCAGCCCCGGCGCACCGAGGCGACCGCGTCCGCCCAGGCCAGGTCGCGCGGCCAGCCGATCTCGACGCGGTCGCCCAGCCCCGCGCCGGGCCACCAGCGGGCCAGCCAGAACCGGTCGGCGGCGTCCACGTCCGGTCCCAGCGACTCCACACCGGTAGCCGGGTCGACCAGCACCCGCCGGGCCCGGCCCGCGGAATCGATCTCCGCCACGTCCAGGGGTACGTTGTCGAGCCACTCGGTGGCCAACAGGACCCCCACCACGCCGTCGGGCACGTCCCGCCGCCAGCCGATCGTCGCGGGCAGCCCGGCGGGCCGGGGGGCTACCTCGACACCGGTGAGCTGTAGCCGGTCCGCCAGCGGCGTACCCGCGGCGGAGGCGGCCAGGGCGGCCAGGAGCTCGCCCCGGCCCGCGCCGACGTCGACGACCTGGAGCTGCCGGGGCCGGCCCAGCCGGGCGTCGACCTGCTCGATCAGGCGGAACAGCGCCCCGGCGAAGAGCGGGGAGGCGTGCACGCTGGTCCGGAAATGGTCCGCGGGGCCGTCCGTGGCGCTCGTGAAGAACCCGTCCGGCCCGTACAGCGCACGCTGCATGGCGACCCGCCAGCCCACCTTCGTCACAGAAGTCAATCTAGGCGCCGCGTGGCGGTGCAGTTGTTCACACGCCCTTGTCACAGGCCTGTAAAGCGGGCGCATACTTTCCTCGACCGGTACCCCTTCACGAGGACTGGATCTACGAATGAGCGCAGTGCCGCGTGCGTACCCGCTGGTGGTGGGCGTTGTCGGCGCAGGCCGGGTGGGTGCCGTTCTGGGCGCCGCCCTCGCCGCGGCCGGGCACGACGTCGTCGCCGCCGCGGCGGTCTCCAGCGCATCCCTCGACCGCGCCCGGCGCCTCCTGCCGCAGGCCGCGATCCTTCCGGCCGACGAGGTTGCCCGGGCCGCCACCGATCTCCTTCTGCTCGCCGTGCCGGATGACGCCCTCGGCGGCGTCGTGGCCGGGCTGGCCGCGACCGGATCGCTGTCCTCCCGTACGGTCGTGGCCCATACCTCCGGAGCGCACGGCCTCGCGATCCTGGGCGATGTCGACGGCATCGCGCTGCACCCGGCGATGACCTTCACCGGCGCGGCCGGCGACCTGGACCGGCTGCCCGGCATCGCGTGGGGCGTCACGGCCCGCGACCGCGCGTTCGCCGCCCGCCTGGTCACCGACCTGGGCGGGGTCCCGGAGTGGGTCGCCGAGGATTCCCGGCCGCTCTACCACGCGGCCCTCGCGCACGGCGCCAACCACCTCGTCACGCTCGTCAACGAAGCCGCCGACCTGCTGCGGGACGCCGGCGTTCAGCACCCGGACGTGGTGCTCTCACCCCTGCTGCACGCCGCGCTCGACAACGCGCTCGCGATGGGCGACGCGGCCCTGACCGGTCCGGTGTCGCGGGGCGACGCGGGCACCGTACGCAAACATCTCGATCGCCTGACGCCGGAGTCGGCGCCGGCCTATCTCGCTCTTGCCCGGCGCACCGCCGACCGGGCGATCGCCGCGGGGCGCCTGCGCCCGCAGGATGCGGCGCTGCTGCTGGACGTTCTCGCCTCCGCTCACGCGACCGTTGGGAGCCCCTCATGACCGTTCTCGTCCACACCCGCGCCGAGCTGGCCGCCGCCCGTGCGGCCGCCGCGGGCCGCGTCGCCGTCGTGATGACCATGGGTGCGCTGCACGAGGGCCACCGGCAGCTCATGCGCGAGGCCCGCGAGCAGGCGGACTTCGTGATCGTCACGGTGTTCGTGAACCCGCTGCAGTTCGGCCCGAACGAGGACTTCGACAAGTACCCGCGCACGCTGGCCGCCGACGTCGAGGCGTGCACGGCCGAGCAGGTCGACCTTGTCTTCGCCCCGGACCGCGACGAGATGTACCCGGGCGGCACGCCGTCGGTGACGCTCGCGGCCGGTCCGCTGGGCGAGATCCTCGAGGGCGCGAGCCGCCCCGGCCACTTCTCGGGCATGCTCACCGTCGTCGCCAAGCTGCTCCAGCTCACCCGCGCCGACGTGGCCTTCTTCGGCGAGAAGGACTATCAGCAGCTCGCCCTGATCAAGCGGATGGTCACCGACCTGGAGATCGGCACCCGGATCGTCGGGGTGCCCACCGTCCGCGAGACCGACGGCCTCGCCCTGTCCAGCCGCAACCGCTACCTCTCGGCCGAGCAGCGGCAGGCCGCCCTCGCCCTGTCACACGCCCTCCGCGAAGGCGCGCTGCAGAACGACGGCACCCGCGTCCTCGAGGCCGCCGGCAAGATCCTCGGCGACGAGCCGGGCGTCCAGGTCGACTACCTGGCCCTGACCGACCCCCTGCTCGGCCCCGCGCCGGCGAGCGGCCCGGCCCGGCTGCTGGTCGCGGCGAAGGTCGGCACCACCCGCCTGATCGACAACGTACCGCTGTTCCTCGGAGAGGTCGCCTGATGCTGCGCACCATGCTCAAGTCCAAGATTCACCGCGCCACCGTGACGCAGGCCGACCTGCACTACGTGGGCTCGGTGACCGTGGACCTCGATCTGATGGAGGCGGCGGACCTCCTCCCCGGCGAACAGGTCGCGATCGTGGACGTCACCAACGGCGCCCGCCTGGAGACGTACGTGATCCCGGGCGAGCGCGGCACCGGCGTGATCGGCATCAACGGCGCGGCAGCCCACCTGGTGCACCCGGGCGACCTGGTCATCCTGATCTCGTACGGCCAGATGGACTCCGCGGAGGCGCGCTCGTACGAGCCGCGGATCGTGCACGTGAACGCGGACAACAAGATCATTGAGCTGGGGGTGGACCCGGCGGCCGCGGTCGAGGGCATGGCCGACGATCTGGTACGGGGGGACCTGACGCTCTCCGCCTCCTGACACGGCGCCTCTTCGGGGCGAGGCCCCGGCTGCTGCGGTGGTCCGAGTTCTGCCTGCCAGGGGTGGGGGTTCGTCGCTGCGCCTCGGCGCCGTGCGGCGGTGTTCCGGGTCTCCGCCTTCTGGGGCGTATCCCGGTTCCGGCTCTCGGGATGGCGTGTTCCCGCCTCCGGGCTCTTCGGGCCGTGCTTCCGGGTCTTCCGAAGGGCGCCTGGCGGCCGCGTCGATTGCCATATGATCGACAAATCGGACACCAGGCGGCGGTCGGAGGGCTCGGTTCATGCGTCACTTCTCCCCGCGGCGGAGCCGGTGGGGCGTCGCCGCGGCCGTGAGCGTGCTGGGCGCCGCCCTGCTGTCCGGGTGCGGCAATCCGGGCGGGGTGGACGGCGACCTGATGAACGGCTGGGCCGCGATCGGCGCGCCCACCGGCTTCACCCCGGCTGCGCAGACCTGCCACCTCGCCAACTTCTCGGCCTCCGGGTCGCGGTCGGCGTACGAAGAGGTCGACTGCCAGCTCAAGCACCGCACCGAGACCGTGTACGTCGGTGAGTTCCCCAGCCCCGCCGCCGACGCGTCCGAGCCGCCGGCCGCGGGCTCCGCGGGGGCGCGGGAGGCGTACAAGGTCTGCGATGAGAAGACCGCCGAGTACGTGGGCGGCCCGTGGCGTACGGCCCGGCTCTGGATCGGGGTGACCCAGCCGACCGCGGCCGCCTGGAGCGGAGGCGCCCGCTGGTATCGGTGCGAGGTGCTGGAGAGCAGCTCCGTGGAGGACGACGGCGGGCTCGTGCAGCGCGTGGGGAGCCTCCGCGACGCCCTCAAGGAGCTGGGGTCGCCGCTGCTGCTCACCTGCTACGCCGTCAAACTCGACAAGAACGGCGAGATCGACACGATGCCCGCCGCGCCCTGCGCTGCTGCGCACAACGCGGAGTTCGTGGGCGTGTGGGACGCCGGCGATCGGGCGTATCCGGAGACGTCCGACGATTGGGACCAGTTCCACGAGGGCTGCCGCGGCCTCATCGCCTCGTACGTCGGTGTGCCGGCCGACGAGGATCTCCAGTACCGCGCCGGCGTGGTGTCGCTGCCCGGCGGCGAGGACGTGTGGGCCATGGGTGACCGGGGCGTCCGCTGCTATCTCTGGGTGGACACCAGCCTCAAGTCCTCGCTCAAGGGCAAGGGTGCCAAGGCGCTCCCGGTCCAGTACCAGTAACGCTTGGCACTTCTTGGCGCCCCGGCCGTGATTTCGTCGTACCGGCGAGGTTGACTGAGGCCATGTCGCATCTCGCCGACCTTCCGGCGCTTCCCCGTCGCCTGGCCGCTCCCGAGCCGGGCTGGACCGAGTCCACCGACGTGCTGGTGGTCGGCTCGGGCGTCGCCGGCCTGACCGCCGCGCTGCACCTGCGCGAGCAGGGCCTGCACGTCACCGTGGTCACCAAGGTCAACATCGACGACGGGTCGACCCGCTGGGCCCAGGGCGGCATCGCGGCGGTGCTGGACCCGCTCGACACTCCCGAGGCACACGCCTTCGACACCGAGATCGCCGGCGTGGGGCTGTGCGATCCGGCCGCCGTGCGGGTGCTCGTCGAGGAGGGCCCGGCCCGGATCAAGGAGCTCATGCGGATCGGCGCGGAGTTCGACCGCAACGCCGACGGGTCGCTGATGCTCACCCGCGAGGGCGGCCACCGCGCCGACCGCATCGTGCACGCCGGCGGCGACGCCACGGGTGCGGAGGTGCAGCGTGCCCTGCACCAGGCCGTGCGCCGCGACCCGTGGATCCGCCTCGTCGAGCACGCGCTCGTCCTCGACCTGCTGCGCTCGGCCGACGGCCGCGCCTGCGGCATCACCCTGCACGTGCTGGGCGAGGGCACCGAGGACGGCGTCGGCGCGATCCTGGCCCGCGCGGTCGTCCTCGCCACCGGAGGCATGGGCCAGATCTTCGCGTCCACCACCAACCCGGCCGTCTCCACCGGCGACGGCGTCGCCCTGGCGATGCGCGCCGGCGCGACCGTCACCGACGTGGAGTTCGTCCAGTTCCACCCCACCTCCTTCGTCACCGCGAGCGTGACCTCGGTGCAGCGGCCACTGATCTCCGAGGCCCTGCGCGGCGAGGGCGCCCACCTGGTCGACGAGGCCGGCAAGCGCTTCATGGTGGGCCAGCACGAGCTGGCCGAGCTGGCGCCCCGGGACGTCGTCGCCAAGGGCATCCACCGGGTCCTGCGTGCCACCGGGGCCGATCACGTCTACCTGGACGCGCGCCACCTCGGCAAGGATTTCCTCGAGCAGCGCTTCCCGACCATCGTCGCGTCGACCCGGTCGGCCGGCGTCGACCCGGCGACCGAGCTGATCCCGGTGGCACCCGCCGCCCACTACGCCTCCGGGGGCGTCCGCACCGACCTGCACGGCCGCACCTCCATCCCCGGCCTGTACGCGTGCGGAGAGGTGGCCTGCACCGGCGTCCACGGCGCCAACCGCCTGGCCAGCAACTCGCTCCTCGAAGGCCTGGTGTTCTCCCGCCGCATCGCCGACGACATCGCCCGGGACCTGCCGCCGCAGGCCGACCCCACCCCGGCGACCGGCGGCCCGGGCTGGGTGACGGCCCCCGCCATCCGCGCCGAGCTCCAGCGCGCCATGACCCGCGGCGCGGGCGTCCTGCGCTCGGCGGACTCGCTGAAGGCCACCGCCAAGGAGCTCGCCCGCCTCGGCGAGCAGCACGGCACCCCCCACAACGCGGCCTGGGAAGCCACCAACCTGCTGACCGTCGCGACCGCCCTGGTGGCATCCGCCCAGGAGCGCCGGGAAACCCGCGGCTGCCACTGGCGCGAGGACTACCCCAACGCCGCCGACGAATGGCGCGGTCACCTGCTGGACTCGATCGACCGCCAGGGCACGCTGACCCAGACGTTCGAGGAAATGGCGTGACCGTGCCCACCGACGCGGCGTCGTCGCCCTTGCCCGGTGGCGGGGCGCTCGCGGAAGGCCGCCGGATGACAGGTGCCCGCCGGTCGCCGGCGTGCAAGCTCCCGGCGGGGCCTGCGGCGACCGGGTGGGGCGCCGGGGAGACTGTCGGGGTTCGGGCGGCTGCTTCCGTGGCCGGGGTGCGTATGTCGAGGGAAGGCGCAGCATGAGCGAGGGACTGGACCTGGCTGAGGTCGAGCGGGTCGTCTACACGGCGCTGGCGGAGGACCTGGGCGACCCGCCACGCGACGTCACGAGTGAGGCGACCATTCCCGCCGGCCAGGTGGACACCGCCGAGCTGGTCGCCCGCGCGGCCGGGGTGGTGGCAGGGCTGCCGGTGGCGGCACAGGTCTTCGCGGCGACCTCGGGGGGCACCGCGACGTTCGACCAGCGGATCGAAGAGGGAACCCGGGTGGTGCGCGGTGACGTGCTCGCCGTGATCACCGGGCCGACGCGGGCGCTGCTGACCGCCGAACGTACGGCCTTGAACCTGCTGTGCCGTATGTCGGGCGTGGCTACGCACACGCGCAAGTGGGCCGACGAGCTCGCGGGCACCAAGGCGACCGTGCTGGACACCCGCAAGACGACGCCGGGCCTGCGAGCGCTGGAGAAGTACGCGGTACGGGTGGGCGGCGGAACGAACAAGCGCATGGGCCTCTACGACGTCGCCATGATCAAGGACAACCACAAGCTCGCCGCGGGCAGCATCACAGCGGCCTACCGGCTGGTCCGCGAGCGGTTCCCGGACGTACCGGTGCAGGTCGAGGTGACGACGGTGGCCGAGGCGGAGGAAGCGGTCGAGGCGGGCGCCGACTTCCTGCTCTGCGACAACATGGCGCCCGAGCTGCTCCGCACGGTGGTGCACCGCGTCGGCGACCGGGCCGAGCTGGAGGCCACCGGCAACCTGACCCTCGACACGGCGAGCGAGTACGCCGCCACGGGGGTGGACTACCTCTCGGTGGGTGGTCTGACGCATTCCTCGCCGATCCTCGACATCGCGCTGGACCTGCGCGTCGCCTAGGGGAGGGCGGGCCTCCGGAGGTTGTCGGCCGGGCTGAACCGGGAACGGTGGCCGGCGGCTGGGCCGGGCCCGCTGGGCTGCGCTGAGGGGCCGGACGCCGGAGCCGTCGGGCGGGCTGAATTCCGACGGTGGCCGGCAGCTGGGCCAGGCCCGCCGGGCTGCGTGGCACGGAGCTGGGGCCCGGCAGGTGGCCGGGTTGCGCGGCGCCGGGGCGGGGTGTGCGGGTCGGGGGTGGTGTTGCGGTTGTGGACGTCGTCGCCCGTACCGCTGGACGGTTTAAGGTTTTGATCGTGCTTCTCTGCATCGACATCGGCAACACCAACACCGTCCTTGCGACGTTCGACGGCGACAAGCTCGTGCACAGCTGGCGGATCAAGACCGACGCCCGGTCGACCGCCGACGAGCTGGGGCTCATGTTCCGGGGGCTGCTCGCCGGCGACGCCGTGGAGATCAGCGGGGTGGCTGCCTGCTCGACCGTGCCCGCCGCGTTGCGGTCCCTGCGGACGATGCTGGGGCGGTACTACGGCGATCTGCCGAATGTGATCGTGGAGCCCGGGGTGAAGACCGGGGTGCAGCTGGCCATCGACAATCCCAAGGAGGTCGGCGCGGACCGGGTGGTCAACACCCTGGCCGCCCACGCCCTGTACGGGGGCCCGTCGATCGTCGTGGACTTCGGCACCACCACCAATTTCGACGTCATCAGCGCCAAGGGCGAGTTTCTCGGCGGGGCTTTCGCGCCCGGCATCGAGATCTCGTTCGATGCTCTGGCCGCGCGGGCCGCTCAGCTGCGGAAGGTGGAACCGGCCCGGCCTCGCTCGGTCATCGGTAAGAACACCGTCGAGTGCCTGCAGTCCGGTCTCTATTACGGCGTGGCCGGGCAGGTCGACCGCATCGTCGAGTTGATGACCGCCGAATTGGGCGAGGTGCGTTCGGTCATCGCCACCGGTGGACTGGCCTGGCTGGTGAAGGACGAGTGCCGCACCATCACGGCGCACGAGCCGATGATCACCCTGATCGGGCTTCGCATGGTCTATGAGCGGAATGTCGGCTGACCGCCGGTTGGGCCCACGTTAGGTGCAACGTCCCGATCGGCCTGGCCGCCGCGCCGGTCGGCGCAATTATTACTCGCGATAAGCCGCTCGTTTGTGACGGACAGCAACGTGTCCGCCACAGATCTCTATCGACGATGGTGTCCAGCCGCTTTTCGCCGCCGGTCGTCGCGACCCGCCCGACCGATCATCACAATGCGGCCTCGGATTCGGGGCTTCCGCGCGGTCGCCGGCCCCGCCTCGGAGCGTGATTCGCCGGTGCCGGCGAGGGCCGGGAACCGTCCCCGCCGAGGCGATGTCGGTGCGCCGGCGGGCGGCGAAAGGTCGCGCCTTTTCGATGTACGCTCCGTGACTTCTCCGGATCGACGTGCTTCGACACAGGTGCGGCGGCCTGCGCGCACGTTTCCGGCGGCCGCCGGAGCCGCATCGGATCGCTGAAACCGTGCGGTGCGCACCCGGAGAGAATGCAATGGGCCGGCCACGGGCTCGGGTGCGCACCGGTCATTCGCCGAAACGCCGCCGTTCCGCGTTGGTGCGTGCAGATGTCGATATCGAGGCCCGCATTGACGGATCACGCGGGCATAGCGTTATTGTTCTCCGCAGGGCATTGTCTGAGAGAACCTGTGTTCGGGAGGATAACGGCGCGTGGCCAAGCAGATCATTCACAAGCTGGTCGACGACCTCGACGGTGGTGATGCCGACGAGACCGTCAAGTTCGCCCTCGACGGCATTCAGTATGAGATCGACCTGTCCGACAAGAACGCGGCGAAATTGCGCGACGTCTTCGCGCCGTACGTCGCTGCCGGGTCGAAGGTCGCCCGCGGCGGGGTGGTCGTGGGAGGCCGGGCGGCTCGGGGCCGGGGCGGTGCCACCGCCGACCGGGAGCAGAACAAGGCCATCCGCGAGTGGGCCAAGAAGAACGGCAAGGACATCTCCGACCGGGGTCGCATCCCGCAGGAGATCGTGGACGAGTTCCACGCCAAGGGGCCCGGCCGCTGACGTCCTCCCGCGGGGGACGAGCCGCGCCCGGGCGGGCCGCCCGAATCCCTCCTTCGGGGGGCCGGCTGCCGAGCCGAACAGCTTTTCCACAGGGTCCGTAGCGCTCCGGCGCTGCGGACCCTGCTGCTTTTCGGCTCGTCCGGCGCTCCGCTTGCGTAAGTTATCCACAGGGGTGGACGGCGTTGTCCACAGGCTGTGGACGGGTTCGCGGCGGGCCGGGGTTGCGCCGGGGATTTCGCTGTCCGCGTACTCCGCAGGGGTGGGGAACAGCCGTTGAGCGTGCGAAGTTGGGGAAATCATCGGCGCAGGACGTCCCGAGAGGGCTCGAGGGCCCAGCAGAGTCACCCGGCGGCGATAGAGTTACAGCACGGGTATCACCGATGCCCGTGCGCTGGCCCCGCCAGACCATTGGCGCACGGCACGTGAGGAGCACGAGGGCATGTTCGAGCGGTTCACCGACCGAGCGCGACGGGTTGTCGTCCTGGCCCAAGAAGAGGCCCGGATGCTCAACCACAACTACATCGGGACAGAGCACATCCTGCTCGGCCTGATCCACGAGGGCGAAGGTGTTGCCGCGAAGGCTCTGGAGAGCCTCGGCATCTCCCTCGAGGGGGTCCGGCAGCAGGTTGAGGAGATCATCGGTCAGGGTCAGCAGGCGCCGAGCGGGCACATCCCGTTCACGCCGCGGGCCAAGAAGGTGCTGGAGCTCTCGCTGCGCGAGGCCCTGCAGCTCGGCCACAACTACATCGGCACGGAGCACATCCTGCTCGGGCTGATACGTGAGGGCGAGGGCGTCGCCGCCCAGGTGCTGGTCAAGCTCGGCGCCGACCTCAACCGGGTCCGCCAGCAGGTCATCCAGCTGCTCTCGGGCTACCAGGGCAAGGAGCCGGCCGCCGCCGGTGCCGCGGCGGGCGAGGCCGCTCCTTCCACCTCCCTGGTGCTCGACCAGTTCGGTCGCAACCTGACGCAGGCCGCCCGCGAGGGCAAGCTCGACCCGGTCATCGGCCGGGAGAAGGAAATCGAGCGGGTCATGCAGGTGCTCTCCCGCCGTACCAAGAACAACCCGGTGCTGATCGGCGAGCCGGGCGTCGGCAAGACCGCGGTCGTCGAGGGGCTGTCGCAGTCCATCGTCAAGGGCGAGGTGCCCGAGACGCTGAAGGACAAGCAGCTCTACACGCTCGACCTGGGCGCGCTGGTCGCCGGTTCCCGCTACCGCGGTGACTTCGAGGAGCGCCTCAAGAAGGTGCTCAAGGAGATCCGCACCCGGGGCGACATCATCCTGTTCATCGACGAGATCCACACCCTGGTCGGCGCCGGCGCCGCCGAGGGTGCGATCGACGCCGCCTCGATCCTGAAGCCCATGCTCGCGCGTGGTGAGCTCCAGACGATCGGTGCGACGACCCTCGACGAATACCGCAAGCACCTCGAGAAGGACGCCGCGCTCGAGCGCCGCTTCCAGCCGATCCAGGTGGGTGAGCCGTCGCTGGCGCACACCATCGAGATCCTCAAGGGCCTGCGCGACCGGTACGAGGCGCACCACCGGATCAGCATCACCGACGCCGCCCTGGTGGCCGCCGCGACGCTGGCCGACCGGTACATCTCCGACCGCTTCCTGCCGGACAAGGCGATCGACCTCATCGACGAGGCCGGCGCACGGATGCGCATCCGCCGGATGACCGCGCCGCCGGACCTGCGCGACTTCGACGAGCGCATCGCCCAGGTCCGCCGCGACAAGGAGTCCGCGATCGACGCGCAGGACTTCGAGCGGGCCGCGCAGCTGCGCGACAAGGAGAAGCAGCTGCTGGGCCAGAAGGCGCAGCGGGAGAAGGAGTGGAAGGCCGGCGACCTCGACGTCGTGTCCGAGGTCGACGACGAGCAGATCGCCGAGGTCCTGGGCAACTGGACCGGCATCCCGGTCTACAAGCTCACCGAGGAGGAGACCTCCCGGCTGCTGCGCATGGAGGACGAGCTCCACAAGCGCGTGATCGGCCAGGAGGACGCGGTCAAGGCGGTCTCGAAGGCCATCCGGCGCACCCGGGCCGGCCTGAAGGACCCGAAGCGCCCCTCGGGCTCGTTCATCTTCGCCGGTCCGTCCGGTGTCGGTAAGACCGAGCTCTCCAAGGCGCTCGCGGAGTTCCTGTTCGGCTCCGAGGACGCGCTGATCCAGCTCGACATGTCCGAGTTCCACGACCGCTACACGGTGTCCCGCCTCGTCGGTGCGCCCCCCGGATACGTCGGCTACGACGAGGGTGGCCAGCTGACCGAGAAGGTCCGCCGCAAGCCGTTCTCCGTGGTCCTCTTCGACGAGATCGAGAAGGCTCACCCGGACGTCTTCAACACCCTCCTGCAGATCCTGGAGGACGGCCGCCTCACCGACGGTCAGGGCCGCATCGTGGACTTCAAGAACACGGTGATCATCCTGACCACCAACCTGGGCACGCGCGACGTGGCCAAGGCGGTGTCGCTGGGCTTCCAGGCCTCGGAGGCGGAGGAGTCCAACTACGAGCGGATGAAGGTCAAGGTCAACGACGAGCTGAAGCAGCACTTCCGCCCGGAGTTCCTCAACCGCATCGACGACACGATCGTCTTCCACCAGCTGCGCCAGAACGAGATCCTCGAGATCGTCGACATCTTCACGTCGCGGATCGAGACCCAGCTCAAGAACAAGGACATGGGTCTCGAGCTGACCGACAACGCGAAGAAGTACCTGGCGAAGAAGGGCTTCGACCCGGTCCTGGGCGCCCGGCCGCTGCGCCGGACGATCCAGCGGGACCTCGAGGACACCCTCAGCGAGCAGATCCTCTTCAACGAGCTGCGCCCCGGCCAGATCGTGGTGGTGGACTGCGAGGGCGACCCCGAGAACACCGACAAGTCCAAGCTGGTCTTCAAGGGCGCCGACCGGGGATCCGTGGTCCCCGACGCGGTCCCGGCCGACCTGGGTGCGGCCGCGGCCGACGAGTAGGCTCCGCGAATGCAGGAAAGCGGCCCGGTGCGAAAGCGCCGGGCCGCTTCGCGTCCCGCTGAGCCCGATTGGCGAACGGACCGGATCGGGGCGGCGCATCGAGGGCAGAACCCGACGGTGCTGGCACGGCTGCCCGAGAGTTTCGCGGTTTTCGGGGACGTGCAGTGGCTGCCCGGCTATTGCGTACTTCTGACCGACGACCCCGGAGTCACGCGGCTCAGCGACCTGCCCAAGCCACGGCGGCTGGCGTTCCTGGAAAGCATGGAACGGCTCGGTGCGGCGGTCGAGCAGGCCTGCGCCGAGCGCGATCCCGCCTTCCGCAGGATCAATCTCGAGATCCTCGGCAACACCGACCCTTACCTGCACGCGCACATCTGGCCGCGGTACGAGTGGGAGCCGCCCGAGCTCAGGCGGATGCCGGTGTGGCTCTATCCGCCGGAGAGGTGGCAGGAGTCGGGAGATCCGCACGACGAGCTGCGAGCGGCGATAGCGGCGAATATTGCGGTCGCCTGACCGGGCGCCGGTGGTTGATCATCGACGGATGGACGTTCCGCAGCGCCAGATCCGTGCGCTCTACACCGACCGCACGATCACGGTCTATCAGGCGTACCCGGAAGAGATCGCCGGGCCGGCGGTGCGCGCCGGACGGTTCGTGGACCCGTTCAAGCGCGAGCGGATGACCTGGATCAAGCCGTCGTTCCTGTGGATGATGTACCGCTGCGGCTGGGCCACCAAGCCCGGCCAGGAGCGGGTCCTCGCGATCGAGCTCACCCGTGAAGGCTTCGACTGGGCGCTCGCCCGCGCCTGCTTGAGCCACCATGATCCGGCCGGCGGGGAGAGCCGGGAGGAGTGGTCGCGGCGGCTGCGGTGCAGCCCCGTGCGCGTGCAGTGGGATCCGGAGCGGTCCCCGCAGCTCCAGCCCCTGCCCTACCGGTCGCTGCAGCTCGGCCTGAGCGGGGACGCGGTCCGGCGGTACGTCGACGAGTGGACGGTGGCGATCACCGACGTGACGCCGCGCCTGCGGGAGATCGCGGCAGACCTGCACGAGCGGCCCTACCCCGGCCCTCACGGCAGCGTCGGGTAGCGGGGAGGGTGGTCGCCGGCGAGGACGAAGCGGTCCGCGTCCGAGTCCAGCGGCTCCACGAGACCGTCGGTGACCAGGCCGGCCAGGGCGCGGGCGCGTTGCACGTCGTCGGCCCACACCGCGTCCAGGCGTTGCCGGGGGACCGGTCCCGTGGCGTGCCGCAGCACCTCGAGGAGCAGGCCGCGCACCTGGCGGTCGGTGCCCGCGTACCGCTGCGGCCGGCGGGTCGGGCCCTCGAGGGGCGGGGCGCCGCTGAGCCGCCACGCGCACACCGTCTCGAAGGGGCACTCGGTGCAGCGCGGCGAGCGTGCGGTGCAGACGATGGCGCCCAGTTCCATGAACGCGATGCTGGCGCGGGCGGCCACGGCCGGCTCCTCGGGCAGCAGCTCCGCCATGGCGGCCAGGTCAGCGGCCGTGGTGGTCGGGCCGGCGTCGGGGTCCCCGGCCACGGCCCGGGAGACGACGCGGCGCACGTTGGTGTCCACGACCGGGTGACGCTGCCCGTACGCGAAGGTCGCGACCGCCCGGGCGGTGTACGTCCCCACCCCCGGCAGCGCGAGCAGCTGGTCGAGGTCGTCCGGCACCCGGCCGCCGTGCCGCTCGACCAGCGCCACCGCGCACGCGTGCAGGCGCATCGCCCGGCGCGGGTAGCCCAGCCGGCCCCACATCCGGATCGCCTCGGACGGGGGATCCTGGGCCAGGTCGGCGGGGGTGGGCCAGCGGTTCATCCAGGCGTGCCAGGCGGGCTCCACCCGTACGACGGGGGTCTGCTGCAGCATCACCTCGCTGACCAGCACCGCCCAGGCGCTGGTGCCGGGGACCCGCCAGGGCAGGTCGCGGGCGTTCCGGTCGTACCAATGGATGGCTGATTCGGCGAGCGTCATAACCGGGCAAGCTTAAGATGCCCGGATGAACGAGCTCGCCATCACCGTCATAGGCCCGGACCGTACCGGCATCATCGCGGACGTCTCCGAGGCGCTCGCCGGCGTCGGTGCCAACCTGTCCGACTCGACGATGACCCGGCTGCGCGGGCATTTCGCGATGACGCTGATCTGCACGGGTCCGTCCGCCGGGGACGTCGAGAAGGCGCTGGAGCCGCTGAGCGGGCTGCTGGCCACCGTACGGGCCGTGGAGCCCGAGGCGGAGTCGGGTGGCGGCGGGGAGCCGTACCTGGTGAGCGTTCACGGCGCGGACCGGCTGGGCATCGTCGCCGCGGTCACCCGGGTGGTGGCCGGGGCCGGCGGCAACATCACCGACCTGACCACCCGGCTGACCGGGCCGCTGTACGTGCTCGTCGCCGAGGTGGAGTTGCCCGCGGGCGCGGCCGAGGACCTGGCCGGACGGCTCGCCGTGGCGGCCGAGGAGCTGGGTGTCGACGTGACGCTGCGGCGTGCGGAATCGGACGTCCTGTGAGCGACGCGCTGGCCGACTGGAAGCCCGACGTGCTGGGCGTCGAGGGCCGGGTCCTCCCGGTCGTCACCGCTCCCGCCGAGGTGCTGAGCCGCGTGGGCGCCGAGGTCGACCCGGCCGACCCTGAGATCGTTCAGCTGGCGGCGGACCTGGTCGCCACCATGCGGGTCTCGCCCGGCTGCGTCGGCCTCGCCGCGCCGCAGGTCGGGGTCGGTGCGCAGGTCTTCGTCGTGGACGTCACGCAGCATCCCAAGACGGCGACGTCGCACGGCACCTTCGTGCTGTGCAACGCCCGCGTGGTGGAGGCCAGCCGGTGGCGGCCCGGTCGCGAGGGTTGCATGTCCGTCCCGGATCTCACCGGCGACGTGAAACGGGCCGGCCGCGTCGTGGTCGAGGCCGTTCTTCCGGGTACGGGGGAAGCCGTACGCCTCACCACCGACGCCTTCGAGGCCCGCGCCCTGCAGCACGAGATCGACCACTGTGCCGGCAAACTGTTCCTCGACCGGGTCGCCGGCGCGCACGCCGTGTATCAGCGCAAGGTGTATCTCTGACGATCAGTAAACGAGCCGGTGTCGCATAACCCGGCGCGTCGCGGCCGCTTCGATGCTTCACGGCGATACGGTGCTCCCATCATGCGTACGACGGTTGGTCCCCTTCCTGCCGCCGTGTACTGGCGGCGTCGAGCTGTGGTGCTGGGCGCACTCCTGCTCGGCGTCATCGTGCTGTTCGTCTCCTGTTCCGGCGGGGACGACGACAGCACGCGCGGCAAGGGGGCATCGTCGCAGGCCCCGATCTCGGCACCGGCGTCCAGGACCCCGGACGACGAGCCGTCCTTCGTCGACCCGCCCGCGGGTGCGGGCAACCCGTCGCTGCCGGACCCGGAGGACATCCGGTCCGCGGGCACGGACGGTCAGCCGGTCACCCAGCCGGACGACGGCGTCGACGACGGCACCGACGCCGGCACGGACACCAACGTCACCGTTCCCGTCGACGGCTCGTGCACCGACGCGGAGATCTCGGTGACGCCCATCCCGGCGAGCACGACCGCCCGCCGCGGCGTCCCGGTCGAGATCCGGCTGAAGATCAAGAACGTCTCGGCGCGTACGTGTTCCCGGGATGTGGGCGCCGACCTCCAGGAGCTGTACATCGAGTCGGGCGCCCAGAAGATCTGGTCGTCGGACACGTGCAGCAACGCGAAGGGCTCGGACGTCCGCCAGATCCCGCCCAACGGGGAGCGGGAGTACAACGTGACGTGGAACGGGCGCCAGTCGAACAAGTGCTCCGCGGGCCTCGCCGCGGGTACGGCGCCGCCGGCCGGGCAGTATCAGGTCCGGGCCCGCCTGGGCGCGAAGGTGAGCGTCCCGGTGACGCTCACGCTGACCGCTTAGACGTAGCGCTCGAGGATCGAGGCCTCGGCCAGGCGGGACAGTCCCTCCCGCACTCCCCGGGCCCGGGCGTCGCCCACGCCCTCGACGGCCTGCAGGTCCTCGACCGTCGCGCCGAGGAGGCGTTGCAGGCTGCCGAAGTGGTCGACCAGCCGCTCGACGATCTGGGCCGGCAGCCGGGGCACCTTGGCCAGCAGCCGGAAGCCGCGCGGGCTGACCGCCGCGTCCAGCGCGTCGGAGGCGCCCGCGTATCCGATGGCCTTGGCGACCGCGACCAGGTCGATCATCTCGGTGGCGGTCAGCAGGTCGAGCTCGACCAGGGCCTCGTCGAGGGTGCGGGCCTTGCGGCCGGTCGGCAGGTAGTCACGGATGACCAGGGTGCGGTCGGAGTCGACGCCGGCCATCAGCTCGTCGAGCTGGAGGGCGAGGAGCCGGCCGTCGGTGCCGAGCTCCACCACGTAGCCGGAGATCTCGTCGGCGATGCGGCGCACCATCTCGAGCCGCTGGACGACCGCCACCGCGTCACGGACGGTCACCAGGTCTTCGATCTCCAGCGCCGACAGGGTGCCGGATACCTCGTCGAGGCGCAGCTTGTAGCGCTCGAGGGTGGCGAGGGCCTGGTTGGCGCGGGAGAGAATGGCGGCCGAGTCGTCGAGGACGTGGCGCTGGCCGTTCACGTACAGGCCGATGATGCGCATCGACTGACTCACCGAGATCACCGGGAAGCCGGACTGCTTGGCGACCCGCTCGGCGGTGCGGTGCCGGGTGCCGGACTCCTCCGACGGGATGTCCGGGTCGGGCATGAGGTGCACGGCCGCGCGCACGATGCGGGTGCCGTCGCTGGAGAGGACCACCGCACCGTCCATCTTGCACAGCTCGCGCAGGCGGGTGGCCGAGAACTCGACGTCGAGGGGGAAGCCGCCGGTGCAGATGCGTTCGACGACCTCGTCGTGACCCAGGACGATCAGCGCACCGGTGCGGCCGCGCAGGATGCGCTCGAGGCCGTCGCGCAGAGCGGTGCCCGGGGCCATCAGGGCGAGGTTGGCGCGCAACGGGTCGCCGCTGACTCCGCCGCCGGTCAGACCGGGCGTCGTGGGGGTCATCGGGCGGCCTGCCGATCCGTTGATGCCCGGGGCAGCACCGTTGGCAGGACGGTTGGTCGAGGCATCGCGGTCGAGCGGCACCTGGACATTCTACGGACTGTCATCCAGGTCAACGAGCCGCGGTTCGGCCGATGCTCCGTAGCGTGATCGTCGCTCACCGACAGTAACCGGAGAAGGGCCACGGGCGCCGTCACTCCGCCGACGCCCGGGCGGCCCACTGCACCGCCGTCTGCAGGTCGCCCACCTCGACGACGCGCATGCCCTTGGGCGGGGACTCGGGGCCGCACCCGGGCGGCACCAGGGCGAACCGGAAGCCCAGCCGGGCGGCCTCCGCGAGCCGCCGCTCGGCCGCGCCGACCCGCCGCACCTCGCCGGTCAGGCCGACCTCGCCGATCGCCACCAGGTGCGGCGCCATGGCGAGGTTGAGCGAGCCGGACGCCACCGCCAGGGCCATGGCCAGGTCGGCCGACGGTTCGGTGATCCGGATGCCGCCGACAGTGGCGGCGAAAACCTCGCGGTCGTGCAGCTTGATCTTCTCCATCCGCCGCTGGAGGACGGCCAGCACCATCGCCAGCCGGGCGCTGTCCAGGCCCGAGACCGTACGCCGCGGCGACCCCTGCACCTGCGCACCGATCAGGGCCTGCACCTCGGTGACCATCGCCCGCCGGCCCTCCATCGCCACCGTGACACAGGTGCCCGGCACCGGCTCGTTGTAGCGGGTGAGGAACAGCCCCGACGGGTCGGCCAGGCTCACGATGCCGCTCTCGTGCATCTCGAAGCAGCCCACCTCGTCGGCGGCCCCGAAGCGGTTCTTGACGCCGCGCACCAGCCGCAGCGACGAGTGCTTGTCGCCCTCGAAGTGCAGGACGACGTCGACGAGGTGCTCGAGCACGCGGGGGCCGGCCACCGAACCGTCCTTGGTGACGTGGCCGACGAGGACGGTTGCGATGCCGCGTTCCTTGGCGACGCTCACGAGCGCGGCCGTCACGGCGCGCACCTGGGTCACGCCGCCGGGCACGCCCTCGGTGCCGGGAGCCGAGATGGTCTGCACCGAGTCGATGATGAGCAGGCCCGGCTTGACCGCGTCGAGGTGGCCGATGACCGCGCCGAGATCGCTCTCGGAGGCGAGGTAGAGCCGGTCGTGCAGGGCGCCCAGCCGCTCGGCCCGGAGCCGGACCTGGCTGACCGACTCCTCGCCGCTGACCACGAGGGACGGCGTGCCCGCGCCCGCCGCCCACTGCTGCGCGACGTCGAGCAGGAGGGTGGACTTGCCCACGCCCGGCTCGCCGGCCAGGAGCACGACCGCACCGGGCACCAGGCCGCCGCCGAGGACCCGGTCGAGCTCCGTGACGCCGCTGGGAACCGCCTTGGCGGGGGCCGCGCTGATGGTCGCGATGGGACGCGCCGGCTCGGACGGAAGCCGCGAGCTGACCACCCGGCCGGAAACCACCGGACCGGTCACCGTGGACTCGATGATCGAGCCCCATTCGTTGCACTCCGGGCAGCGGCCGAGCCACTTCGGCGGCTGATGTCCGCACGCGTCGCACTGGTAGGCCGGGCGCGGTTCCGCACGGGTCCGGGAAGTCGTCACACGGCCACGCTAGCCGGAGGGTGTGACAAAGCGAGGCTTACTCGTGCGTGTTCTCCTGCTGGTCGCTCTCGCTGCCCTCCGCCGGGTTGCCCGGCCCGCGCGAGGCCGGCGACAGCGGCACGCTGACCGTGGCCTGCAGCACCAGCGGGTCGGCGCCGTTGCTGAACTCGAAGACCAGGTTCACCGAGTTGCCCGGCACGAGCTTGCCGGTGAGC
Source organism: Actinoplanes sp. NPDC049681 (assembly GCF_044465265.1). Taxonomy (NCBI): domain Bacteria; kingdom Bacillati; phylum Actinomycetota; class Actinomycetes; order Micromonosporales; family Micromonosporaceae; genus Actinoplanes; species Actinoplanes sp. NPDC049681. Next base: position 632,062 of record NZ_JBITLP010000001.1, read on the forward strand.
CCGATCACCTGCAGCTGCTCCCGGTCGCCGGGGAGGAACGTCACCGAGCTCAGCGGGCCGATCTCGATCCGGGCCGGACGGATCGACGCGGCGGGCGCCGAGGGGGCGGCCGACGGCGTCCCCTGGGGGCTCGGGTTGGCGCTCGCATCCGGCGTCGGGATCTGCTCGCTGTTCTGGTCGTCCTCGGTGTTCGAGGGACGGCTGCCGGACGGCTCGGGAATCGCCGTGGAGGGCGCCGACGGGGTGCTGGCCGCGCCGCCGACCAGGCCGACCTGCTTGCCGGAGACGACGCCCTGCTTCTCGCCGGCTCCGGCGAGGGGCTGGGTGCTCACCAGCACGGTGATCGGCTGCTTGGTCTGGTTGTAGATGCCGAGCTCCAGCGGCGCGTTCGCGCCCGCGGCGTACCCCTCGACGCCCGGATACTGCACCGAGAGGTTGCGGATCACCACGCTGCGGTCGGAATTCTCCGCGTTGACGCCCGGGTTGGAGGGCCGCTTGAGCGCGGTCTCGGCGACCTGGCCGGCGCTGCATGCGGCGAGCGCGACCGCGGCCACCGTGGCGACACCCGTGGCCAGGAAGGCGCGGCGGGTTCCCAGCGAGCGCATCACAGTCCTCCAAGAAACTCGAGAATCCTCCGCCGATCAGCCTAGAGGGCCGAGATCCGCGGCGTACGGCGACCCGGCAGTTCACACGACACGGCCGCTGAACACCAGCAGAGCGACGTCGATCAGCGCCACCACGATCACCGAACGGAACATGGCTACCTGACGCGTACCCCGTTTCAGCGCCTTCTTTCCCACGTACCAGCCGGAAGGTAGAACCACGACGGCGGCCGCGGCGGCCGCGACGCCCTGCCACGACGGATGTCCGGGTGGCCCGAAGACCAGCGTGAGTGTCGCGGCGAGCAGCAGCCCGGCGGCCGCGACCTGCGACCAGGCGGCGCCGAGGCGGTGCGGCAGGCCGACCACACCGGTCGCGGCGTCGTCGGCGAGGTCCGGGAGCACGTTGGCGAAGTGGGCGCCCCCGCCGAGCAGCGCGCCGGCCGCGACGAGCCAGGCCGGCGGCCACGGATGCCCGGGCAGCGCGAGCACCACGAAGGCCGGCATCAGCCCGAACGCCACCAGGTACGGCACGATCGACAGCGGCGTCGACTTGAGCGGCCAGTCGTAGAGCAGGGCGAAGATCCCCACGAGCGTGATGCAGACGGTCGCGGCGGGACCGAACGGCAGCCCTAGCAACGGGATGGCCAGCGAGGCGATGAGACCCGAGATGCCGACGGTACGCCGGGAGACGGCCCCCGAAGCCACGGGTTTGTCGGTCCGTCCCGTGGCGCTGTCCCGGTCGGCGTCCAGCCAGTCGTTGACCCAGCCCACGGAGAGCTGCGTCGCGCCGATCGCCGCGGCGACGCCGGCCACCGCCCACCCGCGATGTCCGACCCCGACGGCGAGCAGCGTCATGGCGAGGGTGACGGCCGCACCGGGTTCGGCGTGCGAGGCCTTGAGCAGGGCGACGGGGCTGCGCATGAGTGCAGTGTGGTGGTTCGGCCCGGGTCGTGCCACGCTCGATCACATGCCGCTGCCGCGCAATGATCCCCGTCAGTACGACGACCTTGCCGGCGAGTGGTGGCGTCCCGGCGGTGAGTTCGAGTTGCTGCACTGGCTGGCGGAGGCGCGCGGCGCGCTCGTGCCGGCCGCGGCGCGGCCCGGGGCGGTGCTGGTGGACGCCGGATGCGGCGGCGGGCTGCTCGCTCCGCACGTCGAGCGCCTGGGCTACCGGCACGTCGGTGTGGACCTGCGCCGTTCGGGCCTGGAGCAGTCGGCCGCGCGCGGTGTGGCGGCGATCACCGGTGACGTCAGCGCGCTGCCCCTCGCTGACGAGTGCGCGGACGTCGTCGTGGCGGGGGAGATCCTCGAGCACGTCCCCGATCTGCCGGCCACGGTGGCCGAGCTGTGCCGCGTGCTGCGGCCGGGCGGCCTGCTGGTGCTGGACACCATCAACGACACCCGGCTCGGCCGGTTCGTGTCCGTGACGCTCGGCGAACGGTTCGGCGCCGCGCCCGTGGGCATCCATGATCCGGAGCTGTTCGTGGATCCGGGCGAGCTGACGGTGCAGTGCGCCAAGCATGGCGTACGGCTGCGGGTCCGCGGGGTCCGGCCGAGTCTCCCTGGGCTGGTCCGCTGGCTGTTCCTGCCGACCGGTCCGCGGACGCGCAGCCTCGGCCGGATGGTGCCGACGAGCTCCACGCAGGTGCTCTACCAGGGTTTGGGTGTCAAACAGGGAGAGGGGGAGCGGCCATGACGGCCGACGAGGCACGGCGGCTGGCTCCGCGGTTCGCGGCGCGGGCCGCCGGCTACGACCGTACGGGCTCCTTCCCGGTGGAGGACTTCGCGGATCTGCGCCGCTCGGGCCTGTTCGGGCTGATGGTCCCGGCCCGGCTCGGCGGCAAGGGTGCGGGCTTCGCCGACTATGCGGCGGTCGCGTACGAGCTGGCCCGCGGCAACGGCGCCACCGCACTCGTGTTCAACATGCACGCCTCGGTCACGGGCGCGCTGAGCGGTGTCACGAACGAGCTGGCCGACGCGCTGGGCCTGCCGCCGGAGGCGCTCGAGGCCCGGGACCGCTACCTGCGCGCCGCCGCGGACGGCAGCTGGTACGCCGTGGCCATGAGCGAGCGGGGCGCCGGCTCGCGCCTGTCGGAGATGACCACCACGTACGAACGGACGCCCGAAGGTTTCCGCATCAAGGGCGCCAAGACGTTCTGCTCGGGCGCCGGACACGCGGACGCGTACCTGGTGGCCGCCCGCAGCGCCGCCGACCCGTCGCAGGTCTCGCAGTTCCTCGTGCCGGCCGGCGACGGCCTGACGGTCGAGCCGACCTGGGACGCGCTGGGGATGCGGGCGACCGGCTCCCACGACGTCCACGTCGACGTGACCGTGCCGGAGGGTGCGCTGCTCGGCGGGGTGGAGGGGCTCGCGCTCGTCGTCGCCCAGCTCGCTCCGCACTGGATGGTCGCCAGTTACGCGGCCGTCTACGTGGGCGTGGCCCGCGCAGCCGTGGACGCCGCCGTGGAGCACGTCAACGCGCGCAAGCTGGGGCACCTGCCCGCCGTACGCGCGCGCATCGGCCGCGCCGACGCCGCGGTGGCCGCCGCCCACCTGGCCGTCATGGAGGCGGCCCGCCGGGTCGACGAGGCGCCGGGCGACACCGAGACCAACCGCTGGGTGTGGCGGGCCAAGCTGCTGGCCGGCACGACCGCCGCCGAGGTGGCCGCGTCGATGCTGGAGGCCGCCGGCACCTCGGCGATGCGCCGCGGGCACCCGCTGGAGCGGCTCTACCGGGACGCGCGCGCGGGCTCCTTGCAGCCGGCGACCTCGGACGTGTGCGCCGACTGGCTCGGCGTCGAGGCGCTCGGCGGCGACCCGGATTCGGAGGGCACCGCCCCACGTTGGTGATCGGCCTGCGCGGGTATCAAGGGGGTCGGCCTGGGGAGGCACTGTGGGAATCGGTCGTGCGGCGATCGCGGGGCTCGGGGTGGCGTTACCGCCCTCGGCGGTGCAGGACGAGTTGTGGGAGGGCTATTTCGACCGGCACTACGCGGCGGGCGGACGGCGGGGCCTGGCCAAGCGGATCTTCGCCAACTCGGGGGTGCGCAGCCGGCAGGCGGCCGTGAATCCGCTGCTGGAGGACGTGTCCGACTGGTCCACCGAGCGCCGGATGCGCCGCTACCAGGTCGAGGCGGTGCCGCTGGGCAAGGAGGCGGTGGGACGCGCGCTCACCGATGCCGGCGTGGCGGCCGACGAGCTCGGCCTCTTCGCGGTGTGTTCCTGCACCGGCTACGCGACGCCGGGCCTCGACATCCTGCTCGCCCGCGACATGGGTATGTCCCCGCGGCTGCAGCGCCTGTTCGTGGGGCACATGGGCTGTTACGCGGCGCTGCCCGGTCTCGGCACGGCGGCGGATTTCGTGGCCGCCCGGGGCCGACCGGCGCTGCTGCTCTGCGCCGAGCTGACCAGCCTGCACCTGCAGCCGCCCGACGCCCGCGCCGACATCCAGCAGATCGTCTCGCACGCGCTCTTCTCGGACGCTGCGGCCGCCGTGGTGCTCACCCCGGGTGCCTCCCACGGGTACGCGGTGAGCGACGTGGCCGCCCTCACGGACACCACGACGGCCGGGCACATGACCTGGGACGTCACCGATCTCGGCTTCCGGATGGGGCTCTCGCCGCAGGTCCCCGACGTGCTGTCGGTGCACGTGAGGGCGCTGGTGGAGGAGCTGCTGGGCCGTAACGGCCTGGCGGTCGGGGACGTGGACGGCTGGGCGGTGCATCCCGGCGGGCCGCGGATCCTCGACGTGGTGCAGGAGCGGCTCGGGCTCACCGACGATCATCTGGCGGCGTCGCGGGCGGTGCTGTCGGCGTACGGGAATTGCTCGTCGCCGACCGTCCTGCTGGTGCTGGAGGAGCTGCGCCGCCGGTCCTCGCCCCCGGAACGCGTGGTCATGCTGGCCTTCGGTCCCGGCCTCACTCTGTACGGAGTCCTTCTCGAAGGTTCTAGTCTGGGCGCGTGACGCGGGACCGGGCGCAGGGCGTGACGCTGTACGCGCTCGCTGCCCTGCTCGTAGCGGCCGGTGGGGTGTGGTTCCTGCGCGCCGCACCGGACCGGGGCGAGGATCCGCGGATCACTGCCGGCCGGCGTACGGTCGAGCTGCTGCTCCCCGAGGTCCCGATGCAGGCACAGGCGGAGACGATGGTGCTCGCCGCCGGCGACCAGGCGGAGCGCAGCAGTGCCGTGCGGGGCGGTTCGTACGAGCTGGCGGTGGCCTGTCTGGGTAGCGGCCGGGTCCGGGTGCGCCTGAGCTCGGCGACCGATGATTCGGGCCGGGCGGTGCCCTGTGCGGCGGAGTCGCCGGAGAAGGTGGAGGTGTCGGTCGCCTTGGCGAGCGCCTTCTTCATGGCGGTGTCGGCCGAGACCGAGGGAACGTCGGTCTTCCGGTGGCGGCTGACCCGCGTGCGGTCCTACTGACCGCCGGTCGATCGACGCAAAGTCAGATTTCGGACGTCACAGGGCGTTACAGGCGGGCCAGGTCCGGTTGGAAGTCCTTGACACTGGCTGTCCGTGGCACTTTCCGGACGATGTCCCCCTCATGGTTGACGAGGAGCGCCGCTGCCGTGCCGTCCTCGGCGCCGAGGCCGAGGCCGGACCGCAGCTCACCGGTCGGGTCGCGGAGGGCGCGGACGGTCTTGCCCTGGGCCTGAGGGGTCGTGTTCGTGGGCGGCACCTGGACCGCCGTGGTCGAGGGTGCCTTGGCGACCACCGTCACGACCGTGATGTCGGGCCGCACCGCCGCGGTCGTGTCCGCGATGAGCTGTGTGCACTCGCAACCGTCGGTGAGCAGGATGACGGCCGGTAACTGCCCGCGAAGCGGTACGGTCTGCCCGTCCGTACCTATCAGCTCCAGCGCGGGCAGGGTGCCCGGACCCTCGTCGGTGGTGTTCGCGGTGCGCTGGGTCGCCGGCGAGCGGGCGGGTTGCGGCCACGCGGAGGCGAAGAGGCTGGCGATCGTCACGAGGATCGCCATCGAGATGATGAGCACCGGCGCGCGCAGGCTGGCCGAGCCGAGACGGCGCAGGACGCGCATGCCCGGGCGGTCGGCGAATCGTTGCCAGCGGGTGTTCCCGTGGGATCGGCGCAGCTCGGCCTGGATGGCCGTGACCTCGTCGGACAGCTCGGAGAGGTCGTCGGGAACGACGATCACGCCCCACTCCGCGGGGAGCCCGGGCAGGCCGTCCGGGGAGCCGCCGTCGCCGGGCCGGCCACCTCCGTTGTCGCTCAAACTGCCCATGGTCCACCCTCCCCTCTGCCGCAGGGTCTCATGTGCCGCAGGGGCCCTGTACCCAGCCTCCCCCACCCGGGGCCCGGACCGCCAGTGGTCGGGCCGCCAGGTCGCTAGCGATAAGCTTGACCTCACAAACACACCAGGTCCGGAATTTCCGACTCGCTGGATCCTGTGGTCACGATGCCCTCACTCTGAGTCACTGAGGCAGTTCTTCGGCCGCATGTCAAGCGGTAGAAAGACGGCTCACAGGCCTCCTGAGCTGCACTAACAGTCACGGCCAGGGTGGGACATCGCTGCCTGAGCGTGTTACCCTAGACACAGCGAAAGGGGTTTCGAACCTATGGTTTTCAGTGTCGGCGAGACCGTTGTTTACCCCCACCACGGGGCCGCACTCATCGAGGCAATCGAGACTAGAACTATCAAGGGCGTGGAGAAGCAGTACCTCGTCCTGCGGGTCGCCCAGGGCGACCTGACGGTCCGCGTGCCCGCTGAGAACGCCGAGATCGTCGGCGTGCGCGAAGTGGTCGGCGAGGAAGGCCTCGGGAAGGTCTTCGACGTCCTCCGCGCTCCGCACACCGAGGAGCCGACCAACTGGTCGCGGCGTTACAAGGCCAATCTCGAGAAGCTCGCCTCCGGTAACCCGCTCAAGGTTGCCGAGGTTGTTCGTGACCTCTGGCGTCGCGAGCGCGAGCGTGGTCTCTCGGCCGGGGAGAAGCGCATGCTCGCCAAGGCCCGCGACATCCTCGTCGGCGAGGTGGCCCTCGCCGAGAAGAGCACCAAGGACGAGGCGGAAGTTCTCCTCGACAAGGTGCTCACCGAGGCCTGACGTTTCCACCACCTCTCAGCACCACCTGTCGAACAGAGGACCGCGACGTGACCGCGCAGCTCAATGCTCGCGGTGACGTCGCGGTCCTCGTTCCGGCGGCGGGTTCGGGCGTACGCCTCGGTCCGGGTGCGCCCAAGGCCCTCCGCCTGCTCGCCGGAGAACCCCTGCTCGTTCACGCGGTGCGCCGCGTCGCCGCCGCCCCCTCGGTCCGCATGATCGTGGTGGCTGCGCCCGCCGCCGAGGTGGACTCCGTTCGCACGCTGCTCGGGCCGGTCGCGCCCGTAGTGGTCGTCGCCGGCGGAGCGGAGCGGCAGGACTCGGTCGCCGCCATGCTCGCCGCCGTGCCTTCCGACGTCCGGATCGTGCTCGTGCACGACGCGGCCCGCGCCCTGACCCCGTCCGAGCTGGTCGAGTCGGTGGCAGCCGCCGTCCGCGACGGCCACCCGGCGGTGATCCCGGCGCTCCCGGTCGTCGACACCGTCAAGGAGGTCGGGCCGGGCGAGACCGTCCTGGGCACCGTCGACCGCTCGGTCCTGCGCAGCGTGCAGACGCCGCAGGGCTTCCGGCACGACGTCCTCGCCGCCGCCCATCGGGCCGGGCTCGACGCGCACACCGACGACGCGGGGATGGTCGAGAAGTCCGGCACGCCGGTGGTGTGCGTACCAGGGTCGGAATTGGCTTTGAAGATCACCCGTCCGCTGGACCTCGTGATCGCCGAGGCGCTGCTCCGCGTAGCCTGACGCGGTGGACCAGCGCATCGGCATCGGCACCGACGTACACGCCTTCGACCCGTCGCGGGTGTGCTGGGTGGCCGGCCTGATGTGGCCCGGCGAACCCGGCCTCGCCGGTCACTCCGACGCCGACGTCGCCGCGCACGCCGCCTGCGACGCCCTGCTGAGCGCGGCCGGCCTCGGCGACCTCGGCAGCAACTTCGGCACCGCCGAGCCGCAGTGGGCGGGCGCCCCCGGTGTGGAGCTGCTGAGCGAGACCGTGCGCCGGCTACGCGCCCACGGCTTCGAGGTCGGCAACGTCGCCATCCAGGTCATCGGCAACAAGCCGAAGATCGGCAAGCGGCGCGAGGAGGCGCAGAAGGTGCTCTCCGACGCGGTGGGCGCCCCGGTTACAGTGTCCGGGACCACGACGGACGGCCTCGGCCTCACCGGGCGGGGCGAAGGTCTGGCCGCGATCGCCACCGCCCTCATCCACGCCGGGGGATGATCGCGTCATGACTACTTCGCTCCCCGACGACGTCCGCCGGCTCCTCGACGGCACCACCTTCGCCGTCGTCTCGACGATCAACCCGGACGGCAGCCCGCAGTCGACGGTCATCTGGGTCAAGCGGGACGGCGACGACGTGCTGTTCTCCACCGTCCGGGGACGCCGCAAGACCCGGAACATGGAACGCGACCCTCGGGTGTCCGTCTGCGCGTACGACCCGGCGCAGCCGTACTCGTACTTCACCGTGGACGGCACGGTCACGCTCGTCGAGGAGGGCGGCCCGGAGCTCATCAACGAGCTGAGCCTCAAGTACGACGACCGGCCGTACACCTTCGATCCGCCGGAGGCCGTGCGGGTGGTCTGCCGGCTCACCCCGAACAAGGTGATCTCGCAGTAGACGACCTACGCTCGATGGGTGTCGAGCGAGCCCACCTCCCAGTCCGAGCCCGAGACCACCCCCGAGGAATACCGCCAGCGGGCCATGCTGCTCGCCGATCTGGGCCGCTACGACGAGGCCGCCGGGGAGATCGCGGCGGGGCTGGCCGCCGCGCCGACCGACTGCGGGCTGCTGGTGACGCTGGCCCGGCTGCACGTGGCGGCCGGGCAGGCGACGGCGGCGCTGGAGGCGGCCGACCGGGCGATGGCGTCCGCACCCGGCACGATCGAGCCGCTCGTGGTGCGGGCCATGGCGCTCACCGACGATCGCCGGTTCGCCGAGGCGGCTCAGGTCGCGACCGACATCCTGACCCGCTGGCCGGAGGACGCGTTCGCGCAACGTACGGGCGCGGGCCTGCTCAGCGAGGCGCGCAACGGCCAGGAGGCGTTGAACGCCGCCTGGAACGGCGTACGGCTGGCCCCACGCGAGGCCGAAGCGCACCTGGTGCTGGCCGTGGTCGCCGCCCGCCTGCGGTTGTTCGACCTGGCGCAGCGTGGGTACGGCGAAGCCCTGGAGCTGAACTCGGCGGTCGGCGACGCCCAGCATGACGTCGGCGTCGTCCGGCTGGAGCGGCGCCGGTGGGCCGTGGCGCTGGAGGCCCTCGCGGACGAGGCGACGCTGCCGCCGGCGACCGACCCCGTCGAGGCGCCGCCGGCTACCGCCGTGGTGGTGAGCCGGCCGGCGGGACCCGTGCTGGACCGATCCGCGGCCACGTCGGACGCCGTCCGGCATGCCGTCCTCCTGGGCACCAACGGCGTGATCATCACGGCGGTGCTCAGCGCCGTGATGACCCTCGCCAGCCCGGGAGTGGCCCGCACGTGGGCGGCCGTGATCGGCCTGGCGATCCTGGCCGGGGTCGCCGGGTGGCTCGCCCGCCAGGTCCGCCCCGAGTCGCTGGGCAAGGTCATCCGTCGCCTCCCGCCGAGGTCGGCGTCGGCGGTGTACGCGACCGCGCTGGCCCCCGTGCTCCTGATCCTCTACGCGGTGGTCGGCGGATTGGTCCCTCTGGTGACGGCCATGGTGCTGGCCGCCGCGGCGGAATTGATCGTCCTCACCCAGCGCGCCTGAACCGGCTCACCCGGCGTTCTCGATGGCCACGGCCGGAACCGCCGTCGTGGGTGAGGCGCTCCGCATGGCCGCGCGCAGCCGCGCCTCCGCGTGGGGAGTCGACCCGAGCGCGTCCAGCGCCAGCAGCGCCGCTCCCACCGCGGGCGGGGCGTCGAGCACGCTGATCTCGACCAGCGGCGCCTGCGCCCGGGCCCCGGCCACCACCTGATCGTGCAGGACGGGGTGCCGCGCGTGCAGGACGCCGCCGCCCAGGACCAGCGCGTGCCGGGCGTCGAGCAGCCCGAGCCGCCCCGCCGCGACCCGGTGCTGGGCGAGGATCTCCGCGGCCTGACGGCGGACCAGAGCGGCCGCGACGGCATCGCCCTCGGTCGCGGCGGCGAAGAGCAGGGGTGTCAGTTCCCGGATCCGCAGCAGGTCGATCTCGCCGAGGTGCAGGCCGATGCTGACCTCCTCCACCGTCATCCGGCCGTAGTGGCGCGCGACCGCGGCGGACAGGGCGGTCGGCTCGCCACGGCCGTCCTCGCCGCGGGCCGCGAGGCGCAGGGTGTGCTCGGCGAGGTCGTGGCCGCCGCCCCAGTCGCCGGAGATCGGGCCGAGGGCGACGAACCGGGCCGTCCGGCCGTCCGCCGCCCGGCCGACGCAGTTGTTGCCCGCGCCGCAGACCACGGCGACGGCGTCCGGCAGCGACGTGCCCGCGCGCATCAGCGCGAAACAGTCGTTGTCGACCACCGTGGCCCGGCTCCACCCGCGTGCCGAGATCGCTGCCTGCAAGCGCTCCACCTCGATGGGGAGGTCCGCACCGGCGAGGTAGACCGTTGCCAGGTCGATCGGGGTGGCGGCGGCCAGGCCCGCTTCTTCGCGTACGGCGGTGATGAGGGAACCCAGGACCTTGAGAGTGCCGGGCAGCCCGATGGTGTGCGGCGAGGTGGTCGGTCCGCGGACGAAGCCGAGCACCTCGCCGTCCGCCGTGCCGAGGACGACGTCGGTCTTCGAGTTGCCGCCGTCCACGGCCAGGAAGAGCGCTCTCATCGGGCCCACGCCAGGTGCTGGGCACCCGCGGCGAGCAGCTTGTCGGTGAGCGCCTCGGCGTACTCGTGCTGGCCGACGAGCGGGTGGGCCAGCAACGCCCGGTAGACCCGGTGGCGGCCGCCGTGCAGCGCGGCGTCGAGCGCCAGTTCCTCGTACCCGGAGACATGAGCGACCAGTCCGGCCAGGTCGGGCGCGAGGGGGGTGACCGGCAGTGGTGCCGGGCCGTCCTTGCCGGCGCGGGCGGACACCTCGATGACGGCCCGGTCGTGCAGGAAGGGCAGCGTGCCGTCGTTGCGGATGTTGACGGAATGCACCCCGTCCGGGTCGTGGCCGTGCAGCGCCGCGATCAGGCCGACCGCGGCCTCGGAGTAGTACGCCCCGCCGCGCTCGCCCAGCAGCGCCGGCTTCTCCGTCAGCGCCGGATCGCGGTACATGTCCAGCAGGGTCGCCTCGATCTCGGCGACCCGCTGTCCCCGCGTGGGTGCCCCCGCGGCGGCCCGGACGTGCCGGTCGTGCGCGTAGAAGTAGCTGAGGTAGTAGGACGGCACGTTGCCGAGCGCCGTCAGGATGCCGGGATCGAGGTCCACCTCCTCGGCGAGCTCCGCCAGATGATTCTCGATCAGGTACGGCAACCGGTCGACGCCGTCCACATAGGCTGCTCGCTCCCAGGTCAGGTGGTTGAGGCCGACGTGGTCCAGCACGACCGCCGCCGGGTCGACTTCGAGCATCCGGGCGAAGCGACGCTGGAAGCCGATCGCCACGTTGCACAGCCCCACCGCCCGGTGCCCGGCGTCGAGCAGCGCCCGGGTCACGATGCCGACCGGGTTGGTGAAGTCGACGATCCAGGCGCCGGGCTTGGCGCGCGCCCGGATGCGCTCGGCGACGTCGAGCACGACGGGCACCGTACGCAAAGCCTTGGCCAGCCCGCCCGCCCCCGTGGTCTCCTGACCCACGCAGCCGCAGTCCAGCGGGAAGGTCTCGTCGCTGATCCGCGCCCCCTGCCCGCCGACCCGGAGCTGGATCACCGCGGCGTCGGCGTCGGTCACGCCGGCGTCGAGGTCGGTGGTCCAGGTGACCTTGCCGGGGTGGCCGTAGTGCTGGAAGATCCGCGCGGAGAAGGCGCCGACCACCTCCAGCCGTTCCGCCGCGGGATCGATGAGGAGCAGCTCGGACACCATGGAACCGAGCCGGGCGAACCCGTCCACCAGCTCCGGCGTGTACGTGGACCCGCCGCCGACGACAGCGATCTTCACCCTTTGACTCCCGTGAGTGTGACGCCCTGGACGAATGCCTTCTGGGCGAAGAAGAACACGACGACGATCGGGGCCATGGCCAGCACCGTGGCGGCGGTGACCAGGTTCCAGTCGACGTGATGGACACCGTGGAACGAGGCGAGACCCAGGGACAGCGTCCAGGAGTTCTCGTTCTCGCTCGTGTAGAGCAGCGGCCCGTAGTAGTCGTTCCAGGCGTAGAAGAACTGGAACAGGCCGGCCGCCGCGATGCCCGGCCGGGCCATCGGCAGCACGACCCGGATCAGGGTGCGCCACTCGCCGCACCCGTCGACCCGGGCCGCGTCCAGATAGTCGGACGGGATGGTGAGCAGGAACTGGCGCAGCAGGAAGATGCAGAAGGCGTCGCCGAAGAGCATCGGGATGACCAGCGGCGCGAGCGAGCCGGTGAGGCCGTACCGTGCCCACATGAGGTAGAGCGGCACGGTCACCACCTGCGGGGGCAGCATCATGACGCAGATGACCGCGAGGAACATCGCGTTGCGGCCGCGGAACTTCAGCTTGGCCAGGGCGTACGCGGCCGGCACGCTGGACAGCAGCATGAACAGGGTAGCCAGCACCGCGTAGATCACCGTGTTGAGCAGGTAGCGCGGGAGCGGGGTCACCTCGAAGACGCGTACGTAGTTCTCGAAATGCCAGGTGTTGGGCCAGTAGTCGCTGGTGAGCGCCTGGTCGCTGGTCATCACGGAGATCAGGAACAGGTAGACCACCGGGGTCAGGAACATGATGGCCAGCACGATCGCCAGGCTGTGGCGGGCGATCCACGCGAGCCGGTTCTGGCGGCGTACCTGTCGGGTGGTGGGCGCGGCCGCCACCAGCGGCCGTTCCAGCGTGGTTGTCATTGGTCCTCCCCGGAGAAGGCCTTGGAGCGGCGGAGCAGGATCACCGTCACCGCGAGGGCGACCACGAACAGCGCGACGGCCATGGCGTTGGCGTAACCGAGCGCGTTGTAGCGGAAGCCGACCGTGTAGAGCCAGAGCGGGTAGGTGAAGGTGGAGCCCTCGGGGAAGCCGAAGGACGAGGAGATGCCGCCGCCGGTGACCGCCTGCCCGCTGGCGATCGAGCCGGCGACCGCGGCCTGGTCGAAGTACTGCAGCGTGTAGATCACGCCGGTGACCGCGGCGAACAGGATGACCGGGCGGATGGTCGGCAGGGTCACGTAGCGGAAGCGGTGCCAGGCGTTGGCGCCGTCGAGCGACGCCGCCTCGTAGAGGCTGGGGGAGACGCCCAGCACCGCCGCCAGGAAAATGATCATGATGTCGCCGATGCCCCAGAGCCCGAGCAGCACCAGGGACGGCTTGGACCAGTCCGGCGAGTTGAACCAGAGCGGGCCCTCGATGCCCAGGTGGCCCAGGAACGTGTTGACCGGGCCCGTACCGGGCTTGAGCAGGTAGACGAAGGCGATGGTCGCGGCCACCGGGGGCGCCAGCGCCGGCAGGTAGAAGATCGTCCGGAAGAAGCCGGCGCCCCGCTTGATCTGCGTGAGCAGCATCGACAGGCCGATGGCGCTGATGATGCGTACCGGGACGAAGACCACGACCATCCACAGGGTGTTGCGGATCGACTGGAGCAGGAAGGGGTCCTCGGCCATCCGCCGGTAGTTCGCCAGCCCGACCCACTGCGGCACGGTGAGCAGGTCGAACTTGGTGAACGAGAAGTAGACGGCCGACAGCAGCGGGTAGACGAAGAACACCACGATGCCGGCCAGCGCGGGGGCCAGGAAGGAGAGCGTGGTCAGGTTCCGGCGCAGCCGCATGGTCAGCCGCCCAGTGTCATCACGCTGTTGATCTGCTTGTCGGCGTCGGCGAGGCCGGCGTCGAGGTCCTTGACCTTGCCGGACTGCCAGTTCGTCGCGAAGGTGCCGAACGTCTCCTGGTACGCCGGCCCGGACGCGGACGGCGGCGTGGTGGAGGAGTTGGGGCTGGCGAAGATGTCCATGAAGGTCTTGAACTCGGGCTCGACCTGCAGGGCCGGGTCGCTGATGGCCTTGGTGGTCGTCGGCAGGTTCTTCAGCGAGTTGGCCAGCTTGACGATCGTCGCGTCGTTCGTGGTCAGGTACTTGATCAGCTCCCAGGCGGCCTCGGGGTTCTTGGCGTTCTTGGAGATGCCGACGATGTTGCCGGTGACGTAGCCGGCGCCGTACCGGGCCGGGTCGCTGGTGGGCAGCGGTGCGACGCCGTACTTCAGCTTCGGCGCCTGGTCCTTGACGAAGGCGAGCCGGTACTCGGCGTCGATGTTGATCGCCACCCGGCCCTTCTGGAACGCGTTGTCCGCGCTGAACTCGTCGCCCAGGCCGGCCCGGAACTTCTGCAGGTTGTCGTAGCCGTACCAGTCGACCAGGTTCTTCTGCCAGGTCATCAGGGTCTTCCAGGCGGGGTCGGTGCCGACGGCGGACTTGCCGTCGTCGGTCAGCCACTTGGCGCCGACGGCCGGGGCCAGGTGGGCGGCCGCGTTCTCGTAGAAGTCGAAGAGCGGCAGGAATCCGACCGTCTTCAGCGACCCGTCGGGGTTCTTGACCGTGAGCTTCTTGGCGTCCGCGGTCAGCTCGTCCAGGGTCTTCGGCGGCCCGGCGATGCCGGCCTTGGCGAACATGTCCTTGTTGTAGAACATCCCGTACGCGTCCGCGAGGAACGGCATCGCGCAACGCTTGCCGTCGAACTCGGTGTACTGCCGGGTGGTGGCGTTCAGCTGGCCCAGGTCGACCTTGTCGCGCTTGATGTACGGCGCCAGGTCCACCCACGCGCCGGACGAGCAGAACTTGCCGACGATGTCGGTGGAGTACGACAGCCCGATGTCCGGCCCGTTGCCGGCGCCGATGGCCTGCGTCATCTTCCCGTCGTCCTGACCGGACTTCACGGTCACCTTGATCTTCGGGTGGGAGTCCTGGAACTCCTTGATCACCGTGTCGATGGCGGCGGCCTCCCGCTCGGTGAAGAAGTGCCACAGCTCGACGGTGCCGGACACCTCCGTACCCGGGTCGGCGATCTTCTGTTCCTTGGGGGCGGGGGTGCAGGCGGCGGTCAGCAGCAGCGCGGCCGCGGCCGCGATGATCGATTTTTGGGCAGGGGGTATCCGCTTGTTCACTCGAGGGGTCCTCTCGGGGGAAAGGTGGGGAAATCAGGCCTGGTTGTCGCGGATCTCCGCGATCAGCGCCTCGCGGACGGCGGTGAGACCGGCATCGAGGGCGCCGAGCAGCACGGCGTCGTCGTCGATCGTGGTGACGGCGATGGTGCTCTCCAGCGGGGCCGCCCGGCGGACGGCGGCGGTGACCGCGGCGAGCAGGGTCTCGCCCCCGGCCTGCGCCACCGGGCCCGCGAGGACGACGAGCGACGGGTCGAGCACGGCGATCACGGCGGCAAGGCCGACCGCGATCCGGTCGGCGAGCTGGGTGAAGAACTCGCCGGCCCGGTGCGGATCGGCCGCGGCGGTGGTGACCACCTCGAGCGGCGTACGCCCGGGCACGCCGTGGTCCTGGCCGAGCGCCAGCAGCGCGGCGCCGCCGACGAGGTCCTGCAGGTCCACTTTGCGGTGGGTGGAGTCGGGGGCGTACAGCGGCATGTAGCCGATCTCGCCGGCGCCACCGCGGGCGCCGCGCATCAGGGTGCCGCCGATGTCGATGGCGAGACCGAGGCCCTCCTGGCCGAGCCAGAGCAGGGCGAAGCCGTCGACGTCGTGGCCCACGCCGCGGCGGCGCTCGGCGACCGCGGCCAGGTTGACGTCGTTGTCCACGCCGACGTGGGTGCCGAGCGCCGCCGCGATCTCCGGCACCAGGCCGGGGCGGGCGAAGCCGGGCACGTCGACGTGCCGGATGGTCTCCGCGCGGGAGTCGTACGAGCCCGCGACGCCGAGCTGGACGTGGTGCACGGCCTCGGCCGCGACGCCTGCCTCTTCGCGCAGGTCGGCCACCACGTCGACCAGGGCGGTCTTGGGATCGGTGCGGAGGAAGTCGATCTCCCGCTCGATGCGGGCACGCTCCGCGCCGGTGAGATCGCAGAGGGCGGCGACGACCGACGGACTTCGACTCGCGCCGATGTCGCGGACGGACACCGCGGCGGCGTACGCTGCGTCCGGGTTGGCCGCGTAGATCTCCGCGTTGGGCCCCGGACGGCCGCTGTCGTAGCCGACGATGGTCACGAGGCCGGCGTCGGTGAGCCGGCGCAGCACCTCGGAGATGGTCGGCGTGGAGAGCTCGGTGAGCTTGCGCAGGTCGGCCCGGGTGAGCCCACCCCGCTCGAGCAGGTGGGCGAGCGCCGCGCTCGCGTTCATCGCGCGCAGCAGCTTGGACGAACCCGCCAGTCGTGTCACCGGGCCTCCGAAGTGATTGGCAATCTGGCTAACAATTAGCTGGACCGTAGAACCGCCCCGGTCCGAAGTCAAGGGTCGTCACGCTCCGCCATCGGCTCGCCGCCCGATCGCCGTCAAGGCGCTGGCGGACGGCTATTGATAAAACACTTTAACTGACCTACCGTGACCAGTCATCGCCGTCGATGGCGGGTATCCCAGCGCCCGCCATCGGTGGCTTCCCTCTGTGCGCCCACCCCTCCATCCCCCATGAGGAGCGCCATGATCCGCAAACGAACGCTGGCCTACGCCCTGGGCGGCGTGCTCGTCCCCGCGGCCGCCGTGATCTACGGCCTGCTGCCGGCGGAGGCCGCCACCGCCGGGCCGATCAAGGGACTCGGCGGCAAATGCGTCGACGTCAACGCGGCGAGCTCCGCCAACGGCACCGCGATCCAGCTCTACGACTGCAACGGCACCAACGCCCAGAACTGGAGCGTCGGCAACAGCGACGCGTCGATCCGGGCGCTGGGCAAATGCCTCGACGTCACGGACGGATCCACCGCCAACGGCGCGAAGATCCAGCTCTACTCGTGCAACGGCACCGGCGCCCAGAAATGGAGCGCCGGCGCCGGCGGAACCCTGATCAACACCGGCTCCGGCAAGTGCCTGGACGTACCCGGGCAGAGCACGGCCAACGGCACCCGCCTGCAGATCTGGGGCTGCAACACGGGCGCCAACCAGAAGTGGACCCTGCCCGGCGGCGGCACCCCGCCGACCTCGCCGACCACCACGCCGCCCGCCAGCGGCGTGAACCTCGACAACCCGGCGAAGAAGGACGTGGCGATGCAGATCGTCTCGGCCGCGGAGAACTCGTCGCTGGACTGGCGGGCGCAGTTCTCGTACATCGAGGACATCGACGACGGTCGCGGCTACACCGCCGGCATCATCGGCTTCTGCTCCGGTACGGGCGACATGCTCGAGCTGGTCGAGGCGTACACGGCCACCAAGCCCAACAACGTGCTGGCGAAGTACCTGCCGGCGCTGCGCAACGTCAACGGCACCGACTCGCACGCCGGTCTCGACCCGAACTTCCCGCGCGACTGGCGTACGGCCGCGAACGACCCGGTGTTCCAGGCCGCCCAGGAGGCGGAACGGGACCGCGTCTACTTCAACCCGTCCGTCCGGGACGGCAAGAACGACGGCGTGCGCGCCCTGGGCCAGTTCGCCTACTACGACGCGGCGGTCATGCACGGCTACGACGGCATGCGCGACATCCGCAGCCGCGCGCTGCGCAAGGCCAAGCCGCCGTCGCAGGGCGGCAACGAGACGACCTGGCTCAACGCGTTCCTCGACGAGCGTGTGATCGAGATGAAGAAGGAGGAGGCCCACTCGGACACGTCCCGGGTGGACACCGCCCAGCGCGTCTTCCTGCGCAACGGCAACTTCGACCTGAACACCCCGCTCGACTTCGCCGTCTACGGCGAGCCGTTCCATATCAGCTGAGCTCCGCGAACGGGGGAAGGCGGGGAGCTGCAGAGCTCCCCGCCTTCTTTCCTGCCATCACCCAGTCCATTAGGTTCAGAACCGTGTCAACGCTGGTGCCGCCGCTCTTCGCCGGGCTCGTGGACGATGCGTCCGTGCTCCCGCCCGGCGCGATCGGCGTCGGCGAGGCGGTCGCCGTCCACCGCAAGCACCGCACCGCCTGGTACGCCCCGCTGCTCGGCGCTCTGCTCGTACCGTCGTCGCTCGTCGATCTCGACGCGCCGCCCCGCGAACTGACCGTCGGTGTCGTCAACGACGCCGCCATCACCGCCCTGCCCGCCGTCGTGGCGAAGCTGCGCGCCGCCGGCGCGAGCGTGAGCCAGGTGGAGGCGCTGGTGTCGCGGCGCGGCGAGGACCCCCAGCCGGGACTCGGCGCCCTGCGGCGCTTCGCCGCCGAAGAGCAGGACCTCCAGGTGTACGCCGAGATCCCGCTCAGCTGGGGCCTGCTCGCCGCGCTGGACACGATCGCGGGTGCGCGGGCCGAGGGGCTGGCCGTCCGCCCCAAGTTCCGGGTCGGCGGCCTGGCCGCCGAGCTCTTCCCGACCCCGGTGGAGTTCGCCGCGGTCATCTGCGCCTGCCGGGACCGTGAGCTGCCGTTCAAGCTCGCCGCCGGGCTGCGGCACGCGCTGCGGCACACCGACCCCGAGACCGGCTTCACCCACCACGGCTTCCTCAACGTGCTGGTCGCGTGCGCGCTCGCGGTCGACGGCGGCGAGGTGGCCGAGGTCGCGGAGGTGCTGGCGGCGACCCATCCGATGCCGCTCATCGAGCCCGCGCGCGCCCGGCGCGAGGACGACCGGCCGCTGTGGGTCGGTTTCGGGGCGGTCAACGTGCTCGAGCCGCTGACCGAGCTGGTCCGCCTCGGCCTGATCAACGCCGGATTCGAGTGAGACTCGCAACCGTCTGTCCTTGACCGGCCGGTCGCCGTACCGTGTACGCGGGAGGTCACGCTATGTCCACGGTTGCGGTGACACGGCTGGTCGAGGCGCCGGTCGTCGAGGTGTGGCGGGTCTTCACCGACCTGCGGCGCCGCTGCCAGTGGCTGTCCACCGTCACCCGGGTCGAGATGCTCAGCTCCGGTCCGTTCGACACCGGCACCGCGTGGCGCGAGACCCGGACGATGGCCGACGGCGGCGAGATCACCGAGGAGTTCCGGGTGCAGGAGTGCGTCGTCCCGGAACGGTTCGTGGTCGCCTCGCCGGGCATCGGCGCCGACTACCGGATGACGTACACGTTTGTTCCCGTGATCGAGGGCCGGCACCGCGGCGGCACGATGGTGACCGTCGTCCAGGACGGCACCCCGACGGCTCCGGCCGGGCGGTTCCTGGCGCTCGTCTTCGGCGGGCTGGCCGCGCGTACGGTCGAAGGCGCTCTCCGCCGCGACCTGGACGATCTCGCCGCCGCGGCCTGAATTACTGTCCCGGGGGTGACCCGGAAGCTGCTCTCCGCCCTCGCCGCGATCGTCGCGCTGACCGCCGCCGGCCTGATCGGCTGGCGGGTGCTCAGGCCCGCCGAGGTGATCGAGCCGGCCACCGGGCCGTACCCGGTCGCGGCCGTGCGGCCCGCGGGAATCCTGGGCAAGCTGACGATGGCGCCGCTGGTCGTCGACGACCGGATCCGGGTGTACGCCGGCACGCGCCTCGTGAAGGCCGACGGCCCGGTGGACGCGGAGATGATGGCCACGCCGCGCTGGTCGTACCGGCGGTGGCCGGCGCGGGTGAGCGGACTGGTCGCGATCGGCCCGACGGTGGTGAGCCGGTGGACCGACGGCAAGCTGGTGGCGCTCGACGCACGCACCGGCAAGGTCGCCTGGCGTGCCGACGGCCCGGGCGGTCCGGCCTTCGAAGGGCGTACCGGCGGCGACGCGGTCTGGGCGCCCCCGGGCCTGTACACGGCGGGCACGAGCGTCCTGGTCGTCGCCGGGCGCAAGGTGGAGGCCCACTCGAGCCAGGACGGCTCCTTGCGCTGGACCGCGGCCCTGCCGCCCGGTTGCGTCACCGCCGCCTTCGTCACGGCGGGCGGGCGGTTCGTGTGCGGGGAAGGCGCCTGGGACGTCATCTCCGGCGCGCCGGTGCTGGGCTGGCCGGTCGGGCCGTCGACCCCGCTGGGCTGTGACGTGGCGCGGTCCGGGTGCGGCGGGCTGCGGGACGCCTCCGGGCAGGGCTGGCTGGTGCACGCCCGGCGCCCCGAACGGGCCCCGGCTCTCGACGCGTCCGGCACCACCGCACTGGGCGGGCTGATCCTCGCCACGGCCGGGGGTGCGGTGACCGCCTCAGGCGCGGCGACGTGGCGGTGGGCGGGGGACGCGCAGGTCCTGGGCGTACGCGCCGGCAAGGTGGTGCTGCTGACGGCCGCGTACGAGTTCGTGATCCTGGACGCGCGGAACGGGACGCAGCTCGCGCGCTTCACGGCGTACACGAAGAACGAGCGGGTCGAACCCTGGAAGCCGCACCTGTGGCAGGTGACGGACACGGTCGTGGTCGTCGAGCGGCTGTTCGCGGATGCCGGCACCGACCCCGGTGAGCCCCACCACTACTACACGATCGACCCGGCCATCCTCGCCGCGATCTAGACGAGGGTCGCCAGCAGGGCGGTCCAGGCCTCCTCGGCGGCCCCGGCGAGCGGGCCGTCGTCGCCGAGGCGTGCCGCGAGCACGGGCGGGGGCGCCGCGCGGCGGAAGCCCATCAGGCCCGCCCGGTACGCCTCGTCGATCCGGTCCGGCGCGGCGGCGAGCAGGTCCACCCCCAGGCCGCCCAGCGTCACGAGATCCGGGTCGAGGCCGTTGACCAGGCCCGCGATGCCCCGGCCCAGGGCGGCCGCCACGGTGGCCGTCGCCGCGGCCGGCCCGGGTTCGGTGGACGTGATGATGCGGCGGGCGTACGAGACGGGATCCGGAGGCGGCTCGTGGCCGAGGAGGCGGGCCAGGGCCGAGCCGTCGACCGCGGTGCCCCAGCAGCCGTACGCGCCGCACGGGCAGGCCACCGACGGGTCGCCGAACGGCATGTGCCCGAACTCGCCGGCCGCGCCGAGAGCGCCGACCAGGACCTGACCGCCGTTGACGACCGCGCCGCCGAGCCCCGCCTCGATGCGCAGGTGCAGGGCGACCGACGCGCCCACCGCGACGCCGCGGTGCGATTCCGCCGAGGCGGCCAGCGTCGCGTCGTTGCCCGCGACGAAGATCTCCCCGCCCGGCCAGGCCGCGGCCAGGTCGACGTCGTGCCAGCCGAGGTTGCTGGCGTCGAGCATGAGATCCCGGGACACGGTGCCGGGTACGGAGATCCCGATGCCCCGGACGCGACCGCCGTAGCGCCGCCGCAGCTCGGCCACGGCCGACCCGATCGCCGCGACCACCTCGTCACCGCCTCGCCCGTGCAGCTCCTCGGTGACCGTGGCCAGGGTGCCACCGCCCAGCTCCACCACGTCGACCCGCCACGCCTCGTGGGTGATGGAAGCGGCGGCGATGAGCGGGCCGCGAGGGTGCGGAATCAGCGCCGTCGTGGGGCGGCCACGGCTGCCGCTGGGCGCGGCGGGGCCCTCGGCGAGCAGCTCCGCCTGCCCGAGCCGGCCGACGAGCTCGGTGGTCGCGCCCGTGCCGACCCCGATCAGCCGGGCCGCATCAGCCCTGGTCACGCCGGGGCGGGCGTGCACCACCCGGAGCAGTTCGGTCGCGCGCGTCGTCACATCCCCATCCTCGCGCCGTACCGGCTGATCCGTGCGGTGGCGCACGGCGTGTTCCCGCCCACGATCGTGCCGGTCGGCTAGAGCGCCGCCTCCGCCGCCGCCAGGAAGGCGTCGTTCTCCTCCGGCGTACCGATGGTGACCCGGACCCCGTCGCCCTGGAACGGGCGGACGATCACACCGCGCTTCTCGCAGGCCGCCCCGAACGCCGCCGCCTGGTCGCCCAGGGGCAGCCAGACGAAGTTGGCCTGGCTCGACGGCACGTCGGGCAGCAGCTTGCGCAGCGCCTCGGTCACCCGCTCCCGCTCGGCGATGACGATGGCGCAGCGGCGCATCACCTCGTCCTCGGCGTCGAGCGCGGCCAGCGCCGCGGCCTGCGCGACGAGGCTCGTCGAGAACGGCGTCAAGACCTTGCGGATCGCACCGGCCACCTCCGGCTGCGCCACGAGGAAGCCCACCCGCAGGCCCGCCAGGCCCCACGCCTTGCTCAAGGTCCGCAGCACCACGACGTTCGGGCGGTCACCGTACGTGGCCAGCCCGTCCGGAACCGCGTCGTCGGTGACGAACTCCCGGTAGGCCTCGTCGAGCACCACCAGCACGTCGTCCGGTACGGCGTCCAGGAAGCGGTCCAGCTCGGCCTTCCGCACGCTGGTGCCGGTCGGGTTGTTGGGATTGCACACGATCGCCAGCCGGGTCCGGTCGGTGATCGCGTCGGCCATGGCCGGTAGATCGTGCCCGTGGCCCGGGGTGTTCGGGACACGCACGCTGGTCGCGCCCACCCCGGCCGAGATGATCGGGTACGCCTCGAACGAGCGCCACGAGTACAGGATCTCGTCGCCGGGCAGGCAGGTGGCCTTCGCCAGGTGCTCGGCCAGCGCCACCGAGCCGCAGCCCGTGACGATGCGGTCGGGGCTGACGCCGTACCGTTCGGCCAGCTTGTCCCGCAGCTGCACCACGCCCATGTCCGGGTAGCGGTGCGACTGGGTGACCGCCGCCGCCACGGCCTCGGGCACGCCCGGCAGGGGACCGAACGGCACCTCGTTGCTGGCCAGCTTGATCGCCTCGGCGATGCCGAGCTCGCGGGCCAGGTCGGCGACGTTGCGGCCGGGCACGTACGCGGGCAGCGCCTCGAGGTCGGCACGGGTCAGCCTGGTCATCGTTTCCCTCCGGTGTGATCGTTCTCGGGCGCGGCCGGCGCGGGACGCCGGTCGTGGCCGGGTGGCGCGGCGACCACGACGGTGCCGGCGGACTTGTCGTGCAACGCCTGGTGCAGCCGCTGGTCGAAGAGTGCGGCGCCGCAGTCGATGAGCTGGGCCAGGAAGCCGATGCCGTAGCAGTTCCACAGCGGCGTCCACATGCCGAGCCGGCCCCACCGCCGGAACGCCCGGCCGAAACCGATCGCGGTGGTGTCCTCGAGCTTGACGACCTTCACCTGCAGCAGCCGCTTGCCGAGCGTCTGGCCGCTGTTCGCGACGGCCGGCACCTCGTAGGCGAACCACAGCGCGGTCGCGATGAACAGCATCGTCAGCAGCAGATAGGTGGACCGCGCCGAGGCGGGCTGCGGCGTGCTGAACGGTTGCGTCATCGCGGCCCGGAAGATCGGTTCGACCTCGAGCCACCATTGGTACGCCAGCCAGCCGTTGACCAGCACGTTGAGGATCAGCACGGCGGCGAAGTCGACGAGGCGCGCCACCAGGCGGCGGCCGAGGCCGGCCAGCGGCATGCCGTGCGGGCGGGCCTGCACCGGGTAGGGGTACATCAGGCCGGGCGGCGGGGTCCAGCCGGGCGGTGGCTGCCAGCCCGGCGGGGGTACGGGGTAACCGGGCGGCACCGGGTAGCCCGGCGGCATCGGCTGGCCCGGCGGCATGGGCTGGCCCGGCGGCATCGGCTGGCCCGGGGCGTGCTGGCCCTGCGGCGGCGCGGGTTGGCCCGGGCTTTGCTGTTGCGGGGGCACGGGGTGGCCCGGGCCTTGGTACTGCGGCGGCACGGCGTGACCCGGCGGCGGCGCCGGGTAGCCGGGCGGCAGCGTGGGGTATCCGGGCGGCGGCTGCCAGCCGGGGGGCGGAGCCGGGTATCCGGGCGGTGGTCCCCAGGTCGCGGGCGGGGGCGCGACCGAGCCGGGCTGCGACCCGGCCGGGTCCGGCTCGGGCGCGGCCGGCTTCGGCTCCTCGGCGGGCGGCGGACCTTCCGGCGGCTCCTGGTCCGCCGGTATCGCCTTGCCCAGCCAGCCCTCGCCGTCCCACCAGCGCTGGGTCGACGGGTCGGCCGGGTCCTTGTACCAACCGGCGGGCAGCGAACTCATGGCGCAACCTTTACCACGACGGTCTTGGCGACCTTGTCGTGCAGGGTCTGCTGGTAGGGCTTGTCCCACAGCTGCCAGAGTCCGTCCAGGTAACTGAAGAGCGGCACGACCATCCCGCCGACGAACTCGACGAGGTAGCGCTTGGCCGCCATGCCCCGCGTCAGCGTCGCGCCCGGTTCCAGGGGCACGACCCGTACCTTGATCAGCTTCTTGCCCAGGGTCTGGCCGCTGCGGAACATCATCTCCACGGCGTAGATGTAGTAGGCCACCATGAGGAAAACGATCAAGCCTAGTTCCATCAGCAGGAACGGCACGAAGTAGCCGGTGAACATCCGGTCGTACGCCGCGAAGGGGTCGGTTCCGGAGTACGGATCGGTCAGCTCGGACATCTCGGAGGTCCAGCTGAAGACGAACCACAGCAGGAACGGCAGGGAGACGACCATCGTGATGGCGCTGAGGATGCCCACGTCGATCATGTAGGCGAGCAGGCGGGAGCCGAAGTCGGCGAGCGGGCGGCCGTCCGGGCTCAGAGGCACCGGCTGTGGCCGCCATCCGGGCGGGCCGTACTGGGGCGGTGGCCCGTAGTACGGCGGGTATCCCGGCGGCGGCGTCCCGGGTCCGGCCGCCGGCCAGGGAGAAGCGGGCCCGCTCTGACCCGGCCAGGCCGCTGCTGGACCGCTCTGTCCAGGGAAGGGTGCCGGGCCGCTCTGGCCGGGCACGGCGCCGGGAGCGCCGGCGGTTGCGGACGCCGGGCCTCCTGCCGGCTGCGGCGCCGGGCCTCCTGCCGGCTGCGGTGCCGGGGCGGCGACCGGCTGCGGTGCCGGGCCGGCGGCCGGCTGCGGCGCCGGGGCGCGGACCGGCCCGGGGGCGGGGCGGCCCGCGTCCGGGGCGTCGTCGTTCGGATGCGTCACGGGAACAGTGTTACAGGTTCCCGCGCAGCTCTTGCTCCCGCTCGATGGCTTCGAACAGGGCCTTGAAGTTGCCCTTGCCGAAACCGAGCGAGCCGTGGCGCTCGATCAGCTCGAAGAAGACCGTCGGCCGGTCCTGTACCGGCTTGGTGAAGATCTGCAGCAGGTAGCCGTCCTCGTCCCGGTCGACCAGGATCTTGCGCTTCTTGAGCTCCTCGATCGGCGCCCGGACCTCGCCGATGCGGGCGCGCAGTTCCGGGTCGTCGTAGTACGAGTCCGGGGTGTCGAGGAACTCCACGCCGGCCGCGCGCATGGCGTCGACGCTCGCGATGATGTCGTTGGTGGCGACCGCCACGTGCTGGGCGCCCGGGCCGCCGTAGAACTCGAGGTACTCGTCGATCTGGGACTTGCGCTGGGAGATCGCCGGCTCGTTGAGCGGGAACTTGACCTTGCGGGTGCCGTCCGCGACGACCTTGCTCATCAGCGCCGAGTAGTCGGTGGCGATGTCGTCGCCGATGAACTCGGCCATGTTGGTGAAGCCCATGACGCGGCGGTAGAACTCCACCCACTCGTCCATCCGGCCGAGCTCGACGTTGCCGACCACGTGGTCGACCGCTTGGAAGAAGCGCTTGGGCTGCAGGCCGGCGTCGATGGCGGGCTGGCGGTCCACGATCGGGCCGCGGGTCACGAAGCCGGGCAGGAACGGGCCGTCGTAGCGCGAGCGGTCGATGAGCGAGTGGACCGTGTCGCCGTACGCGGCGATCGACGCGACCCGTACGGTGCCGTGCTCGTCGGTCAGGTCGTGCGGCTCGGTGACCCCGCGGGCGCCGGCGGCCAGCGCGTGGGCGTACGCCTTGTCGACGTCCGGTACGGCCAGCGCGATGTCGGAGATGCCGTCGCTGTGCCGGGTGACGTGCTCGGCGCCGGGTGCCCCGGCGTGCACCATTCCGGTGATCAGGAACCGGGCCGAGCCGCTGACCAGCACGTACTCGGCGTGGTCGCGGTAGCCGTGCTCCGGGCCGCGGTAGGCCACGCAGGTCATGCCGAAGGCGGTGGAGTAGTAGTGGGCCGCCTGCTTCGCGTTGCCCACGAGGAACTGGAGGTGGTCGACGCCCTTGACGGGGAAGACGTCGTCGGTGCTCGTGGCGTGTTCCATCGTCTGCGTCATGACGAGAGGTTGACCCAGGCCAGAGCGCTGGGCAACACTCTCGTTCTCCGGTGGTCAGTCTGCGCATTCGGTAGGGTCGGAACGCATTATGGCTGTACAAGATGTTCATCTGGACGCTCTCGACGGCCGGCTGCTCGCGATGCTCGCCGACGAGCCCCGCATCGGGGTCCTCGAGCTGTCCCGGCGCCTCGCGGTCGCCCGGGGCACGGTGCAGGCGCGCCTCGACAAACTGATCGCCCGCGGCGCGATCCGCGGCTTCGGTCCCGACGTCTCGCCCGCGGCCATCGGTTTCGGGGTCATGAGCTTCGTGACCCTGGAGATCTCCCAACGGTACGGCCACAGTGCCGTCACCGAGCACCTCGCGGACATCCCCGAGGTGCTCGAGGCGCACACGATCACCGGCAGCGGCGACCTGATGTGCCGGATCGTGGCCCGCTCGAACGCCGACCTGCAGCGGGTGATCGACCACATCCTGGCGTACGAGGGGATCATGCGCGCCTCGACGATCATCGCGCTGGCGGAGCAGATCCCGTATCGCACGATGCCGCTGGTCAGAGCGGCGAGCGGGACGTAAGCCATCGACACGGGCTTTTCGGGCTAACCGTCGAGCCGTGTCGATCTCGTTACCGTGTCCGGCGTGGCATCCGGCGGTCCGACACCCAAGGGCGTTGCCCTGGTCGGGCTCGTCACCGTCATCGTGCTCGCCACCACCGGAGTGTGGAATCCGTGGCCGCGCGTCTGGTCCTGGATCACCCGCAGCGATCCCATCGCCGAGGGCGCCGCGGCCTGGCAGACGGCGATCGGCGGATCGCCGCACAGCGTCACCGTCACCGGTGGCGCGGTGGTCGTCGAGTACCGCACCTCGATCGAGGCGTACGGCCTGACCGCCGGCGTACGGCTGTGGAAGTCCGACGCCGACTGGGCCGCGGTGGCCGGCGGCGAGTCCGACGCCGTGGTGGTCGTGGGCCGGCTGCTGACCAAGGGCTACGAGGTGCTCGACCCGGCGACCGGCGCGGTCCGGCGCAAGGACAGCGCGGCCACGGCCGTGTGGACGTACGCGGATGCGATCCTCGACCTGCGCTGTCCCGAGGCCGACGAGTGCGAGCTCAGCGCCTGGGAGCCACGCGGCAGCAAGCCCATGTGGACCGTCCCGACGCCCGGCATCGGCTTCGTGCTCAACGCCTCGAACCCCGACCTGCCCGACACCCAGCCGATCGGCGCCGAGCGGGTCGACGCGCACGTGGCCGGCCCGCAGCCGCTCCCCGCGCTGCTCGGCCTGCCCGGTGACGGCAAGGTGCAGATCATCGACACCGCCCAGGGCCGGGTGGTGCAGACCCGCACCCCCGGCCGTCATCAGCGGGTCGCCGTCGCCGGCGGGCGGGTGCTGACCGTGACCGGCGAAGCCCGCGACGGCACCTGCTACTACGACGTCGTCGCCCACGATCCGCCGTCCGGCCGGGCGGTGTGGCAGCGGGACGGGCTCAACCTGCGTACGGCCGACAACGGTTCCGACTGCAAGCAGGAACGCGACCCGGCGGGCGGCTCCGACGTCGTGCTCGGCGTCGACCCGGTCGGACGCCAGGAGCTGATCGCCGCGCACGACGGGCGTGACCTGTGGCACGGGCGCGACGGTCAGAGCGTGCTGGCCGTCGACAACTCCTACGCCCTGATCCGCAGCGCGGACAAGACGACGGTCAGCGCCCGGTCCTTCAGCCGTGGTGCCGTGGTCTGGCGGCGTACGGTCGGCTCCGGGGCGTCGGCGGCGCTCACCCCGTACGCGGCGATCATCGCGGAGGCGAAACCCAGCAAGATCGTCGCACTCAGCCCGCGCACCGGGGGTGTTCTGACCGAGGCCCGCACGGCCGCGAAGGTCTTCGCGGCCGGCCCGGGCGGCCTGATCCTGGTCTCCGGGCGCGACATGGCCTACCTCCCGTACGGATCTTCTCCGGCACGGTGATCGAACCGGTGCCGGCCGGTCGGGCTGCCGGTTCGCAAAGCCGGCAGGGGCTGGCCTAGGCTTGCCCGTCATGAGCAGAGCCGCCGCTTTCTCGTACTCGCCGCTGTTGCCGATCGGCGAGGACACGACCGAGTACCGACTGCTCTCGGACGAGGGCGTGGACGTGGTCAACGGGCCCGGCGGGCGACGGTTCCTCACCGTCGACCCCGGCGCGCTCACGCTGCTGACCGCCGAGGCCATGCACGACATCGCGCACTTCCTGCGCCCCGCCCACCTCGCCCAGCTGCGATCGATCATCGACGACCCCAAGGCGTCGCCGAACGACCGGTTCGTCGCCCTCGACCTGCTGCGCAACGCCAACATCGCGGCCGGCGGCGTGCTGCCGATGTGTCAGGACACCGGCACGGCGATCGTGATGGGCAAGCGCGGCCGGCACGTGCTCACCGACGGTACGGACGAGCAGGCGATCGCGCTCGGCGTCTACCAGGCGTACACGCGCTTGAACCTACGGTATTCGCAGCTCGCCCCGCTGACGATGTGGGACGAGAAGAACACCGGCTCCAACCTCCCGGCCCAGATCGAGCTGTACGCGGAGGACCCGGGCGGGCAGCCGGACGCCTACAAGTTCCTGTTCATGGCCAAGGGCGGCGGCTCGGCCAACAAGTCGTACCTCTACCAGGAGACCAAGGCGCTGCTGAACCCGGCGCGGATGATGGAGTTCCTGGACGAGAAGCTCCGGCTCATCGGCACCTCGGCCTGCCCGCCGTACCACCTCGCCGTGGTCATCGGCGGCACCAGCGGGGAGCACGCGCTGAAGACGGCGAAGCTGGCCAGCGCGAAGTACCTGGACAACCTTCCGCGCGAGGGCTCGATGACCGGCCACGGCTTCCGCGACGTCGAGCTCGAGGCGGCGGTGCTCGAGCTGACCCGCGACTTCGGCATCGGCGCCCAGTTCGGCGGGCGGTACTTCTGTCACGACGTACGCGTGATCCGCCTGCCCCGGCACGGCGCCTCCTGCCCGGTGGCCATCGCGGTCTCCTGCTCGGCCGACCGGCAGGCCACGGCCAAGATCACACCGTCCGGGGTCTGGCTGGAACGGCTGGAGCCGGACCCGGCCCGCTTCCTGCCGGACGTCACGGACGAGAACCTGGAGACCGACGAGGTCGTCCGCGTCGACCTCAACCAGCCGATGGAGGCCATCCGGGCCCAGCTCGCCAAGTACCCGGTGAAGACCCGTCTCTCGCTGTCCGGCCCGCTGGTCGTCGCCCGCGACATCGCCCACGCCAAGATCGCCGAACGCCTCGACGCCGGCGAGCCCATGCCGCAGTACCTGCGCGACCACGCGGTCTACTACGCCGGCCCCGCGAAGACCCCGGAAGGCTACGCGTCCGGTTCCTTCGGCCCGACGACCGCCGGCCGCATGGACGCCTACGTGGAGAAGTTCCAGGCCGCGGGCGGTTCGCTGGTGATGCTGGCGAAGGGCAACCGGTCGGGGCAGGTGACGAAGGCCTGCCAGAGCCACGGAGGGTTCTACCTGGGCTCGATCGGCGGCCCGGCGGCCCGGCTGGCCCAGGACTGCATCCGGCACGTCGAGGTGCTGGAGTATCCGGAGCTCGGCATGGAGGCCGTGTGGCGGATCGAGGTGGAGGACTTCCCGGCCTTCATCGTCGTGGACGACAAGGGCAACGACTTCTTCGCCGAGGTGACGAAGCCGGTCCTGAGCATCGGACGCCGCTGAACATGCCCCGCGGCGGTCGTCAGGCGCAGTAGCCGGCGACCGGGTTCAGCCAGTTGGTCATCTGGGTCTCGAGGATCCGGTCCAGGTCCTTGGTGGACTTGATCTGGTCGAAGAACTTGCGGTCGGCCGCGCTCTTGGTGAACTTCGTGGCCGAGGCGGCCCCCACCGTCCTCAGCTCCGGGTCCTGGGCGACGGCCGTCTCCTTGCGCACCCGCGCGCCGACGTCGCGCAGTTGCTTGGCCGCTGCCTTCTGCGCCTTCGCGGCGTTGTCGGCCTGCTTCGCCTCCTTGTAGGCGATCATCTTGCCGATCTCCGTACCGAAGTTCTCGAGCTCGGTGTCGAAGAGCTTGTCCAGGTCGTCGCAGATCTTCTTGGTGTTCGCCGAGTAGTCCGGCTCCGGCGAGGCGGCCGGCGTGGACGACGGCGCGGCCAGGGTCGGAGCCTTGCCGTCCTCGGCGTCGCTGCCGCTGCACCCCGCTCCGGTGAGCAGGAGGCCGCCGAGGGCCGCGGTGAGGAGGGCGCGTCGCATGACAAAGATCCTGTTCGTCGGGGACGTCCAAACCCTCGGGACGATACTTCCGACGCCGGGCGCCGTCCAACCGGTGGTCGTCCCCCCGGGGGGTGCGCGGGCAGCTCGCCGTCGCGTCATGAGGCGAGCTGCACGCCCCCCGATGAGGCCGTCCCGCCGCCAGGGGGGCCAGAGACGGGACGGCCCCTTCGGACAGCATGCTGGTGACCGCTCTCGCCCGGCTGTCGAGCCGCTGTCACCGACGGCCGGGCCCGTTGAACAGTGGCGCGGATCAACTGCGAGGCGGTCGCCGCGGGGGCAGGATGGAGCGGTGACGACTGACGAGAGCGGATTCCGGATCGAGCGCGACACCATGGGTGAGGTCCGGGTGCCGGCCGCCGCCCTGTGGCGCGCGCAGACGCAGCGTGCCGTGGAGAATTTCCCGATCTCCGGGAGGGGGCTGGAGCCCTCGCACATCCGGGCGCTGGCTCGCATCAAGGGGGCGGCCGCGCAGGTCAACGCGGCCCTCGGGGTGCTCGACGACGACATCGCCAAGGCGATCTCCACCGCGGCGGCGCACGTGGCGGACGGCGGTTACGACGACCAGTTCCCCATCGACGTGTTCCAGACGGGCTCCGGCACGTCGTCGAACATGAACACCAACGAGGTCATCGCCACGCTCGCCTCCCGGGAGCTGGACCGGCCGGTGCACCCGAACGACCACGTCAACGCGTCGCAGTCCAGCAACGACGTCTTCCCGTCCTCGATCCACCTCGCCGCCACCGAGGCCGTCACCCGCGATCTCGTCCCGGCCCTGGAGCATCTCGCCGGGGCACTCGAGGCCAAGGCCTCGGCCTGGGCCGAAGTCGTCAAGTCCGGCCGCACGCATCTCATGGATGCGACGCCGGTCACCCTGGGGCAGGAGTTCTCCGGGTACGCGGCTCAGGTGCGCAACGGCGTCGAGCGGCTCGAGGCCTGCCTGCCCCGGCTCGCCGAGCTGCCGCTGGGCGGTACGGCCGTGGGCACGGGGGTGAACACGCCGCCCGGGTTCGCCGCCGCGGTGATCGAGCGGCTGCGGGAGAGCACCGGGCTGCCGCTGACCGAGGCTCGCAACCACTTCGAGGCGCAGGGGGCGCGGGACGGCCTGGTCGAGGCCTCCGGGCAGCTGCGGGTGGTGGCGGTCGGCCTCTACAAGATCGTGAACGACATCCGGTGGATGGGCTCGGGGCCCCGGGCCGGCCTGCGCGAGCTGCGCCTGCCCGACCTGCAGCCGGGGTCGTCGATCATGCCGGGCAAGGTGAACCCGGTGGTGCCCGAGTCGGTGCGCCAGGTGGTCGCCCAGGTCATCGGCAACGACGCGGCGGTCGCCTTCGCCGGCACGCAGGGCGACTTCGAGCTCAACGTCATGCTGCCCGTGATGGCGCGCAACCTGCTCGAGTCGATCAAGCTGCTGGCCGCGGCGGCGCGGATGCTCGCCGACCGCTGCATCGACGGGCTCGAGGCCGACGAGGAGGTCACCCGGGCGTACGCGGAGGGATCACCCTCGATCGTCACGCCGCTGAACCGCTACCTCGGGTACGACGAGGCCGCCGCGATCGCCAAGCAGGCGCTCAAGGAAGACAAGACCATCCGGGCGGTAGTCATCGAACGTGGACATGTCGCCGGTGGCACTCTGACCGAGGAACAGCTGGATTCGGCGCTCGACGTCCTCCGGATGACCCGGCCCTGAACGATCGGCGGCCGAAGGAGACGATCAACCCTTGTGAATGATCGTCTCCTTCGATGGAATGCGGAGATGAGAAGACGCCTGACGGCCGGGGCCGTCGCCACCGCGACGAGCCTCGCCGCCCTCCTCGTCGGACTGCCCACCGCGCCGGCGAGCGCCGCCACCGCCATCGAATACACCGTTGTCGCCGGCGACGGGATCTCCACGTCCGACGCCATCGCCGCGATCACCGCGGCCGGCGGCACGGTGCTGTCCACCAACACCGCCGTGGGGACGTACAAGGTCACCTCGTCCGCCGTGGACTTCAAGGCCCGCGCCGCGCGGTCCGACGCGCTGATCGGTGCCTCGGCCAGCAGGGCGATCGGGTACGCGCCCAAGGTCTCGCCGGCCGTCGAGCAGCCGGTCACCGAGGCGCTGCACGGCCGCGGCCCGAACGGCGCGACGACGCCCGACCCGCTCGACGACAAGCTCTGGGGCCTCAGGATGGTCAAGGCCGACAAGGCCCGCGCCATCGAGAAGGGCGAGCGCGGCGTCACCGTCGGCGTGCTCGACACGGGGCTCGACGCGTCCAATCCCGACCTCGCGCCCAACTTCAGCACCCGCCTGTCCCGCAACTTCGCGCCGGACCTGGTGGACATCGACGGCGCCTGCGAGGTCGAGGGCTGCGTCGACCCGGTCGGCACCGACGACGGCGGCCACGGCACTCACGTGGCCGGCACCATCGCCGCCGCCGCCAACGGCTCGGGCGTGTCCGGCGTCGCCCCGAACGTCACCCTGGTCGAGCTCAAGGGCGGTCAGGACTCCGGCTACTTCTTCCTCGACCCGGTGGTCAACGCGCTCACGTACGCGGGCGACGCCGGCATCGACGTGGTCAACATGTCCTTCTACGTCGACCCGTGGCTCTACAACTGCAAGGCCAACCCGGCCGACGCACCCGAGGCGCAGGCCGAGCAGCAGGCGATCATCACGGGCATGAAGCGGGCGCTGAACTACGCCCACAGCCACGGCGTCACTCTGGTCGGCGCGCTGGGCAACCAGCACGACAACCTGAACGACCCGCAGGAGGACGTGAGCAGCCCCGACTACGGTTCCGACCCGTACCAGCGGACGATCGACAACAGCACCTGCTTCACGCTGCCCGCCGAGGGCCCGCACGTCATCGGCGTGTCGGCTGTCGGCCCTTCGAAGTCGAAGTCGCAGTACTCCAACTACGGCACGGAGCAGATCGGCGTCGCCGCGCCGGGCGGCTTCACCCGGGACTTCTTCGGTACGCCGCAGTACAACAACGCGGCGAACAACATCCTGTCGACGTACCCGCTGAAGGTTCTGCAGGCGAGCGGGGCGGTCGACGCCGCCGGCAACCCGGTCAGCCCGACGGTGTTCAAGGACTGCACGAGCGGCACCTGCGGCTACTACACGTACCTGGCGGGCACCTCGATGGCGTCGCCGCACGCCGCGGGCGTCGCGGCGCTGATCGTCAGCCGGTACGGCCACCACGACTGGTGGCGGGGCGGCCTGACGATGAACCCCGACCTGGTGGAGGCCCAGCTGTACCGTACGGCGGAGAAGACCGCGTGCCCGGAGCCGCGCCTGCGCAGCTACGCGAACGAGGGTTACACCGCCGAGTTCGACGCGTATTGTGCCGGACCGAAGGCGTTCAACGGCTTCTACGGGCACGGCATCGTCGACGCGTACAAGGCGGTCGGCGGCCGCTGACCCGGTGGTGGACCACCGCCCCGTCCGGGCACTCGGACGGGGCGGTTATCCGCTTTCGAAGGTCGGTACCCTTGTACGGTGACCCTCAGGCTGCACGACACCGCGACCCGATCCGTCCGGGACTTCGTCCCGAAGACGCCCGGTCAGGCCGGTATCTACCTCTGCGGTCTGACCGTTCAGTCGGTGCCCCACATCGGCCACCTGCGCAGCGCCGTCAGCTACGACGTGCTGCGGCGCTGGCTGATCCACTCCGGCTACGAGGTCACCTTCGTGCGCAACGTCACGGACGTGGACGACAAGATCCTGGTCAAGTCGCTGGAGACCGGCCGGCCGTTCTGGGCCATCGCGTACGCGAACAAGCTCGTCCTCGACGCCGACTACCGCGCGCTCAACGTGCTGCCGCCGACGTACGAGCCGCTCGCCACCGGCCACGTCCCCGAGATGCACGAGCTGATCGAGACGCTGATCGCGGGCGGGCACGCGTACGCGTCGGCCGAGGCCAACGGCGACGTGTACTTCGACGTGGCCAGCTACCCCGAGTACGGCGCGCTGTCCGGGCAGAAGCCCGAGGACATGCTGTCGGCCGGGGAGGCGCCGGAGCGCGGCAAGCGCCACCCCGAGGACTTCGCGGTCTGGAAGGGCCTCAAGGCCGACGAGCCCGCCGACGCCTCGTGGCCCTCGCCGTGGGGCCGCGGCCGGCCGGGCTGGCACATCGAGTGCTCCGCGATGGCGCGCCGCTACCTCGGCGACGAGTTCGACATCCACGGCGGCGGGCTCGACCTCACGTTCCCGCACCACGAGAACGAGATCGCGCAGTCGCGCGCGGCCGGCCTGCCGTTCGCCCGCTACTGGGTGCACCACGCGCTGCTCAACCTCGGCGAGGCCAAGATGAGCAAGTCGCTGGGCAACGTCATCGACGTCGAGGCCGTGCGGGCCATGGGCATCCGCCCGGTCGAGCTGCGCTATTACCTCGGGGTGCCGCACTACCGGTCGCGCATCGACTACTCCGATGACGCGTTGCGGGAGGCGGCCACGGCCTACAAGCGCATCGAGGGCTTCGTGCAGCGTGCCGTCGAGGTGGTCGGCCCCGGCCGGCCCAAGGAGGTCCCGCCGGCGTTCGCCGCGGCGATGAACGACGACCTCAACACCTCGGCGGCGCTCGCGGTCGTGCACGACACGATCCGCGAGGGCAACACCGCGCTGGCGGCCTCCGACGAGACCGGCGTACGCGCGGCGCTGACCGAGGTCCGGGCCATGCTCGGGGTGCTCGGGCTCGACCCGCTGGACGAGGCGTGGGGCGGCGGTGAGACCGGCGGCGACCTCAAGCCGGTGGTCGACTCGCTGGTGAAGCTCGCGCTGGAGCAGCGGGCACAGGCGCGGGCACGCAAGGACTGGGCGGCGGCCGACTCGGTTCGCGACCAGCTCAAGAACGCGGGAATTCAGGTGGAGGACACTCCGACCGGGCCGCGCTGGACGGTAGGAGAGCAGCACTGATGCCAGGAAACTCCCGTAACGCGAGCAAGCGCGTCACGTCGAAGAAGGGCGCCGCGGCGGGCTCCGGCGGCAAGAACCGCGCCGGGCTCAAGGGCCGTGGCAAGACCCTGCCCGCCGACGAACGACCGTGGCACAAGGGCTACTCCGGCACCGAGAAGCTGCCCGAGAAGACCGCCCGTAAGCAGGAGAAGGAGCGCCGCGCGGCGGCCGCCGAGGGGCGCGCCCCCAAGGTCGGCATCCCCGGCACCAAGGACACCACCTGGGGTCGCGGCGGCGGCCGTGCCACCGGACGCCCGGCCCCGCAGCGCGGCGCACGGATGCAGAGCCGCGGTCCCCGGATCGCCCCCGGCCGTCGCTCCAACCCCACCAAGGAAGGTCCGGAGCTGCTGCTCGGCCGCAACCCGGTGGTCGAGGCGCTGCGCGCGCTGGTTCCGGCGACCGCACTGTACGTCGCGCAGGGCATCGACATCGACGAGCGGATCACCGAGATCGCGCGTACGGCCGGCGACCGCGGCATCCCGATCCTCGAGGTCAGCCGCAACGAGCTCGACCGGATGACCGGCGGGGTGCTGCACCAGGGCGTCGGCCTGCAGGTGCCGCCGTTCGCGTACGAGAACTTCGACGACCTCGTGGCCGCCTCGATGGAGCAGACAGCCCCGCTGCTGGTGGCCCTCGACGGGGTGACCGACCCGCGCAACCTGGGCGCGGTCATCCGGTCGGTGGCCGCCTTCGGCGCGCACGGCGTCTTCGTGCCCGAGCGCCGCGCGGCGGGCATCACCGCGACGGCCTGGCGCACCAGCGCCGGTGCGGCCGCCCGGGTGCCGGTCGCCCAGGTGGTCAACCTGACCCGGGCGATCAAGGCGGCCCAGCAGGCCGGCTTCACCGCGATCGGCCTGGACGCGGACGGCGAGACGGACCTCTACCAGCTCGAAGCCGCGGTCGGCCCGCTGCTCGTGGTGGTCGGCTCGGAGGGCCGCGGACTGTCCCGGCTGGTCGGCGAGACGTGCGACCTGCGGGTCAGCATCCCGATGGCCTCCACGGTGGAGTCGCTCAACGCGAGCGTCGCCGCCGCGGTCACCCTCGCGGAGGTTGCGCGCCGCCGCCTGTACGGCTGACGCCCCGTCGGATCCTCGGGTGGTCGTACCCGCCCTGTAACGTGGCGGGCCGAGTGGTCCGTTGGCGGAGGGGCAGCGCATGCTCGGTGTTGACCTGGGCACATCCCACACCGTCGCCATGCTGCGCTGGCCCGACGGGCGGGTACGACCGCTGCTCTTCGACGGCCGGCCCCTGCTGCCCTCGGCGGTCTACCTCGACGCGACCGGCCGCCTGCACGTGGGCCACGACGCCGTACGCCTCGGCTACGCGGAGCCTGCCCGCCTCGAACCCAACCCGAAGCGGCACGTCGACGCGGGGAGCGTACTGCTCGGCGGGGCGGAGGTGCCGGTGCCCGATCTGCTCGCCGCGCTGCTCGAGGCGGTGGCGCGCGAGGCCGTGGCGGCCGCCGGCTTCCTGCCACCGGCGGTCGTGACCTGTCCGGCCGCATGGGGCACGGAACGCCGCAATGTCCTCACCCAGGCCCTGGCGCTGGCGGGCTGGCCCCCGGCGACGCAGCTCGTGTCGGAGCCGGTGGCAGCGGCCCGCTACTTCGCCGAGGTGCTGCGGCGGCCGGTGCCGGTCGGCGCCGCGCTCGGCGTGTTCGACTTCGGCGGCGGCACGCTGGACATCGCCGTGGTCCGCAACGAGGGCGCCGGACCGGACGGCCGGGCGCGCTTCGAGGTGGTCTCCTCCGGCGGCCTCGACGACCTGGGCGGCCTCGACATCGACGCGGCCCTGGTCGGCCACGTCGGCATGGCGCTGGCCTCGTCGGAGCCCGCCGCCTGGTCCGCGCTGCGCGAACCGGTGACGCTTCCCCAGTGGCGTGCCCGGCGGCAGTTCTGGGACGACGTCCGTGGCGCCAAGGAGATGCTGTCCCGTACGGCGCAGGCACCCGTCGCCGTGCCGGGCGTCGAGCATGCGGTGCACCTCACCCGCGACGAACTCGAGATGGTGGCGGCCCCGCTGATACGCCGAGGCGTGGCGGAGGCCGACGCGGTGGTGAAGGCGGCGGGGCTGAGCCCGGCCGACCTCGCCGGCCTGTTCCTGGTCGGCGGCTCGTCACGGGTGCCGCTGGTGGCGCGCCTGCTGCACAGCGAGCTGGGCGTCGCTCCGACGGTGCTGGAGCAGCCCGAGCTCCCGGTGGCGGAGGGGGCGCTCCTGGCCGCGGTCCCGGCCGACTCCACGCCGGCGAAACCGTTCCGAGCGGCGGCGGTGGAGCCGATGGTGGACACAGTCGCCCACGGCGGGCCGGCGCCGACCGGCACCGGCCTGCACACCGAAGCCGCCGGGCCGCTCACCGAGGAGACCGGTGCGGCCGCTGCCCCGGGCCCGTTCACCGCCGCGTTCGGGCCGCCGACCTCGCCCGCTGCCCCGGGTCCGTTCACCGCGGCGTTCGGGCCGCCGACCTCGACCGCCGCCGGCCTCCCCACCCCGGCCGACCTGGCCCCCGCCGCCGGGCCGTCCGCCCCCTCCTCGCCGGCCACGGGCCCGTCCGGCGCCGGTTCGTCCGCCGCGGGCCCGTCCGGCGCCGGTTCGTCAGACGCGGGCCCGTCCGGCGCCGGTTGGTCCGCCGCGGGCTCGTCCGGTGCCGGTTCGTCCGCCGCGGGTCGGGGCTCCGCCGGCCGACAGGATGCGCCCGCCGCCGGCCCGTCGACCCCCGGCCGCTCGGCCGCAGGGCAGCCGGGAGACGGCGGCGCGGAACCGCAATATGCCGAGCCCGTCGATCCCTGGGCCACCGGCGAGGCGGCCGCGATCGCCGCCGGCAGTGGCGCCCCGTTCGTGCTGCCGACCTCGGGTGCACCCGCCGAGCCCTGGCTCGCCTCGGCCGCTCCGTCGGCGGAACGGAAGCTCCCGGCGTACCGGAGAAAGGGTCTCTGGATCGTCGCCGCCGCGACCGTCGTCGTGCTCGGGGTGGCCGCGACCGCGGCCGTGCTGCTCTGGCCCGGATATTCCGCATTGGACTACCAGCCGCTGAGCGACGCGAAGCGGGTGAAGCCGGCCGTGCCCGTGACCTCGGCGTTCTCCGCCGCCGCCCTGCGGGATGATCGCGCCTACTTCGCGAGCGCCGACGACACCGGGCAGCTGGGTGTCGTCGCCGCCGATGCCGGCACCGGCAAGACGGAGTGGAGCAGCAAGGAGGCCGGGGTCGCCGCCGGCTGGGAGTTCTTCTTCTCGCTGCCGCACGCCGTCGTCGCGATCAGCGACACCGACAGCGACACCGGGTCGCGCCGCATGGTGCTGCTCGATCCCGGTAACGGCCACAAGATGTGGGAGCGGCGGATCGCGAGCAACGACGACATGCTCTTCGCCGGCGACACCGCGGTCCTCGTCGACCGCACCGAGCTCCGCCTCGTCGGCCTCCAGGTCCGCGGTCAGGGCAAGGTCGCGTGGGAGCTCAAGAACCCCAAATCCGAGTACGGCCAGAGCACCAAGGTCGTCACCGCCACCACGGGCGACGACCTGGCCGGGGCCGCCACCACCGGCGGGGTGCCGTTCGCCGCGCCGATGGACGACGATGAGCGGCTCGTGCAGATCGGCGCCGACCGGTCCGCCCGGGTGATCGACGCGCGCAACGGGCACGTGGTGGCCGGGCCGCGGCAGAGTGTGGCCGACCCGGACGACGAGGTGATCGCGCACAACGGGCGGCTGATCGTGGCCGAGTCCGCCGAGACCCGGCGGATCGTGGCCTACGACCTGGGCAAACTCGGCGAGCCGAAGGTGCCCTACACGGCTCCGGCCGACAGCTCGCTCGAGCATCTGACCCCGTGCGGTGACGACCGGGTCTGCTTCGTGCAGAAGACCGCGTACGACAGCAAGACGGCCAAGGTCGTGGCGGTCGACGTCGCCAAGGGCGGGGTGCTGTGGTCGCGGGCCGTGACGGAGGCCGACAATCTGGTGCCGGTCGGCGAGTCCGTGCTCGTCGCGCAGAACACCTCACCCGGCCAGACGACGCTCCTTGACGGCGACGGCCGCGTCTCGTGGGCCCGGGCCGGTGCGGCCGCCCGGCTGGACGGCGGCAACGTGCTGCTCTTCTCGAAGGCGCTGTCCACGTCGCCGGATGACCCGGCGCTCTCCGGCGAGCACCTCGGTGACCCCGCGGTGCCGCTGGGCTCGCTGGCGGACGTACGGTCGGCAACCTGCGCCTGGGATCAGCAACACCTGGCGTGTGTGGCGGCCGAGGACTTCGTCGTGCACACGTTCGCGTAGAAGGGCGGCTCCCCGGAGGGAACCGCCCTTCGTCACGTACGTGTGGTCAGATGCGCTCGCCCGTGGTGGCGTTGAACACGTGCACCTGCTCCGGCTGCGGCTTGATGAACACCGTCTCGCCCATGGAGGGCATGTTGCGCCGGTCGGTGCGGACGACGAACCGCTCCGAGCCGCCGTCGAGGGCCGCGTGGCCGTAGACGTTGGCGTCCGAGCCGAGGTCCTCGACGAGGTCGACGACGACCGGCAGGCCACCCGCGGTCGGGGCGACCAGGTCGGTGGCCTCGGGGCGGAAGCCGATGGTGACCTTGCCGCCGCCGGACTGGGCGGCGGCGACCTGCTCGCGCGTCAGCGGCACGGCCAGCTCGGCGAAGCTCGCGCCGGCCTCCTGCAGTGGCACGGTCTTGATGTTCATGGCGGGCGAGCCGATGAAGCCGGCGACGAAGACGTTGCCGGGGGTGTCGTAGAGCGCCCGCGGGGTGTCGCACTGCTGCAGCACACCGTCGAGCATGACGGCGACCCGGTGGCCCATCGTCATGGCCTCGACCTGGTCGTGCGTGACGTAGACGGTGGTGATGCCGAGCTTGGCCTGCAGCGTCGCGATCTGCGAACGGGTCTGCACGCGCAGCTTCGCGTCGAGGTTCGACAGCGGCTCGTCCATGAGGAACACCTGCGGCTCGCGGACGATGGCCCGGCCCATGGCGACACGCTGACGCTGACCGCCGGAGAGCGCCTTCGGCTTGCGCGAGAGGTACTCGTCGAGCTGAAGCAGCTGGGCGGCCTCCTTGACCCGGCGGTCGATCTCCGACTTCGGGGTCTTCCGCAGCTTCAGGGCGAACGCCATGTTCTCGTACACCGACATGTGCGGGTACAGGGCGTAGTTCTGGAAGACCATCGCGATGTCGCGCGACTTCGGGGGCAGGTTGGTGACGTCCTTGCCCTCGATGAGGATCCGGCCGCGGTCGACGTCCTCGAGGCCGGCGAGCATGCGCAGGCTGGTGGACTTGCCACAACCCGAGGGGCCGACCAGGACGAGGAATTCGCCGTCGCCGATCTCGAGGTTCAACTCGTTGACGGCGGGACGGTCGGAGCCCGGGTAGATCCGGGAGGCCTTGTCATAGGTGACGGTAGCCATGGGGAATCGACTTCCTTTCCACCGGCAGGAACGTGCCGGACGATCCGAGTGGGAGGAACGCGTACGGCGGGCCGCACGCCCCGCCACCGTAAACTTTTTTTCATGTTCTGCCAAGGTGCGATACCGCCCCGGGCGTTTCGGGTGGTGGCGGGGTCAGCAGCTATGCTGAGGCCCTTGCCCCTGTAGCTCAGTTGGCCAGAGCACCTGTCTTGTAAACAGGATGTCGTCGGTTCGATTCCGACCGGGGGCTCCAGAGAATGGCCCTGACCAGTGGACGAGCTGATCTGGGCCGCATGATCGCTCCGTGAGGGCTTTAGTAGGGCAGCTGTTACTTCCCCGCTGCGCGTCGAAGTGCTCACGCGGCCCGAGCGCGGGGCTCCCAGGGAGTCACCCCTTCGGGGAAGCGGCCATGATGACACGGTGAGTAATCGATCTGCAACAGATCATCCTGAGCGGCCTGGTCGTGCGAGGCATGGCGGGAGAGAGCGCCTGGCGACGTTCTTGCTAGGGACCACTGGTGGACTGGCCATCAATATCATCAGTAACGACTACCGCTGGCGGGCTGTAGCGGTCGCCGCGGCGGCCGCAGCAGTTATGGCGGCGGTGATCCGGCTGCGTCGGCTGCCCACGAGGTCGTTGGTTGTGCGCTGGTCCGCTCGGAGCATGCTTGTTCTGGCAGTCGCGGCGGTGTTGCTGGCCGGGCTGGGTCCTGCATGGCTGGCGCCATGGGCTGCAGGTGCGGTCGTCTTGTTCACCGCTGGAGCGACGCTTACGTCGATTGATCACATCGCTGGGTTCGGCCTGCTGTTGCATGCTTCTGTAGTCGGTATCGGGGTCGCGGCGATCGGTCAGGGCCTCCACTGGGTGCTCGGCCGTGAGTCTCAGCTCGGCGTGGTGTTGTTCGTCTTTGGCGTGACAATGGTCGGCTCGGTCGCTGCCGTATGGATGAGCGGCGATACCGGTGCCCTGGTGGCGGTCATCGCCGTCGGGGTCATGGTGATGATCATGGGTGTCATCGCGCTGAACCGCGGTGCAGCCGGCCCTGGTTACGCTGGTGTTGCCGTGGCGCTGGCAGCGATCATCATCGGCGTCGCTAAGTTGCTTTATGGCGACACCGGCCTCCACTGGGGCTCCATCTCCGCCGGAATATTGACGGCGGGTGGCGGCCTCGCCTGGCTGATCTACAGCGGCACCGCGTTCGCGGTAGGCATCGTCGTGTTTGCGGTGTGCCTCGTTGGTGTAGGCGCCGCTGGGCTCGCACGTAGCGCAGTTGCACAACCGCTAGCCGTTATTGCCGGTGGGATGGCAATCGGAAGCATGGGCGTCCTCGCACTTCTTCAGGGCAACTTGGTGCTCGGCTTGGCGGCCATCGGTGTAGGGGTGGCAATCGGGGCGCTCGCCATCATCCTGCTTGCGAGAGGGGATGTTGGTCGACGTCTGGCGGCGCAATGGGCGCGCGCCACAGCGGATCCCGCCCGCGCTGCAGCTCTTTCGGCCGCTGCCGGTGGATCGCCGCTGGATTCGGAAACTGAGGGGCCGCCGCCGCCGGATCGCACCACTGGGTGAGCATGCACGTCCTGCAAGGTCCAATCTCGGTCGATAGCGGGCTCGATTCCAGGCAGGGGCCTCAGATGCCCGGCAAGCGCAGCACCAGCAGATCCAAACAGTCGATCAGCGGCCGATGGGGATCCGCCTGAGCCGCCGCCCGCAGCCGTTCCAGCCCGGCGGCGTATTCCTCGTCGGTGATGAGCTGCAGCGGCGTGTGAGCCGCACGGCGGAATCCGTCAGCCGCCGCCGCCAATGACGGCGCCGACAGTTGCGGTACGGCCTCGACCGGGTCGGCGTGGAAACCGGCGAAGGCCTCCTCGACGTCCGCGACGCCGGGGAAGGTGTCGAGCACCCGGGTCGCTTCGGGCCACCAGCGGAACAGGGAGATGCCGTCGGGGCGACCCGCGAACGCCGAGCGGATCAGCACTCTGCCGCCCGGCCGCAGCACCCGTCGCAGGGAGCGGGCCAGGCCGGCCAGGTCCGGAATGTGGTGGATCACGGTGGAGAGCCAGACGACGTCCACCGATCCCGCCCGCAGCGGAAGGGCCAGCGCGTCCCCTCCGATCATCGGCGAGAAGCCGGAGCGGGCGCGCATGCTCGCTGAGGGCTCGACCGCCACCACCTGCAGCGCCGGGAACCACGTCGCGAATTCGCGGGACCACATGCCCGTGCCGGCGCCGATGTCCAGGAGCGTTCCCTGGGGCGGGACGTGCCGGGTTACGGCGGTTCGCCATTCGTCGAGACCGGCGGTGGGGAGGTGGCGGGTGGCGGCGAAGGCGGCTGCGCTGCTGTCGTCGTACGCGATGCGGGCCATGGGGTGATTGCACCACTAAGGTGTCGCCATGCGTATCGAGCGGATCACAGATGCCGCCGTCGTGCACCGGGCCGCTGATCTGTTCGACGGGCCGCCGCTGCCGGACGCGACCGAGAAGTTTCTTGCCGCTCCCGGGCATCACCTGCTGATGGCGTTCGACGGCGAGCGGGCGGTCGGCATGGTCACCGGGGTGGAGATGACCCATCCCGACAAGGGTACGGAGATGTTCGTCTATGAGCTCGGCGTGGCGCCTCACGCCCGGCTGCGGGGCATCGGCACCGCCCTCGTGGAGGCGCTGGCCCGGCTCGCGCGAGAGCGGGGCTGCTACGGGATGTGGGTCGGCACCGAGCAGGACAACGAGGCCGCGCAGAAGACGTACCGCCGGGCCGGCTCGGACGACGAGGAGCCGTTCCTCCTGCTCTCGTGGGACGTGACTCAGCTGCGGTCGGAACCGGGCCAGACGTAGGGCAGGTCCGCCGGGACGTCACCGAACAGCGGCCGGTAGAAGTCGGGGTCCTTGCGGACCAGGGCCGAGCGGTGGCTGAGGTGCAGCGCGTCGTCGCCGAGCCAGGGCGGCAGTTCGCCGGCGGCGGCGAGGTCGTCCTGCGTACGGATCTCGGTGAGGCCCCGGGCCGCGGCGGCGTCGGCGCGCATGGTGTCGGCCGTCGTGTCCGCCCGGCCCGTGGCCACCCACACGCCGCACATGTCGAGGCCGTACCGGACCAAGGCCTCCTCGTACCCCTTCCACATCTTGACCGCCGGGTGGTGGCGCCAGCCGTATCCGGGCTGCACGAGGCCGCGCAGCACCTGGATCGTCTCCACCCGCTGTTTGCCGAGCCGCTTCTGGTCCAGCGCGTGCGCGCTGGCGACGAAGTCCGGGTACGGCAAAAAGGTCTGCATGGGGCAATGATGCTAGAAGTCGCGATCCCGGCCGGCGATCGGGCGACCGCCCGCGGAGAAGGTGCGCTGCGGCGTGGCCTCGTCGTCGGCCGGCTCTTCGTGGGCCCGCGGGTCGTCCGCCGGGTCGTCGGCGGTCTGGCCGGCGAGGGCGGACGGCGTCACGTCGGTGCCGCCGGCCGGCAGGCCGTTCACGGCCGGGAGGGCTCCCGCACCGCTGGGGATCTCGTTCGCCGGCAGCAGTCCGCCGAGGCCGCCGAGCAGGGGCAGCCCGCCGGTGAACAGGCCCGACTCCTGCGACGCCGCGCCGGGGATGCGGCCGTCCGGGGTGAGCCCGCCGAGGCCGCCGAGCAGCGGCAGTTGGCCGAGGAGGTCCCCGCCGAGCAGGTTGGACGGCAGGACGCTCGAGGTCTGCGGCAGCGCCCCGCCGACCACGTCCGCCGCAGGCAGTTCCTCGGCCGGCACCGTGGTGGCCGGGGTGCGGTCGGTGGGCAGGTCGGCCGGGGCCGTGCCGGGCGGTGCCACGTCCAGGCTGTTCAGGTCGGCGCTGTTCGTACCGGGCTTGACGTCGACGAGCGGGGCGTCGCCGAGCGGGTTGGGCAGGCTCAGGCCACCCGCGGGGTCGAGGCCGGTGCCCTGCGCCGGCAGCAGGCCGGTGAGGCCGCCCGCCGGGCCCGGGACCACGTCGTCGGCCTGCGCGGGTGCCGCGCCGAACAGCAGGAAGCCGCCGACCACGGCCCCGGCATAGAACCACTTGCGCATTGATCTTCCTCCTGCGAGAAGGGGACAAAAGACTCGGAAGGGGCAACGAGCGGCCACGCGAGAGGGTTCCGGCTGACTACCATGCGCCCATGGCCGTCGATCCCCTCCGCGAACCGATCCGGCGATCGCTGGTCTCCCGGCTGCGCGAGGGGCTGCCGCGCAACGGCGACACCCGGCCGCATTTCGTCGTCTGCGGTGCGGACGCGCTGGTCTACACGGTCGCCGAGGAGCT
The DNA here is from genome assembly GCF_044465265.1 of Actinoplanes sp. NPDC049681. Classification (NCBI taxonomy): domain Bacteria; kingdom Bacillati; phylum Actinomycetota; class Actinomycetes; order Micromonosporales; family Micromonosporaceae; genus Actinoplanes; species Actinoplanes sp. NPDC049681. The sequence continues at coordinate 676,468 of NZ_JBITLP010000001.1, forward strand.
GGCGAACGCCGGCCACCGGATCCGGCTGACCGTGATCGTGCCGCCGAGGCTGCGGTCGGACGTGCCCGATCTGAGTGCCCTGCGCGGCGTACGGATCGTGCGCGCCGACCGTCTCGACGAGCGCACGTTCCGCTCGGCCGGGCTGGCGGGTGCTGCGGCGCTGGCGCTGGTCATGCCGGACGACGTCGTGAACCTGCACGCCGCTCTCTGCGCCCAGGCGGTCGAGCCGGACCTGCGGCTGGTGATCCGGATGTTCAACTCCGGTCTCGGGTACGGCGTCCGCCGCCTCTTCGCCGACTGCGCCGTCCTTTCCGACGCGGCGATGGCGGCCCCGGCATTCGTAGCGGCGTCGCTGGGTGAGGTGGCGCCGACGCACGTACGCCTCCCCGGCCGCACGGTCTACGTAGCGCGGCGTGCCGACGTACGGCCGGAGCACATCATCTGTGCCCTCACCGTGGCGGACGGCGCCGGCCGGGTGGACGTTCTGCCGGCAACGCCCGCACCCGGCGCGGAGCGGCCCACGGATCTCGTCCTCGCCGAAGCCACCGGGCGCCCGGCCGGGCAGACCCTCGCCGCCGAGCGGCTGGTGAGAGCCCGCAAGCGTCGGCGGCATCCCCTCGCCACGCTGGGCCGGGGACTGCGGGCGGCGCTGAGCCGCAAGCTCGGCATGGCGGTCGTCATCACGCTGGCCGTGACCGCGATCTCCGGCACGGTGCTGGCCCACGCCGCCAATGTGGACGGTCTGTGGAGGTCCATCTACGTCACGCTGCTCACCGCGGTCGGTTCGTCCGATGTGGAGAAGAATCTCAATCCGCTGGCTCAGGCGGCCCAGCTCGTGCTCACCATCGCGGGGCTGGCACTGCTGCCGCTGATCACCGCCGCCGTGGTCGAGGGCATGGTCAACGCGCGGCTGGCGCTGGCCCGCGGCACCGTCACGAACGACCGCGAGGGCCACATCGTGGTGGTCGGCCTGGGCAACGTCGGCACCCGGGTGCTGCGGCAACTCGTCGATCTGGGACTGGAGGTCGTCGCGATCGACCGCCGGCCGGACGCCCGCGGCGCGAAGGTGGCCGAGCAACTCGGGGTGCCCCTGATCGTCGGTGACGCGGCGCTCGAGGAGACCCTGCGCTCGGCGTCCGTGGCCACCAGCAAGGCGCTGGTCGTGGTCTCCACCGATGACGTCACCAACCTGCAGGCGGCGCTGAACGCCCGCGCCGCCCGTCCGGATCTGCGGGTGGTGCTGCGGCTCTTCGACGATGACTTCGCCCGGCGTGTGCAGACCGCCTTCAGCATCGACATCTCCCGCAGCGTCTCGCGGCTGGCGGCGCCGGCCTTCGCCGCGGCGATGCTCGAGCGCGAGGTCCTCGCGACGATTCCGGTCGACCGGCACGCCTTGCTGGTCGCCGCGGTTCAGGTGCTGCCCGGGTCCCCGTTGGACGGTGCCGAGCTGAGCCGGGCCGACCGGACGCAGAGCGTACGGGTGATCGGCCTGTCCGCCGCCGGCGAGGAACGGGTCGACTGGGCGGCGGATCCCCGGCGGGTGCTGACCGCCGGTGACCGCATCTTCGTGGTCGCCCGCCGCGCCGGCCTGCGCGCCCTTGTCGAGCAGGCCACCCCGCCGCCGGAGCCGCTCATGCTCGAGCAGGCGCCGTAGGACCCAGCACGGCCTGCTCGTCGGGTTTGTGGGCGAGCACGTCGGTCAGGTACGACTGCACGGCCGGTCCCATGCCCACGTCGCGGCCGGCCCGCTCGGACAGCAGCCACTTGTGCTGGATGATCTGCGAGAAGATCTCCTGTGCCTCCAGCTTGCGCCGCAGGTGGGCGGGCACCGCGCGGACGACCGGCTCGAACACCTCGGTCAGCCAGCGGTGCGCGGCCTGCTGCTCGTCGATCAGGTCGCTCTCGGCCCGGTACGCGTCCAGGTCGTTGAGCAGCTGCCGGGCCTGATTCTCCTCCGCGTCGAGTCCGGTCAGGCGCAGCAGCCGCCGGGTGTGGTAGCCGGCGTCCACGACCTTGGGGCGCACCCGGTAGCCGCCGTCCACGGTGGACATGGCCACCTCAGCGACGTCGAAGCCCAGGTCGTTGAGGCGGCGGATGCGGCCCTCGATGTCGTGGCGGGCGTCCCGCGGGACCTCCTGCTCGTACGTGACCTCGTGCCACAGCCGCTCGTAGCGCGCCACGATGTCGTCGACGACGGCCTCCGGGTCGATCGCCTCGTGCAGCAGCTCGGCGGCCTCCAGGTCGAGGCACTCGCCGAAGATGTTGAGCCGCAGGATCTCGATGTCCTCGCCGCGCTGCCCCTCGGAGAGCTTCGGATAGAGGTTTCCGGTCTCGGCGTCGACGAGGTATGCCGCGAAGGCGCCGGCGTCGCGGCGGAACAGCGTGTTGGACAGTGAGCAGTCGCCCCACGAGAAGCCGGTGAGGTGCATCCGCACGATCAGCGCCGCGAGCGCGTCGAGCAGCCGGTTCATCGTCTCCGGGCGCAGCACGTGCGAGAACAGCGCCCGGTAGGGCAGAGAGAACTGCAGGTGCCGGGTGATCAGCACGGTCTCCAGCGGTTCACCGTGCTCGTCCGTGCGGTCGGTGACGATCGCGACGGCCTCCACCGCCGGGAAGTCGATCCGCTCGAGGGCGCGCAAGAGGTCGTACTCCTTTTCGGCGATCCGCTCCCGGGTCTCCTTCAGGGCGTACACCGTGTCGTTGAGCTTGACGAACCGAACGACGTGCCGGGAGATGCCCTGCGGCAGCGCGACCAGGTGGTCCGCCGGCCAGTCCTCCAGCGGTACGTGCCACGGCAGATCCAGCAATGCCGGGTCGACGAGGGCTGAGGTGATGCGCACGAACCCCAGTGTGCACGCTCGCTGCGGCGCGTCGCTGCCGCACGTGGCTCGTTACACAGAAGCGAGATCGCCTGATTGTTCCTTATGTCGGCGATGTGACTTTGGGGACGGGAGTGAATGTGCGACGCGCGGTGAGCATCGTCGCCGGGGCGTGTGCCGCCCTGGCACTGGTCGGTTCGGCTAGTGCCGTGGCCTGGACGCAGATGGTGGAAGAGGGCCGGAAGGTCGGCACCTGGCACGAGCCCGCGATCGCCGCGCCCACGCCCGTCGCGGTGCAGCAGCCGGCTGCCGTGTCCGGAACTGCGGCAGGCGCCCCGCAGGCGGCGGCCTCTGCCAAGACCGAAGCCCCCAGCGAAGGCAAGGTCAAAGCCAAGAGCGAGTCCGCCACCCGGTCGGCCGAGGACGGCCGGCAGCAGGTCGGCACCCTGATCGACGTCGACAAGCTGCTCGGGTACGGCGCCCCGAAGCGTGAGGTTTTCCGCTACCCGGGCGCCTCGTACGTGAAGCTGCACTTCAGCCGCATGGCGATGCTGCCGGGCGACTACGTGACCGTCGCGGATCCCGCCGGCACGGAGTCCTACCGCTACGACGCGCCGAAGCTGCTGGACGGCGCGGCGCCGACCGGCCGGTGGGCGATGTCGATCACCGGCGACACCGCCGTCCTGGAGGTGCACCGTGGCGGCGGTTCCCTGGTGAACTCGCTGCTCGGCAGCCTGGGCGTACGGGTCGACCAGGTCGCCAAGGGCTTCACCAGGAAGGAGCAGGAGGCGACGCCCGAGAAGCAGCTGACCAACCCGAACCGTACGGGCCGCGAGGAGTCCGTCTGCGGCAGCGACGAGAGCCGCGACGCGGTCTGCTACCGGTCCTCGGACCCGGTCGCGTACACGCGGTCCAAGTCGATCGCGCGGTTGCTGATCAACGGCACCGAGCTCTGCACCGGATGGCGGATCGGCGCGAAGAACCGCATGCTGACCAACAACCACTGCTTCGACAACTCGGACGACGCGTACGAGACCGAGGTGTGGTTCAACTACCAGTGCGCGAAGTGCGGCGGCTACGACGTCTTCCGGCCCACGAAGGTCTGGGGTGACCGGGTCCTGACCACCAACCACGTGTACGACTACACCCTCTTCACCGTGGAGAACTTCGCCGCGGTGCAGAAGTTCGGCTACCTGACGCTGGACACCGCACGCCCGATCCGCGGCCAGGAGCTGTACGTGCCGCAGCACCCGGCCGGGGAGCCGACCCGCATCGCCGGGCGGCTGGGGGAAAAGGCCGGCACGTGCGCCGTCGCCGACAACGCGTTCGACGGGTACGCGCGGGACTCGGACGTGTCCTACTACTGCGACACCGAGGGTGGCTCGAGCGGCAGCCCGGTGCTGTCCCGCAAGACCGACAAGGTCGTCGCGCTGCACCACTTCGGCGGCTGCCCGAATTCCGGCGTCCGTGCCGACCTTCTCGCCGTGAAGCTGAAGAACTACATCTAGGGAGTGCCGACGCCCGTGAGGATCCGGCTGCGGATGTAGCGGCCGGACTCCGTCAGGACGCCCGTGCCCGCGAACCGGGTGCCGGCGCAGGTGCCCTGCTTGAACACCGAGTTGCTCTCCCGGCCGTCGGAGAGGCTCCACATCCCGTACCCGATCTTCAGGCTCTTCAGGAGGTCGAGCCACGCCGTCGTGCTGGCGAAGTCGTTGGGACCGTCGCCGGTGAAGGTCTGGCTGCCGAACTCGGTGACGAACAGCGGCAGCTTCTTCGCGGCCCGCGCGACGACCGCCCGCCGGTCCTCCCGGTGCGACGCCGCGTAGAAGTGGAACGTGTACATGACGTTGCCGAACTTGACCGGGTCCTTGACGATCTCGTTCTCGTCGCTGCCGTCGGAGAGCCCCAGCGACGAGAAGCCCCGGGTGCCGACGATGACCACGCTGTCGGGCTTGTTCCTGCGGATGACCGGGATGACCTTCTCGGCGTAGGTCTTGATGCCGTCCCAGCTCACCCCGTTCGGTTCGTTGGCGATCTCGTAGATCACGTTGTCCTGCGCGGCGTGGGCGGCGGAGACGTTCTGGAAGAAGGTCTTGGCCAGGCCCAGGTTCACGTTGGGGTCGCCCGGGGTGAGGATGTGGAAGTCCACGATCACGTACAGCCCGAGCTTGGTCGCCTGGTCGACGAGGCCGTTCACCTTCGCCGTGAAGCGTGCCGGGTCGGTCTCGAGGCCGCCCTCCTGGACGTACATGGACAGCCGGATGAAGTCGGCGTTCCAGTCGTTGCGCAGCGCGGCCAGCGAGCCGGCGTTGACGCAGTTGGGGAAGAACTGCAGGCCGTGGCTGCTCATGCCGCGAAGCTGCACCGGCTTGTTGTTCTTGTTGCACAGCTGCGTGCCGCACACCCTCAGCCGGCCGTTGATAGCCACCGGGGTCCCGCGGGGAGCCGGGGATGCCGGCGGAGCGGTGGTGGTCGGCTTCGCCGGTGCGGCGGTGGTGGGCGCGGTGGTCGGCTTGGCCGGGCTGGTCGGCGCGGCCGGGGTGGTGCGGGTCGGCGCAGCGGTGGGCCGGACCGGTGGTGCAGTCCCGGCGGCCTGGCGGAGGGTGCACGCCGACAGTCCCTCGGCGTTCAGGTCGGGCTTCGGCGCGTTGCGCCCGATCGCCGTCTCGATCCGGTTGATCGTGGCGAACCGCTTGTCGCGCAGCGGCCCGAGGATGGCGTTCTGGACGAAGTTCGGACCGCCCTGGCCGGCCGTGGTGCGCAGGCGCTCGTTCGCCTCGGCGACCTGCTCGTCGAGCAGAGCCAGGTTTCGCTGGACGTCCGCCTGCTGCTGCGCCGGCACCGCCACGCCGATCGTGACCTTCGGGCAGCTGACGGTGGGCACCGTCTCGTCGGCCGACGCGACGCCCAGCCCGACGCCGACGCCGACCACCGCGATGCCGGCGACGATGCCGGCCTGCCACCGGCGCGCGCGGCTACCGGGTCTGGTCAACCGGGATCCGACCATGAGAATCTGCACCTCCGCGACGAGAAAACGTGTCCCAAGACTGTGTCGCAAGACCATACGGGAGCGCTCCCATAGCGGCTCATGACTTAATGACGATTTCAAGTCCGCGGGGGCTGTTGGCGCGACTGGGTAGCGTGGGCGGCATGCAGGAAACGGCCGTCGACTCCCGTCCCGACCAGCGCGTGCGCGGCTGGTGGCCGGACGTCGTGCTGCTCGCCGGCTTCGCCCTGCTGACCGTCGCGCTCGCTCGCGGCCACCTGCTGGCCCTGGACCTCCGGGTAGCCGACTGGGTCTCGGCTCACCGCCCGCCGCCGCTGTACTGGACGCTGCGCGTGTTCAACTACCTGGGCCAGGGCGGTCAGGTCCTCATGCCGGTGGCGATCGTGCTGGCGGGCCTGGCGGCCTGGCGGCTACGGTCCGTGCGACCGCTGCTGCTGTTCGCGGGCGCGTTCGTGCTCACGTACGTGACGATCGGCCCGCTGAAGATCTGGCTGGACCGGGCGGCGCCGGCCTTCCCGGGGCCCGACCGCGCGATCCTGTTCAACCCGGCCGCATCCGGCAAGGACGCGATGAGCTATCCGTCCGGCCACGTCGCCAACGCGCTGGCCTGGTATTTCGTGATCACTGTGCTGCTCGGCGTGGTGCTGGCGAGGCCGTTGCCGAGGCGCGCCCACCTGGCCCTGCGCGTCGCGCCGCCGGTGATCGTCTTCGTCACGACGACCTACCTGGCGTTCCACTGGATCACCGATTCGGTGGCGGGGCTGCTGCTCGGCCTGATCCTGGCTCGCCTGCTGGCCCGCGTACCGTGGAATCTGGAACCTAGATCCATACCCCGGCGCGCATCACGCGCTTGACCTGCAGGTCCGCGGAAAGCACCACGAGGTCCGCGCGCAGACCTGCCTCCAGCGCGCCGACCTGATCGCCGAGGCCCAGCGCCCGGGCCGGGGTGGTCGACGCCATCGCCACCGCGGTCGGCAGGTCCAGGCCCGCACCCACCGCCTGCCGGAACGCCGCGTCCATGGTCAGGGTGCTGCCCGCGATCGAGCCGTCGCGCGCGAGGCGGGCCACCCGGTCCGCGACCGTCACCTCCTGGCCGCCCAGCTCGTAGGAACCGTCGGGCATGCCCGCGGCATCCATCGCATCGGTGACCAAGGCGGATCGGTACGTCGTCGCGTGCGCCGCGAAGCGCAACATCCCGTCGTGCAGGTGGATGCCGTCGGCCACCAGCTCGCAGACGATCGAGGGGGAGTCCAGCAGGGCCACGACCGGCCCCGGCTCGCGGTGGTGCGGCGGGCGCATGCCGTTGAAGACGTGGGTGCCCACGGTCGCGCCGGCCGCGATACCGGCCACGGTCTGCTCGTACGTCGCATCGGTGTGCCCGAGCGCTGCCACCACGCCGTGCTCGACGAGGAAGCGCACAGCGTCCAAGGCGCCGCGCAGCTCGGGCGCGATCGTCACCATCCGGATCGTGCCCGCACCTAGCTTCACCAGGGCGCTGAGCTCCTCCAGCGCGGGGTCGCGCAGGAACTCGGGGTTCTGGGCGCCGCACCGGACCGCGCTCAGGTACGGCCCCTCGAAGTGGATACCGGCGATCGCACCCTCGGCCACGAGCGGCAGGTACGCGCCGGTCGCGTCGCGCATCAGCTCGTACGGCGAACTGACCAGGCTGGCCAGCATGGTGGTGGTGCCGTGCCGCAGGTGGAAGGAGGCGGCCTGCGCCGCGTCGGCCGCGTCGCCGCGGGTGAAGGTGTGCCCACCACCGCCGTGGCAGTGCAGGTCCACGAAGCCGGGCACGATGATGTCGTCGCCGGCCCGCGGGTCCTCCGCGACGGACAGGATCGTCGGGCCGTCGACGTCGACGACGCCGGGCACCACGGCGCCCGGGCGGACCACTCGGCCGCGAACCTTCTCCGTCACTTATCGGTCTCCAGGGAGTCGAGGGCGAGCAGGGCGGCGCCGAGGCAGCCGGCGGTGTCGCCGAGGGCCGCCCGGACGATCCGCGGCATCCGGTGGAAGGTGATCCGGGCGTCGAGCGCGACCCGCAGCGGGGCGAGCAGCGCCTCCCCGGCCTCGGCGAGCCCGCCGCCCAGCACGACGATGCCCGCGTCGTAGAGCGCCTGAGCGGTGAGCAGGCCGTCCGCGAACGCCTCGACCGCCTCCGTCCAGACCCGGTTGGCCAGCTCCTCACCGGCCGCTGCCCGGGTCGCCACGTCGTACGCGGTGACCCCCTCGTCACCGGAGAGCTCGACGTACCGCCGGCCGACCGCTGAGGCCGAGGCGATCGCCTCCAGGCAGCCGCGCGCGCCGCAGCCGCAGGGCGGACCGCCGGGCCGCACGATGATGTGTCCCACCTCGCCGGCCGCGCCGTGCGCGCCCGACAGGGCCTTGCCGTCGACGACGTGGGCGGCCGCGATGCCGGTGCCGATCGCGATGAAGAGCACGTGCCGCTGGTCACGGCCGGCGCCGAGGCGAGCCTCGGCCATCCCGCCCACGCGCACGTCGTGGCCGAGCATCGCGGGCAGCTCCAGCCGGCGGGTCACCAGCTCCCGCAGCGGTACGTCCCGGAAGCCGACGTTGCTGGACCACACGGCCGTGCCGGTCTCCTCGTCGACCACGCCCGGCACCGCCACGCCCGCGGCCACCGGGTTCAGCCCGTCCGCCCGGGCGCGGTCGGCCAGGCCGGCGGCGATGTCGAGGATGTTCGCGGTGACGGCCTCCGGGCCGCGCTGTGCCAGGGTCGGATGCCGTTCCGCGTGGTGCACCGTGCCGTCCGGGCGGACGAGGGCGCACTTGATACCGGTGCCGCCGACATCCAGCGCCACCACAATGTCGTCGTTCACGGCAAATCTCAGGGGAGGACGACGGAACGGGTGAGGTTGCGGGGATGGTCCGGGTCCAGGCCCTGGCTGGTGGCGAGGAGTACGGCGACACGCTGCGCCACGACCAGGTCCGCCATCGGGTCGAGGCCGGACCGCCCGCCGCCGCGCCAGCTGCCGAGGGCGGCGTACCCGCCGTTGTAGCGGCTGTGCACGAAGGCGGCGCCGGTGTGCTCGACCTCCTCGCAGAGGCCGGCCGGGATCTCGCCGAACGCCCAGACCACACGGCCGGGCCGGGCGATCGAGATCGGGCCGTGCCGGTAGTCCATCGCCGGGTACGCCTCGGTCCACCATCCGGCGGCTTCCCGGCACTTGAGCGCGGCCTCCTCGGCCAGGCCCACGGTCCAGCCGCGGCCCACGAAGGTGATCTGCTCGGCGAGCGCCGGGTGCACCGGCAGCGGCAGCCGGACCGCCACCTCGGCGTCCGCCGCCACCGGCTCGATGTCGTAGTTCAGGTGCGCCCGCAGCAGCGCGAGCGAGCTGGTGGCGAAGCGGGTCTGGACGACCGACAGCTCGTCGGCGAAGTCGAGCACCACGGTCTCGCCGGCGAGCGCGGCGGCCGGCGTCGACCCGTCCGCGGTGATCACGGTGGTGCGGGTGCGGCCTTTCAGCGCTTCCAGCAGCGCGACGACCTCGGTGGTCGTGCCGGAGCGGGTGATCGCGATGACCCGGTCGTACCGGCGGTGCAGCGGGAACTCCGAGGACTGGAACGCATCCGTGTCCCCGTGTCCCTCGGCCTCGCGCAGCGCCGCGTACGCCTTGGCCATGAACCAGGAGGTGCCGCACCCGGTGACGGCGACCCGCTCGCCGGGCAGGGGCAGCCCGGGCGAGTCCGCCATCTTGGCGGCTTGCCGCCAGCAGTCCGGCTGGCTGGCGATCTCCACCTTGACGTGACTCATGGGCGCTTCCCTATCAGGCCGGTGTGCTGCGCATAAGCGCTCGGTTCTCCGCTCTTTCGAGCGCCATTCTGCGTGGGACAGTGGCGGGGACGCAACCTCCGCGGCGTGATCGCGCAGGTACTCTCTTTGCTAGGGGACGTTTCGCGCACTAATGTGCACACTCTTATCACGAAACGAGCAGCAGGGAGATCGGGTGGACCGGTACGCGCGCTGGAATGCCCTGCTGGAGTTACTGGCGGAGAGCGGCCGCGTGACGGTGGAGGACGCGGCGGAGCGCCTGGACGTCTCGCAGGCCACCATCCGCCGCGACTTCGACCAGCTCGCCCAGCAGCAGATGATCACCCGTACCCGCGGCGGCGCGGTGGCCAACGGCGTGTCGTACGACCTGCCGCTGCGCTACAAGAGCGCCAAGCACTCGGCCGAGAAGCAGCGCATCGGCGAGGCGGCGGCCAACCTGGTCGTACCCGGCACGGTGGTGGGCCTCAACGGCGGCACCACGATGACCGAGGTGGCCCGCGCCCTGGCGGTCCGTCCCGACCTCAACGCCAGCGGCGACGGCGCCCAGCTGACGATCGTGACCAACGCCCTCAACATCGCCAACGAACTGTTGGTCCGCTCCCGCATGAAGATCGTCGTGGCGGGCGGCGTGGTGCGCCCCCAGTCCTTCGAGCTGGTCGGCCCGCTGGGCGGCGCGCTGCTCAAGGAGGTCACCCTCGACATCGTGCTGCTCGGCGTGGACGCCCTCGACGTCGAACTGGGCGCGGCGGCCCACCACGAGGGCGAGGCGGCGATGAACAGCCTCATGGTGGCCCGGGCCAAGCGGGTGGTGGTGATCGCGGACTCGTCGAAGCTCGGCGGCCACGCCTTCGCCCGCATCTGCCCGATCGGCAAGGTGGAGACCCTGGTGACCGACTCCGGCGCCCCACCGGCGGTCATCGATGGGTTCCGCGAGGCGGGCGTCCAGGTCGTCTGCGCCTGAACTTTCTGTCCGAAGACGCAACTGTCGGCTTTCGCGCATCACGCGGACGAAGCGGCGCTCATACTGCTGTCCACCAGCCGCAATAGTCCTTGGAGGCAGTCATGCGGCGACTTCGAATTTTCAGCGTTCTCGTCATGCTGCTGGCCCTCGCCGGGGCCGGCTCAGCGAGCGCGACGGCCGCGCAGAAGACGGCCGCGGCGCCCTACTGCGGCATCACGTGGGGCAGCCTGCCCAAGTCGGCCGGCAGCCTCAGCACCAATTCCCTGCTCAAGGTCACCACGAGCAGGCAATCCTGCTACGACCGGACCGTCTACGAATTCACGGGCGCGGTGTCCGGCTACCGCGTCGAATACACCGACCACGTGATCACCGACGGCGAAGGGCTCGACGTCACGCCGTACACGGCGGGCGGCGCGCACCTCGACGTGGTGCTTCTCGCACCCGTCTACAAGACCGACGGCACGGTCACCTACAACCGCAAGCTCGGCGACCACGCCGTCAACGTCGTGCGGTACCAGACGCTGCGCGACATCCTCTACGCCGGCAGCTTCGAGGGCTACACCCAGTTCGACCAGGGCGTACGCGCCAAGCTGCCGTTCCGGGTCACGGTCGCGACGGGCACCGACGGCCACGGCCGCATCACCGTCGACGTGGCACACCAGTGGGAGCAGTAGGACGAGGAGGTCCGGCGGGCCCAGCACCCGCCGGACGTCACGAGGTGACGTCTTTGCGGGTGAAGCGGTAGAACGCGAGCGACCAGAACAACGTCGCGTAGCAGATCGCTGAGATCGCGCCCTTGACCACGTCGTCCGTCTGCATCGGTGTCGACAGCAGACCCAGCCAGGCGTCGCTGAAGTGGGTCGGGAGGAAGTTGCGCAGCGAGCCCAGCGCGGTGATCTGGTCCAGGATGCTCGACAGGATCCACAGCAGCACCGCGCCGCCGACCGCGCCCAGTGCCGCGTCCGTCAGCACCGAGAGCAGGAATGCCAGGCCGGCCACCACCATCAGGGTCACCGCGAGGTAGCCCAGGATGGCCAGCAGCCGCAGGACGCCCTCGCCGGCCGGGATCTCGGCGGCCACCGTGCTGCCCAGGGGATGCCAGCCGTACCGGAGGGTGCCGACCAGCAGGGCCGTGCCGGCCAGGGTGAGCAGCGCGGTCAGCGAGTAGGCCAGTGCCACCACGAGCTTGATGCCCAGCAGGCGGGCGCGCGGCACCGGGATCGCCAGCAGGTAGCGCAGGCTGCCCCAGCTCGCCTCGGAGGCCACCGTGTCGCCGCAGAACAGGGCCACGACCACGACGAGCAGGAAACCGGCCGAGACGAAGATGGCGAAGAGGGCGAAGTTCAGCCCGCCCGAGGTGGCCAGGTCGACCAGCGAGGAGAAGGCGCCGCCGCCGTTGTCGTCGTCGTTGCCGCCGCCGAATTCGAAGGCCAGCAGGATGATCAGGGGCAGCAGGACCATGAAACCCAGGGCCAATTGGGTACGCCGTCGCGAGGCCTGCCGGCGGATCTCGGCGCGCAGCGGCAGGGTGGCGGACGGCCGGTAGCCGGTGGCGGCGCTGCTCATCGGTCCCCACTTCCCCGGGAGTTGTCGCCCACAAGGGCGAGGAACGCGTCCTCGAGGCGGCGTCTCGGCACCACCCGATCGACGCCGACGCCGGCCCGGACCAGGGAGGCCACCACCTCCTCGCGTGGCGTGCCGTTCATGTCGACGATGAGCCCGGACGGGCCGTCCTGCTGCACCGAGCGCACGTTCAGCTCCTCCAGCACGGTCGATGCGGTGGCGATGTCGGAGACGGTCAGCTGCACCGACGGCGACTCGCCCACGATGTCGTCGACCGGTCCGGCCGCCACGATCCGGCCCTTGTTGACCACCACGGCGTGGGTGCAGGTCTGCTCGACCTCCGCGAGGAGGTGGCTGGAGACGAGGACCGCGCGGCCGTCGGTGGCGTAGCGGCGCAGGACCCGGCGCATCTCGGCGATCTGGGGCGGGTCGAGGCCGTCCGTGGGTTCGTCCAGGACGAGCAGTTCGGGCAGGCCCAGCATTGCCTGGGCGATCGCCAGGCGCTGGCGCATGCCGTGGCTGTAGTTCTTCGTACGCCGGTGCACCGAGTCGCCCAGGCCGGCGATCTCCAGTGCCTCCTCGAAGTGCGCGTCCTCGAGCGGCCGGCCGGTCGCCTGCCAGTACGCCCGCAGGTTGTCGTAGCCGCTGAGGTGCGGCAGGAAGCCGGGGCCCTCGACGAGCGCGCCGACGCGGGACAGGATCGGCGCGCCCGGCACGAGCCTGCGCCCGAACACCAGGGCGTCGCCCGAGGTCGGCATGGTCAGGCCCATGAGTACGCGCAGCGTCGTCGTCTTGCCGGCGCCGTTCGGCCCGAGCAGGCCGACGACCTGGCCGCGCTCGACGCGGAAGTCGACCTGTTCCACGGCCACGAACCCGTCGGCGTACGCCTTGCGCAGGCCCCGGACCACCAGCGGCGTGTCCTCGTATTCGCTGACCGGCGCATCGTGGCGGCGCCGGCGCAGCACCAGAACCGCGGCGAGTCCGAGGAGGATCACGGCCAGCACGCCGAGCAGCACCCAGCGCCAGATGACCTGCGGGTTGGCGATCGGTGTGCCGGCCAGTGTCGGCAAGGTCACCACCGGGTCCACGGCCACGGTGTAGACCGCCGGGTCGGCCGGGGTGAGGAACGCCTGGTCCGAGGTCGCGACGACCACCCGTACCGTATGACCTGCGTCGATGCGCTGCACCACCGCCGGCAGCGTGACGGTGACCGGCCGGGCCGCGGCGATCTCCCGGGGGAGGCCGGTGAGCCGGACCGGGGCGATCAGGCCGCCGCTCAGCGTCGCCGTGCCGTTCGGGTCGACGTCGTAGAGCTTGACGAAGACTGTTGCCGAGCCGGTCGGCGACGCGACCCGCAGCGAGACGGCCGGGGCGCCGGCGACGTCGAGGCCGCTGCCGAGCGGTGCCGACTGGAAGGTGGCGTGCTGGCCGGGCAGGTCGCCGGCGACGCCGCCGAGCAGGGAGGAGAGCCGGCCGCCGACGCCGGGCAGGGACGACAGGGCGCCCGGGTTGCCGTTCGGTGGGTTGGCGATCGGCTGCGCCGGGCCGCTGACGGTCACCTCGGTGCGGCCGCTCCCGCCCAGGCCCGGGTACGCCGGATCCGAGTAGCCGTTGGTGACCAGCCCCCGGTCCAGGGCGCTGAAGCCGGCCACCCGCGAGAAGGTGAAGCTGTTCTCCGGCGCCGCCCCCTCGCCCTTGACGTAGTGGTCCAGCCACTGCGCCGTGAGGAACTTCGTCCGGTCCTGGTCCGTCTTCGGGCCCGAGCCGCCGTCGTGGCCGCCGGTGAACCAGGCGACGCGTACGGGTGTGCCGGTCCGCGCGATGCCGCGCGCGTTGGCGTCGGCCTCGGAGAGCGGGAACAGCGTGTCCACCGCGCCCTGGATCAGCAGCGTCGGCGCCTTGATCCGGTCCAGCACCGTGGCGGGGCTGGAGCGGCGCAGGAGTGCGGTGGTGGCGGCGTCCGGCGTGCCGGTGGTGGCCATCTTCAGGTACGCGGCGCAGACGTCCGCCGCGAACCGTCCGCAGGCCGGGTTGCCCGGCGCCGGGGCTGCGGCCCGCTCCACCGGGGAGCTGGATCCGTTGCCGAAGAACAGCCCGGCCCAGCTCTTCTTGAAGACGCCGGTAGCCGTCACGCCGGCCGCGGACTGGGAGAAGAACGCCGTGCCGAGGTCGTTCCAGGTGATCAGCGGCACGATCGCGTCGACGCGGGGGTCGGTGCCGGCCAGCAGCAGGGCGAGCGCGCCGCCGTACGAGCCGCCGACCACGCCGACCCGGGGATCGCCGGCCGCGTCGGTGCGTACCTCGGGGCGCCGGGCCAGCCAATCGAGCAGCCGCTGGGCGTCCCGGACCTCGTAGTCGGGGCTGTCCAGGTGGATCTCGCCGCCGCTGGCCCCGAAGCCGCGGGCGGTCCAGGTCAGCACGGCGTAGCCCCGGTCGGCGAGGGATTCCGCGTCGTCGCTGACGGAATTCTTCGTACCCCCGAAGCCGTGCGCCAGGAGCACCGCCGGAACCTTGCCGCCGGCGTCCTTGGGCAGGTAGAAGCGGGTGTCGAGCGCGACGGGCTCGGTCCCGGAGGGGCCGGACAGCACGGTGATGCGCTGGTCGGTGGCCGTCCAGGAGCGGCGCTCGGGCAGGACCGCCCAGGTCACCAGGGCGGCCACGAGCACGAGCACCGCGACGCCCGCCACGACCCGGCGCCGCGTCGGGCGGGGCAGGGCGCGGCGCAGCTTCGGGGCAGGCATGCGGCCCACGCTATCGGCGGGCCGCTGAGCAGGAGCTGTGAACCGGCTCAGCAGCCCTGGTCGTCGGTGTGGTGGAACTGCAGCGCCTGGGCGGGGCCGGCCTGCATCGACGCGACCCGGTCGTTCTTGATGACGAACAGCAGCGCGTTGCCGCCGTCGACGGCGAACCAGGCCTTCGCGCCCACCCAGTCGTCCAGCTGCTTGCCGCTCGGATACAGCTGCTTGACCTTGGCGTAGGTCGTGCCGACCTCGGCGCCGGTGGCGGTGCTGACATCACGGCTGGTGACGGAGATCCGCTCGAGCTTGCCGTCGCTGAACGCCAGCGCCGGGCTCGCGTAGTCGGCCAGGCCCTTGGCGGTGGCGCACTTCTGCTTGGTGGAGACGGCGCCGATCAGGCCGGCCGACTTCAGGTCGCGCTGGGCCACGCCGATCGCGTACGGCCCCAGCCCCGCCGCCGCCAGCACGTCCGGCTCCACGGCACCCTTGCCGGCTGGGCGCTGGTTGGCGCCACCGCCCTTCTTCGGGGGCTGCTGCGAGGCCGTACCCTCGGTCGGGATCGCGCCCGGGGCGGCCGACGCACCACCCGGTGCGGCCGAGGCGCCGCCGGCGGGGGCGCCCGGCGAACCGCCGAGAACGGCCGGAGCCGAGGCACCGGGCGTCACGGTGGCCGGCGTTCCCTTGTCGTCGGAGTCGTCACCACAGGCGGCGACGCCGAGCAGAGCGAGCGCGGCAACGGCGACTGCGGCGCGGCGGTGCCTCATTGTGGTGTGCCTCCCCAGGGCGACTGACGGCGATAGCGTGTCAACCTAGTCCCCTCGTCCAAACGGAAGGGCCCCCGGTGCCAGACGACCTCACGCTGACCGTGACCCAGCGGCCGGCGGCCCTCGACGCGCGCCGCGGCATCGTGCGCCTGCACCCGGAGGTGATGGCCGCGCTGGCCGTCAATCCGGGCGACCCCCTGCGGCTGACCGGCCGCCGCAGCACCGCGGGCATCGCCGCGCGGGCTGAGCCGGGCGCCAGCCGGGCCCTGCTCTACGCCGACGATCTCACCATCGGCAACCTCGGCCTGCGCGACGGCGGGCAGGTGACCGTGACGCCGGTGCCGGTGGTCGCGGCGCGGCGGGTGACACTGACCGGGCCGGCGGAGATCGTAGCGGTGGTCTCGCCGGAGATGCTGCGCCTCGCGTTGCTCGGCAAGGTGGTCAGCGCGGGCGACGACGTCTCCCTGCTGCCCCAGGACGTCCTGCCCGAGGCCGGGCACAAGCCGCTCGTGGAGGCGGCTCGGCGCAGTCTCGCCAACCGGGTCGGCTACGCCTGGACCAGCACCCTGCTCCAGGTGGTCGAGGTCGAGGAGGCTGACGCCGCGCTGGTCACGATGGACACCGTGGTGGGCTGGCAGGACGGTCAGGTTTCTTCCGTACGCCCGGCAGCCGAGCCCACGCCGTCGCGCACCGAGCCGGCGTCGACCGACCCGGACACCCCACCGCCCAGCGTGGACGACCTGCCGGGGCTGCGCGCCCAGGCGCAGGAGCTCACCGAGCTGCTGGACCTCGGCTTCCACCACCGGGAGGTGCTGGGCCGCCTGGGCACCACCGTGTCACTCGGCGTACTGGTGTCCGGCCCGGCCGGCTCCGGCAAGTCGGCGCTGGTCCGGGCGGTCGCCGCGAGTCTGGGAGCCACCGTGCTGCCGGTCTGGGCGCCCGAGCTGGCGGCGCTGACCAACGACGCGGCCGCGACCCGCCTGCGCGGCCTCGCCAGGGACGTGCGCGCCGGCGGTCCCGCGGTGCTGCTGGTCGCCGACGTCGAGGCCCTGGCCCCGCGCGACGAGCCGGGGCCGCTCGCCACGGTGTTCCGGCAGGTGCTGGCCGACCTGGTCGGGTCCGGGGCGGCCGTGGTCTGCACGACCAGCCGGCCGGAGTCCGTCGACCCGGCGCTGCGCTCGCCGGACCTGCTCGCGGTGCAGCTGGCGGTGCCGTTGCCCGACGCGGCCATGCGCCGCGACCAGCTGCGTGTGCTGACCCGCGGCATGCCGCTCGCCGAGGACGTGCGCCTGGAGGACGTGGCCGGGCGTACCCCCGGGTTCGTCGCCGCCGACCTCGGCGCGCTGGCCCGCGAGGCCGGGGTCCGGGCCGCGCTGCGGCAGAAGGACGCGGAGTCGCCGACCGTCACCATGGCCGACTTCGAGGCGGCGCTCGACGTGGTCCGCCCGACCTCCATGGCCGAGTCGACGCTGGAGGTCGCCCAGGTGACCCTCGACGACGTCGGCGACATGGCCGACGTCAAGCAGGTGCTCACCGAGTCGGTGCTGTGGCCGCTGACCTACCCGGACACCTTCGCGCGGCTGGGCGTGCAACCCCCGCGCGGCGTCCTGCTCTACGGGCCTCCCGGGTGCGGCAAGACCTATCTGGTCAAGGCCATCGCGGGTACGGGCAAAGCCAACGTCCTGTCGGTCAAGGGCGCCGAGCTGCTGAGCAAGTGGGTCGGCGACAGTGAGCGCGCCGTCCGGGAGCTGTTCCGCCGCGCCCGGGAGGCGGCACCCACCCTGGTGTTCCTGGACGAGGTGGACGCGCTCGCCCCCACCCGCGGCCAGGCCACCGACGGCGGTACGACGGACCGCGTGGTCGCCGCCCTGCTGACCGAGCTGGACGGCGTCGAGGCCCTGCGCAACGTCGTCGTGATCGGCGCCACGAACCGGCCGGACCTGATCGACCCGGCGCTGCTGCGACCGGGCCGGCTGGAGCGCCTGGTCTTCGTGCCGCCGCCGGACGCCGAGGCCCGGGTGGCCATCCTGCGCGCCTCGTCGAAGTCGGTGCCGCTGGACGAGGCGGTGGATCTGGACGCCCTGGGCGCGGAGCTCGAGGGCTTCTCGGCGGCCGACTGCGCGGCGCTCATCCGCGAGGCGGCGCTGGCGGCGATGCGCGAGTCCCTCGACGCGACGACGGTGACGGCCGAGCACGTGGCGACCGCCCGCAAGCGGGTCCGCGCGTCGCTCGACCCGGTTCAGGTCGCGTGGCTGGAGGCGTACGCGTCCAGCCACGCACCCGGCTAGCGGCGGCGGGTGCGCGCCCGGGTCGACCGCAGCCGGCGCAGCCTGCCGATCAGCACCGGGTCGTGGGCGAGCGCGGCCGGGTTGTCCAGCAGTCCGTTGAGGAGCTGGTAGTAGCGCGTCGAGGAGAGCCCGAAGGCGTCGCGGATCGCCTGCTCCTTGGAGCCGGCGTGCTTCCACCACTTCTGCTCGAAGGCGAGGATCTGCTGCTCGCGGTCGGTGAGAACGGCCTGCTCCGGACTCTCGGGGCCGGTGTCGGCGGCGCCGGCGTCGCGGGGGGCCGGGATCTGCTGCTCGTTGAGGGCGGCATCGGGTTGCATGGTTACCTCGGGGTGGTGGGAGGGCCGCGCGAAGGGGACCGCCACCATAGTGGCAGCCGGCGATCCCCGCCGCGCGCCTTCCGCCGAAGTTACCTCAGGTGATGTCTCGACTACGCATGGTCCACATTGCCAGGCCCACGCCGAGGACGAGCACGGTGGCGAGGACGCCGCCGGCCATCGGCCAGGTGAGGGTCAGAGTGGGCTGCACGCAGGAGTCGCCGGCGCCGACGCACGGGGCGTTGTAGTCCGTCAGCTCGACCGACTTGTTCATCCACGCCATGCCCCACACCGGGATCAGGTACGCCTCCATGTACTTGACCTGGGCCAGGGAGAGCACCGTGCCCAGACCGAACTGGAACAGCACGATGACGCCGATCGCCACACCCATCGCCACGGCGGTGTGCCGGCCCAGCGACGCCAGCGCGAAACCGAGCGCCCCGGCGAACAGCACCAGCACCAGGCCGCGCAGCTCCATGAGCAGGATGGACTGCCATGCGCCCGAGGTCATACCGGCGAGCGTGCCGCGCAGGTTCGCGACGAGCGCGAAGATGCCCGTCCACACCGCGGACAGCACGACCGTGACACCGGTGAGCACCACGAGCAACGCACTCAGCTTGGTGCTCAGCACCTTGAGCCGCTGCGGCCGCCACAGCAGCAGATTCATCATGCCGCCGCTGCTCCATTCGGCGCCGACGTACGACGCGCCGATGACGAACGCCCCCATCGCCAGGATCGCGGCGAGCGTCGTCACCATGTCGCCGAACTGCTTGCGGAAGTCGAAGGTCGGCGGCATGTACCACTCGGCCCGGTACTCCTCGCGGGTCGGCGTCCACACGTTCGTGCAGTCGGCGCCCGGCTGCGACGCACAGGCCTTGCGCTCGGCGTCCGCCTGCACCGTCGCCTGCTGGAACTCGCGGTCGGCCTTCGCCTGCGCGGCCGCCACCACCTGCGGGGTGCTCTTCTCATGGGTGAAGAACATGCCGACCGCGATCGCGGCCAGCACGACGACCACCCCGATGACGAAGAAACGGGTGAAGCGGCGCTTCGTGAGCCGCCGGGTCTCCGCCGTGTACAGGCTCACTGTCCCCACCCACCCTGCGCCGGGCCCGCCGGGGCCATGACCGTCTGATCCACCTGCCGGTGCTCGCCCTCGACCGGCGCGGTGCCGGTGAGCTCCAGGAAGACGCTCTCCAGGTCGACCGTGACCGGGGCGAGCTCGGAGACGTAGATGCCGCGCTGGGCGAGGGTACGGGTGATCGCGCTGGGCTGGTGGACGTTGGTCACCATGAGGTGGTCGGCCTCGACGACGACCTGGGCGCCGGCATCCCGCAGGGCGCCCGCCGAGGCGGTGAGGTCGGCGATCGCCTCGACGCGTACCCGGACCGAGGAGCTGGTGTGCCGCGCCAGGACCTCGGCCACGCTGCCGGCGGCCACCCGGCGCCCGGCCGCGATGATCGTCACCGAGTCGCAGATCAGCTGGATCTCGCCGAGGATGTGGCTGGAGAGCACCACGGTCATGCCGGACTCGGCGAGGTTGCGCATGAGCGTGCGCATCTCGCGGATGCCGCCCGGGTCGAGGCCGTTGGCGGGCTCGTCCAGAATCAGCAGCTTCGGGTTCTTGAGCAGCGCCGACGCGACCGCGAGCCGCTGCTTCATGCCGAGCGAGTACGTCTTGACGCGGTCCTTGGCCCGGTCCCGGAGCCCGACCAGCTCGAGCACCTCGACCACCCGGGCCCGGTCGACACCGCCCGCATCGGCGAGCAGCTCCAGGGTGTCCTGGGCGGAGAAGTTGCCGAAGAACTGCGGGCTCTCGACGATCGCGCCGACCAGGCCGGCCACCTCGGGCAGGGCTTCCGGCACCTCACGGCCGAGAATGGCCATGCGCCCGGCGTTGGGCCGGATGAGGCCGAGCAGGGTACGCAGCGTGGTCGTCTTGCCGGAGCCGTTGGGGCCGAGGAAGCCGTGCACCTGGCCGGCCTCGACGACCATGTCGAAGCCGTCGAGTGCCCTGCGTACCCCCTTCCGGCTGCGGTAGGTCTTCTGCAGACCCTGGATTTCAAGGACGGCGGTCACGCCGCACCTCCCGGCATAGTGGTTATGACGAGCGTCACCCTATGAACCCGCCGCCACCCCGGGGTGACTCATCCCTCGGGACACCGCTCTTGGCATCCCCGGTTCACCACGTAAGGTGTTGGTAACACAACTGAATACCTCATCCAGAGGGGCTGAGGGATACGGCCCGACGACGCCCCGGCAACCACCGCGCTCGACTCGATGACGAGGCCAGCGCGCGGCAGGTGCTAATTCCGTCCCGGATCTGCGGAGACCCGCGCCCGGGGAAGATGAGAAGGAGCCTCGTATGACGTCGACCGTCGACGCCCCCACCCAGTCCACCAGCCCCGCCCGCGCCCTGGTCTGTCGCGGCTGCGGCACGGAGTTCCCCCTCGCCGCGCAGCACGCGTGCTACGAGTGTTTCGGCCCGCTCGAGGTCGCGTACGACACCGCCGCCCTCGCCACCGTCACCCGCGAGCAGATCGAGGCCGGCCCGCAGAACATCTGGCGCTACGCCGCCCTGCTCCCCGCCGGCCAGGACCCGGCCACCCGGGTCAGCCTCGACCCCGGCCTCACCCCGCTGGTCGCCGCCGACGCGCTGGGCGCCGAGATCGGCCTGCGCGCGCCGCTCTGGGTCAAGGACGACTCCGCGAACCCGACCCACTCGTTCAAGGACCGGGTCGTCTCCGTCGCCCTGACCGCCGCCCGGGAGCTGGGCTTCACCCGCTTCGCCTGCGCCTCCACCGGCAACCTGGCCAACTCCGTGGCCGCGCACGCCGCCCGTGCCGGGGTGCCCAGCATCGTCTTCATCCCCAGCGACCTCGAGGCCGGCAAGGTCATCACCTCCGCGGTGTACGGCGGCGGCCTGGTCGCCATCGAGGGCTCGTACGACGATGTCAACCGGCTCTGCGGGGAGCTCGTGGAGACCGACGAGTTCGAGGACACCGCGTTCGTCAACGTCAACGTGCGCCCGTTCTACGCCGAAGGCTCCAAGACGCTGGGCTACGAGGTGGCGGAGCAGCTCGGCTGGCGCATCCCCGCCCAGGTCGTCATCCCGATGGCCTCCGGCGAGCTGCTCACCAAGGTCGACAAGGCGTTCAGCGAGCTGGTCGAGATCGGCCTGGTCGAGGCCCCCGAGGGCGGCTGGACCGTCTTCGGCGCCCAGTCCGCCGGCTGCAACCCGATCGCGGTGGCGCTGCACAACGGCACCGACCAGATCGTCCCGGTGAAGCCGACCGGCATCGCGAAGTCGCTGAACATCGGCGACCCGGCCGCGGGGGCGTACGCGATCGAGGCCGTCCAGCGCACGGGAGGCTGGATGGACTACGCCGACGACGACGAGATCCGCGAAGGCATCCGGCTGCTCGCCCGGACCACCGGCGTCTTCGCCGAGACCGCCGGCGGCACGACGGTCGCCGTACTGAAGAAGCTCGTGGCGAGCGGCAAGCTCGACCCCGACAAGGAGACCGTCGTCTTCAACACGGGCGAGGGCCTGAAGACGATCGACGCGGTCGCGGGTCTGGTCGGCCCGACCCACCACATCAAGCCGTCCCTGAAGGGCGCTCGCGAGGCCGGCCTGCTGGGATAACGCTTCGTAGTCACCCTCCTGCCCAACGTCAAGAATTCCTCCGCCAGAGGACTTGCGCGAGCATCTGAGGATCGGCAGGATGCTCTACGCGGGAGGACGCGACGCCGTAAGTGGCCCCACCTTCGAGCTTGGCGACAATCTCTCCGGGGCCCAACGACCCAGTGCCGGAGGCGCTGTGCGCGCGTTCTCTCGACCAACTTCCCGGGCCTGGTCCGGGCCGGTTCGCCGGTCCGCACCGGGCCCGGTTCAGTTTCCGTCCGCGTTCCGCCGGAACCTGCGCGCCCAGGGACGCAACGGCACCTCGCAGTAGCCGCCCTTCTCCAGGCCCGCGTGCCGCTCGAAGACGTTGCGGCTGCCGAAGGACCCGCTGACCAGCCACGAATATCCGCAGGCCGCCCAGTAGGCGGGCCAGAACAGCGGGCCGAGGACGGCGTACTGGCCCGCGTGCCGGCTCTCGTGCGCCAGCAGATCCGCGCGCTGCTCGTGGAGCAGCCACTCGGCGGACCGCCGGGTGATGACGACGGAGCCGACCGTGAAGCAGGTCGCCGGCGGCACCTTCCGGCGGTAGCCCTCCGCGACGAGGATGCCGTGGCGGCCGCGGCGCAGCTTCGCGCCGGTGAGGACGGCAACCGCCATGCCGGCCAGCGTGGTGCCGTTGGCCGCGGTCAGCACGGCCCGCGCCAGCGGCCATCGCCGCAGCGGCGGCCTGGTCATGCGCGGCGGCGCATCTGGAGCTCCTGCAATCCCGGGAGGACCGGATGGGGCACGCGTACGCCGGTGTCCTCGAAGCCCAGCCGCTTGTAGGCGCGGACCGCCCGGTCGTTGCCGACCACGACCTCCAGCATCAGCTCGCGCCGGCCCAGCGACAGCGACCACTCGGCGACGGCGTCGACCAGCGAGGCGAGGACGCCCCGGCCGCGGTGCGCCGGCGTGATGTAGACCGCGAAGACCACCGTGGCGGCGGACTCCTCGGGTAGGACCGTTCCGCCCGCATGGCCGATCAGCCGGCCGCCGGAGCCCGGTCCGGGGTCGGCGACGAACTGGGCGAGCTGGCCGCCCGCCGAGGCCTGCACGATCCGGCGCCGGAAGTCCGCGTGGGGGCGCGCCGCGGCCTGCGCCAGCGTCTCGAGGAAGGCGAGCGGGCTGTCGGCCAGCATCTCGAGCCGCAACGCGCGCATCCTCGCCGCGTCCTGCGGCGTCACCCG
The DNA here is from genome assembly GCF_044465265.1 of Actinoplanes sp. NPDC049681. Lineage (NCBI taxonomy): Bacteria > Bacillati > Actinomycetota > Actinomycetes > Micromonosporales > Micromonosporaceae > Actinoplanes > Actinoplanes sp. NPDC049681. The sequence goes on from NZ_JBITLP010000001.1 coordinate 699,563, forward strand.
GTGCACGGTGAGGGCGGGCGCCAACGTGCTGGTCATGCTGCCTGCCTACCCGCTGGTGGCAGGCGAGGCAACCCGGATGCCGCTTTTGCGACCCGGTAGGGCGGGCGGGGGCCGGTCAGACGCGGGAGCCGAGCTCCAGCATCCGGTCGACGACCCGCTTCGTCGCGGTGCCGTCGTCCAGGTCGCAGAAGCGCGCCTGGAAGGCCCGGCGCTGGTCGGCGTACGCGCCCGGGTCGACCGCGAGTTCGGCCAGCGACTTGATCACGTCCTCCGAGGTCATCAGCAGTGGACCCGGCGCCTCCTTCTCGAAGTCGAAGTAGAAGCCGCGGAGCCGGTCGCGGTAGTGCTCCAGGTCGTACGTGAACAGCAGGATCGGCCGGCCGGTGTTGGCGAAGTCGACCATCACCGACGAGTAGTCCGTGATCAGCACATCGGTGATCGCGAGCAGGTCGGCCATGTCCGGGTACGTCGACACGTCCCGTACGAAACCCGAGCCGTCGTCCGGCATGGGGTCGATGACGTTGGGGTGGCGGCGTACCAGCAGCACGTGGTCGTCGCCGAGCATGCGCCGCGCGTCGGCGAGGTCGAGCCGCATCGACATCTTGTAGCGGCCCTGGCCGTAGAACTCGTCGTCGCGCCACGTGGGGGCGTACAGGACCACCCGCTTGCCGTCGGGCACGCCGAGGTGCCGGCGGATGGCCGCCGTTGCGGCGGGGTCGGTGGCGAACAGGATGTCGTTGCGCGGGTAGCCGGACTCCAGCATTTCGCCGTCGTAGTGGAAGGCGTGCTGCAGGATCGGCGTGCTGAAGCGGTTGGGCGAGACGAGGAACGACCACTGGGGCGCCTCCTGCTCGATCCGCTTCAGGTACTTGCGGTCCGCGTGCCGGATGTCCGGCACGTCGAAGCCGATGCGCTTGAGCGGGGTGCCGTGCCAGGTCTGCACCACGACCTGGCCGGGGCGGCGCTCGAACCAGTCCGGCAGGTGCGAATTGGTGACGATGTAGCGGCAGGTCGCGAGTGCGTCGTACCACTCGGTGCCGCCCAGGCGGGCGGTGGTCAGCGTCTCCGGCGTGTATGCCTGGCCGTCGCGCACCGTCAGATACTGCGCCTCGAACGGCAGCCCGCGGCGGATCAGCTCCTCGTGCATCGCCCGGGGGCTGTCCGAATACTGCCGGCCGCTGAAGCTCTCGAAGAGCACGGCCTCGCGCAGCGGGGAGCGGCGCAGGACGGCGGTGCGCTTCTCGCGCAGGTGGCTGCGGGCGTACGCGCCGCGCTCCTCGACCTGCAGCACCGATCCCGCCCGCAGCGCAAGGAAGTCGCCGTCCGCCTGCTCCAACGTGTATTCGCGGTGCTGGTCGGGGGACTGCGCGGGGCAGATCGCGCGGACGTCGTCGGCGACGACGAGGTCGGTCAGCGCATGCGCCCCGCCCCGGCGGTGGCTGACCAGGACGTCCCACAGTCCCGGGCGCAGCTCGACGAAGCCGTCCCAGGAACTGATCCTGCTGGGGTTCAGGAGCGCCATCCAGCGGTCGCCGTCGGTGGTCACCGCGAGCGCGTGTTCCTCGGGCGCGGTACGCATCCGCAGCGTGATCCCGGGCGCGCCCTCCGCCGGATCGAAGTCGCCGGTGAGCTCGAGCGTGCCGTCCGGCCGCCACTGCGCCGAGGTCCCCACCGGGCCGCGGGCGCGGGAGCACAGCCACAGGTAACCGGCGGCCGAACGGCGGACGAAGACGTGCCGGTCGAACATGCCGGAGTGAGCTCGGGTGGGGGCGTCGCTGAGCAGGTGCACCGACTGCCGCTTGCCGCTGGAGAACGCCATCTCGATGCGCCAGCGGTCCATCGCACCACCCGGCGGCGGCATGACGGCCGGGCCGGCGTGCTCGAACAGCGGCCTCAGCGACACGGTCGCGCGGAACGGGGTGGCGTCCTCGTGGGTCTCGCCGAACCGGACCGCGGTGTCCGCCTCCGCCACGTCGGGAACCCGGCACAGGCGCAGCCGGCCGGCGCTGGGCTTCGGACCCCTGACGACGCCCTCGATGACCAGCTTGTCGCCCTGCAGATCGACGGCCGTGGTCCGGGCGGCCACCTTGTCGATGCGGAAGAGGATGTACGGCCCGTCGGCCATCGGGACGAGCTGCGTCGTGGCGTCGAGAGGCCTCGGCGCGAGGCGCAGCCGGGTGGGCTCCGGGCCCACCTTCAGCCGGCCCTTGCGCAGCTTGGTCCCGGCGATGATGCCGACCGCGACCTGCCAGCGACCCTCCTGCCACCCGCCGCGGGACCGCAGCGCCTTCGGGTCGATCGTGACCTCGAAGCCGGACCAGTCGTAGGACTTGTCGCCGTGGCTGGAGGTCGCGGTCGCCTCGGGCTCGCGGCGCGGGACGGCGGGCATGGTGATGGTGCGGCCCGTCTTGAGATCGCGGAGCCGGACGATGCGCGCGGAGGTCCAGCGGGAGCTGGCGGCGGTGCCGTCGATGTACGCGTACCCGCGGATCACGAGCTTGCCGTCGCGCCAGGTGAGTTCGGTGATCTGGCTGCGGACCGCCGGCTTGCCCATGGCGTACAGCTCGCGCGGGACGCCCACCGCCGGGTCGTCGAGGAAGGGGAGTTCGGCGTACCGCTTGTTGCCGTGCTGCCGGCTGGCGATTGGCATGCCGGGCCGGCTGGCGAGCAGCACCTCGATGACCTCGCGGAGCTTGTTCTCGCGGACGAGGTGCCACGCGACCGCGTACTTGGGCGGCAGGCCCTCGACGGTGCCGGGCCGGACCCGGGCGAGGAACCGGTTGACCTCGCGCATGAACGACGCCTGGAACTCCGGGTCGGCGTCGGGCAGCGCCCGTAGCACGAGGGCGAAGTCGTCGACCAGCACGTTGGCGTCGTACGCCTGCTTGACCTGGGCCCCGTGGCGCTCGCCGAGGAACCGGCTGACCCGGTCGACCGCGCTGAGCCGGTCGGCCGTGGCCTGCCAGTCGGTCTTCCGCTGGGTGATCGACTTCTCGCCGGTCTCCCGCTTGCGCCAGTAGTAGACCGGTACGTTCACCACGTCGACGGTCTTCGCCAGCGCGTGGGCGGTCAGCGCGACCGGGACGTCCTCGAAGACGACCCCCTCGGGGAACGCCAGGCCGTTCTCGTCCCAGAACCGGCGGCGGTAGATCTTGTTCCACACCGTGCGGTCCTTGAGCAGGGTCAGCCGCTCGCTGACGTGGGTGCGCAGCACGGTTCTGGTGAAGATCGACGAGTGCAGGCGCGAGGTCGCCGCGCCCTTGGAGGTCAGCGCCCGCACCGCGCCGCAGGCCAGGTCGGAGCCGGTCTCCTCCAGGGTGGTCAGCAACATTTCGTACGCGTACGGCGGGACGACGTCGTCGCCGTCGGCGAAGGCGAGGAAGCTGCCGCGGGCGATCGCGATGCCGGCGTTGCGTGCCCGTCCCGGACCGCCCTCGCTCTGGTGGACGACCCGGAAGCGGCGGTCCTTGCGGGCCCACTCGTCGGCGATCGCGCCGGTGCCGTCGTGCGATCCGTCGTCGACGACGACGACCTCGACGGCCGGGTACGTCTGGCGGGCGAGTGACGCGAGGCACTCGTCCAGGTATCTCTCGACGTTGTGAGCCGGCACGATGACGCTGATGAGCGGCTTGGTGGCGATGTCGTGCTGCCCCGGCGAGTCCGGTACGGAATCGGTGACGCTTCGTGATCTTTGCGCCGGCACGGGTTCCCGTACTCGGGCGTGCCCCAGCGCGCCGACGATACGGTTGTCCACTCCGCTCACCCCTCAACCCCCCGAAGAACACCGGCCGTCGGTACTACGTGGTCCCTGCCTCAACGGTTCACCGCAGCTCGCTTGATCGCCATCGCAAGCGTCAGCGTTCGTTCACCCATCGTGATCGTCGAGGTGTTCCGCCGGGTCCGGGTCGAGGACCGTTGTCCTTGCACTCGACCCACTAGAGTGCTAAACAAGTCATTGGCACTCGCGAGGTGTGAGTGCCAGTGCAGTTCAGTCAGCACAGCAGGTCGGGACGGTGGGGTCGCGGCCACGGTGCCGTCATCGGCGCCGGGGCACGGGACCGGTCGTCGCGGGCTATCCGGCTCGACCTGAGGACGTCACATCGCCAGGTGGTGACGTCCGCAGTGTTCCGCACCGTGCGGAGGGCGGGGCCGAGGAGGCCCGGCACCGCGAATGTCCAGGAGGACACAGCCGTATGGCCAAGATCATCGCATTCGACGAGGAAGCTCGTCGCGGCCTCGAGCGGGGCATGAACCAGCTCGCCGACGCCGTCAAGGTGACGCTCGGCCCCAAGGGCCGCAACGTCGTGCTCGAGAAGAAGTGGGGCGCGCCCACCATCACCAACGATGGTGTGTCGATCGCCAAGGAGATCGAGCTCGAGGACTCCTACGAGAAGATCGGCGCCGAGCTGGTCAAGGAGGTCGCCAAGAAGACCGACGACGTCGCCGGTGACGGCACGACGACGGCGACCGTCCTCGCCCAGGCGCTGGTCCGCGAGGGTCTGCGCAACGTCGCGGCGGGTGCGAACCCGATGGCCCTGAAGCGGGGCATCGAGGCCGCCGTCGCGAGCGTCTCCGAGGGCCTCTCGCAGCTCGCCAAGGACGTGGAGACCAAGGAGCAGATCGCCTCCACCGCCTCCATCTCCGCGGGCGACTCCACGGTCGGCGAGATCATCGCCGAGGCCATGGACAAGGTCGGCAAGGAAGGCGTTATCACCGTCGAGGAGAGCAACACCTTCGGCCTCGAGCTCGAGCTCACCGAGGGCATGCGCTTCGACAAGGGCTACATCTCGGCGTACTTCATGACCGACGCCGAGCGGATGGAGGCCGTCTTCGACGACCCGTACATCCTCATCGCCAACAGCAAGATCTCGGCGGTCAAGGACCTGCTGCCCGTCCTCGAGAAGGTCATGCAGGGCGGCAAGCCGCTGGTCATCATCGCCGAGGACGTCGAGGGCGAGGCCCTGGCGACCCTGGTCGTCAACAAGGTCCGTGGCACCTTCAAGTCCGTCGCCGTCAAGGCCCCGGGCTTCGGTGACCGCCGCAAGGCCATGCTGGACGACATCGCCATCCTCACCGGCGGCACGGTCATCAGCGAGGAGGTCGGCCTCAAGCTCGACGCCGCCGACCTGAGCCTGCTGGGCCAGGCCCGCAAGGTCGTCATCACCAAGGACGAGACGACGATCGTCGACGGTGCCGGCAACGCCGAGCAGATCCAGGGCCGGGTCAACCAGATCCGCGCCGAGATCGAGAAGTCGGACTCCGACTACGACCGCGAGAAGCTGCAGGAGCGCCTGGCCAAGCTGGCCGGCGGTGTTGCGGTCATCAAGGTCGGCGCGGCCACGGAGGTCGAGCTCAAGGAGCGCAAGCACCGCATCGAGGACGCCGTCCGCAACGCGAAGGCGGCCGTCGAGGAGGGCATCGTGCCCGGCGGTGGCGTGGCGCTCGTGCAGGCCGGCAAGACCGCGTTCGACAAGCTGGACCTGCAGGGCGACGAGGCCACCGGTGCCAACATCGTCAAGGTCGCGCTCGACGCCCCGCTGCGTCAGATCGCCGTGAACGCCGGCCTCGAGGGCGGCGTCGTGGTCGAGAAGGTGCGCAACCTGGAGTCGGGTCACGGCCTGAACGCCGCGAACGGCGAGTACGTCGACCTGCTGGCCGCGGGCATCATCGACCCGGCCAAGGTCACCCGCTCGGCGCTGCAGAACGCCGCGTCGATCGCCGCGCTGTTCCTCACGACCGAGGCGGTCGTGGCGGACAAGCCCGAGAAGTCCCCGGCCCCGGCCGGTGCCCCGGGCGGCGGAGACATGGACTTCTGAGTCCACAGCTGCACGACGAAACGGGCCGTCCCCTCGGGGGCGGCCCGTTCCGCATTCGTCAGATCCGCGCCGGCACGGCCACGTCGGCGAGGTCGCGCTGTCCGCGTACCGGTGAAAGCAGCCAGGCCGCCGGCGCGCAGACGGTGACCGCACCGAGCGCCACCAGGGTCGCCCGGGCCCCGAAGGGGCCGGCCAGCGCGCCCGCGACCAGGCCGCCGACCGGGATGGCGCCCCAGGAGACGAAGCGGACCGTGGCCATGACACGGCTCAGCAGCTCCGGCGGGCTGGCGGTCTGCCGGTAGGTGCGGGTGGTCACGCTCAGCACCACCACGCCCGCGGCGAAGGCCAGATTTCCGAGCACGAAGGTGGCGTACGCCCTGTGCCCGGCGCCCCAGGGCACCACGAGCGCCCCGGCCGCCGCGACCAGGCCGCTGACGATCAGGCCGCGAGCCGTGCCGACGGCGGCGGTGAAGCGGGTGGTGAGCGCGGCGCCGATGAGCGTGCCGACCCCGTCCGCGGCGAGCAGCACGCCGACGAGTCCCGGAGCGGCGTGCAGGTCCCGGACGAGATAGAGCGGGTACAGAGCCAGCTGCGCGCCGCAGACGAAGTTGACCGCCGTGGCCGCCCACATGCCCGGCCCCATCGCGGGGTGGCGGACGACGTACGCGAAGCCCTCGCGGATCATCTCGCCCATCGGTGCGCCGCGGCCCGGTCCGGCCGTCCGGCGCGCCGGCAGGGTCTTCAGCAGGGCGGCGGAGAGCAGGTAGCTGACGGCGTCGACGAGCAGCGTCGGTACGGCGCCCAGCACCTGCACGATGACGCCACCCACGGACGGGCCGCCCAGCTCGGTGGCGGCGTGCGTACCGGACGTGAGGCTGTTGCGGGACTGGAGCTGGTCGCGGTCCACGATCTCGGGCAGGAAGGTCGCGTTGGCCACGTCGAAGAGCACGTTGGCGAAGCTGATCACGAGCGCGGTGACGACCAGGTGGGCGACGGTGAGGTGCCCGGCCCACCACGCGAGCGGGATGGAGGCCACCGCGGCCGCCCGGGCCAGGTCCGCGCCGACCTGGGTGCCACGCAACGGCAGGCGCTGGACGATCACCCCGGCCGGGAGCCCGATCACGATCCAGGCGGCGTAGCGGGCGGCGGCGATCAGGCCCATCTCGAACGGGGTCGCATCGAGGACCGCGAGCGCCGTCAGCGGCAGCGCCACGCCTCCGACGGCCGTACCGATGCCGCTGGTCGTGCCGGCCGACCACCACCGCCAGAAGACGCTCACGGTCCTCGCCCCCGTACGAGTCAGTTCCAATCTGAAACGCACTATAGTGGAGGGCGTGCGACGCGTCGATCTGGTTGATGCCGACTGCGGCATCGCGCAGGCGCTCGGCGTGCTCGCCGACTGGTGGACGTTCTTGATCGTGCGCGACGTCGCCGGCGGGCTGACCCGCTTCGATGCGCTGCAACGGGAGCTGGGCATGAGCCGTCGCGCCCTCACCGAGCGCCTCGGCAGCCTCGTCGAGCACGGGGTGCTCCGGCGCGAGGCGTATTCACAGCGGCCGCCGCGTTACGACTACCTGCTGACCGCCAAGGGCGAGGGCCTGTTGCCGGTGCTCATCGCGCTGCAGGACTGGGGCACCCGCCACGTGATGGGCGACGGCTCGCTGACCGCCACCTCGGCCGCCACCTCGGCAGAGGCGCACCGCGTGCACGGCCTCGCCGGTCACCGCATTCCGCGCTTCACGGTCGAAAAGCCCACGGTCCTGTACTTCTTCCCCGGCGCCTTCGCCCCGGGCACGCAGGGGCATCCGCCCGGGTGGGGGGACATCCCCGGCGCCGCCGGCTGCACCCTGGAATCGGCCACGTACGCCGCGCGGGTCGGGGATTTCGCTGCTCATGGTGTGGGGATCACGGGTGTCAGCACCCAGCGCCCCGATCAGCTCGACGCCTTCGCCGCATACGCGAAGCTGCCGTTCCCCCTCCTGTCGGACCAGGACGGCAAGCTGGCGGCGAGCCTGCGGCTGCCGACCTTCCGGGCCGGCGGCACCGACCGCTTCAAGCGGCTCACCCTGCTCGTCGACGCCACCGCCACGATCCGGGCGGTCCAGTTCCCCGTCACCGACCCGGCCGGCTCCGTGGACGAGATGCTGGAGCTCGTCAAGGGCGTGGCCTGAGAAACATCCCTCTCCGGAGGGACGGTCGACGGCGCTACGGTGGGACCGTGCGCTCTCCCACCGTGTCCCGGTATTCGGCCGGGCGGCTCTCACCGGTCCGCCGCGTCACCGACCTCAAGCGGCTGCGCGACGAGCAGTTCGACGTGCTCGTCATCGGCGGCGGGGTCACCGGCGCCGGCGCCGCCCTGGACGCCGCCTCCCGCGGCCTGAGCGTCGCCCTCGTGGAGGCGCGCGACCTCGCCGCCGGCACGTCCAGCCGTTCCAGCAAGCTCATCCACGGCGGCCTGCGCTACCTCGAGCAGCTCGAGCTGCACCTGGTGCACGAGGCCCTCACCGAGCGGGGCCTGCTGACCAGCCGCCTCGCGCCGCACCTGGTCCGGCCGGTGCCGATCCTCGTGCCGCTGGAGGCCGCCTCGCCGCCCGCCCGCGTCTGGCACCGCCTCTACTACGGGCTCGGCGTGGCCGCGTACGACGTGTTCGCCGGGGTGTTCGGCCAGGGGCGCGGCATGCCGCTGCACCGGCACCTGACCCGCGACGGCGCCCGCCACATCTTCCCCAGCCTGCGCGCCGACCGGATCACCGGCGCCATCCGCTACTACGACGGGCAGGTCGACGACGCCCGGCTCGTGGTCAACCTCGCCCGCACCGCCGCCAGCCTCGGCGCCGCCGTGGTGACCAGCGCCCGGGTGACCGGCTTCATCCGCGAGGCCCGCGAGGTCGTCGGCGTCAAGGTGCGCGACCTCGAGGCACCCGACTCGCCCGAGTTCGAGGTGCGCGCCCGCACCGTCGTCGCCGCCACCGGCGTGTGGAGCGACGACATGTCCCAGATGCTCAACGACGTCGGCGTCCGCCCCGGTTTCCGGGTGCGCGCCTCCAAGGGCGTCCACCTCGTGGTGCCCCGCTCGGCGATCACCGGCGACGCCGGCCTGATCCTGCGCACCCCGACCTCGGTGCTGTTCGTCATCCCCTGGGGCGGGCACTGGATCATCGGCACCACCGACACCGACTGGCGGCTCGACCGCTCCCACCCGGCCGCGTCGGCGCGCGACATCAGCTACCTGCTCGACCAGGTCAACACGGTGCTCGAGCGGCCGCTCACCACCGACGACATCGAAGGCGTGTACGCCGGCCTGCGCCCCCTGCTCTCCGGCGAAGCCGACTCGACCTCGAAGCTGTCCCGCGAGCACGCCGTGATCGAGCCGATGCTGGGGCTCCTGCTCGTCGCCGGTGGCAAGTACACGACGTACCGGGTCATGGCCGCCGACGTCATCGACCGTGCGGTGCGTCGGCTCGGCGTCGACCGGCCCTCCCGCACCGATCAGCTGCCGCTGCTGGGCGCGGACGGCTTCGCGGCGGCATGGCGCGACCGCCAGGACATCGCCCGCCGCCACGGCGTCACGGCTGGCGTCATCGAGCACCTGCTCGAGCGTTACGGCACCCTCTCGGTGCACCTGCTCGCCATGATCGCGGCCGAGCCCGACCTGGCCACGCCGCTGGCCGGCGCCCCCGAATACCTCGCCGCCGAGATCGCGTACGCGGCCACGGCCGAAGGCGCCCTGCACCTCGACGACGTGCTCACCCGGCGTACCCGGATCTCGATCGAGACCGCGCACCGGGGCGCGGAGACCGCCAAGCACGCCGCCGAGGTCATGGGTGACGCGCTGGGCTGGGACGACGCCGTGCGGGCCCGCGAGGTCGAGCACTACCTCGCGCGGGTGGAGGCCGAACGGCAGTCGCAGAAGATGCCGGACGACCTCACCGCCGACGCGGCCCGCCTCGGCGTCGCGGACGTGCGCGGGTACGCGGCCGACCGCGGGATTGACCTGCTCCACGTCGACCTTTGATCCTCGTCGACGAGCCGCGCTGGCCGGCCCGGGGGCGACTCTGGTCCCACCTCGTCAGCGACGTCGCGTACGAGGAACTGCACGTGTTCGCGGAGATGCTCGGCGTACCCCGGCGAGGGTTCGACCGCGACCACTACGACATCCCGGAGTCCCGCTTCCCGATGGCGCTGTGGCTCGGCGCGACCCTGGTCCCCTCCCGCGACCTGCCGCCGCGGCTGCGGGCGGCCGGGCTGCGCCGCCCCAAGCACCTCAACCGGCGAGCGCCCTGAGCTCCTGCTCGAGGTTCTTCCTCGCCTTGCCCTCCCACGCCTCGTGCAGCGGGGCGTGGCGGTAGATCGCCGGCAGCTCCAGCAGCGACACCAGCACCTGGGCCCGGGCCGCCCGGAACGTGTCCTCCGGCACGTGCGCGTACTCGCGGCGGATCGCCTCGGTGTACGCGGTGTACCGCTCCGGCTCGGCGGCGAGGATCGCGAGATCGGCGTCACACAGCAGCTCACCGTCCGGATCGGTCTCCGCGGTGGCGTGCCCGGCGGTCAGCCCCACCAGGCGCGCCACCTCGGCCGCGATCTCCGGCGGGACACCGAGCGTCGTCAGCAGCCCCTCGGCGAAGGCGGCACTGTCCCGCTCGTTGGCGTCGCCCAGGGCCCGGGGGTCGTAGATCGCGTCGTGCATCCAGGCGGCGAGGCGCACCCGGTCGGCGTGCGGCGCCAGCGCGGCGTGCTCGTCCACGACGTCGAGCACCGCCGTCAGATGGCTCACGTCGTGATACTGCCGCTGCGGCTCCGACCAGCGCCCGAGCAGATAGGCGCCGGCCGCCTCGAGGTCCGGCCCGGCGGCGGTCGCCCCGGCGCCCCGCGCCGCGGCCACCCAACGGTCGATAAGAGAGGTCACGGCCGCCATCCTGGCATGCCGGCCGGTTAGGGTCGGAAGCCATGACGGATGCCGGGTCACAGCGCGGGTTGGCCGCCGTCCTCGCCGAGCTCCGCGGCCGGTCCCGCTCCGGGATCCGCGCCGGCTATGCCCGGGTACGTGGCGGCTTCGGCCTCGCCCTGCAGGCCGGTGCCGGCGCCGGCATCGCCTGGTACATCGCGCACGACCTGATCGGGCGGCCGAGTCCGTTCTTCGCGCCCATCGCGGCCGTGATCACGCTCGCCTCGTCGGTCGGGCAGCGGGCCCGGCGCACGATCGAGCTGGTCGTCGGCGTCGCCATCGGCATCGGCATCGGCGACGCGATCATCCTGCTCATCGGCACCGGACCGTGGCAGATCGGCGTGGTGGTCCTGCTCGCGATCCTGGTCGCCGCGGCGGTCGGTGGCGGGACGCCGCTGGTCGTCCAGTCCGCCTCCTCCGCGGTGCTGGTCGCCACGCTCACATCCGCCACCGGCCTGCCGTGGACCCGCTTCTTCGACGCCCTGGTCGGCGGCGCGGTCGGCCTGGTGGTGATGACGCTTCTGCTGCCGCTCAACCCGCTGACCGTCGTACGCCGATCCGCGGACCCCGCACTCCAGGCCATGGCGGAGGGGCTCCGCGCCGTCGCCCGGGGCATGCAGCACGCCGACGCCGACGAGGTACGCGCCGCGCTCGCCGACCTGCGCGCCGCCGAGAACAACTTCGCGGCATTCGCCCATGCGGCCACAGCGGCCAGCGAGAACGTCGCCTTCGCGCCGGCCCGGTGGCGCTCGCGCGGCATGCTCAGCCAGTACGTCGAGGGCGCCCCGCACCTCACGTACGCCCTGCGCAACGTCCGCGTACTGACCCGCCGGGTGATCACGGCGATGGACGACGAGGAACGCATCCCGCCCTGCCTGCCGGCCTCCGTCGCGCTGCTGGGCGACGCCGTCGACCTGCTGCGGCACGAATGGGCCCGCGGCGCCGAGCCGGAGGCGACCCGCGAGCGCGCGCTGCGGGCGGCAGCGAGGGCCGGAGAGGCCTACGACGACGGGGTCGGATTCTCCGGCGGCGTGGTAGTGGCCCAGGTCCGCACCACCGTCACGGATCTGCTGCGGGCCACCGGCATCGAATACGCGGAGGCGCCCCGGCTGGTGCGGCGGGCGGTCGGCTGGCACGGGCGGGGGCGTACGGCCCGCCGCGGCCGCCCGGCCCGCGACGCATCTTGATCGTTTCCCTCGGCGCGCGCACGCCGCGGTGAGCCGGGGTGGCTACGCTGGCGGCATGGCCGACGAAGCTCCGGGCGGACCGCCCGCCCCGGCACCCCACCCGGCATCCGGGCCGCCCGCCCCCGCCGACCCGCCACCGGCCGCGTTCCCGCCCCCGGCCGTTTTCCCCGAGCGCGATGCGGCCTCGCCGGTTTCCTCGGCTCCAGACTTCGCCTCGGCCGCTTCCCCGGACCGGGACTCTGCTTTCGCCGCCACCGCGGCCTTCACGACCCCCTTGCCGTCGGCCTCGGGCCCGGCGGTGGTGGCACCCCCGGCCGATTCCGCGGTGCCGTTCGACGCCGCCACCCAGCCGCCCGACCCGTCGCAGATGCCGCCGATGCCCGGCCGTCGCGCCGGTTGGCGCCGGTGGCTCCCCCTCGTCGGCATCATCGGGTTCATCGCGGCCTGCGCGATCGCGATGCTGATCATCCTCGGCGTCAGCAACGGCCCGGTCGGCCTGGTGGTGGGCCTCACTGCAGCCATCCTGCCGGTCCCCGTACTGGTCAGCTGTTTCCTCTGGCTCGACCGCTACGAGCCGGAGCCGAGCCGCTACCTGGTCTTCTGCTTCGCCTGGGGCTCGGCCGTCGCGACCCTCGTGGCCATCGGCGTCAACAGCCTCGCCGCCTGGGGCTTCGACAAGCTCGGGCTGCCGGACGCGCTCGTCGCCGTGCTCGTGGCGCCCTTCATCGAGGAGTCGATGAAGGCCCTCGGCCCGATCCTGCTGTTCTGGCGCCGGCGCCGGGAATGGTCCGGGATCACCGACGGCATCGTCTACTGTGGCCTCTCCGCACTGGGCTTCGCCATGGTGGAGAACGTGCTCTACCTGGGCGGGCACGGCTACGCGGCGGGCGCCGACCAGTACGGCCCGGCGACCGGCATCCAGAACCTCTTCCTCATCTTCATCGTGCGCATCCTCTTCACCGGCTTCGCGCACCCGCTGTTCACCTCGATGACCGGCATCGGCCTCGGCATCGCGGCGCGCTCGGCGGACCGCCGGGTGCGGTGGCTCGCCCCGATCGCCGGCCTGCTGCTCGCGATGATCCTGCACGGCACGTTCAACCTGCTGCCGACGCTCTCCGTGGCCACCGGAGAGACCCTGATCATGCTGTACGGCTACCTCGGCTTCATGGTCCCCTTCTTCTTCGCGGCGCTGGGCTTCGCCATCGCGTTGCGGGGCTACGAGGGCCGCCTGAGCGAGCGCACCCTGCCGCACTACGTCCACTCCGGCTGGCTCTCCCCGCCGGAGGTGGCGACGCTGGGCAGCCTCGGCCGCCGCCACTCGGCCCGCCAGTGGGCCAGACGGGTAGCGGGCGACGCGGGCCTGCGGGCGATGCGCGGCTTCCAGATGGCGGCCACCCAGCTCGCCCTGCTGCGCGACGGCATGCAGCGCGGCCTGCACCGTGGCCCCGAGGAACTGCACCGGGCCCAGGAGGAGGAGCGGAAGCTGCTCACGGACATCGCGGGCTACCGGTCGGTCTTCATCGGCCGCGATCCGCAGATGCCGCTCGCCTTCTGGGACGGCTCGCACTACCAGATCGCGTTCCCGGACGGCGTGACGCGCACGGTCCCCCCGCCCGAGGAGCCGGTGGTGCCGGTCCCGGTCCGCATGGCACCCCAGATTCCCGTGTACGCGGGTTACGGCCGCCCCCCGGCCTACGGCCCGCCGCCGGGCTACGCGCCACCGCCCGGCTACGGCCCTTCCTACGGCCCGCCGCCGGGCTACGGGCCGCCACCCGGCCTCGCCTCGGGTTACGCGCCGCCATCCGGTTCCACGCCGGGATACGCGCCGCCACCCGCCTCGAGCCCGCCGCACTACGGGCCGCCGGCCGCCTTCAGTCCGCCCCCGACCCATGGTCAGGCCCCGACCTACGGCCAGCCGCCGGCCTACAGCCAGCCTCCGACCTACGGCCAGCCGCCGGCCTACAACCGGCCGAATTACGGCCCGCCGCAGGCTGCCAGCCAGCCGCCGGCTTCCAGCGCGCCGAGCTACGGCCAGCCGGCGAGCTACGGCCAGCCGCCGGCGTCAAGCCTGCCGAGCTCCAGCGGGCCGAGCTACGGCCAGCCGCCGACCGACTACCAGCCGCCGGCGTCAGGCTTGCCGGCCTACGGCCAGCCGCCGGGGTCAAGCTTGCCGGCCTACGGCCAGCCGCCGGGGTCAAGCTTGCCGGCCTACGGCCAGCCGCCGGCGTCAGGCTTGCCGGCCTACGGCCAGCCGCCGGTGTCAGGCTTGCCGGCCTACGGCCAGCCGCCGGTGTCAGGCTTGCCGGCCTACGGCCAGCCGCCGGCGTCAGGCTTGCCGGCCTACGGCCAGCCGCCGGTGTCAGGCTTGCCGGCCTACGGCCAGCCGCCGGCGTCAACCCTGCCGGTCCACGACCAGCCGCCAAGCTACGGCCAGCCGCCGGCGTCAGGCCCGCCGGCCTACGGCCAGCCGCCGACCCACGGCGCCTCCCCGGATGACGAGACGCCGCCGAGTAACGGTCAGCCGCCCGCCCACGAGCCGCCGACGGGGCATTAGAGGTAGAGACCGGTCCCGTCGGACTCGACCCGGCTGGCCGCGACCGCGTGCACGTCCCGCTCCCGGAGCAGCACGTACTCCTTGCCGTGCAGCTCCACCTCGGCTCGGTCCTCGGGGTCGAACAGCACCCGGTCCCCGACCACGATGGATCGGACGTTCGGCCCCACGCCGACGGCCTTGGCCCAGGAGAGGCGCCGGCCCATCGATGCGGTGGCGGGGATGACGATGCCGGCGCTCGATCGGCGTTCCCCTTCGCCGCCGTCGAGCCGGACGAGAACACGGTCGTGCAGCATGCGGATGGGCAGCCCGGCCTCGGTCTGGGTGTCGGTGCTCACGCTAGGACGGTACGCCCCACTCCTGACATGCACGTGTGCCGGTCTGCACTACGGTGAAGACCGCGTGTCGACGGCGAGGGGGTTGGGCGGTTGAGCCGCTTGCAGCGTGTCCGGGCGAATCTGCGCCGGGCGTACGAGTCGGGCCGCGAGTCGGTACGGACGGCTCGGGCCGAGACCCAGCGCCCGGTCGAGGACGCCGAGGTCGAGTTCGAGCCACCGGAGCCCGTGGCGTCGTTCGAGCACCATTCGATCGCCAGCCGGGACGACGCCGAGGTGCCGCATTCGCTGCGGATCGCCGCGGCCTGGTCGTGGCGGCTCATCGTCGTGGGGGTCGTCGGCTGGGTGCTGCTGCGCTTCATCGGCACCGTCAGCATCGTGGTGATCCCGCTGGCGATCGCGCTGCTGCTCTCGGCGCTGCTGGCGCCCGCGGTCGGCTGGCTGCTGAAGTTGCGCCTGCCGCCGTCGCTCGCCACGTTCCTGGTGCTGATCTGCGGCATCGGCGCGGTGGCCGGGACGCTGACGCTGGTGGTCAACCAGTTCGTCGACGGTCTGCCGCAGCTGACCGACAAGGCCAGCGACGGCATCCGCCAGATCCAGGACTGGGCGCGGACCGGCCCGCTGCACCTCAAGCAGGCCCAGGTCGACCAGGCCATCGACTCGGCGCAGAGCTGGATCAACCTGAACACGTCGCAGCTCACGGAGACGGGCTTCGCGACCGCGGCCACCCTGGCGGAGGTGCTGACGGGCACGCTCCTGGTGCTCTTCGCGACCTTCTTCTTCCTGCGCGACGGCCGCAAGATCTGGCGTTTCCTGGTACGCCTGTTCCCGGTCAACGCCCGCTGGAGCCTCTCCGACGCCGGTGACGCCTCGTGGGCGACGCTCGGCTCGTACGTGCGGGCCACGGTCCTGGTGGCCTTCATCGACGCCGCCGGCATCGGGCTGGCCCTGGTGATCCTCGACGTCCCGTTCCCGTTCCCGCTGGCCGCGCTGGTCTTCCTGGGCGCCTTCATCCCGATCGTCGGCGCCAGCGTCTCCGGGGCGGTGGCGGTGCTGGTGGCACTGGTCGACCAGGGCTGGATCGTCGCGCTGATCCTGCTGGGCGCGGTGATCTTCGTCCAGCAGGTCGAGGGTCACGTCCTGCAGCCGCTGATCATGGGCCGGGCGGTGGCCATCCATCCCCTCGTGGTGATCATCGGTATCGCCTCGGGGGTGGTGCTGGCCGGCATCATCGGGGCGCTGGTGGCGGTGCCGCTGATCGCGGTCCTGAACACGGGCATCCGCCGCCTGGCCCGCCGCCGGCCCGAAGTCCCTCCGGACGCCGTGGTGGTCACCGCCAGCGAGCTGCACGCCTAGCGACGGAAAGCGAGCCGCTACGGCTTGGCGAGGCGCTGCAGAGCGCCGATCGCCACGTCCGGGCGGGTCGTGTACCAGAACGGGGGCAGCGATTTGCGGAGGAAGGCGCCGTAGCCCCGGGCCGTCTCGAGGCGGGAATCCAGCACCGCCACCACGCCCTTGTCGCCGGTGGAGCGGATCAGGCGGCCGACTCCCTGGGCGAGGCGTACCGCCGCGATGGGCACGCTGACCGCCGCGAAGCCGGAGCCGCCCGTCGCGTCGACCGCGGCGGCGCGGGCGGCGGCGAGGGGTTCGTCCGGGCGGGGGAAGGGCAGGCGGTCGATCACCACGAGCTGGCAGGCGTCGCCGGGGACGTCGACGCCCTGCCACAGGGACATGACGCCGAAGAGGCAGCTCTCCTTCTGCTCCTTGAACTTGCGGACCAGGATCGGCAGGGTTTCCTCGCCCTGGAGCAGGATCGGCAGGTCGGTCTTGGCGCGGAGCAGCTCCGCGGCCTGGGTCGCGGCGCGCCGGGACGAGAACAGTCCGAGGGTACGGCCACCGAGCGCCTCCACCAGCTTCAGGAGCTCCTCGCCCGCGCCGTCCGGCAGGCCCGAGGCGGCGGGGCGGGGGAGGTGCGCTGCCACGTACAGAATGCCCTGCTTGGGGTAGTCGAAGGGGGAGCCGACGTCGAGGGAGGTCCATCCGTCTCCGCAGACCGGCGGGGCGTCGGGGTTCAGGCCCGAGCCGGAACGCGCGGCCGGCACCGGTGCAGCGGCCGGGGAAGCGGGGGTGGCGACCGGCAGGCCGAGCGATCGGGCCACGGTGTCGAAGCGGCCGCCGAGGGTGAGCGTTGCCGAGGTGGCGACGACGGTGCGGTCGTCGTACAGGTTGGAGGCGAGCGTGCCCGCCACCGACAGCGGCGCCACCACCACGGCTCGGCGGCCGCTGCCCATGTCGCTCTTCTCCACCCAGGCGACGTCGAAGTCGGACTCCTCGAGGAGCCGCTGGGTCGTCGTGGACACGTCGTCGAGGGTGGCCTTGGCCTGTTGCTTGCGGACCGGGTCCGGGTCGTCGGCCTTGATGTCACCGATCGCCTCGAGGGCCGCGCGGGTCGCCGCGTCCGTCAGGAGCAGGGCCTGGTGCAGCAGCGGGGGCAGGCCGGTGGTCAGGCGGCCGGCGGGCAGGTCGGCCAGGCCCACCGTGAGGGCGTCGGCCGCCCCGGCGAGGGAATCCGCCACGGCGGGCGGGATGAGCGGGCGGGCGCGTTTCGCGGCGCGCTCCACCGCGTCCGGGGTGAGCTCCGCCTGGGCGGCCGAGGAGACGCGGTCGGCCAGCTCGTGGGCCTCGTCGACGATCAGCAGCTTGTGCGGGGGGACGATGTTGCGCTCGGCCAGCATGTCGACCGCGAGCAGGCTGTGGTTGGTCACCACGATGTCCGCCTCGCGGGCGCGGGCCCGCGAGGCTTCGGCGAAGCATTCCGCACCGTACGGGCAGCGGGCCGCGCCGACGCAGTCGCGGGCCGGCATGGACACCTGCCGCCACGCCGTGTCGTCGACGCCGGGGTCGAGCTCGTCGCGGTCGCCGGTCTTCGTCTTCTCGGCCCACTCCTGGACCCGGAGGATCTGCTTGCCGAGCCGTCCCGCCTCGCCCAGCCATTGGGTGGCGCGGGCCGGCGCGTCGTCGAAGAGCGTGTCGGTGGGCTCCTCCTCGTCGGCGTGCTCGAGCTTGGCGACGCACAGGTAGTGGTGCCGGCCCTTGAGGACCGCGAAGGTGGGGCGGCGGCCCAGCACCGGCTCGACCGCCTCGGCCAGGCGTGGCAGGTCGTGCTCGACGAGCTGGTTCTGCAGGGCGAGGGTCGCAGTGGAGACCACCACCGGGCCGTCGACGAGGAGGGCCGGGGTCAGGTAGGCGAGGCTCTTGCCGGTGCCCGTCCCGGCCTGGACGAGCAGGTGCTCCTTCTGCCGGACGGCCCGTTCGATCGCCGTCGCCATCTGCTCCTGACCGGGGCGGGAGGCGCCTCCGGGAACCGCGCCGACCGCGGCGGCGAGCAGGTCCTTGGCGGCGGCGGTGGTGCGGCGGGACTTGGCGGGGGCAGTCACGTCGAAGACCGTACCCGCCACCACCGACGAAACCGGCGCACCGTTAGGGTCTTGTCATGCCGAGTGAGATGGTCCGGGTGGTCTACACCAAGTACGACGGATCGGCTCACCGCGACTATCCCGCCCGCCGGCTGAACGAGGACGACCTGGGTGTCTGGGTCGGCGTGACGCGTGGCACGGCGTCCGTCTACCACGGCCAGCCGTCGGTCGAGCAGATTCCGTTCGTGCTGCTCATCCCGCACAGCGCGTGGTGGACCGGCATGTTCAACCCGCCGCCGCGCACCAGCGAGGTCTACTGCGACATCACCACCCCGGCGCGCTGGGACGGCGACACCGTCCACATCGTCGACCTCGACCTCGACGTGTCCCGCCGGCGGGATTCGGGGCTGGTCGAGCTGCGCGACGAGGACGAGTTCGAGGAGCACCGGGTGGCGTTCGGCTATCCGGAGGACGTCGTGGGCGAGGCGCACGCGGCGGCTCGCGAGCTCGTGGTCGCCCTCGGTGACGGCACCGAGCCGTTCGCTACGGCGTACCGGAAATGGCTCTCAACGGTCAGCGACTGACCCCAGCTTCGCCGGGTTGAGCTGGTTGTAGAGGGCCGTGACGCGGCCGTCGGCGACGGCCACCGACAGCACGGACAGCAGCTCCCGCCCGTCGGCGTAACGGCCGGTGACCAGCACGCCCGCGTCACCGTTGACCAGCACCGGCTCCACCGACATGGCGGCCACCTCGCGTTCGATGCGGCGGAAGACGCCGGCCCAGAAGCGCGCCACCTTCTCGGCGCCGAAGATCGGGTTGCGGCCCGCGCTGACCACACCGCCGCCGTCGCCGATGGTCACGACCTCCGGGGCGAGCACCGCTGCCAGCGCCTTCAGGTCGCCGTCGGCAGCGGCGGTGAGGAACGCCTCCAGGACTTTGCGCTGTTCGGCGCGGTCGGCGGTGTTGCGGGCCTCGCCGTCGGCGATCGCCTTGCGGCCCCGCGAGGCGTGCTGCCGGGCCGCGGCCACGCTGGTGTGGAGAACCTCCGCGATGTCCTCGAACGGCACCGCGAAGGCGTCGTGCAGGACCACGGCGACGCGTTGCTCCGGGGTCAGCTTCTCGAGGACCACCAGCAGCGCGAGGCTCACTTCCTGGCGTTGGGTGACGCGTTCGGCCGGGTCGTCGAGGCGGGAGACGACCGGCTCGGGAAGCCATTGGCCGGGGTAGGCCTCGCGGCGTACCCGGGCGGACTTCAGCACGTCGAGGCAGATCCGTCCGGTGATCGTGGTCAGCCAGCCGCGCAGGTCCCGGATGTCGTCGCCGGCGTCGCGGGCCCGGTGGTAGCGCAGCCACGCCTCCTGCACGGCGTCCTCGGCCTCGGCGTGGCTGCCGAGCATGCGGTACGCGACCGACAGCAGGTGCGGGCGCTCGGTCTCGAACTCGTCCACGGCCAAAGACGGCATGGAGGAATTCTGCGCGACATTGCCCGGTCCGCGGTGTCACATGTGACACAGTGGTGAACGCTATAGGGGCATTTGGCCGGATTTACGGCGGGGGGAAACGGGGGTAGGACGGTGGCGGACGACATGGCGACGCTCCTGGGTGGCCTGGCCGGGCTCGCCGGAGTCACCGGCGTGACGACCCTCGGCATCGCGGTGGCCCGCAGGCCGGGCCCGTACCTGCCGGCGGGGCATGCGCTGGTCGGCGAGGAGGCTCTGGACCCGCTGCCCGACGTGCTGCGCCGCGGGCTCGCCGGCCTGACCGTCCCGGTCCGGCCCGGCCCGCACGGCGAGCTCTATCTGGGGCCGGGGGCGCCGCGTCCGGGGCGTACGCTGCGCCGGCTCGTGCTCGGCCCGCTCTTCTCCCGCGCCCACGCCCGGGGTGGCCGGCTGTGCCGGGACCAGCGGGTCCCGTTCCGGCTCGTCGTGGAGTTCGCCGGTCCCGTACGCGACGCCGAGGCGCTGCTCCGGGCGTACCGGATGCTCGACCAGCAGCTTCGCGACCACGCGCCGCTCATCAGCCGCTGCGTCGACGGCAAGCTGCTCGCCGGCGCCGTCACCGTGTCGATCGCCGGCATCGTCGACGCTCGCGACCTGCTGGCGACCCAGCGGGAGCGGTACGCGTTCGCCGACGGCTCCTTCGACGACATCGGCTCGGCGACCGCCCCGCCGGAGCTGGTGCCGATGATCAGCGAGCAGTGGACCCGGCGCTTCGGCTGGGACGGCTGCGAGCCCATCCCGGCCGAGGAGCGGCACCTGCTGCACGCGCTGGTGCGTTCGGCTCACGAGGACGGGCGGACGGTGCGGATCTCCGGGCTGCCGTCCGGTACGCGCAAGGCGAGGCAGGCCGTCTGGACCGAGCTGGGGGAGGCCGGCGTGGACGTCATCGCGGACGCCGACCAGGCCGGGCTCGCCCGTCACCTGCGGCGCAACCCGGTACACCGGACCCTTCCGCCGTCCGTCGTACGGCGGCCGTCGCCCAGCCCGCGGCGGACCGACATGGCGCAGACGGTCTGAAAGATCCACATAAGCGACCGTTCAAGGTTAACGCCAAGTGAACGAAGCCTGAACTGCTGCTGAGCAGGGGTAGGCGGGCTCCGCAACGGGAGACCTGTTCCTTAGCATTCCCCGGGAATCCGCCAGAGCCGTCCACCCGTCGAACGAGGTTCGCGCCGTGAAGTTCTCCTTCCGCCCCACCGAGGGCGCCTTCTACGAGCTGTTCACCCGAGCCGCTCAGAACCTCGTCCGGGGTACGGAGCTGCTCAACGAGCTGGCCCTGCCCGGCGTCGACGTGCAGTCCGTCAGCGACCGGCTGACCGATGTCGAGCACGACAGCGACCAGATCACCCACGATCTCTACAAGAAGATCAACTCCACCTTCATCACGCCGTTCGACCGCGAGGACATCTACTCGCTGGGCTCGCAGCTCGACGACGTCATGGACCACCTGGAGGCGGTCGGCAACCTGCTCTATCTGTACGGGCTGACCGAGCTGCCCTCGCTGCCCCGGGAGATGCACGAGCTGGTCAACGTGCTCGACCAGCAGGCCAAGATCACGGCCGACTCGATGCCGAGGCTCAAGACGATGAAGGGTCTCGAGGAGTACTGGATCGAGATCAACCGGCTCGAGAACGACGGCGACCGGGCGTACCGGATGCTGCTCGTCCGGCTGTTCTCCGGCGAGTACGACGCCCTGACGGTCCTCAAGATGAAGGAGGTCGCCGACGAGCTCGAGGCCGCCTGCGACGCCTTCGAGCACGTGGCGAACACCGTCGAGACCATCACGGTCAAGGAGTCCTAGGCCTTGTCCGCTGAGCTGATAGCGGTCCTCGCGGTGATCATCGCCGCGATGGCCTTCGACTACACCAACGGCTTCCACGACGCCGCGAACGCCATCGCCACCAGCGTCAGCACCCGGGCCCTCACCCCCCGGGTGGCGCTGGCGATGGCCGCGGTCGGCAACTTCATCGGCACCCACTTCGGCGCCGGCGTCGCCAAGACCGTCGGCGACGGCCTGGTCAAGCTGCCGGTCGGCGTCCCGAGCCTCGGCGTGGTCTTCGCCGGCGTGATGGGCGCCATCGCGTGGAACCTGATCACCTGGTACTTCGGCCTGCCGTCGTCCTCGTCGCACGCGCTGTTCGGCGGCCTGGTCGGCGCGACGCTCTTCGCCAACGACGGCACGATCGAGTGGGGCACCATCCTCGAGAAGGTCATCATCCCGATGGTGGCCTCGCCGTTCGTCGGCTTCCTGCTGGGCTTCGCCGTCATGGTGGCGATCATGTGGTCGTTCCGGCGCGGTCAGCCCGGCAAGCTGAACCGCGGCTTCCGCGTCGCTCAGACCATCTCGGCGGCGTTCATGTCCGTCGGCCACGGCATGCAGGACGCTGCCAAGACGATGGGCATCATCGTCCTCGCGCTCTACACCGGCGGCTTCCAGGACAGCGCGACGGAGATCCCGTGGTGGGTGTTCTGGACCTCGGCTGCGGTGCTCGCGGCCGGTACGTACGCCGGTGGCTGGCGCATCATCCGCACCCTCGGCCGCAAGATCATCGACCTGGGCCCGGCCGAGGGCTTCGCGGCCGAGATGGTCGCCAGCTCGGTGCTGTTCTTCAACGCGCTCGTGCTGAAGGCCCCGATCTCCACCACCCACACGATCACCTCGGCGATCATGGGCGTGGGTGCGACCAAACGGCTCTCCGCCGTCCGCTGGAACGTGGCAGGCAACATCGTCATCGCCTGGGTGACGACCTTCCCGGCGGCGGCGGGCATCGCCTGCATCGTCTACTTCTGCGTACGGCCGCTGTTCGGCTGATCCGGTCTGCTCGCCGGGCCCCGCTCTCGCTGTCGAGGGCGGGGCTCCGTCATGTCCGGGCTAGAGGTCGAATTCTCCGTCCCGTACGCCGCCGACGAACGCGGACCATTCCGCCTTGGTGAAGACCAGAACCGGTCCGGCCGTCTCCTTGCTGTCGCGCACCGCGACAACACTGGCAAGGTTCGTGGCGACCTCGACGCAGCCGTTGTCACCGGAACGCTGTGACTTCTTGAAGATCGCTGTGGTGAGGTCAACTTTCACGATCGTTCAACTCCCTCAGGTAATCCTTCAGCAATTCGCCGGTGTGATCCCTCGGTAGCGCGGCATCGAAGATCGCTTCCCAGACGTCGGAGTAGGCCTCAATTTCGGAAGCCTTGTCCAGGTAAAGCGCTCCGGTCAGATTCTCGCTGTAGACCGTGGGGGGCGGCGCGCTGCCGTTTTGCTCCGGAAAGTCAAGCATTCTGAACGCGCCTGCGACGGAGGCCCGATGCGGGCCGACGCGGCGGTCGAGAACGCGGATTGTCACGTTGGGCAGCTCGGTCGCCTTGAGCAGGTGCCATATCTGCCTGCGCATCGTTCCTTCCGGCTTCGGCTCGGCCATGAGTACGGTCTCGCTGATGACCACCTCGACCGAGGGTGGAGGCGGGAAGGACCGGGTGAGCAGCTGCTGCCGGGACTGCTTCAACTCGATCATCTTCTCGACCTCGTCGTCCGACAGGCCGGGGCGCTCCACTCTGATGAAGGCCCCCGTGTAGTCGCGGTGCTGCAGCAGCCCGGGGATCATGGTCGGGTCGAAGATGCGGATGCGCCGGGCGGCCTGCTCCAGCCCCACGTATGCCTCGAACCACGTGGGAAGGACATCGCCGTAGGCGTGCCACCACCCACGCGATCGGGTCTCCCGGGCAAGTCCGACGAACACCGTCCGCATTCCGTCATGCACCCCGTAGGCGTCGCAGAGAGCTTGCACATATGGGGGCTTGGTCGAGGTGGTGCCCTGCTCGATCCGCCAGATCGTCTGCTCGCTCACGCCCAGCATCGCGGCCGCGTCCTTGAGCTTGACACCTGCCTTCTCCCTGGCGGCGCGAAGGCCGATGCCGAGACTGCGGCGGGGGACCGTCGAGCCGCTGCCTTCGACCGCCACCCTGCGACCGCCTTCCGTTCCGACCGCTGGGAGATTCCATCATGGAACTCTCCACGGTGCTCTCTGGTAGGTCTACGCGGGCGATCGTCCATCGTCAATGATCAACATGGAAAGTCCCCTTTTGGAACCTTGCATTCCGGCTTCCTCGCCGTGACGATCGGCTGGCCAGCAAGTCGGATAGAGCCTTGGGGAGAAACGATGAGCGTGCAACTAACCGTCGGCGATGTCCTCTCGGAAGAAGGCGCGGTGACGGTGGCGCTGGGACGCGAGCGGGCCGCCGGTGGCCGCCGGGTGATGATCGAATTGGTGGCGGCCTCCGGCTCCCGCCATTGCGTCGCGCGGCTGACGATCAGTGAGGCCGAGGTGTTGCAGACGGCGCTCGATTCCCTCATCTTCGATGCGGCGATGCGAAGTGGCGAGCGCACCTATCCGAAGGGGAAAGACGGTCCGGCCGGAGAGGGCACAAGGCTTACGCGTAGGCAACGCCGATCTCTGCGCGAATCGCGTCCAGCAGTTCCATGACCTCGAGGGTCACGGCGTGCGGGACGAGCGGGCTCTCCCGCAGTCCCTCGGTGAGGCAGCGTTGCACCTCCGCCGCCTCGAAGTGGAAGCCGTGACCGTCGAACGGGAAGTCGAAGGTCTCCGCCGTCCCGTCCTTGCGCCGCAGGACGAACGAGCGCGGCACGTAGAAGCCTTCCGGCAGGTCGATCCGGCCCAGCGTGCCCGTGACGGACGCCGCGTTGCGGGACGCCCCGGAGATGCTGCACGTCAGGGCCGCCACCGCGCCCGACTCGTAGCCGAGCAGCAGGCCGGTGGTCTCGTCGACCCCCTCGGGGGTGAGCCGGGCCCAGCTGCGGAAGGTCGCCGGCTCGCCGAGCAGCAGGTGCGCGAAGTGAACCGGGTAGACGCCGAGGTCGAGCAGGGCGCCGCCGCCGAGGGCCGGGTCGCGCAGCCGGTGGGTCGGTGCGAACGGGCCCTGGAGTCCGAGGTCGGCGTGGACCGTGACCACCTCGCCGATGGCGCCGTCGCGGATCAGCTCCCGCACCTTGCGGATCGCCGGGTTGCAGCGCATCCACATGGCCTCCATGAGGAAGAGACCACGGTTCCGCGCCTCCTGGAAGAGCTCGGCCGAGGTGGCCCGGTCCAGGGTCAGCGGCTTCTCGCAGAGCACCGGCTTGCCGCCGGCGAGGCACGCCATCGTCGCGGCGTGGTGGTAGGCGTGCGGCGTCGCCACGTAGATGACGTCGACGTCGGGGTCGGCTGCGAGCTGCGCCCAGGTGCCGTGCGAACGGGCGGCACCGTGCCGTTCGGCGAACGCCCCCGCGGCCTCGGGGGTGCGGGAGCCGACCGCGGCCAGCTCGGCGCCGGGAACGAGCGGGAGGTCGGATGCGAACGTGGCGGCGATGCCGCCGGTGCCCAGAATGCCCCAGCGCGTGATCGTCATGGTCGCCACCGTAACGCCGGCAGGCCCGAGTGGGGCAGGATCAACGTGTGAGCCGAACGATGCCCTTGCCGCCCGCCATGGTCCAGAAGGCCCGCGAGTTCCGCGGCACGCCGGTGGTGCCGCGCCCTGCGGCGACCGTCGTGCTCCTTCACCCCGAAACCCTTGAGGTGTACGTCCTCAAACGCGCGACGACGATGGTGTTCGGCGGGGTGCACGCCTTCCCGGGTGGCCGCGTCGACCCGGACGACCGCCCCGAGACGATCCGGCAGGACTGGGCCGACAAGCTGGGTGTGCCCGACGACGAGGCGCGTGCTGTGGTGGGCGCGGCGGCGCGCGAGCTGTTCGAGGAGGCCGGTGTGCTGCTGGCCGGCCCGGTGGAGCAGCCGGACCGTACGGTCGGCGACGTGGCCGGCGACGAGTGGGAGGCCGACCGCCGGGCTGTGGCCGCGCGGGAGCTGACCATGGCGGAGCTGTTCGCCCGGCGCGGGTTGCGGCTGCGGGACGACCTGTTGGTGCCGTGGTCGCGGTGGATCACGCCCGAGTTCGAGCCGAGGCGCTTCGACACCTGGTTCTTCGTGGCCCTGCTGCCGGACGGGCAGGCGGCACGGGACGTGTCCGGGGAGGCTGACGCGACCACCTGGATCAGCCCGGCGGCCGCCGACGGCCTGGCCATGCTGCCGCCTACGCGGGTGACACTCGAGCAGCTGTCCCCGTACCGGAAAATCGAAGATCTCGTGGCAGCGAGCGGGCAGCGGAACGCCGCCGTGCCGATCATGCCCCGTGTGGAGCTGACCGGCGACGGCGGCGCGGTGGTGCGACTTCCGTGAGTCCGAGTCTCAGCCGAAGCGGCCGGTGATGTAGTCCTCGGTCTTCTTCTCGGTCGGGTTGCTGAAGATCTTCTGGGTGTCGGCGTACTCGATGAGGCGGCCCGGCTCGCCGGTCTTGTCGATCGAGAAGAAGCCGGTCTTGTCGCTGACCCGGGCGGCCTGCTGCATGTTGTGCGTGACGATGATGATCGTGAAGCGGTCCTTGAGCTTGAACATCAGGTCCTCGATCGCCAGCGTCGAGATCGGGTCGAGCGCCGAGCAGGGCTCGTCCATGAGCACGACCTGCGGCTCGACCGCGATGGTACGGGCGATGCACAGCCGCTGCTGCTGACCGCCGGACAGGCCCGCGCCGGGGCGGTTGAGCCGGTCCTTGACCTCGTCCCAGAGGTTCGCCGACTTGAGCGACTTCTCGGCCGCCTCGTCCAGCAGGGACTTCTTCCTGACGCCGTTGAGCTTGAGACCGGCGACCACGTTCTCGTAGATGGACATCGTCGGGAACGGGTTCGGGCGCTGGAACACCATGCCGATCATGCGGCGTACGGCGGTGACGTCGACGTCCGCGTCGTAGATGTTCTGGTCGTCGATGGTGAGCCGGCCCTCGATGCGGGCGCCGGGCAGCACCTCGTGCATGCGGTTGATGGACCGCAGGAACGTCGACTTGCCGCAGCCGGACGGGCCGATCAGGGCGGTGATCGTCTTCGGCTCGACGGTCATCGAGATGTTGTCGATCGCCTTGAACGAGCCGTAGTAGGACGAGACGTTGCTCGCCTCGATGCGCTTGGCCATGGGGGACACCTTTACCTCAGGACAGCCGGTTGCGGCGGGCGAGCAGCTTCGCTGCGATGGTCAGGAGCAGGACCAGGGCGACGAGCGTCAGTGCCGCCGTCCAGGCGCGGGCCGGTGCGTACTTCGACGCGTCGCTGGCCTGCTGGTAGACGAAGAGCGACAGCGACGACTGGTTGCCGCCGAACGGGTCCATGTTGATCGCCGCGGCGCCGCCGGCGACCAGCAGCACCGGCGCGGTCTCGCCGGCCGCGCGGGCCACGGCGAGCATGATGCCGGTGACGATGCCGGGCAGCGCGGTGGGCAGGACGACCTTCAGGATCGTCTTCCACTGCGGTACGCCCAGCGCGTACGCACCCTCACGCAGCGGCCCGGGCACGAGCCGCAGCATCTCCTCGGTGGACCGCACGATCGTGGGCAGCATCAACACGGTCAGCGCCAGCGAGGCGGCGAACCCGGAGAAGCGCGGCGAGCCGTTGTTGAACCACGGGCTGACGATGAGCACCCAGAACGCCAGCACGAACAGGCCGGCGACGATCGACGGGATGCCGGTCATGACGTCGACGAAGAACCGGACCGTCAGGGCGAACCTGCCGCGGCCGTACTCGACCAGGTAGATCGCGCCGAGTACGCCGAGCGGCACCGCCATGAGGGTGGCGATGCCGACCTGCTCGAGCGTGCCGATGATCGCGTGGTACGCGCCGCCGTTCGGGTCCCGCGCGCCGATGTTGTTCATCGACGTGCCGAAGAAATCGCCGTCGAGTCGGGCGGCGCCCTTGGAGACGAGCGTCCACACGACCGAGGCGAGCGGCAGGATGGCGAGCACGCAGGCGACGTAGATGGCCGCGCGCCACATGCGGTTGCGCGCGGAGCGCTTGCCCTCGACCTGGCTCGCCCCGAAGTAGAGGCCGAGCAGGTAGAGGACGACGCCGAGGACGACGACCAGCACCCAGTTGCCGATGCCGAGGCCGAGGACGACCGCTGCGGAGAGCAGCAGGGCCACGACGGCGATGCCGAGGTCGGCGACGACCGGCAGCTTCCGCGACCGGATGTGGTCCGGCGTCATGACGACGCCCGGTGTTTCACGCTCGAGGAGGCTCATGCGGCACTGTCCCGGAACTCGCGGCGGCGGTAGATGATCGCCCGCGCGGCCATGTTGACCACCAGGGTGATGGCGAACAGCACCAGGCCGGAGGCGATCAGCGCACCCCGGCCGGTGGCGTTGGCCTCGCCGAAGGTGTTGGCGATGTTCGCGGCGATCGAGTTGCCGCCGCTCTGGATGACGTTGAAGGAGATCGTGAAGGTGGTGCCGAGCGTCAGCGCCAGGGCGATCGTCTCGCCGAGGGCGCGGCCCAGGCCCAGCATGACCGCGGCGATGACGCCGGGCTTGCCGTAGGGCAGCACCGCGGTGCGGATCATCTCCCACTTGGTGGCGCCCAGGGCGAGCGCCGCCTCCTCGTTCATGCCGGGGGTCTGCTGGAAGACCTCCCGCGACAGGGAGGTGACGATCGGCAGCACCATGATCGCCAGGACGAGGCTGCCGAGCAGGATGGATCGGCCGAACGGGCCGTCTCCGCCGAAGATCGGCAGCCAGCCGAAGTACTTGTTGAGCCAGACCGAGAAGCTCTGCACCGGCTCGGAGAGGACGTCGCGGCCCCACAGGCCGAAGACCACGCTGGGCACGGCGGCCAGCAGGTCGATGACGAACCCGAGCGGCGTGGCGAGCCGCTTGGGCGCGTAGTGCGACAGGAACAGCGCGATACCGAGGGCGATCGGCACCGCCACGATCAGCGCGATGACGGACGTCAGCAGGGTGCCGAACGCGAGGGCCGCGATGCCGAAGTGCGGCTGGGCGTCGTTCGGGAACCAGGCCTTGTAGGTCAGGAAGTTCTCGGTGTCGGCGTGGAGGGCCGGCACCGCCTTGCTGATCAGGAAGATGGCGATCGCGACGATGATGACGAGCACCATCGCGCCGGCCGCCGTGCTGAGGCCCCGGAAGCCGGACTCCATGGAGAACCGGGCCTTCGTGGGCAGCGCACCCCCGCCACCCAGCGGCGGGCGGCTGCCGAGGCGGTCATCGGGAGGGATCGGCGATACGCCGGTGCCGGCGGACCCGGTGTGACGTGCTGTCACACCCGGTCCACCGGCGCTGGGGTTCGCCGAGCGGGAGGGATAGTCACCCATTCGCTCGCTCGCTGTCGTCTAGTCGGGGGGTTCTTGCTCCGGTGGTGCCGGTGGTTCAGGAGATCTTGGCGACCGAGGCCTCGACCTTGCTGCGGACCGACTCCGGCAGCGGGGCGTAGCCCAGGTCGCCGAGCGCCGACTGGCCGCCGGTGCTGGAGGTGTAGCTCAGGAAGCCCTTGATGGCGGCGGCCTTCGGGCTGCCCTTGCTGCAGGCGATCTCGTAGGTGACCAGGACGATCGGGTAGGCGCCCGCCTCCTTGGTGGAGTAGTCGATGTCGAGCTTCAGGTCATCGCCGGTGCCGGCGACCTTGGCGCCCGCGATGGTCTTGCCGGCGCTCTCGCCGGTCAGCTCGGTGTACTCGCCCGCGCCGTTCTTGATCTTGGCCTTCTTCAGGTCGCTGTTCTCGGCGTAGGAGAGCTCGACGTAGGAGATGGTGCCCGCGGTGCTCTTGACCAGCGACGCGACGCCGTCGGACTTGTTGGCGCCGGTGCCGCCCGGTGCCTTCCACGCCTTGGCGTTGCCGAAGGTCCAGTCGGCCTCGGCGGTCTTGCTCAGGTACTTGGTGAAGTTGTCGGTGGTGCCCGACTCGTCCGAGCGGTGCACGGCCTGGATCGCGGTGGCCGGCAGCTTCGCGCCGCTGTTCTCGGCGGCGATGGCCGGGTCGTTCCACTTGGTGATCTTGCCGCTGAAGATCTTCGCGATGGTGGGAGCGGACAGCTGGAGGCTGTCGAGGCCGTCGACGTTGTAGACGACGGCGATCGGCCCCACCACCATCGGCAGGTTGAGGGCCTGGCCGCCGGAGCACTTGGCGTCGGCCTGCGGCTGCTCCTCGGGCTTGAGGGCGGAGTCCGAGCCGGCGAAGTCGGCCGTGCCGGAGATGAACGCCTGGATGCCCGCGCCGGAGCCGGTGCCCTCGTAGCCGATCTTCGCGTCGGCGCACTGGCCCTGGTACGTCTTGATCCACTCGTCCATCGCGTTCTTCTGCGCGGACGAACCCTGGGCCGTCAGCTGTCCCCCGGCGCAGTTGCCCTTGGCCGCGGAGGCACCGGCCGCAGGCGTGTCGGTGTTGTCAGAGCCGCACGCGGCGAGCGCGAGCGCGGTCGTCAAGGCAATGCCGGCAACGTAGTACCGCTGGAGCTTCACGGTCTTCCCTTCGAATGGAATTGCATCTCCGGGCTTACGGATCCCGGCCGGCCGAGGTCTCATCGGCACACCCGGAAAGCTAGGAGCGCCAGGTGACCGGCTTCCCGGGCCTAAGTGAACGAAGGGTGAACGGTTCGTCCCCGGCTCGTTGCCTTTGGCTGAGGCGGGGTTGTCCGTTACGTGAACCGAGGTGCTACTGACGGGATTGTCCAACCATTTCCGTTAACCTGGCGGGCTTCGGAGTGGCGTGCGACACGATGCGGTCGACGGCAAAGTAGCTGCATAATACAGATATGACAGCGCCTCACCAGCCGGCCACCAACCCGTTCCGGCAGCCCCGTGCGGTCTGGGCGGTCGCCTTCGCCTGCGTCATCTCGTTCATGGGAATCGGCCTCGTCGACCCGATCCTGCCCGCGCTCGCCGGCGACCTGCACGCCTCGCCGAGTCAGGTCTCCCTGTTGTTCACCAGCTACCTGGTGGTCACGGCGGTGGCGATGCTCGTGGTCGGCGCGGTCGCCAGCCGGATCGGCCCCAAGCGGACCCTCGTCGTCGGCCTGGCGATCATCGTGGTCTTCGCGGCCCTGGCCGGCACGTCCGACACGGTCGGGCAGATCGTCGGCTTCCGCGCCGGGTGGGGGCTGGGCAACGCCCTCTTCATCGCCACCAGCCTCGCGGTCATCGTGGCGTCGGCGTCCGGCGGTTTCGCCGGGGCGATCATCCTCTACGAGACCGCCCTGGGCCTCGGCATCGCGGTCGGGCCGCTGCTCGGCGGCGAGCTGGGCAGCATCAGCTGGCGCGGCCCGTTCTTCGGGGTCGCCGTCCTGATGGCCATCGCCATGATCGCGACCCTGCTCTTCGTGCCGGCGCTGCCCAAGCCCGAGCGGCCGACGTCGCTGGGCGCGCCGCTGCGGGCCCTGCGGCACCGCGGGCTGCTGACCATGGGCATCATGGCGCTGCTCTACAACTGGGGCTTCTTCACGATGCTGGGCTACGCGCCGTACCCGATGGAGCTGGGCGCGCACGACCTCGGGCTCGTGTTCACCGGCTGGGGCCTGCTCGTCGCCATCTTCAGTGTCTTCGTGGCCCCGCGCCTGCAGGCCCGCTTCGGCACCGCGCCGGTCCTCTACGTGAACATGGCCGCCCTCGCCGTCGTCATGGTCGTCATCGCCGCCGGGGTCACCACGCCTGCCACGGTCGTCGTCGCCGTGATCGTCAGCGGGGCCTTCATCGGCATCAACAACACCCTCACCACCCAGGCGGTCATGCTGGTGTCGCCGGTCGAGCGGTCGGTCGCCTCGTCCGCGTACGGCTTCGTGCGCTTCATCGGCGGCGGCCTGGCCCCGTTCGTCGCAGGCAAGCTGGCCGACGCCACGGACCTCGGCGTCCCGTTCTACGTGGGTGGCGTGGCCTTCCTGCTCGCCATCCCGGTGCTCGCGACCGGGCGCCGGCTGGTGACCGCGGCCGAGTCCGGCGCGGCCGAGCCGGTCGGACCGGTGCTCGAACCGGTCGGCGCCGCGGTGACCGCGGACTCGCGCCCGGTGCTCGTGGCCGTCGGCGCGACCCCGGAGGCGGCCGAGATCGTCGACGCGGCCGCTGCCCTGGCCCGCGATCAGGGCAGCGCCCTGGAGGTCGTCCGCATCCGCGAGACCGTGGTGCTGGAGGAGCTCGCCATCGAGCCCGAGGACGCGGAGCACGCCCGGGCGGCGGTCCGCGAGCACCTGGACCGGCTGGCGCGGCACGGCGTCGCGGCGACCGGGCAGATCCTCACCAGCGTGGGTGACCACGCCGCGGCCGGTCGGGTGCTGGCGCGGCACGCCGCGGACCTGCGGGCCCGGGCCGTGGCGGTGGGGCGTTCGGCGCACGGGCCGGCCGTCCAGTTCGCGGAGGGAAGCTTCACGACGGCCCTCACCGACGCGGCGACGTGCCCGGTGGTCCTGCTCGGCGCGGAGGAGGAGCTGGCTTCTAGCTAGCCCTCGTGTACTGCACGTCGGTGGAGTGGATCTCGAAGCCGAGGCGGCGGTAGAGCGCCACCGCCGCGGCGTTCGACTCGTCCACGTAGAGCAGAGCGTGGCTCAGTCCCCGGCCCGCGAGGTGCCGCAGGCCGGCCACGCTCAGCGCGGCGCCCAGGCCGCGGCGGTGGCCGCCCGGGTCGACGCCGAGCACGTAGATCTCGCCGATCGCCGGCTCGCCACCCTCGGCCGGGTGCACCTTCGTCCAGTGGAAGCCGAGCAGGCGGTCATCGGCGGGATCGACCGCGAGCAGGAAGCCGGCCGGGTCGAACCACGGCTCGGCGAAGCGCAACCGCAGGTCGTGCTCGGTCCACCGGCCCTGCTCGGGGTGATGAGCGAACGCCCGCGAGTTGACTCCCAGCCAGGCCGCGTCGTCCTGGCCCGGGACGAAGGCTCGCAACCGCACCTGCGGGGGGAGCGGCACCTCGGGCAGGTCGGCGAGCGGGCGGCGCATCTGCCACAGCACGCGCGAGCGGGTGAAGCCCGCCTTCTCGGCGAACGCCCGGGCGGCCGGCTCGTCGCCGTGCGCCCAGAACTGGAGCTCGCCGGTGCCGGCGGCGGCGAGCAGGGCGGTGGCGTGCCCGCGCAGCCGGTGCTTCGGATGCACGACGAGCTCACCCGACCTGCCGGCGACATCGGGCGTGCCGGTGACGTCGGCCGGGCCGGCCAGGTAGGCGTAGCCCGCGAGGTCGCCGTCGTCGGCGAGGGCCAGCAGATGCCGGTGCGCGGTGCCGCGCAGGCCGAGCAGGCCGTCCTCGGACAACGGATGGACGCCGTCGGCCTCGTCCGCCGCGGCGGCCAGCGCCAGCACGGCGGCCACCTCCGCATCGGTGAGCCGGTCGGTGGACCGGACGTCCGTCATCGCGGCGGGGCTCAGACCGGGACCGAGACGGGCGCGTTGTCGGGCAGCTGGCGGCCGGTCGGGGGCACCACGAACTTGTACCCGACCTGGCGCACGGTGCCGATCATCGACTCGTACTCCGAGCCCAGCTTCGCGCGCAGCCGCCGCACGTGTACGTCGACCGTACGGGTGCCGCCGAAGTAGTCGTAGCCCCAGACCTCACGCAGCAGCTGGTCGCGGGTGAAGACCCGGCCGGGGTGCTGCGCCAGGAACTTGAGCAGCTCGAACTCCTTGTACGTGAGGTCGAGCGGGCGGCCCTTGAGCTTGGCGGCGTACGTGTCCGGGTCGATGGTCAGCTCGCCGGCCCGGATGGAACCGCCGGCGCCCGCGGTGGCGTTGGTGAGCCGGCCGACACCCAGCCTCAGCCGCGCCTCGACCTCCGCCGGTCCGGCGGTGGCGAGGATGACGTCGTCGACGCCCCAGTCGGCGTTGAGCGCGATCAGGCCCGCCTCGGTCACCACCGCGATCAGCGGCACACCGATGCCGGTCGCGTGCAGCATGCGGCAGGTGGCCCGGGCCTCGGAGAGCTCCGAGCGGGCGTCGACGAGCACGGCGTCCGGGCTCGGACCGGAGACGAGAGTGCGGACGTCGCGGGGCGCCGTGCGCACCGAGTGGGGCAGCAGGTCCAGGGCGGGAAGCACGGTGGCGGTCTCACCCGCACGGGCCGTCACCAACAGGAGGATTTCCACACTCACCTCGATCCTCGCGGCGGGGGCCGCTTCGGGTGACCCGGTCTGCGCAGCTCATGGCACACGCAACCGGAGGGTCTCGTCCCGGCGTCACCGACGGGTGGGCTGGGTTCACCTTAACCGATGCGTCAGCTCGATCACCCTGTCAGAACCGCCGGGTGATGTGTTGAACACCCTGACGGGTTCGCCGCCGATCGGAGCGCGATGCGGACGGGGAGGCCCGGGTCTGGCACCATCGCAGGCGTGTTCCCCTCCAGCCCCCGCGACAGCGACGCCTGGGACGACGACGTCTCCCGGGAGATCGCCCGGTCCGCCCCGGGGCGCTCGTCGTCCGGTTTCTACGCGGGTGCCCCGGAGAAGGACCCCGGGCCGCCCCGCCGGGAGATGCCCGAGGACGAGGAGATCGACGAGGAGATCCCGGTCGCGCCGGTGCGCCGGGAGTTGTCCGTGGCCATCGCCGGGTTCGCGGCGCTGCTCGGAATCGGCCTGATCCTGGGTGCGCAGACGTCGGGGCCGGACGCGCGGCTGCCGTACGCGATCGTGATCTTCGGGGTGCAGCTTCTCTACGTCCTCGCCTTCACCATGGCGATCCGGCCGCCCGCGGCCGGGATCGTGGCGGGCGTGTGCGCGGTGGCCGCCGGTGTCGCCGACCGGCTGGCGGTGACCACCGAGCCGGTGAGCCTGCTGCCGTTGCTCTACGTGACCGCGGGTGCCTTGGCGGCGGCCCTCGCGGGCCAGGCGATCCGGGCCCAGGACCGGTCGCGCCTGCGGGACGGCCTCGGTGGCACCTTCTTGATCGTTCTCGGCGTGGTGTCGTTCGCGCTGCTGATCGTGCTCACCCGCGAGCCGGTCGGCACCCAGGCCATCCTGGTGTGCCTGACCGCCGTGGGGGTGGCGCTGCTGGTCGCGCACCTGACCGACGCGTTCTGGCCCAAGCCGCGCATCGCCGCGCAGGTGCCGCGCGGCGCCGCGGGCATCGTGCTCGGCGCGATGCTCGGCACGCTCGCCGCCGCCGGACTGGGCAGCGTGCTGGTGCTGCCCTTCACCCCCGCCAAGGGTGCGTTGCTGGGCTTCGCCGCCGCGGGGATCGCCGGGCTCGTCGACCTGGCGGTGAACTACTCGGAGGCCGGCCGGAGCATGGCCGGGGACGCCCCGACGTTCTGGGTGGCGCGGCACATGCAGGGCCCGCTCGGCGCGTTCTCGCTGACGCTGCCGGCCACGTACGCGCTGACCATGCTCTTCCTCGCCTGAACCGAGGGCGTAGGGCGAGCTGGCACTGGGCATATACCGTGCCCCACCTTGGGTCGGACTAGGAGGAACCGGTGACTGAGGCGCACGGATCGGCACGCCCCCGCAAGCGCCGGGGCCGGCGGCTGCTGATCACGTTCCTGGTCCTGCTGCTCCTGCTCGCGGCGGGGCTGCTGGTCGCGGACCGGTTCGCGGCGTCGTACGCGGAGCGGGAGATCGGCGACCGGGTGGCCCAGCAGGTCGCCGACCAGAAGGCGACGTCGGAGCAGCCGGACGTGACGGTCGAGGGAGTGCCGTTCCTGACCCAGGTCGTCCGCGGCAAGTACCAGGAGATCAAGATCCTGCTCCGGAACTTCTCCGGGCCGGCGGGCAACGGCGAGACCATCAAGATGCCGGTGCTCGACATCCGGGCCAAGGACGTGACCGCGCCGCTGGACACCGTGCGCTCCGGCAACGGCAACATCGTGGCGGGCACGGTGACGGGCACCGGCACGATCGGGTACGCCGACCTGGTCGATCTCATCGACCAGGAGGGGCTGAAGCTCAGCGAGAAGGACGGCAAGCTGATCGGCACCGCGCCGGTCAAGGCGCTCGGCCAGACCTGGAACGTCTCCGGTACGGCCACGCTCGCGGTCAAGGACGGCGTGGTGCAGGTGCGCTTCGCCGACGTGACCGCCGACGGCCTGCCGAACGTGCCCCTGGTGCGCGGCCTGATCGACAACTACGTGAAGAACCTCGCCCTCGACCTCAAGGTGCCGGCGTTGCCGCTGGGCCTGAAGGTGCAGAAGGTCGAGCCCCGGCCCGAGGGCCTCGTGGTGACCGCGGGCGCGAACAACGTGTCGCTCAGCTCCGGCGGGCTGTGAAGGCTGGGCTGTGACGGCTGACTCGTTCCCGGATGGTGGTCGGTGGTGTTCCGGGCTGTGGAACCGCTGGTAGGGTCGGTTCCCATGAGCCTGTTGCTCACCAAGAGGCGCGCGGTCGACCTGTGCCGCGTGGCCGCCTGCCTGTGTCGCCCTGTCCTCTGACGGGGCCATCCGGCATTTCCTTCGCCCGGCAGTGGCGCCGTACGCAAAGCGTGATCCGTTCCATCGGGTCGGCGCGCGTGCGACCTCTTTACTTCCCGCGCGTCGACTCACCCCCATCTCTCACCTGACAAGGGAGTAATGCGATGAGTCGCGACACCGCACTCGTCTCTGCCGACTGGGCCGAGAAGAACCTGGACACCCCGGGTGTGGTCTTCGTCGAGGTCGACGAGGACACCACCGCCTACGACGGCGGGCACATCCCCGGCGCTGTGAAGCTCGACTGGAAGAAGGACCTGCAGGACCCGGTGCGCCGGGACTTCGTCAACCAGGAGCAGTTCTCCGCTCTCCTCTCCGAGCGGGGCATCAGCAACGACGACACCGTCATCCTGTACGGCGGCAACAACAACTGGTTCGCGGCGTACGCGTTCTGGTACTTCAAGCTCTACGGGCACGGCGACGTGAAGCTGCTCGACGGCGGCCGCAAGAAGTGGGAGCTGGACGCCCGGCCGTACACCAAGGATCTGCCGCAGCGGGCCGCCACGCAGTACCGGGCGTCGGCGCCGGACCTGTCGATCCGTGCCTTCCGCGACGAGGTCGTGCAGGCCATCGGCGCGAAGAACCTGGTCGACGTCCGCAGCCCCGACGAGTTCGCCGGCCGCCTGCTCGCCCCGGCGCATCTGCCGCAGGAGCAGTCCCAGCGCGCCGGTCACATCCCCACGGCGATCAACGTGCCGTGGAGCAAGGCGGCCAACGAGGACGGCACGTTCAAGTCGGACGACGAGCTCGCCAAGATCTACGGTGAGGCCGGCCTCGACGGCAGCAAGGACACCATCGCGTACTGCCGCATCGGCGAGCGTTCCTCGCACACGTGGTTCGTGCTCAAGGAGCTGCTCGGCCAGGAGAACGTCAAGAACTACGACGGTTCGTGGACCGAGTACGGCTCGCTCATCGGCGTGCCGATCGCCCTCGGCGACGAGCCCGGAAAGGCGTGATCGCGATGACCACCCCCAACATCGCGGACGGTTGCGCCGCCCCCGACCAGTCGGCTCCCATCCCGGCCAGTGTCGATCTGCAGAAGGAAACCGTGATCACCGGCGTCGTCACCAACGGCGACGGCGAGAAGGTGGGCGGCGCGTACGTCCGCCTGCTCGACTCCACCGGTGAGTTCACCGCGGAGGTGGTGACGTCCCCCGAGGGCGTCTTCCGCTTCTTCGCGGCCCCGGGCTCGTGGACGCTGCGAGCCCTGTCCCGCTACGGCAACGGCGACCTCACGGTCGATGCCTCCCGCGGGGTGAACGAGGTCGGCCTGAACGTCGCCGCCTGACCCACGCTCTGTTCGCGGAAGGGCGGGATCCGGAAGGGTCCCGCCCTTTCGTGCTGTCCGCGGCAGCGCCATGCGAGCATGGCGCCGTGAATCCGCCCGGTTATCCCGCCCTCGCGCCGCCGCCCGCGCCGGAGCGGCCGAAACGGCGGCGGTGGCTGAGCGCGATCGTGGCGGTCTGGGCGCTGGTGGTCGCCGGTGTGGCCGTCTGGTCGGTGCGTCACGATCCGCCGACGGTCCCCGAGCAGCGGTCCATCGCCGACGCCCTGCCCGTGTTCCGGCAGGCCCTCGGCGCCACCGTCGCCGCGGCGGACGGGCCGGACCGGGCCGTCGAGATCGCCGCGCCCCGGTTCGACCGGGACTGCGCGCTGACGCCGGTGCGGGCCGGGGTGGAGGCGAGCCAGGAGGTCACCGTACGGGTCCGGGCCGACCAGGCGCCCGTCGTGCTGGACTCGATCGCCCGGGCCCTGCCGAAGGCCTACCGGCCGACGATCCGGCACGACGCCGAGAACACCCGGCACGTGCTGCGCGCCGATGCCGGCGAGTTCGTCGGGGTGGACGCCACCGCGGACAACGGCTCGACCGTCTTCGCCCTGCGGGTGTCGACCGGATGCCGCCCGGTCGCGGCCGGCGTTGACCTGGATCCGACGCCGCGGGCGGCCACCGCGGTGCCGCCGGCGTTCGCCGCGGCGATGAAGGCGCTGGGGGCGCGCGCTCCGGCGACGAGTGTGGAGGTCGCCTGCCCGAACGGGAAGACCGCCGCGACGGTGGTGGCCACCGGGCTGCCCGCGCGGCCGAATCTCGGCGCGGCGTTGCGTGACGCCGTGGCGGGCGCGTTTGTGGTGCAGGCCGACCCGCACGCGTGGGCGTACCGGGCCGGCGAGGTGTCGGTGATGGTGAGCGACAGCGGGGGCTCGGCGCGGGTCAGCGCCACCACAACCTGTCGCTGATATTGACGAACGCAAATCTATCGCACATATTCGACCATGAGCGCACGCCCTGGCGTCACCCGGAGGCCGCTGTGGATCGTCGTACCTTCCTGGCCGGAACCGTCGTTGCGGCCGTCACGAATTTGCTCACGGCGACCGCGGCCCGCGCCGCCACGCCCGGATATGTGGTCAACCGCGCACCGTTGCGCCCGGACGCGTTCATCCGGCTGGCCCCCGGCCGCACGAGGGCCGCCGGCTGGCTCGCCACCCAGCTGCGCTACCAGCTCGGCGGGATCAACGGGCGGATGACCGAGATCTCGCACTTCCTGCGCTACGACAGCACCGGCTGGATCAACCCGGACCTCGGCGGCTGGGAGGAGCTGCCGTACTGGCTCAAGGGCTTCAGCAGCCTCGGCTACGTGACCGGCGACACCCGGGTGATCGCCGAGACGAAACGCTGGATCGACGGCGTGCTCGCCACCCAGGCCGCCGACGGCTTCTTCGGCCCGCGCGGGCTGCGGACCAGCCTCGGCGGCGGCCCGGACTTCTGGCCGCACATGCCGATGCTGCACGCCGTACGGACGTACCAGGAGTTCACCGGCGACAGCCGGATCCTGCCGTTCCTGACGCGCTTCTTCCGCTTCGTCGACGCGCAGAACACCAGCGTCTTCGCGCAGAGCTGGGGCAGCTTCCGGTGGGCGGACACCCTCGAGGTGGTCTTCTGGACCTACAACCGTACGGGCGAAGCCTTCCTCCTCGACCTCGCGCGCAAGATCCATGCGAACTCGGCGAACTACGTGAACAACCTCCCGACGCCGCACAACGTCAACCTCGCGCAGGGTTTCCGGGAGCCCGCGGTCTACTCGGTGCTGTCCGGCGACGCGGCGCACCGGCAGGCGAGCTACCAGGACTATGACGCGATCATGGGCGCGTACGGGCAGTTCCCCGGCGGCGGGTTCGCCGGCGACGAGAACGTCCGGCCCGGCTTCGGCGACCCCCGGCAGGGCTTCGAGACGTGCGGCATCGTCGAGTTCATGGCGAGCCACGAGATGCTCGGGCGGATCACCGGCGACCCCGTCTGGGCGGACCGGGTGGAGGACCTGGCGTTCAACTCGCTGCCGGCGGCTTTGGACCAGAAGCACACGGGCATCCACTACGTCACCAGCGCGAACAGCATCGCGCTGCTGGACCGGCCGGGGAGTCAGGGCCAGTTCCAGAACGGTTTCGCGATGCAGGCGTACATGCTCGGCATCGACAACTACCGGTGCTGCCCGCACAACTACGGCATGGGATGGCCGTACTACGTCGAGGAGATGTGGGCGGCCACCCCGGACGCGGGTCTGGTCGCGAACCTGCACGGTCCGTCGGTGGTCACCGCCGAGGTCGCCGACGGTACGGGGATCAGCATCGCCGCCGACACCGGGTATCCGTTCGGCGACACCATCACGTACACGCTCACCACCCCGAAGTCGCTGGCCTTCCCGCTGTATCTCCGCATCCCGGCGTGGTGCTCGGCGCCCACGGTCACCGTCAACGGCAGCGTGGTGGCGGTCGGCGGCGGCCCGGCGTACGCGAAGATCAGCCGGACCTGGACGAGCGGTGACCGGGTCGTCCTCCGCCTGCCCATGCAGGCGCGGGCCCACTCCTGGCCCGGGAACCACGACGCGGTGTCGGTGCAGCTCGGCCCGCTGACGTTCGCGCTGGCCATCACCGAGAACTGGTCCCGCACGGGCGGCACCGACGAATGGCCCATCCAGGAGGTACGTCCCGGTTCCACGTGGAACTACGGGCTGGACGGCACGGACTTCGCGGTCACCACCGGCGTCGGCAACCCCGACGACCCGTTCACCCCGGCGAACGCGCCGATCCGGATCACTGCTGCCGCGCGCCGCATCCCGGCGTGGACGGCCGACTCCGACCAGATCGTCACGCCGCTGCAGGACAGCCCCACCCCCTCCGCCGAGCCGATCGAGAACGTCAGCCTGATCCCGATGGGGGCGGCCCGGCTTCGGATCACCTCCTTCCCGCGGATCGGGGCCGGCAAGCCCTGGGTGCCGCCCGGTGCCGCGTTCCGGATCCAGAACCAGAACAGCGGCAAGGTGCTCGGCGTCGACGGGATGTCCCAGGCGAACAGCGCCCGCGTGGTGCAGTTCGCGGACAACGGCACCGCGGACCACCTCTGGCAGCTCGTCGACAACGGCGACGGGTACGTCCGCATCCGCTGCGTCAACTCCGGCAAGGTCCTCGGTGTCGACCTCATGTCGACCGCAGACTCGGCGCAGGTCGTGCAGTACGACGACAACGGCACCGCCGACCACCTGTGGCAGCTCCTCGACAACGGCACCGGGTACGCCCGCATCAGGAACCGGAACTCCGGCAAGGTCCTCGGCGTGGCCGGCATGTCGACCGCCGACTCGGCGAAAGTCGTGCAGTTCGGCGACAACGGCACCGCCGACCACAATTGGCGGCTGATCCCGGACGGCCGGGTGAAGCTGCAGGTCACCCACACGAACAAGGTCCTCGCCATCCAGGACATGTCGCAGGCCGACGGCGCCCAGCTGACCCAGTGGCCGGCCACCGGCACGGCCGACCACGTCTGGCGGTTCGAGGACGCCGGCGGCGGCTACTTCCGGATAGTCAGCAACCTCACCGGCAAGTGCGTCGACGTCAACGGCGTCTCGACGGCAGACGGTGCCCGCGTCGTCCAGTGGACCTACGTCGGCGGCGCCAACCAGCAGTGGCGGCTCGCGTGGGCCGGGCCGGGGGTGTTCAAGGTGATCGCCCGGCACAGCGGGAAGCTGCTCGAGGTCTCCGGGCAGTCCACGGCGGACGGCGCGATCGTCACCCAGTGGAGCGACCTCGATCTCGCCAATCAGAAGTGGCGGATCATCCCTCAGTAGACGAGCGCCTGGGCGCCCTCGCCCATGATCTCCTCGACGAAGACCGCCGCCCCGGCGATCCGGATCTTCGGCAACACGTCGTCCGGGCCGATGCCGCGGCGGGCCGCGCACTGCGTGCACAGCGTCACCGTGCCCGCCTCCAGCAGCAGCTCCAGCAGGTCGGGCAGCGGAGCGGCGTGCGGCAGCTCGAACTCCGCCGCCCGGCCGGGCAGGGCGAACCACGCCGACTCGCCGGTGAGCCAGAAGGACACCGGCACGCCGGCGGAGGCCGCCGTGCTCGCCACCGTGAACGCCTGCGAGCAGCGCTCCGGGGCGTCCGCGCCGGCGGTGGTCTTGACGACGAGAA
The DNA here is from genome assembly GCF_044465265.1 of Actinoplanes sp. NPDC049681. Taxonomy (NCBI): domain Bacteria; kingdom Bacillati; phylum Actinomycetota; class Actinomycetes; order Micromonosporales; family Micromonosporaceae; genus Actinoplanes; species Actinoplanes sp. NPDC049681. Next base: position 741,015 of record NZ_JBITLP010000001.1, read on the forward strand.
GGCGGGCCATGCCGGTCAGCATAGGATGGCTTCGTCATGGTTACGGAGATCGGGTACGTGAGCCTGCTGGTCGCCGGTATGGGCGGACTGGCCGGCGGTTTGGGCTATCTGGCGATGCGCATTGCAAGGGGACGCTGGTGAGCAGTGAGACGGAGAACCCGCTGGGCCCACCGCCCTGGCTGAACGCCCCGCCGGTCGAGGCGTACCCGTACGAGGACACGCACGACCTGCGTCAGGGCCCGGACCTGCACCCCGCGTTGCTCGGGCTGCTGCCGTTCATCGGGCTGTGGCGCGGTCGGGGCCAGGGCGGGTTCCCGCAGCCCGAGGACTACAACTTCGCCCAGGAGATCCGGATCAGCCACGACGGCCGGCCGTTCCTGGCGTACGAGTCGCGCATCTGGCTGCTGGACGACGAGTCGGCGCCGATCGGCATGGGCGACCGTGAAGTGGGTTTCTGGCGCCCGGTGCTGAACGCCGACGGCCGCCCCACCGACGAGATGGAAGCGACGCTGACCACCCAGCAGGGCGTCATCGAGATCTACGAGGGCGAGGCCACCGGCACGCGGCTGGAGATGGCGACGGCCGGCGTCGGGCACACCGCCTCGGGCCTCGCCGTCACCGGCGGCCACCGCCTCTTCGGCATCGTCGAGGGCGCCCTGCTGTACGCCCACGAGATGTCGGCGAACGGCGAGAAGCTCAAGCCCCACCTGTCTGCCCGGCTCATCCGGGTGGGCGGCTGAAGCCCAGCAGCTCGAGCAGGCGCGGCGTCCACGGCGACGCCGCGCGCGGGCGCCCGTCGAGCGACCGCGCCTCGGCCAGGCCGCGCAGCGAGCTGGCCAGCCAGACGGCCTCGACCTCTGCCAGCTCCGCCGCGGTGATCATCCGTTGCTCGGCCCGGAGGCCGGCCTCGGCGGCCCGTTCGAGCAGGTGCGCGACCGTCGTGCCGGGCAGGATGCCGGTCGGGCCGGACGGGACGGTGCACAGCGTGTCGCCCGCGAGCCAGACCAGGCTCGCGGTCGGCCCCTCCAGCGCCCACCCGCCGGCGAGCCACAGCAGGTCGTCGGCGCCCTGCGCGACCGCCCAGCGCTTCGCCGCCAGATTCTCGGCGTAGGAGAGGGTCTTGGCGGCCGACAGCGACCACGGCGGCCGCCCGGCGCCGATGTCGTGGGTGATGAGCCGGATCCCGTCGCGGCGTTCCGCGCGGATCGCCTCGGGGACCGGCGACACCGTGGCGAACGAGGTCGACGGCGTGACCACCAGCCGCAGCGCGCCGTCGTCGTGGGTGAGGCCGTCCCCCAGCCGCGCCACCTCCGGCGGAACGTCGATGCCCAGTGCTACGGCGGAGCGTTCCAGGCGGGCCAGGTGGGCGTCGAGCAGCCAGGGGCCGGTGGGGCGTACGTGCACGGTCTCGAAGACGCCCTCGCCGTAGAGGAGTCCTCGGTCGGCATGGGTCAGCTGCCCTGAGCCCGGAATCACGGTGATCGGCACGTTCACGACGCGGAGGGTATCGCCGCGCGAACTATGCTCGTAACGTGTCCGCCACATCCCTCGCCGAGATGCTCCGGGAGCGCGGCCTGCGGCTGACGCCGCAGCGCCAGCTGATCCTGGAGGCGGTCCACGAGCTCGGCCACGCCACGCCGGAGCGGATCCATCAGACCGTGCGGGAGCGCGCCGCCGGGGTCAACATCACCACCGTCTACCGCACCCTCGAGCTGCTCGAGGATCTGAGCCTGGTCAGCCACACCCACCTGTCGCACGGCTCGCCGACGTACCACCCGGCCGGCGAGGACCAGCACGTCCACCTCGTGTGCCGGACCTGCGGCTCGGTCGACGAGGTCGACCCCTCGATCATGGAGCCGGTGACGGCCCGGCTGCTCGAGGAGCGCAACTTCCGGGTGGACGTCGGCCACGTGTCCCTCTTCGGCGTCTGCGGCGATTGCAAGGAGCCCTCATGACCACGGTCCTCGTGGAGGATCTCGAGCCGGGTTCGGCCGACGCCGGCGTGCCGGCCCACCTCGGTGACCCGATGCGCGAGCAGCGCAACCTGGAGACCGCCGTCGGCCTCGTCGACCGGTCCCACCGGGACGTGATCGCCGTGCCGGGCGAGGAGCGGGCGAGCTGGCTGCACACCCTCACCACCCAGCACCTCAGCGACCTGCGTGCCGGCCAGGGCACCGAGCTGCTGGTGCTCTCCCCGCACGGCCACGTCGAGCAGCACGCGATGGTTGCCGAGGACGGCACCACCGCCTGGCTCGACACCGAGCCGGGAGCGGGGGAGGGCCTGCTCAAATACCTGGAGATGATGCGGTTCTTCACCCGCGTCCAGCCCCGGGACGCCTCTTCCGAGATCGCCGTGCTGTCGCTGGTGGGCCCCGACGCCCCGGCGACGGCCGCGCGGCTGCTCGGCGTGGAGCTGGCCGAGCCCCGCGTCATCCCGGTGCCGGGCGCCAAGTTCGCCGCCGGATCGGTCCCCGCGGAGCCGACCGCGCTCTACGACGTGCGGCCGGTCGAGGGCGGCCTGGCGCGGCGGGTGCCGCTCGGCGTCGACCTGCTCGTGCGCCGGCCGGAGCTCGGCGCCCTGCTGACGCGGCTGGAGGGCGTACCCAAGGCGGGGTTGTGGGCTTATGAGGCCGTCCGCGTGGCGCGCCGGATCCCGCGGCTCGGGTGGGAGACCGACCACCGGACCATCCCGGCCGAGGCCGAGTTCGTGGCGCCGGCCGTGCACCTCGACAAGGGCTGCTACCGCGGTCAGGAGACCGTCGCCCGGGTGCACCACCTGGGCCGTCCACCGCGCCGGCTGGTGCTGCTGCATCTGGACGGCGTCGCGACCGACCAGCCGCCGGCCAAGGGGACCCCGGTCACCCTGGACGGGCGGCAGGTCGGTTTCGTCGGCACCGCCGTCCGCCACCACGAGCTCGGCATGGTCGCGCTCGCGGTGCTGAAGCGCAACGTGCCCGACGACGCCCGCCTGACCGTCGGCGAGTCCGCCGCCGCCATCGACGCAGGCTGATCCTCCCCGGGCGGCGGTTCCTGAACGATTCTTCATGGCAGGATCACGGTTATGACCGGGACCCTGATCACCGTCGCGCCCACCGGCGCGGAGAACAGCAAGGCGGCCGTACCCGCGCTGCCCGTGACGATCGACGAGCTCGTGGCCACCGCCAAGGAGTGCGAGGCGCTCGGCGCCGCGATCATCCACGTCCACATCCGGGACGACGAGGCCCAGCCGACCCTGGACCAGGGCCGGCTGCGCGAGACCGTCGCCGCGCTGCGGCAGGCCACGGATCTGATCGTGCAGCTCTCCTCGGGTGGCTCGGTCACCGACCCGGAGTCGGACCGGCTCGCCGTGCTCGACGCCGGCCCGGAGATGGCCTCCTGCACGATGGGTACGGTCAACTTCGGCGACAGCGTGTTCATGAACCGCTGGGACTTCATCGTCGACCTGCACACCCGCATGCAGGAGCGCGGCATCGTCCCCGAGTACGAGATCTTCGACCTCGGCCAGCTCACCACGTTGCAGCGGCTGCTCGCCCAGCACGGGCTGCCGGCCGGCGGGCACGTCCACCTGGACCTCGTCATGGGCGTACCGGGCGGGATGCCGGGCACCGCGGAGGCGCTCGTGGCGTGCCACCGCGCGATCCGGGATCTGCCCGAGGGCACCACGTTCTCCGCGACCGGCATCGGCCGCTCGACGATCCCGGTCATGCTGGCGTCGCTGTCGGCCGGCGGGCACCTGCGGGTCGGTATGGAGGACGTCACCACGTACGCGAAGGGCCGCCCCGTCGAGTCGAACATGCAGCTCGTGGCCCGGGCGGTCGGGTTCGCCCAGCTCGCCCAGCGCCCGCCGCTGACCACCGCCGAGGCTCGTGAGCTGCTCGGGGTGCCGGCCCGATGATCCTTGCCGAGGTCGTACGCTCGGGCTTCGTCGAGTGCGTGCACCACGGTTCCGTGGTGGTGCTGGACGCCGCCGGGGCCGTGGTGGCCTCGGCGGGGGACGTGACCGGCCCGGTCTTCCCCCGCTCGTCGAACAAGCCGCTGCAGACCGTCGGCATGCTGCGGTCCGGGCTGTCGGTCGCCGACCCGGCCGACCTCGCGCTGATCAGCGGGAGCCACTTCGGCGAGCCGTTCCACGTCGACCGGGTCCGCTCGATCCTGCGGGCCGCCGGGCTGGGCGAGGAGAACCTCCTCTGCCCGGTCGACTTTCCGCTCTCCGCCACCGAACGCGACGCCGTGGTGCGTGCGGGCGGCGGTGCCGAGCGCATCTACATGAACTGTTCCGGCAAGCACGCCGGCATGCTGGCCACCTGTGTCGCGAACGGGTGGCCCCTGGACGACTACCGCGACGCCAAGCACCCGCTGCAGGTGGCGCTGGCCGAAACGGTGACCGAACTGGTCGGCGAGCCGATCGCCGCGACCGGGGTGGACGGCTGTGGTGCGCCGGTCTTCGCCTTCTCGCTGACCGCCCTGGCCCGCGGCTTCCTGCGGCTGGCGGCTGCGCCGGACGGCTACGAACGCCAGGTGGCGGATGCCGTCCGGGCGGCTCCCGAGCTGGTGGCCGGCACCGGCCAGGACGACACGCAGTTGATGCACGGCGTGCCCGGCCTGCTCGCGAAGGGCGGCGCCGAGGGGGTCGTCGCCGTGGCGATCCCGGACGTGGGCGCGGTGGCCATCAAGGTGGCCGACGGCGCGATGCGGGCGCGGATGCCCGTGCTCGTCTCGGCGCTGCGCCGGCTCGGGGTGGACGCCCCGGTGCTGGACGAACTGGCTACCGTGTCGATGCTCGGTGGGGGCGTCCGCGTCGGGGAGGTACGCGCGGTCTGGTGACCGGCTTCACGCTAACTGTTGCTAGCGTTTTGCTTGCAACAGTTAGCACCCCGGGCTACGGTCGTAGGCATGGCCACCCCCAAGGACCTGCCTCAGGACATCGGCTCCTTCATCCGTGACCTGCGGCAGACCGCGAAGATCTCGCTCCGGCAGCTCGCCGACCGGGCGGGCGTGAGCAACCCGTACCTGAGCCAGATCGAGCGTGGCCTGCGCAAGCCCAGCGCTGAGGTGCTGCAGCAACTGGCCAGCGCGCTGCGGGTGTCGACCCCCGCGATGTACCTGCGCGCCGGCCTGCTCGACGGCGAGGGCCAGCAGGGCGTGCTGGCCGCCATCGCGGTGGATCCGGAACTGACGATCGCGCAGAAGCAGTCGCTGACGCAGATCTACGAGACGTTCCGCAACGAGAACGCCCGCCACGCCCCGAAGCCCGAAGCTTCCGCCGACGCCGAGGCCGACCTCGTCGCGGAGGTCGACGTTCCGGACGAGGACGAGGCGCTCCGGGCCTTGGCGCGTGACGTCGCCATCGCCGAGGACGGCGCAGCACCTCCGCCCGCCACCAAGCCCGCACAGTGACTTTGAGGAGAAGACATGCCTGAGCAGACCAAGACCCGCATCCCCGCCCCGCTCTACGCCGCCGCCGGCGCCGGTGACCTGGCCTGGCGCGAGCTGCGCAAGCTCCCCGCCGTGGTGAGCGAGCTCAGCGACCGCGCGGTCGCCTCGCTGAAGATCGCCAACGACGCGGCCGGCACCACCGCCACGTCGCTGCGCGACAAGGCCACCACCACCGACTTCGACAAGCTGCGCAGCAACGCCACCGCCAACGCGCTGGCATTCGCGCAGGTGGCGCAGGAGCGCGCCCTCGCCGTCTACACCTCGCTGGTCGCCCGTGGCGAGCGCGTCGTCGGCACCGGCGTCGTCGAGGCCGCCGAGGTGGTCAACGCCGACATGGTCACCACCGAGGAGCCGAAGGCCGTCGAGGCCGCCGCCGCGAGCCCGGCCCCCAAGCCGCGCAAGCGCGCCTCCCGCCCGGCTGCCAACTGACGCCGTCGACACGGCTGTGATGATCCGCGGGCCCCGGTGCAAGCCGGGGCCCGCGGCATAGACTCTCTGCCATGGTCTCCAGCGCGCCGCTGTTCTTCCACGAAGTCCGGTTCTACATCGACGTGCTCGTGGTGATCGCTTCCATGATCGTGCAAGCCATCGCCTTCATTCACTGCGTCACCCAGCGGGGCGACGGCTTCCAGGCGCTCGGCACCCTGCCGAAGGGCGCCTGGCTCGCCATCCTCGCGGTCTGCATGGCACTGACGCTGCTGTTCGGCGCCACCGGCCTGTTCGGCCTGATCGGCGTCGCGGCGGCCCTCATCTACCTGCTCGACGTCCGCCCCGGCCTGCGCGACCTCTCGGACGGCAAGGGCTTCTGGTGAGACTCCGCCGGCCGCCGCCTCCCGCCGGCGGCCCGCGGACCCCTGGTCCGGGACCCACCGGCCCCCGGGCCGGCCGGCCCACGTTGCCCGCGCCGCCCACCGAGCTCATCGACACCCCGCACGGCGTACGCCTCGAGCAGCTCGTCACCGGCGTCGGCGACCCGGTCACCGTGTTCGCCCATGGGCTCGCGGGTGACCTTTCCGGCACCCGGCCGCTCGGCAGCGCCGTGGCGGGCCGACGCGTGTTCTTCCACTTCCGGGGCCACGGCCGCTCCGACGCGCCGCCCCCGCCCTGGACCTTCGCCGACCTGGCCGCCGATCTGCGAGCCGTCGCCGACCGCGCCGGTGCCACCCGGGCCCTCGGGGTCAGCATGGGCGCCGGCGCCCTCTGCCGGCTGCTCGCCGACGACCCGGGCCGGTTCGACCGCATCGTGTGCTACCTACCGGCGCCGCTGGACGGCGTGCGGCCCCGGGCGGCCGAGGAGCGGCTGGAACGGCTCCTCGCCGCGGTCGAGTCCGGTGAGGCGGCCGCGGTGGCGGCGGCGGTCGAGCCGGATCTGCCCCCGTCGGTGCGGAACACGCCGGCCGGCTGGAGCTTCCTGCGCCAGCGCGTCGAGCAGTTGCTGAACGACAGGCTGGCGCAGCAGCTGGAGACGTTGTGGCGGAACCCCGCTGTTGCGGATGTGGGGGTGCTCCGGGCGTACCGGGGAAAAGCGCTGGTGATCGGCTGCGTAGGTGACGATCTGCACCCGGCGGCCTGGGCGGAGCGGCTGGCCGGGCTGCTGCCCGGCGCAGCGCTGCACGTCTACGACCGGCCGGCGGTGCTGTGGACGCACCGCCGGGAGCTGCGGGAGCGGATCTCCTCATTCTTGAACGAGGAGTAGCCCGCCGCGTCAGCTCGTGAGGTTCTGCACCTTGTACTTCCGCTCACTGCCGTTGCCGGCCTTGTCGTAGGAGAAGTAGTCGACCTCGAGGTGGTAGCCCTTCGCGAGGCCGGCGACGCCGCTGACCTTCCACTTGCCGGCCGAGTCGGCCTTGACGTACTTCACGGCGGCCTGCGGGATGTTCGGGTTGTTCCAGTTGTACTTGACCCACTTGTTGGTCGAGAAGTTGTAGTACCAGTCCGTCGTGCTGTTCCACTTGAAGAGCTGCACGCCGACCACGTCGAGGCCGCTCTGGCCGTCCTTGGCGGTGCCCTGGATGGTCTTCCACGAGGACGCCTTCGACGGGCTGCCCGGGATCGTCAGGGTGGCGCTGGGTGCGGTGGTGTCGGCCTTCAACGTGTACGTGCCCGCCGGCTTCGTGACCTTGCCCTGCGGGCTCTCCAGCGTGACGGTGGCGGAGTGCGCACCGGTGCTGCCCCAGGTGTAGTAGTGCTGGACCGACGTGTTGGCCTTGTTCACGAGGCTGGTCTCGCCGTCGCCCCAGTTCACCCAGACGCGGGTCGTGTTGCTCGGTATGCCGGCGAGCTCGAGCTTGGCCTCGTGGCCGCCCGCGGTCCAGGTCCAGTTCCAGGTGGGGTTGAACTTGAACGTCGTGGCCGCGACCTTGACGACCGCGTCGGTGAGCGTGCCGTCGGTGGAGGCGCCGTCGTCGGCGATCGTCACGCCGACGGTGAACGTGCCGCTGGCCGAGTACGCGTGCTGCACGCTGGTCGAGCCGCCCTCCAGCGTCGACGAGCTGCCGTCGCCCCAGTTCACCGTGACGGTGGCGGCGGTGTCGGGGGTGCTGTCCTCGAACGCCGTCTGGGTCAGCGTGACCTGCTGGCCGGGTGCGATCGCCGTGGTGTCGAGGCTGTAGGTGCCCGTACCCGCGGCCCAGGCCGGCGAGCCGAGCAGGGCGGCACCGGCCACCGTGCCGGCACCGAGGGCGAGGGTCAGCGTCGCGGCGAGACCGCGCGATCGTCCGGTGTTCATTTCTCTCCCCGTGAAAGTGGCCGCAGTGAATGCGAGCCGGTGGACAGTATCGGTTTCGGCGCCGACTGATCAAGCCGGTGAGCGGCCGTTTCCCCGACGGGTCGGCGTATCCCGTAACCTTTTCGCCGCTCGACCGGTGTTCAGGGCGTGCGGCTCTCCCCCAAATCAGTGTTTTTCGGCCTCGTCTCCCTCGGTCTGCCCTTCGCCGTCGCCGTCGGCTGGACGCTCGGTACGCCGGACACCGCACCCCCGGCGGTGAGCGCGCCGGGCGGGGCAGGAGCTTTCGGCGCCGCACCCGTCAAGGCGACCACCCCGGCGTCCGACTCCATCACCCAGTGGCCACCCCACGCCCCCGAGCCGGTGTCGGTGGTGGAGTCCGTCGCGCCGAGCTCGCCGAGCGTCGCGCCCAGTTCCGGCGTACCGTCGGCGACCGCTTCCGGATCCGGGGCGCCGACGCTGACCATGCCGCCGGTGCCGACGCCCACGTCGATCGTCGATCCGCCGTCGAGCCCGGCCCCGGCCGCGACGTCGGGTGACGCCGACCCGGAGCCCTCCGGGCTCGCGGGCGGGGGCCTTTTCCGTAGGTCCTAAGCTTCGGCAGCGTGGGCGACTCTCAGCTGCGATCGGCCGCCACGGCGACCGGTGGCGCTCTGCGCGAATTCCTGACCGGGGCCGGGCTGCTCGGCCGCGGGATCGGCCTGGTCGTCAGCAGTCCCCGGCTGCTCGCCCTGGGCCTGGTGCCGGCCGTCATCGCCGGTCTCCTGTACGGCGCTGCCGTGATCGCCCTGATCGCCTTCGTCGGCGACCTGGCATCGGCGGTCACGTGGTTCGCCGACGACTGGTCCACGGTCTGGCGCGACCTGATCCGGCTGCTGGCCGGCGCGGCCGTCCTCGGGCTCGGCGGCCTGCTGCTGGTGCTGACGTTCACCGCGGTGACGCTGCTGATCGGCGACCCGTTCTACGAGAAGATCTCCGGCCTGGTGGAGCAGCGCTACGGGGGCGTGCCGGACGAGGTGGAGGTGCCGCTGCTCGCCTCCCTCGGCCGCAGCCTGCGCGACTCGCTGCGGCTGATCGGCCTGTCGATCCTGCTCGGCATCCCGCTCTTCGTCGCCGGCTTCATCCCGGTGGTGGGCCAGACGGTGGTGCCGGTGGTGGGCGGCGCGGTCGGCGGATGGCTGCTCGCGGTCGAGCTGACCGGCGTGCCGTTCCAGCGGCGCGACAAGCGGCTCCGGGACCGCCGGGCGGCGCTGCGGGCGCGTCGGCCGCTCACGCTGGGCTTCGGCGTGGCGGTGTTCCTGTGCTTCCTCGTCCCGCTGGGCGCGGTGCTGCTCATGCCGGCGGCGGTGGCGGGCGGCGCGCTGCTGTCGCGCAAGGTGCTGGGCCTGCCCACGGAGATGGTGACGACGCGGCCGCTGTAGCGGTCAGGCCGAGGCGCGGATCACCAGCTCGGTCGGCAGGACCACCGCGGCCGGGACGTCCGTACGCTCGTCGACCAGCCCCAGCATCTGACGGGCCATCGTGCGGCCCATGTCGACGATCGGCTGGCGGACCGTGGTCAGCGGCGGATCGCTGAGCCGGCTGATCTCGAAGTCGTCGAAGCCGACCACCGCGACGTCGTCCGGCACCCGCCGGCCCGCGTCCTTCAGGACCTGCAGCGCTCCGTGGGCCATCATGTCCGAGGCCACGAAGACCGCGTCCAGCTGCGGGTCGTCGGCGAGCAGGCGGCGCATCGCCTGGATGCCGGAGTCGCGGGTGAAGTCGCCGACCGCCACGTGCTCGGCGAGCCCCGCCTCGTCGAGCGCGGTCCGGTAGCCGGTCAGCCGGTCGATGCCCGCCACCATGTCCTGCGGGCCGGCGATCGTGGCGATCCGGCGGCGCCCGATGCCGAGCAGGTGGCGTACGGCCACCGCCACCCCGCCGATGTGGTCCACGTCGACGTACGGCACCGGAAACTCGGCCGGCGTCATCGGGCGGCCGCTGCACACGACGGGGATGCCCAGCCGAGCCAGCGCGCCGGGCAGCGGGTCTGCGCCGTGCATGGACGCGAACATGACGCCGTCGACGTGCCCGGCCATGGCGTAGCGCTCGACCCGGTCGTGGCTGGCCGTCGAGCCCGCCATCATGAGCACGAGCTGCTTGTCGGCGGCCTCCAGCTCCATGCTGACGCCGCGGATGATGGCCGGGAAGAACATGTCGTCGGAGAAGACCCGGCTGGCCGTCTCCGGCAGGATCAGCGCTATCGACTCGGTGCGCTGGGTCACCAGGCTGCGTGCCGCCTGGTTGGGCACGTACCCGAGCTCCTCGACGGCCTGGTTGACCGCGTCGCGGATCGCGACCGCCACCGTCGTCGAGCCGTTCACGACGCGGGAGACGGTCGCGCGCGAGACACCGGCGCGTCTGGCCACCGCCTCGAGTGTCGGCCGCTCCCGCGTCACCATCAGCTCACTCCCCGATCCGGCCCCGGTCCGTCAGACCGTTGCGCCGGATCACCTCCCGGTACCACTTGGCGCTGTCCTTCGGGACCCGCTGCTGCGTGGTGTAGTCCACGTGCACGATCCCGAAGCGCATCTTGTAGCCCTCGGCCCATTCGAAATTGTCCATCAACGACCATGCGAAGTATCCCCGAAGGTCAACGCCGTGGGAAATGGACTCCAGGCATGCGCGCAGATGGCTGTCGAGATAGTCGATCCGGTCGGTGTCGTGGACGGCGCCGGAGTCGCCCGACGGGCCGTCCGGATAGGCCGCGCCGTTCTCCGTGATCATCATGGGTACGCCGTAGTCGGCGTGGATGCGGTCCAGCAGCCTGGTCAGGGCGGCGGGCTCGATCTGCCAGCCGATGTCGGTGATCGGCCCGACGGGCGCCCGGAAGGCGATGCCCTCGGTGCCCGGGTTCTCCGGCGACGCGGGCCGGCCGGGCTGCGCCGACACGTACGTGGGGGTGTAGAAGTTGATCCCCAGCACGTCGATCGGGGCGTTGATGATCGCCTCGTCGCCCTCGCGGATGTGGCTGAGGTCGGTGAAGCGGGTCATGTGCTCGCGCATGTCGTCCGGGTATGCCCCGCGCAGCAGGGGGTCCAGGAAGATCCGGTTGTGCAGCCCGTCGACGATGCGCGCGGCGGCGACGTCGGCCGGGTTCTGCGGGTCGAGCGGGGAGACGGAGGCCGGGTTCAGAGTGATGCTGACGCTCTGCGCGCCGGCCGAGCGCAGCGCCCGCGCGGCCAGCCCGTGCCCGAGCAGCAGGTGGTGGACCGCCTGGAACGCCGCGGCCGGGTCCTGGACGCCGGGGGCGTGGCGGCCGCTGCCGTAGCCCAGGTATGCCGAGCACCACGGCTCGTTGAGGGTGGTCCAGGTGCGGACCCGGTCGCCGAGGCGGGCGTGCACGATGGCGGCGTACTCGGCGAAGGCCTCGGCGGTCTCCCGGACGGTCCAGCCGCCGCGGTCCTGCAGCGTCTGCGGCAGGTCCCAGTGGTACAGCGTGACGACGGGGTCGATGCCCTTGCCGATGAGCTCGTCGGTGAGCCGGTCGTAGAAGTCCAGGCCGCGCGTGTTGACCGGCCCGGTGCCGTCGGGCTGGATGCGCGGCCAGGCGATCGAATACCGGTACGACCCCAGCCCCAGGTCCGCCATCATCGCCACGTCCTCGACGTAGCGGTGGTAGTGATCGCAGGCGACGTCACCGGTGTGGCCGGCGTACACGCGTCCCGGCGTGCGGGAGAAGGTGTCCCAGATGGACGGGCCCCGGCCGTCCTCGCGGACCGCCCCCTCGATCTGGTACGACGCCGTCGCCGCTCCCCAGATGAACCCCTCCGGGAAGTGGCCCCCCGATGCCAGTGGTTCGCCGCTCGATTCCACCTCGACGGTTGCCGTCATGCCGTCACCGCTTCCTGCGTGAATGCCGTGGCGGACGACCGCGGCCGTCCGTACTTAACCGGTACAGCGTACGGCCATTCACTGTTTCGGGAGCCGGCTGGAAGTTGCGGAACCACGCCCGGATGGTGGGACGCTCAGCCGGCGCGCAGCGCGCTGATCAGGCGCCGGTCGCCCATGGTGGCCAGTTTGTCGACTTCCGTCCGTCCCATCAGTGCCAGCAGCAGGTCGCTCGCCGTGCCGCGCGCCTCGGCCCGCGCATGGTGGTCGTGCGTGTCGAGGATCGTGCCGGTGTCCAGCAGCGCCAGGCCGGCGCCGCGAAGCCGGACGAACCACTCGTAACTGACATCGGTGGCGACGAGGTGCACGACGCCGTACAGGTCGGTGGGGCCCTTGCGGCGGCCGGCCGGCAGCCACGTGTCGAGCACCTCGTTGACGCCGTCGGCGGCGAGTTTGGTCTCGATCGGCGTGGCGCGGCCGGCGGCCGTCTCGGCGTCCCACCGGTGCACGGAGATCTCGTGGGCCATGCGGCGCTGCCAGAACCCGGCCTTCTTCGCCTGCGCGGGCCAGGTCCAGGCCGGGAAGTCGGGGTCGAGCGCGTCGAGCGTCTCGATCGTGCCGGTCAGCTCGCGCCGCAGGCCGTCGAGCGCTTCCGGCCAGTCGGGCCGGGGCTCGGGGGTGACCCGCTCGGCGGGCTTGTCGATCACCCCGCGCGGAACCGTCTCGCGCACCCAGCGCAGCAGCACGGTGAGGTGCTCGGTGAGGTCGGCGACCGTCCAGCCCGGGCACGAGGGCACGACGGCGTCGGGGCCGGTCTCGGCGACGGCGTCCTGGAGCGCCGGGCCGTCGGCGCGCAGCGCCGCCAGCCAGAAGTCCTTCGTCGCGTTGAGCCTGTTCATCAGCTTCTCCCGCTCGAGGAGGACCACCTGTGCGTCCCCCTGGGCCCGTCGGCCTAGGGTGAACGTCGTGCCTGACGTTAGTGCTCATCCACCCGCCACCGCATCTGCTGCGCATGCCAGTTCGCTGGGGGCGTACACGACGCTACGCCTCGGCGGCCCCGCGGGCACGCTGACGCCGGTGTCCGAAACGGACGAAGCGGTAGCAATGATGCGAGTAGCCGCCCGCAGGGGGGATCGGGTGCTCGTTCTCGCGGGCGGTAGCAACGTCGTGATCGGCGACGAGGGCTTCCCGGGGCCGGTGCTACTGCTGCAGACCCGTGGGGTCGAAGTGATCGAGCGTGACTCGCGTGGTGCGCTCGTACGGGTCGCGGCGGGGGAGCCGTGGGACGAGTTCGTCGCCCGCACGCTGGCCGAGGGCTTCTCCGGGCTGGAGGCGCTGTCCGGCATCCCCGGGTCGGCCGGTGCCACGCCGATCCAGAACGTCGGCGCCTACGGCCAGGAGGTGGCACAGACCATCGAGGCCGTGCGCGTCTACGACCGGATCGACGACGAGATCAGGGTGCTGTCGCTGCCGGAGTGCCGGTTCGCGTACAGGTCCAGCGTGTTCAAGCACAACGACCGATGGCTGGTCCTCGAGGTCGACTTCCGGCTGGCGGTCTCCGCCGAGTCGGCCCCCATCCGGTACGCGGAACTGGCCCGGCACCTGGGCGTGGAGGCGGGCGAGCGAGTGCCCGCGGAACGGGTCCGCGACACCGTCCTCAAGCTGCGGGCGAGCAAGGGCATGGTGCTCGACCCCGAGGACCCCGACACCCGCTCGGTGGGTTCCTTCTTCACCAACCCGGTGCTCTCCGCGCAGGAGTGGGCCGCGGTGCAGGACCGGCTGGCCGACGCCGGCGAGCCGCCGAGCTGGCCGGCGCCGAACGGCACGGTCAAGGTGCCGGCGGCCTGGCTGATCGAGAAGGCCGGCTTCGCCAAGGGGTACGGCCGCGGCGGCGTCGCCATCTCGTCCAAGCACACGCTCGCCCTTACCCACCGCGGCGGCGCCACCACGGCGGCGCTGCTCGACCTGGCCCGCGAGATCCGGGACGGCGTACGCGACCGGTTCGGAGTCGTCCTGCACCCCGAACCGGTCCTGGTGAACTGCTCGCTGTAGCTCAGCGCCAGCCGAAGACCTGCGTCCAGTAGAGGGTGCCGTTCGCCGCCCGCTGCACGCCGGCGCCGAACGACCGCGCGTCGCAGTTGAGGATGTTCTCCCGATGCGCCGGGCTGGCCATCCAGGCGTCGATCACCTCGTCGGCGCTGGAGAAGCCCCAGGCGATGTTCTCGGCGGCCACGTCGTCGTAGCCCGCTGCCCGGGACCGGGTCTCGAACGTCGAGCCGCGCCAGCCGATGTGCCCGAAGTCGCCGGTGGCGGCCATGTAGTGGCTCTGCCGTACCGAAGCGACCACGAGCTCGTCCTCCACCGCGAGCGGGTCGCATCCGGCGTCGACCCGTACCTCGTTGGTGCGCGCGACCACGTCGTCCATGAGGAACCCGATGGTCGCCGGGCCGAGCCGGGACGCCCCCGGAACGGTGGTGCCGGCGTGCGCGGGCGCCGTGGTCAGTGCGAGCAGTGCCGCGGGTGCGGCTACGGCGAGCGCGATTCGGCGTACGGTTTCGAGCACGGTGCTTGCCTCCCGGTCCACGGCCGGGCCCCTGTGCGCCCGGCCCATACATCGGACCGTTTTTCTGCCGTTACGTCCCTTCTTTGGGCGTTTACGGCGGTCCGCCGGGGGGTTCGTGTCAGTCTGGGGGGATGGACAGGGGGAGCCGGATCTCGGCTCCGGCGCCTGTCTCCGGGTCGAAGGTCAGCGTCACCGACCCGCCGTGCCGGGTGGCGATCGCCTCGGCGAGCAGCATCCACAGGGCCGTGCTGCGCCGCCGGTGCGGCGGGTCCGGATCGGCCAGCATGCCGGCCATCAGCAGCTCGTTGGTGAGCTGCTCGGCCTGCCGCGCGGTCACGGTGATCCGCCAGCCGGCGTCATCGCCCTCGGCCTCGACCACGGCGCAGCGGTCGGCCGCGCCGCTCGCGACCGTGCCCACCACGGCATAGAAGAGGTCGCGCAGCAACGGCGCGTCCGCGGACACCGGCGGACCGGGCTGGGCGTGGACCGTCGCCGCCGTGTACGGCTCCCGGCTCGCGAGCAGCTCGGCAACCTCCCCGATCAGCGCGGCGGGATCAACGGTCGTCGGCCAGAGCTCGAGATCGCCGGTCTGCAGCCGGCTCACCACCATGAGGTCCTCCACGAGCGCGAGCATCCGCTCGGTGTTGCGCCGTACGGCGGCCAGCGCCACCGAACGTTCGGCGGGCGCCAGGTCGTCGGTGTCCAGGCTCTCGGTGAAGGACGCGATCGTGGTCAGCGGTGTCCGCAGCTCGTGGGAGATGACCGCGAGGAAGCGAGCCTGCAGCGCGAAGACGTTCGTGGGGGTTCGCACGCT
This sequence comes from Actinoplanes sp. NPDC049681, assembly GCF_044465265.1. Taxonomy (NCBI): domain Bacteria; kingdom Bacillati; phylum Actinomycetota; class Actinomycetes; order Micromonosporales; family Micromonosporaceae; genus Actinoplanes; species Actinoplanes sp. NPDC049681. Next base: position 756,423 of record NZ_JBITLP010000001.1, read on the forward strand.
GAACTATAACTTTCCGTATATGAACAGACACGTCACGCTATCGTGGTTTTGGACATTTCATCTTCGCCGTCCGCAGTCGCGGGGGGCGTGAGCAAGACGCTGACCAGGGACCGGTGCGTGCCGCGCCGCCCCGGGCAGCCGCGTCTGGCGACGCGCGGGGGCGGAGGCGGAGGGCATGGTGACGAGCTCATGAGCAGGCTGCTCGTGGTCGAGGACGATCCGGACATCGCACTGGCCCTGCGGCTGCTCTTCAGCCGGGCCGGGTACGAGGTGGCGCACGCGGGCGACGGGCGTACCGGGCTGAAGGAGGCGTACGCCGAACACCCGGATCTGGTCGTGCTCGACGTCGGCCTGCCGGAGATGGACGGCTGGCAGGTCCTCGAGCGGCTGCGGGACGTGTCCGACGTACCGGTGCTGGTGCTGACCGCGCACGGCCAGGAGGCCGAGAAGGTACGCGGGCTGCGCGGCGGCGCGGACGACTACCTGACCAAGCCGTTCGCCAACAACGAGCTGCTGGCCCGGGTCGAGGCGTTGCTGCGCCGCTCCTCCGGCGGGCAGAACAGCTGGGCCAGCCAGATCTACGACGACGGGCTGGTCCACCTGGACCCCACCAAGCGCCGGGTCTACGTCAAGGGCGACGAGAAGCGCCTGACCCCGACGGAGTTCCGCTTGCTCAACGCCCTGGTCCGGCACGCCGGCGCGGTGCTGAGCCCCAACCAGCTGCTGACCCAGGCGTGGGACGACCCCACGGGCATCGGTCAGGAGCGCGTGAAGTTCGCCGTGCTGCGGTTGCGCCGCAAGCTCGGATGGTCGGATCCCGACGAATCCCCGATCGAGTCCGTACGCGGATTCGGCTACCGCTATCGGCGTCCGGGCGGTGACAACTGAGCCGCAACCGGTAGCGCTTCGGGTGTCCTCAGGTGAGGTCCCGGTGGGTCGATGAGGGATTTGGGAAACGAGCAGGAGGTAGGGCGTTGGAAGACCTTGGCGAGATCGTCGGCGAATTCCTCATGGAGAGCCACGAGAACCTGGACCAGATCGACCGGGATCTCGTCGCTCTGGAGCAGAACCCGGCTTCGCGTGACCTGATCTCCCGCATCTTCCGGGCGATCCACACGATCAAGGGCACCAGTGGCTTCCTCGCCTTCACCCGGCTGGAGACGCTCGCCCACGCGGGTGAGTCGTTGCTGTCGCGGCTGCGCGACGGCGTCCAGCCCGTCACGCCGACGACGATCACCACGCTGCTGGCCACCATCGACGGCGTCCGTTCGCTGCTGGAGGCCATCGAGCAGAACGGCAACGAGGGTGAGGTCGACGTCGACAGCATCATCACCGCCGTCCACGCCCAGATGAACGCCCCGGGCGACGCCGCCGCGGCCCCGGCTGCCGCGGCCCCGGCTGCCGCCGCCCCGGCCGCCGCCGCTCCGGCTGCTCCCGCCGCCCCGGCACACACCCCGGCGCACGCCGCGGCGGAGACGCCGGCCGAGACGCGCGAACCGCTCGAGGAGCGGCCGGTCCGCCCGGCCCCCGAGCCGGTCGAGAACCAGCGGCGCCCGCTCGGCGAGATCCTCGTCGAGACCGGCGCGGCGCACGCCTCGGACGTCGGCTCGGCGCTGCAGTCCCAGCTCGAGGGCGACGAGCGCAAGCTCGGCACGATCCTGCTCGAGGAGGGCAAGACCCAGCCCGCCGCCGTCAGCGAGGCGCTCCAGGCGCAGACGCCGAAGCGCAGCGTCGCCGACAGCGCGATCCGGGTCGACGTCGACCTGCTCGACAGCCTGATGAACATGGTCGGCGAGCTGGTGCTGGCCCGTAACCAGCTGGTCCGCGGCGTGATGGAGACCGGCGACTCCGGCCTCGTGCGCAGCGCCCAGCGGCTCGGCATGATCACCTCGGAGCTGCAAGAGGGGATCATGAAGACCCGCATGCAGCCGATCGAGCACATCTGGTCGAAGCTGCCCCGGGTCATCCGCGACCTCTCCAACTCGCTCGGCAAGAAGGTCGAGCTGGTCATGGAGGGCAAGGAGACCGAGCTCGACCGCAGCCTGCTCGAGGCGGTCAAGGACCCGCTGACCCACCTCGTGCGCAACGCCGTCGACCACGGCATCGAGGACCCCGACCGGCGCGCCGCGGCCGGCAAGAACCCCGAGGGCACGCTGACGCTGCGGGCGTACCACGAGGGCGGGCACGTCGCGGTCGAGGTGGCCGACGACGGCGCCGGCATGGACGTGAACCGCATCGCGCAGAAGGCCGTGGAGAAGGGCCTGCTCCGGGCGGAGCAGATCCCCAACATGGACAAGCGCGAGATCATGGCGATGGTCTTCCAGCCCGGGTTCTCCACCGCGGCGAAGGTGACCAACGTGTCCGGCCGCGGCGTCGGCATGGACGTCGTCAAGACCAACATCGAGCGGATCGGCGGCGCGGTCAGCGTCGACTCGACGCTGGGCCAGGGTACGGTCTGGCGCCTCACGATCCCGCTGACGCTGGCCATCATCCAGGCGCTGACCGTCGACTGCGGCGACCAGCGCTACGTGGTGCCCCAGGTCGCGGTGCTGGAGCTGGTCTTCATCGACGGCCAGTCCACGAAGATCGAGTATGCGTCCGGCGCGCCCGTCTACCGGCTGCGCGGCAAGCTGCTCCCGCTGGTCCGCCTGGACCGCACGCTGGGCCTCGACCCCGGCGGGGACCAGGGCGTGTACATCATGGTGCTGCAGGCCGACGGCCGCCGCTTCGGCCTGGTCGTGGACCGCGTCCTGAACACCGAAGAGGTCGTGGTCAAGGCGCTCAACAGCCGGTTCAAGGACATCGGCCTGTACGCCGGCGCGACCATCCTGGGCGACGGCAAGGTGGGCCTGATCCTCGACGTCTCGTCGCTGGCGCGGCGCTCGCACCTGGCGGCCGACTCGGATCGCGAGAACCTGGTCGGCACGTCGCGCGCCACCGGTGCCGCCGGCACCGGGGAACGGCTGCTCATCACCGCGGTCGGCGAGCGCCGGGTGGCGATCCCGCTCGACACGGTCACCCGCCTCGAGGAGTTCCCGCGGGACCGCATCGAGCACGCCGGTTCGCGCGAGGTCGTGCAGTACCGGGGCCAGATCCTGCCGCTGGTCCGGCTGTCGCACCTGCTGGGGGCGTACAGCGAGATGGAGGAGGGCGACACCGTCTCGGTGGTCGTCTACAGCGAGGGAGGGCGCAGCGTGGCGCTGGTCGTGGACCGCATCGTCGACATCGCCGAGAACGAGAGCTCGGCCGCACGCCGGGACGCGGAGGAGGACGGCCTGGTCGGTACGGCGGTCATCCAGCAGCGCGTGACCGAGCTGCTCGACGTGCGCCGCGCGATCCTCGCCGCCGACCCGAACTTCTACGCCGACATGAACACCGACGAGCTGGTGGAGGCCTGAGATGGCGAGCCGTCAGTTCGCCACCTTCGAGGTGGCCGACCAGCTCTTCGGAGTCGAGGTCCACACCGTCCAGGAGGTGCTCTCGTACAACGAGTACACCCCGGTCCCGGGGGCGCCGCCGGCCGTGGGCGGGCTGTTCAACCTGCGCGGTCAGGTGATCGCCGCCGTCGACCTGCGGGTGCAGCTCGGGCTGGCCCGACAGGCGCTGCAGGGCCCGGTGATGAACGTGATCCTGCGGGGCGACGGCGAGCCGGTCAGCCTGCTCGTCGACCGCATCGGCGAGGTCGTCGACCTCGAGGACGACGCGTTCGAGCCGCCGCCGGACACCCTCAGCGGGCCGACCCGCGAGCTGGTGGTGGGCACGTTCAAGCTGGACGGGCGGCTGATGCTGGCCCTCGACGTCAACCAGGCCGTCGACACGTATCGAGCCACCACCTGATGTACAGCCTGGTCAGCGCCCCCGTCCTCGGCTTCGACCTGACCCGCCTGGGAGGCGGGTCGGCCACCGCCGAGGTGCTGCTGCGCGCCCTGCGCCTCAGCGTCGGGGACCTGCCCATCCTCGCCGAGCGGCTGCCGGACGAGGGCGTTCGCGGCCCGCTCTGGGTCGAGGTGGAGAGCGCGGCGCGCAAGCTGCCGACGCTCAAGGGTATGAAGGCGGACGACCCGGCGAGCTCGCTCGCCCTGGTCGAGCGGGCGCCCATCGGATCGGTCGACGCCCTGCTCACCTGCCTGCGCTACGACGTCATGTCGTGGACCTGGCAGGGCGCCGGCCGCGACGCCAAGCAGAGCGAGACGGCCGCCGCGGCGACCGCCCTGCTCTGCGACGCCGCGGTCGCGAGCTACCTGCGGGAGGTCCTCGACGACACGACCCGCCGGATGCTCGGTGCCGGCTGGGTCGCGGCGGTGCGCAAGCTGCCCGCCGGCAAGCCGATCGACCTGGGGCCGCACCACTACGCCGTGTCGGCGCTGCTCGACCGGCTGCGCTCGATCACACCCAAGGACCTGGGGCGGCTCACGCATTCGGCCGAGGACGCCCGCCGGAACGCCGGCGGCTGGTCCCCGGCGGTGCACTCGGCCTCGTGGGCGGCGTACCTGTCGGATCGGGTACGCACGGCGGCGGCGGCGCAGATGCTGCTCGTGCAGGCGATCGACACGGCGGCCATTCCGCTGGCCGAGCGGGCCGGCGGCGTGTGGAACATGCTCAGCGGCGCGGTCCAGGCGCTCGTCGTCCGGGACCTGCTGGACACCGCCACGGCGCACCGGCTCCTGGCGCCGGTCGTCGCCGCACTCGGCCCGGCCTGGCTCGGATGAGGGACGGAGGACAGCGATGATCAGAGTGCTCGTCGTCGACGACTCCGTCGTGGTCCGTCGCCTCATCGTGGACTCGCTGACCGGTGCGCCGGGCATCGAGGTGGTCGGGACGGCCGCCAACGGTCTGCTGGCCCAGGCGAAGATCGACCAGCTCAAGCCGGACGCCATCACGATGGACATCGAGATGCCGCAGATGGACGGCATCGCGGCGGTGCGTGAGCTGCGCAAGCGGCACAAGCGCGTGCCGGTGATCATGTTCAGCACGCTCTCCGCGGCCGGCGCGAGCGCCACGCTGGAGGCGCTGGCCGCCGGTGCCACGGACTATGTCACGAAGCCGAGCAACGTCGGGTCCGTGGCCGAGTCGATCGCCGCCGTACGCGAACAGCTCGTGCCGAAGATCCACGCGCTGGCCGGACGGCGGCCGGGTGCACCGGGCCGGCCGGGTCTCGGTCCGGCGAAGCGGCCGGGCCTCGCCCCGCCGCCGGGCAACCGCCCCGGCCTGCCGGGACGGCCCGGCGTGCTCGCCGGCCGGACCGCGCCACCGCCGGCCGCCCCGCCGCGGCCGCCGCGCCGTGGTCCCCAGCCGCGGGTCGACATTCTCGCGATCGGATCGTCCACGGGCGGCCCGGACGCACTGACCAAGGTGCTGACGGCGCTGCCCGGGGACCTGCCGGTCCCGATCGTGGTGACGCAGCACATGCCGCCGGTCTTCACCCGCATGTTCGCCGAGCGCCTCGACCGCAGCACCGCGCTGCGCGTCGTGGAGGCCGGCGACGGGATGGAGCTCGCGCCCGGCACGGTCTACATCGCTCCCGGCGACAAGCACCTGGTGCTGCAACGCCGGAACACCGCGACGCTGACCCAGCTCAGCGGCGCGCCGCCGGAGAACTCGTGCCGTCCGGCGGTCGACGTGATGTTCCGCTCGGTGGCCGCGCTCTTCGGGGCGGCGTGCTACGCGGCTGTTCTCACCGGCATGGGATACGACGGACGGGGTGGTGCGAAGGTGCTGCGTGATGCAGGCGCCGAGGTGCTGGCGCAGGACGAGGCTAGTTCGGTGGTCTGGGGGATGCCCGGCGCCGTGGTCGGCGCGGGGCTGGCCGACGACGTGCTGCCCCTCGACAAGATCGCTTCGGTCCTGATCAAGCGGGTCCAGGTCGGCCGGGCTCCCCGCGCGACGGCGGTGACCCGATGACACTGTCCCAGGCGGATTTTTCGTTCGTGTCCACGCTGGTCCGGCGGGAGGCGGCGATCGTGCTGGCCCCCGGCAAGGAGTACCTGGTCGAGGCCCGGCTGATTCCCGTGGCCCGGCAGGTGGGCGCCGCCAGCGTCGGTGAGTTCCTCGCCAACCTGCAGCGCAAGCCGAACCCGGACGACCAGCGCCGGATCATCGACGCGCTGACGACCAACGAGACGTCGTGGTTCCGCGACCGGGAGCCCTTCACCGCGCTGACCGACGTGGTGCTGCCGGAACTGGTCAAGAACCGGGGATCCGCACGCAAAGTACGCCTGTGGTCGGCGGCCAGCTCGAGCGGGCAGGAGGCGTACAGCCTGGCGATCACGCTGCAGGAGGCGCTGCCCAGCGGGTGGTCGTACGAGATTCTCGGTAGCGACATCTCCACCGAGATGGTCAAGCGGGCCGAGGCGGCGGAGTACAGCCAGGTGGAGGTCAACCGGGGACTGCCGGCCACCCAGCTGGTGCAGTACTTCGAGCGGGTGGGCGCGCACTGGCGGGTGGCGCCGCACCTGCGGCGCAACGTCTCGTTCAAGCACATGAACCTGACCGCGCCGCTACCGTCGATGCCGCCGTTCGACGTGATCTTCCTGCGCAACGTGCTCATCTACTTCGACGTCGCGACGAAGAAGACGGTGCTGCGCAACGTCGCGCGCCTGCTGCGCCCGGACGGCTGGCTTTTCCTCGGCGCGGCCGAGACGACGATCGGGATCGACGACAACTACGAACGGGTGGCGGCCGGCCGGACCTCTGCCTACCGAGTACGCAGCGCGGTGCCGGCCGGTGCCGCGAGGAAGGGGTGAGCCGCGGTGCGGGCGATGGTGATCGACGACTCCCGGGCGATGCGCATGATCTTGAAGCGCATCGTCGCGAAGCTGAACTTCGAGGCGATCGAGGCAGGTGACGGCCAGGAGGCCCTCGACCTGCTCGCCACGATGACCGAGGTGCCGGAACTGGCCCTCATCGACTGGAACATGCCGAACATGAACGGTCTCGAGTTCGTGACCAAGGTCCGCGCCGAACCCCGGCTGCGGGAGATGACCCTGGTCATGGTCACGACCGAGAGCGAACAGAGCCAGATCGTCCGGGCGCTCGCCGCGGGCGCCCACGAATACGTGATCAAGCCCTTCACGGAGGGCGCGATGATCGAAAAGTTGGCCCTGCTGGGCCTGGTACCGACCGGAGCGAACTCATGAGCGTCGAAACCGTGGTGACCCAGGACGATCTCGCCGAGATGGTGGAACAGGTCTGGGTGTCGTACTTGGACCCGGAGGGGGTCAGCCCGCTGGTGCTGACGGGCGACGACAAGCAGACGACCGAGGTGCACTCGACGGTGTCCATCACCGGTTCCTGGCACGGTCACCTCGTATACGCGTGCTCGCTGAAGGCCGCGAGGAAAGCGGCCGCGGCCTTCCTCGCGATGGAGATGGACGAGGTCGGTCAGGAGGACACCTCCGACGTCCTGGGCGAGCTGGCGAACATCGTCGGCGGCAACGTCAAGGCCATGCTGCCGGCGGGGTGCTTCCTGTCCCTGCCGACCGTCGTGCTGGCACCGGACACCGCGTCGTACTACCCGGCCGCCGAGCAGATCAGCGGTCTGTACGGCGTCTGGGACGGCGAACCGATCTCCATCTCGATGTGGCAGAGCATCAAGCAGGGGGAGGCCACGGCATGAAGATCCTGATCGCGGACGACAGCCGGGTCATGCGCCAGATCGTGACCCGGACGCTGCGGCAGGCAGGTTTCGATGGACACGATCTGGTCGAGGCCTCGGACGGCGCGGAGGCGGTCGCGAAGGCCGAGGCGGAGAACCCCGATCTGATCATCTCGGACTGGAACATGCCTGAGATGACCGGCATCGACGTGCTGCGCAAGCTCCGGGCGTCCGGCAACAACGTCAAGTTCGGCTTCGTGACGTCCGAGTGCACGGACGAGATGAAGACTGCGGCGGAGAGCGCCGGTTCGGCGTTCTTCATCGTCAAGCCCTTCACCGCAGAGCAATTCGATGAGGTCTTCTCTCCTATTTTGGGATGATATAGCCATGTCTGACACCTCGGTCATTCCCGCCTCGCTCGCCGTCCGCAACCTCTTCGAGGACCTCCTCGGCCGGGACGTCAACGTCTCTACCGGCAGTCCCATGACCGCGGAGCATCTGCCGACCGGCCTGTTCGCCATCTATACGGACAATCAGCGGCTCTACGCCGTGCTCGGGATGACGCTGAGCCTGGCCGCCAACGCGGGAGCCGCCCTGGGTCTGCTGCCGGCGGGCGCCGCGGAGGACAGCATCGAGGAGAAAACGCTCTTCCCGAACCTGGCCGAGAACGTCTTCGAGCTCTGCAACGTGTTCACCAGCCTGCTCAATCGCGAGGGGGCGCCGCACGTGAAGCTCTACCAGGTCATCTACCCCGGCATGGAACTGCCCAACGACGCGCGGGCGCATCTGCTCGCGCTCGGCAAGCGGCTGGACCTGGACATCGAGGTGTCCCGCTACGGCAAGGGCAAGTTCTCGCTGTCGCTCGTCTGAGACTCGTCGTGCCCTGGCCCGCTGCGGCGGCCAGGGCACGATCGTGTCCGGGCCCGGTCAGGCCGGACCGGCGTCGATCCGGCGGTTCTTGTCGTCGGCTTGCGAGCCCGTGCGCTGGGCCAGGACCCCGGCCGGCAGGTGCGCGATGTCGGCGTCGCGGCGCAGGCGGCTGGCCGCCTTGCTGATGCCCCGGCGTGCGGGATAGAAGCGCTGGGGCACTGCCGTCCACCCGTAGCGGATCAGCTGTGCGGGCGCCGGCCGGCCCGCCCCCGACAGTTCGTAGCCGTTCGCGACGAGGCGGCTGCCCAGGGCTGCCTCGCAGAGCGCGATCTCCTCCGCCGTCAGCCGGGTCTGCCAGCTCTGCACCCGCTGGGTGGTGACCGGCTTGTGCGTACGCGCGTGCCACGTCTTGAACGACGGCACGGCGACCTGCGCGACCGCCGAGGGCTCGGCCATCGCCGCGTGGTAGTCCTCACCGAGGTACGCGCACAGCTGGGTGAGCTCGGACCCAGGGTCGGCCACCAGGTCCTCGTAGCGCAGCTCGTACCACTGCGAACCGTCCAGCCTGCGCGCCGCGCGACGGGCGTCGTCAACCGCCCGTTCCCATGCGGCCACCGTGGCGTAGATGTCCTTGCGGTGCCAGGACATCTCCTTCAGCGACGCGACGCAGTCACGCCCGTCCCGGACGATGTTGATGAACTGGGCGTCCGGGAAGAGCCGCAGCAGGATGTCGATGTTGTGCAGGTACGCCGGCCGCTTGTCGCCCCAGCGCGGCTTGCCGAAGCGGGCCGCGTACCCCTGGAAGATCGCGCCGAGCACCGAGCCCAGCGTGCCTTCCGCGGCGACGATGCGCTCGACGGTCTCCTCCGGGTCGAGGCCGAGGTCGCAGAAGCGGGTCTCGACCCGGTCCACGATGCGCCGGGCCAGTGCGCGCCGGTTCTCCGGCAGCCGCAGGTCGCCGAACTCGCGGCGCTCCCGGTAGGCGGCCAGCACGAACCGGGTCTCCGGCGGGATCGCGATCCGGGGATGGGCGTGCAGCATGAGCTGCAGCATCGTGGTGCCCGAGCGTGGGCACCCGACGACGATGATCGGACGGTCAGTGGGCACCGTTCACCTCCGGTGGGCAGTCGCTCACCGGAGGTAACATACTGGCAAAACAGGCAATTGTTAAAGAAGTGTCAAGGCGTGTCGGAACCGGCCTCCCGGTTGTCCGGGGTCGGCGTGACCGGCGTCCCCGGCTGCGCGGCCCGGCCGTACCCGGCCGTGATGAAGCGCAGGCCGGCGAGCAGTATCGCGGCGATCGGCACGGCGATGAGGAACCGGATCAGCACCTCGGTGATGTCGATCTCGTCGAGCACGTAGCGATACAGCGCCGGCGCGCTCATCAGCAGCGCGAACAGCAGGACGGAGGGCCGGATCACGGTCAGCCCCGGCGGGCCGGCCGGCGAGGCAGGGCGGCCATGGGTACGACGTCCGCGGCGATCCGCGCGCAGAGCAGCGCCGCCCAGGAGTGCGGCGTAGCCGGCTTGCCGTCGAGGGAGTAGATCGGCGCATCCAGGCCCAGCACGGTGGCCGGGTCCGACGTGATGTCGACGTTGTGCACCACCAGCGCCTCGACGTCACCCAGCGCCCGCAGGTGCCGGGCGGTGTCCGCGGTCTTGCGGGTGGCGTCCACGACCGCCCACACCGCCGTTGCCCCGAGCGCGTCGCACATGTCGTTCACCCAGATCGGGTCCGTACGCCCCACCGCCGCGTCGACGATCACGATCCACGCGTGGTCGGCGCTCTGCAGCTTCTCGGCCTTGGTGGCGGCGGCCGGCGGGTCGCCGAGGACCCGGGAGGAGTGCATGCCCGTCCCGGCGGCGGTCGGCCCGCCCAGCAGCAGGTGGGCCTGGTCGAGTCCGGCCTGCTCGCACAGCTGCCGGCCGATCGGCAGGGCGTGGTCGAGGTCGCCCGCGAGCACCAGGATCTCGCCCGGCGCGTCCGGCACCGCGGGCGCGGACGGCCGGGAGGCCACCACGCTGAGCACCCCCGCGTACGTGTCGCCGCCCATGATCTGCGCGGCCATCTCCTCCGGCATGCCGACCCGCATGAGGTTCTGCTGCACGGTGTCGAAGTGGTGCGGCCGGATGGGCGCCGGCGGCGCGGAGGTCACGTGCGCCACGGTCGGCGGCCCGGACGTGGGCCCGAGGCCGAGACCGCCGAGCGACTCGGCCAGCGAGGTCGGTGCGGGTGCCGGCGACGTCGGCGCGATGCCGTACGCCGCGGCCGCGGTGCGCGGCGGGGCCGGACTCTGCGCGGCACGGTTCGCCGCCGCGCTGGTCGGGAACGGCGGGGCGTCGTTCACCCCGAGGCCGCCCATCAGCTCCGCCAGCGACGGTACGGGCGGCAGCGGGCGTACCGGGCCGGGCGCCGCCCCGGTCGTGCCGGCGTTCACCGGTGAGCCGGTGGCCTGCGCCGGGCGGAACGGCCGCACCGTCGGGCTCTCCGGCCGCTCCGGCTCGCCGTCCTGCGGCCGCGGCGACGGCCGGTTGTACGCCTCCGCCCGGTCCAGGTTGGCCATGAGCTCGGCGAACGCGGAGCTCGGGTCGGACAGGCCACGACCCGCGGGCATACCCGTTTCCAGTCCCCGGCCGGCGACCGCGGCGTCGATGTCGCCCATCCCCGCGTCCCGTCCGGCGACCCGGTCACCGGGCGTGATCCGGTCCCGCGACTCGGCCCGGGCCAGCAGCTGCTCCAGCGTCTGCGGGCCGTCGTCGGCGGGCAGGGGCCGCCGGGGCGGTGCGTCGTTGCGCTCGTCGGGGTCGGGGACCTCGACGGAAAGCTCGTAGTGTTGCTTGGCGAAGAACCCGCCGAAGCCCCCGGTCCGGACCTTGTCCGCCGAGATGATCCGCACCGAGGAGCCGTACTCGTCGCGCACCTGCGCCAGCAACGGCTCGATGGCCGGACCCTCAAGCAGCACCCGCGTAGGCACCGTTCACCACCCCCATGGTTTCTATCTGTGCGGTGGAACCTGAGATTTCCGAGTAGGACAGCACCTGCACCCGGCGTGAGCCGGCGCGCAGGAGACGCATGAGCGGCAGCCGCAGCTGCGGGGAGCACGCCAGGACCGGGGTGATGCCGGCCTGCTCGGCCGCCTCCACGAGCTGCCCGGCCTCGGTCACGATGGCCTCGGCGCGCATCCCGTCGATCGCCATGAACGCGCCGGTCTCGCTCGGCCGCAGCGACTCGAGCAGGCTCTGCTCGAGCATCGGCTCGAGGGTGATCACGGTGAGGCGGCCGTTGGCGGCGTACTGGGCGGCGATGGCCGGGCCCAGCGCGGCGCGCGCGGCATCGACCAGGCCGTCGTGGTCGACGGAGACCTTGGCGCGCAGCGACAGCGACTCGAAGATCCGGACGAGGTCGCGGATCGGTACGCCCTCGTCGAGCAGCGCCTGCAGGACCCGCTGGATCTGGCCGAGGCTGAGCAGGGACGGGGTGAGCTCCTCGACCACCACCGGGTGCGTGCGCTTGACCATCTCGGTCAGCGACCGCACGTCCTCGCGGCCGAGCAGGCGGCTGGCGTTCTGCCGGACGATCTCGGCGAGGTGGGTGATGATCACCGAGGCGCGGTCGACCACGGTCGCGCCGGAGAGCTCGGCCTGGTAGTGCAGTTCCGCCGGCACCCACTTGCCGGCCAGGCCGAAGACCGGCTCGACGCCGGCCCGTCCGGGCAGCGCCTGCAGGCCGTCGCCGATCGCGAGGACGGTCCCGGGAGGGGCCTGGCCGGCGCCGGCGTCGACCCCGGAGATGCGGATCGCGTACGACGACAGCGGCAGGTCCAGGTCGTCCCGGGTGCGTACGGGCGGCATGATGATGCCCAGCTCGAGGGCCATCTTGCGGCGCAGCGCCCGGACCCGGTCGAGCAGGTCGCCGCCGTTGGTGTCGACCAGGTCCACCAGGTCGGGCGAGAGCGCCAGCTCCAGCGGGTCCACGCGCATCTCGCCGAGCAGCTGCTCGGGGGAGTCCGGGGCGGGCCGCTCCGCCTCGCCGGCGGCGGCCTCCACCTCGGCCTCGGGCTCCGGGTCCTTCATCCGCTGGGCGATGAACATCGTCGTCGCGCCGATGATCAGGAACGGCACCTTCGGCAGGCCGGGGATGACGCAGAGGCCCAGGGCGGCGCCGCCGGCGATGCGCAGCGCCAGCTTGTTCTGCCCCAGCTGGGCGGTGACGCTGCTGCCCATGTCGCCGGAGGTCGCCGAGCGGGTGGTGATCAGACCGGTGGACACGGACAGCAGCAGCGCGGGGATCTGCGACACCAGGCCGTCGCCGACGGTCAGCAGGCTGTACTGATTCATCGCGTCCGCGGGGGAGAGGCCCTGCTGGAGGATGCCGACGGCGAAGCCGCCGACCAGGTTGATGACGGTGATTATGATCGCGGCGATGGCGTCGCCCTTGACGAACTTCGAGCCACCGTCCATGGCGCCGTAGAAGTCGGCCTCCGCGGCCACCTCGGCCCGGCGTACCTTCGCCTGGGCCTCGTTGATGAGGCCGGCGTTGAGGTCGGCGTCGATCGCCATCTGCTTGCCCGGCATGGCGTCGAGGGTGAAGCGGGCGCCGACCTCGGCGACGCGCTCGGCACCCTTGGTGACGACGACCATCTGCACGATGATCAGGATCAGGAAGATCACGAGGCCGATGACGAGCGAGCCGCCGACGACGAAGTCGCCGAACGCGTGAATGACCTTGCCGGCGTCGCCGTCGCGCAGCACCAGCCGGGTCGCGCTGATGTTGAGGGCCAGCCGGAACAGCGTCATGACCAGCAGCAGGGCCGGGAAGACCGAGAAGTCCAGGGGCTTCTGGACGAACATCGAGACCAGCAGGATCAGCAGGGCGCCGGTGATGTTCGTGGCGATCAGCAGGTCGAGCAGGAAGGTCGGCAGCGGCACGACCATCATGACGATGATGCCGATGACCCCGACGGGTACGGCGAATCTGCTCAGCTTCAGGTTCCCCACGGCCCCCCTTTCACCTGCTGATGGTCCCGCAGGGACGGCCGTGATGTGAGGAAAACTCCCAGATTATGACTAAGCGGCCGCCGGGGTGGGGTTCGGGTTGCGATGCACACCTGCGGCTGAACCACGAGACTTCAGGCTCATCACGAAGGCCAACACCTTCGCCACCGCCCCGTAGAACTCGGCGGGGATCTCCTGCCCCACCTCCACGCTCTTCTCCAGGGCCCGGGCCAGCGGTACGTCCTGCACCATCGGGATGCGGTGCTCGGTGGCCAGTTCGCGGATCTTCTGGGCGAGCGCGCCCTGGCCCTTGGCGAGGACGCGCGGCGCGCCCTTCTCCGGGTCGTAGCGCAGGGCCACCGCCACGTGCGTCGGGTTGACCAGCACCACGTCCGCGGTCGGCACGTCGGCCATCTGCCGGTTGCGGGCCATCGCCATCTGCTTGGCCCGGATGTGACCCTTGACGTGCGGGTCGCCCTCGCTGTTCTTGTACTCCTGCTTGACCTCCTCCTTCGTCATCCGCAGCTGCTTGTTGGTGCGGCGGCGTACGACGAAGTAGTCGGCGGCGGCCATGACGATGCCGGCGATGGACGCGGCCCGGATCAGGGCGATGGCCGCGTCGGTCACCACCCCGAGCAGCGAGCCGATCTGGAGGCGCCCGGCGGTCATCAGCAGCGGGACGATGTCCTTCATCGTCATGTAGAGCACGCCGCCCAGCACGCCGGTCTTGATCAGCGCCTTGGTGGCCTCCCAGAGCGCCTGCGGCCCGAGCATCTTCTTGATGCCGGGCAGCGGGTTGAGCCGGTTGAACTTCGGGATGAAGAGCTTGGTCGCGACCCGGATGCCGCCCTGCGCGCCCGCGGCCGCGATACCGACCGCCATCATCGTCAGCGCGAGCGGCAGCACCGCCCAGACCGCGCTCATCAGGCCGTCCTTCAGGATGCCGAGCGCGATCTGCGGGTCCGGGTCGGCGATGACGTCCGGGATCTTGGCCATCAGATCCTGGGAGTGGCTCATCGTGGACTTCAGGGTCCGCGGCAGCATGATGCTCGCGGCCAGCATCCCGAACCAGGCGCCGACGTCCTGGCTGCGCCCGATCTGGCCTTCCTGCTTGGCCTTCTTGAGTTTCTGCGCTGTGGGTTGTTCGGTCTTCTCACCGGACACGGCTCACCCCCCGCCGCTGAGGTGGACGACCGCGCTGACCGCCTTGTCGATCAGGCCGTCCAGGGCCCGGGGCAGGATGGCGATCGCCGTACCGGACAGGGTCAGCACCAGGAAGATCTTCGCCGGGAAGCCCAGCTGGAACGCGTTGAGCGCGGGAGCGACCCGGTTGAGCAGGCCGAACGCGACATCGGTGAGAAACAGGACGGCGATCAGCGGCCCGGCGATCTGGATCGCGGCGATGAACATCTCGCCGATGCCCTGGGTCAGCAGCCGATTGAAGGTCGCCATGGAGAAGCTGGCGTCCAGCGGCATCGTCTTGTACGACTCCATGAACCCGCGCAGCACCAGCTGGTGGCCGTCGCTCGCGAACAGCAGGGTCGCCGCGACGAGGTTGTAGAAGCGGCCGAAGATCGAGCTCTGGTTCTGCGACAGCGGGTCGTACGCGGTGGCCAGGGTGAAACCGCCGAAGACGTCGATCATGTCGCCCGCCGCCTGGATCGCGGAGAAGAACAGGTACGTGATGAAGCCCAGCGCCGCCCCCACGAAGATCTGCAGGGCGCCGGCCGCGATGATCGCCGAGGTCTCGATGGACGGCACGCTCGAGGACAGGTACGGCGCCATCGGCAGCGCGATCCCCACCGACAGCAGCACCTTGATCTGGCTGGGGATGAGTCGTGAGTTGAACGGCGGGCAGAGCCACAGCCACGCCCCGGCCCGCGCCGCCCCGAGAAAGATCGCGATCAGCTGGGAGATGGCGAGGTCGTAGTTCACCGGTACGAACCCACGAGCGCGGTGATGATCAGCCCCCAGCCGTTGACCAGCACGAACAGAAGCAGCTTGAACGGCATCGCGACGGTTACCGGCGGTAACATCATCATGCCGAGCGACATCAGCGATGCGGAGACCACCATGTCGATGATGAGGAACGGGATGAAGATGACGAAGCCGATGATGAAGGCCGCCCGCAGCTCGGACAGGACGAACGAGGGGATCAGCGTGGTCAGCTCCACGTCGTCCTTGGTCGCCGGCTTCGGCTGCCCGGACACCTTGATCAGCAGGGCCAGCTCGTCCTCGCGGGTGTTCTTGAGCATGAACTGGCGCAGCGGCGCCACGCCGTCGCGGAAGGCCTGCGACTGGGTCTTGTCGCCGGCCAGGTAGGGCTGCACGCCCTGCTCGTTCACCTGGCTCAGCACCGGCGCCATGATGAACAGGCTGATGAACAGCGCCAGCCCGGCGAGCACCTGGTTCGGCGGCATGCTGGTCAGCCCCAGCGCGTTGCGGGTCACCCCGAGCACCATGAAGACCTTGGTGAAGCACGTGCACAGCAGCAGCACCGCCGGAGCCACCGACAGCAGGGTCAGGCCCAGCACGATGACCAGTGACGAGGCCGGTTTGCTGCCGTCGGGGTTCGTACCGTTGATGTTGAAGTTGATCGAGCCACCACTGGGCTTGACGGTCGGTGCCACCGGTGGGGTCGGACCCGGAGCCCGCGGCACTTCGTAGTGCACGACCGCGGCCGGCGCGGGCGCGGGCGCGGCCTCTGCCGCCGCTGCCGGCAGCAGAGCGCCGAACATCAGAAACAGAATCGCGAATGTACGCCGCCACATGTCAGCGCCTCGTCGTCCGGTCGCGCAGGAAGTCGATGGTCGACGTCCAGGTCCGCGGGGAGAGGATCGAGCCCTCGAGGCGGCCGCCGTGGTGCGGCAGCACCGTCGGATGGGCCGGCGGCAGCACGTCGTCCGGCTGCACGGCCACCGGGTCGCGCTTCAGGGAGATCCCGTGCGGTTCGTGGGCGAAGGCGTCCAGCTCGGTCTCGCCGAGCAGGCTGACCTGGTTGTCGGTGACCCCGAGGATCAGCGCCCGGTCCGCCACCTGGACGACCGCCACCGACGAACCGCGGCTGAGCGACTGCCGGTTGAGGACCGAGAGGTTGCCCGACCCGCGCCTGCCGAGCCCGCCCCGGCGGGCGACCCGGGCCAGTCCCCACATCAGGCCGAAGACGACCAGCAGGGAGAAGCCGATGCGCAGGACGAGCTCGAACACGGCTACTCCCGTTCGCTGCCGGGAGTGACGATCTCCGTGATCCGGATGCCGAAGTTCTCGTCGATGACCACGACCTCGCCCCGGGCGATCAGCCGGCCGTTGACCAGCAGGTCGGCCGGGCTGCCGGCGGCACGGTCGAGCTCGACGATCGCGCCCGGGATCAGCGAGAGCAACTCCCGCACGCTCATCCGGGTGCGGCCCAGCTCGGCCGACACCTCCATCTCGACGTCGTGGAGCATGTCCAGGCCGCCGCGCATCGGGACCGGGGCCGATTCGTCGCGCCGCGCCATCCCGCCGGCCGGGGCACCGGGCCACGGGGTGAGCGTGAGCGCCAGTACCGCCCGGATGTCCCCGCCGTCCAGCAGCGGCATGGCGACCGCGCCTTCCTTGGCGGCGATCGCGCTGAGCGCCACCGAGGGTTCCATGAGCTGACCGGGATCGAGGACGACCGGACCGAAGGCGCGGGCGGCGGCCTCCAGCGCGGGGCGTACGGCGGCGGTCAGGTCCAGCTCGCCGAGCGGGCTCTCCTTCAGTGCGTCGGCCAGGTCCTGCCCCACCACGACGACCACCTCGCCGGTGGCCGCACCGCTGAACTTCGCGGTGATCGCCTGGCCCGAGGTCAGCATGTCGGCGGTCGCCGCGACCGGCGCGCCGACCATCAGCTCCCGGCTCGTGGGGAGCACCGCCAGGGCCGCCTCCGCGGCGGTACGGACCAGCGCGAGCTGCGGCTCGGTGATCGTGGGAGCGGTCATCGACGTTCTTCCTCCTTGGGTGGCGGCACGACGAGACAGGCGAGCCGGGCACCCTGGTTACCGGGGACGGCATGTGCGAAAACGGTCTCGTTGACGGTCACCTCGAGCGGCACGCTGGTCGGGTGCCCCAGCGGCACGACGTCACCGGGGCGTAGATCCACGATGTCATCGGTACGCATCCGGATGGGCTGGAATCGGACAGCTACGTCAATCGGCGCCGCGGAAAGTCCGACCGTGAGGTTGCGCAGGGAGGTCGCCCGGACCTGCCGCTCGGCCGGCGTGAGCTCGATCGTGTCCTGCCGCTCCAGCACCGGCAGGATCGTGTTGAAGGGCAGGCAGATGCTGGCCACGCACTCCTCGGTGCCGATCTTCATCTCGAAGGAGGCGATCACCACCGCGTCGCCGGGCTGGTGTGCGCGCAGGAACTGGGCGTTGTACTCGATCTCGCGCAGGTTCGGCTGGATGTCGATCAGCGATTCGAAGCCGTACCGCAGTTCGCCCAGCATCCGCTCCAGCAAGCCGCGCAGCAGCGGCATCTCGACCTCGGTCAAGGGGCGTTCCGGCTGGGGGCCGCCCGGTCCGCCGAGCATGTGGTCGATAGCGGTCATCACCGCCGAGGAGGCCATTTCCAGCAGCACCGTGCCGGGCAGCGGGTCGAGCGACACGACCGCGATCACGGTGGGGTTGCCCAGCGAGCTGACGTACTCGTCATAGGTCAGCTGCTCGATCGAGATGAGCGAGACGCTGCTGACGGTCCGCAGCCGCGTGGTCAGCAGGGTGCCGCAGCTGCGGGCGAACGTCTCGAAGGAGATCTGCAGCGTCCGGACGTGCTCCCGGGACAGCTTGATCGGCTTGCGGAAGTCGTACGCCGTGGGTCCCGTGCCCCCGCCACGGCGGGACATCTTTCGGGTCGGAGACATGGTCACGTCGTCCTCATCGGCTCGGTTGCGCAGCCGCTGAGCCGTGGGGAGTGCTTTGCCCCCGGATATGCGCGATGGGCGGATCCGCACGCTGCGGACCCGCCCACCGGAATAGCTGTGTTATTGCGTGACGAACGAGGTGAAGTAGAGCCCCATCACCAGGTGCTTGCCGTCGACGTTGTACGCCTTCTCGATCTTGTCGAGCAGCTCCGCCTTGGCCGACTCGCGGCCCTTCTCGGTCTCCAGCTCGCCGATCGCCATGCCGGTGTACTGGTCGATCGCCAGGTTGAGCGCCTCGGAGGTGTCGAT
Organism: Actinoplanes sp. NPDC049681; assembly: GCF_044465265.1. Classification (NCBI taxonomy): domain Bacteria; kingdom Bacillati; phylum Actinomycetota; class Actinomycetes; order Micromonosporales; family Micromonosporaceae; genus Actinoplanes; species Actinoplanes sp. NPDC049681. The sequence continues at coordinate 775,069 of NZ_JBITLP010000001.1, forward strand.
CTCCTCCTCGCCGGCCTCCTCCGTCATCTGCAGGGCGAAGCCCATCTTCAGGTAGTGACCGCCGGCCAGGTTGATCGTGAGCGGGTTCTCGATCGCCACGACCACGCCCTTGACGGGCGCCTTCGCCTCGGCCGGGTCGCCCTTGAGGAACATGAACCAGGCTCCCGCGCCGCCGCCGCCGAGCAGCACGACGGCGAGCACGATGATCATGAGCAGCTTCTTGGACTTCTTCTTCGGCGCCTCCGCCGCGCCGTCCTTCTTGTCGTCGTCCTTCGCCATCGGAACTCCTCCTGTCGTCTTAGTCGGTAGTGGTGGTCGGGTTGGATCCGGTGCTTGATTCGGTCGTGGCGGCCTTGGCCTTAGCGTTGGCCTCCGCCGTCGTCTCGCCGGTGTGCAGCTTGGCGTCCGCGCCGGCGGCGGCCGGGACCAGCGCCGCCTGCTCCGCGTTGAGCGTGGTCAGGACGACGACGTCCACCCGGCGGTTCATCGTGACGGACCGCGGGTCTTTCGGGTCGATGAGCGGCTTGGTGTCGGAGAAGCCGACCGCGCTCATCCGGTCCTTCGCGAGGCCGTGACCGACCAGGTAGCGCACCGTCGTCGACGCGCGGGCGGCGGACAGCTCCCACCCGCTCGGGTAGTACGTCACGGCCGCCTTGAGCTGGTTGGTGTTGCCGTCGACCTCGATGTTGTTGGGCAGCTTGGCGAGCGTCGGCGCGATCGCGTTCAGGATCGTCCGGCCGCCCTGCTTGAGCTCGGCGCGGTTGCCGGCGAAGACCACCTCGTTGGTGACGATGGTGACCACCAGGCCGCGCTCGTTGATGGTGAACTTGACCTGGTTGAGCAGCTTCGCCTTGGCCAGCGCGTCGGCGATCCGGTGCTCGATCTCCTTGAGGTTCTCGGCCTCCTTGGTCGCCGCCTTCGCGTTGGCCGAGGCCTGCTTGCGGTCCTCGGCCTGCACCGCGCGGGCCACGGCCGCCTTCTGCTCCTTGGTCATGTTCTCGGTGCCGTCGCCGCCCTCGCCCGGGTTGACCCCCGGGTCGATCGGGACGACGGTGGTGGCCTGGCCCGCGCCGTCGAGGTTCGCCTGGCTGCCCTGGAACGCCGCGCTGGACGCACCGAAGCCCTCGGACAGGCCGGCGGCCAGCTCGGCGAACTTCGCCTTGTCGATGTTGCTCATGCTGTACAGCACCACGAACAGCACGAAGAGAAGCGTGAGCATGTCGGCGTACGACACGAGCCAGCGCTCGTGGTTGACGTGCTCCTCGTGCTCCTCGTGACCGCCCTTCTTGCGGCGCGGTCCTCCCCCGGAACTCATGACTACGCGGCCTTCTTGTTCGCGGCGGCGGCCTCGGCGGCCCGGGCGGCGTCCGGCGGCAGCAGGCTGCGCAGCTTCTGCGCGACCAGGCGCGGGTTCGAGCCGGCCTGGATGGCCAGCACGCCGTCGATGACCAGCTCCATCTCCTCGGCCTCGATGCCGGACAGCCGGCCGAGGCGAGCCGCTAGCGGCAGCCAGATCACGTTGGCGCTGAGCACGCCCCACAGCGTGGCGACGAACGCCGCGGAGATGGAGTGACCGAGCGACTCGGGCTTGTTCAGGTTCTCGAGCACGTGGACGAGACCCATGACCGTGCCGATGATGCCGATGGTCGGGGCGTAGCCGCCCATGTTCTCGATGATCTTCGTGCCGGCCTTGTCGGCCTTCTTCTTCGCGGCGACCTCGGCGTGGAGGATGTCGTGCAGCTCCTCCGGGTCCGTACCGTCGATCGCGAGCTGCAGGCCGCGCTTCAGGAACGGGTGCTCGACCGTCTTGACCGCGTCCTCGAGGGCCAGCAGGCCCTCCCGGCGCGCACGCTCGGCAAGCTTGACGATGTCGTCGACAAGCTTGTTCGGCGGCGTCACCTTGGCCAGGAACGCCTTCTGGAGCAGCTTGCCGACACCGATCGCGTCCTTCATCACGCCGCCGGCCATGCCGGCCATGAACGCGCCGCCGAACACCAGCAGCATCGAGGGGATCAGGATGATGGAGGCGGGGCTGCCGCCCTCCAGGATCTGCACGGTGAAGACGATCACCAGGGCGACGACTACACCAATGATGGTGGCGAGGTCCATCAGCGGTCCTTCCGGTGCAGCGGCAGCACGGTCGCAGAGGTCTGCGGCGCCTGCTCGTCCTCGGTCTGGGTCAGGTAGGCCGGCTCGGCCTCGATGCGACTCGCCTGGGCGATGAGCGAGGCGCGGTAGTGGCGCACCGAGTCGATGAACTCGGGCACGGATTCGGCGATGACGTACTTGGTGCCGTCCACCAGCGTGATGACCGTGTCGGGCGTGCAGTCGGCACGCTCGACCAGATCCGGGTTGAGGGCGAAAACGGCTCCGTTGAGGCGGGTTACGAGGATCACGACTTCCGTCCTTGGGGCGTCATAGCGGCTGGTGGGGCCATCCGTGGCCCGTTACTTGACCATTCGGCGGAGCAGCGGTTGCTGATGAGCGCGCTCCGGTCTCTTTACGGGTGCTAAGGACCGGGCTCGGCCGGACATGAAGAAGCCGGGGCGGACCGCGAGGCCCGTCCCGGCTTCCACCGGCGTACGGCTGTCAGCGCTTGAGGTTGACGAGTTCCTGGAGGATTTCGTCCGAGGTGGTGATGATCCGGCTGTTCGCCTGGAAACCGCGCTGGGCGATGACCAGGTTGGTGAACTCCTGCGCCAGGTCGACGTTCGACATCTCCAGCGCGCCGCTGGTGATGAGGCCGAGACCGGCCGTGCCGGCGGCGCCGACCTGGGCCAGACCCGAGTTCACGGTGCTGCGGAACATCGAGTCACCGGTTTTTTCGAGGCCGTTGACGTTGTTGAAGTTCGCCAGGGCCAGCTGGCCGAGGGTCTGCTTGAGGCCGTTGGAGAACACGCCGACGATCTGCCCGGTGTTCGACACGGTGTACGAGCTCAGGATGCCCGCCGCCGAACCGTCCGACGCGCTCACGCGGGCCTCGGTGTTGCCCGCGTACGTGGTGAGGTCGTGGATGTCGATGTCCAGGCCGTTCATGTTGATTTTGCCGGTGTCCACACCGCCGACGATCGTGCCCTGCGCCCTGCCGCCGGGGAACTGGATCGTCTGCGGCGTGACCGCGGGGGCCACCTTCGGCATGCTGATCTCCCACTGCTCGACACCGCCACCGGTCGGCGCCAGCTTGGTGAGGACCACCTCCAGCGTGCCCGACTGCCCGTTGGCGTCGATCGTGGGAATCGGGATCGTCTTGGCGCTGGTGGCGCCGACGGCAGCCTCGAAGGAGAGGTTGCCGGTCAGGGTGAACGCAGTGGTGGCCACCGGCGCGAGGCTGATGCCGATCGGCAGCTTGATGTCGTCCGGCGCGCCGGCCGTGTTGACCACGCCCTTGGTGTCGGCGCTCCAGCCCTGCACGATCTGGCCGTTCGGGGTGGTCAGCGAGCCGTTGGCGTCGAACGTGAACGAGCCGGCGCGGGTGTAGAGCGACTCACCGCCGCTCTTGGCGATGAAGAAGCCGTCACCCTGGATCATCATGTCGCCGGACTTGCCGGTGGTCTGCGCGGCGCCCTGGCTGAAGTTCGCGTTGATGCTCGCCGTACGCACACCGAGACCGACCTGTGCCGGGTTGGTACCACCCGAGCCGTTCTGCGGGGCACCGGCGGCGTTGACCATCTGCGACAGCGTGTCCTGGAAGACCGTCTGGCTCGACTTGTAACCAGTCGTGTTGACGTTCGCGATGTTGTTGCCGGTCACGTCCATCATCTGCTGGTGCGCGCGCAGGCCACTGATGCCGGAGAAAAGGGAACGCAGCATAGGTCAGTTTTCCTTCGTGGTAGCGGAATCGGAGGCGGTGTTCGTGGTAGCGGTCTGTCCGGTGCCGGCCGCGGGCTGCGCGACCGCCGTCTGCTGGACTTCCGTGACCTTGGACAGCTGCACATCCATGTTCCCGACCACGAGCGTCGGTTCGCTGTCTCCGTTGAGCTTCGTCCGGGTGACGACGCCCGTCTGGCTGACGCCGTTGGCGTCCTGGTACGTGACCGTGCGGCCGACCAGCGCGCTCGCGCCGATCAACTGCTGGGCCTGCATCATGTCGGCGATCTGGCCGAGCTTCTCGACCTGGGTGAACTGGGCGGTCTGGGCCAGGAACTGGGTGGAGTCCGCCGGGTTCGAGGGGTCCTGGTACTTGAGCTGAGCCACCAGCAGCTTCAGGAAGGTGTCCTGGTCGCCCATCGACTTGCTGCCCGCGTCGATCTTGGTCTTGTTCGTGTACATCGACGTCGAGCCGGCCTTCTTGTCGTCGTACGCGTTGCTCACGAAACCGTTGATCGGGGAAGTCATGCGATCGGTCCTCCTGAACCTTCGTTGGTGACCCTCGCACTCAGGTTCGGCGGACTCGCGGATTCACTTAGCCCCAATTTTGCGGGTTTCGGAGCTTAAGCCTGGACGTCCAAACGGCTGTTGCCCGAGGTGCGGGAAGGGACCGGTGGTGCGGTCTCGGCCGGTGCGGCGGCCGGATTGTTTCCGGTACGCCCGTTGCCCCCGTTCCCGCCGCCGCCGTTCCCGCCACCGTTGTTCATGAAGGCGAACTGTTGCCGCGCCTGGTCCTGGCCCGTGCCCTGCCGAAGATCCAGCGTCGTGTTGCCGAAACCGGACTGCTGCAACTCCCGCCGCAGGTCGTCCATCGCGTCCCGCAGCGACTCGTGCCCGGCCTCGGTCGAGCTGGCCAGCTGCACGTTGATCTCGCCGTTGCGGATCTCCGCGATGATCTGCACCGGGCCGAGGTCGACCGGGTGCAGGTTGACGGTGAGCCGGTGCACGCCGTCGGCATCCAGCCGCAGGGGCGTGATGCGCGTGGCCAGCTGCATGGCGACGGGTCCGGGCAGCGGAGGCGCGGCGGGCGGGGCGGCGGCCACCGGGGCTGCCGGTGCCGCGGGTGCCGCCGGGCCGGCCGGGGCGATCCCGGCGACGGCCGGGGGCATGTCCTGGCCGGGCGGGGCCGTCGGGTTCTGGCTCGCCGGGGGAGTAAAAGCCCCGGTGCCGGCGCCCTGGCCGCCCGTGCCCGTGTCGGCCGCATCCCCGCCGGTCTGCGCGCCCGTGCCGGTCGCTGCCTGGTCGGTGGTGGCGGGAGCGGAATCCGGTCCGGCCGCGGGTGCATCGGTGCGGTCCACCTTCGTCGTCGCGCCCGCCTCTGTGGCACCGGTTGCGGCCGTGGCCGCTGAGTCTGCCGATGCTGCTGTGGCGGCGTTCGGTGTCGCCGAGTCGGTGCCGGCCGCGGCCGCTGCCGGTGCCGCGTCGGCTGTGGGGGCCGCCGGCTGGGTTCCGGGCTGGGTCATGGCGGGCGTCGACGCCGGGTCCAGGCCGGTCGCGGCCGTACCGGACGGCGTGGCACCCTCCGGCATGGCCGGTGCCTGGCTTGCGGCAGTGGTCGGCGAGGTGGTGGGCGGAAGCTGTCCGGCCGGTGCGCCGGTGACCGTCGGCTGAGGCGCGGCTTCGGCCGGGGTGGGCGTGGCCTTGGCCTGCGCCTGTGCCGTGCCGTCCATCGGGAGCGGGACGCCGGGCGCCGCAGCGGCTGCCTCGGCTCCGCTTGCTACCTGTGGTCCGGTCGGGGCCTGAGCGGCGGTAGGGGCCTGCGCCGCGGCTGCGACCGGTGCTCCGGTGGCGGCTTGCGCCGGAGTCGTGGCTTGCGCCGCGGTCGCCGCCTGCGCGGCAGCCGCCGAGGGGACCGGTGCGGCGGGTACGCCGGCAGTCGCCCCGGTTACGGCCGCCGCCTGGCCGGACGGTGCCGCGGTGGCGGGCGTGCCCGCTGGCGGTACGGCCGTCGTCGCACCGGCGACGAGGAAAGCCGGGTTCACGGGTGTCGCAGGGGTCGCCGCCGGCGCCTGTCCCTCATCGGTGACCGGGGCGGCCTCGGTGTCCTGCGCCGATGCGGTGTCCTCCGACGGGCTCTCCACGTCCGTGGGGCGGGCGGTCTCCGGCCTCGCACCGTTGGCACGGCCGGTCTTCGGCCGGGACGTGTCCGGACGACCGACCTCCGGCCGCGCATCGTCGGCACGTCCGCTCTCCGGCCGTTGTCCTTCGGGGCGGGAACCTTCGGGGCGCTGTCCCTCGGGGCGGCTGCTCTCCGGACGGCTCGTCTCCGGACGGCCGGCTGCGGGCCGCTGGGCGGTCGTACGCCGGGCGGCGGCCCGGGCCTGCGACAGACGCTGCTGCTCGGCGAAACGGTCGCGGTTCTCGCGCTCGCGGTTCCCGGCGGTACGGCTGTCCAGCGCGCGCTCGCGTGCTGCCGAGGCGCTGTTCCGGGTGCGGTCCTCGGGGGCGCGGTCGAGCTCGGCGGACAGGGCGGAGCCGAACGCCTCGCCGCCGTCGCCGGAGCCGGAGCCGGAGCCGGAGCGGCGCCCGGCGTCGACCGCCGGTTTGCGGTCGGGGCCGGTGACGGAGCTGGTCATGGGTGCCTCCTCGTCGCCGAGCCGCCTCAGCCGAGGGCGGCCAGGGCCTTCTGAACCTTCGGCACGTACGCCTGGGTCTCGGCGAACGGCGGGATGCCGCCGTACTTGTGCACGTTGCCGCCGCCCGCGTTGTACGCCGCGAGCGCCAGCGGCAGCGACTTGAACTCCTTCAGGTGGCTGGAGAGCAGCTTCGCGGCACCGTTGATGGCCTGCTGCGGGTCGAACGCGTTGTGCACGCCGAGGCCGCGGGCGGTCGCCGGCATGAGCTGCATGAGCCCCTGCGCGCCCACCTTGCTGACCGCCTTCGGGTTGTAGCCGGACTCGACCTTGGCGACCGCGGCGAGCAGCTTCGGCGAGACGCCGTACTTGGCGCCGGCCTTCATGAACATGTCCGCGTACGGGACACCCGCGAGCGACGAGCCGTTCTGCAGGCTGGCCGGGCGCACGGCGGCGGCACCAGCGGTCCCGGCCGCTGCGGCGGTGGCGTCCGCGCTGCCGACCACGCGGCGGATGTGCGTCGGGGTCTCGTACACCGACTCGATCTTGACGTGGTCGCCGGGCTTCGGCGCCGCGATCATCTTGTTGTTGCCGAGGTAGATGGCGACGTGGTCGACGGGCGAGTCGAAGGCGAGGATGTCACCCGGCTTGGCGTCGGCGAGGCTGTCCACCTTCGTGCCGACCCGCGCCTGCTCCCCCGACGTGCGGGGCAGGTCGATACCGAGATCCTTGTACGCCCGCTGCACCAGCGCGGAGCAGTCGAGGCCCTTCGCCGGGTCGGTGCTGCCGAAGACGTACTTGGTGCCCAGGTACTTCTTGGCGGCGTCGACCACCGCCTTCCCCGTGACGCCCGGCGAGCCGGTGCTGGTGGCGTCGGCGAGAGCGCTTGCGAACGATGTGCCGGAAGTGGCGGTGGCGCCGGAGGTGGCAGGGGTGACTCCCAGTTGCGACTGCAGCTCGGAGATGCGGGACAGAACACCCTGAACACCCATCATGCGCGGCTCCCGTGGTCGTCGTCGGCGTTGCCTTCGTGACTGTGTTCGGCGGGTTCCGGGGAGCGCTTAGCGGCAAGCGACAACTGGGCGCGGGTGGCCTCGATGACCTGCCGGGCGTCCGAGAGCTCGATCATCGGGCGCTGGGCGGCGACGGAGTTCGCGGTCTCGCGCGCGGCGTCCTCACGCGCGGCGGCGGACCGCCGGCGATCGGCGACCGTGCCGGCGCCGGTCCGCAGCGAACTGGCCCGTTCCTCCGTGGTCGCGTCGACGCCCCGGGCGGCGTTACGGGCCTTCGTCGTCACCGCGATCTCGTCCAGGGCCACCTGTTCCACGGCCAGGTCGTGCTTGCGTACGGTCTCCGCGTGGCGCTCGGCGAGCATCTCGACCGCCCGCCGGCGCCGCGCGGCAATCGCCAGCTCGGCCTCCTTGTCGCGGGTACGTTCCTCGGCGTCGACGACCATCCGGTGCGCGCCGGACAGGGTGGCGGCCATGGACTGCCGGGCGACCATCGAGGCGACCATGGCCCGCGCGGTGCCCTCGCTCGGCGCGTCCGCCCCGGCCAGCTCCAGCTGCCGCCGCTTGACCATCGCCTGCGCATCCCGGATCTCCTGCCGGGACTGGATCACGGCACCCCGCGCAGCATCCTCCTGAGCCTTACGGGCGCGCAGCACGGGGCCGAGCCGGAACAGGCGATTCACGGGACCTCCCAAGAGAACTCTCACTGGTCCGGTCGGCCTCTGCCGGAGACCGCTGAGCGCCTGCACCCGACCTGCACCCGGCACTCCGCCGACGAATCGATCAAATGCCATCTGGCCGGTGTCGTTTTTAAAGATCGAGGGGACAAAGGGGTCACGGTCGGCGTCCGTGACGGTGCGACCTTCGTGATCTCCGTCTGGCATGTGCTGCTGGGGATGGAGCCCGTCGAGCTGCCGAGCGAGGATGAACAGCTCTCTCGGGCTTCCGGCACGTAGCGGATATGAAAGCCCTGGGTTTTCATCCCGACGCGGATCAGGACGACCCGAGCAGGTGGCGCAGGCCGTGAGCTGTGCGCGTACCGGAAAGGGTCAGGAATTGGCGATCAGCTGGCGCAATTGCGCCCAGGCCTGCTCGGCGGTGACCTTCTCGTCGAGGCCCTGCCGGAGGAAGGCGGTGATCTGCGGCCAGATCGCCGTCGCCCGGTCCGCGTCAGGGTTGGTGCCGGGCACGTAGGCGCCGATCTCGACCAGCTCGCGGATCTCACGGTGGGCGGCCATCATGCGGCGGAGTTCGGTCGCGTCGCTGCGCTGTTCCGGGGTGGTGATCTTGTTGGCCACGCGGGAGATGGAGTCGAGGGCCTGGATGCTCGGGAAGTGCCCGGCCGTGGCCAGCTTGCGGTCCAGGACGATGTGGCCGTCGAGGATCGAGCGGGCGGCGTCGGCGATCGGTTCGTTGTGGTCGTCGCCCTCGACCAGGACCGTGTAGAGGCCGGTGATGCTGCCGCGCGCGCCCGGGCCGGCTCGTTCCAGCAGCGATGCCAGCATGGCGAAGACCGATGGGGGATAGCCGCGGGTGGCGGGGGGTTCGCCGACGGAGAGGCCGACCTCGCGCTGGGCCATCGCCGCGCGGGTGACGCTGTCCATCAGCATGAGAACGTCCTGGCCTTCGTCGCGGAAGTATTCGGCGATGCGGGTCGCGACGAGCGGGGCCCGGAGCCGGACCAGGGGCGGGGTGTCCGACGTGGCGATCACCACCACCGAGCGGGCCAGGCCCTCGGGGCCCAGGTCGTGCTCGATGAACTCGCGGACCTCGCGGCCGCGCTCGCCGACCAGGGCAACGACGTTCAGTTCCGCGGTGGTGCCGCGGGTGATCATGGACATCAGGGTGCTCTTGCCGACGCCGGAGCCGGCGAAGATGCCGATGCGCTGGCCGCGGCCGCACGGTACGAGGGTGTCGAGGACCCGTACGCCCAGCGGCATCGGGGCGTCCACGAGCTGGCGTTCCATGGCGGAGGGTGGGGCCGCGTCGATGCCGACCAGGTCGCCGTTCAGCGGCGGGCCGCCGTCCATGGGCCGGCCCAGCCCGTCCAGGATGCGGCCGCGCAGGTCGGGGCCGACCGAGATGCGCAGCGGGCCGCCGGTCGACACGACCGGGCTGCCGGTGCCGAGACCCGCGATGGGCCCGAGCGGCAGGCAGGAGAGGCGATCGCCGTCGAGGGCGGCCACCTCCGCGTAGACGACCTCGTCGCCCTCGCCGATCTGGAGCAGGTCGCCGACCCGCGCGTCCACGCCGCCGACCGTCACCCGCAGGCCGACGGCGCCGGTCACCTTGCCTCGGGTGAGCGGCTGCGCGGCGGTGACAGCGGCGTTGATGCGGTTGCGGAAGACATCGATCACCGGCGGCGACTCCTCATAGTCGGAGAGCCTCTTTCGCTCTGGCGACGGCAGCGGCGATGGAGGCGTCCACCGTGGTCATACCGGTTTCCGCCACGGCGTCGCCCGGTTGCAACGCGGGGTCGGGGCGCAGGTGCACCGGCCGACCCTCGTAGTTGTAGTCGGCGTCGGTTGCCGTGCCGACCAGATTGCGGAAATCGTCGGGATGCAGGCTCACCACGATGTCGCCCTGTGCCGGGGAGGCGTTCATGGCACGCCGCAGGGCGGTCGCGGCCCGGCCCACGGGGTCGTTCATCTCCCGGCCGATGATCGCCTCGGCAAGCACGAAGGCCTGCGCCATCACGGCTTCTTGCAGCTCATGCAGGGTCGGCATGAGCTGCTCCTCCAGGTTGGTGACGGCCCGGCCGAGCGCGTTGACGGCCTGCGCGAGCGCGGCTGCCCGCCGCTGCTCGTGCGCCTGCTCCCGGGCCCGGGCCCGCTCGAGGGCCGCCTCCGCTTCCTGCGCGGCGGCCCGCTGGCCCTGTGCCCACCCTTCCGCATAGCCGGCGGTACGGGCCTCCTGCTTCGCCCGCTCCACCGGGGCGCTGTCCATGGGTACGCCCTTGCGCAGATCCACGCCGAAGCGGGCGGCGGTGGCGGACTCGGCCACCGAGCCGCGCAGGACCGCCCGTTCCTCAGGCGATGAGCTCATCGGCCTCGCCACCACGCTGGATCTCGATCTGGCCGGAGTCCTCGAGCGAGCGGATCACCGCGACGATCTTCGTCTGCGCCTCCTCGACCATGCGGACCTTGACCGGGCCCATCAGGTCCATCTCCTCGAGCAGGTTCTCCCGGCCGCGCTCGGACAGGTTGCCGGTGACCTTGTTGCGGACCTCGTCGTTGACGCCCTTGAGCGCGGTGGCGAGGTCGGACGGCTCGACCTGGCGCAGCACCAGCTGCACCGAGCGGTCGTCGAGGGTGACGATGTCCTCGAACATGAACATCCGCCGGCGGATCTCCTCGGCGATCTCCGGGCTGCGGGCCTCCAGCGCCTCGAGGATGAGCCGCTCGGTGGTGCGGTCGGCACGGTTGATGATGTCGACCAGGGGCCCGAGGCCGCCGACCGTCGACAGCTCGTCGGGCTGGAGCACGGTGGAGAGCTTGCGCTGCAGAGCCAGTTCCACCTGGCGGATCACGTCCGGCGAGGTGCGGTCCATGACCGCGATCCGGTGCGCCACGTCGGACTGCACCTCGGGCGCGAGGCCGGACAGGATCGAGGACGCCAGCGCCGACGGGATGTGCGCCAGCACCAGCGCGATCGTCTGCGGGTGCTCGTACTGCACGTACGACAGCAGCTGCCGGGGGTCGGCGTGGCTGAGGAAGTTGAACGGCATGTCGGTCATCGACGCCTGCAGCCGGTCGAGGATCAGCGCCGCCCGTTCGGAGCCGAGCGACGCCTCGAGCAGCTCACGCGCGTACGCCATGCCGCCCGCACCGGCGTGCTTGGTCGTCGCCATCGCGTAGAACTCGTCGATGACGTCGCCCACGACCTCGGGTTCCAGCTTGCCCAGCCGGGCGATCTCGGCCGAGAGCTCCTCGACCTCGTTCTCCCTCATGTTGGCCAGCACCCGGCTCGAATACTCCTTGCCCATCCGTACCAGGAGGATGGCGGCCTTGCGCAGGCCGGTCATCGACGTCGTGCTCAGTGCTGGTGTGGACAACGGGGTTCCTCCTTGAACCGGGTGTCAGCGGCCGGCGCCCAGCCAGCCCCGGAGCAGCGTCGCCATCTCCTCGGGCTGGTCCTGGACCATCTGCTCGATCTCGCGCTGGCGCTCCTCGAGCGCCTCGTGGATGTGGTTGGCGGCCTCGATGGCCGGCGACGGGATCGCGGCGTTCAGCTCGGCCAGGCGCTGCGCCTCCAGGGCGGCCTGCATGTCCTCGAGGTGCTTGAGCTCGGCCGGGGTCAGCGCCTTGCGCTTCTTCTGCTTCCGGCTCCATCGCCAGGCGAGGAAGATCAGGAAGAGGACCGCCAGGGCCATCGCCGCCGTCTTGATGAGCGAGGTCTGCTTCGCCGTCTTCTCCGCGGCCGAGGACGCGGCCAGGGCGTCCTTCGCGGCGGTGGCGGCGCTGGTGTCGAACGCCATCGCGCTGACCGCGACGGTGTCGCCGCGGGTCGGGTCGATGCCGGCCGCCGCGCTCACGAGCTGCTGCACGTCGGCCTGGTTGACCGCGCCGGCGGTGGTGGCGTCGAGCAGGACGGCGACGTTGAGCCGCTTGATGCCGCCCGGAGCGCTCTTGCGCGCCTCGGTGGTCTTGTTGACCGCGTTGTTGCGGACGGTGTTGCTGTTCTCGTACTGGCCGGTGCCCGTGGTGCCGGCGGCGTTCGGCGCCTGGATGTTGTCCGGGCCCAGGACGCCGCCCGTACCCGTGCCGTTGCCGTTGTAGGCCTCGCGGCTGATGCTCTCCGACAGCGCGGCCACGTTCGGGTCCGAGGTGTACGTCTCGGTGGTGGTCTGCGTCTGGTCGTAGTCCAGCTCGGCGGTGGTGGTGACCACGGCGTGACCGGGACCGACGACCGCGTCGAGCATGTTCTGCAGCGACGAGTTGAGGCGGTTCTGGAACGCGACGGTCTGGGAGTCCGCGCCGCTGTCCCCGCCGGTGGCCACGGCCTGTCCGCCGCCCGTCGAGAGGATCTTGCCGTCGGCGCCGGCCACGGTGACGTTGGTCGGGTCCAGGCCCTCCACGCTCGAGGCGACCAGGTGCACGATGGCCTGCACGGTCTGCGTCGACAGCGGCTTGTTGGGCGACGACTGCACCAGTACGGAGGCGGTGGTCTTGCTGGTGTCGTCGGCGAAGACGTCCTTCTGGGGGATGACGAGGTTGACGGTGGCCGCCTCGACGCCGTCGATCGACTTGATGGTGTTGGCCAGCTCGCCCTGCAGGGCCCGCTGGTAGTTCGTGTGCTGCATGAAGTCGCTGGTGGTGATCCCCTGCTGGTCGAGCAGGGCGTAGCCGGTGTCCGACTCCCCGGGCAGGCCCTCGCCGGACAGCTGCAGGCGCAGGTCGTACACCTGGTCCTGGGGCACCATGATCGTGGTGCCGCCGTTGGCCAGCTCGTACGGCGTGCTGGACTTCTGCAGCGACTCGACGATCGCGCTCGCGTCCTTGCTCGACAGGTTGCTGAACAGGGGGGAGTAGGACGGCGTGGAGGCCCAGGTGGCGAAGAAGTAGCCGCCGATCGCAAGGGCGATCACGGCTGCGATCGTGACGGCCTTCTGTCCCGGGGTGAAGGACTTGAAGGCGTCGCCGACCTTGCGTACGGGCGCGGGGAGACGGTCCGTCATGTTACGCCTGCATCCTCATGATCTCCTGGAAGGCTTCCAGGGCCTTGTTCCGGATCGCCATGGTGAGCTGGAGGCCGAGGGAGGCCTCGGTGGACGCCATGGTGTATTGCGCCGGGTCCTGCAGGGTGCCGTTGGCCACCTGCACGGCCAGGTCGCTCGCCTTGGTCTGGGACGCCTGGACGCTCTCCAGTCCCTTGGACAACATGCCGGCGAAGTCGGTGTTCGGGCCACTGACCTGCTGGGTGCCGGAGGCGGCGGAGGTGCCGGTGATCGGGGAGACCCCGGCCACGCCGCTCACGGCACCCAGCGCGCTGATCGGCGAGGTCATGATCAGCCCTTCCCGAGGTTGATCGCGGCCTGGTACGACTCCCGCGCCCGGTCGACGACCGCCAGGTTCGCCTGGTAGGAGCGCTGGGCCATCATCATCTGGGCCATCTGGCCGCCGAGGTCGATGTCCGGCCGGCGCACGTAGCCCTCGGTGTCGGCCAGCGGGTTGTCCGGCTCGTAGGAGAGGTTGCCCTCGGCGCTGCCGTAGGCGATGCCGGCGACCTGGACGCCGTTGCCGTCCGCCGCCTGCTGCGCCACGACGTAGCGGGCCTGGAAGGCGTTCTCCGACGTCCGCGAGACGTTGTCGATGTTGGAGATGTTGTCCGACACGGCGTCGAGCCACTTGCGGGAAACGGTGACTCCGGTGCCGGCCACGCCGATCGCGTTGAAAGTGCTCATCTAGGTCAGGCCCCCTTGATCGCGTCGCGGATAAGGCCGTACTTGGCGTCGAGAGCGCGGATGGTGAGCTGGTAGCGCATCGTGGTGTCGAGGTGCGACAGGGTCTCCTCGTCCAGGTTCACGTTGTTGCCGTTCAGGCGCGTCGGCTCGAGCGAGGTCTGCACGCTCGGCGAGACCGTCGAGGGCGACTGGCCGTTGGCGACGGCGCTGCTCAGCGCCTCCTCGAACTTGACCTTACGAGCCCGGTAGCCGGGGGTCTCGATATTCGCGATGTTGTTGGCGATGGCGTTCTGCCGGGCGGACAGTCCGGCAACTGCGACGCGGAGCGAGGACGATGCGACGTCGTCGAACACGGCGGCGGTTTTCCTTCCCAGTGGTGCGAGGGCGCCGGTCCTTGGCTTCCTGGCCGAGCAGTCCTTTGCTCGTACCTTTCGCTTCGGCCCGTCCTCCGATCCGCTGAGGGTGGAACGGTTGCTGACCGGTTGCACGCAAAACCCGGCGCCCCTGAAGGGACACCGGGTTCCGGTGATCGGTGATGCAGCTGGGTCACATGGCGCAGTCGATGTAGGTGGGAACTTGTTTGCCCGCCGTGCCGACCTCCACCCGGGAGGCGAACGCGGTCTGACGGCGATTGGCGGTGATGGCCATCGCGGCGGCCTTGGCGGCCTCGAGCTGCCGGGTCAGGATGAAGTCCGCGCGGGGCTTCAGATCCAGGGGCAGCGGGCCGAGGCCGGTCGGTGGCTCCCACGGCTTCGCAAGCGGCAGTTCCTGGCTGCGGTGTTCGTCCGCGATCATCCTCTCGACGACCTCGACGTCCGCTTCTAGCTCGTCCAGGGCGCTGATCCAGGCTTCCCGCCAGTCGTCGGCCATTGCCGATCACCCCTCGGCGGACGCGGCGGCCATCGCCGCCTCGCGCCACGTGTCACGCAGCGGCTCCATCAGCTCGCGGATCGCGGTCACCTTGGCCCCGTCGCCCTGGACGTTCGCGCTGATCAACTCGGTCTCGGCGAAGGCGTAGAGCGAGGCCAGACCGGTGGCGCCGTCCCAGGCGTCCAGGTTCAGCGACACGTGCAGCTCGGTGACGATGTCCTGGGCGTGCTTCAGGTGGGTGTTGGCCTCGGGCCGGTCGCCCTCGGCCAGCGCCTGCTCGCCGCGGGTGAGGTCCATGATCAGCCGGTCGAAGAGCATCAGCAGCAGCTTGGCCGGCGAGGCCGTGGCGACGGAATCGGCGAGGTAGCGCTGACGCATGGCCGGTGAAGGGGTGGTCATGAAGTGAGCTCCGCTCAGCCGAGGCCGGCGAGTTGACCCGCCAGCCAGGAGGATTGTTGCTGCATCTTGCCCATGGCGACCTCGAGGTCGGAGAACTGCTTCTGCAGGGCGGTCTTGCGCAGATCCAGCCGGACATCCCAGGCGCTGACCTGGTCGTTGAGGCTCTTGATGGTGTCGTTGCGGCGCTTGATGAGGCCCGGCAGCAAGCCCTGGACCACCGTGCCCGGCGGGTCGGTCGGCAGTTTCACGCCCTCGGTGGCCTGCAATCCCACCGTCTGCAGCTTGGCAGCGAGGCCGTCCGCCTTGTCCCAGCCCGGGTCGAACTTCGTGGCACTCGCGTTCACGTGCGTCACGTTCGTGTACGAGTCGAAGTACGCCTCGGTCTTGGCGGGGTCGGCCGTGTACGCCTTGCTGAACGCATCCTTGTCGAAGGTCAGCTTGCCGTAGCGGTCCAGCGCGATGCCCACCGATTTGAAGGAACCCATCGAACCGGCGCCACCGGAGACGGCGCTCAGGATGTCCTGGCTCAGCTTGCGCATCTCGGAGTCGCCCGCCAGCGCCCCGGCCGAGGTGGTGTCGGTCTTGCCCTTGGTCTGGTTCGCGATCTCGGTGAGTGCGGCGTTGGCGCTGTCGACCAGGGCCTGCACCTTGGTGGCGAAGCCGTCGGCGTCCGCCGCGAGGTTGATGGTGACGGGAGCGCCCGGAGCGGTCGTCTTGGTGGCGGTCACGGTGACACCCGGCTGCACGTCCGCGAAGGTGTTCGTCGCGGAGCTGATGTAGTAGGGGTTCGTCGTGCCGACCTTGAGCTGGGCGTCGGCGCCCTGGGTGGTCAGTGTCGCCGCCCCCAGGTTCAGGCCGGTCACCGCGCCGCTGAGGTCGTTGGTGGTGACGCCGTCGGTGTCGTCCGAGAAGGCGGCGGCCTTACCCGAGGTCTTCGCGGTCAGCTGCAGCGTGTACTGGCCCGGCGCAATCTGCACCGCCGCGGCCTTGAACGCGGAGTTTGCCTCGCCGTTGATCGCCGCGGCCACCGAGTTCAGCGACCGGTCCTTCGGGGTCAGCGTCTTGGTGGTGCCGTCGGCGAGCCTGATGTCGAAGGTGGTGCCGGTGACGACGGGTGCCAGCGTGGCATCGCTCGCCGACGAGACCGAACCGCCCGTGAACGTCGCCGTGTGCGTCGCCGCCAGCGAGGCCACCTCGAAGCTGAACGAGCCGGGGGAAGCGCCGGCCAGGGCGGTGACGGCGACGGCGTCCGAGGTCGACGTCGCTTTCACGGTGGTCCAGCTGCCCGGGTCGTTCAGCGCCTTGGCGGCGGTGACCAGGGCCGCCATCTTGGTGTTCACGCTCTGGTACGAGTTCACCGTCTTGTTCTGAACGGTGATCTTCGACTTGAGGGCGGTCTGGGGCGCTGCCTCGATCTGCATGAGCTGGTTGATGGTGTCCGTGGTGCTCATGCCGGTGACAAGTCCGTCGACGCTAGCCATTGCGGCGCCCCTTCTCTTCGTCGATCTCGATACCGGACGGGCGGCCTGCGAGGTCGCCGGCCGCCCGTCTATTCGGTTGTCTGTTCAGTTTGCTGAGCTGTGTGACGCGGCTATCAGCGCAGGAGGGACAGGACGCCCTGCTGCGACTGGTTCGCCTGAGCCAGCATCGCGGTGCCGGCCTGGGACAGGATCTGCGAGCGGGTGTAGCTCATCATTTCCTGCGCCATGTCGGTGTCCCGGATCCGGCTCTCGGACGCCGACAGGTTCTCAACAGACGTGTTGAGGTTGTTGATGGTGTGCTCGAGCCGGTTCTGCGAAGCACCGAGCTTGCCCCGCGACGCGGAGATCGCCTTGACCTGGTCGTCGATCAGGTCGATGTTCGCCGTTGCGCCGACGCCACCGGTGTTGGCGGCCTTGGCGTCCGTGAGCGACTTGGCAGCAGCCCCCAGGTCCAGGCCCGTCATGTCCACAGTCAGCGAGTCGCTGCTGTTCGCGCCCACCTGGAAGGTGAGCGAGGCGCCCTTCGTGGTGGTGCCGGGGGTGCCGGTGCCGTCGTCCAGCAGCTTCACGCCGTTGAACTCGGTGCGTCCGCCGATGGCCGTGATCTCCTTGGAGAGCGCGTCCAGCTCCTCGTTGATGGCGTCGAGCGAGTCCTGGTTGTTGCTGCCGTTGGCGGCCTGCACCTGCAGGTCGCGCCCGCGCTGCAGGATCGACTGCACCTCGTTGAGCGCGCCCTCAGCGGTCTGGACGACGCTGACGCCGTCCTGAGCGTTGCGGGTCGCGACCTTGAGGCCACCGACCTGGCTGCGCAGACCCTCGCTGATGGCCAGGCCCGCGGCGTCGTCGCCGGCCCGGTTGATCCGGAAGCCCGACGACAGCTTCTCCAGCGACTTCGACATCTGGCTGTCGGAGGTCGAGAGGCTGCGGTAGGCGTTCTGGGCAGCGATGTTCTGGTTGATGCGAAGACCCATTTGAAGTTCCTCCTTGAGTGGGGTCTCTGGCCGGCCCGTCCGTGAGCCGATTTGCTTACGCCAGTAGTGATCGGCCGGGTGTCACCGGCCTTGAGGAGTATTTGAGATTTCTTCACGGCCTGTCCGGCGAACGCGGAAACCCGCCTAGCACCGCTTGGCAACCGAAGCGGCCTCAAGTCCTCAGAGACACCCGTCCGGTGCCGACTGGTCCGGTGAAGCAGGAGTAACGCCTGCGAGTAAGAACGGAGGAGCCGGTGAGCCTGACCGACCTGTCCAGCGTCCTGTGGCGCTCACGGGAGCTGCTGGAACTGCTGCTCTTCAAGCTGGAGGAGGAGCAGCTCCTGCTCGCCTCGAACCGGTCCCGCTGGCTCGCGCACGCCACCCGCGAAGTAGAGGTCGTCCTGGACCAGATCCGGCAGACAGAGGTGGCCCGGGCCGCGTACGCGCAGGCGGTCGCCCAGGAGCTGGGACTGAACGTGGAGGCTTCCCTCGGGGAGCTCGCGGACGCGGCGCCTGCTCCCTGGTCCGAGCTGCTGCACCAGCACCGCAGGGCGTTCCTGACCCTCACCTCCGAGATCAGCGCCATGGCCGAGACGAACCGGGACCTGCTCACGGCGGGCCAGCGGGCGGCTCGCGAAACCATGCTCGCGTTCGCCGGAACCGTGGAAACGTATGGCCGGCAGGGCCAAACCGTCACCGGCGGCGTCCGCCGCCCCAGCCTGGTGGATGAGGCGATCTGATGGCCAGCAGCTTCGGTGGTATCAACACCGCACTCAGCTCTCTTTACGCGCAGCGTCGCGGCCTCGACGTGACCGGGCAGAACATCGCGAACGCCAATACCGAGGGATACACCCGGCAGCGCGTCAACATGACCTCCCAGGTCGGCTCCATGTCGGCGGCGATGTACGCGCGCACCGACGGCGTGGGCACGGGCGTCGCCGTGACCGATGTTCAGCGCATGCGGGACGAATACCTGGAGAATCGGGGCCGGGCCGAGCACGCCACCGACTCCTACCTCAAGTCCCAGAGCGCGGCATACGTCGCGATCGAGGACAGCTTGGGGGAACCCGGTGACACGGCGCTGGCCACGCAGCTGCGGGACATGTGGGGCAGCTGGAGCGATGTGGCGAACAATCCGCAGCTCGCGGCGCCCCGGTCCGCTCTGATCCAGCAGAGTGCCACGGTCGCCGACCGGCTCAACGCCTCCCACGAGGCGCTGGCGCAGCAGTGGAAGGTGAACGGGAACCAGATGGACGCGTACGTGGACGAGATCAACGGAACGGCGCGGTCGATCGCCAAGCTCAACGACAGCATCGTCAAGGCGAACGCCTCCGGCCTGACCGTCAGCGAGCTGGAGGACCAGCGTGACGTGCTGGCCATGCGCCTCTCCGAGCTGACCGGCGCCGGGGCGGCCAAACGCGAGAACGGCAGCATGGACGTCTTCATCGGCGGCCAGAACCTGGTCACCGGCACCACGGTGCGCGACGTGGAGTTCGTGGGAGCGAAGCGGCTCGAGGACCAGGGCAGCGACCCGGTGCAGCTGCAATGGACGGACATCAAGAAGCCGGTGCAGGCCGGCGGCACGGTCGGCGCGGCCATCGACGTTATGACGACCGTCATCCCGGACCTCGCGGCCGATCTGGATTCCGTCGCCAAGAACCTGATCGACACGGTGAACGCCACACACCGCACCGGCTACAGCACCGACGGGAGTACCGGCCTCGACTTCTTCGGCGGTACGACCGCCGGGGACATCAAGGTTCTCGTGACCGACCCGGACAAGGTGGCGATCTCGGCCACGGCCGGCACGCTCGACAACTCGATCGCCGACAAGATCGCTGACATCGGTGACGCGCCGGGCGGCCCGGACCGCCAATACCAGGGCATCATCGGCAAGCTCGGCGTCGACTCGCAGGGCTCCGCCCGCCGCGCCGAGATCCAGTCGGTGGTGACCGAGCAGGTCGACTCCGCCCGCGAGGGTGAGTCCGGGGTCAACCTCGACGAAGAGATGACCAACCTGCTCACGTACCAGCGCGGTTACGAGGCCGCGTCCCGGGTTCTGACCACGATCGATTCGATGCTCGACCAGCTCATCAACCGCACCGGTCTGGTCGGAAGGTAGGGGGTAGTCAATGATTGGCGGCGGCAGAGTCACCGAGGGCAGCATCCACAACCGGGTGCTGGCCAACCTTCAGCGCAACCTGGCCAAGGGTGCGAAGATCCAGGACCAGATGTCCAGCGGCAAGCAGATCAATCGGCCCTCGGATTCCCCGTCCGGCACCGTGGCGGCCCTGCAGCTGCGGGCCGAGACCCGCACGAGCGAGCAGTACAGCCGCAACGCCGACGACGGCCTTGGCTGGCTCGGCACGGTCGAGGACACCCTGACCAGTGCGTCGAGCCTGGTGAACCGGGCCCGCGACCTCACCGTGCAGGGTCTCAACAGCAGTACGAACGGGCCTCAGGCGAACGAGGCGCTGGCCCTGGAGATCGACCAGATCCGGGACACCCTGATCACGTACGCCAACAGCCGGTATCTGGACCGTCCGGTCTTCGGTGGCAACACGACCGACCCGGAGGCGTACGACCGCACCACCGGGAAGTTCACCGGCAACCCGTACGACCCGGCCAACCCGACCAGGACGAGCGTCTCCCGCACCGTCGGCAACGGCGTCAAGGTGCGAGTGGACCTCACCGGGCCGGAGGCGTTCGGCGACGACACCACCGGCCTGTTCAAGGTGCTGAGCAACATTTCCTCCGACATTCGCGCCGGCAACACCACCCAGCTCGGGACGGATCTGCAGAGCTTGGACAACTCTGGTAACAAACTGAAATCGGCCATTTCGGAGATCGGATCCCGATACAATCGGATTACGCAGATGAAGGAGTCCGCACAGGACCGATTGGCGTCCGTGAGTTCGCAGCTCTCCGACATCGAGGATATCGATCTGCCGAAGACCATTATGGACATGCAGCTTCAGCAGACGTCGTACCAGGCAGCCTTGGCCGCCGGGGCCAAGGTGATCCAGCCCTCGCTCATCGATTTCCTGAGGTGACCATGAGTACTAGCACCGCGTCCCGACCGATTGGGGCAACCATGACCGACACCGAGCTGGACATGCCGATCATTGACATGGCCACGCCCATGCCCGGCTTTCCGGCGCATCGGCAATTTGTGCTGGTCGAATTGAACGACGACGGGTTGCTCTACGCGTTCACGTCCATTCAGGACCCGAGCCTGCGGTTCCTGGTGGCGCCGCCCGAGCCGTTCTTCCCTGACTACGCGCCGGAGATCGAGAACGAGGTCCTGGCGGCCCTGAACACCAAGGACCCGGACCGACTGCTGCTGCTGGTGGTCATCACCGCCGGCCAGGAGGAGACCACGGCGAATCTGCTGGCTCCCATCGTCGTGGACCGCGACAGCCGACGGGCGATGCAGGTCGTCCTCAACGGCAGCAACATGCCCGTGCGCGCGGTCATGCGCAAGACCTACTGACGACCGCCCTCACGGGCCTCGGCCCGGGCGTGCAATGTCCTGTCCACGGATGGAGAAGGGGCAGCCACAATGCTGGTGCTGACCAGGAGGGCCGGCGAAAGTGTGATCATCGGCGATGACGTCGTCGTGACCGTCCTCGAGGCGCGCGGCGACGTCATCCGCATCGGGATCAAGGCTCCGCGCGACGTGCAGGTGCATCGCGAGGAGGTCTACAACGAGCTGAAGGCCGTCAACCGCGAGGCCGCGTCTCCGGACGACCAGGCCGTGCAGGCGCTCACGGACATGATGAATCCGCCCAAGCCGGATTGACCCGGGGCAGATAACCGCAGGCCGACTCTCCGCGGAGAGCCGGCCTTCCGTGTGTCCGGGTCAGCGGATGGTGAGGCCACGGGCCTTCATGAAGGCGATCGGGCTGATCGCGTTGTCCCGCGTCGCCGGTACGCCCGCGTGCACCTCGAAGTGCAGGTGCGGCCCGGACGACGAGCCGGAGGTGCCGACGTAGCCGAGGATCGAGCCGCGGGCGACGGTCTGGCTGACGGTCACCGACGGGCGGCGCACCATGTGGCAGTAGCGGGTGACGACGTTGCCGGGGTGCTGGACCTCGGCGTACCAGCCACAGCCGCTGAGCGTGCGGTTGCCGTCGACGTCGCAGCTGCCCCGGGAGACGTTGCAGACCACGCGGATGACCGTGCCGGCGCTGGCCGCGCGGATCGGGGTGTTGCGGGCGGCCCCCAGGTCGACGCCGTCATGGGCGGGGCGCTCGGCGGTCCGGAAGCCGCTGATCAGGCCTGCGGTCACCGGGAGCATCCAGACGCCGGAGACGGCGGGCAGGGACGTCGTCGCGGTGCACTTCGGGAGGTCGGCGCCGGTCCGCTGGACGTACGCGTCGGAGATGTAGGTGTTGTCGGTCAGCCGGTCCCAGTAGCCGGTGTTCTTCACCGTTCCGCTGATGAACTCGCCGGCGAGCTTGCACACGATCGAGACGGTGGAACCGTTGGGAACGGTGCCGGTCTTCGGGCTGCTCGCGGAGGGACCGCTGCGCGCGTTGAGCGGGGTGCCGCCGGTGACGACCTGACCGGTGGCGGCGCTGTTCGAAGGGGCGGCGACGGCCGGTGCGCCGGCGATCGCGGTGCCGGCAAGGGTTCCGGCGGTGAGCAGGGCGAAAGTATGTCGGCGCTTCATGTGTTCCCTTCTGGAGGCGTACCGGCACAGGCTGCCGAGTGGCGGATGCCGAGAGCGGTGCACCGGAAGTGCGGAACGGTTGCGGGCAGGACACGCAAAAGGCTCGGGCTCCGTACTGCCATGGTGACCGTTGCGGGGGACTCACGGGACCGATTCGGCTCGGATACCGCGCACCCGTACTGCACCTGGTGCGGCCCCGGTCCACAACACCGCGGCCGCAGAGTTTCTCCCAGGACGAGAGGAGCTCGTCCGGTTGACCTCGTCGGGGAGACATCGTGGGTGCAGAGCGCGAATCGGTCATGGACGGCACCATCCTCGCCGCGCCCGCGGCCGCCCTCGATCTGCGTACCGACGCGCATGTGCATACCGGTTTCGCCGCCGGGCGGGACAGCGTCGGGGTGGTGGTCTCGGCCGCCGACCGCGCCGGGCTCGCCGCGCTGACCTTCGCCGACCAGGTCGGCCCCGACACGACGTGGCTGCCGGCGTACGCCGACGCGGTGCGCCGGGCGCGGCAGCGTACGGAACTCAGCCTGCGCGTCGCCGCCGAGGTCGAGGTCGTTCAGCCGGATGGCTGGCTCGCGTGGCCGGCGGACCTGGGTCACCTCGAGGCCGTGTCGGTCGCCGTGTCCCGGCTGCCGCTTCCCGAGGGTCCGGCAGGCGCCCGTGAGGTCCGGGCCATGCTGGCCGCGGGCCGGCTCGTGCCGGACCAGGTCGCCGAGATCGTCGTGAGCGCGACCATCAAGGGCCTCGAACGCGCTTCCCGCTACGCGCCGACCCAGCTCGCCCGTCCGCTGAGCCTGCTGGGCCAGGTGGGCATCGACGACGCGGCGGTCACGCCGGAGATCCTCTGCGCGCTCGCCTCGGCCTGCCGGGGGACCGGTACGGTCGTCGAGATCAGCGAGGCCTGGCGCAGCCCGTCGCCTCGCGTGGTCGCCATGCTGCGTGAGGCCGAAGTGGCGCTCGTGGCCGCGAGTGACGCCCGGTACGCCGCCGAGGTCGGCAACTGGCAGTACCTGCGCCGGGTCTGACCCGAAACCAGACGCGAGGCGTAATCGCCTACGTACTCTCTGTCATGCCAGCACTTCAGCATGGGAGAGATGCGATGAGTTTGGTCCAGCAGGCCGTCGAGATCAGTGCACCGCTGCACACCGTGTACGAGCAGCTCGCGGCGTTCGAGAACTACCCGCGCTTCATGACCGGGGTCGAGCAGGTCACCCCCATCGGCCCCGACCAGACGCACTGGGTCATGGACGTCGAGGGCCACCGCCGCGAGTTCGACGCGCAGATCACCGAGCGCTCCCTCGACGAGCGGGTCTCGTGGCAGGCGATGGACGGTCCGCGGCTCTCCGAGACCATCACCCTGCGGCCGATGGGCGAGACCCGGACCCAGATCGTGGCCCAGCTGGACGCCGATGCCGCGTTCCTGCTGCCCAGCGACCGGCACGCCCAGGAGACGCTGAGCCGGCGCCTCAGGGCCGACCTGAACGCCTTCAAAGGCCTCATCGAGACCGGCAAGCTGGGCGAGTCCGGCAGCCTTTCCGGTGCCAGCTCGAAGAACATGACGGGCAGCGCCTTCGCCTCGCCCGCATCGGTGGCGAACCGCGCCCGCGGCGGGCGTCCCCGGCCGGGTGCCGGCTGGGGTACGAGCGCCGGCGACTTCAGCAACGCCCGTCCCGACGGCCTCGGCACGCTGCGGCCGAACGCCGACACCGACCCCTTGGGTACGGCCAACGCCGGCACCCGGGTCGACATCACCTCCGCGCCCGGCATCAACGACCCGCACGACCTCGACGACGTGCTCGCGCCCGGCCGCCGGATCTCCGGCACGTCGACGATCCGCGGCGGCGCCGCGGGGACCCGTACCGGCGGGCAGGTGTCGGCGTCGGCCCGCATGGGCGGCAAGGTGATGGGCACCCGGGACGGCCGCGGCGACGGCGTCATCAACGAGGAGGAACGCGGCAGCTGGTAGCCGCCGGGGCTACAGGGAGGCGGCTTCCCAGGTCACGACCAGCCGCGCACCACGGGGCTCGGCCCGCTCGTAGCGGACCGAGCCCCCGTTCGCCTCCACCAGATGGCGCACGATGAACAGGCCGAGGCCGGCGCCGCGCATGAAGCGGTCGAACAGGTTGGGCACGAGCTCCTCCGGGATACCGCCGCCGCGGTCCTCCACGATCAGGACGACGGTCTCGTCCTCCCGGGTGGCGCGTACCTCGACCGGGGCCTCGCCGTACGCCAGGGCGTTGGTCATGAGGTTGCGCAGCACATGCCACACGTGCTGCCGGTCGGCGAGCGCGGAGACGTCCTCGTCCACCGCCACCACGACGTCGCCCTCGCACTCCAGCTCGGCGGTGACCGAGGTGACGACCTCGCGCACCGGCACCGGTGCCCGCCGCGCCGTGACCGCGCCCGTGTCGAGCCGGAACAGCAGCTGGAGGTCGTTCATCATCTTGATGAGCCGGTTCGTGTTCTTGACGATCTTCGAGGCGAGCTCGAGCCGGATGTCGTCCGGCAGGTCGGCCCAGTCGGCGTGCAGCAGCTCCGCCAGGCTGGCGATCGAGCTGATCGGCTGGGCCACGTCGTGGGTCAGCATCGAGGTCAGGTCGTTCTTGAACGCGAGCGCCTTACGCAGCTGCTCGTTGCTGACCTCGAGTTCGGCGGCATGGCTGCTCAGCTCGTCCTCGGCGCGCTTGCGGTCGGCGATGTCCACGTACGTGGCCACGTAGCCGCGGGGGCGCCCTGCCGCGTCCGGGATGGCGGCCATCGTGGCGAGCACCGGGACGTCGGTGCCGTCGGCGCGGCGGATCGACCAGTCCTGGGTGCCCGCGGGCGGCAGGTCCGGCGGCTCGGCGCCGTCCGGCCGGGGTTCACCGGTCAGCTCCCGCCAGCGCCGGTTCACGTCGATGACCCGGTGGTTGGCGTCGAGCACCATCACCGCCTCGTTCATCGACTGCAGCAGCGTGTCGGCGAACTCGCGCCGCTCGTGCAGCTCCGCGAGGAGTTCCCGCTGCTTGCGGTCGGCGCCCTCCAGGGACCGGACCAGATATCCGACGAGCGCCAGGAGGGCCAGCGCGGCGAGCACCGTGCCGGTGCTGATGGCGGCGGCGGGCCGGCTGATCCCGGTGCGTACGGCGAGCGCGCTGGCCAGCGCGGCGATGACCGGGACCGCGATGACGGCGGGCAGCATCCGGCGGATCGTGGCGCCCGGGCCGGCGGCGGCGGTACGCAGCGGGCCCGCCTCGGGCCGGGCCAGCACCATGCCCACCGCCAGGGCGAAGAGGGCACCCGCGTGGTACGGCGGCATCAGGCTGTCCGGGCCCCGCCCGCCGGGAAACGTGGGCGCGAACATCCGCGGCACGAGGGCCACCAGCGCGATGATCGCGCTGCCCGCCAGCAGGGGATCGGCCACCCGGTAGCGGACCGGGTCGCCGGCGCGGCGGTGGACGTGCAGGTCGAGGCAGGCCAGCCCGAGTCCGGCGAGCATCGTGGCGACGCCGGCCGCCGGGTGGCGGGGCAGGGCGGCAGCGCCGAGGACCGCGGCCAGGGCCGCGAGCGCGTACGCGACGCCGCGCGCCGCGCGCAGGGGCCTTGCCGGGGCCAGGAGAAACAAGGCGAGCCCGGCGGCTACGAGTGCAGCCGCCGGGCTCGCCGTCAACGCTTCGTGGATCGGGGTGCCCGCGGAGGACAGGACCAGGCTGAGGGCCCCGGCGATCGCGACCGCGACACCGGCGCTCCCGGCGGCGAGCCGGGACACCCTGCCCACGTCGTGCGCCGCGATCTGCACCGGTGGAACCCCTCTAAATATGGGCTTTCCGGCCCAACTGTGAGGGAGTGATCATATCGCGGCGGATGGGATCAAGTGGTCACGCCGGCTGAGACTGCCCCGCCCACGCGAAGCCGTTCTCGACGGTCGCCTTCACGGCCACCGGCGCGAGGCGGTCGGCGAACTTGTTGGCGTGGTGCCCGCAGAACGCGAGGCCGCCGCCGCCCGCGAGGGCCAGCTCCAGCTTCGCGGCCGCGCCGCAGCGGTCGCAGCGCTCGGCCAGGGAGTCGACGACGACGATCTCGGGCGACAGCACGGTGGTCATAGCGCTCTCCTTGCTCGGTGGCGGTGCAAGCGGTCCTGACAGCGGGTAGTTCGGCCCGGCCCGGGGGCGACTTAGCCCTGGGGGCCCGGATGAGACGGCTGCAACTCAGGAGCAACCTCCGAGGTCCCGGGGCGGCTCTGCCCCGTCATCAGCATTTCCCCGAAGCTGCCGCAGGCATGCCTGGCTTTGCCGGCTATGTCCCACGGCCGGATGAGGGGGACCTGGAAATGACCCGTAACGACGGGCGGCGCCGCGCCGCGCGCCTCACGCTGACCACCGGCCTGGCGACCCTGGCGGTGGTGACCGGCGTCGCCGGTACGGCCTTCGCCGGAACGCCCGCCGCCCTGCCCCTGGGAACCGTCCGCGCGGCTGCGGCCGACGCCATCAGCGGCAGCTACATCGTCGTACTGAAGGACGGTGCCACTGCGGTACCGACGATGTCCCGGGAGCTCACCCGGCGGTACGGCGGCCAGGTGCGCGCCAGCTACTCGTCGGCCGTACGCGGCTTCCAGACCGGCATGACCCCGCTGGAGGCCCGCCGCCTCGCCGCCAACCCCGCCGTCGCCTACGTCGAGCAGGACGCGGTCGCCACCCTCGCCGACGTCAGTACGCAGGCGAGCCCGGTCTGGGGGCTCGACCGGATCGACCAGCCGGCGCTCCCGCTGTCGAAGACGTACACCTACCGCTCGGCGTCGAACGTGACGGCGTACGTGCTCGACACCGGCATCCGGACCAGCCACAGCGAGTTCGGCGGCCGCGCGCGCAACGGCTGGGACTTCATCGACAACGACGGCATCGCGCAGGACTGCAACGGGCACGGTACGCACGTGGCCGGCACCATCGGCGGTAAGACGTACGGCGTCGCCAAGGACGTCAACCTCGTGGGCGTACGGGTGCTCGACTGCGCCGGTTCGGGCTCGTACTCGGCGATCATCGCCGGCATCGACTGGGTGACCAAGAACGCGGTCAAGCCGGCCGTGGCGAACATGAGCGTCGGCGGACCGGTCAGCTCGGCCCTGAACGCCGCGGTGGCGAAGTCGATCACCGCCGGGGTCACGTATGCCGTCGCGGCCGGTAACGACAATAAGAATGCCTGCAGCTTCTCGCCCGCGTCCGCGCCCGACGCCATCACCGTCGGTGCCACCGACAGCACCGACACTCGCGCCTCCTTCTCCAACTACGGCTCGTGCCTCGACGTCTTCGCGCCAGGCGTGAAGATCACATCGGCCGCGAGCTCGTCCGACACCGGTACGGCGATCATGAGCGGCACCTCGATGGCGACTCCGCACGTGGCGGGCGCCGCCGCCCTGGTCGCCGCGGCCAACCCGGCCTGGACGCCCGCGCAGATCGGCGCCGCGCTGACCGGTGGCGCGGTGGCCGGCAAGGTGGTCAACCCGGGCACCGGGTCGGTGAACAAGCTGCTCCAGACCGGGTTCCTCAACACCGCCCCCACCAGCACCGCTCCGGTCGCGGCGAGCGCCTGCGGGCCCTTCGTCACGGGTACGGATGTCCGGATCAACAAGTTCTCGACCGCCACCAGCACCAGGACGGTCACGGAATGCACCGGTACGGCGTCCGCCGCCTCGAGCGTGACCGTGACGGTGCTGCACCCGTACCGTGGCTCCCTGGTCGTGTCCCTGACCAGCCCGAGCGGCGTCACGTACACGTTGAAGGCGGCCAACAAGGCCGACAAAACGGCAGACATCGCGCAGACGTACCCGATCGACCTGTCCGGCACCCCGCGTAACGGCAAGTGGTCGCTGCAGGTGCACGACACCTACGGCACCGCGACCGGCGTTCTGGACAAGTGGAAGCTCACGCTCTGATTGCCGGAAAGCGGCACCCGCGCTCCTGCTCGCGGTTAGCGTGAACGTCACACAGCTGCCAGGAGGCTCCTGATGTCGGAAGTTTCGGAAGAGCGTCCCACCGTCCTCGTCGTCGACGACGAGGAGGACCTGCGTGACATCATGCAGCGGATGCTCGAGCGCCGGGGCTTCGCGACGCTCGTCGCCGGCGATCCCGACCAGGCCGTCGCCGTCTGCCGGGAACACTCCGGCCCGATCGACGTGCTGGTCACGGATCTGGGCCTGCCCGGCGTCTCCGGCGGCGAGATGGCCCGCAGCTGCACGCAACTGCGCCCGGACATGGGCGTCGTCTACATCTCCGGCCTGCCCAAGGACATCGCCGTCACCAAGGGCCTGATCGGTGAGGACGCCCTACTGGTCAAGAAGCCCTTCACCTCCGACGTGCTGCTGGACGCGCTGCGGCTGATCCTGGCCGAGAAGGCACCCACCAGCTGACCCACCCGCAGTACCCCGAAGCGCCGCCGGACCACCGTCCGGCGGCGCTTTCGTCTGCCCGGCCGGACCACCGGCATCAGCCGAAAAGCCCTTCATTCCCGCCGCCTCCTGCCGCCCTGCCACCGGCCGGGGGAGCGGCACCTGGGCTGCACCCGATTGCAAGCCGGAGCGGCACCCGCCCCTGTCGAACCTGGATGTCAGACAGCGATTCATTGACATACAGGGGGACTCGACGTGACTGCCAGGCGGGGGATGATCGGCGTTGCCGTGACGGGCGCGGTCGCCGTGAGCGCGGGCTTCGCGCTGGCGGGCACTGCGAACGCCGCGACCACCACTTCGACCGTGAGCGTCTTCAGCACCGACGACTCGTACACGTCGAGCACGCGCCGGACGGCCAACTTCGGCCAGGCCGACAAGCTGGTCGTCGGCAAGGAGAGCGGCGAGACCCGGTTCTCGTACGTGAAGTTCGCGCCGAAGGTTCCGACCGGCACCACCGTGACCCGCGCCGAGCTGCGGCTGCCGCTCGACAGCAAGCCGATCGCGGCCACGCTGAGCGTTCACCAGGTGTCGACCGGCTGGTCCGAGAAGACCCTCACCGCGGCGAACGCGCCGGTTCCCGGTGCGGCGATCGCCTCGATCAAGCCCAAGGTCACCGACACCACGCTGGTGTTCGACCTGTCCAAGGTGGTCACCAAGTCCGGCACGTACGCGTTCGCGCTGAAGTCGGCGGCCACGACCGGCGTCACCCGGGTCCGCTCGCTGGAGTACGGCGACGCCACCGGCGGCGGCCCGGAGCTGCGGCTGACCGTCGTCAAGACGACGGCGCCCACGACGGCCCCGACGACCGCGCCCACCAAGACTCCGGTCACCACGGCGCCCACCACCGCTCCGACCACGGCGCCCACCACGGCCCCGACGACCGCACCGACCACCGCTCCGACGACGGTGCCGCCGACGACCGCGCCGGTCACCACCGCGCCGGTCACCACCGCCCCGACCACGACGGCCCCGACCACGACGGCTCCCGCGGCCGGTTGCACGACCGATGCTCTGCTGGTGCCCTCCTGCGGCGTGCTCTGGGGTGCCGCGGCGGGTGGGTTCACCGACGCCCCGCGTGACGAGGCGCTCAAGGACTGGGAGGCGACGACCGGGCGTACCGCGTCGATCTTCCACACCTACCACAAGGGCAACGAGCTGTTCCCGACCAAGTCCGAGATCGCGATGACCCAGGACCCGGCCCACCCGCGGGTGCTGCTGCTGAACTGGAAGGTCGCCTACGGCACCACCTGGGCCAAGGTCGCCGCCGGTGGTCAGGACGCCCGCATCGACGCCTGGTCGGCGTACATCAAGAAGACCTACAACCAGAAGTTCTTCCTGGCCCTGCACCACGAGCCGGAGAACGACGTCAACAACACCGCCGGCTCCGGCATGACCGCCAAGGACTACGCCGCGATGTACCGCCACGTCATCACCCGGCTGCGCGCCAACGGCATCACCAACGCCATCAACGTGATCGCCTACATGGGCAACGAGAAGTGGATGGCCCAGTCCTGGTGGAAGGACCTCTACCCCGGCGACGACGTCGTGGACTGGGTCGGCCTGGACTCCTACGTCAGCGTCGAGAAGGGCTACTACCACTACGGCGACATGGGCGACATCCTCGACCGCAAGCCCACCGGCGGCGGCCTGGGCTGGTACGACTGGTCGATCACCAACCACCCCACCAAGCCGATCATGGTCGCCGAGTGGGGCATGTACCACCGCACCACCGTGGTCGTGGACAAGGCGCCCGCGTTCAACACGGTGATCCCGGAGCTGAAGGCGCACCCGCAGGTCAAGGCCGTCGTCTACTTCGACACCAAGCACGACGACGAGGGTGACCGCGACATCTCCGTCGACTCCACCCCCAGCGCCCTGGCCGCGTTCAAGAACGTCGCCGCGGACCCGATGTTCGACGTGACCATCACCCAGTAAGGCTCTGCACGCCCCCCGAGGGAACGGGCCGGTCTCCGCACGGAGGCCGGCCCGTTCCGTCATTCCGGTTCAGGAACGGGCCAGGGGACGGTGAGCTCGCCGCGGCGCCACCGTGCCGGGCCGTCCAGGACCGGCCACGACGACCGGAACCTCGCGACGGTCGCGAGCCAGCGCTGCCGCGGCCCGAACGGGGTGGCGCTCGCCTCCCACGCCGCGCCCAGCGCCGCCAGCAGGTCGTGCACCGGATGGCCCGGTACGTTGTGGTGGATCAGCGCCTTCGGCAGCCGCTCGGCGAACGTCGCCGGATGGTCCAGGTCGGACAGCCGCGCCGACAGGGTGAGGGTCCGGGCGGCGCCCGCCTCGACCACCGCCCAGGTGGCGATCCGTCCGAGTTCGTCACACGTGCCCTCGACCAGGACCGCGCCCGTCGCGGTCATCGTCCGCCAGGCCGCGGCGACCTCGTCCTCCGCGTACTGGCGCAGGACGTTGAACGCGCGGACCACGTGCGGGCGCAGGCCGGCCAGCTCGAAGCCGCCGCGGCGGAACTCGAGCAGGGGCGGGTCGGCGTACGGCCGGGCTGCGGACACCCGTACCGGATCGATCTCGAGACCGACCACCGCCAGGTCCGGACGGACCGCCGCGGCCAGCCGGGCCCGCAGCTCGATCGCCGTGATCGGCGTAGCGCCGTAACCCAGGTCGACCACCAGCGGCGCGTCCGCCGCCCGCAGCAGTTCCCCGCAGCGGTACGCGATGAAGTTGTCCACCCGGCGCAGCCGATTGGGGTTGGTGGTCCCCCTCGTCACGGCCCCGAGCGGCTTAGGGCCTGGCATGCCGATCATGACGGCCTGCGCCGGGCCCAGCTTCCGCCTCGCGGCGCGTGCCGGACGGCCGGATACAACCCCGGTATCCGACCGCCCGCCACGCTTGCGAGACGAAACCTGGACTCCGTCTCGGCGTCGCCATGATCGGCATGCCAGGCCCTGGTCATCAGCTCTGCTCGCGGACGACCTTGTGCTGGGCGGCCTGCGCGATCGGGCGGACCACCAGCCGGTCGACGTTGACGTGCTGCGGGCGGGTGGCGGCCCACGCGATGCAGTCGGCGATGTCGTCGGCCACCAGCGGCTCCTTCACGCCGGCGTAGACCGCGTCGGCCCGCCCCGCGTCGCCGAAGCGGTTGAGGGAGAACTCCTCGGTGCGGACCATGCCCGGGTCGATCTCGACGACGCGTACGGGCTTGCCCGCCAGCTCCAGCCGGAGGGTGCCGACGAGCGCGGTCTGGGCGTGCTTGGCGGCCGTGTAGCCGGCGCCGCCCTCGTAGACCGTGAACGCGGCGGTGGAGCCGACCGTCACCACGGTGCCCGCGCCGCTCGCCTCGAGGGCGGGGAGCAGGGCCTTGGTGACGCGCAGCGTGCCGAGGACGTTGACGTCGTACATCCACTGCCAGTCGTCGACCGATGCGCCGGCGACCGGGTCCATCCCGCGGGCGCCGCCGGCGTTGTTGACCAGCAGGGTGACCTCGCCGTCCAGCTCCGCGACCGCGGCGGCGAGCCCGGCCACGGACTCGTCCGACGTGATGTCGCAGGCCACGGCGGTTGCGGACGCGGCACCGGATTCCTTGGCGAATGCCTCGAGCCGGTCGGCGCGGCGGGCCGCGGCGACCACGTGGAACCCCTCGGCGACCAGGCGGCGGGCGGTGGCCGCGCCGATGCCGCTGGACGCGCCGGTGACGACGGCGATCTTCTTCTGCACCATGCCTCGATCCTGCCTCATGACGTGTGTCACCCCGGGGCGCCGGGAATGGGATTCAGCGCCGCCGCCCTGGGAAGATGAACGACGGCGTAACAAAGCTTTCGAAGGGACAGGACGTGGTTGATCCGCGGGCCGCAGGCCACTGGCCGACTCCCCGACGTATCGCCACCCTCTCGGTGCACACGTCACCGCTCGAGCAGCCCGGCACGGGGGACGCCGGCGGGATGAACGTCTACATCGTCGAGGTCTCCAAGCGGCTCGCCGCGCTGGGTGTCGAGGTCGAGATCTTCACCCGGGCCACCTCCAGCGGGCTGCCGCCGGTCGTCGAGATGGCGCCCGGCGTCACTGTGCGGCATGTCACGGCCGGGCCGTTCGAGGGCCTGTCGAAGGAAGAGCTCCCGTCCCAGCTCTGCGCGTTCACCAACGGCGTGCTGCGGGCCGAGGCGGCCAACCCGCCCGGGCACTACGACCTGATCCACTCGCACTACTGGATGTCGGGGCAGGTCGGCTGGCTCGCGCGGGAGCGCTGGGGCGTGCCGCACGTGCACACCGCGCACACCCTGGCCAAGGTCAAGAACAGGTTCATCGCCACCGGCGACCGCCCGGAGCCCAAGGCGCGTGTCATCGGCGAGGAACAGGTGATCGCCGAGTCCGACCGGCTGGTGGCCAACACCCGGTTCGAGGCGCAGGACCTGGTGGCCTGCTACGACGCCGACCCCACCCGGCTCAGCGTGGTGGAGCCCGGCGTCGACCTGGCCCGGTTCCGGCCCGACAGCACCCGGGCGGCCGACCGTCGCCGCCTCGGGCTGCCCGAACGCGGTTACGTGGTCGCGTTCGTCGGCCGCATCCAGCCGCTCAAGGGTCCCGACGTGCTGATCCGGGCGCTGGCGGAGGACCCGCTGCGGACCTCGGACGTCACCGTGGTCATCTGCGGCGGGCCGAGCGGCACCGGCCTCGACCGGCCGACCTCGCTGATCGAGCTCGCCGCGTCTCTCGGCGTCTCCCACAAGGTCCATTTCCATCCCCCGCAGACCGGCGATGCGCTGGCCTCGCTCTACCGGTCGGCCGACCTGGTCGCGGTCCCGTCGCACAACGAGTCGTTCGGGCTGGTCGCCGTGGAGGCACAGGCGTGCGGCACGCCGGTGGTGGCCGCGGCGGTCGGCGGCCTGGTCACGGCGGTCACCGACGGCGTCAGTGGGGTTCTGGTCGACGGGCACGACCCGGCGGACTGGGCCACCGTGCTGGGGGGCCTGCTGCGTTCGCCGGGCCGCCGGATGCGGCTGTCGGTGGGCGCGGTGCGGCACGCTTCGAAATTCTCCTGGGACCGTACGGCGGCGGGCCTGCTGCGCGTCTATCGCGAGGCGGTCTCGGAGCACCGTGCACTGATCACCGCCCGTCTGGCAGGCTCCTTCTCGTGGTGAACGACATCGGTGCCCTCATCGAACGCGTCTGCGCGGAACGCGAGCTGCCCTGCGAGCCCACCGGCGAGGCCTCCTGGGTCGTCACGATGCCCGGCACGCACAAGCTCAAGACCGCCTGCAACCTGATCGTCGGCGAACACGCCCTGCGCATCGAGGCGTTCGTCATGCGCCACCCCGACGAGAAGCACGAGGAGCTGTGGGCCTGGCTGCTGCGCCGCAACGCCCGCATGTACGGCGTCTCCTTCTCCATCGACCAGGCTGGCGACGTCTACCTGACCGGCCGGGTCAGCCTCAAGGGCCTCGACGAGGACGAGCTCGACCGGCTGCTGGGCGCGGTTCTGACGTACGCCGACGAGTCGTTCGACTCGATGCTGGAGATCGGCTTCGGTACGGCCATCCGCCGCGAATGGGACTGGCGGGTCAAGCGCGGCGAGTCCCTGGCCAACCTCCAGGCGTTCGCGCACTTCGCGGACCCGGCCGCCCGGGAAGGCTAGACGGAGGCCGGGTGCGGAAGTGGTGGGCGAACACGGCCGGAGGGCTGCCCGCGACGTACTGGTATCTCTGGACCGGCCTGCTGATCAATAGGGTCGGCGGTTTCGCGGTCCTGTTCCTGTCGCTCTACCTCACCGCCCAGCGCGGTGCCTCCACGGCGCTGGCCGGCCTGATCGTCGGCGGGTACGGGATCGGCGGCGTGGCGGGAACCCTGCTCGGCGGCGTGCTCACCGACCGCTGGGGCCGCCGCTCGACGCTGCTCGCCTCGCACTTCGCCACCGCGGCGCTGCTGGTGGCGCTGGCCCTGACGACGAACCTGCCGGTGATCGCGGCGCTGGCGCTGCTGCTCGGCCTGGCGCAGGCCATGCCGAGCCCCGCGTTCGTCGCGGCGATCATCGACGTGGTGCCGGCGGAGCGGCGGTCCCGGGCGTTCAACCTGCAGTTCTGGGCGTTCAACCTCGGCATGGCGGGCGCCTCCCTGATGGCGGGCGTGCTGGCGGAGTGGAGCTACCTCGGGCTGTTCCTCATCGACGGCGCGTCGACGCTGCTCACCGGCGTACTGATCGCCTGGAAAGTGCCGGAGACCCGGCGGTGGACCGGCGGGGCGCAACCGGCCGCCGGCGGCATGCGCACCGCCCTGACCGACCGGATCTTCCTGGTCTTCGTCGGGCTGACCCTGCTGCAGGCGCTGCTCTACAGCCAGACCAACACGATCGTGCCGCTGGCCATGCGGGACGACGGCCTGGACCCGTCGGACTACGGCTTGCTGACCGCGCTGAGCGGGTTGCTCATCGTCGTGGGGCAGCTGTTCGTTCCCCGCGTGATCGACCGGCATCGCAAGGATCGGGTGCTGGCGGTGGCGCTGGCGGTGATGGCGGCCGGGTTCGGCACCCTCACGGTGGCGGACCGGCTGCCCGCCTACCTGCTGGCCGCGGCGGTGTGGACGGTCGGCTCGATGCTGGCAGCCCCGCCGAACGCCGAGATCAATTCCGAGCTGGCCCCGGCCGACCTGCGCGGCCGCTACCAGGCGGTGTTCTTCCTGACCTTCCCGGCCGCGTCGTTCCTGGCGCCGGCGCTCGGCGGCGCCGGTCTGCAGGCCTTCGGTGCCGGCCACTGGCTGATCGTGGCGACGGTCGGCGCGGCGGGCGCGCTGCTGCATCTGGCCGCGGGCCCGGCACGGGAGAGAAGAGTGGCGGGGGTGAGAGAGTTGGCGCCGGCGGCGGCGGGCGACACCCATCCCCATAGGCGTCGCCCGCACTAACCGCCGGTCTCGGGTCGCGCCGTCCCCCAACGGCTGATGCCACCCGTCCCCGGACGCCGCCCCGCGGCGACCCCGAAGGGCCACCCGTTCCCCGAACTGACGGTTCGGCGTCCATCGACCACGCTAGTTGGGGCCGTCAAGGCTTACAAGCCAGTTGGCTGTGTGCCATCTGTCGGGACCGTCACACAAGGCAACTCGACCCTCACGGATGAACCCCGCCTCGCCCGGAAGGACCATTGCCCACCCCACGTACGCGGACGCCAACAGAGCGTCAGTCGTCCGCCGGTACGCGCACCGCACGCGGCGAGGCCATGTCCTCCTCGTGCGGCATCTCCGTCGCGGCCGGAGCGGGACCCGTCACAGCTTGTTCCGAGACGCGCAGCTCCGCCGCCCGGCGTTCCCGAGCCGGGCCGGAGATCAGCTGGCCGACGGCCACCAGCACGGCGATGACCGCGCAGCCGAGCCACAGCACCGCGCTGCCCGCGTGCTGCTGGACGAACCCGCCGATCACCGGGGCCAGGGCCGCCCCGGCCGACCAGGAGAGCGAGTTGACGCCCTGGTAGCGGCCGCGCAGCAGCGACGGCGACAGCTCCGCGACCAGCGCGGAGTTGGACGGGCTCTGCAGCATCTCGCCCAGCGTCCAGATCACCACCGTGATCGCGTAGAACGCCGCCGTGCCGGCGAAGGCGTTGAGGCCGAAGCCGATGCCCAGGATGATCGTGGCGAGGGCCAGCACCCGGGACCGGTTGTGGCCGTCGATCAGCTTCGGGACGAAGAGCTGCCCGGCGACGATCATGAGCCCGTTCACCGCGATGACCCAGCCGTAGGTCGCCGGGCTCAGGCCGTCCGCGCTCATTGCGATCGGCAGCGTCGACATGTGCTGCATGATCACCAGGACGATCACGAAGTTCAGCGCCAGGAAGACCACGAAGACCCGGTCGCGGAAGACCGTGCCCAGCCCCGGCCCGCCACGCGCGTGGCGGGCGGCCGCCCGCGCCGGCCGCGTCTCGGTCAGGAACACCAGGGTGATCAGGGCGGTGAGCAGGGTGGTGCCCGCATCGACCACGAAGAGCAGCAGGTAGTCGACCTGAGCGGCGAAACCGGCGGCGATCGCCGCGCTGGCGAAGCCCAGGTTGACGGCCCAGTAGTTGAGCGAGTACGCCCTGATCCGGTCCCGGTCGGGGACCACGTCGACCATCATGGCCTGGAACGCGGGCCGCACCCCCTCGGCGAAGATCCCGAGCAGCCAGGCGCCGGCGAGCAGCTGCCAGAACCCCTGGGCGAGGCCCAGCGTGAGCATCAGTGCGGCCGCGCCGAACTGGGCGGTCAGCATGGTCGGGCGCCGGCCCCAGCGGTCGGTGAGGACGCCGCCGCCCATCGTGCCGATCGCGCCGCCGACGCCGTACGCACCCAGCACCAGGCCCGCCTGGCTCTGCGAGAAGTGCAGGTCCTGGGTCAGGTAGATGGCCAGGTAGATGACGACGAAGGAGCCCAGCCGATTGATCAGTGTGCCGGTCCAGAGGAACCAGAACTGCCGGGGCAGTCCGCCCGCCGCCTCCCGCAACCATCCGCGCACGCCCGTACCCCCGTGATTTTCGACCGCGCTGTAAGCACCGTTTCTTCTCTCTGGACTTACAACCTAGTGATCGCCGGATCCTCGCGCAGCCCGGTTTCCACGTGGTGGTCGCCACTGAGGGTCGGCGCACGGCGGGCTCCTGGGCTGCGGCAGGATGGGGTCATGACTGGGACCCTTGTGCTGCTGCGCCACGGCGAGAGCGAGTGGAACGCCAAGAACCTCTTCACCGGCTGGGTCGACGTCGACCTGAACGCCAAGGGAGAGACCGAGGCCCGCCGGGGCGGCGAACTGCTGAAGGAGCACGGGCTGCTGCCCGACGTCGTGCACACCAGCGTGCTGCGCCGCGCGATCCGGACCAGCGAGATCGCCCTGCACACCGCGGACCGGCACTGGATCCCGGTGAAGCGCCACTGGCGGCTCAACGAGCGCCACTACGGCGCGCTGCAGGGCAAGGACAAGAAGCAGACCCTTGAACAGTACGGCGAGGAGCAGTTCATGCTCTGGCGCCGGTCGTACGACGTCCCGCCGCCGCCGATCGACGACAAGGACGAGTACTCGCAGTTCGACGACCCCCGCTACGCGGCGCTGCCGCCGGAGCTGAAGCCGCGCTCGGAGTGCCTGAAGGACGTGCTGCTGCGCGCCCTGCCGTACTGGTACGACGCGATCGTCCCGGACCTGCGCGAGGGCAAGACGGTGCTGGTCGCGGCGCATGGAAACTCGCTGCGTGCGATCGTGAAGCACCTCGACCAGATCTCCGACGAGGCCATCGCGAAGCTCAACATCCCCACGGGTATCCCGCTGCGCTACGACCTGGACGACGCGCTGCGCCCGGTCACCGCCGGCGGTGCGTACCTCGACCCGGAGCTGGCGAAGGAGGCGGCTGCGGCCGTCGCCAACCAGGGGCGCTGAGTTTTCTCACCCGGGGGGCTTCGGGGGATGGGATGACCCACTCCGGGCGGTCAGGCTTGATCCCTGCGTGGGTCATCCCATCCCCCGAAGCCGTTGTGGTCCGTCTTCGGGGGTTGGCGACGGCCGCTTGAGGAGCGGAACAGCGAGCCGGGGCACCGCAGAGTGCAGCCGGGGCGCCCCGTGGCGCCCCGGCTGATCGGTGTTACGGATGTGGGGTCAGTCCTGGTTCACGGGCTGGCCGGTGATCAGGTAAATCATCTGTTCGCCGGAGTTGACGGCGTGGTCGGCGTAGCGCTCGTAGAAGCGGCCGAGAAGGGCGCCGTCGATGGCCGTCTCGGCGCCGTAGGGCCAGTCGTCGTGGAGCAGGATCTTGAAGAGGTCCCGCTCGAGGTCGTCCATGGCGTCGTCGTCCTTCTCCAGCTCCGCCGCCAGCTCGGCGTTCGGGCTCGCGAGGACCGTCGTGATCTTGTCGGCCATCCGGTCGGCGACCTCGGCCATCTGCCGGAAGACCGGGCGCAGCTCCGCCGGTACGGCCGGGGACGGGTGCCGGCGCAGCGCCGTCTTGGCGACGTGCTCGGCCAGGTCGCCCATCCGCTCGAGGTCGGCCGAGATGTGCAGGGCCGTGATCACCATCCGCAGGTCCGAGGCGACCGGGGCCTGGCGGGCGATGGTGTCGGCCACCTTGGTCTCGACCTGGCGGTAGATCTCGTCCACCTCGGCGTCGCGGGCCACGACGGACTCGGCGGCTTCCCGGTCCGCGGTCAGCAGCGCGGTGGTCGCCTTGCGCAGCGCGGCGCGGACCGCTTCCGCCATCGTCACCAGCAGGCGGCTGACCTCGTGGAGGTCGGCCTGGAACTCCTCGCGCATGTTTCGTCCTGGGGGTTCGTGGCTGGCCGGACCGGGGGTCGGCAGCCGGGGTGAGCAGGGCTTGCAGGGGCCACGCTAGGAGTGCCCGGCGGCGTGGACATGAACGGCGGTGAACGACGCCGGGCCGGGTGGTGAACATTCTTCGAAGAGCGCCCGATTTGTCCGAATATCCGTGCGGCTCAGGTAAACAATGACCCTACGATCGCTGCGTGGACACGGTGTACGGCATCGCACTCATTCTCGCTGCGCTCGTCATGGGCGTGGCGGGCGGGTGGTTGCTGTCCCGCTCCCGGAGGCCCGGCACTCCGGCGACGGCAGCCGGTCTTCCGGCCGGTGCGAGCGAGGGGGGACGACCGATCGACATCGACGAGGAGCCGAGCGGCAGGCACGGGCTCAAGGGACTCGGCCGCAAGAGCCTCGACTCCCTGCGGGTGGGTGTGGTCGTGCTCGACGCCGAGGACAACCCGGTGCTCGTCAACCCGGCGGCGCGGGCCATGGGTCTGCTGCGGTCCGGCGGTGCCCCGGGCACCATCGCGCCGCACCCCATCCTGCGTACCCTCGCCGGTCAGGTCCGGCGCACCGGCGTACGGCGCGAAGTCGAGCTCGATCTGCCCCGCGGCCGTGCCGGCAACGCGCAGGCCCCGCTCGGGCTGCACCTGCGCGCGGTCGCCCTCAACACCACCCACGTCGCCGTCGAGGCCGCCGACGTCACCGAGTCGCACCGCCTCGCCCGGGTGCGCCGGGACTTCGTCGCCAACGTCAGCCACGAGCTCAAGACCCCGATCGGCGCGCTGCAACTGCTCGCGGAGGCGCTCCTCGACGCCACCGAGATGCCCGACACGTCGCCCGAGGCGCAGTCGGAGGACCTCGTCGCCGCCCGGCGCTTCGCCGAACGCATCCACCACGAGTCCGCCCGGATGGGCCGGCTGGTCAACGAGCTGCTCGAGCTGACCCGCCTGCAGGGCGCCGAGCCGCTGCCCACCCCCGAGCCGGTCGCCCTGGACTGGGTCATCGCCGAGGTGATCGACCGCACCCGCACCACCGCCGCGGCCAAGCACATCGAGGTCGCGTACGCCGGCCCCAAGGGTGCCACCGTCTATGGCAGCGACACCCAGATCGCCACCGCCGTGACCAACCTCGTCGAGAACGCCATCGCGTACTCCGGGGAGGACACGCAGGTGGCGCTCAGCATGCGCCAGGACGAGGAATGGGTCGAGATCGACGTGACCGACCAGGGCATCGGCATCGCCCCGCACGACGTCGACCGCATCTTCGAACGCTTCTACCGCGCCGACCAGGCCCGCTCGCGGTCCACCGGCGGCACCGGCCTGGGCCTGGCGATCGTCAAGCACATCGCCACCAACCACGGCGGCCGCGTCGACGTCTCCAGCACACTGGGCGGTGGCTCGACGTTCACCCTGCGCCTACCGGCGCGACCCCCGGAGTCCCCGCTGCCGTCACCGGCTGCGATTGAGATCGAGTCCGGCGCGGCCGGGCTCCCCTCGGCCTGACGGCCGGCGGAAGCAGGAAAGGAACCCCCATTGGCTCGCGTGCTCGTGGTCGAGGATGAGGAGTCGTTCTCCGACGCCCTGTCGTACATGCTCCGCAAGGAGGGCTTCGAGGTCTCGGTCGCCCCGACCGGTACCTCGGCGCTGACCCAGTTCGACCGGACCGGCGCCGACATCGTCCTGCTCGACCTCATGCTGCCCGAGATGTCCGGCACCGAGGTGTGCCGGCAGCTGCGGCAGCGCTCCGCCGTACCGATCATCATGGTGACCGCCCGGGACAGCGAGATCGACAAGGTCGTCGGCCTCGAGATCGGCGCGGACGACTACGTCACCAAGCCGTACTCGCCGCGCGAACTGGTCGCCCGGATACGGGCCGTGCTGCGCCGCCAGGGCGCGGAGGCGTCCGAGGTCACCACCCCGACGCTGGCGGCCGGGCCGGTCCGGATGGACGTCGAACGCCACGTGGTGACGGTCGACGGCGCGGGGGTGCAGCTGCCGCTGAAGGAGTTCGAGCTGCTGGAGCTGCTGCTGCGTAATGCCGGGCGGGTGCTGACCCGGGGGCAGTTGATCGACCGGGTCTGGGGTGCGGACTACGTCGGCGACACCAAGACGCTCGACGTGCACGTCAAGCGGCTGCGTTCCAAGGTCGAGCCGGAGCCTAGTGCGCCTCGGTACATCGTCACGGTGCGGGGATTGGGCTACAAGTTCGAGCCCTGATCGGTCGCCACCGCCGGCCCGGCCCCGGGCGGCGCCACAGCTACCGGGCGCTGACCAGGACGCTGGGCCCGGAAACGCCCCCGTCCCCAGCGCGGCCGGTTTCGGTGGGTGCAGCGCAGGCGGCGGGCACAGCCGGCCGTTCGGTAGTGCGGTGGGGTGCTGTGCGGCGTGTGTGGTCAGGAGCGGGGTGGGGTGGCGGGTTCGCGGCCGCCGCGTTTTCTGGGGGCTGCTGCGGCTTGGGCGGCGACGGTGGCCGGGTGGGGGGCGACCATTGCTGCGGCCACGCGCTGGTCGCAGAGGCGGGCCAGTTCCGTGTAGGCCTCTTGGCCGATGAGGGCGGCCAGTTCGGGGCCGTAGGACTTGTACATCGGTTCTGTGCCGACGTGAGCGTCGGGGGACGAGGTGCACCACCAGTCGAGGTCGTGGCCGCCCGGGCCCCAGCCGCGGCGGTCGAACTCGGTCAGGGTGGACAGGAGGTACTTCGTGCCGTCCGGGCGTTTCGTCCAGTCCTGTTCCCTGCGTACGGGGAGTTGCCAGCAGACGTCCGGCTTGTAGGTGAGCGGGTGGACGCCGTCGCGCAGGGCCTGGGCGTGCAGGGCACAGCCGCCCCCGCCCGCGAAGTCGGCGTCGTTGAGGAAGACGCAGGGGCCGTCGTCCGGCTGGGTGGCCGTACGGCGGGCCGGCTTCGACCCGTCGATGGTGTCCATCTCGGTGTAGTTCTTGAAGCCCCGGCGGTAGTGCTGCCAGTTCTCGGGCGTCAGGCGGGCTGCCGCGCGCTTCGTACGGTTCTCGTCGTCGGCGTCGGTGAAGAAGGCGCCGTGCGAGCAGCAGCCCTCCTGTGCGCGACCGGCGATGATGCCGTGGCAGGCGGATCCGAACACGCACGTCCACCGCGACAGCAACCAGGTCAGGTCGGCGCGGACGACGTGCTGCTCGTCGGCGGGGTCGGTGAACTCGATCCATTCGCGAGGGAAGTCGAGGTTCACCTCGCGGGCGCGGGCGGCGGCCGCGTCGTCCATCACGATGCGGAGCTGGGTGCGGCGACTCACCTGCGACAGCGTACGCGCGCCTGCCGCGTACCCGTGCGCAGCGGGCCGGGTTTGCCCCCATGTATACCGACCGAGGAACTGGCAGCCGGGCCGGACGGGTCTACCCTTGACGCGTGACTTCCCGCGTCCCCGTGCTCCTGTCCAGCTCCTCCGTCTTCCCCGAGCCGACCGCGGCCGCGTTCGAGATGGCGGCGACGGTGGGCTACGACGGTGTCGAGGTCATGGTCTGGACGGATGCCGTCAGCCAGGACGCCGGCGCCCTCGAGGGCCTGGCGAAACACTACGGCGTGCCGGTCCTGTCCGTGCACGCGCCGTGCCTGCTGGTCACCCAGCGGGTGTGGAGCCCCGACCCGTGGGAGCGGTTGAACCGGGCCGCCCAGCTCGCCGAGACCCTCGG
This sequence comes from Actinoplanes sp. NPDC049681, assembly GCF_044465265.1. Classification (NCBI taxonomy): domain Bacteria; kingdom Bacillati; phylum Actinomycetota; class Actinomycetes; order Micromonosporales; family Micromonosporaceae; genus Actinoplanes; species Actinoplanes sp. NPDC049681. Next base: position 817,623 of record NZ_JBITLP010000001.1, read on the forward strand.
CGCCCCGACCGTGGTGGTGCACCCGCCGTTCACGTGGCAGCGCGACTACGCCCGCAACTTCGCGGCGGGGCTGGCCAAGGTGCAGGCCCGGCACCCGGACACGACCTTCGCGATCGAGAACATGTATCCCGTACGGATGGCGGGCCGGAATTTCGTGCCGTACGTGCCGGGATGGGACCCGACCGAGACCGGCTACGACGCCTACACGCTGGACATCTCGCACTGCGCGGCGGCGCGGATGGACTCGCTGGAGATGGCCGCCCGCATGGGTTCGGGCCTCAAGCACGTCCACCTCGGCGACGGCACCGGCGAGGGGCGCGACGAGCACCTCGTGCCCGGGCGGGGCAACCAGCCGTGTGCGGAGCTGCTGCGGTCGCTGTCCAGCGACGGCTTCCGGGGATCGGTCGCGCTGGAGGTCTCCACGCGCAAGGTGACCAGCCGTGATGTACGGGTGCAGGACCTGCGGGAGTCGCTGGAGTTCGCCCGCCGGCACCTCGCTCCGGCCGAGTCCCAGACGCCGGCGGTTACGCGGGCGTGAGAGTGGCCGCCCGCTTACGGGCGCGGTGGGCCGCGACGTGCGAGCGGGTCGCGCAGCGCTCCGAGCAGAAGCGGCGGCAGTTGTTCGACGACGTGTCCAGATAGACGTTGCCGCAGCGCTCGTCGGCGCAGATGCCGAAGCGCGCACTGCCGTATTCGCACAGCCACACCGACAGGCCCCACACCGCGCCGGCCAGGAACTCCGCGCTCACCGAGGCGCCGCGGCTGGTCACGTGCATGTGCCAGTCGCTGGCGTCGTGGCCGGAGATGCGTGGCTGCACCGGGTAGGCCTCGAGCAGTACGTTCAGCTCGGTGACGGCCTCGGTGTCGCGGCCCGAGGTGCCGTACTCGAAGACGTCGCGCAGCCGGCGCTGGGCACGGCGGAACACCGCGAGGTCCTTCTCCGTGACCTCGGCGCTCATCCAGGCGAGTTCGTCACCGAACATCGCTTTGAGCCCGGCGAGCTCGCCCAGGTCCGCGTTGACCAGCTCCACCGCTGTGCGCGCGTACGCATCGAAGTTCACCCGACAACGGTAACCTCACCTGTCCCGGACGAACATGGTTCCCGGGCCCGGCGCGGTGGTGGCGGCTCCGCCGCGACCGGGCCGCGCGCGGGCGATACGCTCGGCTCATGCTCCGTTCCGTCTTTCTCGCCGCCGCCGGATCGTCCCGGATCGAGCGGCTGATCTCCTCCGCCCCCGTGACCCGGGGGATCGTCAAGCGGTTCGTCGCCGGGGAGGGTGTCGCCGACGCCTTGCGGACCAGCCGGGAGCTGGCCGACGACGGCCTGGCGATCAGCCTGGACTACCTGGGCGAGGACACCCTGACGGCGGAGCAGGCCACCGCCACCAAGGATCAGTACCTGACGCTGCTCGGCCGGCTCCGCGACGCCGGGCTGACGCCGGCGGCCGAGGTCAGCCTGAAGCTCTCGGCCATGGGCCAGAAGATCGACGACCGGATGGCGTACGACTACGCGCACGCGATCTGCGCCGCGGCGGCCGAGGCGGGCACCACCGTGACGCTGGACGCCGAGGACCACACGACGACGGACTCGACGCTCGAGATCCTCGCTGAGCTGCGCAAGGACTACCCGAACACGGGTGCCGTGCTGCAGGCGTACCTGCGGCGGACCGAGGGTGATTGCCGGGAGCTGGCCACCGCCGGGTCGCGGGTGCGGCTGTGCAAGGGGGCGTACGCGGAGCCCGAGTCGGTCGCGTACCAGTCGGCGCTGGACGTCGACAAGGCGTACGTGCGCTGCCTCAACATCCTGATGTCCGGCGACGGCTACCCGATGATCGCCACGCACGACCCGCGGCTGATCGCCATCGCCGAGGACCGGGCTCGCTGGTTCGACCGCCAGGCCGACCAGTACGAGTTCCAGATGCTCTACGGCGTCCGCCCGGAAGAGCAGGCCCGCCTGGCCGCCGCCGGGAACACCGTGCGCGTCTACGTGCCGTACGGCGACCAGTGGTACGGCTACCTCATGCGCCGCCTCGCGGAACGGCCCGCGAACATCGCGTTCTTCGGCAAAGCGCTCACCAGTAAGAAGTAAGTCACCTTTCGGGATAAAACCCGCGTGTCGGCTTGACTTTTTCTGGTCATTTCACGGAACGCATCGCGCTCGTAACAGCCGTCTCGATACCGTACTGATGACACGCGCGCCAGCCCGCCGCGGCGCAAGGCCTGTCCGGCCGCGGCGGCGGCGCCTGCGAAAGGATCGGTGCGAGGAGATGACGGGTCCAGCCCAAGCCGAGGAGCGCCTGGCCGAGGTGCGCTTCCTGACCGTGGCCGAGGTGGCCGCGCTCATGCGGGTCTCGAAGATGACCGTCTACCGGCTGGTGCACGGCGGCGAGCTGAGCGCCGTGCGGGTGGGCCGCTCGTTCCGGGTGCCCGAGCACGCTGTGCACACGTACCTGCGGGGAGCCTTCTCGCAGACCGCCTGACGACCCGGGCCGGCGACGCCCGGCGAGGGGCCGTGTTGGTCCCGCCGCACCCGGGCCGCTACGCTGGAGCGGTTCGCCCCGTGATACCCGTGCGCGTTTTGGCGCCTGTGCGTTTTGGTGCCACGGCCGAGGGGCAAACCGCTGTCAGTCCGGTCGGCGTGCCACTGCGCGCGCAGCGGCCGGCCCACATGGTTTCGAGAGGCATGACGTATGGGCTCCGTGGTCAAGAAGCGCCGCAAGCGTATGGCGAAGAAGAAGCACCGTAAGCTGCTGCGCAAGACCCGCGTCCAGCGTCGTCGTCTCGGCAAGTGACGCCCGGCCGGGTCTGAGACCCGGCCCGCGCACTTGCCCTCCTCGAAGAAGCCGCACGTGAGAGGCGCGCCCGTGGTGTCGTCTGAAGTCGCGGCCCCGCCGCGGGTCGTCGTGGTCACCGGGGTCAGTCGCTTCCTCGGCGCCCGGGTCGCGTCCCGGCTCGCCGCCGACCCCCGGATCGAGCGGGTCATCGGCCTGGATCCGCACGACCCACCGCCGGCCCTCGCGGGCCTGCTGGCGGACGTCGAGCAGATCCGGGCCGACGCGCGTGCGGCCACCGCCGCCATCGCCGAGCTGGACGCCGAAGCGGTCGTGCACCTCTCGGTCACCAGCGCACCCGATCCGCAGCACGGCGGGCGGGCGGCGATGAAAGAGCAGAACGTCATCGGTACGATGCAGCTGCTCGCCGCGGCCCAGGGTGCACGCCGGCTGCGCAAGCTGGTGGTGCGCTCGTCGACGGCCGCGTACGGCGCCTCGTTCCGGGACCCGGCCGTCTTCACCGAGGACACCGAGCCGCGCGCCGTGCCCCGCGGCTCCTTCGCGCGCGACATCCTCGACATCGAGGGATACGTGCGGGGCTTCCGCCGGCGTCGTCCCGAGGTGGCCGCGACCGTGCTCCGGTTCGCGCCGTTCCTCAGCGAGACCGCCGAGACGACGCTGACCCGCTACTTCGCCCGCCCGGTCGTGCCGACCGTGCTGGGCCGCGACGCCCGCCTGCAGTTCGTGCACGTGGACGACGCGCTCGAGATCCTGCACCGCTCGGTGGTCGAGGACCACCCCGGCACGTTCAACGTCGCCGGCGCGGGGGTGCTGGCGCTGTCCCAGGCGGTACGCAGGGCCGGTCGTGTGGCCGTACCGTTGCCGGAGGGCACGCTGTCGATGGTCGCCGGCGTGGCGCGCAACGTGGGCGTGGGAGAGATCGGCCTGGACCAGATCGACCTCTTCGTGCACGGTCGGGTGGTGGACACCGCCAAGCTGGTCAAGGAATTCGGTTTCACCCCGCGCACCACCGCGGCCGCCTTCGACGACTTCATCAAGGGCCACAGCAACGGCTCGTCCCTGACGGCCGACCGGCTGGCCGCCGCCGAACGCGCCATCCTCGACGGGATCCGCCGGGTCCGCGCGGCCGCTGCCGGAGAGGCGCCGAGCACGGACGCGGCCGACCACGAGGCCGTCACGCGATGAGCCAGGACGAACACCACGCCGCCCTGCCCGGGCACGCCGACTTCACACTGCCCGAGCCGGCGAAGCCCAAGCCGGTGAACGGCAAGCGGCCCATTCCGATGCCCGACCCACCGCCCGCGGCCCGCCGTCCCCGGCGCCGCCCCCAGGCGACCGCCGCGGCCGAGAAGCACGAGCATCACGAGGCGGCGGCGGCCGAGGAGCACGAGCGCCCCGAGCATCACGAGGCGGCGGCGGTCGAGGAGCACGAGCGCCCCGAGCATCACGAGGCGGCGGCGAGCGAAAAGAACGAGCACCCCACGCCGGCGGAACCGGCGGCCGAACTCGCGGCGGAACCGGCGGCGGAGCAGCCCGGTGACGGCCCGGCCACCCCGCCGGCCCCCGCCTCGAGCCGCCGGCGCCGGACCGCCCGAAGCAAGGCCGCGACCGTGGGCGACGCGACACGGCCGCCGGCCGGGAAGGCTCCAAGCCCCACCGAGAGTCCGGCAGCGAGCAGCACACCCCCGGAAACAGCGGCGCCGGACGCACTGGACACGGTGGACATCTGGGACCAGCGCGTGGCCCGAGGGCTGGCGTTCCTCAGGCGACGGCTCGCCGGCGGGTACGAGGTGGACGACTTCGGCTACGACCCCGAGCTCACCGCCGCCGTCTTCCATCCGATGCTGCGCGTGCTGTATCGCGACTGGTTCCGTACGGAGGTCTTCGGCGTCGAGCACGTCCCGGAGACCGGCGGCGGGCTGGTCGTCGGCAACCACTCCGGCACGCTGGCCCTCGACGCGCTGATGCTCACCACCGCCCTGCGCGACAAGCATCCGCGCGAACGGCATCTGCGGCTGCTCGGGGCCGACCTGGTGTTCCGCATGCCGGTTCTCTCCGAGCTCGCCCGCAAGGCCGGCGCCACCGTCGCCTGCAACCCCGACGCCGAGCGGCTGATGAGCGGTGGCGAGCTCGTCGGCGTCTTCCCCGAGGGCTTCAAGGGCATCGGGAAGCGCTACGCCGAGCGGTACAAGCTGCAGCGTTTCGGTCGCGGCGGCTTCGTTTCGGCGGCCCTGCGCACCGGTACGCCGATCGTCCCGGTGGCCATCGTCGGAGCCGAGGAGATCTATCCGATCCTGGCCGACCTGAAGCCGCTCGCCCGTCTGCTCGGCATCCCGTACTTCCCGGTGACGCCGACGTTCCCGTGGCTCGGGCCGCTGGGACTCGTGCCGCTGCCGAGCAAATGGCTGATCGAGTTCTGCCCGCCGATCCCGACCGCGCACCTCACCGAGTACGCGGACGATCCGATGGTGGTGTTCAACCTCGCCGACCAGGTTCGCGAGACCATTCAGGCGACGCTCTACTCCCTGCTCGAGAAGCGGCCCGATCCGTTCGGCCGGTGAGGGCATCGACAATGAGCGCTACAGTACGCAGTGAGGGGCGGCCCCGACACTAGTGTCGGCACCGCCCCTCGCCATGCTCAGCCCCTCGCCATGTGTCTCCGGCTCAGTCGCCGTGGAAGATGCCGTCCAGCAGGCCGCCGATCAGGCTCTTGTCGTCGCCGGTCGGCGGGTTGGCCGGGTCGTCGGAGATCAGCGGCGTCGAGTCGTCCGTGGCCGGCACGGAGGAGTCACCGGTCGCCGGGGACACCGCCTTGCCGGTCGTGTCCGGGTCGGCCGTCGGGTCGTCGCTGACCTTCGGCTTCGCGGACTTGTTCCGGCTGCCCGACGGTGCCGCCTTCTCGTCCTGACTCTGGCCCTGCTGGTGCTCCAGGGTCGAGGAGTCCGAGGCACCGGCCCGGCACGCGCTCAGCTTGGGGCCGAGCGCATCGCTGCCCGACGGCGTGACGGTGTCGCAGTCCAGGCCGTCACGCAGGTTCTCGGCGCGCTGGTGGACGGCGTCGAGCAGGCTCAGGGACTTCTCGGCGCGTTCCCGGTTGGCGGGCTCGAGCTTGTCGAGTGCCGAGTTCAGCACCTTGCGCTGCCGGTCGACGAACGAGTCCACGCTCGCCAGGCTGGTGCTCTCGCGGCGGCTGACCGCCGCCGAGTTCAGCAGCTTCACGCCCTGCTTGGTGTCCGCGTCCATGTCATCGAGGGCGTCGCGGAACTTCGGGTCGTCGCCGTCCATCGCGGCCGCCTCGGCGAGCCGGTTGCGGGCGAACGTCAGCGAGAGCTGCCCGCGGGTGACGTCCGAACCGGCCATGGCGAGCTGCGCCCGCTCGGTGGAGCGCTTGACGCCGTACAGGGCGTCGCCCGGTGCGGCGTTCTCGCTTGCGGCGGAGATCCCGGAGACCGCCATGGCGCCGGCGGCGACGCCGATGACGATGGCGCCGCGGGCCCGGATGCGGCGCCCGGCCAGCCCGAACAGCTTGCGGGCGGGCTCGACGACCGTGGATTCCGGGTCGGCTGCGGTGGCCGTCGTGCCGATGCCGTCCCGCTCCGCGGTCGCCACGAGCATCGCTCGCAGCCCCATCCGGAACTCGGGATCGACCTGCACACCGGACCGTGCCGCGGAGAGGCTGTGCCCGATGGCGACCAGCTCGGCGAGGTGCTCGTCCGCCTGGCCGCGGGCGTGGTGGCGACGGCCGCCGCTGGTCTCGTCGAGAAGCTCCGCGAAGCGCTCGGCGCTCCGGCGATCGAAGAAATCGAAATTCATCGCGGGCACCCCCCTTCGCTCGTGACTGACTCGCCGGCAGCTTTGCCGGCGGGCGCGACGGAACCGGCGGACCGTTGGTCCACCTCGGGTCGCACCCGGACAAACGCGCGAGCGGCAGGACCGGTTACGGGTGCGACCTGCGCCACAGCATGGGGAGAGATCGACATCGGGGAAATTGCCGTCACCACTGGAACCCTTCGGGCAGGAGCCGGGCGAGGGCCCGGACGGCCCGATACTGCAGCGCCTTGATGGCGCCCTCGTTCTTGCCCATGGTCTTCGCGGTCTCGGCGACGGAGAAGCCCTGCAGGAACCGGAGCACGATGCACTCCTGCTGCTCGGGATTGAGCTGCTTGACCGCGGTCAGCAGCGCGACGTTGGTGATGTGGTCCACCACCGCGGCCTCGGGGCTGCCCTCCGGCCCGCGGTCCTCGCGGTCGGCGTCGAGGACGTCGCCGGTGGTGACCTCGAGGCGGTAGCGGCCGGACTTGAAGTGGTCGGCCACCAGGTTGCGGGCGATGGTGACGAGCCAGGCGCCCAGGTCACGGCCCTGCCAGGTGAAGCTGCCGATGCGCTTGAGGGCGCGCAGGAAGGTGTCCGAGGTGAGGTCCTCGGCGAGCTGGCGGTTGCCGACGCGGAAGTAGACGAAGCGGAAGACGGTGTCCACGTACCGGTCGTAGATCAGGCCGAAGGCGGCGGAGTCACCGGCCTGGGCGCGCTCGACCAGGGCCCACACCTCGGCCGCGGCGTCGCCCGGGTCGGGGCGGGCCGGATATTTGGGCGGTTCCGTCTGGGCTGGCGGGCCGGTGACGCTCTGACTCGGCACGACCACGTTCTGGTCGCCGTCCACCGCGCCGGCCCGGCGGTCGGGGCCCGCCTGCTGCGGTGGCTGCGGCCGCCCCGGTACGGCCACGCGGCCGCCCTTGATGTTGCCGGTCGGGGGGAATTGGCGGCTCGGCGACTCGTTGATGTGCGGCCGGTTCCGCGTCCGCTTGGGTCCGTCGCCGCGGATCGCCTGGGCGACGCCCTCGCGGAGGGCGTTCAGCCCCTGCGGGACGCCTGTGTAAGTCGCGAAGAAACCGCGGCCGTACGGGTCGCCGGCGTACACATGACTCACTGCGCCTCCTTGACCCGGCGGGCCGTCGGTGAAGGGGTGTCCGAAAGCGGTCCACAACAAAACGGGTGAAGCCGCCCGACGGAGCAGGCCGACCTCACCCACGGATGTGGACTCCGTTACACAAGCGGGAAGTATTACGGAGCCTGAGCACACGGAGTCGCACACTGTGTGCGCTGCGCAAAAATAGTCCGAAGTGGCGCAGACGCGACAGAAAGAACTTCTGCCACGATGCAGGACACCCTCGAATCGGTCGCGGACAGGCTGTCCGACGCACCCCGTTCGGGTGGGCGGTGTGCAAGACTCGGGCGTCGTGGGAGACCTCACCGACGACCCGGCTCGTGATCCCGTACGTGCCGCCGCGCGGCACCGGCCCGACCGTCCGGCCCTGATCGCCGGCGACACCGTGCTCACCTGGTCCGACCTGGACGAACGCGTCGACCGGGCGGCCCGGCACCTGGCCGCCGGCACCGCTCACGGCGATCGCGTGGCCATCATCCTCGGCAACACCCCCGAGTTCGCGGCGGCGTATTTCGGCGCGCTGCGGGCCGGCCTGGTGGCGGTGCCGCTCAATCCCGGCTACACCGTCGACGAGGTGACCTTCGCGTTGGCGGACAGTGGCGCCGCCCGGGTGGTCGCCGAGGAGGCGGTGCTGGGTGCGCTGCGGTTGGGGGAGGGTGTGGCCGTACCGTCGCATGCTCTTGCGGACGGCGGCCCGGCGCTCGCGGCAGAGGGGCCGGCCGCGACGGACCTCGCGGTCCTGCTCTACACGTCCGGGACGAGCGGCCGGCCGAAGGGCGCGATGCTCACGCACCGTGCTCTTGCGGCCAATCACGAACAGTTGCAGCGCATCGATCCGCCGGTGATCGGCGCCGATGACGTGGTGCTGCTGGCGATCCCGTTCTTCCACGCCTACGGCCTCAACACCGGGCTCGGCGCGGTCGCGCACCACGCCGCCTGCGGGGTGCTCGTGGATCGCTTCGACGCCGCCGCGACACTGGGCCTGATCAGGAAACATGCGGTTAGCGCGGTGATCGGCGTGCCGTCCATGTATGCCGCTTGGTCGCGCGAGGAGTCGCCCGATTTCGGCTCGGTGCGCACGGCGGTCTGCGGCGCGGCCCCGCTGGATCCGGCCGACGCGGCGCGCTTCACCGCCGTGACCGGACGGTCCATCATGATCGGGTACGGCCTGACGGAAGCCGCTCCCGTCCTCACCACGACAGCGGTGAGTGATCGCGAGAAGGTGGGTTCGATCGGCCGCCCGCTGCCCGGCGTCTCGCTGCTGCTGCGCTCCGCGGACGGCAGCGTGCTCTGGCGCGACGGTGCCGTGTCCGAGGCCCTGGCCGACGACGTGGAGATCGACTTCTCGGACGCCGACGGCACCGACCCGGGCGAGATCGTCGTGCGCGGCGACAACCTGTTCTCCGGCTACTGGCCTGACGGGAACGACGGCCCGGACGGCGACGGCTGGTGGGGCACCGGCGACATCGCGTACGCGGACGCCGGCGGGGACCTCGTGCTGGTCGACCGGATCGGCGAGTTGATCCTGGTCAACGGCTTCAACGTCTATCCGGCGGAGATCGAGCGGGTGCTCGACGGGCACCCGGGCGTCGCCGAGGCGGCCGTGATCGCGGTGCCCGACGCGCAGACCGGGCAGGCGCCGTACGCGTACGTGGTCCCGGCCCTGGATCCGCCGCCGACACCGGCGGAGCTGCAGGTGCACTGCGCGGCCCACCTGGCCCGCTTCAAGCTGCCCACCGGGATCGAGCTCGTGGGTGAGCTGCCTCACTCCGCGATCGGCAAGGTACGCAAGGGAGACCTCCGATGACCCGCCTGACGCTCATCAGCCGCACCGGTTGCCACCTGTGCGAGGAGGCCGAGGCGGTGCTGGACCGCATCGCGGCCGGCCAGTGGACCCGGGTGGAGGTCGCCGACTCGATCGAGCTCGAGCGCGACTACGGCGACCGGGTGCCGGTGGTGATCCTGGACGGCAAGGAGCACGGCTACTGGCGGGTCGAGGAGGAGCGCCTGCTGCGGGATATGGCTCGACCGCCGGGGGCCCCTCGGCTGTAGCCTTCCGGCCGTGGCGCGTACTCATCTTGTCTGGGACTGGAACGGCACCCTTCTGGACGACCTCTCGCTCGTCGTCTCCTCCACGAACCATACGTTCGCGGCGGTCGGCGGGCGCAGCGTGGACTCCGACGAACACCGGCGGCGTTTCCGGCGCCCGGTCGCTGAGTTCTACGCGGAGATCCTCGAGCGGGCGGTCACCGACGAGGAGTTCGAGGAGCTGGACCGGATCTTCCACGAGGCGTACCGGATGGGCCTGACCACGATCCCGCTCGCCGCCGACGCCGAGGCCGCGATCAAGTCCTGGACCGGCACCCAGTCGCTGCTGTCCATGTGGTTCCACGACGAGCTGATCCCGGCCGTGGAGTCACGGGGGCTCGCCGGGATGTTCGCCCGCATCGACGGGCGCCCGACCGAGGTCGACGGCGGCCTCAAGGCGGGTCACCTCGCGCGGCACCTGGAGCGGCTGGACGTCCCGGGCGACCAGGCGGTGCTCATCGGCGACTCGATCGACGACGCCGACGCGGCCGCCTCGGTGGGTGCCCGCTGCGTGCTCTACACCGGTGGCTTCACCGACCCCGCGCGGCTGCGCGCCTCGGGCGTACCGGTGGCCGACACCCTGGTCGACGCCGTGGCTCTGGCCCGGACGTTGTGATGCTTGTCGTCGGTATGCCGACGGCGGTGGTCGCGGGGGCCCGGAAGCGGTAATACTCGGACAGGTGTCGGCGCGGATAACACGCTGACTCGATCTTTGTCCAGTTCCGCTATCAAGATCGCGATTTGTGCACGCCTTCACAAGCGCCTACTCTGTGACTCCGACGAGCCCCGCTACCACAGCCGGTCGAACCAGGCCACAGAGGGCTCACCGCAGGTTCACAACCTTGTCGGCACGGAGTCAGATGAGTCAGCAGCGTCATGGAAACACGCCCGGTAATCCCGGTGCGGTGACCGCCTTCCCGGACCTCCCGGAAGCGACGATCGCGCGGCTACCGGAATACCTCCGCGCCCTGCACAACCTCGCCGAGACCGGCTCGGACACCGTCTCCAGCGAGGGCCTCGCGGCCGCCGCCGGCGTCAACTCCGCCAAGCTCCGCAAGGACCTCTCGCACCTCGGGTCGTACGGCACCCGCGGCGTCGGGTACGACGTCGCCCTGCTGATCGACCAGATCGAGTACATCCTCGGCCTCGACGAGCGCCGGGCCGTCGCGCTCGTCGGCGTCGGTAACCTCGGCCACGCGCTGGCCGGCTACGACGGCTTCGCCAGCCGCGGCTTCCGCATAGTCGCGCTCTTCGACGCCGACGCCGAGCGGGTCGGCAAGCCGATAAACGGCCTTCTCGTGCGGCACATCGACGAGCTCGGCCGGGCCGTCGTCGAGGAGGGCATCACGATCGGGGTCATCGCGACCCCGGCCAGCGCCGCGCAAGGCGTCGCCGACGAGCTGGTGGCCGCGGGGGTCACCAGCATCCTCAACTTCGCGCCCTGCGTGCTGTCCGTTCCGGCGGGGGTCGACGTCCGCAAGGTCGACCTGGCCATCGAGCTGCAGATCCTCTCCTTCCACGAGCACCGCAAGGCCTCCCTGACGGCCATCCCGGGCGGGCGGGTGGACGGGAACGGAAACCAGGAGGCGGTCGGGTCGTGAACCTGCTCAGCGTCGGCGCGTCGTACCGGACCGCCGGGGTCGGCACCCTCGAGCGCCTCACCATCGCCGGCTCCGACATCCCCGCCGTGCTCCACAAGCTCGTCGCCCAGCCGTACGTGGGCGAGGCCGTCATCCTCTCCACCTGCAACCGGGTAGAGGTGTACGCGGCCGTCTCCGGCTTCCACGGCGGCCTCGCCGACGTGTGCAACGTGCTCGCCGAGCAGTCCGGCATCGGCGCCAGCGAGCTCGCCGGGCACCTCTACGTCCACTACGACGAGGCGGCCGTGCGCCACTCGTTCCGGGTCTCCTCCGGCCTCGACTCCATGGTCGTCGGCGAGGCGCAGATCCTCGGGCAGCTGCGCGACGCGTACCACGCGGCCACCGAGGCCGACTCCGCCGGCCGGCTGCTGCACGAGCTGATGCAGCAGGCCCTGCGGGTCGGCAAGCGCGCGCACGCCGAGACCGGCATCGACCGCGCCGGGCAGAGTGTCGTCTCCGCCGCCCTCGACGTCGCGGCCGACGCGTTCGGCGGCGACCTCAGCGGGCGGCCGGGCCTCGTCATCGGCGCCGGTGCGATGGGCGCCCTTTCCGTGGCCACGCTGACCCGGACCGGTGTCGGCCCGCTGCAGATCACCAACCGCGGCGCCGAGCGGGCGGCGCGGCTCGCCGAGGCGTACGGCGCCACCGCCGTCGACTTCGCCGACCTCGACGCCGCCCTGCGCGACGCCGACGTGGTGGTCTGCGCCACCGCCTCCACCGAACCCGTGCTCACGCCCGCCCGCCTCGCCGGGCGGGAGCGACCGCTGGTGGTGCTCGACCTGGCGGTGCCGCGCGACGTGGCGCCCGACGTCGCCGAGCTGCCGCAGGTGACGGTCATCGACATCGACAGCCTCGCGACCAGCCGGCGCACCATGCCGGCCGCCGCGGAGACCGCCGCCGTCGAGCAGATCGTCGCCGCCGAGGTCGATCACTTCCTGGGCTGGCTGCGCGGCGCCGAGATCGCCCCGACGGTCGCCGCCCTGCGCACCCGAGCCGACGAGGTGGTCGCGGGCGAGCTGCGCAAGCTGTCCGCGCGCCGGCCGGAATTCACCGAGGAGCAGCGGGCCGACGTCTCCCGTACCCTGCACCGGGTCGTGCAGCAGCTGCTGCACTCGCCCACCGTCCGGGTACGTCAACTTGCGGCCGAGCCCGGCGGCGACCAGTATGCGGCCCTGTTGCGGGAGCTTTTCGACCTCGACGTCCCGCACGCCACCCAGGCCGACGCCGTGCCCGAGATCGGAGATCAAGCGTGAGGACACCGCTGCGCCTCGGCACCCGGGGCAGCGCGCTCGCGCTCGCCCAGTCCCAGATGGTCGCCGATTCCTTGACCGCGCTCACCGGCGTGCCGGTCGAGCTCGTGCGCATCGTCACCCCGGGAGACCGCTCGGCCGCGCCGGTCGCCCAGCTCGGCGTCGGTGTTTTCGTGTCGGCCCTGCGGGACGCGCTGCTCGCGGACGAAATCGACTTCGCGGTGCACTCGTACAAGGACCTGCCCACCGGGGTGCACCCGGGGCTTCACATCGCCGCCGTCCCCCAGCGGGAGGACCCGCGCGACGCGCTGATCGCCCGGGACGGCAAGACGCTCGCGGAGCTGCCCGGGGGCGCTGTGGTAGGCACGGGCGCGGTGCGCCGAATCGCGCAACTGCACGCTTTGGGCCTACAGTTGCAGGTCACGCCCATCCGCGGCAACGTCGACAGCCGCATCGCGCGGGTGCTCGGCCCCGAGGCCGACCTCGACGCGGTCGTCCTGGCGCGGGCGGGCGTGGTGCGTCTCGGCCGGGCCGCCGAGATCACGGAGACGCTGGACCCGATGCTCATGCTGCCCGCCCCGGCCCAGGGTGCGCTGGCGGTGGAGTGCCGGTCCGGCAACGCAGACCTGGTCGAGCTGCTGGGGGCGCTCGATCATGCACCGTCCCGTGCCGCCGTCACGGCGGAACGGGCGATGCTCGCCACGCTCGAGGCCGGGTGCTCCGCCCCGGTCGCGGCACACGCCGAGCTCGCCGAAGGCGAGCACGGCGACGAGATCTACCTGCGCGGTGCGGTGATCAGCCCGGACGGGGCCCGAGCTGTCCGGCTGTCGCGCACCGGAACGCCCGCCGACGCGGCGGAGATCGGCAAGGCGCTCGCCGCCGATCTCCTCGAAGCCGGCGCCGACACCCTGATGGGGAGCACAGAATGACCACCCGCACCGCCCGCAAGAGCGCCGGACGCATCGCGTTCGTCGGCGCCGGACCCGGCGACCCGGGGCTGCTGACGCGCCGGGCCCACGACACCCTCGCCGACGCCGACCAGGTCGTCTACGACCGCGGCGTCCCCGAGTCGCTGCTTGCGGCGATCAAGGCGGAGGCCAAGGACGACACCCAGTTCAGCCCGGCCGAGGGCGCGCCCGGCGACGTCGCCAAGGTGCTCCTCTCCGCCGCCAAGTCCGGCCTGTCCGCCGTGCACCTGGTGGCCGGCGACCCGTTCGGGCACGAGGCCGTGGTCCGCGAGGTGCAGGCCGTCGCCCGCACCGCGGTGCACTTCGAGGTCGTCCCGGGCCTCGGCCAGGCGGAAGGCGTCGCCACGTACGCGGGCGTGCCGCTGCCGGGCGTCCGCACGGTGGCCGACATCGACGACGTGACGGCGGTCGACTTCGACGCCCTCGCCGCGGCGGCCCAGAAGGGCTCCTTCGCGGTGGCGGTGGACGCGGGCGATCTCGCCGCGGTCCGCGACGGCCTCCTCGCCTCGGGCGTCGAACCCGGCACGGCGGTCGGCGTGACCGGCGACGGTACCGGCGAGACGCAGTACACGACCACGTCGACCGTCGACAGCTTCGTCGCGGCAGCGCTCGGCTTCACCGGCCGCGTGGTGCTCACGGTCGGTTCGGAGGTCGCCGACCGCGACAAGCTGAGCTGGTGGGAGAACCGCCCCCTGTACGGCTGGAAGGTCCTCGTCCCGCGCACCAAGGAGCAGGCGGGGGCGATGAGCGCCCGGCTTCGGGCGTACGGGGCCATCCCGTGCGAGGTCCCGACGATCGCCGTCGAGCCCCCGCGCACCCCGGCCCAGATGGAGCGCGCGGTCAAGGGCCTGGTCGACGGCCGCTACGCCTGGGTGGTGTTCACCTCGGTGAACGCGGTTCGGGCGGTCTGGGAGAAGTTCGCCGAGCACGGCCTCGACGCCCGCCACTTCGGCGGCGTGAAGATCGCCTGCATCGGCGAGGCAACGGCCGACGCGGTCCGCGCCTTCGGCATCCAGCCCGAGCTCATCCCGGCCGGCGACCAGTCCAGCGAGGGCCTGCTGGCGGAGTTCTCCCCGCACGACGAGATCCTCGACCCGGTGGGCCGGGTGCTGCTCCCGCGCGCCGACATCGCCACCGAGACGCTGGCCGCAGGCCTCATCGAACGTGGCTGGGAGGTCGACGACGTCACCGCGTACCGCACCGTACGCGCGGCGCCCCCGCCGGCCGACATCCGCGATGCCATCAAGTCGGGCGGCTTCGACGCGGTCCTCTTCACGTCGTCCTCCACGGTCCGCAACCTGGTCGGCATCGCGGGCAAGCCGCACGCCCGCACGGTGGTCGCGGTCATCGGCCCGAAGACGGCCGAGACGGCGACGGAGTTCGGTCTCCGGGTCGACGTCCAGCCGCAGCACGCGTCGGTCCCCGACCTGGTCGAGGCGCTGGCTTCGTACGCGGTCGAGCTTCGGGAGAAGCTGGCGGCCATGCCCGCCAAGCAGCGCCGAGGTTCGAAGGTGCAGGGGCCGACGGCGTTGCGGTTCCGGTAGTCGTTTCACCCCGGGCCGGGCGCTTGTGGCGACCGGCCCGGTTTGGGTTTATGGTTCGTAGTTTCGCCGGGCCGGCTCGTTGGAGCCGGTTCGGTTCGCGAATGCGGTCGGTCCCGCTAGCTTGGGCCGGCGGGTTGGTGCTTTGGTCGGCTGGCTTCGTCTGGGCCGGCTTGTTGGTGCTTTGGGCTGGCTACGTCTGGGCCGGCTTGTTGGTGCTTGGTCGGGCTGGCTTCGCTGGGGCTGGTTCGGTTCGTGCTTTCGGTCGGCCTGGCTGACTTCGGGTCGATGTGGTTGGTGCTTTTGGTCGGCCTGGGTGGGCCGGCCCGGCTCGGGGAGTGAGCATGGCGTATCCCGACATCCGTCCGCGCCGGCTGCGGCGCTCGGCCGCGATCCGCCGGCTGGTCGAGGAGACCCGGGTCTCGCCGGCCGAGCTGGTGCTGCCGCTCTTCGTCAAGGAGGGGCTGATCGATCCGCGGCCGATCTCCTCCCTCCCGGGCGTCGTGCAGCACTCCCGTGAGTCGCTCCGCAAGGCCGCCAGCGAGGCCGTCGGGGCGGGGGTCGGCGGGCTGATGATCTTCGGCGTACCCACGAACGAGCACAAGGACGAGACCGGCTCCGGTGGCCTCGACCCGGACGGCATCCTCAACGTCGCCATCCGGGACGTCATCGCGGAGGTCGGCGACTCCACGGTCGTCATGGGCGATCTGTGCCTGGACGAGTTCACCTCCCATGGTCACTGCGGCGTCCTGGCACCGGACGGCACGGTGGACAACGACGCCACGCTGGCCCTCTACGCCCGGATGGGCGTCGCCCAGGCCGAGGCGGGCGCCCACGTGGTCGGACCGTCGGGAATGATGGACGGTCAGGTCGGCGTCATCCGTCGCGCCCTCGATGAGGCCGGGCACCAGGACGTTGGGATCCTGGCGTACGCGGTGAAGTACGCCGGCGCCTTCTACGGCCCCTTCCGCGAGGCCGTCGAGTCGACCCTGCAGGGCGACCGCCGCACGTACCAGCAGAGCCCCGGCAACGTTCGCGAGGCGCTGCGCGAGGTGGAGCTGGACGTGGCGGAGGGCGCGGACATGGTCATGGTCAAGCCGGCCCTGCCGTACCTCGACGTGGTTGCCGCGGTGCGGGAGCGGGTGGACGTGCCGGTGGCCGCCTATCAGGTGTCGGGCGAGTACGCGATGGTGGAGGCCGCCGCGGCCAACGGGTGGTTGGACCGCGAAGGCGTGATGCTGGAGACGCTGACGTCGATCAAGCGTGCCGGTGCCCAGATCATCCTGACGTACTGGGCGACCGAGGCTGCCCAGCTGCTCCGCGCTCGCTACTGAGCCCTTCGCCCCTCCAAAGGCCTGTCAGCCTCAGCGCTGTCAGGCTGAGAGCTGGTCAGCTCAGGGTTGTCAGCTGGGGGCTGTCGGCTCCGAGCGGCTGTCGGCTCCGAGCGGCTGTCGGCTCCGAGCGGCTGTCAGCTCCGAGCGGCTGTCAGTCCGGTGGCTCGATGTTGACCGGGCCCGGGGTTTCGCCGCCCTGTTCCGGCCTGTCGCCGTAGGGCTGCTCGCCGGGCTCCCAGGGCTCGTCCGCCGAGCCCTTGTTCACCCGCACGTCTTCTTCTTCGACTGTTTCCAGCGGTTCGTCTGTCATGCGGCGAACCTACCCCGGCGTCGGCCGACCGAATCGGTTATCCACAATGCGGGGCTGTCCACAGGGCCTCCGCGCCGCTCGTCACTTTTCGGCACTCTGGCCGCGTGCTCTCAGCCGTACCCCAGGAAATCGCCGGACCGCCGAGGCAGGCGCGTCGTCCCGCAAGCTGTTCAGCCGGACTCTCGAACCCCAGGTCAGTCCGTGGGTTCCAGCCTCTGCACCAGTTGGGCGACGTCGGCGCCGTACTCGTACCAATCCCGGTCCGGCTGGAAGCCCAGTTCGGCGTTGACCTTCAGCATCGACTCGTTGTGCTGGGCGTTCCACGTCTGCACCTCGCGCAGTTCCGGCTCAGCCCCGCGCAGTTCCAACAGCATCCGAGCCTTGATGGCCCGGTCGATCCCGTAGCCCCGGTGCTCCCGCACGACGATCGTGTCGTACTGGTCGGCGCGCTCCGGGTGCTGCGCCGGCACGACGACCTCGGTGAGGCCGGCGACCACACCGGTGGGCTCGTGCATGGCCAGCACGATGTACGGCTTCAGCCCACGCCGGTGCAGCGTGTTGAGGCTGTCCCGAAGCCGCTGCGGGTCGGACGAGCTCGGGCGCAGGTCCAGGTCGTTGTCCTCGTCCTGGCCCTCCAGCTTCGCCTGCGCGTACGCCTCGAGCAGCTCAGCCGGTGGGCCGCCCGGGTGATACTCCACCTTGTAATCGGAGCTGATGCTGCCCGCCATGGAGCCGAGGGCGTTCCAGTCCACGCCGGACAGAGTCAGGACGCTGCGGGTCTCGACGTACTCCCGCTCGAAGCCGAGCGACTCGTAGAAGGGGATTGCGGGTGTGTCCCCGATGGCCTCCACGCCGATCGACGAGAAACCCTCGAGGTATGCCCGCCGAGCGGCCACGGCGACGAGCTGCCGACCGAGACCACGGCGGCGCAAACCCGGGTGCACCAGCACCTCGAGCACCCCGATGTCACCGAGCAGCAGCAGGGTGACGTGCCCGAAAACCGTGCTCTCACCCTCGGGAAGGCGGTCGTCCTCGGCGACCCAGCTGATCCGGCGCTCGCCGGGCATCGTCTCGGCCAGATACTCCCTGACCTGCACGTCCTGCCACGGTGGATCGTCGGGGAGGTCCGCTGCCAGCACCTGGTTCAGCGTCTCCACGAGCGATCGGATCTCCGCGTCCGACGCGGACCGCAGATCCCACTCACGCACCCTCACCCGTACAGCTTGCCGGTATCTCGACCTTCAGGGAAGGGCCGGGTGCGCAAATGTACGCGACCCGTCACTGTGGGTTGTCATTCACGCCCGGCTCCGGACGCCGTACTCATTGGCCGCGTCGTAGACCTTCTGGGCGTACGGGCGTACGGCGTTGTACGAGAGGATCGCGTCCCACCAGGCGTCCGCCTTGGACAGGTCGCGACCGCCTTTGCACAGGTAGACCGCGGCTGCGAGCGAGGCGTCGTCGATGTCGTTCGGGTCCGAGACGCCGTTGTTGTCGGCATCCACTGCGTTGCCCACGGCGAGCTCGTTCCAGGTCTGCGGGATGAACTGCAGCGGACCTATCGCCCGGTCGAACTGCGTGTCCTTGTCGAGCAGTCCCTGGTCGGTGTCGGGAATGAGCTGCCGACCGCCCTTGCCGTCGAGCGGCAGCCCGAAGATCGGCGGCGACACCGAACCGTCCGCGCCGAGCACCGCGCCGTTCGCGCTGCCGTGCGCCGACTCGACCTTCGCGATGGCGGCGATCGTGGTCCAGCTCAGATGGCAGGAGGGGGCCGTTCTGCCGACGACGAGTTCCGCATACCCGTACGCCTGAACCGCGACGACCGGGATGCCGACGCGGGTGCCGGTCTGTTGCGCCCAGCCGGACAGGGCATCGGCGGGCCGGGCACCGGGAAGCCCCACGGGCGGCGTCGTGGGCAGACCGCCGCCGACGACCGCGGGGGCGGAGTTGAAACTGGGCAGCCCGCTCGGCGCAGGCGCAAGGGGCGCCTCGGCATCAACCCCGAAGGCGGGCGTCGCGCTGGGCGTCGGCACCGACTGCAAAGCCTGCGGTACGAGATAAGCACCGGCCGTCCCGGCGGCGCCGAGGAGCAGCACAGCGATGATCGCGGGCAGGACGAACCGGCCGGAGGGGCGTTTCGCCCATTCAGAGGTGCTACGCGCGACACGTGCGGGATTGGCCTTGCGGAGGACGCGAGTGGTGCGGCGGCCGGAGGACAACGCCAGCGCGGTGGCCGAGGGCGCGGGCATTCCATCCGCTGGCCTTTCTCCGCCGCTCTTGTCGGCCGAGCCGGCGGCCGAGCCGGCCTTGTCGGCCGAGCCGGCCTTGTCGCCCGGACCGACCTTGTCAGCTGGGCTGGTCTTGTCGGCCGGGCTGGTCTTTTGGGCGCTCTCCGTCGGCTCAGGGCTGTCGGCCGGCGTAGAGCTGTCGGTCGGCTTGGGGGCTTCAGCCGGCGTAGAGCTGTCCGTCGACCCGGAGGCTTCAGCCGGCTCAGAGCTCTGGGTCGGCTTGGAGCTACCGGTCGGCTTGACGACCCCGGTCGGCTCAGGCCCGTCGGCTGGCTTCGTGGCCTCGGCAGACTTCGCCGACTCTTCCGGCTTGTTTGTTTCGTCCGGTTTGGATGCCTCGTCGGGCCGGCCCGCAGGAGACTCGGCGGCGGCAGGGCGTGGGGCCGCGGCGGTTTCACCAGCAGCGGGCTCTGCCACGTCCGGTTCGGGCTGGGCCAGCTTGACGGCATTCTCGCGCACGACACGCGCACCGGATTCGCTCGCCGGCGTCAGGTCCTCGGGCGCGGCGCCGGAGCTGCCGAGCGGGCCGCCGAGGTGCGGTGCCGCCGGACGCTTCGAGGGTTTCTCCTGCCCGTCAACCACCCGCACGAGACTACCGGGCCGCGGCCACGATCGATCTCATGCACCGGGACCGATGCCGGGCGTCCACAACTACGCATCTGCGATGCAGCGGATCAAGCGGCCCAGCCCATACCCTGGTCGGATGCCGCGATACGACTTCCGATGCCGCGCGTGCGGCGACACCTTCGAGCTGAACCGTCCCATGGCCGAGTCCTCGGCCCCGGCGACCTGCCCTCAGGGGCATACGGACACGGTCAAATTGCTCTCCACCGTTGCCGTGACGGGCCGGGGTGGGGCGATGCCTTCTGTCCCCTCGCCGGGCAGTGGTGGCGGTGGCGGTTGTTGCGGAGGTGCGTGCGGCTGCTGACACAGGTCCTTGCCGAGGGTGTCGCCCGAGTGCGGTCCGGATGTGCCTCGGCGTGGTTCGAAGCTCGCCCGGCGTGGCCTGCGGTGGGGTGGAGAGGCGCTCCGAAGCCGACCGCGGCACCACGGGCGCCCGGCTCGGTGTCCTCTGAGGGCAGTCTCTGCTGGTGATCGAGTGGTCACCTGCTGGAGTCGCACAGGTAATCGCACTAGGTGACTCTTGTGGGTACGCCCGTTCGGCCCGGCGGAATTGACCATCCACCGCGTGACTCGAACATGAACCGGGTCGTTACGTCACGCGTAGTGCCGTGCGTAGGCGTCGATGACTCGTCCGGGGGTCGCCCTTCCGGGGTCGGTCGTGGCGGGTGGACGGTTACCGACCGTTTCTACGATGTGCCGTGTGATCGCGGTGCGAGAGCATGGAGCGCGACTTCCTAGGGGGCGGAGGTTCTTACCGTGTCGGGACGGACCGAGCTGCCGAGTGGGCTGGTGACCTTCGTGTTCACCGACATCGAAGGCTCTACACGCCTGGCCCGGATGCTCGGCGACGACTACGGCAGTGTGCTGAATGCTCACCGGGGCGTGGTGCGACGAGCTCTGCGTAATCACTCCGGGGTAGAGCTTTTCACTGAGGGTGACTCCTTCTTCATCGCCTTCGGGGATGCGGCCGCTGCTGTCGCCGCCTGTATCGCGTCACAGCACGCACTTGCCGCGTACCCGTGGCCGAGCCCCGATGTGGCTCCACGGGTACGCATGGGTCTGCACACCGGGTGGGCCAAGCCGGTCGCCGGCGAGTACGCGAGTGCCGAGGTGCACCGGGCCGCACGGGTCGCGGCCGCGGCGCACGGGGGCCAGATCCTCTGCTCGGAGGCCACCGCCCTGGCCGTCACGACCTGGTCGCCGGACCTGCTGCCTGCTGGGACTCCCGATACGACGTCCGGCGGCGACACCGATGCCGGACTGCGGCGCGAGTACGGCCAGGATCACGAAACGGGCGCCAGGCCGAGAAGCGCCGAGGGGTCGCACCGGGCGACACGGCGTACCGGGGTGGGGTCTTGGCGCGCCGCGCGGTCGCGTCGGGCCGCGCGGGAGCCCACCGGCGGATCGCCGACCGAACGGGCCGGGGACGGCGCTGCTGCTCAAATGCCGCGGGACATGCCTGGTGACGCCCTGCTGTCCGAAGCGTTGCGCAGAGTGCCTCCGGCGTGGGTGGCGCTGGGCGCGTTGACCTCTGAGATCCCCGCGACCGCACCGGGTGCCGACCCGGATCCGATGGCGGATGTCGAGTTGCTCGACCTCGGCCTCCACCGGCTCCGGGGCTTCGACGACGCGGAGCGGCTCTTCCAGATCGTGGCGCCGGGGCTCGAACGGTCCTTCCCGCACCCGCGCACCGGGACCGCCCCCAACCACAATCTGCCGGCGGCGGTCACCTCCTTCGTGGGCCGGCAGGCGGAGGCCGCCGAGCTGCGGCAGCTCGTCGGTACGCACCGGCTCGTCACCGTGGCCGGCTCCGGTGGCGCCGGTAAGACCCGGCTGGCGCTGGTGGTGGCGGAACAGGTGCTCACGGCGTACCCGCAAGGGGTTTGGGTCGTCGATCTCGCCGACGGGCGACCGGAGGCCGCGCTGGCCGGCGCGATGGGCGTGCGCACGGAGCCGGGCCGGCCGCTGTTCGACTCGATCGTCGAGCGTTGCCGGCGTGGCCGCACTCTGATCCTCCTCGACACCTGCGACGCGCTCCCGGGCGATGCGAAGCGGCTGGTGCGGCGGCTGCTGACGGCCTGCCCGCGGCTTGACGTGCTCGCCACCTCGCGGGCGCCGCTGGGGGTTCCGGGCGAGCTGGTCTGGCGGCTGCCGCCGATGGCGCCCGCCGACGCCTATGCCCTGCTGGCCCAGCGGGTGGTGGCGGCTCGCGGCGGGCGGCCCGGCGCGGACGAGGACGACCTGGGCAGGGTCGCGTCGAGGCTGGACGGTCATCCGCTCGCCATCGAGCTGGCCGCCGACCGGCTGCGTCTGCTCTCTGCCACGCAGCTCTCCGCGCGCCTCGACGATCCCATCGCGGCTCTCGACGCCGGTCGCGAGCCGAACGAACCGTCACCCGCCCACGGTCTGCCCGCGGGACGGTCGCACGCCGACCTCTTGCCGGCCGGCCTCTCGCAGGCCGACCTGCGCGGCCCCGGGCCGCACCTCGCCGATCACCTGTCGCCCGGGTCGCACCCCGCCGACTCGATCATGCTCGACTGGCAATTCGAGGACAGCCTCCCGCCCGCATCGCAGCTCGGCGGTCAGACCCCGCCCGGCTCGCAGCTCGGCGATCACGGGCTGCCCGGCTCCCAGCGACGCGAGCACCTGACGCCCGGGTCGCAGGCCGGCGATCACGCGCTGCCCGGGTCGCAACTCGGCGGTCACACGCTTCGCGGCTCCCGGCGTGGCGGCTCGCTGAACTCCGCCAACCGCCCGTCCGGCTTCTTCGGCCTCGGCATCGACCGCTCGGCGATCGGGCTGTTCGGCATGGGCCGCGCGGCAGCGGGGCTCGGTTACGTCGGGCGCGGGCAGGACCGGCTGCCGTACGGGGACTCCCGCTCGCCCGACATGTCGCAGAGCACCGCGTGGGATCGGCACCACAGCCTGACCCGCAACCTCGACTGGTCGTACCGCGGCCTCAGCGGAGCCGCCGCCGCCCTCCTGCGCCGGTTGGCCGTGTTCGCCGGCCCGGTCGAGCTCGCCGCCGTCGAGTGGTCCAGCGGGGACGCCTTCGGCGCCCTGTCGGAGCTGGCCG
Source organism: Actinoplanes sp. NPDC049681 (assembly GCF_044465265.1). Taxonomy (NCBI): domain Bacteria; kingdom Bacillati; phylum Actinomycetota; class Actinomycetes; order Micromonosporales; family Micromonosporaceae; genus Actinoplanes; species Actinoplanes sp. NPDC049681. The sequence goes on from NZ_JBITLP010000001.1 coordinate 840,476, forward strand.
ACCGGTCGCTCGTCGAGGTCGTGTCCGGGCCGCGTTACCGGATGCCCGAGCAGGTCCGGGCGTACGCGGTTCGCCGGCTCCTCGCCGCCGGGGAGGAGCGGCAGGCGCGGGACGGGCACGTCGACTGGTCGTTGCACACGCTGGACGGCGTGGTGGTCGACACCGACGGGCAGCCGCGGACGGTGTCGCTCACGGAGCTCTCGCCGTACGTGAAGGAGTGGGAAGCGGCGTTGCGCTGGTCCGTCACCGGTGGCAATCCGCGCGCCGGCTTGCGGCTGGTGGGGGCGCTGGACCCGTGGTGGCGCGAGCATGGCGGCGCGCGCGAGGGGCGTGACCTGCTGTACCGGCTGTACGGACGGCTGGACGGGCTGACCGTTGCTCGGGCCGACATGGCGTCCGCCTATCTCGTGCACGCCGGGCTCTCGTCGGACCGGGACGAGCGGGAACGGTTCCTGGATCGCGCGGAGGTGGCGGCGCGGGCGGCCGGAGACTCCGCCCTGGTCGTACGGGCGCTCGCCGGTCACCGTGTGTCGCTGATCGAGGCGGGGCGTTTACGCGAGGCCGAGCAGGTGTGCCGGGAGGTCATCGCGGCCGCGGAACGGACCGGGGTGCCGGCCGCCGCGCTGCCCACGATCATCGCGCTGGCCGAGCTGCTCTGGCGCCGGGACGAGCTGGACGAGGCGGCCGAGCTGCTCGGCGGGGCGCGGGTGATCGAGGCGGGACGGCCCGAGGATCGTGGCCGCCGTACCGTCGACTGGTTGCTCGGGATGGTCGCCTTGCGCCGCGGTGACCTCGTGGCCGCGCACGACCACCTGGTGGTGGCCCTGCGGTCGCGGCTGCGGCACGGCTTCCGGGGTGCCGCAGCGGACGCGGTCGCGGCCATCGCGGTCCGGTGCGCGCTCGGCGATGATCCCGTTACGGCGGCGGTGCTGTTCGGCGGCGCGGAATCGGTGCGGGGTGCGCGGCGGGCGACGCAGTTCGGCGCGTTCTGGTCGGCGCAGCAGGCGGTGCTGCGGCGGCGGCTGGGAGATACCGCCTTCGACGCGGCGTACGCGGAGGGCGCGACCATCGGATTCACCCGGGCCGTCGCCACCGCGCTGGCGGTCGAGCACCCGGACCTGGAGCACGGCTCGGCCCGCTTCGCCCAGTCCGTCGCCTGAGCGTACGAAAGGGAGCCCGGCTCGTCGAAGGACGAGCCGGGCCAGGGCGCAGGAAAGGCCGGCCGCTACCGCAGCAGCTTGCGCGCCCGATCCACGTCGGACGGCTGCACCGCCGCCAGCGACCCGAAGACGCACACCGCCTCGTAATAGGTCCACGCGAGGCTGTAACAAGCCGGCTGGGTCAGCGTGCTGTACGTCGCGCACTTCCGCTTCAGATCCGCGTAGAACATGCTGTCCAACCGCGACTTGTTGCTGGAGAACGTCCCCAGGTCCTTGTAGTTGCGGTAGCCGAAGTCGTGATGCCAGCACGACAAAGTGAAGTCGAATCCCAGCGGGTTGTCCGGGCTCGACGAGCAGTAGTCGGTCGACCAGTCGAAGCCGTACGACGCCCAGGGAGCGCGGTCGAGGCGGGCGGCGTTCCAGGCGTTCGTGCTGGCCGCGGTGGTCTGTGTCCAGGAGGACAAGACCTCGGCCTTGGTGGCCGCGGCCCGGGCTACGGCCGCGGGCGCGATGAGGGCGACGGTGGAGACGAGGATGACGAGGGAGCGGCGGAGAAACCGGTGCATCGAGACCTCCAGCGGTGGGGCCCCTCGTGGGGGCCGCTGCCTGTCAGTGTTCGATTCGTCACCGTCTGCATACAAGTTTGTCAATCCTGTTTCCTTAACGGTGCCTCAACTTACCGACGGGTATTCCACGGCCGGGCCTACCTGTGATGTCCTGGAAAGCGGGCGTCGATCGGGCCGCTATGGTGTGAACGTGCAGGCGGACGTCCGGTGATTCATCTACCTCTGGTCAGACAGGGACCGCTGCGGGCGCTCGCTGTGCGGGTCGTGGCCGCGGTCTTCCTCGTGCTGGTCGTCGTCGTGGTGATCTTTCTCGACCGGGACGGCTACCGGGACGTCAACCAGGACGGCCTGACGCTGCTCGACTGCTTCTACTACGCGGTCGTGTCGCTCTCGACCACCGGCTACGGCGACATCACTCCGGTGACACCCGACGCCCGCCTGGTCAACATCGTGATCATCACCCCGGCGCGCGTGCTCTTCCTGATCATCCTGGTCGGCACGACCCTCGAGGTGCTGACCGACCAGTACCGGAACAGCCTTCGGGTCAGCCGGTGGAGGCGAAAGTTGAAGGATCACGTCATCGTCTGCGGCTACGGCACCAAGGGCCGCGCGGCGATCAGCGCTCTGCTCGAAACCGGGTACGACAAGTCGCGCATCGTCATCGTGGAGAACCGCGAGGCCGCACTGCGTCAGGCCCAGGCGAACGGGCTGGTCGCCATCGAGGGCAACGCCACCCGCTCTTCCGTATTGCTGGAAGCCGACGTCAAGAACTGCAAGTCGGTCATCATCGCCACCGACAGCGACGAGGCGTCCGTCCTGATCTCCCTGACGGTCCGCCAGCTCACGGCCGGCCAGGTGCGCATCATCGCCTCGGTCCGCGAGCAGGAGAACGCTGCCCTGCTCAAGCAGAGCGGCGCGCACCACGTGATCGTCTCGTCCTCGACCGCCGGCCGGCTGCTGGGCCTGACCACCACCACGCCCCCGCTGATCGACGTGGTCGAGGACCTGCTCACGCCGGGTCAGGGCATGGCGCTGGCCATGCGCTCAGCGGAGCGCGGCGAGGTCGGCCGCAATCCGCGCGAGCTGCAGACCCTGGTGGTCGCCCTGATCCGCCGCGGCAAGGTCATCGCGCTCGGCGGCGAGCAGGCCGAGACCATCGAGACCGGCGACATGCTCATCTACATCCGCGACGAGGAGAACAGCGTCGCGGCGAGCGTCTGAAAGATCAAAATCCGGCTGTCGTAGCTCGGCGGGTGGTGCGGGCCGTCGCTCACGCCGAGGGCCGGGCCCGGGAATCCATTCGCTTGGCGCTCATGAACGGATTCCCGCACCCGGCGACGTGCGTGCGTGGCTGAGCTACAGGATCGTCCAGGTGTCCCCGGCGTTGAGCAGCTCGCCGAGCATCTGGTCGGGCGTACCGGTCGCCTTGGCCTTGGCGTCCAGCAGCTGCTTCTGGACCAGCTCGTCGTACGACGGCCGGCGGACGTTGCGGAACACGCCGATCGGGGTCGTGTTGAGGTCCGAACCCGACAGGCGGCTCAGCGCGAACGCGTACGCCGGGTCGTCCACCGTCGCGTCGTGCACGAGCGGCGTGCCGCCCTCCTGCACCTGCAGGCCGAAGCTGCCCTCGGGGTGCACGACGGAGTAGCGGTTGTCCGTACCGAAGGTGATGGGTTGTCCCTGTTCCAGACGGATCAGATGCTCGTCGCGGGTGCTCGGGTCCTTGATCAGCTCGAACGCGCCGTCGTTGAAGATGTTGCAGTTCTGGTAGATCTCCACGAACGCCGAACCCTCGTGCTCCGCGGCGGCGCGCAGCACCGACTGCAGGTGCTTGCGGTCGGAGTCGATGGTGCGGGCCACGAAGGTCGCCTCGGCGCCCAGCGCCAGCGACAGCGGGTTGAACGGGGCGTCGTTGGAACCGATCGGCGTCGACTTGGTGATCTTGCCGAGCTCGGAGGTCGGCGAGTACTGGCCCTTGGTCAGCCCGTAGATCCGGTTGTTGAACAGCAGGATCTTCAGGTTGACGTTGCGGCGCAGCGCGTGGATCAGGTGGTTGCCGCCGATCGAGAGCGCGTCACCGTCACCCGTCACGACCCACACCGACAGGTCCGGCCGGGATGCCGACAGGCCCGTCGCGATCGCCGGGGCGCGGCCGTGGATCGAGTGCATGCCGTACGTGTTCATGTAGTACGGGAACCGCGACGAGCACCCGATGCCGGAGACGAACACGATGTTCTCGCGCGGGATGCCGAGCTCGGGCATGAAGCCCTGCACGGCGGCGAGGATCGCGTAGTCGCCGCAGCCCGGGCACCAGCGCACTTCCTGGTCGGACTTGAAGTCCTTGGCGGTCAGGTTGACCGGGGTGAGCGGAATCGTCGGGCTAGCCATTCTTGACCACGTCCTCGAGCATGTTCTCCAGCGTCGCGGCGGTGAAGGGCAGGCCGCTGACCTGGTTGAAGGGAACCGCGTCGACCAGGTACCGGGCCCGGATCACGTGCGCCAGCTGACCCAGGTTCATCTCCGGGATGATCACCTTGTCGTACGCCTTGAGCACCTCACCGAGGTTCGCCGGCAGCGGGGCCAGGTGCCGCAGGTGCGCCTGGGCGATCGGCAGGCCGCGCTGGCGCAGGGCCCGGCAGGCGGCGCCGATCGGCCCGTACGTGGAGCCCCACCCGAGCACGAGCACGCGCGCGTTCTCGTCCGGGTCCTCGACCACCACGTCCGGCACGGGGATCTGCTCGATCCGCTCCGCGCGCGTGCGGACCATGAAGTCGTGGTTGGCCGGGTCGTACGAGATGTCGCCGGTTTTGTCGGCCTTCTCCAGGCCGCCGATCCGGTGCTCCAGCCCCGGCGTGCCGGGGATGGCCCACGGCCGGGCCATGGTCCGCGGATCGCGCAGGTACGGCAGGAAGCGCCCGTCCTCGCCGTTGGGCTCGGTGGCGAAGTCGACCTGAAGATCCGGCAGCTCGGAGACCTCGGGCAGCAGCCACGGCTCGGACCCGTTGGCCACGTAATTGTCCGAGAGCAGGATCACCGGCGTGCGGTACGTCAACGCGATCCGCGCCGCCTCGATCGCGGCGTAGAAGCAGTCGGACGGCGACTTCGGCGCGATCACGGCCAGCGGGGCCTCGCCGTGCCGGCCGTACAGGGCCATGTTGAGGTCGGCCTGCTCGGTCTTGGTGGGCATGCCCGTCGACGGCCCCGCCCGCTGCACGTCCACGATCACCAGCGGCAGCTCGAGGGCGATGGCCAGCGAGATCGTCTCGCCCTTGAGCGCCACGCCGGGGCCGGAGGTGGTGGTCACGCCGAGCGCGCCGCCGTACGAGGCGCCCAGCGCGGCGCCGACCGCGGCGATCTCGTCCTCGGCCTGCATGGTGGTGATGCCGAACTTCTTGTGCTTGCTCAGCTCGTGCAGGATGTCCGAGGCCGGGGTGATCGGGTACGCACCCAGGAACACCGGCAGCTTCGACCGCACGCCGGCGGCGACCAGGCCCAGCGCCAGGGCGGCGTTGCCGGTGATGTTGCGGTACGTCCCCGGCGCCATCTTGGCGGGCTTGACCTCGTAGCGCACCGAGAACGTCTCGGTCGTCTCGCCGTAGTTCCAGCCCGCGGTGAACGCCGCCTTGTTGGCCGCGACCAGCTCGGGCCGCTTGGCGAACTTGCGCTCCAGGAAGCGCAGCGTCGACTCGTACGGCCGGGAATACATCCAGCTCAACAGGCCGAGCGCGAACATGTTCTTCGCCCGCTCGGCGTCCTTCTTCGGCAGACCCGAGCCGGCCAGGGCGGCCACGGTCATCGACGTCAGCGCGACCGGGTGCACCGACCAGTCGGCCAGAGAATCGTCGTCCAGCGGGCTCACCGCGTATCCGACCTTGGCCAGGTTGCGCTTCGTGAACTCGTCGGTGTTGACGATGATGTCGGCGCCGGCCGGCAGGTCGGCGAGGTTGGCCTTCAACGCGGCCGGGTTCATCGCCACCAGCACGTTGGGCGCGTCGCCGGGCGTGAGGATGTCGTAGTCGGCGAAGTGCACCTGGAAGCTCGACACACCCGGAAGGGTGCCTGCAGGTGCGCGGATCTCCGCCGGGAAGTTGGGTAGCGTCGAGATGTCGTTGCCGAGCTGCGCGGTCTCCGAGGTGAACCGGTCGCCGGTCAGTTGCATGCCATCACCGGAGTCGCCGGCGAACCGGATGACCACGCGGTCGAGCTGCTCGACACGCTTCACGGGAGCGGCCACGTTCCAACCTCCTGAGGGAGCCGGCCGGCGGGTACGCACGTCGATGAGCCGGCCCGCATTAGTCACTTCCAGCCTACGTCGGCGCTCCTTACCGGTGGGGGCAAGGGCCGCTGTCCGATCGCAGACCGACGACCACAGTAGCCAGGCCAGGCTTGCCTCAGCCAATCGAGTTCACCTTGTGGTTCGCTAGGCTGGCGCGCGTGGACGGGTATCTGGGTACGTACGCCACGCTCGGCCTGGTTATGGCGGCCGGCGTCCTCGTCTTCGTCGGCGCCTTCGGGGCGAACAAGCTGCTCAGCCCCGCCCATCCGGCGGAACCGGCGGGCAAGCGGATCGCCTACGAGAGCGGCATCGACCCGGTCGGCGGCGACTGGGCCCAGGCGCAGATCCGCTATTACGTGTACGCGTACCTGTATGTGCTCTTCGCCGTGGAGGCGGTCTTCCTGTTCCCCTGGGCGGTCATCTTCGACCGGCCAGGCTTCGGAATGGTGACCGTCGCCGAAATGGGCATTTTCGTGGCGGTTCTCGCGCTCGGCATCGCGTACGCCTGGCGCAAGAAGATCCTTACCTGGACCTGACGCCCCACCTTTGTCCACAGGCGGGGTGGCGGGCTCGCCACGCCGCAGCGCTCATGCCACGATCGTGCCCATGGGTCAGTTACTCCTCTTCATCGTCGTGGCGCTCGTGGTCGCGGCGATCGTCTTCGGCGTGACCGTGATGGTGAGCGGCGGAGACTCCGGATTGACGCCGGTCGAGCCCGACGGCAAGGCGCTCCCCCTGCCGAGCGACCGGCCGCTGGGAGAGGAGGACATCTTCCGGACCCGCTTCGACATGGCGTTCCGCGGCTACCGGATGAGCCAGGTCGACCAGGCTCTCCAGCGGGCGGCCTACGACATCGGTTACAAGTCCGAGCTGATCGGGGTCCTCGAGGCCGAGGTCACCGCGCTGCGCGAGGGCCGGACAGCGGACGCCGACGTGCTGCGCAGGGCCCGCGAGGCGGCCGTGGCGCCGCCACCCGACGCGCCCGTGGCGCCCGACCCCGACCAGGTTCCGCCGTCGGCCGACGCCGCCGCAGCGTCCACTCCTGCAGCGGACTCGCCGTCCCGTGAGGCCGCCGCCGCTTCCGCTGCCACTACCTCTGCTCCGGCTTCCGCCGCCGAAGCCGACTCATCCGGTGCAGGGAAGCGGACGGAGGCCGGCGCGTCTGGTGCCGGGACCAAGGCCGACGCATCCCGCCCCGCGAAGGGGGCGGATGTCGAGGCTGATGCGGCGCCCGCGGAGCGCGCCGACGAAGAGCCGGCGGAGCGCCGATGAGCGAGACTGAGCCGGTCGGAAACCTCGGCGACGCGGCGAAGCCCGGCACCGGCGAGGTCACCGCGACCGTCATCGTGAACGCCCCAGCCCCCCGCGTCTTCGCCGCCTTCATGAACTGGGAGCGGCAGGGCGACTGGATCCCGTTCACCAAGGTGCGCGTGGTCGAGGGCGACGGCGGCGAGGGCAGCCTGATCGAGGCGATCACCGCCCTGGGCCCGGCGGCGCTGCGCGACGAGATGCGCGTCGTCCGGGTGGACGCACCATACGAGCTCAAGGTCGTGCACTGCGGCAAGGTTCTGCGCGGCCCCGGCTCGATGCGCTGCACGGCGATGGGCGGCGACCGTACGCAGGTGGTCATGCACGAGTGGTTCCACCTTCCCGGCGGCGCGGCGGGCAAGCTCGCCTGGCCGGTCCTGTGGCCGGGCTCGAAGCTCAGCTTCAAGGGCGCGCTGAAGAAGTTCGGCCGGCTGGTGGAGGAGGGAAAGCTGCCCTGACCCGTTTTTGTCGGTGGGTCTCCCTACGGTGGTCGCCATGACGGATGACATGCCCGGGGCTCCCGGCGCCCCCGGGGTATCGGTGGAGGCGCCGGTCGACGGTCTGGTCCTCGGCGAGGACGGCCGGGCGCGGTGCTCCTGGGGCGGCAGCACCCCGGACTACGTGCCCTATCACGACACGGAGTGGGGCCGGCCGGTCCACGGCGACGACGCCCTGTTCGAGCGCATGTGCCTGGAGGCCTTCCAGTCCGGCCTCTCCTGGATCACCATCCTGCGCAAGCGCCCGGCGTTCCGGCGCGCGTTCGCCGGGTTCTCGATCGAGGCGGTGGCGGCCTTCGACGCCGGGGACGCCGATCGGCTGATGAACGACCCGGGCATCGTCCGCAACCGCGTGAAGGTGGACGCCGCCCTGCACAACGCCAGGGTGGCCGCCGAGCTCCCCGGTGGGCTCTCGAAGCTGCTGTGGTCGTACGCGCCGCCGCCGCGACCGCGCCCGGCCACCCGAGCCGATGTTCCGGCGGTCACCCCGGAGTCCACCGCCATGGCGAAGGACCTGAAGAAGCGCGGCTTCAAGTTCGTCGGCCCGACGACGGCGTACGCGCTGATGCAGGCCACCGGCATGGTCGACGACCACCTCGCGGGCTGCTTCGTCGCACCCGTCCAGACCTGACCTCGAGGGCGACGCCTGGGGCGCCCGGTCACGTGACCTCGTGCGACGGCTGGGCGCTCAACGACCTGACCTCCGGGCGACGGGCTGCTTCTCCGGCGTGATGTCATTGAGCGCATGGCTCAATGGGTGGCGATCATTCCGGCGGACCGATGGGCGTCCGAGCGGCTGTTCCATCACGACACCTTGACGGTGGCGGGGTCGGCCGCGGTGCCACCCGCCGCCGGGGACGAGGTGCTGCTCGTGGCGGCAGGCGCCCCGCCGTCCGTCGTCGCGCTCGGGATCGTGGCGGGGAAGCAGTCCCGGGCCGCGCACGGCACGCCCGAGGTTGAGGTGGCATACACGCGGCGCTCGTTCGATGCGCCTGTGCCCGCCGACGGGCTTCCGCTCGATGCGTCGGTTTCCGAGGTCGATGAGGAGGTGTTCCGGAGCTACGCGGGGCGGCTGATCGGGGACCGGGACAAGCAGACGTGGCTGGTCAGCCTGGACCTGCCGATCGAGGCGGCGAGCCCGGCGGAGGCGGTGCGGCAGTTCTGGTCGTACGTGCTCGAGCTGGGGCCTGCGGAGCTTCCCACGTTCGTCTCGCCGTCCGGTGACGAGCTGGCCATGCAGGCCTTCGTCCTCGGCGAGGAGGCGAACCTCGATCCCGAAGAGGACGAGGAAGACTGATCCGGCACGCACGAGAACGGGCCCCGGAGCAGCGCTCCGGGGCCCGTTTTTGATCGTCGTCAGCCGCCGAGGCTGGACGCCGCCGACTGGATGGCCGACGAGAAGTAGCTGACCTGCGAGTACACGCCGGGCTTGTTCGGGCGGGCACATCCGTCGCCCCAGCTGACGATGCCGACCTGGATCCAGGCGTTGTTCGCGTCGCGGCGGAACATCGGGCCGCCGGAGTCGCCCTGGCAGGTGTCGACGCCGCCCTGGGTGTAGCCGGCGCAGATCTCGTCGGTGGGGATGATCTCGCCGTTGTACATGCTGCTGGAGTTGCAGGTGGCGTCGCTGACGAACGGCACCGTGGCCTTCAGCAGGTAGCGCTGCTGCGCGCCGCCTTCGCGGGCCGCGCCCCAGCCGGCGATCGTGAACGTGCCGGTGTCGTACGCCGACGTCGTCGCGATCGGCAGGGTGGCCAGGCCGGTCACCGGGCTGGAGAGGCGGATCAGCGCCCAGTCCTTGCCGTTGCCGTTGTAGCCGGGCGCCCGGTAGACGTAGTTGGACCGGCGGGTGATCCGGCTCGACGAGTTGAGGTCGACGACGCCGAGGGTCGCGGTGATCGACGTGTTGGTGCCCGTGCCGTTGACGCAGTGCGCCGCCGTCAGCACGATGGTCGGGCTGTAGAGGGCGCCACCGCAGCCCATCGAGAGCCGGACCATGAACGGGAATTCGCCCTGGGTGGCGCGTGTGCCGCCGACCACCCGCTGCGGGCCGTCAGCGGCCGCTGCCGGTGACGTCTGCACCACGGCGCCCATCGCGGCCACCGTGAGAGCGGCCGCCACCCCGCCCAGAATCCTGCGCAACCTGACCATCCGGACCTCCCCAACGAAAGCGTTGCGGAGAGTCAAACATTTACCGGCGTGGATCGGTTATACCGAAAGACTCATACCGTCGGCGAGGGGCGGCCGCAAGAACGGCGGCGGTCAGCGGCCCTCGAACGTCGGCTTCTGCTTGGCGACGAACGCCGAGGTGGCGTTCTTGTGGTCGCTGGTGGCACCGCAGATCGCCTGGGCCTGGGCCTCCGCGGCCAGCGCGTCGGACAGGGTTCCCGCCGTACCGATGGAGAGCTCGCGCTTGATAGCGGCGTAGGCGACCGTCGGTCCCGCGGCCAGCCGGGCCGCGAACTCCTGCGCCGCCGGCAGCACCTTCTCGTCGTCGTCCAGGAGCTCGGTCAGCAAGCCGTACTCGTGGCACTGCTCGGCGCGCACCGGCTGCGCGAGCAGCAGCAACTCGAGAGCTCGGGCGCGGCCGACGATGTGCGGCAACGACCAGGAGATGCCGGAGTCGCCGGCCAGGCCGATGTTCGCGAACGCCATCAGGAACATCGTCTTCGGACCGCCGATCCGGAAGTCGGCGAGCAGGGCCAGCGAGGCGCCGGCGCCGGCCGCTGTGCCGCGTACGGCCGCGATCACCGGCTTGGGCATGCTGGCCAGGCGCTGGGCGATCGGGTTGTAGTGAGCGCGGACCGTGTCCAGGTCGGTCGACCCGCTCGCCAGGGTCTCGGCGTGCTCGCGCAGGTCCTGGCCGACGCAGAAGGCCTTGCCGGCGCCCGCCAGGACCACCGCCCGCACCGATCTGTCGGCCTCGAGCTCCGCCAGGGTGTCGCGCAGAGCCTCCTTGAGGTCCACGGTGAGGGCGTTCATGGCGTCGGGGCGGTTGAGGGTCAGGGTGACGACCGCATCGGTGCGGTCGACGAGCAGGGCGTCCGTCATGGTTCAGAGAATCCCACACGGCCGCCTCTCGTCGCCGCCGCCAGGGACCGCTCGACGAAGCGGTCCGCCGCGGGGCGCAGGCGAGCCGCGTGCTTGTCGAAGAAGGTCGCCGCGCTCAACCCCGGCCAGCGCGGCGGCAGCAGGGAGGTGGGCAGCTGCGGGTCACGGAACAGGAATGAGCGCCACGCGTGGACGAGCTGGAAGCGGGCGGCGTACGCGGCCTCGTCGGAGCTGCGCGCGTTGATCGCCGTGACCACCGGCCGCTGGGAGTCCACGAACTCCTCGTACGCCCGTCCGATCTCGTCGAGGTTCCAGGCTCGGCTCACCACGTCCGTGACGCCCGGGGAGCCGGCGGTGTGGCTGGCGCTGAAGCGCTCGTACGCCACCCCGGCCTCGAGCAGCACCGTGTCGATCTCGTCCGCCTGCCGCGGCGCGACCCATGAGCGCTCGTCGAGCATGCCGTACCCGAGGAAGCTCAGCCGTTGCGCGTCGCGGCGGCCGACCGGCGTGCCGAGCAGGACGAGGTCGAAGCGGCCGTCCCAGCTCGCGCGCCCGGTCCGGTAGATCCTCGCGGACGCCTCGTCGAGCCTCCGGGCCGCTTTGGGGGTGAGCAGATAACCTGGTCCGGACACCAGCCGCAGCGGGTGCAACCAGCCCTGGCGGACCATCCGGGAGACCGCGGTGCGGACCGCGGGCGGTGCGATGCCCAGCGGCGCGAGCAGTTTGACGAGCGCGGCGACCGGCGCGCGGCCGCCTCTCGGGCGGAGGTAGTCGCCGTAGAGGTCGAAGAGTGCCGACCGCGCCTGCATGACCGCACATTGTGACAGCCCGAAAGACGATATGCTAGACGCTGTCACATCAGCCCGGGTTGGGTTTGGGTTCGCCGGTGTTCATCAGGGAAAATGTTTGATCGGCACGGTGGGCCGCGCCGCGTGGACGTGGCAGGGCCCGCAGCGCTGCGGTCTCGGGTCGGTCCAGCGGGGGCGACTCCGGCGGTCGGAACGAGGTACGGCGCGTCGTGGGGCTGAGCACGAGGCGCCGTTGCCGAGCTGTTCGAAGTGCAAGTGGCTGTGGGGTAACCCACCGACCCTGATGTAGGTCTGAGGGGAGACAAGATGGCGGCGATGAAGCCGCGGACGGGCGATGGTCCGCTGGAGGTCACCAAGGAAGGACGCGGCATCGTCATGCGCGTCCCGCTGGAGGGTGGTGGCCGTCTCGTCGTTGAGATGACTCCGGACGAGGCCAACGCGCTGGGTGACGCGTTGAAGGCGATTGCCGGCTGACGTTTCACGTGGCCCGCCGGTACGGTACCTGCCGTACCGGCGGGCTTTCCATGTCTTCGTGGAAGGGTCATCCTCCAGTGTTCGGGATTCGCCTGGTCGCCGCGTCGGAGGCCGGAACAGTCGTGCTCGCGGCGGACGGCGCCGGGGTGCTGGCGGGCGGCGACGACGAGACCGCCGAGCTGCACCGCGGGTCCGATGATCCGGGCCGCGCGGGCGCCGTCGTGGTGTTGCCGCGCCCGCTGCGTACCCCAGCCAAGATCTTGATCGTCGGGGTCGGTGCCGGGGACGAGGCCGGCTGGCGGGCCGCCGGAGCCGCCGCCGTCCGGGCCGTGACCGCCGACGAAGCGCTGCACGTGGTCCTGCCCGCGGGTGTCGACCCGGCCGCCGTGCGCGGCCTCGCCGAAGGCATGTGGCTCGCGGCCTACCGGTTCCGCGATGCCGTCGTCGGCCCCAGGTCCGTCGAGGTCACCCTCCGAACATCAGACCCTGACATGTACGCCCACAGCCTCGAGATCGCGCGCGTGACCGCCGCAGCGACCTGGCTGGCCCGCGACCTGACCAACATGCCGGCATCGGTGAAGAACCCGGCCTGGTTCGCCGACCAGGTCGTGGCGGAGGCCGCGGCACGCCCCGGCCTGACCGTCACCGTGCGCGACGCCGACCGGCTGCGCGCCGAGGGCTTCGGCGGGCTGGTGGCCGTGGGGGGCGGCTCCGCGACGCCGCCGTGCCTGGTCGAGGTGGCCTGGCAGCCGGAGGGCGCGACCCGGCACGTGGTCCTCGTCGGCAAGGGCGTCACCTTCGACACCGGCGGCATCTCCATCAAGACGCCGGACGGCATGAAGCTGATGAAGAAGGACATGGGCGGCGCCGCGGCGATCATCGCGGCCACCCTCGGCGCCGCCGATCTCGCTCTCCCGGTACGCATCACCGCCCTGGCACCGCTCGCGGAGAACGCGGTCAGCGGCTCGGCGTTCCGCCCGGGCGATGTGATCACCCAGTGGGACGGTACGACCACCGAGACCACCAACTCCGACGCCGAGGGTCGCCTCCTGCTGGCCGACGTGCTCGCGTACGCGGTCGCGGAGCTGGAGCCCGACGTCCTGATCGACCTCGCCACCCTCACCGGCGCCAACTCGGTGGCCCTCGGCGCGCGGACGGCGGCCCTCTACAGCCACGACGACGCCCTGGCAGCCGCGCTGGAGACGGCCGGCCGGAACGCGGGCGAGCAGATGTGGCGCCTGCCCCTTGCTGACGACTACGTCGAATACCTGCGTAGCGACATCGCCGACCGGCACAGCTCCCCGGTGCGCGGAGCCGGCTCGGTGGTGGCGGCCCTGTTCCTGCGGGAGTTCCTCGGCGATCGCGCCGACCGCTGGGCGCACCTGGACATGTCGGCCCCGGCGTGGTCCGAGGAGCACGACGCCGACCTCACCAAGGGCGCCACCGGCTGGGGCGTACGCACGCTCCTGCGCTACCTGCTCGACGGGGCGCAAGCCCACCGAGCGGCCGGGCTCAGCACTTGACGGCGGCCAGGAGGCCGGCGCCGGCCGGGATGAGGGCCGGGATCCAGTTCTCGGCCTCCCGAACGGCCTTGACCGTCTCCCGGATCGTGATCGTGTCGGGGTCGCGGGCCGCCGGGTCGCTGATCCGCCCGCCGGCCAGCGCGCCGTTCACGACGAGGATGCCGCCCGGGCGCAGCAGCCGCTGTGCCGCGTCCGCGCAAGCGCCGAACTCCGTCGCGTCCGCGTCGACGAACACCAGGTCGTAAACCCCGTCGGCGAGCCGGGGCAGGACATCGAGCGCGCGGCCGGTGATGATCCGGGTACGCGAAGCCACGAAGCCCGCCTCCTGGAAGATGCGCCGGGCGATGCGCTGATGCTCGTTCTCCACGTCGATGGTGGTCAGGACGCCGTCCGGGCGCATGCCGCGCAGCAGCCAGACGCCGCTGACGCCCGTACCGGTGCCGATCTCGACCACCGCCTTGGCGTTGCCCGCGGCGGCGAGCAGGCTGAGCACGGACCCCGCGCCGGGGGTCACGCAGGAGAGGCCGACCTCCAGAGCGAGGCTGCGGGCGGTCTGCAGCACGACGTCCTCGGCGGCGTAAGCCTCCGCGAACTGCATCGACTGCGCGCTGGGGGTGCCGAGCTGGCGGGCTGCGGTGACGATGACGACCTCCGTGTGGGATGCGCGGAAGAGAACCGGTGCACATCGGGTATGAGCGTAGAGCGACGCTCACCCTTCGCGCATCGGCACTTCGACGGCGGAAAGCGGCGAGCAGGTCCTCTTGAGCCCGCACTGAGCGGATGATCCACACCGATCCGTGTCATCCTGGAGGAGGAGCCTCCGGGCTTCGCCGACGACGAGTGGAGGCACCGACGTGACCGACGGCTGGAACTGGCGCCAGCCTCAGACTCCGCCGGCCGCGACACCCCCGGCGACGGGCGGGTCACCCTGGTGGTCCGACGCGCTGGCGGACCCCTGGCGCGACCCGTACGCGCCGGCCGCCGTCGTGGTGCCCAGCGCGCCGATCAGCAGCGGCCCGGAGCCGGAGCGGGTCACCGACCCCGACGCGCCGCGCCGCTCACTCGTCCCGACCCTGGTGATCTGCCTGGTCACCGCTGTGCTGGCCGGCGCTCTGGCCAGTGCGCTGACCTACGCCTTCATGACCCGAGGCGTCGGTGGCGGCGGTACGCAGCTCGGCGGCCCTGCGCTGGCGGCACCCAGTGCGGCCCAGCGGGCCCCGGAGTCGTTCGGCGGGGTGGCCAAGCAGGTCCTGCCCAGCGTCGTGACCGTCCGGGTCACCGGCGCCATCGGCTCCGGTTTCGTGGCGTCCCGGGACGGCTACGTGATCACCAACGACCACGTCGTCGAGGGCGCCGACAACACGATGTCCGTGTCGTTCAGCGACGGCTCCTCGGCCCCCGCGACCCTCGTCGGGCGCGACCCCGAGTCGGACATCGCAGTGATCAAAGTCTCCAAGAACAACTTGCCGGCGGTGCAGTTCGGCGACTCCGACTCGATCGCCGTCGGGGACCCGGTGCTCGCCTTCGGCTCCCCGCTCGCGCTCGTCAACACGGTGACGCAGGGCATCGTCAGCGCCCTCGACCGTACGATCCAGGCCGGCGACCCGGGCGGGACCACCCGCTACTACGCGGCCATCCAGACCGACGCGGCGGTCAACCAGGGCAACTCGGGCGGTCCGCTGGTCGACGCGGCCGGCCGGGTGGTCGGCGTGAACTCGGTGATCCGCTCGGTCGGCGGCACCGAAACCGAGGCCGGCAACATCGGCCTGGCCTTCGCCATCCCGATCAACCAGGCCCGGCGCATCGCCGAGGACATCATCGACACCGGCAAGGCCCGGCGTACGGTGATCGGCGCCGAGGTTTCCACGGGCGGCGCCACGGGCTCCAGCGGCGGCACCGGGGCGCGCCTGCGCTCGGTCCAGCCGGCGGGCCCGGCGGCCGCCGCGGGCCTGAAGTCCGGCGACGTCATCACCAAGATCAACGGCCACGTGCTCGAGGACGGCACCGACCTGATCGCCCTGGTCCGCAAGTACGCCCCGGGCTCGACCGTCGCGGTGGAGTACCGCCGGGGCGCCAGCACACAGACAGCGTCAGTAACCTTGGCAGCCGACGCGAAGTGAGAGGCCCTCACGGGCAGGGGAGGCCGCCGTGTTCGACAACCTGAACTGGTGGGAGATCGGCGCACTGCTGATGCTCGCCTTGCTGATCTTCGGCGAGCGGCTCCCCAAGGTGATCGGCGACGGGCTGCGCATGCTCCGTGGGCTGCGCGCCATGGCCCAGAACGCCACCAGCGACCTGAGCCGCGAGCTCGGCACCGACATCCAGCTCCAGGACCTGCACCCCAAGGCGTTCATCCGCAAGCACCTGCTGAGCGAGGACGAGGAGGCGGCCCTGCGCAAGCCCCTCCAGGGCCTCTTCGAGGACGTCAAGAGCGACCTCAACGGCGTCAAGGCCGACCTCGGCGACGTAGCAGCCGCCGCCGACCTCAGATCGCACCGAACCCCGACACCCCCGCCGGCCACCACGCCACCCCCGGCGCCGGCAGGCCCGCCCGCCACCTTCGACATCGACGCCACCTGACCGCCGCCCGCCCACGGATCCGTCGAACGCAGCCCGGCGCAGAGCTCGGGCTGGGTGGCGGCGGTCCGCCGTCCGGGCTGGGCTGACCGCGGTCCGGCGGCAGGCCCGGGTTGGACGGAGTCCGGCGGCGGCCTCGGGATGGGCGGCGGTGGTCTGCCGTCCTGGGCTGGGCCTGCCCGGCAGGCCCGGGTTCGGATGTGGCCTGGTGCGGCCTCGGGTGGGGCGGCGGCGGTCTGGCCGCGGCCTCGCTTCAGGCAGGGTCTGAAGGAGCCAGACTGAGCGGCGGACCGGGCGGAGCGGCGGACCGGGCGGAGCGGCGGACCGGGCGGAGCGGCGGACCGGGCGGAGCGGCGGACCGGGCGGAGCGGCGGACCGGGCGGAGCGGCGGACCG
>NZ_JBITLP010000001.1:857206-1161515 GCF_044465265.1 Actinoplanes sp. NPDC049681
GACCGGGCGGAGCGGCGGCCTCGGGTCGGGCGCGGTCCGGCGTCGGGGCTCAGGCTGGGCGATGGTCTGGCGCCCCGCTCAGGTCGGGCGCGGCCTGCCGGGCACGGGCCGGGCGGCCGTCCAGTGCCGGTCTCCGCCTAACCCTGGCCGCGGTTCGCCCGCACTTCGGCTGAGCACCGTCCGACTCCGGACCGACCTCGACCGCGCTCGCCGCCACGGCTTGGCGCTGGCCCCGGCCGGTGCGTGCACGATCAGCGCAACCACAACGGCTTTTGGGGCGGGGATTGCCTCACGCAGGGATCAAGCCTGACCGCCCGGAGTGAGGCAATCCCCGCCCCAAAAGCCCACCCCGAGAGCCCAAAACCTCACCGCCGGGCGTTCACCATGAGACCGAGCGGCTTCCCCACCAACGACTCCCGCCGAACAGCCAGCCGCTCAGCAACAGCATCCAGAGCCTTGGCAGCAGGCGCCGAAGGGTCGGCGAGCACGATCGGCGTACCCGCGTCCCCGGCCTCGCGAACCCGCGTGTCCAGCGGAACCTGACCCAGCAACGGCACCGAAGCTCCGACCGTCTGGGTCAGCGACGCGGCCACCGTCGAGCCGCCCCCCGCCCCGAAGACCTCCATGCGGGAGCCGTCCGGCAGCTCGAGCCAGGACATGTTCTCGACCACGCCGACCAGCCGCTGATGCGTCTGCAGCGCGATGGCACCCGCCCGCTCGGCGACCTCAGCCGCCGCGGCCTGCGGTGTGGTGACGACCAGGATCTCGGCGTTGGGCAGCAGCTGCGCCAGGGAGATCGCCACGTCGCCGGTGCCCGGGGGCAGGTCGAGGAGCAGCACGTCGAGGTCGCCCCAGAAGACGTCGGCGAGGAATTGCTGCAGTGCGCGGTGCAGCATCGGCCCGCGCCACACGACGGCGGCGTTGCCTGCGGTGAACATGCCGATCGAGATGACCTTCACGCCGTGCGACTGCGGCGGCATGATCATGTCTTCGACCCGGGTGGGGCGGCCGTCGACGCCGAGCATGCGGGGCACCGAGTGGCCGTAGATGTCCGCGTCGATGACGCCGACCGACAGGCCGCGCTTGGCGAGCGCCGCCGCCAGGTTCACGGTGACGCTGGACTTGCCGACGCCGCCCTTGCCGCTGGCCACCGCGTACACCCGGGTCTTGGAGCCGGGCTGGGCGAAGGGGATGACCGGCTCGGCGCTCTGGCCGCCGCCGCGCAGCGTGGCCTGCAGGGCCTTGCGCTGCTCCTCGGTCATGACGCCGAAGTCGATCTCCACCGTGTCGATACCGGGGATCTTCGTGACCGCGGCGGTGATGTCGTTGGTGAGCTTGTCGCGCAGCGGGCAGCCGGCGACGGTCAGAAGGATCTCGACGGAGATCTTGGTGCCGGCGACGGTGAAGCCCTTGACCATGCCGAGCTCGGTGATGGGCCGGCGGATCTCGGGGTCGTCGACCGTGGCGAGGGCGGCCTGGACGGCTTCCTCGAGGGTGGGGGCGGGTGCGGACATGACGCCAAGCTTACGCAAGCCCCTGGCGGGCTCAGGAGTGCTCTTCCTCCCACTCCTTGCGTTCCAGCTTCTGCCGCCGGTGGGCGGCTTCGTCCAGTTCATCGGCCATCCGCGCCAGCTCGGAGCGGAGGAAGTCGCGGGTGGCGACCTCGCCGAGCGCGATGCGCAGCGAGGCGATCTCGCGGGCCAGATACTCCGTGTCCGCCTTCTGCATGGCGGCCCGGCGGCGGTCCTCCTCCATCGCGAGGCGGTCGCGGTCGGCCTGCCGGTTCTGCGCGAGCAGGATCAGGGGCGCGGCATAGGACGCCTGCAGGGAGAGGATCAAAGTCAGGAACGTGAACGTGTACGGGTCGAAGCGCAGTCCCTGAGGCGCGAGGGTGTTCCACGCGAACCACGCCGCGATGACCACGGTCATGTAGACGATGAATCTGGCCGTACCCATGTAGCGGGCGATGTTCTCCGACCACTGCCCGAACGCCTCCGGGTCGAAGCGGGGCAGCCGGACCCGCCCGGGCTCCACCGGCTGATCCAGGCGATCGAGCCGCTCGCGCCGAGTGTCCGTCATGAGGAGCCTTCCTCCAGCGCCGCGTCCTGCGTGTCACGGTCACGCCAGTCGCGGGGCAGCGAGTGGTCGAGCACGTCGTCGACGGTGACCGCGCCCACCAGCCGGTAGGCGTTGTCCACGACCGGCATGGCGACCATGTCGTAGGTGGCCATCCGCCGGGTGATCTCCATGAGATTCGTCTCCGGCGCCAGCGGATCGATGTCCGTCTCGATCAGCCCGCCCAGGATGGAGGACGGCGGCTCCCGCAACAGCCGCTGGAAGTGGACCATGCCGAGGTACTTGCCGCTCGGTGTCGCGGACGGCGCCCGGGCCACGAACACCTGCGCGGCCACCACCGGGGAGAGCTCGGGTTCGCGGATCCGGGCCAGCGCCTCGGCGACGGTGGCATCCGGGGTGAGGATGACCGGCTCCGAGGTCATGACCGAACCGGCGGTGCCCGGCGTGTAGTTCATCAGCGCCCGGACCGGCGCCGCCTCCTCGGGCTCCATGAGGTCGAGGAGGATCGCCTGTTCGGGTTTCGGCAGCTCGGCGAGGAGGTCGGCGGCGTCGTCCGGGTCCATCCGTTCGAGCACGTCCGCGGCCCGCTCCCGGTCCAGGCGGACCAGGATCTCGACCTGGTCGTGCTCCGGCAGCTCCTCGAGGACGTCGGCGAGCGTACGGTCGCTGAGCGCCGCGGCCACCTCGTTGCGGCGGCTGTCGGACAGGTCCTGCAACGCGTTCGCCATGTCGGCCGGGCGCATCTGCTCGAGCAGCGCCACCAGGTTCGCGCTGCCCTGGGTGTCGGTCGGGCCGACCAGCCCGCGGACCCGGTCGTACTCCACCTGGTACAGGTGGCCGCGCCGGGCGAGCCGGCCGGTGTGCTGGCGGACGGCGACCCGCGTGATCAGCCATTCGTTGTTGCGGTTGAGGTCCATGCCGAGGTCGACGACCGTGCCGGTCTGCTGGGGCCCGGTGCGGTCCTCGGCGTCGATGGTCACCCGGCGGTCCAGCAGATCCTCGAGAACCAGCAGCTCGTTGGGCCGCTTCTCGAACCGGCGCAGGTTGAGCGTGCCGGTGCTGAGCACGACCGCCTCGGCATCCATCGAGGTCACCCGCCCGATGGGCAGGAAGATGCGCCGCCGCAGTGCCATCTCGGCGACCAGCCCGACGACCTGCGGCGGCCGGTTGGTGGTCCGCAGCCGCACCACGGCGTCGCGTACCCGGCCGACCCGGTCGCCGTTGGGGTCGAACACGGGCAGAGCGGCGAGCCGCGCCAGATAAACCCTCGTCCCCATGGTCACGCAAACAGCCTAGGGGTTGCCGTATCCCGTCACGACTCGCACTGCGGACCCTGGGTTAGCGTCATGCCATGGCTACCGTGGCGTACGAGATCGTGGACGTCTTCACCGACCGGCCGTTCGCGGGCAACCCCCTCGCCGTCGTCTACGGCGCCGAGGCGCTCGGCGGCGACCAGATGCAGGCACTGGCCCGCGAGTTCAACCTCTCCGAGACGGTGTTCGTGCTGCCGCCGACCGACATCGAGGCCACCTACCGGGCGCGGATCTTCACCCCCGAGACGGAGCTGCCGTTCGCCGGTCACCCGAGCGTCGGTGCGGCGGTGACGTCGGTACGCCGGGGACTGGCCGCAGCCGGACACCTCGTGCAGGAGTGCGGCGCCGGCCTGCTGCCGGTCGTGGTCTCCGACGCCGGCTCCGCCACCCTCACCGGCGGTACGCCGTCGCTGGGTGCCCAGTTCCCCTCCGCGGCGCTGCTGGAACTGACCGGGCTGGCGGCCGACGACTACGCCGGCGCCTCGGCCACCCCGTCGGCGGCGGGCTGCGGCCTCGAGTTCGTCTACCTGCCGGTCGAGCGCCGGGCGCTGGCCCGGGCGTGGGCGGACACCGCGCGGGCGGCGAAGGCGGGGGTGTCGCAGATCAGCGTGTTCGCGTGGGACGCCGACACGCGGACCGCGTACGCCAGGGTGTTCTGCCCCGGTGTGTCGGTGCCAGAGGACCCGGCGACCGGATCGGCGGCCCTGGGTCTCGGCGTGTGGCTGGTCGCCAACGGCTGGCTGCCCGGGGACGGAACGAGCGCGTACACCGTGCACCAGGGGATCGAGATGCACCGGCCGTCGCTGCTGGAGTGCACGGTGACGGCATCCGACGGTACGGCCACCTCTGCGACCGTTGCGGGGCACGTGGTGCCGGTGGCGAAGGGGGAGATCGCGGTGCCGCCGTTCGTGGGCTAGCGCTTCCGGCGTACCCGATGAAGGCGGAACGGACGACGGACCGGAACCCGCGCCGGGGTCTCCCGCGGCGGAGCCGCACCCGAGTCCGCGGGCAGCTCCGGGGCGGCGATCGGAGCCGTCTCCGCCGGGGTGAGCCGCACGATCGCGCAATCGGTCGCGGCCCACCTGGCCACCTGCTCCTCGGCGGTGCCCGCAGCGTTCAGGCGCTTGGCGGCGAGCTGCGGGGCGATCTCGTCCCAGGCCGCGGTGCCCGGCTCGATCCGCTCGACGCCGGCCTCGACGACGACGATGAGCCCGCCGTTGTCGCCGCGGAGCCGCACCTCCGCGCTGGTGGCCTCGGCGAGTCCCGGCGCCGGCTGCTCACCCGGCCCGCTCAGCACGACGAGCGTCCCGTCGAGCGGCATGACCCAGAGGCCCACGGCGGGCCGGCCGCCGACGCTGATCCAGGCGATGCCGGCCTTCTTGATCGCCTCGGCCACGAGCTCGGTCGTCACCGGCCCATCCTCTCAGGTCCCCGCTTGCGCTCAATTCAGGGACGGTACGCGGTCCAGCAGGTCGACGACCGCCGACAGCGACGACACGCTCAGCCCGGCGAAGTCCTCGTCGCGGTTGAAGACCAGGTGGTCGGCGAGATCCGGGGCGCTCAGCCGGACCGGTGTCATGCCGACCGCGGCCGCCCCGGTGAGTTCGCGGCTGCCGCCGTCGCCCACGTAGAGGCAGTCCTCCGGGGCGACCCGCAGCCGCCAACAGGCCTCCAGGTAGATCAGCGGATCGGGTTTGCAGCGGCCGACCTCCACCGAGAACACGCTGACGTCCAGCAGCGAGGCGATCGGCATGCTGGGCAGAAAAGCGGGCAGTTCGTGGGTGCAGTCGCTGATCACGGCGGTCCGCAACCCGCGGCGCTTGAGGGAGGTGAGAACGCTCTCCGCGTCGGCACGAAGCTCCGTGTCGGCCTTCAGCGCGTCCACCCGGGCCGGTACGGCGGCCTGCAGCTGAGCCGGTCGCGGGCTGCCGCCGGCCTGCTCGGTGACCCACCGTAGGGTGGCCTCCGCGGAGCCCAGCTGGCCGCGGGCCCGGACCTGGAACGTCCGGTCCAGGACGCTCAGTACGGCGTCGGGATCGCACCCGAGTGCGCGGGCGATCTCGGCATGCTGAGGTCCCCGTCGGACGGAGCGCGTCAGCGTGCCGAAGAAGTCGAACAGCACCGCTTGGTAGGCGGGCATCAAAAACCACTCTCCAGGGGCATTGACCGATGAACAACGGCGGTGAGCGTAACGACCGCTTCACTTTCCGCTCAACTGAGGTCCACAAACTGTGATGTGTTCATATGCAAGAAGCGACGGGCGAGGATGAATACACGCTCAACGCCCGCATACCTCACAGTCGTCGCATTATGCGTCGCAGTGTTGGCCGTCTCGTCATCAGCCCCATTGATCGCCTTCGCTGCAGCTCCCGCGCTGGCGGTGGCCTTCTGGCGCAACGGTCTGGCCTTCGCCGCCCTCACCCCGATCAGCGCCGGCCCGCGCCGGGCCGAGGTCCGCACGCTCCACAGCCGGGAGGGCCTGTACTGCGTCCTGGCCGGAGTCGCGCTGGCGGCCCACTTCGCCACCTGGATGCCGAGCGTCCAGCTCGGCTCGGTGGCCACGGCCACGGCGCTGGTGGCGACCCAGCCGGTCTGGCAAGGACTGATCGCCGCGACGACCGGCCATTTCCGCCATGGCAGCGGTCCGTCGCGGGCAGGCTGGGCCGGCATCGCACTCGCCGTGGCAGGCGTCGCCTGGGCGACCGGGGTCGACGTGGGAGTGTCGACGCAGGCGGTGCTGGCGGACGTCCTGGCGCTGCTCGGCGCGATGGCCGCGGCCGTGTACACGGCGTTCGGGGAACGGGCCCGGACCCGGTTCAGCACGACGACGTACACGTGGGTCTGCTACGGCACGTGCGCCGTGCTGCTGCTGGTTGTGTGCCAGGTGGCGGGAGTGCGGATGATCGGCTTCGACGGCCGCACGTGGGCGGCGATCCTGGCGCTGGTGGCAGGGGCGCAGTTGCTCGGGCATTCGATGTTCAACTACGCGCTGCATCACGTGTCGGCCACAACGGTGAGCGTGCTGATCCTGCTCGAGGTTCCCGGGGCGGCGCTGCTGGCGTGGGCGTGGCTGGGGCAGACCCCCCGGGCAGCGGCGTTGCCCGGACTGGCGGTGCTGGTGGTCGGCGTTGCGGTGGTGATCCTGACGGGAGCGCGGGGCCGGAAGGGGGTGGCAGCTCCGTCCCCGCTCTGACCACGTTTCGGCCCTGATCCTTGCCGCTGTGCGTTCCGGTCCTGGCGTCTGTCGCCGGGCGAGCGTCGTTGAACCCCTTGGCGAACTGCCGCCGGGCGCGGTAGAGAGGGGGCATGCGATGCGCCGCTTTCGATGTGTGCTCGGTGGGCTGCTGCTCGGGGCGGTGTTCATGACCGGCGCGTGCGACGAGCCCGAGGCCGCGGAGGCCGGCCTGGTCGGCGGCTGGACGACGGCGGGGTGCGAGTTCTCCCGTGCCCCCGAGACGACGACCGTCGCCGGCCACACCGTCCCCGTCACACCCGACGCGCTGGCGGCGGCCATGGCCCGCATCGACGCCGGCGGCCGCGCCCACCACGCCGACAGCTACGCGGGCCTGGAAGTCGACCAGCAACGGGTACGCGCCATCGTCTACCGGGTCCCCTCCGCGGCGTTCGACGACTTCATCCGGCAGACGGCAAACAACACCTGCATCTTCGTCCGCGACGCCGAGCACAGCCTGCGGGAACTGGCCCGCTGGCAGGACCACATCACGGCGGACCTGGAGGCGTGGCACAGCCGCGGGGTGCGGATCTCCACGATCGCGGCCCGCCACGACGGTGTGGGCGTCGAGATCGGGACGCAGGACCTGGAACGGGCGCGGGAGCAGATGCCCCGGCATTACGGACGGACCGCTCCGCTGATCTTCATCGAGGAGGGGCCGGTCACGCCCCTGCCGAGCGCCGGCATCCCCACCGCGCCCCAGCCCGGCGGCTGATCATCGGCGGTCGCGGACCGGCTCAGGCGGTGCTCGAATCCGAGATGATCGCCATGGCGAGCAGGGCGATGAAGGCCAGCCCCAGCGCCGTCACGACCCAGCCGATGATGATGCCGGCCAGCGCCATCCCGTCGCCCCCGGCGCCCGACCGGCGGATCTTCCCCCGTGCGACATGCCCGAAGATCGCCCCGAGGACGCCCAGCACGAATCCGATGCCCCAGACGCACAGCCCCGCGATCGCGACGCAGGAGATCACGAGCGAGGCGATCGCCATCCCCTCGGTGGGCCGGGCGGCCGGAGGGTACGGCGAGTACGCGTACGGGCTCGCGGGCTGCCCGTAGGGCGCATAAGGGTCCTGGGCCACGGGCGGCTGATAGGCGGGCGGGGGTGCATACGCCGCGGGCAGGGGGTAGGCCTGCGGGGGCTGGTAGGCCTGGACCGGCGGGTCGGGCGGCGGCGGCTGGATGCCGTCCGGGCCGGGCGTCGGTGGGTAGGTCAACGTCTGCCTCCGTCCGGCGCGGGCATTCCGGGACCAAGGATAGGAGCCCCTGTCACGGCCGGTTGCCGGGCTGTGGACGACGCCTGGGTGGTACCGAAGTGCGCCACGTCTGAGTCGATGTTTGCCCCTCTGCGCGCGAGCGGGCAGGATCGCCGCATGGTCTTCGACGCTCGTTCCGTCAGCGGCAGCCGGTCGAGGCGGGACGCCACACGTCCCGCAGCCGGACGCCGGCCCCGGTCTGCCGCGCTCTCGTCCGAGCCCGAGTCGCTCAGCGCGGAGTCCGCGCCGGCCGGGACCGAGGATGCCGTGGCCGAGGCCGAGGAGGCCCCGGTGACGCTGCGCCTGGACGGCAAGGTGGCCCTGGTCACGGGTGCGGGCAGCCCGGACGGCATCGGGTACGCGACCGCTCGCCGCCTGCGCGACCTCGGCGCCCGGGTGGCGATCGTCTCGACGACCCGGCGCATCCACGAACGGGCGACGGAACTCGGCGTGACCGGCTTCGTCGCGGACCTGACCGACGAGGCGGAGGTGGGCGCCCTCGCCGACGCGATTGCGGACCAGCTGGGCGACGTCGAGGTCCTGGTCAACAACGCGGGCCTCGCGAGCCGCACCAGCCCGGAGGTGCTCCGGCCGGTCGCCCAGCTCACGTACGACGAATGGCGAGCGGAGATCGACCGCAACCTGAGCACGGCCTTCCTGTGCAGCCGGGCCTTCGTCGGCGGCATGGCGGAACAGGGCTGGGGCCGCATCGTCAACCTCGCCGCGACCGCCGGCCCGATCAACGCGCTCCCCACCGAGGCCGCGTACGCCGCAGCCAAGGCAGGCGTCGTGGGCCTGACCCGCGCCCTGGCGATGGAGCTGGTGGCGGACGGCATCAACGTCAACTGCGTCGCCCCGGGAACGATCTACACGGCCGCGTCGACCGTGACCGAGATCAAGCAGGGCCTGGGTACGCCGATCGGCCGCCCCGGCACCCCCGACGAGGTCGCGGCGGCGATCGCCTTCCTGTGCTCGCCCGCGGCGTCGTACATCACCGGGCAGATGCTGGTGGTCGACGGCGGCAACAGCGTCCGCGAGGCGGAGTTCCGCTGACCGGCGGGCAGGTGCCGTAGCGGCTGATCGCCGGCCCGTGCCCGGTGGACCGCGTCCACCGGGCGCCGTGCGTCAGTACGTGGTGGTGCTGCTGTTGCCGATCGCGAAGATCACGACGGCCACATAGAACGCGCAGAAGATCAGGCCGATGATCACGAAGATGTAGCTCAGCCACAGCCCCGCCGTGGCGAGGCCCTCGCCGGACTCACCGGTCGAGCGGATCTGCTTCTTCGCGACGTGGCCCATGATGATCCCGGCCAGTGGGAAGACGAAGGCGAACACGAGGCTGAGGATCGCCATCGTGTTGGTCGGTGCGGGCATCTGCCCGTAGCCCGGTTGCGCGTACGGCTGGCCGTATCCCGGTTGCGCGTACTGCTGGCCGTAGGGCTGCCCGCTGGACGGCACACCGTACGGCGACTGCTGCCCGTACGGCTGCCCGCTCGACGGCGCGCCGCTGGCCGGAGCCGCGTACGGGTCCTGCGCGTACGGCGAGGTGGGGTCGTAGGACGGCTGCTGCCCGTACGGCTGCTGCGGCTGATATGGGTCCGGCGTGCCACCGGGCGGTGGGTAAGTCATCAGAGGTCCTCCTAGTTCACCCGGCACCGTACTAGTCGGCGGGAAGATCGGGGCACCCCGATACAGCGTGTCCGGTAGACCAGGACCCCCAGCATGCGACACGAACGAGTGGCTTCGGCGGCGTTCGTCGATCCCGGCTCAGCGGAGTTTCGTCAGGTTTCCGATCGTGCGTTCCACCGCCAGGCAGCGGTCCTCGACGTACTCCATGCCGGCCTCCGCGGCGATGCGGCGGGCCTCGGCGGAGACGATGCCGGTCTGGAGCCACACCGCCGGCGCCTTGATGGCGGCGGCCTGGCGGACGATCTCGACGGCGTCGGCGGCCGGGCGGAAGATGTCGACCAGGTCGACGGGCTCGGGCAGGTCGGCCAGGGTCGGCACCGTTCTGACGCCGAAGACCTCGTCGACGAACGGGTTGACCGGAATGATCTTCCAGCCGTGCCGGAGCATCTCGAGCGGCACGGAGTGCGACGGCTTGAACGGATCGCGCGACGCTCCGACGACGGCGATCACGTCGGCGCTCGCCAGGATCTGCTGCGCGCTTCTCATGCCTCGACCTTATCGACGCCGGGCCGCACGGCCACGGCATTACGGCTCCTCAGAGCAACGTGAGCTGTTCGGCGTCAGCACCACCCTCCGGGCCGGGAACCTGCCGCGCCTCGCCCGGCGAAGGGCGGTTGAGGCCGTGCCGGCGGGCTGCCAGCCGTACCCGGGCTCCGATCTCGTTCTGGAACGCCTGCGGCAGGTACGACCCGCCGCGGAACAGCTCCCGATAGCGCGGCGCCAGCGCTGGGTGCTCGCGGGTGAGCCAGGACGCGTACCACTCACGGGCCCCCGGGCGCAGGTGGAGCGCGAGCGGCGTCACGCTGACCGCGCCGGAGGCCGCGATGGCCTGCACGGTTTCCTCGATGGACTCGTCGGTGTCCGTCAGGCCGGGCAGGATCGGGGCCATCAGGACGTTGACCCGGAAGCCGGCGTCGGTCAGCCGGCGGACCGCGTCCAGGCGGCGGCGGGGGCTGGGCGTGCCGGACTCGACCGCCCGCCACACGGTCTCGTCGACAAAGCCCACGGAGAAGGACAGGCCGACGTGCGTCACGGTGGCCGCCTGCTTGAGGAGCTCGAGGTCGCGCAGGATCAGGGTGCCCTTGGTGAGGATCGAGAACGGGTTGGCGAAGTCGCGCAGGGCGGCCAGGATCTGCGGCATCAGCCGGTAGCGGCCCTCGGCACGCTGGTAGACGTCCACGTTGGTGCCCATGGCGATCGGGGCGCCGGTCCATCTCGGGGCGGCCAGTTCGCGGCGGACCAGGTCGCCGGCGTTGACCTTGACGACCACCTTGGAGTCGAAGTCGTGGCCCGCGTCGAGGTCGAGATAGGTGTGGGTGTTGCGGGCGAAGCAGTTGTGGCTGACGACGCCGTCCGCGATGAAGTCGCCCGTGCCCGTGGTGATGTCGAACAGCGGCAGGGTGAGCCCGAGCTCCTCGATGTCGGCGACGGTCAGCTGGGCATCGCTGCGTACGCCCACTCCGGAGGCGTCGAGCGGCGCATCGTTGACGCCGGTGAGGTGGCGGAAGCGCAGGGCGGCCCAGAGGTCGCGGGCCACCTCGACGGAGTGGACGCCGCCGAGCTGGGGCTGGGACGGGCGGCGGCTGGGCAGGCCGAGGTGCGTGAGGGCGTCGGTGACCCGGTCGAGGAAGCCCTGGTCGCGGCTCGTGAAGACGACGGACAGGCGCTCGGCCGAACCCGTCGAGCCGAACGCGCCGCCGAGGAAGCCCCGGAACCAGCTGCCGGAGGGCATCTCGGGCCAGCGCAGGGCCTCGTGCATCGGAATGTCGTCGAGGTAGGCGTCGGCGCGGATCCAGGCGTCGCCCTCGCGCGGGTCCGGGGACGGGGCGGCGCCCGCGTCGCCGCGGATCAAGCCGCACAGGTAGCCGGTCTTGTAGTCGGGGGACTCCTTCGGGGGGTCGGCGAAGTGGCCGATGCCCGACATGCGGTCGCCGACGGCGAGGGCGGGGAGGCCGGGTTCGGCGGGGCTGACGTGCCGCCAGCCGCGGTCGGTCAGGAAGCGGTGGTCCCCGCTGGCCACGAGGCGCGTGCCGTCCGCGAGCGTGACGCGGTAGGCGGGCTTCGACGTCGACCAGTGATCCAGGACGGTCGTGGGCACGTACCGCCGATGCGGGCCGGCGCCCATCGTGCCGAGGACCGCGTCACCCACCTGGAGCTGCGACAACGGCTGCGTCGAGCCGTCCGCCATCAGAATCGGTGTGTCGCCGCTGAGGCAGTAGGAGCAGGCGTGCGAGCAGCCGCGGTAGGGGTTGATGGTCCATTCGAACGGCACCCGGGACGCTCCCGGCACCCGATTGATGATCGACTTCGCCCGGATCTCGTAGAAGGTCATGCCGGCGAAGCCCGGGGTGTCGAACGTGCGGACGGTCGCTCCGGGCAGCGCCAGCGGCAGGGGTGAGGCCGCTGGCGCTGCGTCCAGGAGCGTGGTCGGTGCCGACAGGTGAGACCATCGCATGCCGAGGATTCGAACACATGTACGACGCTACTGTCCACCCGGATCACCGGAACGAGAAAGCGCCGCGGATCAAGAGATCCGCGGCGCCGGGGTTCGTTGCCGGATCAGTGGTTGTGCGTGGCCAGCTGCTTCCGGACGTCCTCCATGTCGAGCTTCTCGACCTGCTCGATCAGGGACTCGAGCGCCGACTCGGGAAGGGCGCCGGGCTGGGAGAAGACGATGACGCCGTCGCGGACGGCCATGATCGTCGGGATCGAGCGGATGTCGAACTTCGCCGCCAGCTCCTGCTGGGCCTCGGTGTCGACCTTGCCGAAGACGATGTCGGTGTGCTTCTCCGAGGAGCGCTCGTAGGTGGGGGCGAAGCGCACACACGGCCCGCACCAGCTTGCCCAGAAGTCGACCAGCACGATGCCGTCCTTGCTGGTCACCTCGTCGAAGTTCTCTGCGGTCAGCGTAACGGTCGCCATGATCTCTCCGTCCACGGGAATTGGGCTACGTGGCTTTCCAACCGATGGTCCACCTCGGCAATTCCCGCGCCGGGGCCGCCTGACACGTGGCCTGGCGCACCTTCTCCGAGCTCGGTGCGCCGCGGCGCCTCAAGCTGACGAGCGGGACCGGCGAACGCACGGCACCTGATCGTAACCGATCGTAGGGAGAGCGCTTTCGCTTGTTACGAGATTTCCGCCGTCCACTTTGTGCCGACCCGGGCGGACTCGGGACCCCTAACGCAGCTTGATAACGACAAGGTCACTGCGACGCGGAATAGGTAACAAAGTTAATTGTGAGTTGGGTCACGTTGAAACCTCTTCACATGCATACGGACCGTAAGGCAAACTCTTTCCCAACAGAGCGTGGGCGGCGGGCGCCGGGGAGGGCCCCGCCGCTCATTGCGTCTCCGGTCGGTAATCCCCCCGAGACGCGCAGATCCGGGCCCGTTACCGTCCACGACCATGGCGCCCGATGATGCAGATCCTCAACTCGCAGTCGGCGTCGGCCCGTGGCCGGGCCCCTGGCCGGAGGATGAGCGCTACGACCCCGAGCTGCTCGAGCAAGGTGACCGGCGCAATGTCGTTGATCGCTACCGTTACTGGCGCCGGGAAGCGGTCGTTGCGGACCTCGACCGGCGCCGGCATGCGTTCCACGTCGCGATCGAGAACTGGCAGCACGACTTCAACATCGGCACCGTCGTCCGCAATGCCAACGCCTTCCTCGCCGCCGAGGTCCACATCATCGGTCTGCGCCGGTGGAACCGTCGCGGCGCCATGGTCACCGACCGGTACCAGCACGTCCGGCATCATCCGACGATCGAGCTGTTCGCCGGCTGGGCGGCGGACGCCGGCCTGCCGATCATCGGGATCGACAACCTGCCGGGGTCGCGGCCGATGGAGACCGTCACGCTTCCGCGGGAATGTGTCCTGATCTTCGGCCAGGAGGGTCCCGGGCTTTCGGATGCCGCTCGCGCTGCGTGCAGCGAACTCTTCTCGATCGCCCAGTACGGGTCCACGCGCTCGATCAACGCAGGCGTGGCCAGTGGCATCGCGATGCACTCATGGGTACGGGCGCACGCCGGTCCACCCCCGGACTGACCAGGGGTCCTGCACGGGTGCAGCCTGCAGGATGGGTCGACCGGTCCGGGTTCTGCCGATCCGCTTGACGGGGGCCTCCGCGACCCGCACCTTAAGAGGGTGGGTGTCACCGTGAGTTGCCCCCGTTGTGCTGCGCAGGTTCGGCCGCCGGACCTGATGCACACCGAATGGCGCTGCGACAATTGCGGCGACGTCCATCCCTTCCACGTCGCGGAACACATCGGGCCCGAGATCATCGAGAGCGCCCTGCGTCAGCCCGCCCCCACCGCCGAGCCCATGCCCCTCTGGTGCCCGTGGCCCCTTCCCGCGGGCTGGATGGTGACGGGTGTCGGCTGGGCGGGTGACGACCGTTCGGGTGTACGCGCGACCGCACTGTCCTGCAGCGGGCCCGACCCGCTCGGCGGCGGCCCGGCGGACCTGGTCCTCATCGCCGAGCAACCCGGCGTCGGCCTCGGTACGCGCTTCGCCGGCATCCCCGGCATCGATCCCGGATACCTGATCGCCGAGGCGCTCGGCGACGGCGCCGGGCGGCCCGGCCCGCACGCGAAGATCAAGGCGGGTGGACACCCCACTCCACTGTGGTGCGTCAAGTCCCCGGAAGACCGAAGCGCCTATGTGAGTGAAGCCAAAGGAATGTGGCTCTATGCGGTAGCGTGGCCGGCAAGCGCGGGCTACTTCCTCGCCGAGCACGTCGTCCTGCACGACCTGTCCGACGGGGTTCCGCCCGAGCTCGTGTACGGAGCGCCGTCGCCCTACCTGCACGGCCGGGTGTGATCTCGCCCCGGTGACCTGCGGGAACGGTATCGGCTTTTCGGTCACATTGTTCACACACAGCAGCGAAACTGATACCGTGAGTGTTGCCGCGGCGTCGACCGTACCCGCAACGGAGGAGCAGGCCCGCCATGATCAAGAAGGTCCTCACCTGGCTTGGCATCGCATTCTTGATCTTCTTCATTGCGTTCAACCCGAACTCGGCCGCGGCCGTCTTCGAGTCGCTCGGTTCCACGATCGGCGACATCGCCCGCGGTTTCGGAACCTTCTTCACCAACCTCGTCGCTTAACATCGGCGTATGGGTCCTGGTGAGCCGCGGCAACCTGATGGTGAGGGTGCGCGCCGCCCTCAGGACGACGACGAGTCCTTCGGCTACAACGATCCCGCGTTCCACGACGACGGTCCGGAGTACGCCCGGGGCCGAGCCGCAGCGAGCAGCGGGCCCGGCTTCTCACCCGACGCGGGCTACTCGGGCGACGCCGGCTACTCGCCGAGCGCGGCCTTCGGGGACGACTACGAGACCCGTGAGCAGGAGCGATACCGCGACCCAGGCGAGTACGAGCCGCCCGTCTTCACCGAGGAAGAGCTGCAAGGACTCGGCGGCGACGGCAGCGGTGTCCCGGGTGGACCGCGCCGCGTGCTCCCGCTCGAGGACGAACCGACCACACTGGTCTCCCGCTATCTCTTCCCGACCGAGCGGTACCGGGGCGAGTGGAAGCGGCACTGGATTCACCTCTCGACACCGCTGCTGATCGGCATCGGCGCCACCCTGCTGCTCGGCTACCTCGCGGGCTTCCTCACCCGGCAGAACATCGACGGCCTGGTGACCGCCGCGGTCCTCGTCTGGCTCGGCGTGATGGGCTGGGTCGCGTGGAAGGTCGGCGACTGGTACTTCGACCGCTTCATCCTCACCAACAAGCGAGTCATGGTCGTCAACGGGATCATCACCCGCCGGGTCGCCATGATGCCGTTGCTCCGGGTCACCGACATGAAATATGAACAATCCGCGCTCGGCCGCATGCTGAGCTACGGCACGTTCGTCCTCGAGTCGGCGGGCCAGGACCAGGCGCTGCGTGAGGTCAAGCACCTGCCGAACCCGAACGAGCTCTACCTGCGCGTCGTCGAGGAGATGTACGAGCCGCAGGCCGTCGAGGCGCGGCTGGGCAAAGACGGTGACGCGGGCGACGACGCCTGACGTCCGCCGCGGGTCCCGGGCTCGCAACCGGTAGCGTCGCTGGGTGACCAGAATCGACCTGCACTGCCACTCGACCGCCAGTGACGGCACGCTGACCCCGGCCGAGCTGGTCCGCGCGGGTGCCGCGGCGGGTCTCGACGTGATGGCCATCACCGACCACGACACCACCGGCGGGTGGGAGGAGGCCGCGGCCGCGCGGCCCGAAGACTTGACTCTGGTACGCGGAGCAGAGCTGTCCTGCCGCTGGTTCGGCGTGGAGCCCACCATTCCGCTGCACCTGCTCGCATATCTGTTCGATCCGGAGGAGCCCCGCCTCGCCGCCGACCTCGCGCGCTTGCGCAGCGACCGGGAGCAGCGTGCCGAGAAGATCGTCGAGCTGCTGCGGGCGGACGGGGTGGACATCAGCTGGCCCGAGGTCAGCGGCTATGCGGCCGGCGGCTCGGTGGGACGGCCCCACATCGCCCAGGCACTGATCCGGGCCGGTCTCGTGCGGACGACCGACGAGGCGTTCGCCTCCCGCTGGCTGGGCGCGCGTTACTTCGTACCCAAAGCAGATCTTGATGTCTTCGAAGCCGTGCGGGCGGTGCGGGAAGCGGGCGGCGTCGCCGTGTTCGCCCACCCCAACGCCACGGTGCGCGGGCGGATCGTGCCGGACAAGCTCATCGTGGACCTGGCGGAGGCCGGCCTCTTCGGACTCGAGGCCGACCACGAGGACCACACGCCGGAGCAGCGGGCCCACGTCCGGGCGCTCGCCGGCGAGCTCGGCCTGGTCGTCACGGGATCGTCCGACTTCCACGGCACCCACAAGACCGTCCGGCTGGGCGCTTTCACGACCGAGCCTTCCGCGTACGCGAAAATCGTGACCGCTGCCACCGGAGTGCCCGTCCTGGGGTGACGGTTCTCGCAGTTCAGAGCGGGATTCCGGCGCGGCGCCTAGGTTGAGCGCGTGGATCTGAAGTTGTTCGGCGAGGTCTTCGTGACCCTCCTGGTGATCGTCGACCCGCCGGGCATGGTGCCCGTCTTCCTCGCCCTGACCGGCACGATGCCGACCAAGGAACGGACCCGCGCCGGCACCCAGGCG
The DNA here is from genome assembly GCF_044465265.1 of Actinoplanes sp. NPDC049681. NCBI lineage: Bacteria > Bacillati > Actinomycetota > Actinomycetes > Micromonosporales > Micromonosporaceae > Actinoplanes > Actinoplanes sp. NPDC049681. Next base: position 873,859 of record NZ_JBITLP010000001.1, read on the forward strand.
GTGCTGCTCGCGCTGGGCGTGATCGTCGTCTTCGCGGTGGCGGGCCAGACGCTGCTCGACTACCTGCACGTCCAGCTGCCGGCCCTGCAGGGCGCGGGCGGGCTTCTGCTGATCCTGGTGGCGTTGGAGCTGCTCACAGGCAAGACGGACGAACCCTCGGAGCAGGGCGGCACGAGCAACGTGGCGCTGGTGCCGATCGGCACGCCGCTGCTGGCCGGCCCGGGCGCGATCGTCGCGACGATGCTGTTCGTGCAGCGCGCCGACGGTGTGGGCGACTACACGGTGATCGGGCTCGGCATCGTCGCGGTGATGTTCATCGTGTGGCTGGTGCTGCGGTTCTCGGGCGGCATCGTCAAGCTGCTCCGGCCGGGCGGCATCGAGGTGCTGACCCGGATCGCGGGTCTGCTGCTGGCCGCCATCGCGGTGCAGCTCATCGCGGATGCGGTCGGAGCGTTCGTCAAGCTCTACTCCGCCGGGTGAGCCTCGGGGCGGTTTTGTCGGAGGGTCCTGGCAGGATTGAACCGTGCCCAGGACTTCGCCGCGAGCCGCCGCCGTACCCGAGCAGTTGGGGTTCGCCGGCATGCCGGAGCGCCTCTTCGTCTGCACGCCGAGCAAGCTCGGCACCTACCTCGACTGCCCGCGCCGCTACCGCTACACCTACGTCGACCGGCCCAGCCCGCAGAAGGGGCCGCCCTGGGCCCACAATTCACTCGGCGCGAGCGTGCACACGGCCCTCAAGAACTGGTACGCCCTGCCGGCCCAGCGCCGCAGCTCTGCCTCCCTGCCCACGCTCCTGAAGGCGACCTGGGTGCGAGAGGGCTACCGCGACGTCGACCAGGAACGCGTCACCTACCGCAAGGCGCTCGAGTGGCTGGACACGTATGTGGCCGGTCTCGACCCGCAGGAGGAGCCGCTCGGCGTGGAGCGCGTAGTGGCCACGAAGACGGGAGTGCTCGCCTTCAACGGCCGAGCGGACCGCATCGACGCGCGCGCCGGCGAGGCGGTGATCGTCGACTACAAGACGGGAAGGTCCGGGCTGGACGCTGACGACGCCCGCGGCTCCCAGGCCCTGGCGCTGTATGCGTACGCGGCACAGCGGGTGTTCCGCCGGCCCTGCCACCGGGTCGAGCTGCACCACCTGCCGAGCGGCACGGTCGCGGCCCACGAGCACACGGAGGAGTCGCTCGCCCGCCAGGTCACACGCGCGGAGGACACAGCGCGGGACATCATGGCGGCGGAGAAGGCGGTGGCGGCCGGGGCGGATCCTGATGGGGAGTTTCCGGTGAATCCCGGGTCGTTGTGCGGGTGGTGCGACTTTCGGCGTACGTGTCCGGCGGGGAGTGCGGTGCAGGGGAAAGAGCCTTGGTCGGCGGTCGAGCATCTGGAGCGGGCTTAGCTTTCGCCCTTCCCTTGGTCGGGGCTCGCCTTGGCTTTCGTCTTCCTTCGTTGGCGCTCGCCTTGCCCTCCGCCGGCGCTCGCCTTGGCCTTCGGTGGCGCTCACCGTGGGCCTGCGTCAGAGTTCACCTTGGCCTTCGTCAGGGATTGCCTTGCCCTTCGATGGGCTTGCCTGGGCCTCGTCGGCGGGCGTCTGCCGGCCGTAGCTCATTGGTCCGGCCTGGCTCGTCGGCTTGCCCTTCGTCGTCAGCTCAGGCCGGCCCTTTCCAGGGCTTGGCGGCGCATGGGGGCGACGCGGTAGCGCTGGGGCATCGCGGCCAGCGCCCCCTTCATCAGCAGGCGGAGGCCTCGAACCGACAGGTCGGCCGTCATGTCGGTGGTCTGCCATCCGGGGCCGCCGTACATCTTGCGGGCCCAGGGCGGCAGCAGGCCGAACGCCGTGGAGGCGATGCCGAGGTATGCCCAGCGGGTGGGCCCGAGCGTGAGGCCGAGCCGCAGCGAGCGGCTGCCCCAGGACTGCGGCACCGGCGGCACGGTCAGGAACAGAGCCGTCTCCGCGCTGTCCTTCGTCAAGCCGAGCTGCGGCCGCATCGCCTCGTAGTAGCCGGCCACCTCGGCGGCCGTCGCGGGCACCATCGATGGATCGAGCCCGACGAGCTCGGCGGCGCGCACCTGTTCGGCGTAGTAGCGGTCGACCTCGTCGTCGGTCAGCTCCAGCCCCGCACGGCGGGCCGTGGTCAGGAACGACTCCACCTCGGCCACGTGCACCCACAGGAGCAGCTCCGGCTCGTCGACACGGAAGGTCTCACCCGTACGCGGATCGGTCGCCGTCATGCGGGCGTGCAGCCGCCGGATGCGGCTCGCCGCCCGCTCGACCTCGTCGGTGGAGCCGTAGAGCACGGTGCCGACATAGTCGGAGGTGCGCTCGAGGCGTCCCCACGGGTCGGACCGGTACCCGGAATTCTGGGCGATCGCCGCCACGGCACGGGGGTGGAGAGCCTGGAGATAGAGCGAGCGCAGGCCGCCGAGGGTGACGATGAGCTCCTCGTGCACCTTCCAGGTGACCGAGTCGGGGCCGAACAGTCCGAGGTCGCCGGCAGTGGTCATGGATCCAGCGTGCCACGCGGAAGGCGAAGTTGAACAGGTTCAGTTCGGGTCTTTGAGTGGTGCGGCCACCCCGGAGTCAGGCCGCGCGGTCGGCGCTGCGGGTTCTCCGGCAGGAGGGGCACAGTCCCCAGAAGGTGACCTCTGCCTCGTCCACCTCGAAGCCGTGGCCCACGCCGGGGTCGAGGCAGGGCCGCTCGCCGACCACGCAGTCGATGTCCTCGATCGTGCCGCAGCTGCGGCAGACGATGTGGTGATGGTTGTCGCCGACCCGCGCCTCGTACCGGGCCGGGCTGCCGGCGGGTTCGATGCGCCGGGCCAGGCCGGCTCGGGACAGGGCGCCGAGCACGTCGTACACGGCCTGGGTCGACACCGAGTCGAGCTTCGTCCGAACCTGGCGCGTGATCTCCTCGACCTCGAGGTGGCCGCCCTCGGTCAGCACGTCCAGCACCGCGACCCGCGGCCGCGTGACGCGCAGGCCCTGGCCACGCAGCAGCTCCTCGGCGGTCGGCACCTCACCATGACAGCACGGCCGGCGGCACCGCTCAACCACGTGATCGCTGGTCGGGAAGGCGGCGGGGCAGGTCTGCCGGTCGTGCGGCCGTACCGATGAACCGGATCGGCCGGACAAGCGTAAGCGCGAGCAGGGGGATGTCCATGGCGCCGGTTGCCCCTAGGCTGACGCCCAAGATTCTTTAACCTTGAAGGAGGCTGACCGTGTTCGACCAGATCAACGGCCTGCCCGTACACGCCCTCGTGCTCCACGCCGCGGTCGTGTTCGTGCCGCTCCTGGCCCTCGTGGCCGCTGTCTACGCGGTCATGCCCCGATGGCGCTCCAAGATCGGCTGGGCGGCCGTCCTCCTGGCCATCGCCGCGCCGGTCACGACGTTCGTGGCCAAGGAGTCGGGCGAGAAGCTGTACGACCGGCTGAAGGCGAGCGGCATGACCGGGCCGGCGCTCGAGAAGATCGACACGCACTCCGGCTTCGGGACGACGACGTTCTACTTCACGTTCGCGCTGGCTGTCGCGACCCTTGTGATGGTCTTTCTGACGTTGCGTACGACCGACAAGCGTCTACCGCGTGCAGCGGATGTGTTGCTGGCCGTGGTCGTGCTGGCGTTGGCCGTGGTTTCCGGCTATTACGTCTTCAGGACGGGTGACTCGGGCGCGCAGGCGGTCTGGGGAACTACGTCCTGACGGCAGCCGCCCCGGCCGCCATGTGGGGTGGCGGCCGGGACGGTGATCCGTCGGATGGGACCGGGTTCTTGACCGGTTGTGATCCTGAGGAGCTTGCCTGGTGGCTGCTCCGCCCTTGCCGCGTTTCCTCACGGTCGGCTCGGGCGCTCCTGTGCCGACGTCAGAAGATCGCGCGGGCGCAGAGCAGGCACATCACGATCAGGGCGATGGCGCCCGCGACCAGGCCGACGCCGTAGGTCATCGTGCGCGCCGCGCCCTCCGACTCGTCCAGCGCGTCCATGTCCTGCGGCGGCATGGTCCGCGGCGGTGGTGGCTCCGACACGATCGGAGGACGCCACTGCGGCGAGGGTGGCGGCGGATGCGGCGGTCCCTCGTACGCCGGCTTCGGCGCGGGCGCGGGACTGTCGGCACCGAACGGCTCCGCACCGGATTCGGGGCGCTGCCAGTACGCGTCGTCGTCGGATCCGGTCGGGGCGCTCACGTTCATCGACGCTACATCCCTCGGGTGCCGACAGCGCGCGCGACGCGGCCTACCCTCATACCGTGGACATCCTTGACGAACCCGACCGCGACGCTGACGCCGAGCGCACCGTCGACTTCGAGTCCGAGGAGACGCCGATCCTCCCGGAACAAACCCGCGACGACACGGAGCGCGGCTGGGGCTACAGCGGCATCGAGGACTCGAACGACGACCGCCTGTTGGAGGACCGGCCGCCGCATTGGGGTTAGCCGATCATTGCTGCTGGCCGCGGCCGCTTGGCCGCGGCCGGCCCTAGGAGCCGTCTCTGAGATCATGGCTTGGTCCAGAGCGGGATCCCGGCCAGGGTGAGCGCGGCGTGGTAGTGCACGGCGAGTTTGTCGGTGCGCACGGCCGGGCCGCGCCCTTGTTGAGCCGGTTGATGCAGCGTTCGGCGGCGTTGCGCTGCCGGTAGGCCGGTTTGTCGAACGCCGGTGGTCGGCTGCCCCGGCGCCGCCGGTGCGCCTGCTGGTCGCACGGCTGCGGAAGCGTCGCGCGGACACCTCGGAGCATGACGTTCGGTAAGAGGGATGCCGGCGGCGTCCAGCTGCAGATCGGCCTCTTACGCCGCGTCGCAGAGTCCACGGCGAGGTCGCTGATCCCGGCTCCATGGCCAGGCCAGTCGTGCAGGGTTCATCCACGCGCGAGATCACGACCCACGACGGCTCGGGCGCCGGTGTGCCGGACGCCCCGTCGGGCGAGCGGCACCCGGTAAGCATCGGTGATCTCATCCCACGGTCATCGTCGATGACGGCCTTTCGTGCGCACCGCCCAGGCGGGGCAGCCGAGCACGCCGATTGCCGGTACCCTTCGTCGTCACTTCGATCATGGGGGTTACCCGGATGTTCGCTCTTCGCAGGATGCTCGGCGTCGCGGCAGCGGCCGCGACGGCCGTTCTGGCGGTGCTGCCCGGACCGGCGCACGCTGCTGCGGACACGTACACGATGGAGTTTCCCGACCAGGGTGTCTCGGTCGAAGGCCGGTACACGTCGCTCAACATCCGTGGTCCTCTCGAGAACGACCTGAAGAACATGAAGTACGTGTTCGACCTGAGCGAGGCCGGCGGACTGTTCCGCATCTTCATCCCGACCTGGCTGCCGGACGGCGGCGTCGGTCCCGACGAGGGCTGCGTCGAGGCCGGCACGACCATCACGTGCGACCAGGACCCGAACATTCAGTGGTCCTCGATCTGGGCCGAGCACAAGGCCTACATCCAGGTGAAGGACGGCGCAGCGGTCGGCAGCACCGGCAAGATCAAGGTCACCTTCTCGGCGTACGGCGTGGCGACGATGACCGACACGGCGACCATCACGGTGGTGGACAGCATCGACCTGGTGGCCGGGCCGCGCGGCGCGAGCTGGTCGGCCGCTCAGGGCGCCGTGGTGAAGCCGGCCGTCGAGGTCACCAACCGCGGCCCGAAGCCGGCCGAGGGCGCGGTGCTGCGGCTGTCGCCGTCGACAGGCCTGGCCTACGCCGCGTCGTACCGCAACTGCTGGTACCGCCCCAACGGCGACCGGGCGTTCTGCCGCTTCGACCAGGAACTCGAGGCCGGTGCCACCTACCGGGTCGCCCAGCCGGTGATCAAGGTCCAGCCGGACGCCGAGCCGGGCAGCCGCCCATCCTTCACCAGCACCTGGTTCACCGCGGACGACTGGGACCAGGTCGACTGGCGTGACTACTCGATGCCGGACATGAAGCCGGGCACCGGCGACCTGCTTCGTCTCGAGGAGGTGCCGGCCACGACCGGGCTCCGCGCGGCGCAGGTGACCGACACGCACCGCGACAACAACAAGCTTCGGCCGTACGTGCTGGTGCAGGGCGCCCCCGCCACGCCGACCACCCCGGCCGGCGGACCCACCACCGGCCCGACCGCGACGCCGACGACCGTCCCGGCCACATCGGTCGCCACCCCGACGGCGACCGATGTGGCCGGCGGAGGCGACGGTGGCGGTGCGGGTGGTGGCAGTGACCTTCCGCTGACCGGCACGAACGTCGCGGTCGTCGCGGGGCTGGGTGGCGTGCTGCTGATCGGCGGTACGGTCGCCTTCGTCGCGGCACGGCGCCGCCGGACGAACTTCACCGCGTCCTGACGAGTTCCGCGTTCCCGTGTCGAGCTGTGAGCTCAGTGGCTGTCACCGGCCCCCACGCTGCGGCGACCGGTCCGGCAGATAGGGCTCCAGCTACGCCCACATCTCATCAGAGATCCATCGACGAACCGTCACGTCCCATCAACGAACACCTGATCCGAGAGACGCTCCCTAGGCTGCCGGGCGCAGGCTGGTCCGAGGCTGCCGGCTGGTCCGAGGCAGCCGGACGCAGGCTGGTCCGAGGGCGGTGGGCGCGACCCCGTCCGAGGGCGTCGGGCGTAGTCGACCCGAGGCCGCGGGCGCGGGCCGGCTGAAACTGTTGCGCTCGTTCGCGGACGCCCACTCACATCTGGGCGAGGCTGGGGCTGCCGGCCGACGCCCGTGCCGGCGCTGGCGCGACCCTTAGTCGTCACCCGTCGGGCCGAATGACGACTACGTAGCCTGCTGCTGTATGCCGGACGGTCTCCTTCGCCGCGGACGGCGTCACCGCGACCAGCAAGCCACCGGTGAGCGGGTCGTCCGCGCCCGTTACTTGGAGAACCAGCGCGGCAGTGGCGGTCGGCCCGGTGTCCTCTCCGGCGCGATAGAGATCCACCCGGTCACCGGCGCGTACCAGCCCCAGCGCTGCGGGCTCCGTCAGGCGAACGGGAACGGCCACCGTGCCGGGCGGCGCGGCCGCCCGCGAAGGCGCGACGGGTGATGGGGAGTCGCCGCCTGGTGAGGCGTCTAGGCCGCCCCTCGCCGAGTAGGACGGGGCGCCGTCCGGTGCGGCAGACACCCCGGAGCCGCTTGGCGCTCTTGAAGGACCGTCCGGCGCCACCTCTACCGGGCGGTCGCGTGATGTCGTCCCCGCCGGTCGCTGGTCGCGCGTGGCGGCTTTGGATCGGCCGGGACTCGTCGCAGTCGCCTCGGTCGCGGGTCGCGCGGTGAGGAGCGGCTCCCGTGGCGGTGTGCAGGTCGCCGGGCTGGACCAGATCAGAGTCGCGGCGGTCGCGAGCAGCACCGCCACCGTCACCAGACGTACGAGGGCCGTGCCGCTCGGCCTGCGTCGGCGTACCGGGTCGAGGGTCGGTTCGGGTTCCGTTTGCTTCCGTCGCACGCCCTGAAGCTAGGCACCTCGTGAGCCGGGCGTCGGCGTGGCTGTGGATAACGCCGCGTTGTGGATAACCCCGGAAGGCGAAGGCCCGCCCGATAGAAAGGACGGGCCTCGCCGGGGTCAGGAACCGGTGATCAGGAAGACGTCGAGGCGGCGGCGGGCGCCGTCGTCGAGCTCGAAGAGGAGGTGGTTGCCGGTGCCGACGTGGTGGACGACGTCGAGGAGGAGTCCGGCTTGCTGTCGGACGACGAGGACGACGTCGTGGAGGTCGTCGACGGCTTGTCCGAGCTTCCGTTGCCGGAGCGCGAGTCCGTGCGGTAGAAGCCGGAGCCCTTGAAGACGATCCCTACCGAGTTGAAGACCTTGCGGAGCTTGCCGCTGCAGGTGGGGCACTCCGTCAGCGCCGGGTCAGAAAAAGACTGCACCCTCTCGAGCTGCTCCCCGCACTCGGTGCATGCGTACTGGTACGTGGGCACTGGTCCTCCGCGTCGATCTCGATGGCTTGGCACTCGCCGTCTACGAGTGCCAATGCTCCGTCATCGGATGTTATTTCGTCCAGTCGAGCGCGTCGTTGAGGCCCTGGGCGGGTGTGATCGCCGCCCGTACGCGTCTGTCGTGGGGTTCGGCCGGTACCGCATCGAGCAGTTCACCGTCGTGCAGCAGGGCGACGGTGAACGCCGTCACGGGTACGCGGGCCAGGGCTCGGTCGTAGGAGCCGCCGCCGCGACCCATGCGTACGCCGTACCGGTCGACGGCGAGTGCCGGGACGACGACGAGGTCCGCTCGGGCGATGGCGGCCGTGCCGAGGCGGGGTCCAGCCGGCTCCATCAGGCCCCGGGCTCCCGGACGCAGCGACGAGGGGCCCTCGTAGCCGGCCCAGTCGAGGTCGCGGTCGGGGAGCAGGACGGGCAAGAGCAGCAGTGCGGTCGTGCGGGCGGCCAGGCGGATGACCTCGGGGAGCTCCGGGCCGCCGGGTTCACTGCCCATGGGGACATAGGCGGCGATCACTGATGGTGAGCTTCGGCGTACGTGGGCTGCGAGGGCGGATTGCACGAGGGAGGCGGCGAGGGTGAGGTCTTCGGGCGTTTTTGATCTACGCAACGCGAGCAGGCGATTGCGCAATGCAACTTTCGTGGCGCCCGGTCTTTCGGCGTCACGGGCGAAATCCGGCATGCAACACCCCCTTTGTAAAACCGGCAAACGGTGCGCACTATGTCAGCATCGCTCCAAAGAAGGCCACTTCCAGGAGGACGTGTGACTCTGCGTGGCCGACTCACCACTGCCTTTCTGGCGGTCGTGCTCGGCCCGGTTCTGCTCGGATCCTTCTTCGTCGGGATGACCGTGGCCACCGTGAGCCGGGACCGCACGGCCGAGCGGCTCGATCATGCCGCAACGACGGTACGGGCCGCGATGGGTGCCCTGTGCGGACAGCTGCAGGCGGTCGCCGACGCGGTAGCGGTGCTGCCGGCCGACGATCGCGGGGCCGCCGCAGACCAGATGGTGACCCGCGGGCTCGCCGTCGAGGTTCGCATCACGGGCGACGACCCGGGCGGCGACGCGGAGGACGATGCGGCGAAGCCGTCTAGCGAGGGTCACGGCGCGAACGGCGAGCGGGATTGCGCAGTTCAGGCGGCTGGAACCGCGCAGGGGACCACAGATCGCGCCGGGGAGACCTCTGGCCGGCCGGCAGGTCGGGGCGAAGGGGAACAAGGGCAGGTCTTGCACGGGCAGGGGCAGAGCCTCGGGTCCGACATGGGTACGGCCATCAGCGCCGTAACGGCCAGCGCCCGGCAGGACGGCGCCGTCGTCGTCGCGGTCGCACGCGTCGACGACGGGCTGATCCAGCGTCTCGCCGGCACCAGTGGCGCCGACGTGTCCCTGCGCAGCCGCGTCTCCGGTCCGTACGCGAAGGCGATCCCCGTCGGGCCCGGCCAACCGCTGCCGCTCGCCGTGACGGTGCCGGGTCGGGAGCCGTTGCCGCTCTACGTTCTCCTGGCGGCCGCCGTGCTGGTCGTCGCCGCGATCGCGATCTTCGCCGCTCGGTGGCTGGCGCGGTCCACCACTCGTCCCCTCGAGGAACTCGCGTGGGCCGCTGGCAAGGTCGCCGACGGGGAGCTGGGCGTACGGGTGCCTGTCGGGCGGGACGACGAGATCGGGCGGCTCGCGGGGACCTTCAACCGGATGACTCGGGAGCTGCAGGCGTACGTGCAGGCGTTGACCGCCAGCCGTGACCAGCTTCGCGGGCACCTCGCCATCCTCGGCGACACGCTCTCCAGCACCCACGACCTGCACCGCATACTCCAGGTCATCCTTCAGACCGCTCTCTCCGCCAGCGGGGCGCGCGCCGGGATCGTGCTGCTTCTCGACTCCGCCGACGGGCAGCTGGTCGGGCAGTGTGCCGAGGGTCTGACCGGGCCGTGGGACGTGTCCGAGTCCGATCTCTCCTCGCTTCGGATTCCGGTCGGGCACGGGATTCTCGGTGCTGTCGCCGCAGCGGGTGAGCCGCGGCGGGGGTTCTGCGGGCTCGGTGGCGGGCTGGATGAGCCGGCCTGCCGGACGTACGTGGCCGTGCCGATCTGTGCGCCTGCCACGGTGGGTGATCCGTTCCTGGTCGATGAGCGCGACCCGGCCGGGCAGCCAGCCACGCTCGGCGTGCTCGCGCTCTACGACCGGCTCGGGGCCGACGAGTTCGACGACGCGGATCTGCTCATGCTTCGTACCTTCGCCGGTCAGGCCGGGGTCGCCGTGCACAACGTTCGGGTGCACGAGGAGGCGCAGCGGCTGTCGCTGACCGACCCTCTCACCGGATTGTGGAACTACCGTTACCTGCGGGAGTCGTTGCGTCGCGAGGTCGAACGGGCCAGCCGGTTCGGCCGTACGCTCACCGTGCTCGTGCTGGACCTCGATCACTTCAAGGACGTGAACGACACGTACGGGCATGCCGCCGGGGACACCGTTCTCGGTGAGTTCGCCCGGCGGGTGCGGGTGGGGCTGCGGGAGGTCGACCTGGCGTTCCGGCAGGGCGGTGAGGAGTTCGTGGTGCTGCTGCCCGAGACCGACGCGTACGGCGGGATCGTGGTGGCGGAGCGGCTCGGTGCGGCCGTCCGGGAGATTCCGGTGCCCGTCGATGGGCGGCGCCAGCCGGGTGAGGACGAGCCGGGTGTCGAGCGGGTGCCGATCACCGTATCGATCGGGATCGCCGTCTATCCCGAGCACGGCGGCACCGCTCAACAGGTTCTCGCGGCGGCGGACCATGCGCTGTACGCGGCCAAGAACGCCGGCCGTGACACCTACCGGCTGGCTGACCATTTCGGCCCGGCCCACGACGCAAAGCCGGCGGACAGAGACACGAGGCCGGCCGATAGAGATCTAAGGCCGGCCGCGAGAGATGCAAGGCCGCTCAAGAGGCAGCCAAGGCCGGGAGAACGAGAGGCAGGGGCCGCCGGGCGAGACGCCGGGCCGGCTGAGCGAGATGCAAGGCCGGTGGAGAAGGAGGCAGGGCCGGCTGAGCGAGATGCAAGGCCGGTGGAGAAGGAGGCAGGGCCGGCTGAGCGAGATGCAAGGCCGGTGGAGACGAAGGCAAGGCCGATGGAGTCGGAGGCAAGGCCGGCCGAGGGAAGGGAAGACCGGCCGGACGGGGGACGAGCCGAGCGGCCAGACGCAGCAAGAACCGAGCGGCCCGACGCGGCCGCGACGCGCGGCAACGCCGGACCGGGTGCGGGCAGGGATGTCGCTGCTCCCAGGACGGGCGCTGTGCGAAACACCGGCGGCTCCGCGGCTGCCGGTGATGTGATCGACAAATCGGTTTCGGCCAGGGTTCCCGATGGGCAATTCGATCATCCGGGATCCGTGACGGGCGCGTCCGGTGGGCCACACCCGCCGCGGCAAGGCCGTGGCCGATAGTCTCGCGACATGTCCGGGCACGAACTGAGCGAAGGTGCGGTGACCCCTCAGATGACCACGCAGGCAGATGCCAGCGGCCGTCGGGCCGTGAAGGCTGTCATTCCGGCTGCTGGACTCGCTACCCGATTCCTGCCGGCCACCAAGGCCGTGCCCAAGGAGCTGTTGCCCGTCGTCGACCGTCCGGTACTGCAGTACATCGTGGAGGAGGCGGCTGCGGCCGGGATCACCGATGTGCTGCTCGTCACGGGGCGTGGCAAGACGTCCATGGTCGATCATTTCGACCGCCGGCCCGATGTGGAGGCGCGGCTCGAGGAGAAGGGCGACAAGGAGCGGCTCGCCGCTGTTCGCCGTACCAGTGAGCTCGCGGACATCTACACCTGCCGGCAGGGGGAGCCGCTCGGGCTGGGGCACGCCGTCGGTGTGGCCGCTTCGCACGTCGGGGACAACGCCTTCGCTGTTCTGCTGGGGGACGAGTTCGTCGACGAGAGTCAGCCGTTGCTGCCCGCGATGCTCGACCTTCAAGCCGAGACCGGCGGCATCGTGCTGGCTTTCATCGAGGTTTCGCCCGAGGAGACCAGCCGGTACGGCATCGCCTCGGTCGAGGCCGAAGCCGGGCGCGGCGACGACATCGTCAAGGTCACCGGTCTGGTCGAGAAGCCGAAGCCCGCGGAGGCGCCGAGCAACCTGGCCGTCGTCGGCCGGTACGTGCTTCCCGGGTCCATCTTCGACGCGATCCAGAACACCAAGCCGGGCAGTGGCGGTGAGATCCAGCTGACCGATGCCATGGCGCAGCTGCTGGCCGAGGGGGTGCCGGTGCACGGCATCATCTACCGCGGCCACCGGTACGACACCGGGATGCCCCTGGGCTACCTGCAGGCCGTCGTCCAGCTGGCGGTCAAGCGGCCCGATCTGGGTGCCGAGTTCCGGCAGTGGCTGACCGAGTTCGTGGCCACGGAAACCGGCGGTGCCAAGGGATGACGGCCACGGCCGATGCCGAGGCGGCCGCCAACGAGCTGATGCCTCTCGCCGAGTACCTGGGCAGCGTGCTGCGCAGGTTACGGGCGCTGCCTCCGCTCGACCTCGACCTCACCCAGGCGCACGGCAATGTTCTCGCCAACGACGTGCTGGCTCCGCACCCGTATCCGGCCTTCGACCAGGCCGCGATCGACGGGTACGCGGCCCGCTGGGAGGACCTTGCCGCCGCCGGGCGGATCGGCTCGCACCCGTCCTTCGGCCCGTTCGAGGGCGGGCCGCGGCCGGTGCGGCTCAACGTCGTCGGTGATCTCGGCGCGGCGAGCTGGCGGCCGGTCCGCCTCACCCCGGGCACCTGCTTCTCCGTGGCGGCCGGGGCGCCGCTTCCCATCGGTGCCGATGTCGTCGTGCCGGTGCACTGGACCGATCAGGGCATGGCCGCCGTGGAGATCCTGCATGCGCCGAAGCGGGGTTCCGGGGTGCGGCGGGCGGGTGACGAGCTGCCCGTCGGGCGGGTGCTCGCGACCGCCGGGTCCTACGTGACTCCCGCCATGGTCGCCGTGTTCGCCGCGTCGGGCATCGGGCACGTCGTCGTCCGGCCGAGCCCGCGGGTCGTCGTGGTGGCCACCGGGGACGAGCTGGTCGACGTGGGCCGGCCCAGCCAGCCGGGGCAGGTGGTGGACGCCAATTCGCACGCGCTCACCGCCGCCGCCGTCGAGGCCGGCGCTCTCGCGTACCGGATCGGGATCTGCGACGACGACCCGGAAGGTCTCCGGGGGTTGCTCGAGGATCAGACGCTGCGGGCGGATCTGATCATCACCACCGGGGGCACGGGTACGGGGCCCGGCGACATGCTGCGCCGTGTGCTGTCCCGGCGTGATCCCGGGCGGGGGGTCGTCGAGTTCACCGACGTGGCCCTGTGCCCCGGTACGGCGCTGGGGTTCGGGACTGTCGGCGGCGAGGAGGTGCCGGTCGTGTGCCTTCCCGGGGAGCCGGGCGCCGCTCTGATCGGCTTCGAGGTGCTGGCCCGGCCCGTTATTCAGCTGCTGGCCGGTTCCGAGCCTGTGTTCCGGCCCAGCGTGAAGGCGCATCTGCTCGAGACCGTCTCCTCTCCGGGCGGGCTGCGGGAGTTCCGGCCCGCGCATGTCGCCGAACGGCGCGGCGGCGGCTACACGGTGCAGCCGCTCGCCGGGGGGCCGTACACTCTTTCCGGCCTCGCCGAAGCCAACGGACTGCTGGTGCTGGGCGAGCGGGTCACCGCGGCCGCGGCCGGGTCGACCGTCGACGTGCTGTTGCTCGACCGGAGGCGATGATGCTGGGGTCCACGCCCGGATGGCCTGCCGTCCTGGCGGACGGGCCCGTGCTGCTGCGCCCCTACCGGCGCGGTGACGCGCGCGCGTGGTCCGAGGTTCGCATCGCCAACCAGGCGTGGCTCAGCCCCTGGGAGTCGGCGCCGCCCGGGCCGTGGGCCGAGATGAACTCGCCGCGGGCGTACCTCTACGTCTATCGGGACATGAAGCGGGCCGCTCGGCGCGGCGACAGCATGCCGTTCGCCGTCTGCCTGCGGCAGGACGGCGGCGAAGGCCGCCTGGTCGGTCACATCAACCTCGGCAGCATCGTCCGGCGGGCGTTCAGTTCCGCGTACGTGGGTTACTGGGTCGATTCCCGCGTGGCCGGTCAAGGCGTGATACCGACCGCGCTGGCGCTCGCCGTGGACCACGCGTTCGGGGCGGGCGGGCTGCACCGGGTGGAGATCAACATCCGGCCGGAGAACGGGCCCAGCCGCCGGGTCGTCGAGAAGCTCGGCTTCCGCGAGGAGGCGTACCACCCCCGGTACATGCACATCGACGGCGCCTGGCGCGATCACCTCGGCTACGCGATGACCAGTGAGGAAGTCGCGGGCGAGGGCGGCCTGGTGGCGCGGTGGCGGCGGTTGCGTACCACAGCAAATTGATCATCAGTTGCTGGCCGGCCCGGCGCGCCGCGGCGATTTCCGCAGCTCTCGCCCGTAATCTCGGGGAGATTGCGACTTTTTCGTGACCGGGACGAGACCGCCCGGCACATCTTGAGGCTGACGGGAGGGGTGAGGGTGCCGACCTCGGTGCTCCTCGCCGTCCTCGCCGCGGCCGGGTTGCTCGCCCTCGCACCGGCCCTCGTCCGCCGGTACGACGCCACCGAGCGCCTGGCCGCGGAGCGGGCGTCGTCGACGGCTCGGGTGCTGCAGCGCCGCCGTCGGCTCCGCACCGTGCCCGGACGCCGACCGGTCAACCCCGGCCGTTCGGTCCTGGTTACGTCGCGGACCCTAACGGGTGATCCTGTGCCGGTGTCCGCCGCCCCCGTCTCCGCGGCTCCGGTCTCGGCGGTGCCGGTGTCCGGCGTACCGGTGTCCGGTCCGCCGGTGCGACGCCTGCGGGTGGTCTCGTCGCGGCGTCCGGTGCGCCGTCGTCCGCCCGTACGCCGGCAGACCCCGGCTGTCGTCCGCCGCCGGCGGGTCTTCGCCGCGCTGCTGCTGCTCAACATGATCGAGCTGGTGGGCGTGCTCGCCGTCAGCCCGGGCTTCTGGATCAGCTTCGCGGTCACCGGCACCCTGCTCGGGGTGTACCTGGTGCACCTGCGCAACCGGGCGATCGCGGACCGCCGCCGGCGCCGCATCGAGGCGCGGGAAGCGGCCTGGCTGGCGGCCCGGCAAGCGGAGGTACGCCGGGAGCAGGCGCGGCGTGCTGCGGCCCGCCGGGAGGCCCAGCGCCGGCTGGCGGCCCAGCGCGAGGCGGTCCGCCGTACCGCACTGGGCCTGGACCGGGACCCTTCCGACCTGCCGGCCGCCGTCAACGGCGCTTCCGTGTCGTACCGGCGTACCGGTGGACTCCGGGGCCGCGCCTACGAAGCGGGCGGACGCGGCAGCTCCTACCCGGCGTGATGACGCCACGCGGAGGGGGTGGTTCGCGGGGCGGGCGGGTGACCTGTTAGCCTTGCTGCGGTCCTACGGGGCCGGGGGGCTGTGGCGCAGTCCGGTAGCGCACCTCGTTCGCATCGAGGGGGTCTGGGGTTCAAATCCCCACAGCTCCACCCCACAGCAAAGGCCGTCTCTCACCTGAGACGGCCTTTCGCCTTTTCTCAGGCGCCGGGGGTCAGCTTGCGGCGCTCGATGACCTGCTGAAGCTCGGTCACCAGGCGCCGCGGCGACAGCGGCTTGGGCAGGTAGCCGTCCGCACCCGAGCCCATCCCCGCGTTCACGTCGTGCCGGTGGAAGTTGGCCGACACCATCAGCACGGCCGCGTTGCTGACGTGCGGGTTGCTGCGGACGAGCTGGCACAGCTCCATGCCGTTGAGCGCGGGCATCCGTACGTCGGTCACGATGCCGACCGGGCGCGCCACCCGGATGATGCGGGCCGCGGTGTTGCCGTCCTTGGCGCCGACGGCCGTGTAGCCCGCCCGCTCCAGGGCGAACGTCAGCATGTCGCGGAGGTCCGCGTCGTCCTCGGCCACCAGGATCAAGTTCTCGTTCATGGTCGCAGGATCGGCGGGCCCGCCGGATCCGGGAGCAAGACTCCGGTTGCATGCCGGGAGCGACCGGACATCGCGATACATCGATCGCGCCAACTGCCGCGTGCCCCGCTGCAATGCGCGTTCCGGAAGAGCACACTGCACGCATGCTGGGACGAAACTCATCGCATTTCTGGGGCGTGGTGCTCGACACCAGGGATCCGCTGGCCCTGGCGGAGTTCTACGCGACGCTGATGGACTGGAAGATCGTCAAGGAGGAGCCCGACTTCGTGGCCGTCGCGCCGCTGGGCGACCACGTGGAGTACCTGGCCTTCCAGCGTTCACCCGACTACGAGCAGCCGGCCTGGCCGAACAAGGCGCACAAGCAGCAGATGATGATGCACCTCGACATCGAGGTGCCGGATCTGGAGTCGGCGGTACGGAGCGCCCGGGACGCCGGTGCCACCGAGGCGGATCACCAGCCGCAGGACACCGTACGGGTCATGCTCGACCCGGACGGGCACCCCTTCTGCCTGTACGTGGACACCAGCGTGTCCTGACAACGTCGTTGTTGGGGTTACGACCGTTCTGTTGACCCGGCGGGGCTGCACCGGATCATCACCCGTATGACCTCCTTCATCGCACAGCTCAGCGACTCCCACCTCACCACCGGGCCGTTGGGCGGCGGGCCGGCGGCCGGACTCCAGCTCGCCCTCGCCCGCGTCATGGCCCTCGACCCCCGGCCCGATTGCGTCGTGGTCACCGGCGACCTCACCGACAACGGCCGCGAGGAGGAGTACGCCGCCCTCCTGGAGGTCATCGGCGACTTCCCCCTGCCGCTGCACCTGACCACCGGCAACCACGACGACCGGGACGCCATGGTCAAGGCGTTCGGCGGGGAGCCGTACTACGCCGTCGACTATCCCGGCTTCACGGTGGTCGCCCTCGACTCGCTGATCCCCGGCTCACCGGCGGGCCGGCTCGGGACCGAGCAGCTCGCCTGGCTCGACACGGTGCTGGCGTCGCGTCCGGGCGTACCCATGATGATCGGCCTTCATCACCCGCCCATGCCGATCGGGATCCCCTTCCTGGACGGGATGCGGCTGCTCGACGGCGAGGAGCTGCGCGAGGTGGTGGCCGGGCACGACAACGTCGCGCGGATCATGGCGGGGCACGTGCATCGGCCGGTCACCGCGGCGTTCGCCGGGACGGTGCTGACGGTGGGGCCGAGCACGTGGCGCCAGGCCGGCCTGCTGCTCAGCTCGGACGCCCCGCCCGGGTACGTGGCGGAGCCCACCGGCTTCCTGCTGCACATGCTCGAAGGCGCCGATTGCGTCACCCACACCGTGCAGGTCAGCCACGCCGCGGCCCTGCTCGGCGCATATTGATTACCGCTCGGCGCAGCAGATCATCGAAGTGTCGTACCCCCGCTATACGGTCGATATCCACGCGGGAAGGGGAGACCGATGATCGACCACGTCGTTCTCGGGGTGCACCACCTCGACGAGAGCCGGCACTTCTACGAGCACGCCCTCCGTCCGCTGGGCCTCAAGGTCGTGGCCCAGCGGCCCGACTTGATCGGGTTCGGCGACGACAGCGGGCGACCGTTCTTCTGGCTGGGGCTGCGGGAGCCCACACACCGCGTGCATGTGGCGTTCACGGCCGGGGACCGGGCAGCGGTGGATGCGTTCCACGCTGCGGCTCTGCATGCGGGCGGGGTGGACAACGGGGAGCCGGGGGTGCGGGCGCAGTATCACGAGAACTATTACGCGGCCTATGCGTTTGATGCCGACGGCAACAACATCGAGGCGGTGTGCCACCGGCCGGCGTGAGGAGTGCCGACCACGGGGGCGCCGACGGGAGAAGGGAGAATGCTGGGGAGCAAGATGGCCGATATGTGAACCTCGCTACTTATGGGTGGTATCTCTGTAGTCAGTCTCGGAGGTGACCGCCATGCAAGCGCCCCTGCCCACGAACGAAGCCGATCGGCTCGCTGCGCTCTACGAACTCGACATCCTGGATTCCGCACCGGAGAAGGACTTCGACGACATCGTCGCCCTGGCCTCGTCGGTCTGTGATGTGCCCGTGGCCCTGATCACGCTCATCGATGTGGATCGGCAGTGGTTCAAGGCGCGGGTCGGGACCGACCTGACCGAGATGCCGCGGGACCTGTCGTTCTGCTCCCACACCATCCTCGGCAAGGACCTGATGGTCGTTCCCGACGTCAGCGAGGACCCTCGGTTCACCGGTCACCCGATGGTCGCCGGTGGCAAGGGCGTGCGGTTCTACGCCGGCGCGCCGCTGATCACCAGTGACGGGTTCGCCCTGGGCGCTCTCTGCGTCATGGACTCGCGCCCGCGTCAGCTCGACGCCGAGCAGATCCAGGCGATGCGGGCGCTGGCCCGTCAGGTCACGTCGCAGCTCGAACTGCGGCGGTACGCCGTCGCCCTCGCCAACACGAACGCGCGGCTCCAGGAGCTCGAGCGGCGCAAGGACGATCTCGCCGGTCTGGTCAGCGGGAAGCTCCGGGCGCCCCTGCGGCTGATGCGGTCGTACCTGGCCGACCTCGGCGCCAACGGCTACCCCGATCCCGAGCTCGCGCACCTCGTCGGCCGGGCCACCGCGGCGCACGTGCGGGGCATGACCGACCTGCTCGACCACCTGACCTCGATGGCGGACGCCGCCAACGGCGCCGACAGCCTGCACATGCGCCAGATCGACCTGACGCGGCTGACCCAGCGGGCGGTCGAGGCGGTGCGCCCCATCGCGGCCACGAAGAACATCTGGATGCTCAACCACGCCGGCGGGCCGTCGCTGCCGATCATCGCTGATCCCGTACGCCTGGAGCAGGTCCTCATGCAGTTGCTCTTCGCCGCGGTGAAGTACACGCCGGCCGGTGGGCGCGTGCGCGTCGGCACCGAGGTCGAATCGGGGCCGGCCGTGCGGCTCGACGACATGGACATGCCGGACGGTCTGCGTTCCGATCTGTTCCCGCACCTGTACTACGGGACGATCACGCATCCCAGCGCGGTGCCCGGTCCGGACCAGGGGCTGGCCGTGGCCAAGCGCGTCCTGGATGCACACCACGCCACGGTGGCGCTCTCCGACCGGCCAGGAGACGGGACGTCGCTGCACGTCGTCTTCCCCTTCGCGGAGCGGGAACCGGTCCTCGCCGGCGTCTGAGCGCCGCAAGACCGATCCACGACCCGGAACCCGCTCCCGCCCGGCTGCAGTTCGGGCGGGAGCGGGCCCGGTCAGGGGCTGTCCCACGGATCGGGGCCCGGCAGCGGCCCTCACGATCCGCGCGACACCTCCTGAGCCCCGTTCGTGTAGACGGGACCGGAGCCGCCGCCCGGGGGCGAGCCGGCCGACGGAAGTTCCTCAGGATCCAGAATCCGGTCTTGCGGCAGGTCCCTGTCCTGCGCGGGCGAACCCTGCGCCGGCACCGGCGGGCGTGCCGTCGCGCGGCCCGACGCCGGATGGGTCACCGTCCGCGCCTGGTCCCGGCTCGGCGGCCAGGTGTCGACCGCCGGCGCGATGCTCTGCTGGGGGAGGATCACCGGCCGCTCCGAGTCGGGCACCGACCTGGTCAGCCCCGCGCGGTGCAGCTTGTGCCAGCGCAGCCGGGCCCCCGTCATCGCGGTCATCGCGGACTGGATCAAAACCAGATACATGAGCTGCCGGTACGCGAACTGCTGCAGCGGCAGCCGCCACAGCGGGCGCAGTGACTCGCGGTCGAACCGGAACGCCACCGCCGCCGTGAACAGCTGCAGGGCGAGCATGGCCAGCCAGGCCGTCACCGTGGCCTGGAGTTCCCAGAAGACCAAGCCGTACAGGAGCATGATGTCGACCACCGGGGCGAGCAGCGGTAGCGCCACCCCGAAGAGCGCGAGGAACGGTAGCCCGACCCGGCCGAAACGACCCGAGTCGCCGGAGTCGGTGAGCGCCTTGCGGTGCTTCCACATCGCCTGCATGGTGCCGTAGCTCCACCGGTAACGCTGGCGGTAGAGCTGCTCGAGCGTGGTCGGCGCCTCGGTCCACGCCTTGGCCCGCTCCTCGTAGACCACCCGCCAGCCGGCCCGGCACAGCGCCATCGTCACGTCGGTGTCCTCGGCGAGCGTCTCGTCGCTGATGCCGCCGACCTCGGCGAGGGCCGTACGCCGGAACGCACCGATCGCCCCCGGCACGGTCGGCATGCAGTTCAGCACCTCGTAGAGGCGGCGGTCCAGGTTGAAGCCGATCACGTACTCGATGTGCTGCCAGGCCGAGACGAGCTTCTCGCGGTTGCCGACCTTGACGTTGCCCGCCACCGCGCCGACGGCCGGGCTGGCGAACGGCTGGACCAGCATCCGGATCGAGTCCGGCTCGAAGATGGTGTCGCCGTCGACCGTCACGATGAGGTCGTGGCGGGCCAGCGCGATGCCGGTGTTGAGCGCGTTGGCCTTGCCGCCGTTCGGCACCCGGATCACGCGTACGTTCGGCAGGCCCAGGCGTTCGACGAGCACGGCGGTGCCGTCGGTCGAGCCGTCGTCGACCACCACCACCTCGATGGCGGGGTAGTCGCCGCCGGCCAGGGAACGGACCGCCGCCTCGATGCCCTCCTTCTCGTTGTAGGCGGGCACGATCACGGAGACCGGTTCGGTCACCGGCGGGCCCCAGGTGAAGGTCTTCTTGCGCCGCTGCCGGGCATGCCGGGTCGCGAGCAGCAGGAGCAGGACCGTACGCACCACGGTGAGCAGCCCGACGATCAGGAACAGCCCGGCGATCACCCAGACCAGACCGTCGGCGAACCGTACGGTCCACAGCAGCGCCGAACCACGCCAGCGGTCGGTGCTCTCCGCCGGAGGATTGACCGGAAGCAGCGGCAGCGCCTGAGCCGACTCCTTGCCCTGCTGCGCGATGGCGCGGTTCATACCCTCGGTGACGGTGGTGAAGGTGTAGCCGCGCGCCCTCATCATCGGGATGAAGACCTTCAGCGCCGCCACGGTCTGCGAGCGGTCACCACCGGCGTCGTGGAAGAGGATGACCGCCCCGGTGTCCTCGGGCGGGGTGGCGTTGCGGACGATCTGCCCGACCCCGGGGCGCTGCCAGTCCTCGCTGTCCATGTCGTTGACCACGACGAGGTAGCCCTCGGCACCGGCCTGCTTGACGATCTTCCAGTTCACGTCGTCGATGGCCTGAGGCTTCGACGAGTACGGGAACCGGGCCAGATTGGTGCGGACGTTCGCGGCCCGGGCGATGGCGACCTGGGTCTGGGACAGCTCCAGGCTGCGCCGCCACGGTGCGAGGCGCTGCAGGTTCGGGTGGGTGAACGTGTGCAGGCCCAGTTCGTTGCCGCGGTCGGTGATCCGCTTGGTGAGGTCCGGATGCCGCGCGACCTCGGAGCCGACGACGAAGAAGGTGCCGTGCGCGTCGTTCTGCTCGAGCACGTCGAGGATCTTCGGCGTCCACGTGGGATCGGGGCCGTCGTCGAAGGTCAGGGCGATCGTACGGGCCGGCATCCGGCTGGAGCTCTCCTGGCCGCCGGTGGTGTTGATGACGGGACCGCCGCCGCGGATCGTGATCGGCACGCCGGCCTGGTCGCCGACCTCGGTCTCGACGTGGTCGCCGGTGAACTCGGAGTTGATGTACGCCTGCACGATCAGGACGCCGACGAAGAGGCTGATGAGCAGGGTCCCCAGCATGACCCGGGGACGCGGCAAGATGCGGCGCCGGGAGCGGCTGCGGTTGCGGTTGCGACGGGTCGTCACGGGGAGACCTCGGTCTCGGGTTCGGGTTCGTCCGCGGGGTCGTGGCCGGCGGCGTCCGGGGCGGGCGGGGCGCCGCCGTCGTCGCTCTTGGTGGAGCCGCTGGTGGAGCCGCCGCCGGTGCCGCCGGTCGAGGTGCCGCCGCCGGTGCCGCCGGTCGAGGTGCCGCCGCCGGTGCCGCTGGTGGAGCCGCCGCCGGTCCCGCTGGTGGAGCCGCCACCGCTGCCGCTGGTGGAGCCGCCACCGCTGCCGCTGGTCGAGCCGCCGCTCTTGGTGGAGCCGCCGGTCGGGGATCCGCCACCGCTGCCGCCGGTCGAAGATCCGCCACCGCCGCTTCCGCTGCTCGGGGAGCCGCTGCCGCCGCCGGTGCCGCCCGTGCCGCCCGTGCCGCCCGAGAGCGAGCCGCCGGTGCCGCCGGTCGGCGTGCCGCCGCCCGTCGAGCCGCCGGGAGTGTCCCCGCCGGAGAGGCCGTCGCCGGATCCGCCGCCCGTGCCACCGGTGCCGGGCGGGGCCGGGGGCGCCGGCTCGTCCGGGGTGGTCGTGGTGTCGGTGGTCGGTGGCGTCGACACCGGGGTGACCGGCTTCGTCGTCACCGACTCGGCCGGCTTGGTCGTGGCGGGCGGGGTGGTCGGCCCCTGGGTCGTGGGCCGGGGCGTCGGCGTACGCGCGGGCCGCGCGGCGGCCGGCGTGGACGACCGGGGCAGCTGCCGCGACTCCAGCGTGTTGTTCCGGTTGAGCAGGGCGTTGCGGCGGGGCAGCACCTCCATCACCGGGCGGGTGCTCGGCGCGGTAGTGGCCGGCTCCGGCGTCGGACTGGGCCGGCCGGCCGCGACGTCGTCATCGCCGCGCGCGAGGTCCGGCAGCGGCAGCACCGCGTTGCTGCTGACGGGCCCCCCCGCGAGGCTGACGCTGATCAGTCCGCCGTAGACCATGCAGAGGGCGCCGAATCCGTACGCGACTCGGCGCAGCAGCCGACGACGGCGGCCGGTCGAGTCGACGAACACCGGCGAGGGTTGCGCGACGACGATCACCTCGGTGTCGAGGATCTCGATGTCGGCGGAAAGCTGGTTCTTCGGCTCCTGCAATGTCACGCGGCGAGCTTAGGAACATCTACGAAGATCATGATCTGCTTCACCCTCACGCATGACGACCGAATGCGGGAGGGAAATCATCCGAAACGGTGAGGGCTCACGTTTGACCTGGTGGACGCGGTGTGCACCACCGCTGTGCGACCCGGTTGTGACCTGCGCGAAATGCTTCCGGTGCAGAAGGTTACGCGATTATCGCGAAGGATTTGCTGTCGTATTCACGACTGATCGCCACGCCGTTATCCGAGTGTCATTCGCCAATGGATAAGTGGCTTAAAAACCAATATAGCCTTATGCCCTTTTTGTCGCAACGCGGAAGTGAGAGGGGCGGGAAGGTTTGCCGCCGGACGGTGGCTCAGGGGACGTCTCGCGCCGATCCGTGGGGTGAGGGAAGGTCTGCGGCTGGACGGTGGCGTCAGGTAAGTCTGTGGCTGCGCGGTGGGGTGAGGTAGGTCTGTGGCCGGGCGGTGGGGTGAGGTAGGTCTGCGGCTGCGCGGTGGGGTGAGGTAGGTCTGTGGCCGGGCGGTGGGGTGAGGTAGGTCTGCGGCTGGGCGGTGGGGTGAGGTAGGTCTGCGGCTGGGCGGTGGGGTGAGGTAGGTCTGCGGCTGGGCGGTGGGGTGAGGGAAGGTCTGCGGCTGGGCGGTGGGGTGAGGGAAGGTCTGCGGCTGGGCGGTGGGGTGAGGGAAGGTCTGCGGCTGGGCGGTGGGGTGAGGAAGGTCTGCCACTGGACGGCGCGGTGGAAATTGTCCGGCCGGCGGACAGGGTGCGAAAACCTGGCTCAGTAACCAGCAAGCTGGGCTCAGCAACTGGCAAATGGGCCGCGCGGAGAGCAAGCCGGGCGCGACCGGCGGCGGGCGGGCCAGGCAGCGGGCGAAGGCGGGTGCCAGCCGTCGGTGGAACAGGAGGTCGCGCGGCGTTTGTTCGCCAAGTTTTCGCACAACCGGCGGACTCCACCCGTTGTGCCGGTCAGCGACCCTCGTTAAGCTTCCTCTTGCACGCCCCTATCGCCCGCTTCCCCCGTGGCAGGCGATCGGGGCGTTGCCATGTCCGCACCTCTGCGGCCGAACCCCTAGATCCAGCGTCCGCCGAGCCACATGCGCGCCGACCAGTCGTCGTACGGGATCAGTTGGCCGACGAAGATGGGGTGGAAGTAGGCGAAGCAGAGCGCCACCAGGAGGACGTATACGCCGGCCACGATGGTGCCGATCAGCTGTCTGTCGGTGCGTCCGGCGCCGGTGGCCAATCCGGACGGCGGAGTCATGATGGCGCCGAGGGTGTAGACGACCGCCAGGATCAGAAACGGCAGCGCCGGCAGCACGTAGAACGAGAACATCGTGCGGCCGTCCGCCAGCGCGAAGTAGAACCACGGCAGCAGGCCGGCGACCACGCCCGTGCCGATGGCGAAGGCCCGCCAGTCCCGGCGGGCGATGCCGAACCAGACCAGCGCGCCCAGCGCCGGCAGGAACGACCACCAGAGGATCGGCGTGCCGAGGAGCAGGATCTCCGCGGCGCAGCTGGGCGCCCCGCAGTTGCCGTTGCCGTTCCAGTAGAAGGCGACCGGTCGGCCCAGGAGCAGCCACTGCCAGGGCCAGGACTGGTAGACGTGGCGGTCGGTCAGGCCGCTGTGGAACGTGTACGCCTCGTAGTGGTAGTGCATGAGGTTGAGCAGCGCGCCGAGGATCGGGGGTTCGCTGAGCCCGTTGGCCTGGCGGTAGTGCCGGAAGTAGCCGGTGTTGGTGACGAACCAGCCCGTCCAGGTGGCCAGGTAGAAGATCACCGTGAGGATGAAGCTGAGGACCAGGTAGCCGAGGTCGCCCGGGAAGCCGGAGATGATCGGGCTGCGGACGCCGGCGGAGCGCCGGGCCTGCACCCGCCAGACGACCACCAGCAGCGCGAAGAACGGCGCGAAGAACAGCGCGCTCCACTTGACGCCGCAGGCCAGGCCGAACGTGACACCGCCGACGAGGAGCCACCAGGGGATGATGCGCGGCCTGCCGTGCCGGGCGGCGGGGTCGTAGCCGGACTCCAGGGCGCGCAGCCAGCGGCGGCGGTAATGGTCGCGGTCCAGCACCATCGTCGCGAACGTGATGAGGATGAACAGGCCGAGGAAGATGTCCAGCAGCGAGGTGCGGGACAGGACGAGCTGGAAACCGTCGAGGCTCATCAGCAGGCCCGCGGTGCCGGCCAGCACGATCGAGTGGAACAGCCTGTACGCGACCCGGATCAGCACGAGGATCATCAGCGTGCCGGCGATCGCGGCCGGGAAACGCCAGCCCAGCTCGGTGTTGCCGAACGCCTTCTCGCCGAGCGCGATCAGCCATTTGCCCAGCGGCGGGTGCACCACGTACGCGGGACCGTTGGTCTTCTCGTCCCACTCCACGCCGTGCTGGAGCATGTCCCAGGCGTCGGTCGGGTAGTAGACCTCGTCGAAGATGTACCCCTTCGGGCGATCGAGACCGACCAGCCGCAGGACCGCCGCGATGCCCACGACCAGCGCCGTGACCAGCCACGAGTACGGGTTGAGCCAGTTGTCGAGCGTGGCCAGCCGCCGCCGGACGGCGTCGGGCACGCCGCCGGCGCCCGTGGTGGCGCCCTCCGCCGGGACGTCGTCCGCGGGCGGGGGGCTCGGGGTGTCTGTCTCCGCTGTCGCCGAAGTCACCCCGCGATCGTAGGCCGCCCGTCCAGTACCCCGGTGCCTGGAGGCAGCGGCGGGCCGCAAGTGTGATGGACTCGGGTCGTGGACGAGAACGGTTCCGGTCGGGTCGTGCTGGTCGGTGCGCCGCTCGGCAACATCGGTGACGCCTCCGCGCGGCTGCGAGACGTGCTGTCCAGCGCGGACGTGGTCGCCGCCGAGGACACCCGCCGGCTCACCCGGCTGGCCCGGGACCTCGGCGTCACGGTCGGCGGGCGGATCGTGTCGTATTTCGAGGGCAACGAGGAACGGCGTACGCCGGATCTGGTCGAGGCCCTGCGCGGCGGCGCGGTCGTCGCGGTGGTGACCGACGGCGGCATGCCCAGCGTCTCCGACCCGGGATACCGCCTGGTCCGGGCCGCCCTGGACGCCGGTTTCCCGGTGACCGCCGCGCCCGGCCCGAGCGCCGTCACGACCGCGCTGGCGCTGTCCGGGCTGCCCAGCGACCGGTTCTGCTTCGAGGGGTTCCTGCCCCGCTCCGGCTCGGGCCGGCGGTCGCGGCTGCGCGAGCTCGCCGCCGAGCCCCGCACGCTGGTTTTCTTCGAGGCGCCGCACCGGATCACCGGGATGCTCGAGGACCTGGCCGGCGTCTTCGGCGCCGAGCGGGCCGGCGCGGTCTGCCGGGAGCTGACTAAGACGTACGAGGAGATCCGCCGCGGTCCGCTCGGTGAGCTGGCCACCTGGGCCGCCGAGGCCGAGCCGCGCGGGGAGATCACCGTGGTGGTGGCCGGCGCCCCCGCCGGCCCGGCCGAACGCCCGGCCGACGAGGACCTGCGCGCGGCGGTCGCCGAACGGGAGGCCGGCGGCGTGTCACGGCGGGACGCCATCCAGGCCGTCGCCGATGCGTACGGGCTGCGCAAACGTGAGGTCTACGCGTTGGTGCACAACGCTCAGTAGGCGGTGACGAGGAACCCGGCCAGCAGGGTCAGCGGCGCGGCGAGGCTGATCAGCAGTGCGGCACGCCGGGCTCGGGCGGTCTCCAGCCGCCGTACCCCGGTGAGGCCGGCGATGCCGAGGCCGCAGAGCAGCACCAGCACGAAGCCCAGCGACCAGCGCAGGTGAACCAGGACGCCGGTGGCGCCGACGTACGCCTGGCGGCTGTCCGTACTGACCATCCGGGCCGGGATGGTGGATCCGGCGGCGCGCTGGGACGGCTCGACCCCGAGCAGGGCGATCGGGCGCACGGTGTAGGCGCCGTCGGCCGTGGTGAACTCGCCGGTGCAGCGCTGGGCCACCCCGGAGCCGGTGCATCCGGCCACGGTGGCCGTGCCGGGCCGGCCGTGCCCGACCGCCAGCCAGAACGGTTCGGCGCTCACCCAGGAGAAGAAGGTGGCCACCAGGGCGAGGACGAGCAGCGCCAGCAGGCCGCTGACCGGGCGGCGCGGCTCACGGCCCCGGTGCCTCGGCGGGCGGACGGTGCGCTGGGGCCGGTCCGGAACCTCCTCGGCCGCGGGACGCTGGTCGTCGTCCAGCCAGAACGGGGAGGTCTCCAGGAGCGCGGACGTGCGCTCTGCGCGTACCCGATCCTGGATGGCCCGGTCGACGCGGGCGTGATCCGCGCGGGAGGGAGCGAGCCGCGGCCGGCTCGCGGTGCCTTGACCCGGCACGGCCCCGCGGTCCAGGACCACCGTCGGCCGGTTGCTCTCGGGCTCGGGCAGGACCATGACATCGGGTACGGCCGCAGCCGCCGCCTGGATCTCGTCGGCGGAGCCGGTGCGCGGGGGCGGCGCGGACTCCTCGGGCGCGGGCGTCTCCTCCGTGTCCGGGTCTTCCGTGTTCGGGGCGTAGGCCGTGATCGTGCCCTCGGTGTTGAAGCGCTCGGCATCGACCTCGTCGTGGCGGCTCTCGACGGGTTTGTCGGCGGCCTTCGGCGCCTCGGCCTCCGTGGCCTGCAAGGCCGCCGTGGCGTCCGAAGCGTGCGGGGACGCCGATGGGGTTGGCGGCGGGACTGGTGATGGGGCCGCAGATGGAGCCGGGGACGGGGCCGCCGATGGAACCGGTGACGGGGTCGGCGGCGGGACCGGTGACGGAGCCGCAGCCGGAGCCGGCGACGGGGCTGCCGGTGGGGCCGCCGATGCGGCTGGCGACAGAGCGCCGGGTGCGGCTGGCGACGTGCCGCCGGGCGCGGCTGGCGACGTGCCGCCGGGCGCGGCTGGTGATGGGACGCCGGGTGCGGCTGGCGACGGGCTCAGGGCTGCGGTCGCGTCGCCGGCGCCGGCCTGGTGGGCCTCGGCCGCCTCGCCGGTGTGCTGGGTGACGGCGGGCAGCGCGATCGTGGGCGTGGCCGGTTCGGCGCGCCGGGGTGCCGGGGAGGGTGGTTCGCCTTCCCCGCGCCACCAGGCGCCGGTGCCCGGATCGGACCAACTCCACGGGCTGCTCTCGGTGCGCGGCGTTTCCCCAGGCTGCGGCGCGTCTCCGGTCATGGTTCCCATTGGACTACGGGGTCCGCCGCGATTCCGTCACATGACGGGCGTGTCGGGGCAAAAAGGGCTGATGCCTATCCGTTCGCGGCGCGACCCCCGGAGTCACTACGCTTGGTGGCCATGAGCCACGTTCTCGCCGCGGTCGCCTGGCCCTATGCCAACGGCCCGCGCCACATCGGTCATGTCTCCGGCTTCGGAGTGCCCTCCGACGTGTTCAGCCGGTACATGCGGATGTCCGGCCACGACGTGCTCATGGTCTCGGGCACCGACGAGCACGGCACCCCGATCCAGGTGCAGGCCGACGCCGACGGGGTCACCCCGCGCGAGCTCGCCGACCGCTACAACCGGGTGATCGTCGAGGACCTGCACGGGCTCGGCCTGTCGTACGACCTCTTCACCCGTACGACCACGCGAAACCACTACGCCGTCGTGCAGGAGTTGTTCACGGGCCTGCACGAGAACGGCTACATCGTCGCCAAGACCACGCTGGGCGCCATCTCGCCGTCCACCGGGCGCACCCTGCCCGACCGCTACATCGAGGGCACGTGCCCGATCTGCGGATACGAGAGCGCCCGCGGCGACCAGTGCGACAACTGCGGCAACCAGCTCGACCCCGAGCAGCTGGTCAACCCGCGCTCGCGGATCAACGGGGAGACCCCGGAGTTCGTCGAGACCGAGCACTTCTTCCTCGACCTGCCGGCGTTCGCCGAGGCGCTGGGCAAGTGGCTCGACACCCGCGAGGGCTGGCGCCCCAACGTGCTCAAGTTCTCCCGGAATCTGCTCGACGACCTGCAGCCCCGGGCCATCACGCGGGACCTGGAGTGGGGCGTACCGATTCCGCTGGACGGCTGGCGGGACCGCAGCGACAAGCGCATCTACGTCTGGTTCGACGCGGTGATCGGTTACCTGTCGGCGTCCATCGAGTGGGCGCGGCGCTCGGGTGACCCTGACGCCTGGCGCCGGTGGTGGCAGGAGGAGTCGCTCGGCTACTACTTCATGGGCAAGGACAACATCGTCTTCCACTCGGTGATCTGGCCGTCGCTGCTGCTCGGCTACTCCGGCGAGGGCGACAAGGGCGGCAACCCCGGCTCGCTGGGCGCGCTCAACCTGCCCACCGAGGTGGTCTCCAGCGAGTATCTGACGATGGAGGGCCGCAAGTTCTCGTCGTCGCGCAAGGTCGTCATCTACGTCCGCGACTTCCTCGAGCGCTACGACGCCGACGCCCTGCGCTACTTCATCGCCGCGGCCGGCCCCGAGTCCAACGACACCGACTTCACCTGGGCCGAGTTCGTCCGCCGCAACAACGACGAGCTCGTCGCCGGCTGGGGCAACCTGGTCAACCGGTCCATCTCGATGGCGGCGAAGAACTTCGGCGCGATCCCGGAGGCGGGGGAGCTGACCGACGACGACCGCGCGCTGCTCGAGGTGGCCCGTGCCGGCTTCACCACCGTCGGCGACCTCATCGGCAAGCACCGCCAGAAGGCGGCGATCGGTGAGGCCATGCGGGTGGTCGCCGAGGCGAACCGCTACCTCTCCGACCAGGCGCCGTGGAAGCTCAAGGACGAGGCGTCCAAGCCGCGGATGGGCACGATCCTGCACGTCGCCCTCCAGGTGGTCAGCGACGCGAACACGCTGCTGACCCCGTTCCTGCCGCACTCCGCGCAGAAGGTGCACGAGCTTCTCGGCGGCAGGGGCGTGCACGCGCCCATGCCGTCCATCGTGGAGGTCGAGGACCTGGACGGTGGCCCGTCGTACCCGGTGCTCACGGGTGACTACTCCGGCGGCGCGCGGTGGGAGTCGGTGCCGCTGGTGGCGGGCACGCCGCTGGCCGCGCCCAAGCCCGTCTTCCGCAAGCTCGATCCGTCCGTCGTGGACGAGGAGCTGGAGCGGCTCGGCTCCTGACCGTACGGCCCCAGAAGCCCACCGAAGCCCCGGGCATCGGTGGGCTTCGTCATGCCGGCCCGGAAGCGGATTGATCAACGTTGTGATCGTCGGGTACGTTCAGCGCGACCACGGGGGAACGGTTACGTCTCATCAGTACGGCTGCGAACGCGGCCGTGCCATGTCGTCATGTCTCCTTCGCCAGGTCACCCCTCGAAGGAGCTCCCTTGAACATTCGTCTTTCACGCCCGCTTCTCGCGGCTGTCGCCGGCGGTGCGCTGCTCGCGACCGGCGCTGTCGGCGTCTCGCCCGCCTTCGCCTCCGGCACATCGTCCGTGGCCGGCGCGGCGCTCACCACCAACCCGTCGCGGACCCCGCCGCCGGTGTCTGCGCCTCCGCCGCCGTCTCCGTCCACGTCGGTGTGGCCGTCCGACGACCCGGGGAACCCGGGCCCGTCGTGGCCGGACCCCTCCGACCCGGCGCCGGACCCGTCCGACCCGGCCACGAGCCCGACGCCCGGCCCGTCGGACCCCGCCCCGGACCCGTCGGACCCGGGGCCGGGGCCGTCGGACCCCGGCTCGGATCCGTCGGACCCGACGCCGGATCCGTCCGGCCCGACCGACCCGGCCTCGGACACCACCGCTCCCACGGGCGTGTTCGCGCTGAGCACGACCTCGCTGTGGGTGGGCCAGCGGGTCGCCCTGATCCAGGGCCCGATCCACGACGACGGCAGCCCCGCGGAAGCGATCAGCCGCGTGGTGGACTGGGGCGACGGCACGTCCAGCACGATCGTCGCGGGTCAGGCGCCGGTCGAGAAGCAGTACACGAAGAACGGCACCTACACGGTCACGCTCACCCTCACGGACGCCGCCGGCAACAGCAGCACGGCGACGGCGTCGGCCGACACGGTGAAGGTGACCACACCGGGCACGTTCACGCTGGACAAGCGCGAGCTCTGGCCCGGCCAGGAGCTCAAGGTCACCATCGGCGCCGTCCCGGCCGGCACCACCGGCATCCGGCTCGACTGGGGTGACGGCTCCGCGACCGAGCTCAGCGGCCGGAACCAGTCGGTCACCGGCATCTACTACCACCGTGACAACGGCGGACTCGTCCACGGTCAGGTCACCCTGCGGGCCACCTTCACCAACGACAACGGCCCGTCGTCGGCGCTCGCCGTCGGCAAGGTGACCGTCAAGAAGGACACCTGGAAGCCGGTCGTCAAGGTGAAGAAGCCGGAGAGCGCCGACCGGCTCAGCTCCTGGAAGTACGCCCGCGGCACCGTCGAGGACAAGGGCGCCGGCGTGCCGTACGTCTACGTCTTGGCGGCCCGCTTCAGCGGCACCAGCGTGTACTGCTACACCCCGCAGCACAAGTGGAAGCGCCTGCACTCCATCCAGGAGCTGGGCGACTGCGTCCCGGTGGTGGTGAAGGCGTCCGAGGGCAAGTGGTCGCTGAAGCTGAGCAACCTGAAGAAGGGCACCCTGCGCGTCGAGGCGAAGGCGTGGGACTGGGCCGACAACGAGAGCAAGCCGTCCGCCGTCAAGGCGGAGATCACCCGCAGCTAGACCACGGCTGAGCGGAAACGCGGGGCCCGGCGCATCGCCGGGCCCCGCGTCGTCGGGTCAGAGCTGGTACGGCAGCTCGGCGATGTGGTGGTCGGTCAGCTCGCGTACGGGCGCCCACACCTCGTACACCCCTCGCTCGTAGCAGCGCGCGCCGACGGCCGCCACCGAGTCGGCGTCCGGGCGCACCAGGCGGAGGCGCGCCCAGCTCTCGTCGCGCTGCAGCACCCAGGCCGGGACGTTGCGCCACAGCGCCTGCTCGGCGCGGCGGGCCAGCGTCTGCACGGAATAGCGGGCCGCGCGGGTCAGGGCGCGGACCCGGAAGTCGTCCGGCGGGTCGGCGACGGCCTGGTACTCGTTGTCGTTGATCCGGCCGACCAGGGTGGCCGAGCCGGCGTCGGTGCAGGGCACGTACTCGCGGTCCGGGCTGACGCCGGGCACCCCCTCGAGCAGGTGCCGCCAGCGCGGACCGGCCAGCCGCAGCCAGCCGTGCTGCTCCGGCTGGTAGGTGTAGAGCACGACCTCGTCGCCGGTGCCCGGGTAGGCCAGCAGCTGGGCGTTGGCCGGCATCGGCAGGTCGGCGAAGCCCGCGGTGACGAACTCGGGGATGAGGTCGTCGGTGCTGGGCGTGAAGCCGGTGCCGAGCACCATCGCGCCGACCCGGGAGTGCGCCGGCAGGGCGGGCAGCCCGGACTGCACCGCGCCCATCGGGATCTCGAAGTCGATCGGGTCGGTGGCGCGCCAGCGCAGCGCGTACGCCACCGCGTCGTCGCCCGCGCCGTCGGTGCGCAGCAGCGAGAGCTCGGCCGGGGTGCGCAGGTGGGCGATGTCGCAGGCGCGGTAGCAGAAGCCGTACGGCAGCCAGCCGGCCAGATGGCCGGCCAGCTGCGCGGCCGAGAGCACCTTGATCATGCGGGTGCCGCGGCGGACCGCGGCGGTGGCCCGGATCCGTTGCAGCACCGGGTCCTGCCGGTGTCCCACCGACTGGCTCATGGCCTGCACCTGCGCCCAGGTGAGGTCGCGGCGCAGCGGCGCCATCAGCGGCGGCTCGAGGGGGTCGGTGCCGACGGCGGAGTCCTCACCGGTCAGGGTCACCCGTCGCAACATAGAGGAAGGTCGTTGCTACTGGGTGAACGCGGGGTTACCCGGACCTGTGTGATGCTGGACCGCGATGAACACGCAACCGTCCGAGTCCCGCAAGAAGCGCTCCGCGCGCCGCGCCGGGGAGTTCCCGCCGCCGCCCGAGCCCCTGGCCGTACCGGTCTTCGACAGCCACACGCACCTGGACATCACCGTGCACGAGGCGGGGATGCCCGGCGGCAGGGCGGCCGACCCGGTCGAGGCTCTGATCACCGCGGCGGCGAAGTCCGGAGTGGACCGCCTGGTCCAGGTCGGCGTCGACGTGGCTTCGTCGCGCTGGGGCGCCGAGCTGGCCGCACGCCACCCTTCGGTGCTCGCGACCGTGGCGCTGCACCCCAACGAGGCGCCGACCCTGGACGATCTCGACGAGGCGCTGCGCGAGATCGAGACGCTGGCGGCCGAGTCGCGGGTGCGCGGGCTGGGTGAGACGGGCCTGGACACCTTCCGTACGGGCGAAGCCGGCCGCCCCGCCCAGGAGCGCAGCTTCCGCGCCCACATCGCGATCGCCAAGCGGTACGCCAAGGCGCTGGTGATCCACGACCGCGACGCCCACCAGGACGTGCTGCGGATCCTCGACGAGGAGGGCGCGCCGGACACCGTGGTCCTGCACTGCTTCTCGGGCGACGCGGACTTCGCCGCCGAGTGCGTACGCCGGGGCTACCTGCTCAGCTTCGCGGGCACGGTGACGTTCGCGAACGCCGGCGATCTGCGCGCGGCCGCTGTTGTGACGCCGCCCGAGCAGATGCTGGTCGAGACCGATGCGCCGTACCTCACCCCGGTGCCGTACCGGGGGCGTCCCAACGCGTCGTACCTGATTCCGCTGACGGTGCGGGCGCTGGCCGAGGTGACCGGCCGGGACCTGGACGCGCTGTGCGCGGCGATCTCCGCGAACGGCGAGCGGGTCTTCGGTTCGTGGCGCTGACGGCGGCAGGTCAGGCGGGCAGGGGGTAGGCGGCGCAGTCGAGGCGTTCGCCGAGACCGCCGAGAAGCTTGGCGAAGGCCGTGGGCGCGGCGTGCAGCGGCCCGCGGGAGACGAAGCGAACCGCCCAGCGGTGCCCGGGGGCCACGTTGAAGATGCGGTGCACGACGAGCGATCCGCGCTCGTCCGGCTCGACGCTGGTGACCCCGCGATACCACCACTCGCCCTGCTGGACGACCGAGCGCGCGGCCCGGTCGATGGTCACGGTGATCATGCTGCCGTCCGTGGTGACGGTGAACTCGTCGCCCTTGGCCGGCCTGGCGGAGCCGGTGGCCGCGATCGGCGACCGCCCGCCCGGCCGGGCGTCGAGCAGCACCGCCGCGACCTCGTCCGGTGTCGCTTCGACCACGCCGCGTAGCTCGAGCAGCTCCGTCATGCCCCTCGTTGTACCCCCTCCGCGCACGTCGCCGCTGCCCCGTGACGCAGGGTCACGCGAACGGCGCCTTGCCGCGCCGTAGGCTGTGACCCCATGGCTGATGCACTGCTCGGCCCGGCGGAGATCCGGGAGCTCGCCGCGCGGCTCGGGGTCGCGCCGACGAAGAAGCTCGGCCAGAACTTCGTGCACGATCCCAACACCGTGCGCCGCATCGTCGCCGCGGCCGGGCTCGCCGGCGACGACGTCGTCCTCGAAGTCGGCCCCGGGCTCGGGTCGCTGACCCTTGGCCTGCTCGGCGCGGCGGCCCACGTGCACGCGGTGGAGATCGACCCGGTGCTCGCCGCCGCCCTGCCGTCGACCGTCGCCGAGCGGGCCGGTGCCGCGGACCTGACGGTGCACCCCGCCGACGCGCTCAAGGTGACCGCGGACGCGTTCTCGCCGGCGCCGACCATGCTCGTCGCCAACCTGCCGTACAACGTCGCGGTCCCCGTCGTGCTGCACCTGCTCGCCGTCCTGCCGACGCTGCGGGGCGGGCTCGTCATGGTCCAGAAGGAGGTGGCGGACCGCCTGATCGCCGGCCCCGGCTCGAAGGTGTACGGCGTGCCGTCGGTCAAGCTCGCCTGGTATGCGGACGCGCGCGCTGCTGGTCGCGTACCCCCGGCGGTCTTCTGGCCCGTGCCCAACGTCGATTCCGGTCTCGTGGCCTTCTCCCGCCGCGAGCGGGGTTTCGACGTGCCTCGCGCTGCGGTCTTCGAGGTGGTCGACGCGGCGTTCGCGCAGCGGCGCAAGACGTTGCGGGCGGCGCTGGCCGGGTGGGCCGGTGGCGCCGATCGCGCCGAACAGGTCCTGGTGGCGGCCGGGATCAACCCCCAGGCCCGGGGTGAGGCGCTCACGGTCGCCGAGTTCGCCGCGGTCGCGGCTGCCGCGATCTCCCTCGGGTACGGCGGTAAGCTCAGCGCGTCCAGCAGGCGGCACGAGGAGGTGGACTCATGACGGCGTCGTGTTCGCGATGTCTCGTGCGGCCGCGGACGTCGCAGTGGGCGACCCGGGGCATCGCTCCGTGACGGAGGCGTGGGGACCGGACGACGACAAGCCGCGCAGGTTCGCCGGGCCGGTCCGGGTGCGGGTGCCCGCCAAGATCAATCTGCACCTGGGCGTGGGGCCGCTGCGTGCCGACGGCTTCCATGAGCTGAGCACCGTCTACCACGCGATCAGCCTGTTCGACGAGCTGACCGCGCGCCGTGGCGACACCCTCGCGCTGACCATGGAGGGCGAGGGCGCCGGCGAGCTGGAGCTGGACGAGAGCAACCTGATCATCCGGGCGGCCCGCGCGCTGGCCCACAAGGCCCGGGTGCCCGCCCACGCCCGCCTGCACCTGCGCAAGACCATCCCGCTGGCCGGCGGCCTCGCCGGGGGCAGCGCCGACGCGGCGGCCACCCTGCTCGCCTGCGACCTGCTCTGGGGCACCGGGTTCAGCAAGGACGAGCTGGCCGAGATCGGCGCGGAGCTCGGCTCGGACGTGCCGTTCCTGCTGCACGGCGGCACCGCGCTGGGCACCGGCCACGGCGAGGCGGTCAGCCCGATCCTGGCCCGGCCGACCACCTGGCACTGGGTGGTGGCGATCGCCGACGGCGGCCTGTCGACCCCGGCGGTCTACCGCGAGCTCGACCGGCTGCGCGACAGCCCGTGGCCGCCCACCCCGCTGGAGAGCCCCGACGAGCTGATGGCCGCGCTGCGCCAGCGCAAGCCGGAGGTGCTGGGGGCGGCCCTCGCCAACGATCTGCAGCCGGCGGCCCTGTCGCTGCGACCGGCGCTGGCGGACGTGCTCAAGGCGGGGTACGACGCGGGCGCGGTGGCGGGGATCGTCTCCGGTTCCGGTCCGACGTGCGTGTTCCTCGCCACCGACGGCCAGCATGCCGAGGATGTGGCGTCGCGGCTGTCGGGGGCGGGCGTGTGCCGTACGGCGGTGGCGGCCCGCGGACCGATGCCGGGGGCGCGGGCGGTGTGAGCAACCCTTCATCCGGGACTTGTCGCGAGACAAGGTAGGCTTGACGGCATCGTGACCAACATCGTCAATCTGGACCGGGTCAACAAGGGTTACGGCGCCGCCGGTCAGCTGCTCACCGACGTCTCTCTCGGGCTGGACGACGACGCCCGGGTCGGCATCGTCGGTCTCAACGGCGCCGGGAAGTCCACCCTGCTGCGGATGCTCGCCAAGGTGGAGGAGCCCGACTCCGGCCGGGTCACCCACCGGCGCGACGTGCGCGTCGCCGCCCTTCCGCAGACCCTCTCCCTGGCCGCCGACGCCACCGTGCGCGACGTCGTGCTGGGCACCGCCTGGCTCGCCGAGGACATGGGCGCCGAGCACGAGTGGGCCGGCGACGCCGGGGTCCGCGCGATCCTCGACGGCCTCGGCATGGGATATCTGGGGCTCGACACCCCGGTCGGCCCCATGTCCGGTGGGGAGCGCCGCCGGGTGGCCCTCGCCGCGCTGCTGGTGCGCGAGTCCGACCTGCTGATCCTCGACGAACCGACGAACCACCTCGACGTCGCGGGCGTCGACTGGCTCGCGCGTTACCTGCTCGGCCGCCGGGGCGCGCTGGTGGTCGTCACCCACGACCGCTGGTTCCTCGACGCCGTGTGCACCGCGACGTGGGAGGTCGTGGACGAGCAGGTGCACACGTACGAGGGCGGATACGCGGCCTGGACCCTGGCCCGCGCGGAACGCCAGCGGGTGGCCGCCGCCGTCGAGGCGCGCCGGCAGAACCTGCTCCGCAAGGAGATCGCGTGGCTGCGGCGCGGCCCGCCGGCCCGTACGTCGAAGCCGCAGTTCCGCATCGACGCGGCCAACGCGCTGATCGCGGACGTCCCGCCGGTGCGCGACAAGGTCAGTCTTCAGCGGCTGGCCACCACCCGGCTGGGCAAGCAGGTGTACGACCTGGAGGACGTGCGCCTGCAGGCCGGCCCGAAGACGATCTTCTCGGACCTGACGTGGCAGGTGGGGCCCGGCGACCGGATCGCGATCCTGGGAGCCAACGGCGCCGGCAAGACCACGCTGCTGCGCCTGCTCGCGGGCGTCACGAAGCCGGACGGCGGGCGCCTGGTCACCGGCTCGACCGTACGGCCGGCGTTCCTCTCCCAGGAGCTCAAGGAGCTGCCGGGGCACCTGCGCCTGCTCGAGGCGGTCGAGGAGGTGGCCAAGCGGGTCAAGCTGGGCGACCGGGAGCTGTCGGCCGGGCAGCTCGCCGAGGTCTTCGGCTTCACCGACAAGCGCATCTGGACCCCGGTCAGCGACCTCTCCGGCGGCGAGCGGCGCCGGTTGCAGCTGCTGCGCCTGCTGGCCGCGGAGCCCAACGTGCTGCTGCTCGACGAGCCGACCAACGATCTCGACACCGACACCCTGGCCTCGCTGGAGGACCTGCTCGACTCCTGGCCCGGGACGATGGTGGTGGCCAGCCACGACCGCTACCTGGTCGAGCGCGTGACCGACACGGCATACGGGATGTTCGGCGACGGCCGGCTGGTGCACCTTCCGGGCGGTGTCGACGAATACCTCGCGCGCCTGGCGGGTTCCGCCGCCGTCCCCGCCTCCTCGGCGGCGAACGGCGGGGCCCGGAGCGACGTCGCCGCGCCGGAGGAGCCGGCGGGCATGTCGGCCGCCGAGGTGCGGACGGCCAAGAAGGATCTCGGCCGGCTGGAGCGGCAGCTCGGCAAGCTCGAGGACCGGATCGCCAAGATCAACGAGGGTCTCGCCGAGCACGGCAGCGACTACGACAAGATCATGGAGTTGG
Source organism: Actinoplanes sp. NPDC049681 (assembly GCF_044465265.1). Classification (NCBI taxonomy): domain Bacteria; kingdom Bacillati; phylum Actinomycetota; class Actinomycetes; order Micromonosporales; family Micromonosporaceae; genus Actinoplanes; species Actinoplanes sp. NPDC049681. The sequence goes on from NZ_JBITLP010000001.1 coordinate 911,292, forward strand.
ACGCCCAGCTGAAGGCCGTCCAGGCCGAGCGTGCGCAGGTCGAGGAGGCCTGGCTGGAGCTGGCCGAGCGGGTGGGCGACGCCTGATCCGGGGGTGCTCCTGCGGGCGTTACCGCGATGCGCGAGAATCTCCATGAACACATACCGACGTTGGAGACGGACACCATGGCGCACACTCCGGTCAATCACCCGCTGCGGCCGCTCTACCGCGCCCTGGGCGCGCTGACCGGCGTCTACCTGATCCTCTTCGGCATCGTGGGGATCATCGTCACCGCGGGTGACGGCCTGTTCGGCAAGGGTGGCGACCGGGTGCTCGGCCAGCACGCCAATCTGTTCTGGTCGATCGTCTCGCTGCTGATCGGCGCGCTCGTGCTGGTCGCCACCGTCATCGGGCGCAACTCCGACGTCATGGTCGACAAGTACTTCGGCTGGGGCCTGCTGGTCGTCGGCAGCTACGAGCTCGCGACCATCCGCACGGACGCCAACTTCCTCGACTTCAGCATCGCCACCGTCGTGGTGACGTACCTGGTCGGCCTGGTGCTCATCATGGCGAGCCAGTACAGCAAGATCGCGCCGCCGTCGCAGGCCGGCGCGCCGCGGCAGGTGCGCGAGGCGCAGAACGCCTGATGGCTCACTACCCCCTCAACCACCACCTCCGTCCGGCGTACCGGGCGCTCGCCGGTGCCGCCGGTGCCTTCCTGGCCCTCTTCGGCGTCCTCGGCATCGCCGCCACGTGGGGCGACCCGTTCTTCCACCGGGGCCACGACTGGGTGCTCGGGCTGCGCGCCAACCCGGCCGGCGCCTGGCTGGCCACCCTGATCGGGCTGGGGATCCTGGCCGCCGTCCTGCTCGGCGGCAACGTGCACCACCACCTCAACGTGGCGCTCGGCTGGGTGCTGCTCGGGGTGGCCATGGTGCTGCTCGCGTTCCTGCAGACGGACGCGAACATCCTCGACGCCTCGATGGTCAACGTCATCGTGCTGACCCTGATCGGCCTGGTGGTGCTGACCGCGGGGCTGTACGGCAAGGTCGGCAGCGCGGAGGCGAGCCGCGCGGAGACCGCCGAGGCCCACAACCCGGTGTGAGCCCGGCTCAGCGCATCCGGCGGGTCAGCAGCGACGGCTTGGCCTCGAGGTGGGAGAGGCCGTTCCAGGCCAGGTTCACCAGGTGGGCGGCCACCATCTCCTTCTTCGGCTTGCGGGCCTCGGGCCACCACTGACCGACCAGCGCCACCATGCCCACCAGCGCCTGCGAGTAGAGCTCGGCGAACTTGGGGTCCAGGCCGCGCGACTTGAACTCGGCGCCGAGGATGTGCTCGACCTGGTGGGCCACGTCGTTCATGACGCTGGAGAAGTTGCCCGCGGGCTGCAGCACCGGCGCCTCCCGGACCAGCACCCGGAAGCCGTGCGGCTCGTCCTCGATGTAGTCCAGCAGGGCGAGCGCCGCCTGCTCCAGGAGCTCGCGCGGGTGGCCGGCGGTGAGCGCCGCCGCGATGCGGTCGAGCATGGCCCGCACCTCCCGGTCGACCACGACCGCGTAGAGGCCTTCCTTGCCGCCGAAATGCTCGTAGACGACGGGCTTGGAAACCTTGGCGCGGGACGCGACCTCCTCCACGGACGTGGCGTCGAAGCCGCGTTCGGCGAAGAGCTCGCGGCCGATGGCGATGAGTTGCTCGCGCCGTTGCGCGGCGGACATGCGGACGCGGGACGAGGCGGGGGCGGCCGCGGCCCGGCTCGCCGCCGCGGTGGTGCGGGCGCGGCGGCCTCGAGGCTGGTTCCTGCTCTCGCTCTGCTCGGTCACCCGGCCATCCTGCCAGCACCGGTCGTACCACGGCCCGACGTGCCGGCCGCCGCGCGGAACCTACGGCTACGTCACCGTAACCTACGTAACCGTAGGAAGGCTGCGGGAAGCGCCGTCCGGACCAGCCCGCCGAGCGCTCCGATCATCCCCAGAAGTCCTACTGAGCTGGGCTGATATACCTCCGGGAACATGCACCCGGTACGAAAAAATCTGCACTTTTTCCATCGACAAGGTGTAACTGTTTTGTAATCACCGATCGATAATGTCCGCTGCGAACGACATTCATGTATTGAGATCTCTCGTTCCCCTCATCCCCCGTGCGCCCCTGTTCCACCGTGTCCGAATCACGAAGCGGGAGTCCGATGAAGACAGCGCGACAGACGAGCTCCTTGGTGCTGGCCGTCAGCGGCGGCGCCGGGCTGGAAGCCAGTCCGCACCAGGTCGCCGCGGCCGCCCGGGCCGGCGGCGTGGGCGTCCTCGACCTCGGCTCCGGCGACGCGTGGAGCCTGCGCGTGCTGGCCCAGGCGGCGCGCCGGACGGGTGAGGGACTCGGCGTACGGGTCACGTCCGCCTGCGCCGCCACCCCCGCCGACCTGGAGCGGGTCGCCGGCAGCGCGGTCGAGCTCGTGATCATCACCGCGGACGCCGGATGGGACGTCGCCGAGCTGGCCGAGCGCTACCGCGTCGTGGTCGAGGTGACCAGCCTCGCCGAGGCTCGTACAGCCGCCGCCGCGGGCGCGAACGGGCTGGTCGCCCGCGGTATGGAGTCCGGCGGCCGGGTCGGTGAGCTCAGCTCCTTCGTGCTGCTGCAGCAGCTGACCGGCGACGAGGCCCGGTTGGAGCTGCCGGTCTGGGCGGCCGGGGGTGTCGGGCCGCACACGGCGGCGGCGTGCGTCGTCGGCGGGGCGGCGGGCGTTCTGCTCGACAGTCAGATCCTTTTGCTCGAAGAGTCCACTGTGTCCGATCACGCGCGATCGGTGATCCGTCGTATGGACGGCACGGAGGCGGTGCTGCGGGACGGCGTACGCGGACTCGACGTCGCCGGCGCCCTGCTCCCGATCGGCCAGGACGGGTGGCTCGCCGCCGACTTCGCCAAGCGGTACGCGGACACCGCCACCGCCGTACGAGCGGTGCGCGAGGCCATCCTCGACGCACTCGCCCACGCGGAAGCCGGCGAGGCGCTGAGCCCGGGCGCGCCGCTGGCCCGCACGCTCGGCGTCGACCTGCCCGTCGCGCAGGGCCCGATGACCCGGGTGAGTGACGTCGCCGGCTTCGCCAAGTCCGTCGCGGACGGCGGCGGCCTGCCGTTCATCGCCCTGGCCCTGGCGAACGCCGAGCAGAGCCGGCGGATGCTCACCGAGGCCGCCGCCGCGCTCGGCGACCGGCCGTGGGGCGTCGGCGTGCTGGGCTTCGCGCCCGAGCAGCTGCGGGCCGCGCAGATCGAGGTCATCCGCGAGATCCGCCCGGCCGTGGCGATCATCGCCGGCGGCCGTCCCGCCCAGGCGAAGGGGCTGGAGGCCGACGGCATCAGCTCGTTCCTGCATGTGCCGTCGCCCGGGCTGCTCCGGCAGTTCCTGCAGGCGGGCTCGCGCAAGTTCATCTTCGAGGGCGCCGAGTGCGGTGGGCACGTCGGCCCGCGCGCCAGCTTCCCGCTGTGGGAGGCGCAGGTCGGCGTCCTGGAGGAATTCCTCGCCGAGCGGCCCGAGGGCACGGCCGCCGAGCTGCAAGTCTTCTTCGCCGGCGGCATCCACGACGAGCGCTCCGCGGCGATGGTGGCCGCGATGGCGGGTCCGCTCACCCGCCGCGGTGCCCAGGTCGGCGTGCTGATGGGTACGGCGTACCTGTTCACCGAGGAAGCCGTCACGCACGGCGCGATCCAGCCGCTGTTCCAGCAGCAGGCGATCGAGGCGACGGGTACGGCACTGCTGGAGACCGCCCCCGGCCACGCGACCCGGTGCCTGCAGTCGGCGTTCGTCGACGACTTCCACGGCCTGCGCGACCAGCTCGAGGCGGCCGGCGTGGAGAACCGGGTCGTCTGGGAGCAGCTCGAGATGCTCAACGTCGGCCGGCTGCGGATCGCCAGCAAGGGCGTGACCCGCGACGGCGACCAGCTGGTCGGTGTCGACGAAGCGACCCAGGCGGCCGAGGGGCTGTTCATGGCCGGCCAGGTCGCGGTGCTGCGCGACGCCGCCACCACGATCGCCGGCCTGCACGAGCAGGTGACCGCCGCGGCCGCCGCCACGCATGCCGACCGGGTCACCGCCCTGCGCGCCGACCTGGGGCTCGACCCGGTGCTCGAGGCCGAGGTCGCCGACCCGCTGGACATCGCGATCGTTGGCATGGCCTGCGTCTTCCCCGGCTCGCCCGACCTGGCCAGCTTCTGGGAGACCGTGATCAGCGGCGCCAACCGGGTGGGCGAGGTGCCCGCCGACCGGTGGGACGTCGACACGTACTACGCGCCCGAGGTCGGCCCCGGGCAGACCGGCCGGATCACCGTCTCGAAGTGGGGCGGATTCATCGACCCGGTGCCGTTCGACGCCATCAAGTACGGCATCCCGCCGGCGGCCCTGGCCAGCATCGACCCGACGCAGCTGCTCGCGCTGGAGATCTCGCACCGGGCCCTGGTCGACGCGGGGTACGCGTACGACTCGGGTCACGACCACGGCCGCACCGGTGTGGTGTTCGGCGCCGAAGCCGGCAGCGACATGAGCCAGACGCAGACGCTGCGAACGCTGCTGCCCGGCTATCTGGGCGACGTGCCCGAGCAGCTCGAGGGCATGCTGCCGACGGTCACCGAGGACACGTTCCCGGGCGTGCTGGCGAACGTCATCGCCGGCCGGGTCGCCAACCGGCTCGACCTCGGCGGCCCGAACTACACCGTGGACGCCGCGTGTGCCTCCTCGCTGGCCGCGATGGACTCGGCGTGCAAGGAGCTGATCGCCGGCGACAGCGACCTGATGATCTGCGGCGGCGCCGACCTGCACAACGGCATCAACGACTACCTGATGTTCACCTCGGCGCACGCACTCTCGCCGACCGGCCGGTGCCGCACGTTCGACAGCACCGGCGACGGCATCGCGCTCGGCGAGGGCGTCGCGGCGGTCGTCCTCAAGCGGCTCGCCGACGCCGAGCGCGACGGCGACCGCGTGTACGCCGTGATCAAGGGCCTCGGCGGCGCCAGCGACGGGCGGGCCCTCGGGCTGACCGCGCCGCGCGCCGAGGGGCAGCGGCGGGCCCTGGACCGGGCGTACGGCGGGGCGGGCATCTCGCCGAGCGAGGTGGGGCTGGTCGAGGCGCACGGGACCGGGACGGTGGTGGGTGACCGTACCGAGCTGGAGACGCTGACCCGGCTGTTCACCGAGTCCGGGGCGCGCCCGGGCGGCACGGTGCTCGGCTCGGTCAAGTCGCAGATCGGCCACACGAAGTGCGCCGCGGGCATGGCCGGCGTCATCAAGGCGGCGCTCGCCCTGCACACCGGCGTGAAGCCGCCGACGATCGGGCTGAGCCGGCCGAACCCGGCGTGGAGCCCGGAGGCCAGCCCGTTCGCCTTCTACACCGAGACCCGCCCGTGGACCGCGCCCGCGTCCGAGCGGATCGCCGGGGTCAGCGCGTTCGGCTTCGGCGGCACCAACTTCCACGTGGTGCTCAGCGCGCACGCGGCCACCGCCGATCCGCGGCACACCCGCCAGGAGTGGCCCGCCGAGCTCTTCCTGTTCCGCGGCACCACCGTGGAGGCCGCCCGGCGCGGTGTCAGCAAGCTGCTCGACAAGCTGCCCGGCACTGCGCCCCTGCGCGAGCTGGCCGCCGCGTCGGCACGTGAGTCGGATCCGCGTACCGGTCCGGTGCGCATCGCGGTGGTCGCGTCCGACGTGGACAACCTGGCCGATCTGCTGCGGCGCGCGCTCGACGGCGAGCACGACCCGCGCAAGGGCCTGGTCCAGCCGCCCGCCGCCACCGAGACCGGCAAGGTCGCGTTCCTCTTCCCCGGCCAGGGCAGCCAGAAGCCCGGCGCCCTCGCCGACCTGTTCGTCGCCTTCCCCGAGCTGAGGGAGTATCTGGAGCTCGGCCGGGAGTGGGCGGACCTGCTGTTCCCGCCGACCGCGTTCGACGAGGAGACCGAGAAGGCCCAGCAGGAACGGGTACGCGACACCCGGGTCGCCCAGCCCGTCCTCGGCATCGGCGGGCTCGCCGTCGACCACGTGCTGCGCCGCCTGGGCGTACGCCCGGACCTGGCCGGCGGCCACAGCTACGGCGAGCTCGTGGCGTTGTGCACCGCGGGCGCCTTCGACCCTGCCACGCTGCTCGACCTGAGCCGCGAGCGGGCCGCCGCCATCCTCGCCGCCGTGGGCGACGACCCGGGCGCCATGGCCGCCATCCGGGGCACCGCCGACGAGGTCCGCGCGGTGCTCGCCGCGGCCGGGCTCGCCGACGAGGTGGTGCTGGCCAACCACAACGCGCCCAAGCAGGTCGTCATCTCCGGCCCGACCGAGGCCGTCGAGCGGGCCTCGGCCGCGCTCACGGATGCCGGGCTGCGGGCCCGCGGCATCCCGGTCGCGGCCGCGTTCCACAGCCCGGTGGTGGCGGGCGGGGCCGCGGCCTTCGCCGACGTGCTCGCGACCCGGGCGATCGGCGCGCCGGAGGTGCCGGTGTGGTCGAACCGGAGTGCCGAGCCGTACCCGGGCGACGCCGAGGCCGTGCGCGCCGGACTGGCCGCCCAGATCGGCTCCCCGGTCCGCTTCGTCGAGCAGGTCGAGGCCATGTACGCCGCCGGCGCCCGGATCTTCGTCGAGGCGGGCCCCGGACACGTGCTCGCCGGCCTGGTCGGCGCCGTGCTCGGCGACCGCCCGCACCTGGTCGTCACCGTCGACGGCCGCCCGGGGCAGGGGCTGCGTGCCCTGCTCACCGCCGCCGCCGAGCTGGCCTGTGCGGGCGTACCCGTGGAGACCGGCTGGCTCTTCGCCGGGCGGGACACCACCGGCCCGGCCGCCCCTGCGTCCCACCGTCCCACCTGGACCGTCGACGGCCAGGCCGTGCGCGATCGCGACGGACAGTGCCTGCCCGGCGGGATGACCCCCGCCCGGCGCATCGAGATCGAGGAGTTCACGATGACCGCAGAGCCCGGCCCCCAGGGCGCCCGTGACAACCGCAGCGAGCTCGTCAGCGAGTTCCTGCGGACGAGCCGGGATCTGATCGCGACCCAGCGCGACGTGCTCCTCGCCTACCTGGGAGAGGGCGCCGGCGGCGGCCGCCTGGTCTGGCAGCCCGCCGAGGCGGCCCCGATGCAGGCGCTGGTGCCCGCCGTGGCACCCGTGTCGGCGCCCGTCTCGCCGGCGCCCGCGGCCGCGCCCACCGCCGCGGTGCACTATCCGACGGTCGCCGAGACGGAGGCGCTGCTCGACCCCGCGCCGGCCGCGCGTCCCGGCCTGGACGTGCAGAGCGCCGTTCTCGCGGTGATCAGTGAGCGGACGGGTTATCCGGAGGAGCTGATCGAGCTCGACCTGGACCTGGAGGCAGACCTGAGCGTCGACTCGATCAAGCGGGCCGAGGTGGCCGGTGAGGTGGCCAACAAGCTCGGTCTGGCCGTCGAGGGTGACGAGTCGGAGCTGGAGGACCTGGTCAAGGCCCGCACGGTACGGGCGATGGTGAGCTGGCTGGACACCCGCATCAACGCCTCGGCGCCTGCGACCGCACCGGCCGCCGCCGCGCCGGTGGTGGCCGCGGCGCCGGCGATCGACGTGCAGAGCGCGGTCCTCGCGGTGATCAGTGAGCGGACGGGTTATCCGGAGGAGCTGATCGAGCTCGACCTGGACCTCGAGGCGGACCTGAGCGTCGACTCGATCAAGCGGGCCGAGGTGGCCGGTGAGGTGGCCAACAAGCTCGGTCTGGCCGTCGAGGGTGACGAGTCGGAGCTGGAGGACCTGGTCAAGGCCCGCACGGTACGGGCGATGGTGAGCTGGCTCGACTCGAAGATCAACGCGTCGGCCGCCCCGGCCGTCGCCGAGCCACCGGTCAGGGCCGAGGCGAGCGAGCCGCCGCCCCGGGCCGGTATCGCGCCGCAGCGGCTGGTGACACGCCTGGAGGTGGCCGCGCCGGCGGAGGCGGCCGCACCGGACCTCGCCGGGGCTCGTTTCCTCGTCACCGGCGGCGGCGCACCCGGCGCCCGCCTGGCCGAGCTGCTGGCCGAGTCCGGCGCCCACGCGACGACCGGGTCGACCGACGACGATCCGGCCGGGGTGGACGGCGTCGTGCTCCTCGACGGACTGACCGAGGGCGCCGGACCGCTGCTGCCGGACGCGTTCGGCTTCCTGAAGAAGGCGCTCGCCGCCGGCCCGCGCTGGCTCGTCGCCGTCGGCCCGGAGCAGGGCAGCGCGCGTACGGACGGTCTGACCGGCCTGTTCCGCACGATCGCCCGCGAGTATCCGGAGACGGTCGCCCGCTACGTCGAGGTGAGCGCCGGTGCGTCCGCCGACGAGATCGCGCGCGGCCTGGTCGAGGAGCTGCACGACACGACGACCGCGCCGGTCGTGCACCGCCGCGCGGACGGGCGGCTGGTGGGCAGGCTCACCGAGGCCGGGCTGGGCATGCTGGCCGACGGCGGTGCCGGGCCGGCCGGCGACGGCGTGGCCGAGGCACGGGCGATCGGACTGGACCAGGACTCCGTAGTGGTGCTGATCGGCGGCGCACGGGGGATCACGCCGTGGTTCGCGCGTACGGTCGCCGCCGCCTCCCGGTGCCGGATCGAGCTGGTGGGCCGCACCCCGCTGCCGCAGACGGACGAGGACCCGGAGCTGGCGGCCGCGGGTGACAAGGCGGCGCTGCGGGCGGCGCTCGCGCGGCGGGGCATGCGCTCGCCCGCCGACATCGACCGCACCGCCTCGGCGATCCTGGCCGCCCGCGAGGTCAACGCGACCGTGGCGGAGCTGACCGAGCTCGGTGCGCAGGTGCGCTACCACTCGCTGGACGTGCGCGACGACGAGGCCACCCGCCGGTTCGTCAAGCGGGTCCACGACGAGCACGGCCGCATCGACGGCCTGGTCTACGCGGCCGGGATCATCGAGGACAAGCTCATCGGCGACAAGGACCCGGCCTCCTTCGAGCGGGTGTTCCGCACCAAGGTCGACGGCGCCCGGTCGGTGCTCGACGCCCTGGACGCCTGCGGGGCCGCGCCGCGGTTCGTGGTGATGTTCGGCAGCATCGCGGCGGCGTACGGCAACCGCGGGCAGAGCGACTACGCGGCCGCCAACGACGCGCTCGACGCGATGGCCACCCGCTGGTCGCAGGCCACCGGGCACCGGGGCCTGACGGTGCACTGGGGACCGTGGGCCCCGGTCGGGGCGCACGGCGGCATGGTGACGCCCGAGCTCACCGCGGAGTACGCCCGCCGCGGCATCGGCCTGATCGACCCGGAGGAGGGCGCGCTGAGCCTTCTGCGCGAGCTGGCCTGGGGCGACGCCGCGCAGACCTCCGTCGTGCTCACCGCCTCGGGCTGGTAGGCGGCGTGGAGCAGATCGCGATCGTGGGAATGGCGGCGATCTTCCCGGGCGCCGCCACCCTGGACGAGTACTGGCAGAACCTGGTCAACGGCAAGGACATGATCAGCGACGTGCCGGAGGACCGCTTCGACGCGCTGTTCTACGACCCGGACAACGCGCACCGGCCGGACCGGCTCTACACCCGCCGTGGCGGCTTCCTGGACGACCAGGCGGTGTTCGAGCCGCTCAAGTTCGGCATCATGCCGAACTCCGTGGGCGACATCGAGCCGGACCAGCTGATCGCGCTGGAGGTCGCCGCCGCGGCGATCGCCGACGCGGGCGGGCCGGCGCGGATGCCCGACGCGGACCGGATCGGCGTGATCCTGGGCCGCGGCGGGCTGCTCAACCCGGCCGCGTCCCGCTACGCCAACCGCGTCCGCATGGCCAGCCAGGTCATCAGCCTGCTGCGGGAACTCGTGCCGGACCTGGGTGAGGACCGCCTCGACATGCTGCGGGACCGCATCGACGAGCGGCTCGGCAAGCACCAGCCCGAGGGCACCATCGGGCTGGTGCCCAACCTCGCCGCCTCCCGGGTGGCGAACCGGCTGAACCTGCGCGGGCCGGCGTACACGATCGACGCGGCGTGCGCGTCCTCGCTGATCGCGGTCGACCAGGGCATGACCGAGCTGGCCCAGGGCCGCCTCGACGCGGTGCTGGCCGGCGGCGTCCACCACGTGCACGACATCAGCTTCTGGTCGGTGTTCAGCCAGCTGCAGGCGCTGAGCCGCAAGGGCGACATCCGGCCGTTCGACGCCGACGCCGACGGGGTGCTGATCGGCGAGGGCACCGGCATGGTGGTCCTCAAGCGCCTGGCGGACGCCGAGCGCGACGGTGACCGGGTGTACGGGGTCATCCGCGGCAGCGGCACCTCCAGCGACGGCCGCTCGGCCAGCATGTTCAACCCGGCGAGCTCCGGTCAGGCGCTGGCGATCCGGCGCGCGTGGGAGATGGCCGGCCTCGACCCGACCGCACCGGACGCGCTGGGCCTGCTCGAGGCGCACGGTACGGCCACCCCGACCGGCGATGCTGCCGAGCTGGAGACCGTGGCCGACGTCTTCGGCCCGCACACCGGCGGCGAGAAGCCGGTGATCGGGTCGGTGAAGTCGATGATCGGTCACGCGATGCCCGCCGCGGGCGTGGCGGGGCTGATCAAGGCGACGCTGGCCGTGTACCACGGCGTGCTGCCGCCCACCCTCAACGTGACCAAGCCGCGCGCGGAGATGGCGAAGACGCGGTTCAAGCCGATCTCGTCGGCCCAGCCGTGGCAGAGCGCAGGCCCGCGCCGTGCCGGGGTCAACGCCTTCGGCTTCGGCGGCGTCAACGCCCACGTCATCGTCGAGCAGTACGAGAGCGCCGCACCCGTGGCCATCGCCGAGCCCGAGCGCATCGTCTGGCTCGCCGCATCGTCCACCGACGAGATGCTCCGGCTGATGGAGCGCGACGACGTCCGCGACCTGCCGCGTGCCCGCCACGGCGGGCCGGTGCGGCTCGGGCTGGTCGACCCCACGGATCAGCGGCTGGCCATCGCCCGCAAGATGGTTGCCCGCGGCGAGCCGTGGCGCGGCGGCCGGGACGTCTGGTTCACGCCGCGGCCGCTGCTCGGGCCCGGCGGCGGCAAGCTCGCGTTCGTCTTCCCGGGCGTCGAGGCCGAGTTCGCGCCCCGGACCGCGGACATCGCCGCCCACTTCGGGCTCCCGCACCGGGAATGGACGGCGGAGGACCTCGGCCACCACGGCAGCGGCCTGGTCGAGGTCGGCAAGCTGCTGGACACGGCGCTGCGCCGGATGAACGTACGCCCGGACGCGGTCGCCGGCCACAGCATCGGCGAGTGGACGGCGGCGGCGGTCACCGGTCAGATGAGCACCCGGGGCGTCGATGCGTTCCTCGGGCTCTTCGACGCCGACAGCGTGGAGGTCTCCGGGTACGCGTTCGCTGCCATCAGCGCGGCGATGGAGACGGTCACCCCGCTGCTCGGCGACTACCCGGGCGTGGTGCTGTCCCACGACAACGCCCCGAACCAGTGCGTCGTCAACGGCCCGCGCGAGCAGGTCCAGCGCCTCGTTGACGACCTGCGCGCCCGTACGATCCTGTGCCAGCTGCTGCCGTTCCGCTCGGCGTTCCACACCCCGGTCTTCGCCGAGGGGCTGCAGGCGATCGGGGCGGCGCTCGGCCGCTGGGAGGTGCAGCCGACCGAGGTGCCGGTCTGGTCCGGCACGATCTCGGCGCCGTTCCCGTCCGACCCGGACGAGGTCAACCAGCTCTTCATCCGGCACATGATCGAGCCGGTCTGGTTCCGCCGCACGGTCAACGCCATGTACGACGACGGCATCCGCGTCTTCCTGCAGATGGGTGCGGGCCAGCTCGCGTCGCTCGTCGACGACAACCTGCGCGACCGCGAGCACCTCGCGATGCCGGTGAACGTCTCCCGCCGCGACGGCCTGGCCCAGCTGCGCCGGGTCGCGACCGCCCTCTGGGTGGACGGCGGCGACCCGCACCTGGACGTTCTGGAGCCGGCACCGGCACCGGCGGCCGCGCCGAAGGCGCGCACGGTCGTCGAGCCGTCCGAGCGCAAGGGCCCGGCGGTGCGCCTCGACCTCGGCGGCCCGCTGGTCAAGCTCGGCGAGGGCGCCGACCAGCTCCTGGGCCTCGGAGCGACGACGCTCGGAGCGACGAAGGCAGCGCCGACGCCGCAGCCGCCCACCCACCACGCGCCGGGGGCTCAGCCCGCGCGAGGCGCCGCGGAGGCGACGAATGCCGACGCGCACACCGCGGCGTTGTCGGCGCTGAGCCGGATGGCCGGCACGTCGAAGGCCGCCGCCGAGCTGGCGGCGCTGCTGCAGGAGACCGCGAGCGACGCGGTCGCCGTCATGAACGCGGCGGCGACGAAGCCGGCGGCCGGAGCGGCCACCCGGCCGGCGGCCCGACCGGCCGCTCAGCCGGCCGCCCGGCCCGTTGTTCCTCGGCAGCGACCCGCGTCGGAGCCGGCGGCGCACCCGGCAGCGGCACCAGCGCGGCTACCCGCTGGGCACGGATCAACGGTGTCCCGCGACGCGGTAGTCGTACCTGAGAAAGAAGGGGAAATCCTCCTCAGATCCACCCTGGACGTCTCCGTGGAGACGATGCCGTACCTGCGGGACCACTGTTTCTTCGTGCAGCCGGACGACTGGCCGCGGGTCGAGGACCGGTGGCCGGTGGTGCCCGCGACGACCGTGGTGCAGCACATGATGGACGCGGCGGAGAAGGCCGCGCCGGGGCTCAAGGCCGTGGCGGTGCGCGACGCGAAGTTCAACCGGTGGCTCATCGCCGCGCCGCCGCAGCAGGTGGAGATCACGGTCAAGTCCGCGGGCCCGGGCCTGGTCACAGTGATCTTCGGCGGCTACGCGCGGTCCACGGTCGAGCTGGCCGCGACCTATCCCGAGCCGGGGGAACGTCCCTGGACGCAGGACCCGGCCACCGAGTTCCCGCCGACGACCAGCGCCGAGGAGATGTACGTCGAGCGCCTCATGTTCCACGGCCCGCTGTTCCAGGGCGTGACCGCGGTGCACGCCCTCGGGGACATGCACGTCCGCGGCGTGGTCACCGCGCCGGAGCCGCCGGGCGCCCTGCTCGACAACGCGCTGCAGCTGATCGGGAACTGGCTCATCACCACCCAGCCGTTCCGGACCGTGGCGCTGCCGGTGGGGCTGCGGCACGTCAAGTTCTACGGCCCGGCCCCCGCCCCCGGCACCGCGTTCGACTGCGTGGCCCGGGTCCGCACGATCACCGACGGGGAGCTGGTCGCCGACACCCAGCTGTCGGTGAACGGGCGGGTGTGGGCCCAGATCGACGGCGCGACCGACCGCCGGTTCGACAGCCACCCGACCGCGCGGGCCTGCGAGCGGTTCCCGGAGCGGTACCCGATGTCGCAGCGCCGCGACGGCGGCTGGACGGTGGCGTTCGACGCCTGGACCGACCTGGTCACGCGCGGGATGGCCGCGCGCGGCATCCTCGGCGGCGAGGCCGCTGTCGAGTACGAGCGGATGCCCGCCGCCAAACGCAACCCGTGGATGCTCGGGCGGATCGCGGCGAAGGACGCCGTCCGGTTCCGGCAGTGGGACGCCGGGCACACCGACGTCTACCCGATCGAGCTGACCGTGCGCAACGAGCCGAGCGGGAAGCCGTACGTGGAGCTGCGCCCCGGCCGCGGCCTCGTCGAGTGCGCGGTGTCGATCGCGCACACCGCCGAGGTGGGCGTCGCCATCGCCGGTCCGGCCGGCGCCGAGGTCGGCATCGACGTCGTCGAGATCGCCCCGCGGGCGGAGACCACCTTCCGGTACGCGCTCACCGAGAGCGAACGCGCCCAGCTCACCGACGACCGCAGCTTCGCCCGGCTCTGGGCGGCCAAGGAGGCGGCGGGCAAGGCGCTGGGCACCGGCCTCGACGGCGCGCCCCGCCGGTTCGTGGTCTCCCTCGCCGACGGCACCGTCACCGTCGGCGACCGGGTTCTCCGCGTCGCCTGGGAGGAGATCGAGAACCCGCCGGATCTTCCCCCGCGGCGCTACGTCGTCGCCTGGACATCTCCCGCCGAACACTAAGGAGTATTGCCATGCCCTCCGACCAGAACGCCGTCCTCGCCGACGTCGCCTCGATGCTGCGCTCGGTGCTGGGCGACTTCGGCGACGACGCCGAGATCACCATGGACACCACCTTCCGCGACGACCTCGGCATGGAGAGCATCGACGTGGTGTCGCTCGCCGGCCGCCTCCAGGCCCGCTACGGCAACTCGGTCAACTTCGCGCTCTTCGTCTCCGGCCTCGACGTCGAGTCGGTGGGGGAGCTGCGGGTCGGCCAGCTCGTCGACTACATCGCCGACTCGCTCGAGAAGGTGCCAGCCGGATCATGAGCATGGTCCGGGCGAACGGCGTCGACCTCCACGTGCAGGAGGTCGCGCCGATCGGCGTGCAGCGCGGCACCGTCGTGCTCGTCCACGGGATGACCTCGGACAGCATGGCGAGCTGGTTCCTCACGCTGGTCCACCCGCTCGCCGAGACCGGGATGCGGGTCCTCCTGTACGACCTGCGCGGACACGGCCGCAGCGCCCGGCCGGCGACGGGTTACCGGCTCGACGACTTCGTCGACGACCTGGAGGCGCTGCTCGCGCACTGGGCCGTGGCCGAGCCGGTCTACGTCTTCGGCAACTCGTTCGGTGGCACGGTCGCGTTCACGTACGCGGCCCGCCACCCGGACCGGGTCGCCGGCATCGTGACGATCGAGTCCGCGCCGCCGACCGCGACCTGGTTCGCCCGGATGGCCCGGCGGCTGGACCGTGCCGGGGAGACGCTCGCCGATGCGGAGGCGGTGGCCAACAGCCGTCCGCTGATCGCGCGCCGGGTCCGCGACGTGTCCGCGCTGCTCGCCGAGACCGACATCGGCGAGCAGCTGCCCGCCAGCGACCTGCCCGACCCGGTGGCCCTCACCGCGATCACCTGCCCGGTCCTGTGCCTCTACGGCGCCGACTCGGCGGTCAGGGAACTCGTCGACGAGACCGCCCGCCTCGTGCCGCAGTCGCGGCACGTGATCGTGCCCAGTCAGAAGCACACCCTGCTCATCAAGGCCCCCGACCAGGTCCGCGCCGAGGTGCTGCCCTGGCTCGCCACCCGCGTGCACTAGGAGATCCCATGGATCGCGCCATCATCATCAGCAATGGCCGTTGTGGTTCCACCCTGCTCTCCGACCTGATCCACGAGGAGCCGGAGACCTGCTCGGCGCAGGAGTTCTTCATGTCGGTCGCGCCGTGGAACCGGAGCACCGACGTCATCACCGGGCCGGCGTACTGGGACGTGCTGAGCGGCCCCAAGGCGGAGCTGTCGATCCTGTTCCGGCTGGGCCTGCCGCCGAAGGAGATCCGCTATCCGGCGTCGGGCCGCTTCGCCGGCGATCTTCCGAACCTGCCGCGGATCCTGGCCATCACGCTCGCCAAGCTGACCGACGACCCCGACGCGCTCTTCGACCGCCTCGCCCCGCGCGTGCGGGCGTTCCCGACCCAGAGCGTCGGCGCGCACCACCAGGCGTTCCTCGACGTCCTCGCCGAGCTCACCGGGAAGAAGCGCTGGGTGGAGCGCTCCGGCGGGTCCAGCCAGGTCACCACCTCGCTGCTGGCGAACTACCCCAGCGCGAAGATCGTGTACCTGACCCGCGACTGGGGTGCCACCGCGAAGTCGATGAGTAAGCACTCGTCGTTCCAGCTGGTGCAGCTGCGCGTCGAGGCGCTCGGCCGGTTCGGCATCGACCCGTTCATCGCGTCGCCGGGCGACGACCTGCCCGAGGGCATGCAGGCGTACCTGCCCGGGAACCTCACCGCCGACGCCCTGCGCGAGCGCGGGGACGACCTCAAGCGGTTCATGGCCCTGTGCGCGTTCATGAGCAGCCAGGCCGAGCAGGCTCTCGAGGACCATCCGCCGGCGCAGTTGCACCGGATCGCCTACGAGGACGTCGTCGCCGACCCGGCGGGCAGGCTGACCGAGCTCGGCTCGTTCCTCGGCTTCGCCGACCCGGCGGGCTGGGCCGCGTCGGTCGCGGACCGGGTGCGCAGACCCGAACCGGTGGCGGTTCCGGCATGAACGTCCTGGCCGGGTTGGCGGCGGTGGTGCTGGCGGCGGGTACGGCGGTCACGCCCGTACCGGCCGCCGATACCTACACCTTCCGCCTGCTCGGCAAGGCCGCGCCGGACGAGTGCTTCGCCGGCGTCGGGCAGCCGTACCCGGCGGGGCCGCCGTGCGCGCAGGGTCAGGCAAAGGTCAACCAGTCGTACGTCTGGGGGCTGACCCGGGTCGGGCGGCAGGTCTGGTTCGGCACCGGCGCCAACACCCACTGCCTGACCAGCGGCGCCAACCTCGGCGACACCGATCCCGTGGTCAACGCCGACTACGTGTGCGAGTTCGCGGAGAGCCAGGTCGCCCGGGAGCACCCGGCCGTGCCCGGGGCTCTCGGCGACGTCCGCCCGCCGCAGGTCTGGGTGTACGACGGCGGCCTCACCGACCGGTCCGCCGACATCGTGGCCGCCTCCGACGCCGACGCCCGGCGCCTGCGCAGCACCCTCGGCCTGCGCGCGGCCGGCAACCTCGACGGCGTGGTGCTGTTCGCCGGGCCCACGCTGAACAGCACGCTCAACGTGTTCGCGTTCGACGCGGTCACCAAGCGGTTCCTCGGCTCGCGCACCCTCGCCCAGTACGCCAACGCCCGTACCTTCCTCGCCGCGCAGGGCGACCTCTACCTCGGCGTGGGTGTCGGTGCGAACGGCGTACTCGGCGGCGCCGTGCTGCGCTGGCGCGGCAACCGGCTGGCGCCGTTCCGCTTCGACCGGGTGGCGACCCTGCCCGCGCAGGCCGCCGATCTCGCCTTTCACGACGGCCGGCTCTACGCGACGACGTGGTCGGCCGCGCGGCCCGACACCGACGCCAAGCTCGCCGGGGTGTGGCGGAGCCCGCCGCTGCCGCTCGACGACGGCGCGTGGACGCAGGTGTGGCACGCGGGCATGTACGAGCAGGACCCGCTCACCAGGACCACGTACGGCCTCGGCGGCGTCGCGTCGTACGACGGCTGGCTCTACTGGGGCAGTATGCACGTGCCCCTGAAGGCCACCAAGGTGCACCAGGCCACGTACCCGCAGGACACCGACGAGGCCAAGCGCACCCAGGTCCGCCTGACCCAGCGAGCGGCGACGGTCTGGCGGGGCCGCGACCTCGGCACCCCCGACCAGCGGATCGAGCTGCTGTACGGCGAGTCCGCGCTGCCGGTGTACCAGCCGGACACCCGGACCTGGACGTCCCGCCCGACCGGCTGGACCCCGCGATACGGCAAGTCCGGCTTCGGCAATCCCTTCAACAACTACGTCTGGCGGATGACGGTCGCGGGGGAGCGGCTCTACGTCGCGACGATGGACTGGAGCTACATCGTCCAGGACATCTCCGACGAGGCGCCGCCGACCGACCCCGCCGGCTGGGGCGCCGACCTGTGGACGTTCCCGTCCGCCGGCGCGGCCGCCGAGGCCGTCGACACCCGCGGTGCCGGCAACTACCTCAACTACGGCATCCGCAACATGGTGGCCGACGGCGACGACCTGTACCTCGGCATGGCCAACCCGATGAATCTCCGCACCGACCCGGCCGACGCCGTTCCCGACGGCGGCTGGGAGCTCATCCGGCTCGACAGAACCGTGTCTTGAGAGGACATGCTGTGAGCGCATCCCTGCGCAGATGGGGTACGGCGGCCGCCGTCCTGCTGCTCGGCCTCGCCTCCGCGCCGGCTTCCCCGGCCGCCGCGGCGAGCGGTGACTCCTATTCCTTCAAACTCCTTGCCAAGGCGGCGCCCGACGAGTGCTTCAACGGCATCGGCAAGCCCTACCCGGCAGGTCCGCCGTGTGAAGAGGGCCAGGCCAAGGTGAATCAGGCGTACGTGTGGGGCCTGACCAAGGTGGGCAGCGACATCTGGTTCGGCACCGGGGCCAACGTCAACTGTCTGGTCAGCGGCGCCACCCTGGACAACGTCACCCCGGTGGTCAACAACGACTACGTCTGCGAGTACGCCGAGAGCCAGACCGTCCGGGACGACCCCGACTGGCCGGTGTACCTGGGCGACCAGCGGCCGCCGGAGGTGTGGCTCTACAACGCGCACACCAAGCGCAGGACGAACAAGAGCGCGGAGATCAGGGCGAAGAGTCCCGACGACGCCGAGCGGCTGCGCACCACCATCGGGCTGCGTGCCGCCGGCAACCTCGACGGCGTCGTGCTGTTCGGCGGCCCGGCGCTGAACGACTCGCTCAACCTGTTCGCGTTCGACGCGCGTACCAGGCGGTTCCTCGGCTCGATCAACCTGCCCCAGTACGGCAACATCCGCACGTTCCTGGTCGCGGAGAAGGCGCTGTACCTGGGCGTGGGCATCGGCAGCAACGGCAGCGCCGGCGGCGGTGTGCTGCGGTGGACCGGAAGCGTCCGGAACCCGTTCGCCTTCGAGGTGGTCGCGAACCTTCCCGTGCAGGCCGCGGACCTGGCGTACCACGACGGGCGGATCGCGGCGACCAGCTGGCCGGCCAACCAGCCGACCTCGCCGGCGCAGCTGGCCGGCGTCTGGATCAGCCCGAAGCTGGCCGACGGCGAGCCCGGGCTCAACCCGGAGGACGCCGCCGGGTGGGCGCAGGTGTGGCACGTGCGCCAGTACGAGACCGACCGGGTCGTCGCCGCGACCTACGGCGGCGGGGGCATCGCGTCCTTCGGCGGCTGGCTCTACTGGGGCACCATGCACGTGCCGCTCAAGGCCACCAAGGCCCACCAGCAGGTCTACCCGCAGACCACGGACGAGGCCAAGCAGGCCCAGGTCAAGAACACCCAGCGGGCGATCAGCATCTGGCGCGGCAAGGACCTGGGCCTGCCGACCCAGCAGATCGAGCTCCTGTACGGCGCCACGGCGCTGCCCGCCTACGACCCGGCGACCGCGACCTGGTCGTCGGTGCCCACCGGCTGGACCCCGCTCTACGGCAAGTCCGGTTTCGACAACGTGTTCAACAACTACACCTGGCGGATGACCGTGGCCGGCGGCCGGCTCTACGTCGGCACGATGGACTGGAGCTACATCTTCCAGGACATCACCGCGGAGAACCCGACCATCAGCCCCTCCGCCATCGCCGCCCCACCCATTGACCCCTCTGTATATGGTGGCGACCTCTGGATGTTCCCCTCCACATCGGAGAAGGCGCAGCCGATCACCACCACCGGCGCCGGCAACTACCTGAACTACGGCTTCCGCAACATGATCCCGGACGGTCCCGACCTCTACCTGGGCATGGCCGACCCGATGAACCTCAGGACCGACCTCACCGACGACGTTCCCGAAGGCGGCTGGGAGCTCATCAAGCTCACCGCGCCCTGCACGTAACCCCCAGGCGTGGGCGGGCGGCGCATCCCACGACGCCGCTCGCCCACTTCACTCCCGCCCTCGTGCGCCCCCGCGGAACCGCCGCGGCGGGCGCACGCTGCATCTCCGAAAGGAATCCAAGGTGATCAATATAAGAAGACTCCTCGCGGTGGGGGCGACCGTCCTCGTCGCCGCCGGCGTCGCGGTCTCGCCCGCCGCGGCGGCGGCACCCACCCGCCCCGAGTACAAGTTCAAGCTCCTCGCCAAGGCCAAGCCCGACGAGTGCTTCGTCGCGGTCGGCCAGCCGTACCCCGCGGGCCCGCCCTGCGCCACCGGCAAGCCCAAGGTCAACCAGGCGTACGTCTGGGGCCTCACCCAGGTCGACAAGACCATCTGGTTCGGCACCGGCGCCAACGTGCACTGCCTCGTCAGCGGCGCCACCCTCGACTACGTCAAGCCCACCGCGAACGACAACTGGACCTGCGAGTACGGCGAGAGCCAGGCGGCCAAGAACGACGAGGCCATCCCGGACTACATCGGCGACATGCGCGCGCCCGAGGTGTGGACGTACGACATCACCACCGGCAAGTCGGTCAACAAGAGCGCGGAGATCCGGGCCAAGTCCCCGGAGGACGCGACGCGCCTCGCCCACACCATCGGCCTGCGCGCGGCCGGCACCATGGGCAACGTCGTCCTGCTCGGGGGCCCGGCGCTCGAGAACACGCTCAACATGTTCGCCTTCGACGCCACCACCCAGCAGTACCTCGGCTCGGTCAACTTCCCGGACTACGGCAACATCCGTACGTTCCTGGTCGCCGACGGCGTCCTCTACCTCGGCGTCGGCATCGGCCGCAACGGCTCGGCCGGCGGCGCCGTCTGGCGCTGGACCGGCGACATCACCCGGCCCTTCGACTTCACCACCGTCGCCAGCCTGCCCGTGCAGGCCGCCGACCTCACCGTCTACGACGGCCGGATCGCCGCCACCAGCTGGCCCGCCGAGCAGCCCACCAGCCCGCTCATGCTCGCCGGTCTCTGGATCAGCCCGCCGCTCGCCGACGGTCAGCCCGGCCTCAACGAGGAGGACAAGGCCGGCTGGAAGCAGGTCTGGAACGCCCGCCAGTACGAGCCCGACCGCGTCGTCTCGGCCACCTACGGCGGAGGCGGCATCGCGGCCTTCGACGGCTACGTCTACTGGGGCACGATGCACGTCCCGATGAAGTCCAGCATGGTGCACGCCAACGTCTACCCGCCCGCCACGGACGAGGCCGCCAAGGAGCAGACGGTCAAGACCCAGCGGGCCATCAGCATCTGGCGCGGCAAGGACCTGGGTCTGCCGACCCAGAAGATCGAGCTCGTGTACGGCGAGAAGACCCTTCCCGCCTGGGACCCGGCGACCTCTACGTGGTCGGACAAGTCCACGAACTTCACGCCCCTGTACGGCAAGTCCGGCTTCGGCTACCTGTTCAACAACTACACCTGGCGCATGACCGTGGTGGACAACAAGCTCTTCGTCGGCACCATGGACTGGAGCTACCTGGTCCGGGACCTGCTCGCCGACGCCGCCCCGCAGGCGCCGGTCAACGCCAAGGCCCGCAAGGCCCTCGCCGACCCGGACAACTGGCACATGCCGCTGATCAGCCCCGGCAAGTTCGGCGGTGACCTCTACATGTTCAAGGACTCCAACTCGCCGGCCCAGGCCGTCAACACCCGAGGCCTCGGCAACTACCTCAACTACGGCATCCGCAACATGATCCCGAACGGCAAGGGCGGCCTCTACGTCGGCATGGCCAACCCGATGAACCTGCGTACCGACAAGACCGACGCCAAGCCCGAGGGCGGCTGGGAACTGATCGAGATGAACAAGCGGCGGTAGTTCGCTCGCGGGGCGGGTCTCCCCGGGGGAGACCCGCCCATTCTCCTGACGCACCCCTTACGTTCTCCGAACATCTCTGATGGACGGTGGTGTCATGAAGCGCCTGATAGCTCCCCTCACCGCGCTCCTGCTCCTGCTCGCGGGCTGCACCGGACGCAACCGCCCCACCCCCTCCCCGCCGCCTCCGGCCTCGTCCCAGCCGCCCACGTCCGCTCCCACCTCGGCGCCCCCCGTGGCCTCCTCCTCGACGCCACCCACCTCCACGCTGCCGGTCGGCAAGTCGAGCGCCTCGCTGACCGTCGACGGCCTGAAGCGCACGTACCTGCTGTACCGGCCCGCCACCGCGAAGACCGGAGCGCCCCTCGTCGTGGTCCTGCACGGCGCGGTCGGCACCGGACGGCAGGCCGAACAGTCGTACGGCTGGGACGCCGAGGCCGACAAGGGCGGCTTCGTGGTCGCGTACCCCGACGGCGTCAACCGGACCTGGAACGTGAGCCCCGACTGCTGCGGCGTCGCCGCCCGCGACGGCGTGAACGACGTCGGCTTCATCACCCAGCTCGTGTCCGCGGTCCCCGGCATCGACCCGCACCGCGTCTACGCGACCGGCATCTCCAACGGCGCCATGCTCACCTACCGCCTCGCCTGCGACACCGACATCTTCGCCGCCATCGCCCCGGTGGCCGGCACGATGATCAACAAGTGCGACGACCCGGCCCGGATCTCGATCATCCACATCCACGGTCAGAACGACCCCACCATCCCGTACGCCGGAGGCCCCGGCCGCCGCAGCAACAACGGCAAGGGCCGCCTCCCCATCAAGATCGACGGCCCCTCCGTACCGTCACTGATCGACACCTGGCGCCGTACCGACGGCTGCGCCGCACCGACCGAGACCAAGTCGGGACCGGTGACCACGTCGGTGGCGACATGTCCGGACGGGCGGGCCGTAGAGCTCATCACGGTGGCGGGAGCGGGCCACCAGTGGCCGGGCTCGCGGCCGGCCCCCGTGGCGCAGCGCATCCTGCACCTGGACCCGCCATCGACCGCCCTGAACGCGACGTCGACCATCTGGCAATTCCTGAACGCCCACCCGAAGCGTTGACGTGATCCCGTGCGGTGGAGGCTCGCCGGCTGAGCGCGGAACCCGGATGTCCTGGCTCAGCTCCGTACTCACTTCGGCGTCAGCCGCGACACGATGGCGGCCTGGCTCTGGAACGAACCCACTCCCGAATGGACCCGCCGGCCGAACGCCAAGGACGATCTCCGGGACGAAGCCATCGCCCTGCGGGGCGCCGGACTCACCGTCCCGGAGATCTCCGCGAAGCTCGGCCTAGCCGAATCCACGGCCTATCTCTGGGTGCGGCACATACCTTTGGACGCGACCTCGCAGCGCGCCCACGGGCGCCGCAGCGCGCACTCGCGCCGCATCTCGGAGACGCGCTGGGAACCGCTGCGCCAGAAGCGTGCTGCCGACCGTGCCGCGACCAGCTAGGTCGAGGCCGATTGGGTCGGCGCACTCTCGGACCGCGAGGTGCGCCTGCCACGTCCTGTTCATCAACAGTGATTCCTCGTTGATCCTGCTCTTCATCCGCTTCGCGGAACTGATGGGTGAGGACCGGACGACGCTCACGTATCGAGTCAGCATGCCGTTCGAGATTTTCCGCCGGCCGACCCTCAAGACGCACAATCCGTCCACGGTTCGACACAACGTCGGGGATCCTTATCGGGGCTGCCTGATTGTCGAAGTGCCCCGGTCCCGAGCCGTACTGGCGGATCGAAGGCATGATGCGAGGGATCACGTCCGCGACCGGAGGCGGGGGAGACGCTACTATGTGACGCGCGTACACGACCTCGGTCGCTTTGTCCGCTTTGCCCTCCCGGGTCGTCTAATGGTAGGACCGTGGCTTTTGGTGCCATTTATAGGGGTTCGAATCCTCTCCCGGGAGCTTTCTCTCCGCGGCTGACTTGGCGCCGCCCTCCCCAACCTCCACACTGCGAACAATGGAGTCCCGCGTGAGCCAGGCCCCGAGCCGTACCGTCGTCGTCCTCGCCGCCGGTGAGGGCAAGCGGATGAAGTCCGCCACGCCGAAGATGTTGCATCCGCTGCTGGGGCGGACGCTGCTCGGTCACGTGCTGCACGCCGCCACGGCCGCCGCGGCGTCCCGCACCGTCGTGGTCGTCGGGCACCGGGCCGACCAGGTCCGTGCGCACCTGGCGGAGATCGCCCCGGGCGCCACCCCGGTGCTGCAGGCCGAGCAGAACGGCACGGGTCACGCCGTACGCATCGCCCTCGACGCCATTCCCGAAGCCGCCGGCACCGTCGTGGTGCTCAACGCCGACGTGCCGCTGCTGCGGCCGGAGACCGTCGAGGCGCTCGTCACCGCGCACGAGGCGACCCGCAAGGGCGCGACCGTGCTCGCGGCCGAGGTGGCCGATCCGACCGGGCTCGGCCGGATCGTGCGTGACGCCGACGGCAACCTCGAGCGGATCGTCGAGGAGCGGGACGCCTCCCCGGAGGTCCGGGCGATCCGGGAGATCAACGCGGGCATCTACGTGTTCGACGCCGTGCTGCTGCGTGAGGCGCTCGGGAAGCTGTCCACCGACAACGACCAGGGCGAGGAATACCTGACCGACGTCTTCGGCATCCTCGCGGCGGTCGGGCACCCGGTCGGCGTGCACGTCGCCGCGGATGCGCGGGAGACGCTGGGGTGCAACGACCGTGCCGAGCTGGCGCGGCTGCGGGCGCTGCTGCGTGACCGGGTCAACACGGCGTGGATGCGCTCCGGTGTCTCGATCCTCGATCCCGCGACGACCTGGATCGACGTGACGGTGACGATCGAGCCGGATGCGGTGATCGATCAGAACTGCCAGCTGCAGGGCGCGACGCGGGTGGCGACGGGGGCGGTGATCGGGCCCGACACGACGCTGGCCGACACGGTCGTGGAGGAGTGCGCGACCGTGCTCCGTTCGCACTCGATCGGGGCCGAGATCGGGCCGGACGCGTCCGTGGGGCCGTATTCGTACCTGCGGCCGGGCACGCGGCTGGGCCGCAAGTCCAAGGTCGGCGGCTTCGTCGAGACCAAGAACGCCGAGCTGGGCGCGGGGGCGAAGGTGCCGCACCTTTCGTACGTGGGCGACGCGACGATCGGTCCGAAGGCGAACATCGGCGCGGGCACGATCTTCGCCAACTACGACGGCGTCAACAAGAACCACACCACCGTGGGTGAGGCGGCGTTCGTCGGCAGCGACACGGTGCTGATCGCCCCGGTGGAGATCGGGCCGGGTGCGTACGTGGCGGCGGGCAGCGCGATCGGCAAGGAGGTGCCGGCGGGGAACCTCGGGGTGACGCGGGCCCAGCAGCGCAACATCGAGGGGTGGACGGCGCGGAAGCGTCCGGGCACGGTTTCCGCCGAGGCCGCGGAGAAGGCGGCGGGATCCGGCGAGTAGCGCGGCGTCCCGGGCCGGCCGGCGGAGCCTCTTCGGTCCCGCCGCCGGCCGCCGGGAAAGAGGACAGCAAGCCGGCCTCGGCGCAAGCTGGGGTGAGGCATCCCACGACGCGGATCCGGCACGTGGCGTACGGACGGCCGCGGGTCATACTTCAGGTGACCAACCCCTCGAGTCTCGGGAGCGGACGAGCCCATGGGCAGCATCGTCGCGGAGAACCGTAAGAGTTTGATGCTTTTCTCCGGGCAAGGCTTCCCGGAGCTGGCCGAGGAGATCGGCCAGGTGCTGGGCGTCGCGCCGACGCCGTCGGACTCGTACGAGTTCGCCAACGGTGAGATCTTCGTCCGGTTCAAGGAGTCGGTGCGCGGCTCCGACGCCTTCGTGGTGCAGTCGGTGACCGAGGGCGTGAACCGCTGGGTCATGGAGACGCTGATCATGATCGACGCCCTCAAGCGGGGGTCGGCCAAGCGGATCACGGTCGTGCTGCCCTTCTATCCGTACTCCCGGCAGGACAAGAAGCACCGCGGCCGGGAGCCGATCTCGGCCCGCCTGGTCGCCGACCTGCTGAAGACCGCGGGCGCGAACCGGATCCTGACCGTGGACCTGCACACCGCGCAGATCCAGGGCTTCTTCGACGGCCCGGTGGACCACCTGTTCGCGATGGACATCCTCGCCGAGCACGTGCAGAAGAAGTTCGCGGGCCGGCCGATGACCGTGGTCGCGCCGGACTCCGGCCGGGTGCGGGTGGCGGAGCGCTGGACCGACCGGCTGGGCGGCTGCCCGCTGGCGTTCATCCACAAGACCCGTGACCCGCTGAAGCCCAACCAGGTGGTGGCCAACCGGGTGGTCGGCGAGGTCGAGGGCCGGGTCTGCCTGATCGTCGACGACATGATCGACACCGGCGGCACCATTGCGAAGGCCGCCGACATCCTCTTCGACTCCGGTGCGGCCGACGTGATCGTGGCGTCGACGCACGCGCTGCTGTCGGATCCGGCGACGGAGCGGTTGAAGAACAGCCGGATCTCCGAGCTGGTGGTGACCAATACGCTGCCGCTCCCGCCGGAGAAGCGGCTGGACAAGATCACGGTGCTGTCGATCGCGCCGTTGCTGGCTCGGGCTATCCGTGAGGTCTTCGACGACGGGTCTGTGACGACGTTGTTCGGTGGTTTGAGCTGACGCTTCGCTCCCTTTCGGGGCGCTGACGCTGGGGCTTCGGGGGGTGGGATGACCCACTCCGGGCGGTCAGGCTTGATCCCTGGGTGGGCCATCCCATCCCCCGAAGCCGTTGTGGTCGGGCTTCGGGGATAGCGGCTGCCGCGCATTGAGGGGCGGCCCACCCTGGTGAGGACGGCGCCGCCTGCCGTAACGGCGGCCTTCGCTCAGTCCGCGGTCCGGCTTCGTCGGCGTCTTCCCGGCCGGGCGAGTTTCCTCGGGGTCGTCCCGGCCGGGCTGCCTCGACGTCTGCCCGGCCGCGGGAATTTCCTCGGGGTCGTCCCGGCCGGGCTGCCTCGACGTCTGCCCGGCCGCGGGAATCCTCGGGGTCGTCCCGGGCGGGCCGATTGCCTCGACGTCGGGCCCGCGAGTTCCTTGGGGTCGTCTCGGCCGGGCCACGCTGGCGGTGCCGACGGCCCGGACGACGCCGTGCGGTTGCCTCGACGTCGGGCCCGCGAGTTCCTCGGGGTCGTCTCGGCCGGGCCAAACTGCCTCGTCCCGGGCGGGCGATCTGCTGTTGCCGGTCGAGCTGGCGGACGAAGCTTGCCGGCGGTGCTGTCTGACGAGATTCGGGCGATTCGGGCGGTGCCGGGACCCCCGCCGGGGACGGGGATGGGCCACCGGGCCGTGTCCTGACGGCGGCTTGGGCGGGGGCTGCAAGTTGCATCGGTCGGGTGAACTTTTGGCAAGAAGAGTCAGGTGACGGGACCCGCCGGTCAGCACGTGTGCGCGGCAGGTAAGCTGGTGCGGTTGCCACGGCGAGGGTGCCACGCGGTCTGCTGCAGGTTTGCGGAGTTCGCTTGAGGCACCGTGATCGACGCGGTGCTCCGGGCCTGTGCCCCGTGCGCCCCTTACCGAGCACTGAGCACCAACCGAGCTCGGCCCCCGCCGAACACCGCCCGAAGCCCGCCGACTTTGACGCAGCCCGATCCAGAATTTCAGGAGTTTCCCCGTGTCCGAGGTAAAGATCAGCGCCGAGCCCCGTACCGAGTTCGGCAAGGGTGGTGCCCGCCGCACGCGCCGGGCCGGCCTGGTGCCTGCCGTGCTGTACGGCCACGGCGAAGCCCCCGTCCACATCGCGCTGCCCGCGCGTGAGTTCGCCGCCGCCATCCGGCACGGCGGTCTCAACCAGGTCTTCGCGATCGACGTCGCCGGCGGCACCGGGGCCACCCTGGCCCTGCCGAAGGCGATCCAGCGCGACCCGATCAAGGACACGTACGAGCACGTGGACCTGATCATCGTGAAGCGTGGCGAGAAGGTCCAGGTCGACGTCCCGGTGACGCTGGTGGGCGAGGCCGCCAAGAACACGCTCGTGGTGTCCGAGAGCATGACCCTCTCGGTGACCGCCGAGGCCCTGCACGTGCCGGCCGCCCTGGAGGTCTCGATCGAGGGTCTGGAGGCCGGTTCGCAGGTCACCGCCGGTGACGTGACGCTGCCGGCCGGCACCGAGCTGGCCGTGGAGCCGGAGCACGTGATCGCCATCGTCTCGCAGGCGCAGACCGCCGAGCAGATGGAGGGCGACACCGGTGAGGGCGCCGCCGCCGAGGCCGCCGATGGCGACGCTTCCGAGGAAGCCGCCAGCTGACCTAGCAAGCGCCGAACAGGGAAAGTGCCGCTCGGCACTTTCCCTGTTTTTCGTGGAGGAGATCCTGCATGACCGAGGACGCACCCTGGCTGGTGGTCGGCCTGGGCAACCCCGGCCGGGAGTACGCGGGCAACCGGCACAACGTCGGTTTCATGGTGGCGGACCTGCTGGCCTCCCGGGTCGGCGGGAAGTTCGGGCGGCACAAGCGCGCGGTCGCCGAGGTCGCCGAGGGGCGGCTCGGGTTCGGTGGTCCGAAGCTGGTGCTGGCCAAGCCGCTGACGTACATGAATCTGTCCGGTGCTCCCGTGGTCGCGCTGGCGCAGTTCTACAAGGTGCCGGTGGAGCACGTCATCACCGTTCACGACGAGCTGGACGTGCCGTACGGGCAGATCCGCGTGAAGCGCGGCGGCGGTGAGGGTGGTCACAACGGCCTGCGCTCGATGTCGAAGTCGCTGAGCAGCAAGGAGTACGCCCGGGTCCGTTTCGGCATCGGGCGGCCGCCCGGACGGCAGGATCCGGCGGACTATGTGCTCTCCGACTTCTCCTCGGTGGAGCGCAAGGAGCTGGAGTTCCTGGTCGACCGGGCGGCGGACGTGACCGAGGCCGTGGTGCTCGAGGGCGTCGAATGGGCCCAGAACAAATACCACGGAAGTTGAATCGGCGTGGCCGGATGAGATAGATCGTTTGGACCGTTTTGTCCGTCTATCGGTCCCGTGACGCCGCCTGCCTTTAACGCGTTGGGCACATAGCGCACCGAAATGGTGCGGATGAATCGACGGCGCGGGGGAGGTTCGGGTGACACAGGACCTGTCCGGAAGCCAGAAGGCGACACTGGACGAACCGACGGTGGTCCTGCCGACGATTCAGCGGCGGAACGGATCGGATGCCGCCCGTACGGACGTACCGGAGAACTTCGGGCCGGCCAATCACCCGCCGGGTAATCACGGACCTCGCCCTCATCGGCCCCTGCCGCACCGGGAGCGGGGCCGCAACAGCAAGATTCCGGCGCCCGCCCGGCCTGCCGGTGACGAGGACAACGGTCCGCCGCAGGCGGGTGCCGGTGGCCGGCTGGCCGAGGAGCGGGCGAAGAACCAGGCGGCCGACCGCCACTGGTCGGCGCGGCCGAATCGGTCGGCTGCGGCCCGTCCGGCCGCCCGGCCCTTCGTTCGGGTACGCGGCAAGCACGCGGCAATGTCGCGACGCCAGCGCTGGGAACGCCGGTACGTGCGCGCGCTCGTCCTCTGCGACCTGATCGCCGGTGTGGCCGCGGGCGCGGTGACGTTCGCCCTGCGCTTCGGCGACGACGTGACCCTGTACAACCGGTGGTACCTGCTGCTGTCGGCGCTGCTGCCGGTGGCCCTGCTGGCCGTGCTGGTGGTGAGCCGGGCGTACGAGCGGCGGTTCCTGTTCGTCGGCACGGACGAGTACCTGCGGGTGTTCCGCGGCGGCGTCGGCCTGATCGCGACCTCGGCCGTCGTGTCGTACGCCCTGGAGCTGGACCTGGCCCGGTCGTACGTCCTGGCCGCCCTGCCGACGGCGATCGTCTCGGCCGTGGTGCTGCGCTTCGCCCTGCGCAAGCGGCTGCACGTGAAACGGGCGCGGGGGGAGAGCCTGCGCCGCGTCCTGGTGGTGGGGCACGAGCTTTCCGTCATCGGCATCACCCGGCAGTTGCGCCGCGAGCGCTACCACGGCCTCGAGGTCGTCGGCGCGTGCTTACCGCCCGATCATGACGGCGTAGTGGATTTGCCGGTGTATGGCACCTTCGACGACGTGACGACGGCTGTCGATGCCGCGGATGCGGACACCGTGGTGGTGCTGAGCTGTCCGGAGCTGGACGGTGTCGCGCTGCGCCGGCTCGCCTGGCGGCTGGAGCGCGACGACGTGGACCTGATCGTGGCGAGCGCGCTGATCGACGTGGCCGGGGCGCGTACGACGATCCGCCCGTTCGACGGCCTGCCGATGCTGCACGTCGAGCACCCGCGGTTGCACGGCGGCGCGCGCGTCGTCAAAGATCTGTTCGACCGGTTCGGCGCCCTTTTTCTCCTGGTCATCTTCGGTCCGCTGCTGTTAACCGTCGCACTTTGCGTCCGGCTCACTTCGCGCGGACCGGTACTCTTTCGTCAGGTACGGGTCGGGCGCGACGGGTCCGAATTCCGGATCTTCAAGTTCCGCAGCATGTACGTCGACGCCGAGGCCCGGCTCGCCGAGCTCCGGCACCTCAACGAGCACGACGGTGTGCTCTTCAAAATCCGCGACGACCCCCGCGTCACCCCGGTCGGACGGTGGCTGCGCAGGCTCTCGCTGGACGAGCTCCCTCAGCTTCTCAACGTCCTCCTGGGCCAGATGTCGCTCGTCGGGCCACGGCCGCCGCTGCCGTCGGAGGTGGCCGCCTACGCTGACGACGTGCGCCGGCGCCTGGCGGTCAAACCCGGCATGACGGGCCTCTGGCAGGTATCCGGACGTTCGGACCTGCCGTGGGAGGAGGCGGTCAGGCTGGACCTGCGCTATGTGGAGAACTGGTCCCTGAGTTTGGACTTGGTGATCCTTTTGCGGACCATGACCGCGGTGGTGCGGTCGTCGGGAGCGTACTGAGTTTGATGAGGAGAGCGATGAGCGAGCAGACAGGGACGTCGGCGCGCATAGCGGGTCAGCGTGAGCCGGAGTCCGCGGGCACGCCGCCGGTCAACGACTCGGCCTTCGCCCGCTGGCTGGCCGACCGCGCCGGCCAGGTGCTGCTCCAGGTCCGAGCGGACATGGGTCACGCCGACGGCAAGGCGCTCAAGGCCGCGGGGGACAAGGCCGCCCACGATCTTCTGCGTACGGAGCTCGCCCGCTGGCGCCCCGCCGACGCCGTGCTGTCGGAGGAGGACGACCACTCGCGCGTCGCGTGGCAGGACGGCGAGCACAGCATCGTGCGACCCGACCGGCTCGACGCCTCCCGGGTGTGGATCGTCGACCCGCTCGACGGCACCCGCGAGTTCTCCGAGGAGGGGCGCACCGACTGGGCCGTGCACGTCGCGCTCTGGACCGCCGACTGCTCCAGCCCGAGCTGCCTCTCCGCCGGTGCCGTGGCGATGCCCGCGCAGCACCGTACGCTCGCCACCGACCACCCCCCGGCGTATCCGCCGCTGCCCCTGGCCGCCACCACCGGTGGCCCGATCCGCATCGCCGCGAGCCGCACCCGCCCGCCGGCCTTCGTCACCGCCCTCGCCGAGGACATCGGCGCGGAGCTGGTGCCGATGGGTTCGGCCGGCGTGAAGATCGCCGCGGTGATCAGCGGCGAGGCGGACGCCTACGTGCACGCGGGCGGCCAGTACGAGTGGGACAGCGCCGCGCCCGTCGCTGTGGCGTCGGCCACGGGACTGCACGCTTCCCGAATCGACGGAAGTGAGTTGAAATACAACCAGGCCGATCCGAAACTGCCGGACCTGGTCGTCTGCCGCAAGGATCTCGCCCCTCGGTTGCTTGCAGCGCTGCAGCGTCATCTCCCGCTAACCTGACCCTCTGCACACGCACGGAATCGAAAGGCTGGGACCCTGTGAGTCAGGCGAAGCCCTACCGCGTATCGCATCTCGATGCCCTCGAAGCCGAGAGCATCTTCGTCATGCGCGAGGTCATGGCCGAGTTCGAGCGGCCCGTGCTGCTCTTCTCCGGCGGCAAGGACTCGATCGTGATGCTGCGGCTGGCCGAGAAGGCCTTTGCGCCCGCGCGCATCCCGTTCCCGGTCATGCACGTCGACACCGGCCACAACTTCCCCGAGGTGCTCGAGTATCGCGACAACCGCGTCTCCGAGCTCGGTCTGAACCTGGTCGTCGCCAGCGTGCAGGAGGCGATCGACTCCGGCCTCGTGCGTGAGCTTCCCGACGGCACCCGTAACCGGATCCAGACCCCGGTGCTGCTCAACGCGGTGGAGAAGTATCGCTTCGACGCCCTCTTCGGCGGCGCGCGCCGCGACGAGGAGAAGGCGCGCGCCAAGGAGCGGATGTTCAGCTTCCGGGACGAGTTCGGCCAGTGGGACCCGAAGAACCAGCGCCCGGAGCTGTGGTCGCTCTACAACGGCCGGCACCACCCGGGCGAGTCGATCCGGGTCTTCCCGCTCTCCAACTGGACCGAGCTGGACGTGTGGCACTACATCGCCAAGGAGCGCATCGCGCTGCCGAGCATCTACTACGCCCACGATCGTGAGGTCGTCGAGCGCGACGGGATGTTCTACGCGGTCAACGAGTTCATCGTCCCGAGGGACGGCGAGACGGTCGAGACCCGCCGGGTGCGCTACCGCACGGTCGGCGACGCGTCGCAGACCGCCGCCGTGCTCTCCGACGCCGACACCGTCGAGAAGGTCATCGACGAGGTGGCGGCGACCCGGATCACCGAGCGCGGCGCCACCCGGGGCGACGACAAGGTCAGCGAGGCGGCGATGGAAGACCGCAAGCGGGAAGGCTACTTCTGATGAGTCAGGCAGTTCTGGAGACCGAGGCGGCCGCCGCCCGCAACATGGACCTGCTGCGGTTCGCCACCGCGGGCAGCGTCGACGACGGCAAGTCGACCCTGATCGGTCGGCTGCTGTACGACACCAAGTCGCTCTTCTCGGACCAGCTCGAGGCGGTCGAGGCGGTCAGCGCCGCGCGCGGCGACGAGTACACCAACCTGGCGCTGCTCACCGACGGCCTGCGCGCCGAGCGTGAGCAGGGCATCACGATCGACGTGGCGTACCGCTACTTCGCCACGCCGCGGCGCAAGTTCATCATCGCGGACACCCCGGGGCACATCCAGTACACCCGCAACATGGTCACCGGCGCCTCGACGGCCGACCTCGCGCTGATCCTCGTCGACGCCCGCAAGGGCCTGGTCGAGCAGTCCCGCCGGCACGCCTTCCTCACCTCGCTGCTGCGGGTGCCGCACCTGGTCCTGTGCATCAACAAGATGGACCTGGTGGGCTGGGACAAAGAGGTCTACGACCGGATCGCCGACGAGTTCACCTCGTTCGCCGCGAAGCTGGACATCACGGACCTGACGATCATCCCGATCTCCGCGCTGGAGGGCGACAACATCGCCTCCCGCTCGGAGAAGAGCCCCTGGTACGAGGGCCCGTCGCTGCTGCACCACCTCGAGCACGTGCACATCGCGTCGGACCGCAACCTGGTCGACGTCCGCTTTCCGGTGCAGTACGTGATCCGCCCGCAGTCGACCACGGTCACCGACTATCGCGGTTACGCGGGCCAGGTCGCGTCGGGCGTGCTCAAGCCCGGCGACGAGGTGATGGTGCTGCCGTCCGGCATGACGAGCACGATCTCGGCCATCGACACCGCCGACGGCCCGGTCGACGAGGCGTTCCCGCCGATGTCGGTGACGGTGCGGCTGACCGACGAGATCGACATCTCGCGCGGCGACATGATCTGCCGTCCGCACAACGCCCCGGCGGTCGCCCAGGACGTCGAGGCGATGATCTGCTGGATGGACGAGACCGCGCCGCTGCGGGTGGGCGCCAAGTACACGATCAAGCACACCACGCGTACGGCCCGTACGGTCGTGCGCGGCCTGCAGTACCGGCTCGACGTGAACACGCTGCACCGCGACGAGGACGCCTCGGGGCTGGCGCTCAACGAGATCGGCCGGGTCAAGCTGCGCACCACGGTGCCGCTGCTCGCGGACGAGTACCGGCGCAACCGCACCACCGGCGGCTTCATCCTGATCGACGAGACGACCAACCGTACGGTCGGCGCCGGCATGATCATCGAGGCTGCCTGAACGCACACCGGCCCAGCCCGTCCGGCGCGAGCCGGGCGGGCGACCGGCAAGAGCCGCCGCGAGCCTGACGGCGCGGGCGGCCGGGTGAGAGGGACGAGAGGGCGGGGTCCGTGCCACCGGGCTTGAAGGACGTGGCCGCACGCGCGGGCGTGTCCATCAAGACGGTCTCGAACGTGGTGAACGGCTACGTGCACGTCTCCCCCGAGACCCGGGCCCGGGTGCAGCAGGCGATCGACGACCTCGGCTACGTCCCCAACGTCGCCGCACGGCAGTTGCGCAGCGGCCGGTCCGGGGTGATCGCGCTGGCCGTGCCCGAGCTGCAGACGCCGTACTTCGCGGAGCTGGCCGGGCTCATCGTCCAGGCCGCGGAGCGCCGGTCCTGGACCGTGCTCATCGACCAGACCGACGGCCACGAGGACCGCGAGCGCAACCTCGTCGCGGGCCTGCGGCGGCACGCCATCGACGGCCTCATCTTCAGCCCGCTGGCGCTGGCCGGCGAGGAGCTGACCAGCACCGGCGACACCCCGATGGTGCTGCTGGGCGAGCGGGTGTGGCACGGCCCCGCCGACCACGTGGCGATCGACAACACCGCCGCGGCCGCCGACGCCACCACCCATCTCGCCGCACTCGGCCGGCGACGGATCGCCGCGATCGGCGCCCAGAGCCCGGCCTCGGCTGTGACCGCCCACCAGCGCCTGGCGGGCTACCGCGCGGCGCTGGAAGGGGCAGGGCTGCCTGAGGACCCGGCCCTGATCGCGGAGGTGAACAGCTTCCACCGGGCCGACGGGGCGGCGGCCATGGCCCGGCTGCTCGACGGCCCCGCCGGTGCCCCGGACGCGGTGTTCTGCTTCAACGACGTACTGGCCCTCGGGGCGATCCGCACGCTGCTGGACCGCGGCCTGTCGGTCCCCGGCGACATCGCTGTCATCGGCTTCGACGACATCGAGGACGGCCGGTTCAGCACGCCGACGCTGAGCACGATCGCCCCGGACACCGCGGGCATCGCCCGCCTGGCCGTGGACCTGCTGGCGGAACGCCTGGGGGAGACCCGTCCGGACGCCGAACCGGCCGGGCCGCCGCGGGAGCTGAAGGTGGACTACCGGCTCGTCCCGCGCGAGAGCACGCTGGGCCGGTCGACCGGAGAGCGCGATTGTGCTCCGGGCGGTCCGCGGCGGTGACCCCGTCCGGCTGCGTGCCGGGATCTCCGGGCTTCCTCGCAGCCGAGGCGGGTGACGCCACGAGCCGGGGCCGGTGGCCGGTTACCAGTAACCGTCTCGCAGGCCGAGTCGCATCAGGAGAACGAGGACGCCGACGGTGACGGCGGCCGCGCCGGCCAGGAACAGCGAGGCGGAAGTCGCGATGATCGCGATGCCCGCGACGATCAGAAGCAGGGGGTACGCGGCCAGCAACCAGCCGTGGAGCGGTTCGGGTAGGTGCCCCCGGCGTCGCAGGCCCGCGTGCCGGCGAGGTGATCTCTCGTGGAGGGCCGCCGCAGCGGCAGGCGATGGCACTGTCGGAAGCTCTTCGCCGTGGGGTGGCGCGTCTTTCGGTCGGGTGCCGACGCCGGCCGCGGCGACGGCGCTGGTCAGGTCGAACCACACCGGCTCGTGGCCCGTGGCCGGCCGACCTTTCCGCACCGGCCGGGCAGGTGCGCGTAGGCGACTCGCCGCACCGAGCTCGCGGGCTCGTCGGATCTGCTTGAGGTAGCGGACGCGCTCCAGGATCTCGTCGCCTTCCAGGAACCGCTCCCCGACCGGGTCTATGCCGGCGCCGGGCGTGCGCTTGGGCAGTTTGATCGAGATGGCGACCAGGCGCTGGGCGTACAGGGGTGGGAGGGTTGCTGCGGCGTCGACGGGGCCCGGCGGTGCAGGCGAGGGAGCGGGCGGTGCGGTGGCCCTGTCGGCCTTCGCCGCCCGAGCCTGTCGCAGGGCGGCCAGATGACGCTCGCGACCGATGTCGAAGTAGCGGCGGAGGTCCTCCATCTGCCGGGTGTACGGCGCCCGGTAGGCGTTGGTGTACGCCTTGATCCAGTTCTCGACCGATTCCCATCCCTTGGAGCGACCGTCCATCGTGGTGGTGAACGTGTTCTTGGCCATGCCACCCGCGGCGGCGAAGCGGTCCAAGCTGATGCCGGCGTCGCGGACCATGGCCCGCATGTACTCGCCGAGCTCCCGGGCGGGCGCGTCGTCGGGAATGGGCTGAAACTTCTTGGGCGCCAGCTTCTCCCACGCCGGCTTCGGCCGCGACCGCGGCGTTGTACTCCTGCTCGTCATCGTGGGAGCGCTCAGGCAGTCACCGGCCGGGTCACGGCGCGGCGCCCGGGCGCCGGGATCAGGCCGAGGATCTGGTGCGTGGCCCCGATCGCGAAAGCCACGATCGCGCCGGCCGTGGACACGGCCGCGGTGGGCGACATGCCGGAGGCGATGAAGGCCAGGGGCAACGCCGCCGTCACGAAAATGATCACGACGATGAGGGCTGCGCGCGGTCCCGCACCGGATCTGACGCGGGTGCGCACGGGCCCGCATGTCGTACGGCGTGGGCGCGGGTCGCGCTCGGGCAGGCACATCGGACTCGTCATCGGTCTCACCTTCCTGAGAGGAAGCCACGCCCGCCGGAGGAGACCGGCGGGCGCGGCTCGGGCTCTGCGCAGGGGAAGTCACGACGCCGCGGCTGCTACCCCACGATGCCGTCCATGCGCTACAGAACTTCTTAGCGTCTTCGTACGCCCCGTGAGGGCGTGCGCGGGCATCTCGATGTTCACGACCTGTCAATCGATCTTGATGAACATCGCGCAGGCCAGCGTTCCGATCAGCCGTCCTTGTTCATCAAGATCTACTGTGTGCCGAATAACGGCAGGTCAGGGGTTGCGTGATCGGGGTGCGGTCGCCACAGTGGGTGGTGTTCGGCGAAGTCCCGGCATCGGTCTCACGGGCTCGACTCCACCCGGGACGCGGGACCCCTCCTGCTACAGGGGTCCCGCAGGCGCCGCATTTCCCGTCGCTCTGAGTGACGTCGCGGCCCGAGAGCGTCACGGTCATGTCGCGCCCGAAAGCATCATGGCGGTATCGCCGCCCCGAAGCATCACGGCGGCGCGGCTCGGAGCGTGGTGTTCGCTACGCGGAAGCGCCGCAGTGGTGTTGCGGCGCGGGGGCATGGTGTAGCTGCGCGGAAGTGCCGCAGTGGTGTTGCGGCGCGGGGCGTGGTGTTCGCTGCGCGGAAGCGGCCGCAGTGGTGTTGTGGCGCGGGGCGTGGTGTTCGCTGCGCGGAAGCGGCCGCAGTGGTGTTGTGGCGCGGCGCGTGGTGTCGCTGCGCGGAACTGCTGCGCTGGTGTTGCGCTCGGCGCGGTCGTGAAGAGGGCGGTATGGCCGCGCACTACGAAAGCGTGACGCGGCCCCGGTCTGCGACCTGCCGCCGGTGAGCGAGGAAGGGCCCGTTCGCCCAGGTGGTAAAGGGTCAACCCGGGCAGCCGCGCAGAAACCATCCCGATCCATGGTCATCACCGTGACAACCGTGTGTCCAGCGCTTTACAACGATGGTTCCAACGTTGTAAACCTGTGAGACGACACACACCGGCGTGACGGGAGTGATACGTGACCGCCCGACTGACCCTTGATCCGGCCTTCGCCATCGGCGACGTCGACCCGCGGCTCTTCGGTTCCTTCGTGGAGCACATGGGCCGCTGCGTCTACACCGGCATCTACGAGCCCGGCCACCCCCGCGCCGACGCGGACGGCCTGCGGACCGACGTGCTGGAGCTCGTCCGGGAGCTGGGGGTCACCCTGGTGCGCTATCCCGGCGGGAACTTCGTCTCCAACTACCGGTGGGAGGACGGCGTCGGCCCGGTCGGCGACCGGCCGCGCCGGCTCGACCTGGCCTGGCGGGCGCTGGAGAGCAACGCGTTCGGGCTCAACGAGTTCATGCGGTGGGCCGAGCAGGCCGGGGTCGCCCCGATGATGGCGGTCAACCTCGGGACGCGGGGCATCGCCGAGGCCGCCGAGCTGGTCGAGTACTGCAACGTGCCGGAGGGCACTGCGGCGGCCGATCTGCGGCGCAAGCACGGTGTCGGGCAGCCGCACGACATCCGGCTCTGGTGCCTGGGCAACGAGATGGACGGGCCCTGGCAGATCGGCTCGCTCACCGCGCGCGAGTACGGCCGGCTGGCCGCGCGGGCCGGGCACGCGATGCGGCGCGTCGACCCCTCGATCGAGCTGGTCGCCTGCGGCAGCTCCAACGCCGACATGCCGACCTTCGCGGCGTGGGAGGCGACGGTGCTGGAGGAGGCGTACGACCAGGTCGACTACCTGTCCCTGCATCACTACTTCGACCCCGGTACGCAGGACGAGGCGAGTTTCCGCGCGTCGGCCGTACGGCTCGACGGGTTCGTGGACGATGTGCTCGCCACCGCCGACCACGTACGGGCCAAGCTGCGCCGGCGTAAGCGGATCAACCTGGCGCTGGACGAGTGGAACGTCTGGTACCAGTCGCGCTTCACCGAGCCGGAGGACCGGGGGATCGAGGAGCTGCCGCCGCTCATCGAGGACGACTACACGGTCACGGATGCGATGGTGGTCGGGAATCTGCTGATCAGCATGCTGCGTCACGCGGACCGGCT
Organism: Actinoplanes sp. NPDC049681; assembly: GCF_044465265.1. Lineage (NCBI taxonomy): Bacteria > Bacillati > Actinomycetota > Actinomycetes > Micromonosporales > Micromonosporaceae > Actinoplanes > Actinoplanes sp. NPDC049681. The sequence goes on from NZ_JBITLP010000001.1 coordinate 948,985, forward strand.
GACCGTGGGCTGCCAGGCCCAGCTCGTCAACGTCATCGCGCCGATCCGGACCGAGCCCGGCGGTGCGGCCTGGCGGCAGACGATCTTCCACCCGTTCGCGCACACCGCCCGCCTGGCCCGGGGGACCGTGCTGCGGGCGGCCGTCACCGCACCCACGATGGCCACCGGTGCCTTCGGCGACGTGCCCGTGCTCGATGCGGTCGCGACCTGCGACGCCGGCGAGCTGACGATCTTCGCGGTCAACCGCGGCACCGAGGAGCTTGCGGTGGAACTCGACCTGCGGGCCTTTCCCGGGTTGCGTGGCGGGGAGCGGATCGAGCTCGCCGGCGCCGACCCGGGAATCGTCAATTCCGCCGCTGCGCCTGATCGGGTCTGTCCCCGTACCGAAAAAATGCCCGCCCTCGACGGCGGGCGAGCGACCGTCCTCCTTCCCGCCGTCTCCTGGCACGCCCTCCGCTTCACCCCCGAGGAGAAACCGTGAAACCACACCTTTCCCGCCGCGGCCTGCTCGGGCTCGGCGTAGGCGCCGGCGGCGCCGTGCTGCTCGGCGCCTGCGGCGACGACGGCCCCAACCCGGTCGTCGGGGGCGGGAAGAACGCCCAGCCCGCCTCGACCGCCTACACCGGACCGAACGTCGCGCTGACCTTCTGGAACGGCTTCACCGGCGGCGACGGCCCGGTGATGAAGTCCCTGGTGGACCGGTTCAACAGCGAGAACCCCAACATCAAGGTCACGATGAACGTGTACGAGTGGGCCGACTACTACCAGAAGGTCCCCGCCGCGGTCTCCACGGGCAACGGCCCCGACCTGGGCATCATGCACGTCGAGCAGGTCGCCACCAACGCCGCGCGCGGTGTCGTCCTGCCGCTGGACGACCTGGCCGCGTCGCTGCAGCTCAAGGAGGAGGACTTCTCCCCGCCGGTGTGGCGGGCCGGGGTCTACCACAACAAGCGGTACGCGATCCCGCTGGACGTGCACCCGCTGGGCATGTTCTACAACAAGGACGTCATGGAGAAGGCGGGTCTCGACCCGCAGAACCCGCCGAAGAACAACGATGAATACATGAAGGCCCTGGACGCGTTGAAGAGCAAGGGCGTCCAGGGGCACTGGGCGACCCCGTTCCCCTTCACCGGGACCATGCAGTTCGAGTCCCTGACCTGGCAGTACGGCGGCCAGCTGTTCGACGAGCAGGCCACCAAGCCGCTGTACGCCGAGCAGCCCGGCGTGCAGGCGCTGACCTGGCTCGTCGACCTGGTGAAGAACGGCTACAGCCCGAAGAACGTGGCCCAGGACGCCGACCTGATCGCGTTGCAGAACGGCAAGGCCGCCTTCAACTGGAACGGCATCTGGACGATCAACACGCTCAAGGCGGTCAAGGGCCTGAACTGGGGCGTGAGCCCGCTGCCGACGATCGGCTCGCAGCCGGCCGCCTGGGCCGGCTCGCACAACTTCGTGCAGTTCAAGCAGCGCACCCCCGACCAGAACAAGCTGCAGGCCGGCAAGGTGTTCATCAACTTCGTCAGCAAGAACTCCATCGAGTGGGCCAAGGGCGGCCAGGTGCCGGCCCGCAAGGAGATCCGCGAGGGCGCGGAGTTCAAGGGGCTCAAGGAGCAGGCCGCGATCGGTACGCAGATCGACAACCTGCACTTCCCGCCGTCCGTGCCGGGAATCCCCGACGCGATGGCCACCATCGACACGGCGATCAACGAGGCGATCCTGCTGCGCAAGGAGCCCGGCAAGGCCCTCGCCGACGCGGCCGCCAAGGCGGCGCAGATCCTGGAGCAGAACCGCAAGAAGTACGGCGGCTGATCGGCGTGGTCGACGTCCTGCAGGAGACCGCCTCCTCGACCGCGACGCCCGTGAAGGCGGCGTCGCGGCGGGGGGCGGGCCTCACCCCGTATCTGTTCCTGTTGCCGTACGCGCTGCTGTTCGTGACGTTCACGCTGGTGCCGGCCGCCTACGGGCTCTGGATCAGCCTGCACGACTGGGACTACCTGCTGCCCGGCAAGCCGTTCGTGGGGCTGGACAACTACAAGGCCCTGTTCAGCAGCAGCTCGCCGGTGTTCGACTTCTTCTGGCAGAGCATGGAGGCCACCGCGATCTTCACGGTGTGCAGCGTGCCCCTGCTGGTGGCCGTACCGCTCGGCATCGCGCTGATCCTGAACCGTTCGTTCCGCGGGCGTACCTTCTTTCGGGCGGTGTACTTCGCCCCGTACGTGCTGGGCGTCGCGGTCATCGGCGTGCTCTGGCGCTTCCTGCTGGACCCGAACCTCGGCGCGGTCAACGCGTTGCTCGGCGCGGTCGGCCTGCCGGACGACACGGCGTGGACGACCGGCCTGCCGTGGGCTTGGGTGTCGCTGGTCGGGGTGACGGTGTGGTGGACGCTCGGTTTCAACGCCGTCATCTATCTCGCCGGCCTCCAGGACATCCCGCGGGAGCTGTACGACGCCGCGAAGGTGGACGGCGCCAGCCGGTGGGCCGAGTTCCGCAACGTCACATTGCCGGGGCTACGGCCGGTGCTGCTGTTCGTCGTGATCAACACGATCCTGGCGTCGAGCAACATGTTCGGCCAGGCGTACCTGATCACCCAGGGCGCGCCGGGCGTGGAGACCCGTACGGCGATCATGTACATCGCCGAGGAGGGCCTGCGCAGCTACCGGATGGGCAGCGCCGCGGCGATGAGCTACCTGCTCACCCTCGCCCTGCTGCTGATCAGCATGATCACGTTCCGCCTCTTCCGGACGAAGGACTGAGCCATGGGCCGCGTCAGAGGAATCGCCTGGTACACCATGCTCGGCGGGCTGAGCCTGCTGTTCATCGCCCCGGTCGTGTGGATGCTCATCACGTCCTTCAAGACCGCGGACGAGGCCACCCGGGTGCCGCCCACCCTCGTCCCGCAGGAACCCACCACCAGCGCCTACGACGCGCTGTTCGCCGGTAACTCGCAGACGCCGGTGCTGCGCTGGTTCCTCAACAGCCTGCTGGCGGCGAGCGGGCAGGCGCTGCTCGTGCTGGCGGTCGCCTCGATGGCCGCGTACGCGTTGGCCAGGATGGACTTCCGGGGCAAGCGGATCGTCTTCGCGCTGATCATCGCGACGCTGTTCGTACCGATCTTCACGTTGATCATCCCGAACTTCCTCATCATCGACCGGCTCGGCTGGCTCGACACCCTGTGGGCGCTGATCGTGCCCGGCGCCGCGAGCGCGTTCGGCGTCTTCTTCCTGCGCCAGTTCTTCCTCGGGCTGCCCCGGGAGCTGGAGGAGGCCGCGGTTCTGGAGGGCGCCAATTCCTGGCAGATCTTCACCAAGGTCATCCTGCCGCTGTCCAAGCCGGCCCTCGCCACGCTCGCCGTGATCAGCTTCCTGACCAACTGGAACGACTTCATCTGGCCGGTCTACGTGCTGTTCAGCCCGGAGAACTTCACGCTGCCGCCCGGGCTGGGCACGCTGCAGGGCGCGTACAACATCAACTATCCCGTGATCATGGCCGGCGCGACGCTGGCCAGCGTCCCGGTGCTGATCCTCTTCGTGGTCAGCCAGCGCTACATCATCGAGGGCGTCTCCCGGTCGGGACTGAAGGGCTGACCCATGCGACGGTTGACGGCCGCGTTCGCCGCGGCGCTCGTCCTGCTCACTCCCGCTGCCGCGCAGGCTCGCCCGCGGCACAACCCGGTGTCCGCGAGCTTCGCGGACACGTTCGCCGATCCGATGGTCGTTCGCGGCGACGACGGATTCTGGTACGCGTACGCCACCAGCGACCCGCTGCGCGAGGGCGAGAAGGTGGTGCACCACATCCCGACGGCGCGCTCGAGGGACCTGGCGAACTGGGATTACGTGGGTGACGCCTTCGGTGCGGGGCAGCGGCCCGCCTTCGCCGCCGAGAACACCACCTTCTGGGCGCCCGACGTGCGGAAGACCGGCGACCACTGGGTCATGTACGTGACCGTGACCGAGACGACGGTAGCGCCGGGCGCCTCGGCCATCGGGGCGGCGACCGCGCCGACGCCGGCCGGCCCCTGGACCTTCGTGGACACGCCCGTCGTCGCGCCCCGGCCCAGCGGCGACGGCGGCTGGCTCTGGACGTTCGATCCGGCCCGGCTCACCACCCCGGACGGCCACGAGTACCTCTATTACGGCAGCTACTTCGGCGGCATCTGGGTCAGCGAGCTGAGCGCGGACGGCCTGCGGACCGTCGGCACCGCGACGCGGGTGGCGGTCGACAACAAGTTCGAGGGCGCGTACGTCGTGCGCCGCAACGGCTGGTACTACCTGTTCGCGTCGTCGGCGAACTGTTGCGCCGGCCCGACCACGGGCTACTCGGTCTCGGCGGGCCGCTCCCGCGATCCGCGCGGGCCGTTCGTCGACAAGGCCGGCCTGTCCCTGAACGTCTCCCGGGCCGGCGGCACCCCCGTGATCGCGCCCAACGGCGACCGCTGGGTCGGCACCGGGCACAACGGGCTGGTCACCGACGACCACGGACAGGACTGGCTGGTCTATCACGCGATCGACCGCAGGGATCCGTACCTCGACGAGCCGTTCGGCATCAACGAGCGCCCCATGCTGATCAACCGGCTGGACTGGATCGGCGGCTGGCCCACCGTCCGCGCCGGATCGGGCCGGGAACCCCGACCGGGCCGCGCGCTCCCCGCCTACTCCGACGAGTTCGGCGGCCGCGCCCTCGCCAGGGCGTGGACCTTCGTCCGGCCCGATCCGGCGGCTTCCGTCTCCGGCGGCGCCCTGCGGTGGCCGGTGCAGAACGCCGACCTGACCGGCACGTCGAACAACGCCGGGGTGCTGCTGCGCGCCGCGCCGCCCGGCAGCTGGATCGCCGAGACGAAGCTGACGCTCGACCTGGGCGAGGACACCGTGCGCAACTACCAGCAGGCGGGCCTGATCGCGTACGTCGGCGACGACGAGTTCGCCCGGCTGTCGGCGGTGGCCATCTGGAACACCCGCCAGGTCGAGTTCGGCCACGAGATCCCGTACGCCGGCGCCACCTCGTACGGCGGGAACATCGCGGGTACGCCCGGCCGTACGACCACCTGGCTGCGGCTCGCGTACCACGTCGACCCGCGCAACGGCGAGCACGAGTACCGGGCCGGGGTGAGCCGCGACGGGCGGACGTGGACGTGGGGCGGGGTCTGGACGCTGCCCGCGACCACCACGCCGCGCATCGGGCTGGTCGCCCACGGCGGCGCCACGCCGGCGGTCACCGCGTCCTTCGACTACCTGAGGTTCAGCCGGTGGTAAGAATCGGCGTCGTCCTGTTGTCCCTGCTCACCCTGGCCGGGTGCACCGTGTCTGATCATCAGTCGGCTCCCAAGTCGTTCACCAATCCCGTCTTCCGCGAGAACTTCCCCGACCCGGGGGCCGTGCTCGCCGACGGCACCTGGTACGCCTACGGCACCAACAACGCGACGGAGAACGTGCCGATCCTGACGTCGCCCGACCTGGTCACGTGGACGCCGGCCGGCGACGCGCTGCCCGAGGTCGGCAAGTGGGCGGAACGCGGCAACACCTGGGCGCCCGAGGTCATCGCGGGCGACGGCGGCTACCTGCTCTACTACACCGCGCGGTCGACGGCGGCAGGGCGGCAGTGCATCGGGGTCGCGTACGCGAAGAGCCCCGCCGGCCCCTTCGTCGACGACAGCGCCGAGCCGCTGATCTGCCAGGCGGACGACGGCGGTTCGATCGACGCGAGCCCGTACCGGGACCCCGAGGGCGGCCTGTGGCTCTACTGGAAGAACGACGGCAACGCGATCGGCCGCCCCACCCACCTCTACGGCAGCCGGCTCGCCGCGGACGGCCGCTCGTTGACGGGCAAGACGGTCGAGCTGCTCACCAACGACGCGCCCTGGGAGAACCACGTCATCGAGGCGCCGCAGATGGTCCGCCACGACGGCAAGCTGTTCCTGTTCTACTCGGCGAACGCCTACGACCAGGACGTCTACGCCATGGGCTACGCGGAGTGCGACGGCCCGCTGGGCCCGTGCCGCAAGGCGGCCGAGAACCCGATCCTGAAGTCCTCGCCGGCCGCGGCGGGTCCGGGACACAGCTTCCTGGTCACCACCCCGGGAGGCGAGACGTGGCTGCTCTACCACGCGTGGCCGCCGGACGCGATCGGCAGCGTGACGCCGGGGCGGCAGCTGTGGCTGGACAGGGTCGATTGGCCCGACGGCCGGCCCGTGGTGCACGGGCCGACCGCGGATCCGCAACCCGTACCGCGCTAGCGCTCGTCGTCGTCGCGGGTGGTTGCTTCCTCGATCGCGTGGCTGACCGCGCCGGTGATGTCGCCGGCGGGCACCGCGATGGCTTCGCCGTCGACCTCGCCCGGCTTCTCGGGGGTGGGCTCGGGCGCCGTCGCGCCGCCGGAGAAGCCGTACTCGTTCGGCCGGTGCTCTTCGGATGCGTCTGTCATGCCCTGCGCTTACCCGCCGGGACGGGCGGATATGCCGGTCAGAGGCGGCGGGCGCCCGGCCCCGGGGTCGCCGACCAGGTGGTCGGCGCGGTGAAGGACCGTTGCGCGTACGCCTGTTCGACCGCGGCCGTGGTCGCCTCGGCCCGCTCGGCGTCGATGAGTGCCAGCACGCACCCGCCGAAGCCGCCGCCGGTCATCCGGGCGCCGTACGCACCGGCCGCCAGCGCCGCCTCGACGGCCACGTCGACCCGGTCGACGGTGATCTCGAAATCGTCGCGCATCGAGGCGTGCGAGGCGGTCATCAGCGGGCCGATCTCGCGGATGCGGCCGGAGCGCAGCAGCGCCACCGTGTCGAGGACCCGCTGGTTCTCGGTGACGATGTGGCGCACCCGGCGGCGCGTCACGTCGTCGCCGAGCCTCGCCAGCGCCGCGTCGAGATCGTCGGCCGCGACGTCGCGCAGCGCCGGCACGCCCAGGGCGCGGGCCGCCTCCTCGCAGGACTTGCGGCGGGCGCCGTACTCGCCGTCGACGTGCTGGTGGGGGGTGTTGCTGTTGATGATCAGGATGGCGAGGCCCTCGGCGGCCAGGTCGAACGGAATCTGCTCGACCTCCAGCGATCGGCAGTCGAGGAACAGCGCCTTCCCCGCCTCGCAGCGGATCGACGCCGACTGGTCCATGATCCCGGTCGGTGCGCCCACGTAGACGTTCTCCGCGCGCTGGGCGAGCGCGGGCCGCTTCGCGACCGGCAGGTCCAGGCCGCCGAGGTCCGCCAGGGCGGTCAGCACCGCGGACTCCAGCGCCGCCGACGACGACACCCCGGCCCCCACGGGTACGTCCGAGGCCAGCGCGATCCGGGCGGGCGGCACGGTGAAGCCCGCGTCCTCCAGCGCCCACACCACGCCGGCGGCGTACGCGGCCCAGCCCCCGACCTCGCCGGGCGCCGACGACGTGAACGTCACCGGCTCGTCGGCGAAGTCGGAGCAGACCGCCCAGCCGGGCTCGTCGCGGCCGGCCGCGGCCGCCACCACCTGCTGCGGCAGGGCGAAGGGCAGCACGAAGCCGTCGTTGTAGTCGGTGTGCTCGCCGATCAGGTTGACCCGGCCCGGAGCCGCCCACAGCCCCGCGGGTTCGCTGCCGAACGTGGACCGGAAAGCCGCTGCGGCCGAGGACGCGACATTCATGGCGATGATCAGATCACGCGACGTGGGTGCGGTAGAACTCCCAGGCGTCGCCGATCATGTCCGGCAACGTGTTCTTCTCCGGCACCCAGCCGAGCTCGTCGCGGGCCCGCTGCGACGACGCGACCAGCGTGGCCGGGTCGCCCTCGCGGCGCGGGGCCACCTCGACCGGCAGCGCGGCGCCGGTGACCTCGCGGGCCGCCTCGACCACCTGCCGGTTGGAGAAGCCGTTGCCGTTGCCCAGGTTGTATATCTTGTGCTCGCCGCCGGTCGCCGCCTCGAGGGCCAGCAGGTGGGCGCGGGCCAGGTCCTGCACGTGGATGTAGTCGCGTACGCAGGTGCCGTCGGCCGTCGGGTAGTCGTCGCCGAAGAGCTGGAGCTTGTCCCGCTTGCCGGCGGCCACCTGCAGCGCGATGGGGATCAGGTGGGTCTCCGGGTCGTGCCGCTCACCCAGGGCCGTGCCGTCCTCGCGGATCAGGGCGCCGGCGACGTTGAAGTAGCGCAGCGACACGGGGGCCAGCCCGTGCGCGAAGGCCTCGGAGGTGAGGGCGAAGTCGAAGGTCAGCTTGGTGGCGCCGTACGTGTTGGTCGGTGCCTTGGTGGCGGACTCGGTGATGGGCAGCTCGGTGGGGTTGCCGTAGACGGCCGCGGTGGAGGAGAAGACGAAGCGGGGGACCCCGGCGGCGCGGACCGCCTCGAGCAGCGCGAGCGAGCGCTTGACGTTGTGGTCCCAGTAGATCTCCGGCTTGGTCATCGACTCGCCGGCCTGGATGAGGCCCGCGAAGTGCAGCACCGCGTCGAAGCCGGCGTCGGGCGTGAGCACCGAGGCGGCGTCGGCGATGTCCGCCTGCACGAAGGTGGCGTCGGGCGCGACCGCCTCCCGGAACCCGCTCTCGAGGTTGTCCAGCACGACGACCTCGTGGCCGGCGTCGAGCAGCAGGCGGCTGGTGACGCTGCCGATGTAACCTGCGCCTCCGGTGACGAGAAGTTTCACCACATGACCTTTCGTAGCGGACGCTTCAGCGTCCAGGGTTACTCAAGACCGCTCATAAGTCAACACGATCGAACATCGTCTCGGACAGCGGCGGGCGTTTGACGGAAAGCCTGGAGAGACTGACACAATGGCGCTCATGTCCGACGCCGACCGCCGCCCCCGGGTGCTCTCCGGCATCCAGCCGACCGCCGACTCGTTCCATCTCGGCAATTATCTCGGAGCGGTCCGCAACTGGGTTGCCATGCAGGAAACGGCGGACGCGTTCTACTGCGTCGTGGATCTGCACGCGATCACCATGGGGCACGACCCGGTCGCGCTGCGGAACAGGACCCGGCTCTCGGTCGCCCAGCTGCTCGCCCTCGGCCTCGACCCCGAGCGCTGCACCCTCTTCGTGCAGTCGCACGTGCCCGAGCATGCCCAGCTGGGCTGGGTGCTGAGCTGCATCACCGGCTTCGGCGAGGCAGGGCGCATGGTCCAGTTCAAGGACAAGTCGGCCAAGCAGGGCTCGGACACCACCAGCGTCGGCCTGTTCACGTACCCGATCCTGCAGGCGGCGGACATCCTGCTCTACCAGGCCGACGCCGTGCCGGTCGGCGAGGACCAGCGGCAGCACCTCGAGCTGACCCGGGACCTGGCGCAGCGTTTCAACACGCGCTTCGGCAAGACGTTCACCGTGCCCTCGGCGTACATCGTGCGCGACACCGCCAAGATCACCGACCTGCAGGACCCGACCGCGAAGATGTCGAAGTCGGCGTCCTCGCCCAACGGGATCATCGAGCTGCTCGAGGAGCCGGCCCGGTCGGCCAAGAAGATCAAGTCGGCGGTCACCGACACCGGGCGCGAGATCCTCTACGACGAGGAGAACAAGCCCGGCATCAGCAACCTGCTGACCATCTACGCGGCGCTCACCGGGCGGACCATAGACGAGCTGCTCGAGCAGTACGACGGTCGCGGCTACGGCGACCTCAAGAAGGACCTCGCCGAGATCGTCGTGGAGTTCGTCAAGCCGGTCCAGGAGCGCACCCGTACGTTCCTCGAGGACCCCGGCTACCTCGACAAGGTGCTCGCGGTCGGCGCCGACAAGGCGCGGGCCGTGTCGGCGGTGACGCTCGCGCAGGCCTACCAGAACATCGGCTTCCTCAGCCCGTCGCGCGGAGCCTGACGCCGGTGGCGCAGACCGACACGCCGACGACCCGGATCGGCGTCGCGATCGACATCCCCGAGCCGTGGGGAGCGCAGCTCACCCGGCGCCGGGCCGAGGCCGGCGATCCGCAGGCCGCCTACACGCCGGCCCACGTCACCCTCCTCGGCCCGACCGAGGTCGCCACCGAGGCGTTGCCGGCGATCGAGAAGCACCTGGACGCCGTCGCCTCCGCGCAGGAGCCGTTCACCGTGCACCTGCGGGGCACCGGCACCTTCCGTCCGATCACCGAGGTCGTGTTCGTGACCCTGGCGGCCGGGATCAGCGAGTGCGAGCTGCTCGCCGCCGCCATCGCCGCCGCCGAGGGGATCGACCGCGACTCGCGGTTCCCGTACCACCCGCACGTCACCGTCGCCCAGGACGTGCCCGGCCCGGCGCTCGACGCGGTGTTCGACGACCTCGCCGAGTTCGAGGCCCGCTTCGAGGTGCCGGCGTTCACGCTCTTCTCGCACGACCTCTCCGACGGCGGCGACGGGCCCTGGCGGCGGCGCCGCGACTACGTGCTGGGCGACCTGCGCTAGAACCCCCGATCCATTGGGTACGGTCTGGCCGTGAACGCCATCGACCGGGCGTACGCGGTGGTCGAGGCACGGATCATGGCGCTGCGACACCGCTCCCGCTACTTCGATCACCTGTGCCGCGCCGCCCTGCGCTACGACGACGTCTCGGGCGGCCGGCTCGCGGCGGCGATCGCGTACTACGGCTTCTTCGCGGTGTTCGCCCTCGCCCTGATCGGCTACTCCATCTTCGGCGTCCTCATCGACTCCAACGTGCGGCTCTTCGAGATCGTCCAGGAGTTCCTGGAGCAGAACCTGCCGTTCCTCGACGTACAGGCGATCCTCGACAGCGGCAGGACGGTCGGCATCGTCGGCATCCTGGGCCTGGTCTTCACCGGCATCGGCTGGGTCGAGGCGATCCGCTCGTCCCAGCGGCTGATCTGGCGGCTCAACGAGCAGCCCGGCTACGTGGGGCTCCGGCAGGTGGTCGACCTGCTGGTGCTCGCCGGCATCCTGATGCTGCTGATCGTCTCGGTCGGTGCCGTCTACGGGCTCGAGTCCCTGCTCGAGTGGCTCGCCGACGGCCGGGTCGGCGTGCTGCTGTCGATCGTCAGCGCGGTGCTCACCATGGCCATCAACATGCTGCTGGCGGCCGCGCTGCTGGCGGCGGTGCCCCGGCTGCGGATGACGGCGCGGCGCATCGCCCCGCCCGTCCTGCAGGTCGGCATCGGCATCTACCTGCTCAACACCGTCGGCAAGTCGTTCGTCGGACTGATCCAGCGCAACCCCGCGTACGGCCTGGTCGCCAGCGCGGTCGGCCTCCTGGTCTACCTGTACGTCTTCAACCAGCTGCTGCTCTTCGGCGCGGCCTGGGCGGCGACCAGCCCCCACGGGCGCGTCGTCGACCTCTCCGCGGACGATAAAACTGCCCCGGTGGGGCAAAATACCTGGATTCGGCACCAGCGGCCGGAATGATGATCCCGTGGGCACTCTCGTGACGTTGCACCTGCCGCCGGGCTCACCCGTGGCCGACCTGCCGTGGATCATCACCATCGGCCCCCTCGACGACGACGAGGACTGGGAGCCGCTGGTCTGCGGTCCCTATGAGCGGCCGCACGCCCTCGCCCTGGCCCAGGCCGTCGTCGCCGACGAGGACCTGATGGCCGTGGTCGAGCCGTTGCTGCCGCTCGGCGACGCCGACGCCATCCGCGCCGAGGTCGAGCTGGCGAAGTCGGGCGCGGACCACGACGCCAGCACGGACGACCTCACGGCCGAGACCTTCGACGACGACGGTCCCCGCCGCACCACACCGGGCCGCCCGCCGACCCGCGACGAGGTGCGGGCCGCCTTCTTCCGGATCGCGGCGAAGCTGACCTCAGCCGTCTAGCAGCGCCCGCAGGCCGGCCAGATAGGTGGTGCGGTCCGGGAAACCCACGAGCTGGCGTTGCAGGGCATAGCCCGGGATCATGCCGAACAGCACGGCGGAGACGGCCTGCGCGTCTCCGCCCGCCCGTAGCTCCCCGCGGGCGATCGCGCGCTCGGCGATCGTGACGAACGGGGCCCGCATCCCGACGTAGCGCTCCCGGACGATCTCGCCGATGGCCGGGTCCAGGGTCGCCTCGGACCAGACCTGCAGCGCCAGCGGGAAGTTGCCGTCGGGTCGTACCTGTTCGTCGATGACATCCATGACCCGGTCCAGGGCCGCCGTCAGGCTCAGGTCCGGGTCCGCCGCGATCTCGTCCAGCTGCGCGGCCAGGCCGCCGGCCACCGTCTCGGAGATGGCGCTGATGATGTCGTTCTTCGACTTGAAGTAGCGGTAGACCGCGCCCACCGAGAGACCGGCTTCCCGGATCAGATCCTGCATCGAGGTGTTGTGCAGGCCGTTGCGCAGAAAGCAGGTGCGCGCGGCGGCGAGGATCTGCTCGCGGCGGGCTGTCAGGTGGTCCTCGGAGACACGTGGCACGCCTCTCAGCATAAAACGAACGCTCGTTCTTGACGCCGGCCGGTCACTGGGCGCACCCTGAGGCAATAAAGAACGAGTGTTCGTTTTAGGAGTCGCCATGTCCCGGACAACCCGGCCGGCCACCCTCGCCGTGGTCCTCGCCTTCGCCGTCGTCGCTCTCCAGGCCCTGCTCGTGCCGCTCTTCGCCGGGCCGGCAGCCCATCTCGCCCCGCGCGACCTTCCCCTCGCCGTGGCCGGGCCGCAGCCCGCTGCCGACCAGTTCGCCGCCCGGCTCACCGCGTCCCGGCCCGGCGCCTTCGACGTACGGGTGGTCAGCAACGCCGACGCGGCCATCCGCAACCGGGAGGTCTACGGCGCGGTGGTGATCGGGGCCGGCGGGGCGTCGCTGCACGTGGCGTCGGCCGCGAGCCCCACCGTGGCGACCCTGCTCACCCAGGCCACGGCGGAACTCGGCCAGGGTGCGCCCGTACCCGTGGTGGACGTCGTACCCACCGACGCGGGCGACCCGCGCGGCGCCGGGCTGGGGGCTGCTTTCCTGCCCATGGCCATGACCGCCCTGCTCGCCGGCATACTCACCTTCCTGCTGATCAAGCGGCGTTCCGCCCGAGTGCTGGCGCTCACAACGTTCGCGGTTGCCGCCGGGCTCGCCGGTGCCGCAGTGCAGCAGTACTGGCTGGACGTCGTGCCGGGGGACTACTGGGCCGTCGCAGGCGTGCTGGCGCTGTTCTCTCTCGCCGTATCCGCCGCGGTGGCCGGCCTCGGGGCGCTGTTCGACCGCGCCGGGATCGCGCTGGGTGCCGCCACGATCTTCCTCGTCGGCAATGCGCTGTCGGCCGTCAGCGCGGCGCCCCAGCTCCTGCCGCAGCCCTGGGGAGCCGTCGGTCAGTGCCTGCCGATAGGGGCCGGCGCCACGCTGCTGCGCTCGGTTGCTTACTTCGGCGGGAACGGCGGAGGTGTCGCGGTCATGGTGCTGGGGGCGTACGCGATCGGCGGCCTGATCCTGGTCGTCGCCGGGAGGCGCGGAACGGTCCGTGCCATGGCGCAGGCCGCGGCCGCCGGGGAAGAGACCCGGCGGGAGCCGGCGCTGGCGAGCTGATCGCACATGGTCGAACTGAAGACGGCGGGGATGTTCGCCGAGTTCGGTCCCGTCCGTTCGGCCGAGCCGCAGGAAAGCATCTTCGACCACGTCGCCGACGAGCAGCTACCTGACCTCGGGCAGGTGCTCGACTACCTGAATGCCGGACATGTCCTGATCGACGTCATGGACGTCGCGGACGACCCGTTCGAGCCGACCCGGCAGATCATGAACGGGTCCACCGTCCTCACCGACGGCGACTGGCTGTGGCGCAAGGACCTCGCTCATTTCGTACGCCGGCACCGCGTCGCCCTGCCCGAGGGCTTCCTTGCCCTCATCCGGGAACGCGACTATGTCGTTCCCGACCGCGACATCGCGGAGCTGACCGCCTGTTCCCGGCAGGCGCGCGAATTGATGTTCTGGAGCTGAGGGCGGGCTGAACCGGACGTCACGGCATACTGGGTGCGTGATGCTCACTCGGAGATGGTCGGCGTTCCTGATCGCGGTCGGGGTTTGGAGCTGGCTCATCTGGCCCCGGTTCGGCGTCGCGATCTGGAAGGACGACCGCTCCTTCGCCGACGGCAGCCCCACCTCATTCCTATGGGTGCACGCGTTGTTGATCGCCGCTTCGCTCGTCATCGGTACGACGGTGGGCCTGCTCGGCGTCCGCGGCTGGCGGGCCGCTCGGGGGGCTATATCGACGTCCGATGATTCCGTGGCTGCGGCCGGAGGGCGCCGAAAAATTGATGGTTCGTAGCGGTTTGAGCGGACGAATTCTTCGTTTTGTTGGGTGAGACAACGAATACGGCAGTCCGTTGTTGCGGGCAGGTAACGGTGAGCCAACAGTCCGGGTTGATTTCCTGCCGTCACCCTGGCCTGCGGCTACGCTCCCGACCTGAGACGCACCGCGCAGTGTCGGTGCGCTGTGGAAGGAGGGCGTGTTGCGCCCAGTACGTGGGAAGCGAATCGTTGCGATTCTCGCGGCGGGTGGGCTGACGCTCGCCGCCGCGGCCTGTGGCGACGCCCCTGACGAGACCCCGAGCGGCTCCGGCGCGAGCAAGGCCGCCGCATATAAGGCATGCATGGTCACCGACACCGGTGGTATCGACGACCGGTCCTTCAACGCCTCGGCGTGGGCCGGCATGCAGGCCGCCAAGGAGGCCCAGAGCAACGTCGAGCCCAAGTACGTGGCCTCGACCGCTCCGGAGGACTACGAGCCCAACCTGCGCCAGTTCGTGTCGCAGAAGTGCAACTTCATCCTCGCGGTCGGCGGCCTCATGGGCGACGCCACCAAGAAGGTCGCGGGCGAGAACGCCAACCAGCAGTTCGGCATCGTGGACAGCAGCATCCCGGACGCGAAGAACGTGTTCCCGATGCAGTTCGCGACCGAGCAGGCTGCCTTCCTCGCGGGCTACCTCGCCGCGGGTTACTCCAAGTCCGGCAAGGTGGCCACCTACGGCGGCCTGAAGATCCCGCCGGTCACGGTCTTCATGGACGGCTTCGCCGACGGCGTGGCCCACTACAACAAGACCAAGGGCAAGAACGTCGCCGTGCTCGGCTGGGACAAGGCCAAGCAGAACGGCACCTTCGCCGAGAACTTCGGCGACCAGAACAAGGGCAAGTCGATCACCAACACGTTCGTCGCCCAGGGCGCGGACGTGATCATGCCGGTGGCCGGCGGCACGGGTCTGGGCACGGCGGACGTCGCCAAGGCGTCCGGCGGCAAGGTTGCGGTCGTCTGGGTCGACCAGGACGGCTGCAAGAGCGCCGAGCAGTACTGCGACGTCTTCCTGACCACCGTCGTCAAGAACATCAAGGACGCCGTGGAGCAGGCCGTGGCCGAGGGTGCGCAGGGCAAGCCGCTCGCCGCCACCCCGGGCTACAAGGGCACGCTGGAGAACGACGGTGTCTCGCTCGCGCCGTTCAACAAGTTCGACAGCAAGGTCGACGCCGGGCTCAAGTCCGAGGTCGACAAGCTCAAGAAGGACATCATCGCGGGCACCGTGAAGGTCGAATCGGCCAACGCGCCGAAGTGACCTGTTGTTGAACTAGCAATCCGGCCGCCGCGCGGTCGCGGGGACGAAAAGCCCCGCGGCCTGCGCGGCGGCTCTGCTCGGGCTGTCCCGGCACCCCTCGCGCCGGACACCCGGCCCCTCGTCTGCAGGAGATTCCGCTGAGACTCGAGCTGCGCGGCATCACCAAGCGCTTCGGCGACCTGGTGGCCAACGACCACATCGACCTGACCGTCGAGCCCGGAGAGGTGCACGCCCTCCTCGGCGAGAACGGCGCGGGCAAGTCCACCCTCATGAACCAGCTCTACGGCCTTCTGCAGCCGGACGAGGGCGAGATCCTCGTCGACGGCGAGGCGCGGACGTTCCGCAGCCCCCGCGACGCCATCGCCGCCGGCATCGGCATGGTCCACCAGCACTTCATGCTCGTACCCGTCTTCACCGTGGCCGAGAACATCGCCCTCGGCGCCGAGAAGACCCGGGCGGGCTTCCTCGACCGGCGCCGGGCCCGGCGCGAGGTCATCGAGGTCTCCGAACGGTACGGCCTGCCGGTCGACCCGGACGCGCTGGTGGAGAACCTGCCGGTCGGCGCTCAGCAGCGCGTGGAGATCATCAAGGCCCTCACCCGCGACGTGGACCTGCTCATCCTCGACGAGCCGACCGCCGTGCTGACCCCGCAGGAGACCGAGGAGCTGCTCACGGTCATGCGCGGGCTCTCCGACGCCGGCAAGTCCATCGTCTTCATCACCCACAAGCTCAAAGAGGTCAAGGCCATCGCCGACCGGATCACCGTGATCCGGCGCGGGCGCACGGTCGGCACCGCGAACCCCGACGCCGCCGAGGACGAGCTGGCGGCGCTCATGGTCGGCCGCGCGGTGAGCCTCGAGGTGGACAAGGCACCCGCCGAGCCCGGCCGCGAGGTCCTGCACATCTCCGGCCTGATCGTGGACGACGACCGTGGCGTACGCGCCGTCGACAACGTCGACCTGACGGTGAGCGCGGGCGAGGTGCTCGGCATCGCGGGCGTGCAGGGCAACGGGCAGACCGAGCTCATCGAGGCGATCATGGGCCTGCGGACGCCGCGCGCCGGGTCCATCATGATCGACAACGAGAGCCTGGTCGGTATGAGCACCAAGCAGATCCTGCGCTCCGGCGTCGGGTACGTGCCCGAGGACCGCAGCCTCGACGGCGTGGTCAAGGAGTTCTCGGTCGCCGAGAACCTGGTGCTCGACCAGTACGACCGGGCGCCGTACGGCAACGCGTTCCAGCTCAACCCCGCGGCCGTCGCCTCGTCGGCGCGCGAGCGGGTCGAGCAGTTCGACATCCGTACGTCGTCGCCGGACGCCGCGGTGGGCACCCTGTCCGGCGGTAATCAGCAGAAGGTCGTCGTGGCCCGGGAGCTGTCCCGGCCGCTGCGGCTGTTCATCGCGGCCCAGCCGACCCGCGGCGTCGACGTCGGGTCGATCGAGTTCATCCACAGCCGGATCGTGCACGAGCGCGACGTCGGCACGGCCGTGTTGGTGGTCTCGAGCGAGCTCGACGAGGTCGTGGGGCTCGCCGACCGGATCGCGGTGATGTACCGGGGCCGGATCCTGGCGATCGTCTCGCCGGACACCCCGCGCGAGGAGCTGGGCCTGCTGATGGCCGGCATCACCGCCGGGACCGCAGAGGAGGGGACGAAGTGACAACCGACGGACCGGTCGGCGTGGACAAGGACGCCGACGAGACGGCCGCGGAGACCGCTCCGGCCGCCGCCGCCGCGAAGCAGGAGAAGCCTGCCGAGGAGGAATCGTTCCTCAGCGCCTTCGTGCACAACCTCTGGGCCGCCAACACGGTCACGGTGACGGTGCTGTCGATCCTGCTGGCGATGCTCATCGGCGCGATCCTCATCGTCGTCTCCGACCCCGCCGTGCTGAAGACGTTCAGCTACTTCACCGCACGCCCCGGCGACGCGCTGACCTCCAGCTGGACGGTCATCAGCGGCGCGTACGCCGACCTGTTCAAGGGCGCGATCGTCGACCCCGCCACCATCACCGCGTGGGCCAACGGCACCGGCACGTGGCGGCAGGTCTTCTTCCCCATCTCCGAGACCCTCACGTACGCGGCACCGCTGGTCTTCACCGGCCTGTCCGTGGCGGTGGCGTTCCGCGGCGGCCTGTTCAACATCGGCGGCCAGGGCCAGGCGGTCATGGGCACCATCGCCGCCGCGCTGGCCGGCTTCCTGCTGCCGCTGCCGCCGGTGATCCACCTGCTCGCGGCGCTGCTGGCCGGCCTGCTGGGCGGCGCGCTCTGGGGCTTCGTGCCGGGCATCCTCAAGGCCCGCACCGGCGCCCATGAGGTCATCGTGACGATCATGATGAACTACACGGCGAACCTCTTCCTGGGCTGGCTGATCCTGCAGAAGGGCGTGCAGCAGCCGGGCCGCAGCGATGCGATCAGCAAGACCGTCGACGGCTCGGCGGAGCTGCCCTCGTTCGGCGGCGAACTGCGGGTCAACTTCGGCATCGTGCTCGCGGTGCTGGCCACCGCCGGGGTCGCCTGGCTGCTCAACCGCTCCGCGTTCGGCTTCGAGCTGCGGGCGGTCGGCCATAACCCGCCCGCCGCCCGGACCGCCGGCATCAGCGTCGCCAAGACGTACACGCTGCTCATGGTCACCGCCGGCGGCCTCGCCGGCCTCGGCGGCGCGACCCAGGTCCTGGGCACGGCGCACGCCCTGACCACGCAGGTGGCCGGCAACATCGGCTTCGACGGCCTGCTGGTCGCCCTGCTCGGCCGCAACCGGCCGTGGGGCACGCTGCTCGCGGCGATCCTGTTCGGCGCCCTGCGCGCCGGCGGCAACCGCATGCAGTCGTTCTCGAGCATCTCCCTGGAACTCGTCACGGTGCTCCAGGCACTGATCGTCATCTTCATCGCCGCCCCGGCTCTCGTGAAGGCGATCTTCCACCTGCGCGCCGCCCGCACCGCGCGGCTCGGCGCCTCGATGACGAAGGGCTGGTGACCGGCGTGTCGACGGCGACGGTGGAAGAGACCACCACGGCGGCGGCGCCCGCGCGGTTCTGGGACCGCCAGCGGCGCCTGGGCGTGGGCGTGGCCTTCGTCGGCCTGGTGGCGACGATCCTCTTCGGCGCCCTGGCGCCCTCCAAGACGGCCCGCTTCACCCTCAGCGAGGACGCCGCGGGTGCCGCGCTGTCCGTCAACGGGCAGCTCGGCGCGATCCTCTTCGGCGTCGTGGCGCTCGCGGCCGGGGCGGTGCTGCTCGCCGGCCTGCTGCGCAAGTACCAGACCTGGGTGCTGAGCATCGGCATCCTGGCGTTCGTCCTGTCGTTCCTGTGCTGGCAGGTCGCGGGCAAGTTCCTGCCGCTCGTGGACACCGCCAGCGGCACCCTGCAGCTGGCCGTACCGCTGATCCTCGGCGCCCTGGCCGGCGTGCTCGGCGAGCGCTCCGGCGTGGTCAACGTGGCCATCGAGGGCCAGTTCCTGATGGGCGCGTTCGGCGCCGCCCTGGTCGGCACGATGGCGACCAGCGTGTGGGCCGGCGTCCTCAGCGCGGCGGTGGGCGGCCTGATCATCGCGGCCATCCTGGCCGTGCTGGCGATCCGCTACCTGGTCGACCAGGTCGTCGTCGGCATCGTGCTCAACCTGCTCGCGCTGGGTATCACCGGCTTCCTGTACGAGCGGCTCATGCAGCCCGACGCGCAGGCGTACAACCAGCCGCCGAAGATGCCGGAGTGGCGCATCCCCGGGCTGGCCGACATCCCGGTGGTGGGGCCGGTGCTGTTCCACACCAACGGGCTCGTCTGGCTCGCGCTGATCCTCGTGTTCGTGGTCCACTTCGGGCTTGCCCGGACGCGCTGGGGGCTGCGTACCCGGGCGGTCGGCGAGCACCCGACCGCCGCGGACACCGTCGGCATCCGGGTGCGCGGCCTGCGCTACCTCAACGTCCTGGTCGCCGGCGTGATCGCGGGCGCCGGTGGGGCGTACTTCACGCTGGTGGCGACCGGCAGCTTCAACAAGAACATGACCTCCGGCGCGGGCTTCATCGCGCTGGCGGCCCTGATCTTCGGCCGGTGGACGCCGTTCGGCGCGCTGGGGGCGGCGCTGTTCTTCGGCTTCGCCCAGAAGCTCGCCACGTACCTCAGCGCGGTGGGTAGCCCGGTGCCGAGCCAGTTCCTCAACATGCTGCCGTACCTGGCGACCATCGTGGCGGTGGCCGGCCTGGTGGGCCGGGTGCGGGCGCCGGCGGCCGACGGCCAGCCGTACATCAAGAGCTGACCGGGGGAGAATCGGCGCCATGGAGATCGACTGGGGGTCGCTGCGGGCTGCGGCGATCGAGGCCATGCGGCATGCGTACGCGCCCTACTCCGACTTTCCCGTCGGGGTGGCCGCGCTGGTGGACGACGGCCGCGTGGTCGTGGGGTGCAACGTCGAGAACGCGTCGTACGGCGTCGGGCTCTGCGCCGAGTGCGGGCTGGTGTCCTCGCTGCACGCCACGGGCGGCGGCCGCCTCGTCGCGGTCTCGTGCGTCGACGCCAACGGGCAGCCGCTCATGCCGTGCGGGCGCTGCCGTCAGCTGCTCTACGAGCACGGCGGGCCGGAGTGCCTGTTCGAGGCGCTGCCCCGGCCGCTGCGGTTGGCCGAGCTGCTGCCGTACGCGTTCGGGCCGGACGATCTCGACAAGGTCACCGGTCCGGCCGCCGTGCCGGACGTCCCGGCCCAGCTCGCCCGCTGGCGGGGACGCGGCACGGTCTTCGTGCACCCGGACCTCTCCGGTGGCGAGCAGGTCTGGACGGGTTACTGGGAACGTTCCGGGGGCAGTCCCGAGGAGAGCGACGCTGACAAGGGCATCCTCGAGGAGGGGCCGATCTTCGCGACGGCGGCCGCGGCGGTGACGTGGGGGCGCACCCGTACGTCGAGGGTCGTCGTGGTGGACGCCGCCGGCGGGCTCTCGTGGGCCGGCGAGGGAGAAGCGCCGGAAGGCATCGGCACGAAGTGGGAGCAGGCATGAGCGAGTTCGCGGCCGTCGACGTCATCCGGGCCAAGCGGGACGGGCAGGCGCTGTCCGACGCGCAGATCGACTGGGTCCTCGACGCGTACACGAAGGGCGTCGTCGCGGACGAGCAGATGTCCGCGCTGGCGATGGCGATCCTGCTCCGGGGTATGACGCCCGGCGAGATCGCCCGCTGGACCGCCGCGATGATCGCCAGCGGCGAGCGGCTGGACCTGTCGGCCGTGACCCGGCCGACCGTCGACAAGCACTCCACCGGCGGCGTGGGTGACAAGATCACGCTGCCGCTCACCCCGCTCGTCGCGGCCTGCGGCGCGGCGGTGCCGCAGCTCTCCGGCCGCGGCCTCGGCCACACCGGCGGCACCCTCGACAAGCTGGAGTCGGTGCGCGGCTGGCGCGCCCGGCTGAGCAACGAGGAGTTCGTCCGTCAGCTGCAGGACGTCGGCGCGGTCATCTGCGCCGCCGGCGACGGCCTCGCCCCGGCCGACCGCAAGCTGTACGCCCTGCGCGACGTCACCGGCACGGTCGAGGCGATCCCGCTCATCGCCAGCTCGATCATGAGCAAGAAGATCGCCGAGGGCACCGGCGCGCTGGTGCTGGACGTGAAGGTCGGCACCGGCGCCTTCATGAAGGACCTCGACACCGCCCGCGAGCTGGCGCGCACGATGGTCGAGCTGGGCAAGGCGCACGGCGTGAAGACGGTCGCGCTGCTCACCGACATGAATACGCCGCTGGGCCTGACCGTCGGCAACGCCGTCGAGGTGCAGGAGTCGCTGGACGTGCTCGCCGGCGGCGGGCCGGCCGACGTGGTCGAGCTGACCGTCGCCCTGGCCCGGGAGATGCTCGCGGCGGCCGGCATCGACGCCGACCCCGCCAAGGCGCTCGAGTCCGGCGCCGCCATGGACTCGTGGCGGGCGATGATCCGCGCTCAGGGCGGCGACCCGGACGCGCCGCTGCCGGTCGCCCGCGAGACGGAGGTGCTGCGCGCCACCGAGGACGGCGTGATCACCTCGATCGACGCCCTCGGCATCGGCCTGGCCGCGTGGCGGCTGGGCGCCGGCCGCGCCCGCAAGGAGGACCCGGTGAGCTTCGGCGCCGGCGTCGTCCTCAAGGTGCGCCCCGGCGACCGGGTGAGTGCCGGCGACGTGCTGCTGGAGCTGCGTACCGATGAACCGGAGCGGATCGCCGCGGCCCGGACCGACGCGGCCGGAGCGATCACCCTCGGGCAGCAGGCGCCCGACCCTGGGCGACTGCTGATCGACCGCATAGCCTGAGCGGTCATGAAGGCCGCCCCCGATCCCCGAGCGGTACGCGAGGCCAGCCTGGACGAGCTGACGCGGCTCGCCCTGCCGCTGCCGCCCGCCTCGTTCCCGCTGGTGTGGGAGCCGGGGGACGCCGTGGAGCTGCGCCCGACGGGTGAGCTGGAGGCCCGCGCCGCGGTCCTGCACGTCGTCGTGGCGCGCTGCTTCGGCATGCCCACGGAGGCGGCCATGAGCTGGCTGCTCAACTCCCGGCTCGTGGACTTCGTCACACCCCCGGAGTGGCAGTTCGTGGCCGGGGCGAAGGGCGATCACCGGTCGTTCGTGCTGCACCACGACGCGGTGTTCGCCCTCGCGTGGCTGCTGGGGCTCAGCCGGCACCTCGACCCCACCGCCCCGCCGGAGGAGCGGCTCATGCGGCAGATGCCCGACCTGCCCGGCGGCGAGCTCTTCAACGAGTGGCGGTCGCGCTCGCTCGTCGCCCCGCGGGACGCGACCGAGGCGGCCGTGCTGCTCGACCTGTACTACTGCCTGGACTGGGCGTTCCAGGAGGCGGAGAGCAACGGCGTACGGCCGCCCGGCGAGGTCGACAGCAACGCGATCGGGCAGCGGCGGTGGGCGCTGGAGTGGGCGGTGCTGTTCTCGGGGCCGTACCACGACGCCCCGCCCGAATGGGAAGAGGTCGACCTGTCGGTCTAGGCCGGCCGGTAGACCGCCACCTCGACCGCGGCGGTGACCTCGTGCCCGGCGTCGGCCCGCGGCACCACGTGATGGGCGCTCGGCGTCATGCCGATCAGCGTGCGGGTCTCCGCGGCGGTGAGGCGCAGGGTGCGGCGGACGGTCGTGGCGGTCACCTGGTCGAAGTCCGTACCCAGGGCGTCGGCGACCCGGTCCGCCTTGTCCGGGTCGACCTTCAGCAGCCCGAAGGCGTCGATCAGTTCCGCCAGGTGATCCGCCGCCGGGGTGACGACGAGCAGGACGCCGTCGGGTCGCAGGACGCGACGGAACTCCGGGCCGTTGCGAGGGGCGAACACGTCGAGGATCACCCGGGCCGACCCGTCGGCCACCGGCAAGGGGCGCCACAGGTCGGCGAGGGCCGCGCCGGCGCGCGGGTGGGCGCGGGCCGCCCGGCGCAGCGCCGGCTTGGAGACGTCGATGCCGAGCCCCACGGCGGCCGGGTGCGCGTCGAGCACCCGCGCCAGGTAGCGGCCGGTGCCCGTACCGGCGTCCAGGACGAGGCCGTCACCCGCGCCGGCCGCCGCGGCCAGAGTTTCCGCGATGAAGTCGTAGTGGCCCTCGGCCAGGAAGGCTTCGCGGTCGGCGACCATCTCGGCGGTGTCGCCCGAATGGGGCGAACGGCCCGCCGTCAGGTTCACGTACCCCTGCCGTGCGACGTCGAAGGAGTGCCCGCGGGAGCAGCGAATTGTCCGTTCATCGGCCCCGGCGAGTGTTCCGCCACACACCGGGCACCGCAGGTACGGCAATGCTCCGTCGATCATCCGCTGCTTCCCTCTAGCATCTGCTGATGGTTGCCATCACCCACGCCGACATCGTGACCGCCCCGAAAGCCCTTCTCCACGATCACCTCGACGGCGGGCTGCGCCCCGCGACGATCGTCGAGCTGGCCGCTGCCGTGGGGCACGAGCTGCCGGAGACCGATCCGGCGCGGCTGGGCGAGTGGTTCGTCGAGGCGGCGGACTCCGGGTCGCTGGAACGCTACCTGGAGACGTTCGCGCACACGGTGGCGGTGATGCAGACCGAGGAGGGCCTGCACCGGGTCGCCAAGGAGTGCGCGCTGGACCTGGCCGCCGACGGCGTCGTCTACGCCGAGATCCGCTACGCGCCCGAGCAGCACCTCGAGCGCGGGCTGACCCTCGACCAGGTGGTCGACGCCGTGCACGCCGGCTTCGAGGACGGCTGCGCCGAGGCGGCGGCCCGGGGCACCCGCATCCGGATCGGCACCCTGCTGACCGCCATGCGGCACGCCGCGCGCTCGCAGGAGATCGCCGAGCTCGCCGTGCGCTACCGGGACACCGGCGTGGTCGGCTTCGACATCGCCGGTGCCGAGGCCGGCTTCCCTCCCACCCGGCACCTCGACGCGTTCGAGTACCTGCAGCGGGAGAACTTCCACTTCACCATCCACGCGGGTGAGGCGTTCGGCCTGCCGTCGATCTGGCAGGCGATCCAGTGGTGCGGGGCGGACCGGCTGGGGCACGGCGTACGGATCGTCGACGACATCACCGCCGGCAAGCTCGGGCGCCTGGCGTCGTACGTGCGCGACAAGCGCATCCCGCTGGAGCTGTGCCCGTCCTCGAACGTGCAGACCGGTGCCGCGCCGTCGATCGCGGAGCACCCGATCGGGTTGCTCCGGGACCTCCGCTTCCGGGTCACCGTGAACACCGACAACCGGCTGATGAGCGGTACGTCGATGTCGCGCGAGATGGCGCTGCTGGTCGAGGCGTTCGACTGGGGCTGGAGTGAGCTGCAGTGGCTCACGATCAACGCGATGAAGTCGGCGTTCATCCCGTACGACGAGCGGCTGGCCATCATCAACGACGTGATCAAGCCGGCGTACGCGAAGTTGCTGGCGTGAAGTCCGCTTTTAACCGGCATGAGGGACACGGGCGTACTTTCGTCGCATGAAACTGGCGATTCGGTCAGCCGGGTCGTCCGTTCGGCCAGAGTGCTGTCTACAAACACTGCATAATCCGGCATCTTGCCTTGCCGTCCGGTCGTGTGCGAGCCATCGTCTGTGCTGCCGCGATCGCAGATGGATCCGGTCGGATCGGCGCGCTCTATGACCCCGGTGCGCCGATCGGAGCGAGTGACACAAAGAGATGTTTCCCATACGAGCAGTGATGACCGGGCGGCGACGCTCGCGACTTCGGACGCGACTTCGCATCACACAAACCGTCCGGGTCAGGCTGCTCTTTCTCTTTGACACTCGTCGTGATGGAATCTCGGGGGCCCGACCCGGCGAGTCGGCCGTGTGCGGCGCCCGGTGATCCGAAGGCCGGGTCCGAATCAGGAGGACGGTGACGTGAGCAAGCGCCCCCAGACGGCGAACGCTGTCATGTCGCGTCTCCGCCGACCGGCCGGTCGGCTGCGGGATCTGCCCATCTGGTCCAAGCTCGGGCTCATCATGCTGGTACCCACGCTGGCGACGATCATCGTCGGTACCCAGGGCCTGATCGACCACATCAACGAGGCGAGCAACGCCGAACGCGCCCGCACGCTCTCCGTGCTGTCACAGGCCGCCGGTGGACTCGTCGACCACCTGCAGAACGAGCGCGCCTACGGCGTGATGATCGCGACGACCAAGCCGGACACGCCGGACCGCGAGGCGGCAGTGCTGGCCTACACCCGCGAGCACCCGAAGGTGGACGCGGCCAAGCTGCCGTACTCGCAGCAGAAGGCCGCGCTGGACGCGGTTCCCGGGCAGGTCAACACCCTGCTGGTGCGCCTCGACCGCAACCTCGAGGAACTGCCGTCGTATCGCAGCCAGACGGCGAACGGCCAGTTCGACGCGGTGGAAGTCGAGGCCAACTACAGCCCTCTGATCGAGGACCTGCTCAACGTGCGTGACGCCTCCGCACAGCTGGCGCAGGACACGGCGCTGAGCAACCGCCTCCGCGTGGTCGCCGGCGTCGCCCGGGCCAAGAACTACATCTCCCAGCAGCGCGACGTCGGCCACCGGGTGCTCGGCGCCGCCGACTTCACACCCTCGCTGCGGCGCGAGTTCCTGCTCACCGACACCGGCTACACGATCTCCGACGCCTCGATGCGGCAGGTCGCCACCAACGAGGACAAGGCGCTCATCGACCGGGTCATCAACGGCCCCGCCGCCCGTGCCGCCACCAACCTCACCAAGCCGCTGCAGAACCTCGCCGCCAACCGGTCCACCCAGATCCCGTTCAACCGGGAGCAGTGGGAGACCTCGATGGTCGGCTACAACGACCTGTTCCGCAGCGTCGAGAACAAGCTCGATACGGAGATCGTGGCCCAGGCCACCGACATCCGCGACAACGTGCAGCGCCGGGTCTTCATCGAGACCAGCATCCTGCTCGGCATGCTGCTGCTCGCCATCGCCTTCGCCTGGCTGGTCGCCCGGTCGATGGCCCGCTCGCTGCGCGAACTGCGCCAGGGCGCGCTGAACGTCGCCCAGTTCGGCCTGCCCCAGGCGGTCGAGCGGCTGCGGGACCCGGCCCTGACCGGCTCGCTCACCCCGGCCCAGGTGGCCGACCAGGTCGCCGAGCCGCTGCCGGTGCGCAGCCGGGACGAGTTCGGGCAGGTGACCGAGGCGTTCAACGCGGTCCACCTGGAAGCCGTCCGCACCGCGGCCGAGCAGGCCGCGCTCCGGTCCTCCGTCGCGACGATGTTCGTCAACCTGGCCCGCCGCTCGCAGATCCTGGTCGACCGGCTCATCGGTCACCTGGACCGCCTCGAGCGCGGCGAGGAGGACCCGGACCGCCTGGCCGAGCTCTTCCAGCTCGACCACCTGGCCACCCGAATGCGCCGTAACGACGAGAACCTCCTCGTCCTCGCCGGCGCCGACTCCACCCGCGTGCAGCGCGAGCCCGCCGCCCTGATCGACGTGCTCCGCGCCGCGCAGTCCGAGGTCGAGCACTACACGCGCATCGAGTTCGGCATGATCGACCGGGACATCGAGGTGGCCGCGCACGCGGTCAACGACATGGTCCACCTGGTCGCCGAGCTCTTCGACAACGCGACCGCGTTCTCCCCGCCGAACTCGCACGTCGTGGTCGAGGCCCGGCGCCTCGGCGACGGCGCGGTGCTCTCGGTCGAGGACCGCGGCATCGGCATCAGCCGCGATCAGCTGCGCGACCTCAACGAGCGGCTGGCCAACCCGCCGATGGTGGACGTGGCCGTCTCCCGCATGATGGGCCTCGTCGTGGTCGCCCGGCTGGCCAACCGGCACGGCGTCAAGGTCGAGCTCCGCCCGGCCGACACCGAGCGCGGCACCGTCGCCGACGTCGGCCTGCCGGTGGGCGTCCTCACCTCGCCGCAGACGGCCGGCCGGATCCCGGCGGGTGCCGGTTCCTTCGCCGGTGTCGAGCAGTCGGCCCGCCCGGCGTTCGCCGAGCCGCCGCTGGCGCTCGAGAGCGGCGCCAACGGCCGCGGCGGCTTCAACGGTGGCCGCCCGTTCGACCCGAACCCGCCGATGCCCTCGGGTGGCATGCTCGGCACGGGCGCCGGCCGCTCCGCGCCGGCCTGGTCCGACCTGACCGGCGCGCCGTCCAACGGCTTCGAGCCGCCGGCGAACGGCTTCGGCGGTGGCGCTGCCAACGGCTTCGGCGGCGCGAACGGCTTCGCCAACGGCTCGTCCGGCGCCAACGGCTTCCACGGTCCGCGCAGCAACGAGCCGATCCCGCCGCTGCCGCAGTCCGGCCCGCAGGGCTTCGCCGGTGGCGACGGCCTGCCGCAGCGCCGCAACGGTGAGGGATACCGGCCGGAGGACACGGGTTCCTTCGGGCACACCATCCCGCGCCAGCTGCCGCCCAGCCCCGAGTCGCAGGGCCGCTCGTCGTTCGTGCCGCCGGTGTCCGCGCCGCCGGTGCCGCCGGTCTCCGCGCCGCCGGTGCCGTCCGCCCCGCCGTACGGCTCCGGCCGCCCGGTGTCGTCGCCGCCCGTCTCGGGTGCGCCCATCTCGGCGCCGCCGGGCGTCAACCGGCCGCACTCGGCCCCGCCGAGCACCAGCCGTCCGCACTCGGCACCGCCCGCCGGCAACCCGCCGGCCTGGCCGCCGGTCTCCGCGGACCGTGAACACGGCACCCCGCACGTTCCGGAGAGCCTGGCTGCCGCCCTGGATCTGACGGCCGAGTTCCCGCGGTATCGCGGTGACCGGGCCGGCTCGGGCGCCCAGCCGCAGGTGGCCCGCCCGACCGAGCCGCAGGACGCGACGCCGCAGAGCGAGGCCGACCGGTCGGCCGCTGCCGCCGCAGCGGCGCACGAGGCGGCGACCCAGCAGGCCGCGGCCGCCCAGGCGACCGCCGCCGCGCAGATCGCCGCCGCCCAGGCCGCGGCCCGGCAGCGGGCAGCGGGCGACGGACCGTCGCAGTTCGCGGACGAGACGATGGAGCTGCCGATCTTCCGGGAGCTCGAGTCGGCCTGGTTCACGACCGCGCGGCCCAGCGAGCCCCGGCCGGCCGAGTCGGCGCCGGCCGCCGAGAGCCCGGCTCCGGCGGCAGCACCGGCCGATGTGGTCAGCGCGCAGCGCTTCTCGACCGGCGAGCCCGCCCGCTCGGGCAGTGTGCCTCAGCAGGCCCCGTCTCCCGAGCCGCGCACCGACGACCGAGACCCGGCCCCCGTCGGCGCCGGGGCGGCCGCAGCGAACGGCAGCTCGGTCAACGGCGGTCCGGTCAGCCCCTGGCAGACCGCGGCCGACGAGGGCTGGCAGGCCGCTCGCAAGGCCGCCGAGATGCCGGTGGAGACCACGACGACGGCCGGCCTGCCGCGCCGTACGCCGATGGCACAGCTCGTCCCGGGTGGCGTCGACCGGGCCGAGACCTCCGTTCAACGCCGCACTCCCGAGGCGGTCCGTGGACTCCTGTCCGCGTACCACCGGGGTGTGCAGCGCGGTCGCACGAAGGAACAATCGACCAACCCGGAGGAGACTCCGGGAGGGCAGCAGTCCTCGCAGGCTGGCAAGGAGCATGAGGCATGACAAGTACGCAGGATCTGGGTTGGCTTCTCGCCAACTTTGCCGACCGCGTTCCCGGGGTGGCGCACGCAATCGCGGTCTCCGCCGACGGTCTGCTGCTCGCGGCCTCGCGGGATCTTCCCCGGGACCGTGCCGACCAGCTGGCGGCGATCGCCTCCGGCCTGGTCAGCCTGACCCAGGGCGCCGCGCGCTGCTTCGAGGGTGGCGCCGTGCTGCAGACGGTCGTCGAGATGGACAACGGATTCCTCTTCCTGATGTCCATCTCCGACGGTTCGTCGTTCGCCGTGCTGGCGGCGCGCAGCTGCGACGTGGGCCAGGTGGGCTACGAGATGGCGCTGCTGGTCGACCGCGTGGGCGAGGCTCTGACGCCGGCTCCGCGCTCGGCGGCCGGAGTTCTCGGCTGAACGGATGGTGGACCGGATCCGTCCGGTATCTGTCCAAACACTTGACAAACACGAGACACTTCTATGGGCCGAGGGATGGGGTGAGCGGTGACGATGCCCGAACGCGATGAGCCGACCGGCGCACTGGTCAGACCGTACGCCGTGACCCGTGGCCGGACCCGGCCCAAGCTTGAGATCGCTCTGGAAGCGCTCGTCGAGACCACCGTCCGCGGCCGTTCCACCGGTACGGGCCGGGGCGGCAGCGAACACCAGTACATCGCGGCGATGTGTGACGGCGGCAGAGTTCAGTCGCTGGCCGAGATCGCCGCACGCATGCAACTACCGCTCGGGGTAGCTCGAGTGATCGTCGCCGACATGGCCCACGACGGCCTGGTGGCGGTCTACGAGCCGACATCGCTGGAGGATGAGACCGATGCGGTGGGTACGGAACTGCTGGAAAGGGTGCTGAGTGGACTTCGCAGGCTCTGACATGGCGCGCCGGCCGACCGCCGGGCGTGTGACATCGGCGAAGATTGTGATCGCCGGTGGGTTCGGCGTCGGTAAGACGACGCTGGTGGGGTCCGTCTCGGAGATCACCCCGCTGACCACTGAGGCGATCATGACCTCCGCCGGTGTGGGTGTCGACGACAACCGGCAGGTGCCGGGGCAGACGACGACCACGGTGGCGATGGACTTCGGCCGCATCAGCATCGACCGGGATCTGATCCTGTACCTGTTCGGCACGCCGGGCCAGACGCGCTTCTGGTTCATGTGGGACGAGCTGGTCCGGGGCGCCATCGGTGCCGTGGTCATGGTGGACACCCGCCGGCTGGCCGACTGCTTCGCCGCCATCGACTTCTTCGAGCACCGGCGGCTGCCGTACCTGGTGGCCATCAACTGCTTCGACGGCATGCAGTACCACAACGCGCAGGACGTCCGCGACGCGCTCGCGATCTCCAGTGACGTCCCGGTGGTCAGCTGCGACGCCCGCAACCGCGAGTCGACGAAGAACGTACTCATCTCGCTCGTCGAGTACGTCCTGACCATGCGCCGCTCGCGCGCGGTCGCGCCGGCCTGACGCTCCGTCGAAAGTCCCGCTCCGATGCCGGAGCGGGACTTTTGCGTGCCCGGGGTCAGCGGCTGGTGCAGCTCAGCGGGGCGTCGTTGCCCGAGGACAGACGTGCCGTGCAGTGGTGCCCCGGCGCCGTGGCCTCGACCTCGACGTCGGCGCCGTTGTTGATGCTCGCGGTCATGCTGACCACAGCGGGGTCTTTCTCGCCGACCCGCACCACCGTCCTGGCCAGGTCGTACCGGCTGTCGGTGCTGATGCCGGAGAGGGTCGCGGTCAGCACGCTGCCGGGCTTCAAGCCGGGGAAGGTCAGCTCGGCGGTGACGGAGTCCATCTCGCCCGTGCTGGTGCGCTGGACGATCAATCCGGGCTCGGTGGAGGCGGAGGTCGACTCGCGAGCCAGGATCACGAACAGTGATCCGGTGCCGGCGAGCAGCACCGCCACGCCGCTCAGCGTCGCGGCCAGCCGGATGGTGCGGACGGACGTCATCCCCGGCAGCTGAGCGGCGAGCGCCACCAGGACCGCGATCAGCGCCGTCACCACCGCCGCGACGGCCAGCACACGTGCCGGTGCGGACCGGTCGAGCCGCTCGGCAGCCGCCAGGCAGAGACCCGTCACCAGGATGCCGAGCAGGCTGATCGTTGCCGCCAGCGGGCGCGTGGCCGGCGAGGTGGTCGGTACGTCTGGCAGGTCCGTCACGGCTTCCCCCGATCGATCAACGACCGAACGGTAACCGATCAGCCCCGACCGACGACCTTACGGGTCCGGAAGGCGGGCTCAGGCCGCCGCTGAGCGGCGTACGACGCCGAAGCCTGGCCGAGTACTAGCCTTCGGGGCTAGGCCTTCTCCGCGCGACTCAGCGGCCCGGGTAGCCGGCGTTGCGGTAGTCCTCGGACTCCTGACCGTCCCGGCTGAAGTCCCAGCCGCCGGCGGCCTCACGGCCCGGCCGGCCGCCGATCGCGTACCCGCCGATCTCCTGGCCGCGACGCCAGCCGCGGAAGTAGCCCGTCGTGTGCGCCGCGATGCTGGCGGCGTCGCGGACGATGCGCAGCGGGCGCTCCTCGCGCAGCGGCGAGCCGGGCACGAGGTTGGCCTGGGGCACCCGCTTGGGCAGGCCGGCCGAGGTCTCCGCGGCCACCGCGGGTGCGGCGGCCTTCTCCGCGGCCTGCCAGCCGGTGTCCATCGGGCTGCTCCAGTCGAGGTCGGCCGTGGAGGCCGACTCGCTGTGGCCGGTGAACCAGGCGGACCGGGCCGCCGCGAAGATCAGCAGGTCACCGTCGCCCTCGGCGGGGACCGGCGGAGTCGTGCTGCGGTCCAGTGCCGTCAGCGTCGGTGCCGTACGGCGGGCCGTGAGGCGGCTCGTGCGCCCGTTGCGGTCGTCGACCAGGCGCAGGGGCGGCGGCTCGCTGATCGCGGCGGCGTCGGACGCGGTGTTTCCCAGCCCGCCCAGGCCCGGCTCGACCAGGCGCAGGGCCGGCGGCTCCTTGGGCATGTCCTGCCACGGCGGCTTCACCCGGCCGTCGGCGGGCGGCCCGCTCACCGCGGCGGCGGGCGGGGTCGCCGCGTCGTCGCCGCTGTTGAGCAGGGGCCAGTTGGCGCGCGAGCCCGGCTCGGGCGTCTCGGAGGTCGAGCGCTGGACGGGCATGGGCAGCGAGTAGTCCGTCGCGCCGTTCGCCGCCGGGCCGGTGCCGCTGCGTGTGCTGGGTGGGATGACCGTGCGCTGGCGCTCGGCGCGGGCGCTGCTCATCGCGGCGTTCGTCAGGGTGGGGCGGAACGGCTGGCCCGAGTCGGCCGGCGGCACCGAGGACGGGCGGGAGCCCGGCGTGATCGGCGTCATGCCGGGCGGGGGCGGCGGCACCGAGACGGGGCGGCTGGCCGGCCCCGGGTCGGGGGTACGGGTGGGCAGGCTCGCGGCCGGGGCGACCGGCGGCGGCGTGACCGGGCGCGGCGCCAGCGGCGGCGGCATGACCGGGTCCGGGGCGACCGGCGGCGTGGTCAGCGGGCGTGGTGTCGCCGGACCGTTGCCGGTGGTGGCGGGCTCGGGGCGGCCACGACGGCCGAGGCGGGTGCCCGTGTCGCCGGGGCGGGCCGGCAGGCCGGACGACGGGCGGCTCGGCAGGCTGGAGGTGGGGCGGGTCGGCAGGGCGACCGGCTCGGCGGCGCGGCGGGACCCGGCCTGGCGGCGGCCCGGCACTCCGGAGGCCTGCTGGCTGACCCGGGCGGCGAGCGTGCCGACCAGGGCCTCGCACGCCGAGTCGCAGGAGCGGACGGCGGCCACCGCGTGCCGAACCGTCTCGGCGGCAGCCGGCGCGAGAGCCTTGTTCACGCCACCGCGGCGGGGCGACTCGCTGATCGCCACGACCAGCGCGGTCACGGCCGAGACGACCTGGTCCTCGGTGCCGGCGCCGGCGCGGGTCAGCTCGGTGGCGACCTCCTCGGCGATCTCCTGGGCGTCCTTGCCGCGGGCGGTCAGCCGGCCGGGCTCCGGCACCGCGTCGAGCACGGCGAGGGCCAGCGGGTGCGCGGGGTCCGGGTACGCCCGCAGCGCCGCCGGATACAGCTCGCGCAGCACCTCGCGCAGCGCGATCGAGGCGGAGTAGCGGCCGTTGAGCATCGCGACGTGGGCGGCGAGCACGGGCTTGTAGCTGACGAGCTCCCGCGGCGCGGGGATGGTGACGGCGGCGATCGCACCGGCCTGCAGGGCGCGGGCCAGGCCCACGGCGCGACGGGCGGCCGGCGGCGCGGCGATCTCCTCGGGGGAGTCGTCGTCGGAGAAGCGCTCGGCGAAGTCGTCGGCGGAGTCGTCGTCGGCGACCACGAGCGGTCGTCCGGCGGCGGTCAGCAGCGAGGTGACCATGTGGTCGTCGCTGTCCGCGGCCACCGCGGCCTCGGCGAAGCCGCTGGTGCGCTCCACGAGCAGCATCCCGAGCTGGGCGTATCCGGCCGGGTCGTCGCTGATCTCGTGGACTCCGAGCAGCCGCCCCGCGTCGTCCACCACGGCGATGGTCAGGACCGATCCGGCCGAGGCCGATCGCACCGTCTCATCAGCCGACGCCAGACCGCAGTACACGCGCACGAGCGCCACGGCGTCGTCCTCCTCCCCGGGTGAGGTTGTTCGCGACCTGTTTCCGGCCAAGGACTGATGGTCCCTGGTGAGGGGTCAGTCGCGCCAGTCCACAGCGGCAGAGATCTTGCCGATGACGGAGCGCCACCCCAGACTCGCCTGTTGCGCCCCGATTTTACGGAGCTTGCGACGACCGAAGAAACCGCCCATTCCGCCACTTTCCGCAGACCGCAGGGACTCGTCCAGGTCGTCGAGCGGGGAGCCCGGCGCGAGGGCCAGGATCACCGGCTTCAGGCGAAGCGCGTGGCCCAGGTCGCGGGCCACCTCGCCCGCGGCGATGAGCAGGGGCAGGTCCCAGGTGTCGTGACCGCCGCGCAGGTTCTCCACCACGAGGTCCAGCTCGTAGCGATCCTCCGGCAGCGGGTCGACGTCGGACGACTGTACCCGCTCCACGACGGTCGCCCAGGTGTCGAGTTGTGCGAGGTCGTGGGGAGCACCCGATTGAATGAAGGAGACCAGCGACTCCGGGGTCTTGAAGGCCAGCAGTTTGCCGCGGTGGCTCAGGAAGACGGGTACCTCCTCGTCCTCCTCCTGGGTGGCGGCCTCCTCCGGTTCGTCGTCCTTGAAGTCCTCCGGGTCCGGTTCCTCGACGACGTCGCCGTCCTCGTTGCGCAGCGCCCCGCCGGACTTGCCGGCCTTGGGATCGGCCTCCCCCTCGGCGACCAGGGCGGCGAACTCGTCGTCGACGATGACCTCTTCTTCCTCCGCGGCGCGCGCCGCGGCCGCACGCTCCCGCGCCTCGAAGGGATCGTCCTCGTCCACCTCGACCTCGGTGGGGGTGAGCTCCGAGGCCTTCCGGTACGCCCGCAGCGTCAGCGCGACGCCACCCGGCATGGCGATCTCCACCGGGGAGATCCGGACCTCGTCCCAGAGCGCACGGCCGGAGCGGCCGTCCCTGACCGACGAGGTTTCTGCGGCCTCTTCGGGCGTCTGGCTGGCCACGCTGACCTCCGGGTTGGTTCTCGCAAGCTGTTCGGATGGGTGAGTCAGGGCACACCTTAGTGGTCGGACCTGGGCGGGGCCCGACCGCGTCCCACCGACCGCGGGTCAGAAGCCCTTCGGGTGCCAGACGGTCTTGGTCTCCAGCAGGGCCGTCATGGGCGCCAGGCCCGGGTCGGCGCCGAAGTCCGGCTCGCCGGCCGGCGGGCGGACGACCCGCTTCAGGCTGCCGGCGGCGGAACGCTCCAGCTCGGCGGCGAGGGCCGGGTCGGTGACGCCGGTCAGGTCCAGCGCGTTCACGTCGTCGTGGGAGGCGAGCCAGGGGGCTGTCTCCGCGGCGTGTCCGGTGAGGATGTTGACCACCCCGCCGGGCACGTCCGAGGTGGCCAGCACCTCGGCCAGGGTGACGGCGGCCTGCGGTGCGGCGGCGAGGACCACGACCGTGTTGCCGGTGACGATCGCCGGGGCGATGACGCTGACCAGGCCGAGGAAGGACGGCGGGGCCACGACGGCGACGACGCCGGTCGGTTCGGGCGCGGAGATGTTGAAGAAGGGACCGGCGACCGGGTTGGCGCCGCCGTGCACCTGGGCGATCTTGTCGGCCCAGCCGGCGTACCAGACCCAGCGGTCGACGGCGGCGTCCACCTCGGCGGCCGGCACGCCGCACGCGACGAACTCCGCGCGCCGGGCCTCCAGCATCTCGGCGACCCGGTAGAGCACCTGGCCGCGGTTGTAGGCGGTGGCGCCGGCCCACTTGGGCTGCGCCTTGCGCGCCGCGACGACGGCGTCCCGCGCGTCCTTGCGGGAGGCGAGCGCGACGTTGTCGCCGTCCACGAGATAGGTCCGTCCTGATTCGCTGCGGGGGAACGCCCCGCCGATGAAGAGCTTGTAGGTCTTGCGTACGGCGAGCCGCCCGGCCGGTGCCGCCGGGGCGGCGGGCTTGACGGCGGGAACGCTCGCGGAGGCGCCCGCCTTGACCGGCGAGGACCTCCGGACCGCGACGGCCTTCCCGGCCGCCGCCGGGGCGGTCTTGCGGGAGCGGGACGAGGAAGACTCAGGCAAGGTACGCCTCCAGGCCGTGCCGGCCGCCCTCACGGCCGTAACCGGACTCCTTGTAGCCGCCGAACGGCGACGTCGGGTCGAACTTGTTGAACGTGTTGGCCCACACCACGCCGGCGCGCAGCTTGTCGGCGACGGCCAGGATCTGCGAACCCTTCTCGGTCCAGATGCCGGCCGACAGCCCGTACGGGGTGTTGTTGGCCTTCTCGATCGCCTCGTCCGGGGTGCGGAAGGTGAGCACCGACAGGACCGGGCCGAAGATCTCCTCGCGGGCGATCCGGTGCGCCTGGGTGACGCCGGTGAAGATCGTCGGGGCGAACCAGAAGCCCTGCGACGGCAGGGCGCACGGCGGGGACCAGCGCTCGGCGCCTTCCTCGGCACCGATGTCGGAGAGCGTACGGATGCGCTCGAGCTGCTCCGCCGAGTTGATCGCGCCGATGTCGGTGTTCTTGTCCAGGGGGTCGCCGACGCGCAGGGTGGCCATCCGGCGCTTGAGCGATTCCAGCACCTCGTCGTAGACCGACTCCTGGATGAGCAGGCGGGACCCCGCGCAGCACACGTGCCCCTGGTTGAAGAAGATGCCGTTGACGATGCCCTCGACGGCCTGGTCGATCGGGGCGTCGTCGAAGACGATGTTGGCCGCCTTGCCGCCGAGCTCCAGCGTCAGCCGCTTGCGGGTGCCGGCGACCGCGCGGGCGATCTGGCGGCCGACCTCGGTGGATCCGGTGAACGCCACCTTGTCGACGCCGGGGTGCTCGACCAGCGTGCGGCCGGTCTCGCCGGCGCCGGTGACGATGTTGACCACGCCCGGCGGCAGGTCGGCCTGGCGGCACAC
The DNA here is from genome assembly GCF_044465265.1 of Actinoplanes sp. NPDC049681. NCBI lineage: Bacteria > Bacillati > Actinomycetota > Actinomycetes > Micromonosporales > Micromonosporaceae > Actinoplanes > Actinoplanes sp. NPDC049681. The sequence goes on from NZ_JBITLP010000001.1 coordinate 984,675, forward strand.
GTCGGCGAAGAACAGCGCGGACAGCGGCGTGGTCTCGGCCGGCTTGAGCACCACCGTGTTGCCGGTGGCGAGCGCCGGGGCGATCTTCCACGCCAGCATCAGCATCGGGAAGTTCCACGGGATGACCTGCGCGGCGACGCCCAGCGGCCGCGGGTCGTCGCCGAAGCCCGCCCACCGGAGCTTGTCGGCCCAGCCGGCGTAGTAGAAGAAGTGGGCCGCGGCGAGCGGGAGGTCGACGTCGCGGGCCTCCCGGATCGGCTTGCCGTTGTCCAGCGACTCCAGGACGGCCAGCTCGCGCGAGCGCTCCTGGATGATGCGGGCGATGCGGAACAGGTATTTGGCGCGCTCGGCGCCGGGCAGCGCGGACCAGGGGCCGAACGCGCGCCGGGCGGCGGCCACCGCCCGGTCCACGTCCTCCGGGCCTGCGGTGGAGACCTCGGCGAGAACCTCTTCGGTGGCCGGGTTGACGGTCTTGAAAACCCCGCCGGAGGAGGCCGGGGAGACGAACTCGCCGTCGATGAAGAGACCGTACGAGGGAGCGATGTCGACGATCGAGCGGGATTCGGGCGCGGGAGCGTACTCGAACATTGCGATCAGTCCAGCGTGAAGTAGTCGGGGCCGGCGTAGTGGCCGGTCGTGAGCTTGGTGCGCTGCATGAGCAGGTCGTTGAGCAGCGACGAGGCCCCGAAGCGGAACCAGTCGGGGTCGAGCCAGTCGTCGCCGACCGTCTCGTTGATGAGCACCAGGTATTTGATCGCGTCCTTGGTGGTGCGGATGCCGCCCGCGGGCTTCACGCCGACCTGGCGGCCGGTGCGTGCGCGGAAGTCGCGGACCGCCTCCAGCATCACCAGCGTCACGGGCAGGGTAGCCGCCACGGGGACCTTGCCGGTGGAGGTCTTGATGAAGTCGGCGCCGGCCAGCATCGCCAGCCAGGAGGCCCGGCGCACGTTGTCGTACGTCGCCAGCTCGCCCGTCTCGAGGATCACCTTGAGGTGCGCGGTGCCGCACGCCTGCTTGACCGCGACGATCTCCTCGAACACCTCGTCGTAGCGCCCGGAGAGGAACGCGCCCCGGCTGATCACCATGTCGATCTCGTCGGCGCCGCCGGCGACCGCGTCGCGGGTGTCGGCGAGCTTGACGTCCAGGGGCGCCTGCCCGGACGGGAAGGCCGTGGCCACGCTGGCCAGGTGCACGCCGGTGCCGCGCAGCACCTCGGCGGCGACGGGGACCATCGCGGGGTAGACGCAGACCGCGGCGACGCTCGGGCAGCTCGGGTCGGCGGGGTCGGGCCGCAGCGCCTTGGCGGAGAGGGCGCGTACCTTGCCGGGGGTGTCGGCGCCCTCGAGGGTGGTGAGGTCCACCATCCGGATCGCCAGGTCGATGGCGGCCGCCTTGGCGCTGGTCTTCACCGACCGGGTGCCGAGGGCCGCCGCCCGCGCCTCGACCCCGACCTTGTCGACCCCGGGCAGTCCGTGCAGGAAAGACCGGAGGTTGAAGGCGGAACCGGGCAGGTCGGGCAGCCTCGACGTCGTCGTCGCAGTCATGAGAACGATTCTACGCGGCCCACCAGCAGTTGATCTTGGAGAACCCCGGTAGGTTGAGCGGCGTGGACGTACTTGTCGTTGATCATCCGCTGGCCCAGACCCGACTCACCGTCATGCGCGACGCCAAGACGGACTCCGGCGTGTTCCGCGCCGCCCTGCACGAGCTGACCACCATGGTCGTCTACGAGGCGGCCCGCTCCTTCGCCGTCGAGCAGTTCCCGGTCGACACGCCGGTCGCGCCGACCCAGGGCACCCGGCTCGCCAACCCGCCGCTGATCGTGCCGGTCCTGCGCGCCGGCCTCGGCATGGCCGACTCGGCGCTGGCCCTGCTGCCCGAGTCCTCCATGGGCTTCGTCGGCCTGGCCCGCGACGAGGACACGTACGAGCCGCGCGCCTACATGGAGTCGCTGCCCGGCGACCTCTCCGGCCTGCCGGTGCTGGTCCTCGACCCGATGGTGGCCACCGGCGGCTCGCTCGTGCACTGCTGCAAGCTCCTGGTCGACCGCGGCTGCACCGACGTGATCGTGTGCTGCGTGCTGGCCGCGCCCGAGGGCATCCAGCGCCTCAAGGACTCCGGCCTCCCGCTGCGCCTGGTCACCGCCTCGATCGACGACGGCCTCAACGAGAAGATGTACATCGTCCCCGGCCTCGGCGACGCCGGCGACCGCCAGTTCGGCGGCATGCCCAGGTTCTAGGAGTAGGACCAGCTCTGGGCCTTGCCGTTGGCGAAGGGCATGACGCCGTGGAAGGGCTTGGGGTCCTTCGCGAAGACCAGGGGCAGGAAGTGGCGGTCGGATTCCCACATGGGGATCCGGCCCGCCAGCATGTCCGCCTTCGGCACCCAGTGCAGGCTGCCCTCGTCGATGCCCGAATGCGGCGTTCCCGTCCAGGCCGGGATGCGGAACAGGAAACCGAACCAGTTCTCCCCGTTCCGGCCGAAACCGGGCCACGAGACGGTCCCCGCGAGATCGACGGTGAGGCACTCGAGGCCCGCCTCCTCGCGGATCTCGCGGCGCATCCCCGACACCACGTCCTCGTCCGGTTCCAGCTTGCCGCCGAGGCCGTTGTAGTAACCGAAGTGGATGTCGTCCGGGCGGGTGTCCCGCCGGATCATGAGGACTTCGTCACCGTCCGGCGAGGCCACGTAGCCCAGTGTCGCCAGGATCGCCTGCACGGCGACACCTTAAGGGTGCGAATCGAAGGAGGTGCGAACGGGCCCGAAACGCGCTGCCCTATCCTGCCCTGATGGCAAGCCCGGTTCTCAGCGTCGTCGTGCCCATTTACAACGTGGCCCCCTATCTCGACGAGTGTCTCGAGTCGCTCGCCGGACAGTATCGGGATGCCCTGGAAGTGATCATGGTCGACGATGGTTCGACCGACGAGAGCGCGGCCATCGCGCAGCGCTTCGCGGATCGGGACCCACGGTTCCGGCTGGTCCGCAAGGCGAACGCCGGGCTCGGCGCGGCCCGCAACACCGGCACCACGCACGCCACCGGCGACTACCTGATGTTCGTCGACAGCGACGACGTGCTGCCGCCGTACGCGGCGGAGCTGCTCGTGGGCAGCCTGGAGAAGACCGGTTCCGACTTCTCGTGCGCGAACGTGCTGCGGCTCAACAGCAAGGGCCTGAGCCAGTCCGCGATGCACAAGGCCCCGTTCGCCGCCACGAAGCTGCGTACCCATGTCAGCCAGCTGCCCGTCCTCCTGGGTGACCGGACCGCCTGGAACAAGGTCTACCGCCGCAGCTTCTGGGACGAGCACGAGTTCGAGTTCCCCGAGGGCGTCCTGTACGAGGACATCCCCGTCACCGTTCCGGCGCACGTGCTCGCCAAGTCGGTCGACGTGCTGGACGTGCCGGTCTACTACTGGCGGGAGCGGGAGGGGCCGGACAAGTCGATCACCCAGCGCCGCGAGGAGATCCAGGCCTTCATCGACCGGCTGGAGAACTGCTGGGGCGTGAGCCGGGTGCTGGGCGGCGCGGGCCATCACGAACTCAAGCGCCTGTACGACGAGTCCGTCCTCAAGAGCGACCTGATGCTCTTCCTGCGGGTGCTGCCGCGCGTCGACGACGAGTATCGCGAGGTGTTCCTGGAGCGTACGAACGCGTACCTCGACACCGTCGACCCGGAGGCGATCCTCGAACTGCCGACCCTGCAGCGGGTGCTGTGGACCCTCGTGCGGCAGCGGATGATGCCGGAGCTTCTCGAGCTGCTGCCCGTGCTGCGCAAGCAGCGCCGGATCGCCCGTCGCGGGCTGCGCCGCTACCACGACATGGACCTGTTCCACCAGAAGCTGCCGCAGCTGCCGCCGGAGCTGTTCGCCGCCGGTACCCCGCGCCCGCGGACCAAGGTGCACGAGGTCTCGTGGCAGGACGGCAAGCTGCGGATCCGCGGGCACGCGTTCATCCCCGGCCAGTCCTCCGCGCGCCCGTGGAGCACGTCGCGCCTGATCTGGCTGAAGGAGACCGGCGGCCGGCGTACCCGGCGTACCCCGCTGGTCAACCGGCGGTGCGTCGACGCGACGGCCGACCACGGCTCGGCGCGGACCTCGTACGACTGGTCCGGCTTCGAGGCGGTGATCGACGCCCAGGCGCTGCGCACCCCCGAGGGCGAGTGGCACGACGGCGAGTGGTCCGTGGTCGTCGGCGTGGTGGGGCTGGGCACCAAGAGCAAGGGCTCGCTGGAGATGGGGCAGCCGGCGAACCCGTTGCCGCTGCCCGCGTACCGGTCGGGCGACGTGCGGATCACGCCGTTCGTGGCCGCCGGCCGGTTGCGCCTGCGGGTGGAGCGGGTCGGGGCGACGCTGGACAGCGTCCGGCGTGACGGCGACAGCATGGTCTTCACCGGCACCGTGCGGGGCGCCGCGCCGGCGACCGCGATCCTGTCCCGGGTGGAGGGCCTGGTGTGGCGCCGGTGCCCGCTGGAGCTCGACGGGGACCGGTTCACCTTCCGCGTGCCGGTCGCCGATCTTCAGCCCGAGTCGGCGCCGCTCCCGCGGCTGCGGATCGGCGAGCCGGCGGACCGCTGGACGATCAAGCTGGCCACCGGGACGAAGCGCAAGGGCGAGCTGCCCGTCGCGCTCGCCGACGACGGTGACTGGAACCCGATCGACGTCGGCATGCGCACCGTTCACGTGCATGCCCGCCCGTCCGGCGAACCGGTGCTCGTGGCGCTGCCGAGCGGGCCGGTGCTCACCGGTGTCAGCACTGCCGAGCGCCAGTACCGCTTCACCGGCCGGCTGAACGGCGTCGAAGGCGACTTCAAGCTGGTCCTGCGGCCGGGGAATGCCCGGGAGACCAAGACCTTCCCGGTACGCCGGGACGGCGACACCTGGTACGCCGACGTGGACCCGGTGGCCGTGGAGAGCTTCGGCACCACCGTACGGATGCGGTCCGGAACCTGGAACGTGCTGTTCCGCATCGGTAAGGACCCGATCGAGCCGTTGCCCGCCACCGCGGCGGCCCTGGCGAGCCTGCCGTTGCCGCTGGCCGGGGACGCGCCGCGGGTCTCGCTGGAGTGGCTGACCGACGAGCGGGTGGTGCTGCGCGTACGGTCCGCGCTAGACGATGAGGAGCGCGGCCGCGGCAACCAGGCGCGGCTGCGTACCCAGCACTATCCGGCGAGCCGCGAGAATCCGCTGCGCGACGTCGTGCTCTACAACAGCTTCACCGGGCGCCAGTATTCGGACAGCCCGCGCGCGGTCCACGAGGAGCTTCTCGCGCGGGGTCTGCCGCTGGAGCACCTGTGGGTCTCGGTGGACGGGCAGGCGCCGGTGCCGCACACCGCCGACACCGTGCCGCTGTGGAGCCGGCGCTGGTACGAGGCGCTGGCCACCGCCCGCTACATCGTCACCAACCAGCACCTGCCGGAGTGGTTCCGGCGCCGCGAGGGACAGGTCGTGGTGCAGACCTGGCATGGGACGCCGCTGAAGCGGATCGGCTTCGACATCGCCGACGTGCGCTTCACCGACCAGCGCTACCTCGAGAAGCTGGAGCAGGAGGCGCCGAACTGGAGCATGCTCGTCTCGCCGAACAGCTTCAGCTCGCCGATCCTGCGCCGCGCCTTCCGGTACGACGGCGAGCTGCTGGAGATCGGCTACCCGCGCAACGACGCGCTCTTCCGCGACCGCGACGAGATCGCCGCGCGGGTCCGGGCCGCGGTCGGGGTGCCGGCCGGGCGCAAGCTCGTCCTGTACGCCCCCACGTGGCGCGACGACGACTACAGCGGCGGCGGCTACCAGATCTCGATGCAGCTGGACGTCCGCGACGCGGCGGCGAAGCTGGGCGAGGACCACGCGTTGCTGGTGCGCCGCCACCCCAACGTGCTCGACGAGATCCCCGGTGACGGCGACGGGTTCGTCTACGACGTGTCGGCGTACCCGGACATGGCCGACCTGCTGGCCGCCGCCGACATCCTCATCACCGACTACTCCTCGGTGATGTTCGACTTCGCCAACACCGGCCGGCCGATGCTGTTCTTCACGTACGACCTGGCGCACTACCGCGACGAGCTGCGGGGCTTCTACTTCGACTTCGAGGCCGAGGCGCCGGGTCCGCTGCTCGCCACGTCGGAGGAGGTCATCGCCGCGATCCGCGACGTCGACTCCTTCGCGCCGAAGTACGCCGACCGCTACCGGGCCTTCGCCGCCAAGGCGTGCGACCTCGACGACGGTCACGCCGCCGCCCGGCTGGTCGATCGGATGCTCGATGCAGGGAAGTAGCCCGTTCGGCGGACCTCGGGAAGTTGCCACGGTGACACCGGCCACTATCGTTTCCGGCATGACCTCCATCGCGCTCGCTGAGGAGCTCCTTCTCCTCGCGTATGACGACCAGACCGGCAAGGCGACCGGTTCCCGCATCGGACTCGACCTCGGCATGGCCGCGGCGGTGCTGGTCGACCTCGCGCTGGCCGGCCGGATCGCCTACGTCGCGGGCAACATCGTGGTCAACGACGCCACCCCCACCGGGGAGCCCATCGCCGACCTGGTGCTCGCCAAGGCCGCCGCGGACGACCCGCACACGCCCGCGCAGTGGGTGCAGCGCCTGCGCCACCGGCTGCGTGAGCGGGTCCTCGAGGATCTCGTCGCCCGCGGCGTGATCCGTGACGTCGACGAGACCCAGATGGGTGCCATCCACGTGCACCGCTACCCGACGACCGACCCGGCGTACGAGGCGGAGATCCGTAAGCGGCTCGCCGACGCGCTGATCACCGACGCGGTTCCGGACGAGCGGACCGCGGCCCTGGCGACGCTGCTGGTCGCGACCCGGATGGAGCCGGCGCTGCGGCTGCCCCCGGAGGAGCAGGCCCGCGCCCACGAACGGCTCGAGGAGATCGCGAGCGGGGCCGGGTTCGCCGGCGGCGCCAACCTGGAGGACTCGATCGTGCGCCCCAGCGTCGCCCTGGTGGTGGCGACGCTGAGCCGCGCGATCTCGGCCGCCCTGGGCGCCCCGAAGGTGGTCTGAGGCCCGCTCAGAGGCCCAGCGCCGCGGAGACCTCCCTGCGGAGCTGGGCCATTCCGGTCCCGGACCGGAACTGCGCGTCGACCAGCTTGCCGGCCCGGACCGGCTCCACCACTTCCAGGTACGCCTTGAGCTTCGGCTCCGTGCCCGACGGGCGGATCACGACGCGGGCACCCGCCGTACGCAGGGTCAGCACGTCGGCGGCCGGTGCCCGGTCCTCGACCTCGGTGACGGGCTGGCCGAGCAGGGTGGCCGGCGGGTTCGCGCGTACGTGCGCCATCGCGCGGGTGATCTCGGCGAGGTCGTCGACCCGTACCGAAACCTGGTCCGTGCGGTGGACGCCGAGCTCGGTGTCCAGCTCGTCCAGCCGGTCCCGCAGCGACTTGCCCTCGGCCTTGAGCGTGGCGGCCAGCTCGGCGACGGTCAGCGCGGCCGTGATGCCGTCCTTGTCGCGGACCAGGTCGGGGGCCACGCAGTAGCCCAGCGCCTCCTCGTAGCCGAACGCCAGCTCCTCGGCGCCCCGGACGATCCACTTGAAGCCGGTGAGCGTCTCCGCGTACGGGGTGTCCCGGGCCGCGCAGAGCGCCTTCATCTGGGTCGACGAGACGATCGTGGTGGCGAACGTGCCCGGCGTGCCGCGGCGGATCAGGTGGTCGGCCAGCAGGACGCCCAGCTCATCGCCGCGCAGGGGCCGCCAGCCGTCGTCGCCGGCCGGGATCGCCACGGCGCAGCGGTCGGCGTCGGGATCGTTGGCGATGGCGATGTCCGCGCCCTGCTCGGTGGCAAGGGCCAGCAGCAGGTCCATCGCGCCCGGTTCCTCCGGGTTCGGGAACGCCACCGTCGGGAACTCCGGGTCCGGCTCGGCCTGCTCGGCCACCACGGCCGGCGCGTCGAAACCGGCGGCGGTGAACGCGGCAGCCAGCACCTCGCCGCCCACCCCGTGCAGCGGCGTGTACGCGACCTTGAGCCCGCGGGGGCCACCCGCGACGACGGCCGCCGCGCTCTCGACGTACCCCTGGACGATCTCCTCGCCGAGGACCGTGCCCGGCTCGCCGAGCTTGACCTCCGCCAGCGTCCCGACGGCCTGGATGGCCGCCTCGATGCCCGCGTCGGCGGGCGGGACGATCTGCGCCCCGGCGCCGGCCGGCCCGCCGAGCTGCGCGCCCAGGTAGACCTTGTAGCCGTTGTCCTGCGGCGGGTTGTGGCTGGCGGTGACCATGACGCCGGCGACCGCGTCCAGCTTGCGCACCGCGTACGCCAGCACCGGCGTCGGCAGCGGGCGCGGCAGCAGGAGCGCCTCGCGGCCGGCGGCGGTGGCCACCCGCGCGGTCTGCTCGGCGAAGTCCTTGGAGCCGTGCCGGGCGTCGTACCCGATGATCAGTGGTCCCTCGCCGCCCTGGGCGGCCAGCCAGCCGATCAGGCCGGCGGCCGCGCGGGTGACCACCGCGAGGTTCATGCCGTTCGGGCCGGCGCGCAGCCGGCCGCGCAGCCCGGCCGTGCCGAAGGTGAGCGGGCCGGCGAACCGGTCGGCGAGTTCGGCGGCGCTGTCCGGGAGCCGGTCCAGCAGCGCACGGATCTCGTCGCGGCCCGCCGGGTCGGGGTCGTCTGCCAGCCAGGTCTCGGCCAGCGTGCGGAGGTCGTCAGTTGTTGCCATGCTCAGTGGATAGCACGGCCGGGGTCTCTAGCCGGCGTCGAGGGTGAAGGTCCGGACCAGTTCCTCGAAGATCGGCTTGCTGTCGGCGAACTGCTGCTCGGTGCTGGTCATGTAGAACGAGTACGCCTTGCCGTCCTGGATGATGGCGCCCCAGAGCCCGTGCCGGGTGTCGGAGCACGTGTACTCGAGGACCGCGCCCGCCTTGCCGGCGATGGTCCGGTCGGTGAGGCCGACCTGCGCGTACGGCTTCGGGCAGCTCGAGCCCTTCTTCTTCAGGTTGCCCTCGGCGATCTTGAGGAAGCCCTGCGGCGTGCCCCGGCCCGACTCGACCAGGAGCCGCACCTTGCGCTCGGCGCCGGGGTCCACGTAGTCGACCCAGCTGCCGCCGCTCTGCTTCTTCCAGCCCTTGGGCACCGACACGCTCGTCCCGCGGCCCTTGTAGGCCACCGTCGGGAAGGCGGCCGCCGGGGTGCCGCCGCCCTGCCGGCCACCTGCGGCCACGGGCGTCTTGGCCGAGTCGTCGCCGCCCGAGAAGGTGAGCACGATGGCGAGCACCAGCAGCACCGCGACCCCGCCCGCGGCGGCGATCTGGGTGTTGCGCGGCCATCCCTTCACCGTCGTGACGGCTTTGCCGGTGGCCTCGCGGACGGTGGTGACGGCCTTGTCGATCACGGCTTTGCGCTTGGCTCCGGGGCTCATCACCACGGTGCCGGCACCGCCGGCCATGGGCTCTCGGGCCGCGCGGGCGCCGTCCCACTGCCGCCGCGGCGGCAGCACGCCGGTGGTGTCCCCACCGGCCGAGGGCGGGATCATGCTGGTGCGGTCGCCGTCCTGGCTCATGGGCGACGGGCTCGTCGGCGCCGGGCTTGCCGGGGGCGGGTAGTTGCCGGTCGGCTGGTCGGCCGCCGCGGGGGTCTCCGCCCGGCGTTTGCCGCCCTGCTTGAGCTTGGCCAGATGGCCGGAGAGCGAGTCGCCCGGTGCCAGCATGGCGCGGCCGCCGATCTGCCCGCTGGGCTGCGGCGGGATCGGCTGGGTCTCCGCGGCCGGCGGCCGCTGCGACGGCACCACCGAATAGGGATCCGTCATCAGGTGCGGCGGCGCCTTGCTGGCCAGCGGGCCGGCGAGCTGCTGGCGAAGCATGGTGCGCGCGGTCTGCACGTCGAAGCGGCGGGCCGGGTCCTTCTCGAGCAGGCCCATGAGCACCGGGGTCAGCGAGCCCGCGCGCACCGCCGGGGTGGGCGGGTCCTCGACGACCGCGTGCATGGTCTCGATGGGGTCGCCCTTGTCGAACGGCGGCCGGCCCTCGATCGCGGTGTAGAGGGTGACGCCGAGCGAGAACAGGTCGCTGGGTGGCCCGAAGTCGCTGCCCATGGCCCGCTCGGGGGAGATGAAGTGCGGTGAGCCCAGCACCATGCCGGGCGTGGTGAGCTGCACGTCGGTGGGCATCCGGGCGACGCCGAAGTCGGTGAGCACGCAGCGGCCGTCCGTGCAGATCAGCACGTTGGCCGGCTTGACGTCGCGGTGCAGGACGCCGTGCGCGTGGGCCACCTCGAGGGCGCCCAGCAGGGCGATGCCGATCTTCGCGACCACGCGCGGGGCGACCGGGCCGTCCTCGATCACCATGTCCGCGAGGCTGCGAGCCTCGAGCAGCTCCATGACGATCCACGGCCGGCCGTTCTCGTGCACGACGTCGTATACCTGGACGACGGCCGGATGCTGCAGGGCCGCGGCGGCGCGGGCCTCGCGCATCGTGCGCTCGTACATGGCGTCGCGGTCGGTGGGGGCCAGACCGGGCGGGAGGATGACCTCTTTGATCGCCACGTCGCGCCGCAGCAGGGTGTCGGCGGCACGCCAGACCGTGCCCATGCCGCCGTGTCCGACCGCGGCGCGGAGCGTGTAACGCCCGCCGATGAGCGTGCCCGGGGCTGCGCGTCCGCTGGTCGGAGCCGTGTTGCCACTGCTCCACGTCGGAATCTGAGTCACGTGAGATGCCACCGAAGGGGGTTAGGGGGCGGTCGGCCAACCCCGCTATCTTGCCGCGTTGCACCCCCATTCGAAAAGCGGGTCGCCCGGTGTTCTCTGGATCTCGACCGTGCGTCACGAGGGCGTCGCGCAGAGTGGAACTTTTCGGACGCTGGGGGCAAAATCCCTCGGACCTGACGCGAGCTGAACGACGCCTTAGGATCGCCCTGTGAACGCAGAATCGGGGTTCGAGATCAAGCCGGTCTATGACAGCGGCGACCTGCCCGAGGACATCGGCGAGCGGCTGGGCCGGCCCGGCGAGTATCCGTACACCCGCGGCGTCTACCCGACGATGTACACCAAGCGGCCGTGGACGATGCGCCAGTACGCGGGCTTCGGCACCGCGGCGGAGTCCAACGCCCGCTACCACCAGCTGCTCAAGGCCGGGACGATGGGCCTCTCCGTCGCCTTCGACCTGCCCACCCAGATGGGCTACGACTCCGACGAGCCGATCGCCCACGGCGAGGTCGGCAAGGTCGGCGTCGCCATCGACTCGCTCGACGACATGCGCCGGCTCTTCCACGACATCCCGCTGGACAAGGTGTCCACGTCGATGACGATCAACGCTCCGGGCTCGGTCCTGCTGCTGCTCTACCAGCTGGTCGCCGAGGAGCAGGGCGTGCCCGGGTCGGCCCTGCAGGGCACGATCCAGAACGACATCCTCAAGGAGTACATCGCCCGGGGGACGTACATCTTCCCGCCCAAGCCGTCGCTGCGGCTGGTCGCGGACACGTTCGCGTACTGCCGCACGGAGATCCCGAAGTGGAACACGATCTCGATCTCCGGCTACCACATGGCCGAGGCCGGCGCGTCGCCCGCGCAGGAGATCGCGTTCACCCTGGCCAACGGCATCGAGTACGTCCGCGCCGCGATCGCCGCCGGCCTCGCGGTCGACGACTTCGCCCCACGCCTGTCGTTCTTCTTCGTCGCACGCACCACGCTGCTGGAGGAGATCGCGAAGTTCCGCGCGGCCCGGCGGATGTGGGCGCGGATCATGCGTGACGACTTCGGCGCCAAGAACCCGAAGTCCCACATGCTGCGCTTCCACACCCAGACGGCGGGCGTCCAGCTCACCGCGCAACAGCCCGAGGTCAATCTCGTACGCGTCGCCGTGCAGGCCCTCGGCGCGATCGCCGGCGGCACCCAGTCGCTGCACACCAACGCGTACGACGAGGCCATCGCGCTGCCCACGGAGAAGTCGGCGCGGCTGGCGCTGCGGACCCAGCAGGTGCTTGCGTACGAGAGCGGGCTGGTCGACACCGTGGACCCGTTCGCCGGCTCGTACGTCATCGAGGCCATGACCGACGAGGTCGAGGCGGCGGCGACCGCGCTCATCGAGCGGGTCTTCTCGTACGGCTCCGCGGTCGACGCGATCGAGCAGGGCTTCCAGAAGCAGGAGATCGAGGCTTCGGCGTACCGGATCTCCCAGGAGATCGACGGCGGCGAGCGGGTCGTGGTCGGCGTCAACCGCTTCAGCGCCGACGAGGAGGAGAAGTACGAGCCGCTGCGGGTCGACCCGAAGATCGAGGCGGATCAGGCCGCGCGGCTGGCCACCCTGCGGGCGGAGCGGGACGGTGCGGCGGTCGATGCCGCCCTGGCCGATTTGCGCAAGGCCGCCGAGGGTACGGACAACGTGCTGCCTCCCATGCGGGAGGCCTTGCGCCGCCGTGCCACGGTGGGAGAGGTCTGTCACACGCTGCGCGGCGTCTGGGGTGTTCACCACCCGGTGGAACATTTCTGACCGCACGAGGATTTGAACCGCGTCACCTCCGCGATTCGTAACCCGTTGTAGGAGGTGGTAGACGGATGCCGCCCGGAGATCGCTCCTATCAGGGCTTTCGTGACAGTCCGCGATCCCGTCAATACGGGAATGACGTTGCACAGCGTCACCAAAATGGGTCTAGGCTGTCGCCCGTTGCGGAAACCGGACCAAACACCGAGAGCGATAGAGACATCGACGTGACGAGTGCACTGACGGCGCCCGGAGGCGCTGAGACGGCGACCTTCCCGGGACCGCCACCCGGGGCCGAACCCCTGCCCGGCCAGCTGGACCGCTGGCTCGCCGCCCGGGGTGCCGAGCTGGTTGCCATCCGCCGTCACATCCACGCGCACCCCGAGCCCTCCAACGCGGAGTTCGAGACCGCCGCGTTGATCGCCCGCGAGCTCGCCGTGGCGGGGCTGAGCCCCCAGCTCCTGCCCAAGGGCAACGGTCTGATCTGCGACATCGGCCAGGGCGACCGGGTGATCGCCTTCCGCGCCGACCTGGACGCGCTGCCGCTGCAGGACACCAAGGACGTGCCGTACCGCTCGACGGTCGAGAAGGTGGCGCACGCGTGCGGCCACGACGTGCACACCACGGTGCTGCTCGGGCTCGGCCTGGCCCTCGCCCAGCTCAACGAGCAGGGCGAGCTGCCCGGCCGGGTGCGGCTGGTCTTCCAACCGGCCGAGGAGTACGTGCCGTCAGGCGCCCCCGAGGTGATCGCGACCGGTGCGCTCAAGGACGTCGCGGCCATCTTCGCGCTGCACTGCTACCCGCAGCTCCCGGCCGGCCTGGTGGGCGTCCGCTCGGGGCCGTTCACCGCGGCCGCCGACACGATCCGCGTACGCCTCACCGGCCCCGGCGGCCACACCGCCCGGCCGCACCTCACCGCCGACCTGGTGCACGCCCTCGGCCGGGTGATCGTGGACGTGCCGGCGCTGCTGGACCGCCGCGTCGACCCCCGCGCCGGGGTGTCCCTGGTCTGGGGCGCGGTGAACGCCGGCGAGGCGTTCAACGCCATCCCGGGCGAGGGCGAGGTGCTGGGCACGGTCCGCATCCTCAACCGGGATGCGTGGCGGGACGCGCCCGAGCTCATCACCAAGCTGATCCGCGACGTCATCGCGGCCACCGGTGCCGAGGCCGAGGTGCAGTACAACCGCGGCGTCCCGCCGGTCATCAACGACCGGATGGCCTCCGCGGTCATCGCGGGCGCCGCCGGGGCGGCCCTGGGCGCCGACCGCGTCGTCGAGGCCGAGATCAGCATGGGCGGCGAGGACTTCGCGTTCTACCTGGAGCAGGTGCCCGGCGCGATGATCCGCCTGGGCACCGGCACGCCCGGCGCCGAGACCAAGTTCGACCTGCACCAGAGCAACTTCGACGTGGACGAGCGCTGTATCGGCTACGGCGTACGCGTCATGGTGCACACCGCCCTGGCCGCCATCGCGACCGGCGCGTTCTGACGACCAGGGCGGCTACTCCTCAGCCCTGCTGATCCGCGGGGGCCGGAGTCGGGGCCGGGCGGCGGTTGCGACGCACATACCAGAGGACGCCCCAGGCCGGCAGGCCGAGCACCAGCAGCCACGGCAGCAGCCAGCCGAGCACGGTCGCGACCACGCCCAGCGACGCCAGCAGGCCGTGCCAGCCGTTGGTCAGCCCGGCCAGGAAGCCGGCCGGCCCGTCGTCCGCCGGCTTCGCCTCGGCCTCGGGGTCGAGCAGCACGGCGGTGATGGTGGAGAGTGCGGTGAGGTCGGCGAGGCGGCGCTTCTTCGCCTCCAGCGAGGCGAGATCCGACTCCCGCGTCGCCACCTCGCGCTCGAGCATCACGAGGTCCTCGAGGGACTTCGCCTGGGCCAGGAGCTTGCGGCCGCTGGCGACCCGGGCCTGTTGCGTCGCGATGCGGGCGTCGAGGTCGACGGTCTCCTCGGTGACGTCCTCGGTGTTGATGCCGCGCTGCTCCTCGTGGCCGAGCCCGGCAAGCTGATCCACCACAGAGGTGAATTTGTCCGCCGGCACCCGCAGCGTCAGCGTGGCATCGGAGGGCCCGTCCTGGCCGGAGCTGCTGCGCTTGTCGCCGCCGATGAACCCACCGGCGGCGGCCACGATGCCGGTGACCTTCGCGGCGGCCATGTTCACGTTGTCGACGCGTACGGTGATCGAGCCGGTGTAGACGATCGACCGCTGGTCGACGTGGAGGTCGGGGCCCCGGGCGGCGGTGTCCTTGCCCTGCGCCTGATTCGGGGCTGCCTGGTCGGCCGCGCCGGCCTGTTCGGCCGGCGCGACGGCTTCCTTGCCGCCGCCGCTCGCGACCGAGTCGCCGCGGTCGGCGCTGCTGTCGGCGCTGCAACCGGCCAGCGCCGTCGCGGCGGCGAGCCCGAGGGCACAGGCGCCGAGGACGACCCGGTGCCGCGCGCCATGTACCGATCTGATATTCGTCGAACCCGCAACAGCCATGGTGATATCTCCTGTCCCCGTGAAGGTCTGCAGCCTGGGACGTGCGGCGCGCGCACGCCGGTTCCGGCAGACTGCGGGGTGGGTGGTCACGATTCGGCAGCGGAGGAGACCCGTGCGCGTCACGAAGTTCACGCATTCCTGCCTACGTATCGAGGGCGACGGCGTCCTGGTGGTCGATCCGGGGGCGTTCAGCGAACGGTCGGCCCTGGACGGGGCGGACGCCGTACTCGTCACCCATGAGCACTTCGACCACGTTGACGTGGACGGCCTGGCCGAGGCCCTGGGCCGCCGGCCGCAGACGAGGGTGTACGCCCACGCCGACGTCCTGCCGAAGCTGACCGCCTTCGCCGACGCCGTCACGACCGTCGAGCCGGGCGGCGAGTTCACGGCGGCGGGCTTCACGGTCCGGGCGTACGGGGGCGCGCACGCGGTGATCCACGAGGACATCCCGCGCATCGCCAACCTGGGCTACCTCGTCTCGGACGGCACCCGCTCGGTGTACACGCCGGGCGACTCGTTCACCGTCCCCGAGGCGGAGGTCGACACCCTCTTCGTTCCCCTCAACGCGCCCTGGATGAAGCTCAGCGAGGCGATCGACTTCGTCCGTGCGGTACGGCCGGGGCGGGCGTACGCGCTGCACGACGCCCTGCTCAACCCGACCGGCGCCCAGATCTCCGACGGCCACCTGGACCGGCTCGGCGGCACGAAGTACGCGCACGTCGCCCCCGGCACCACCATCGACTGACGTGGCCGCGCCCCCGGGCACCGACGAGATCATCCGGCAGCTGTACGAGTCGCACCCGGACGGCTTCGTCGCGGGCCGGGCCGCCGCCGTCGCCGCCGCGAAGAAGGCCGGCGACAAGGAGGCGGCCAAGCGCCTCGCCGCCCTGCGCAAGCCGACCGTGGCGGCCTGGCTGGTCAACCTGCTGGCGCTGCGCCGTCCCGAGCTGATCGAGGATCTCGTCGGCCTGGCCACCGCGCTGCGCCAGGCCCAGCGCACCCTCCAGGGCGACCAGCTCCGGGAGCTGTCCAACCAGCGCCGCCAGGTGGTCTCCGCGCTGGTCCGGGCCGCGCAGCAGCTGGCGGTCGAGGATGATCCGTCGCTGCGGTCCGCGAAGCTGCCGATGGCCGAGGTCGAGGCGACGCTGGGCGCGGCCCTGGCCGAGCCGCGGATCGCCGAGCAGGTCCGCAGCGGCCGCCTGGTGAAGGCGGCCACGTACGCGGGCTTCGGCGAGGTTCCCCGCCCCCGCCTGCGCCTGGTCACGGCGGACGACGACGGGGAGGCAGAAGACGGGGAGGCGGGGGCGGACGGGGAGCCGGAGCCGGAGGAGGCGGAGCAGCCCAGGCCCGTCACCGCCCTGGACGAGCGGCGCCGCCGGGCCGAGGAGAAGGCCCGGGCCGAGCGCGTGGCCAAGCGCCGGGAGCTGCAACGGGAGCTGGTGGCGGCGCGGGCGGCGGACCGCAAGGCCAAGGCCGCCCTGGAGAACGCCGAGGAGGCCGAGCTCGCCGCCGGCCATGCGGTCGACGAGATCGAGGAGCAGATCGCGGAGCTGGAGCGGCAACGGATCGTCGCCCAGGCCGAGGTGTCGCGACGCAAGCTGGAGCGGCGGTCCGCCGAGCGCGATGCCTCGGCGGCGCGCCGGCGGGTCGGCGACGTGGAGGCGGCGCTCGAGGACCTCGACGCCGACGAACCGGAGAAGTAGCCGGTTTTCCAGATCCGGTCAGGAAGAGCAGAATCGGGCGGGTGACCCCCGAACAGGCAGCCGCCAATGCCCGGCCGGGACTCGCGTCCCTCGTCGGGGCGTTCGCCGAGTCCCCGCAGACGCTGCGCCGCGCCCGGCTGATGGGGCTGTCCGGGTGGGCGTACCACGTGTCGGCCCGCGCGGGGGCGCTCGGTGACGTACGCCCGGAGACCGTGGCGGCGGCCATCGGCTTCATCGCGCCGGACGCCGTGACCGACGGCTGGGAGGCGGCCGCGAAGACCACCCCGCCGGTCGAGGTCGCCACATGGCACCTGCACGAGTTGTGCCGCTGGGGCGCCGACGAGCTGGGTGGTTTCCCCCGGCTCGCCCGCCTGCTCGATCTGTCCAAAGCGGTCGTGTCCGCGGTGGACACTGCCGGGCTGCCGCTGTTCGCCGCGTGGCGGGCGATGCCCGTGCCGGACGCGTCGCCCGGCGCTCAGGCCGCCGTTCTGCTGCACCTGCTGCACGAGCACTGGCTCGGGGTGCACGTCGTCGCCGTGCGGGCCAGTGGCCTGACGCCGCTGCAGGCCATCATCGCCGGGCCCGAGGGGGAGACCGGCGCGGTGGCGTTCGGGTGGCAGCCGCCGTACCCGCCGGCCGGCCCGATCGTGCGGCGTCTCATGTGGGCGGAGTCCGTCGCCGGTTCGCTGGCCGGGCAGGCGTACGGGGCCCTCGGCCGCGCCGAGCGCATCGAGCTGATCGGTCTGCTGGAATCCCTGTCGCATCGGCTTGCCCGATAGGGCAGTCTTCGGTCGTGACCGCGCTGCCCGCCGGCTGGCGTACCCGCCGGCCCGGAGGTCCTCGCCCTCGCGCACACCAGTGACATCGCGGCGGTGGGGGAGCCCGACATTCGCCGCCGCGGAGATGCATGAGGCGCTCAGCGGCCCGCACACCGACATGACGCGGGACTGCTGGGTGGCGCTGGACGCCGCCGGTGTCATCGTCGGCTGGGCGTATCCGCACAACGCCGACGGCGGGCCCCGCGACTTCGTCGAGGTCTACGTGTGGCCCGGGCGCGGTGAGCCGGCGCAGCGTCCGCTGCTCGACCTGCTGCTGGGCCGCGCCGCCGAGCGCGGTGCCGAGTTGGGTCACGAGCCTTATACGGTACGGGCGGGAGCGGTCCCCACCGAGAAGCCGTGGATCGAGGCGCTGACCGGAGCGGGATTCGCCTTCCTCAAGCAGCACGCCCGGATGACGATGTCGCTGGCCGGCGTGTCACCCGTCGCGCCGGCGCCGCCCGCCGGGATCACCGTCCGCCCGGTCCGCCCGCACGACGAGGCCGAGATGCGCCGCTTCCACGCCACGATTCAGGAGGCGTTCCAGGACAGCGACCACCGCGCCACCGACTACGAGACCTGGCGCGCGCGGATATAAGCCGAGACGAGCATCTCGTACGACGAGTGGTTCGTGGGGCTGGCCGACGGGGCGTGGGCCGGGGTGCTGCAGTCGTCGGACTCGAACGCCGGGGACCGGTCGGGGTGGGTGCGGGCGCTCGCGGTGCTGCGGGCGTACCGGAGAAGGGGTGTGGGTGAGGCGCTCCTGCGCCGGGCGTTCGCCGCCTACGCCGGGAAGAGACGCACCGCCGCGGGGCTCGGGGTGGACCTGGCGAACCCCACGCGGGCCGCCCGTCTCTACCGGGCGGTCGGGATGCATCCCCTCTACGAGGCGAACATCTACCAGCGGGTGATCTAGATCTCCGGCGACGACGTGCGGGTGGGCCGCTTGCGCAGGTCGTTGACGTAGTCGTCGGGCGCGCCGGCCTTCTCGGCGGCGTTGGCGATCTCCGACAGGTACCACGCCGTCGGCATGCCGCCCTCGTAGCCGTCGAAGACGTAGACCCAGGCGCTCAGGTCGCCCTCCAGCGTCGACACCCGGACGGTGAGCTTCTGGTACGCCCCCGCGGTCACCCCTTCGACCTCGTCGAGCTGGGCGGCGTCCCAGGGGTGCACGTCGTAGAGGGCGACGAAGACGCGGTCGCCGGGGGACTCGACGATCGTGGTGACCGCGCCCTCCCAGCCCATGTCCCCCTCGCCGGCGAAGGTCAGGCGCCACCCCTCGACCCACCCGACACCCACCATCGGCGAGTGCGGACAATAGGCCCGCATCCGGGCCGGATCGAGGTTGGAGCCGTACGCGGCGTAATGACCCACGGCGATGACGATAGCCCGGCGGGCCGTTGAGGGAGAATACGAGGCGTGCGTGTCGGCACATCTCAGTCACGTAAGTGACGAAACGTAACAATGGAGGTTGAGCACGTGAGTCGGATCGTGATCATCGGCGGTGGGCCGGGCGGGTACGAGGCGGCTCTGGTCGCCGCACAGCTCGACGCGGACGTGACCCTCGTCGAGGCCGACGGCGCCGGTGGCGCGTGCGTGCTCTCGGACTGCGTACCCTCCAAGACCTTCATCGCCAGCTCCGAGGTGGTGACCGGCTACCGCCACAACGAGCGGTTCGGGGTGCGGTCGGCCGGGCTCGAGGGCGTGACGGTCGACGCCAAGGCCGTCAACGAACGGGTCAAGAAGCTGGCGCTGGCCCAGTCCGGCGACATCCAGGCCAAGCTCGTCAAGGCCGGCGTGGACGTGGTGCAGGGGCGGGCGCGGCTGGGCGAGGACACCCTGGGCCACACCCACCAGGTGCTGATCACCCCGCACGGCGGTTCCCCGTACGCGGTGGACGCCGCGACCGTCCTGATCGCCACCGGTGCGACGCCGCGCGTGCTGCACACCGCCCGGCCCGACGGCGAGCGCATCCTCGACTGGCGTCAGGTGTACGACCTCCCCGAGCTCCCCGAGCACCTGATCGTCATCGGTTCCGGCGTGACCGGCGCGGAATTCGCCAGCGCGTACCTGGCGATGGGCGTCCGCGTCACGCTGGTCTCCAGCCGCGAGCGGGTCATGCCGCACGAGGACGCCGACGCCGCGATGGCGATCGAGCGCGTCTTCCGGGAGCGCGGCATGACGATCCTCAACCAGTCCCGCGCCGACTCGGTGGTCAACACGGGCGACGGGGTCGAGGTGACCCTCGCCGACGGGCGCGTGGTGACCGGCTCGCACGCCCTGATGGCTGTCGGCGCCGTCCCGAACACCGCCGACCTGGGCCTGCGTGAGTACGGTGTGGACGTCGCCCAGGGCGGCTACGTCACCGTGGACCGGGTCTCCCGGACGAACGTGCCGGGCATCTACGCCGCTGGCGACTGCACGGGCGTCCTGCCGCTCGCCAGCGTCGCCGCCATGCAGGGGCGCATCGCGATCTGGCACGCCATGGGCGAGGCCGTCGCGCCGCTGCGCCTGCGTACGGTCTCTGCCAACGTCTTCACCGACCCGGAGCTGGCCACCGTCGGCGTCTCGCAGAACGACGTGGACCTCGGCAAGGTCCCGGCCCGCCAGGTGATGCTGCCGCTGACCGGCAACGCCCGCGCCAAGATGGCCGGGCTGCGCGACGGCTTCGTGAAGCTCTTCTGCCGCCCGGCAACCGGCCAGATCGTCGGCGGCGTCGTGGTGGCGCCGAAGGCCAGCGAGCTGATCCTGCCGATCACCATGGCGATCGAGAACAACCTCACGGTCGACCAGCTGGCCCACACGATCACGATCTATCCGTCGCTGTCCGGCTCGATCGCGGAGGCCGCCCGTCAGCTGATGCTGCACGAGCTGCAGTAGCGCGCTATCGGGGTGCGGGCTCGTCGGCGGCCTCGGCCGTCTCCCGGCCCGCTTCGTCCTTCTCCCGGCCGGCGTCGGCCTTCTGCCCGCTGGCCTCGGTCTTCGACCGGCCGGCGTCGGCCCTTTGCCGGCCGGCGTCGGGCTTCTGCCCGCCGGCCTGGGTCTTCGACCGGCCGGCCTCGGCCGTCTTCCGGTCGGCCTCGGCCCTCTCCGGGCCGGCTTCGGCCGGCTCGTCGGCCGGCTCGTCGGCGTCCTTGCGGCCGCCGAAGAGCGCCAGGATCCAGCCGGCCGTACCGAAGATCACTGCGGCGGTCGCGGCGATCGCGAACAGCCGCCACGCCGACTGGGTCACCGCGGTGCCGCCGACGTGGCCGACCAGTCCGCCGTACGTGGCCCAGGCCAGCGCGGCGCCGCCGTCGTAGAGCACGAAGAGCTTGATCGGGTAACCGGCGCGGCCGGCGTGGTAGCCGGCCGCCATCCGCCCACCCGGCACGAAGCGGCAGAGCAGCAGCACCAGCGGGCCGGGTTTGCGCAGCCCCCGCGTGAATCGTTCGGCGGCCCGCTTGGTGCGCGACCCGGCGCTGTCGCCGTTCTCGGACCGGGGCGCGAACCGGTTGCGCAGCGCGGTGAGGTGCTCGCTGAGCCAATTGCCGCCGACGTGCCCCGCCGTCCGCCCGAGCACGAAGGCGATGGAGTCGCCGGCGAACATGCCCAGGGCGCCGACGGCGATGACGAGCGCGAGGTTGAGATTGCCGTAGACGGTGAGCGCACCAGAAGTGATCATGATGGCCTGGGTGGGCACCACCGGGACCATGGCGTCGACGGCGAGGAAACCGAAGAGAGCGAGATAGGCCCACGCCGGTGTCGCCATGACGGTCAACAGGTCGGTCATCGGCTCGGCCACCTCACGGCTCCAGGATCCACGGCATTGTCCGTGTTCGCACCTGAGAATGGGCTGAGCTCAGCATGCGCCCCGCTCGACCCCGGCTAACGGTGATGCCCGACACGGTACGTCGTCCGCGGCGTACGCGTGGTCCACAACGCGGGCGCTTTCCGCCATTCTCGCCTGATTCACGCCGCGATCGTCTGCTTCTGATGCGGCTCGGGCGCGCGTACCTTGGAGGCAGTTCGGAACGCCGGGTCCCCCGTTCTCGGCGCCCGGACGACCGGCGCCCACCCGGTCACGCCGGGTGCGATGCGCCCCTGGGCCGTCGGTAGGTCCCGTACCGGCGGCCCGCCCTCCCAGGCCGTGTTCATGACCTGGGCAAACCCAGCATCGATGGCCGTTGCTGGTCAACGTTTGTGAACCTCCGGCGGCCTGGGTTCGATCCCGGGCTTCCTGACCCGCGACCCCGCTGGCGCTGTCGTGCAACCGTTCGCACGTGGGGCATCCTCCAGCCCTTTCCGGATCCGGCCGCGGGCCAACGTTCCGGAAGGGGCTGCGAGGGATGCCGAACCCGCAAGCACCTCATGGTCCGTGATGCTTGCGGATTTGCGCCGAGCGTTCCACGCAGCTCTTGCCGGCCCCGGTGAGAGGAACGCATATGGACCATCTCTTGAGCCTTCCGGCTTCGGCGGGAGGTGCGTTCATCGGAAGATTGGCGCAGCGCGGGCTGAACGTTGGCTTGGCGATCGGGAGAGCAAGCGGGGGCGCCACCGCCGCTGATTTTGCGCCGGCCGACGGGAGTTGCGGGGCCTGTGATTCCCGAAGGTCCATCCTTGCTGATCGGCAAGCCCAGGACCGAAGCACTATCCGGCGTACATGCCGACTCGTCCGTCGCCTCCAGGGTCATCGCGGTAGAAACGTTTCTGGCCTGGCGGTATGCGACCGGAGCCGCTTGGCCATCGTCCCGGGGGCCTGCCGTCCGGCGAGGACTGATTTCGTGCGTGCATCTGTCCTCTAATCGAGGGGCCCCCAGATGACCTCATTGCGAAGGATTAGAGGCGACGCACTCGCGTACCGACGTGGTCGCAGGTCCGAGCCGTATAGCGGTTGAGCTGGGGTCGGTCCGGTTCGTTCCGCTGCTGTACCTTGCTGTACGGCCCGGGGTGGGAGACCCCCGACCCGCTCGGTCTCACCTACTCCGGCCTCTCTTGCCTGCGCGACAGCGCTTGCAGCGAAGTTGCGCCTACGCGCCGAGGGTCGGCCTCATCACAGTGCCGCCGACGCCTTGCGGGTTCGCTTCTCCGTCCTGTCCGCGGGGTGGGCAATGCTGAGCACAAGTTCCACTGCGTGAACAGTGGATGGTCGCCTGTGAATGGATTGACAGCTAGGGAGCACGTCGATTACAGCAGTTTCGCGAGCCACCACCCAGAGCGGGATGAACCTTTTTACGCTGTGCTGCGAAGCGCATCCGTAGCGTCATGCTTCGATGGTTGCCGCCTTGTCGGTGCAGCACTGACAACACTATGACGGCCATGTTAGCGTCGCCCGGCAGCGCAAGACGACTAGGCGGTACGGCCTACAAGGACGGAGTAATTTAATGCATTTGGTCAACACCCGGGCGCTACGTGTGGCGCTCGCCTCCGTACTGCTAGCCGCAGGGCTCGGCGTTGTCGCCGCCTCGCCGGCGCACGCCTCCGACGACTGTATCGGTTCGAGTAGCCCACACGCGAATGGCGATGGGTCAGGGATCGTGCTTGCGGGCAACTGGCACCTCAAGAAGGCTCCCTACTCGACGTGCGATAACACCGGCGTCGTCCTCCACGGCGGCGAGATAATTTGGTGGCAGTGCCAGCGGTATAACATTTACGGTCATCTCTGGTTTTACGTTCGAGTGGGCGGCACGAACAACAAGGGCTGGATTTCGACGGACAATTTTGTCGCCCAGGACCTTTGGGATGACAACGGAAATGGTGTCATTGATGTTGCGCGTTGTTAGGCACAACACGGCCAGACACTGAGTGATTACTGCGGCGCCGAGGACACCGCCTGGCATGAGCGATCGGTTGAGCGGCCCCACCGTTCACCCGCCATCCCGTCGGCCTTCGTCCACACGTTGTGGAGCGGACATTGCCTGCCTGGTCGAGGTGGAGCACCCTATGTCTGACCGACCTTAGCCAGGCAGGCCCTGCTCGGCTTCGCCTGGACGAAGGGTGACGGGATGGCACCCCCATCCCGGAGCGCCCGAGCGCCCGGTCGGAGGCGTCCTGGTGAAGAGTTCTCAGGCAACGAGAAAGCCCCGGATCTGCTGGCTTCATCAGCGGCTCCGGGGCTTCATCGTGTGTCGCGCTCTTGAACCCGTACAACTTCTCACCACAACGAGGGCAATGCCTGTGTCCTCCGTCGAATGATCTGCAACGTGCGTCCGCCAGGTGATCTGCGATAGCGGTCTGTTTCGGCACCCTCTGCCCGACGTCTCCGCGGGGCGGGTGTGCTTCGGGGGAATTTCGATCAAGCATTCGGCTGCCGGTCGGCCTCGCGGCCTGGAGCCCTCTGACACAGAAGAACCGCATGATCGAAGCATTCGGTCCCGTACCGGCGGCCCGCCCTCCCAGGCCTGTTCACGATCGGCCCCATCGGCGCCGGAAGGCGCCCGTGTGCAGTCAGTCGAGCGGGCGGGATCGAACGGCTGCGTACCATCCAGGCGTGTCGCAGCGATCATGGGAAGTCGATCCCGGTTCCGGAGTCGGCCCGCTGCGGTTCGGCACCGCACGGAGCGAGCTGCAAGCGCTCCTGGGAGCGCATCGGGCATTCCGCCGCAGCCCCACGTCGGACCTGACAGATCAGTACGAAGCCGGCACGCTCATGCTCACCTGTTCCGACGACGAGGGCCTGTATCTGATCGAGATCCCCGACCCGGACGGCCTGCACTACCGCGGCGTTCACCTCAGCGGCACGGTGGCGGGGGTCCTGAAGGACTTGCGGGCTGCGGGCATCGAGGTCGCCGCTGACGACGGCTCGGGCTGGCTCCTTGCCGACGGCGCGATCGCCTTGTACACGCCCTCCTCGCAGCCGGATGCGTGCGTCGAGGCGGTCACGGCGTTCGGGCCCGGGCATGAGATGCACGGCGAGATCGTCTTCTTCCCGGGCGGTGCGGACGCGACGCCGGCGGATTCGTCGTACCTCGTCACCCCGGGAACGGGCGTCGGTTCGATCATGCTCGGACAGCACCGCGACGAGGTCCGGCGCCGGTTGAACGGTGGTCTCTGCTGGCAGCGCACCGGCCACGACGACGTCACCGGCCACGAGGTCGTCGATGCCGGCGTCCAGGTCCTGACATTGCGCCCGTCGCCCTCCAGCGAAGGGCCGATGCCGGTCGCGTGCGTCGCCGTCTCCGCACGGCGCCATGGCGACTCAGGATGAGGAGATCGCCTCGATCTTCGGACGGCCGCGGAACCCCGCACCCTTCCGGCCGCGAAATGCGGCTGCGTGTCGGCAGAATCAATTGCCATGATGTCGGCCATGGCTGACCGGGTGATGTTCGTGCAGGTGAAGACGGGCTACGACACCGACAAGGGGCCGGCCTGGATCAGCTGGGTGCGGTTCAACCGGAGTTGGAAGACGGCGTACTGGCACGGCAAGACCCTTCGCCGCTGGCCGGGAATGTTCGACGCGAACTTCTACGACCTCGACACCGACGAGGAGTACTGGCTCTCGGGTCCGCACCGCGACCGGGCCGACACCCGCTACAGCAATATCCGGCCGATGATCGACGATGACGTCCGCGACGTGTACGAGGCGTTCCTCCATGGCGCACCTCTGCCGGGCCGTAACCAACGTGGGCGCGCGTAGGGCCGTCGCCCGGAGCGGCCGGGTGCCACGCGGTCATTCCGCGGCTGCATCCCGATGATCTACTTCGCTCCGGCGGCTGCCCGCCGATCGAACGGGCGTGGAACGTAGCCCCGCGCCAACGGCGAACCTGACCACCGTCCGGCCCGACGCCGAGCGGGCATTTCCGCTGTTCCTGGTTGCCGCCGCCGCCTTCGTGGGGATCACCGCGCTGATTCCGGGCGCGGCCGGCGCCACTCGGTTCGACCAGCTCGCCGCGGCGGGCATCGGGGTACTGCTGCCGGCGGTGGGCCCATCGCATCCCGGCCACCGTCGGGAGCGCCGCGCCGTTCGTCGGCGTCGCTCTCACCGCCGGGCTGGACCTGCTCACCGGCGACTCGAGCGCGGGTGGGCAGCTCTTCTTTCTCCTGCCCGTTCTGTACGCCGCGACGTTGCTGCGCCGACCGCTGATCATCATCGTGCTGGTGACCGTGTCGGCGGCGGAGTGTGCGGTGGTCTTCACCCTGAAGCCGGCTGCCGCGGCGATCGTCGACGCCGCTGCGCTGATCACGGCGGTGGTGATGGCCACCGTGGTCATTCTCTGGTTCCGTGGCCGGGTGGACCGGCTCGTGACCGAGCTGCGGCGTCAGGCGCTCGCCGACCCGCTGACCGGGCTGCCGAACCGGCGGGCGTTCGAGCGGCACCTGCAGGACGAGGTTGCCGACCCGGCGCGGCATCCGCTGTCGCTGCTCGCCGTCGACCTCGACCGGTTCAAGGCGATCAACGACGCCTTCGGGCACGCCGCCGGCGACGAGGTGCTGCGGATCGTCGCCGGCGCGCTGCGTACGGTGGCCCGCGGTGACGATTTCGCCGCTCGGCTCGACCGCGACGAGTTCGCCCTCATCGTGCGGGGCGGCAGCGCCGCGGCGGGCCGGGTGGCCGAGCGGATGCGTCGGACCCTCGCCGTCGCGACCGGCTCGCCCGGGGGTGCGCCCACGCTCAGCATCACGCCACCGACGTGCCCGGGTTGATGGCGGCCGCCGACGCGGCCCTCTACCGGGCCAAGGAGCGCGGACGCGACCGGGCCGAGGCGCCCCGGCCCGGAGACGGCCCGAAGGCGGCCTGACGCCGCCCTAACGCCCGGCGGCAGAACGCCCGAAGGCGGCCTGACGCCGCCCTAGCGCCCGGCGGCAGACCGCCCGAACGCGGCCGGCGCCGCCCTAGCGCCCGGCGGCAGACCGCCCGAAGGCGGCCTGACGCCGCCCTACCGCCCGGCGGCAGACCGCCCGAAGGCGGCCTGACGCCGCCCTAACGCCCGGCGGCAGACCGCTCGAAGGCGGCCTGACGCTGCACCTTCAGCCCGGCGGTCGGCTCAGTCGTCGATCGTGCAGATGGTCGTGCCCGCGGTGATGGTGCTGCCCACCTCGGCGGTCAGGCCGTTGACCGTGCCCGCCTTGTGCGCCTGCAGGGGCTGCTCCATCTTCATCGCCTCGACGACCACGATCACGTCGCCCTCGGCCACGGTGTCACCGTTCGCGGCGGCGACCTTGACGATGGTGCCCTGCATCGGGGCCGTCAGGGCGGCGGCGCCGCCGGGGGCTGCCGCGGCCGTGCGGGTGCCCTGGCGGCGGGGGGCGGTGGTGCGGTTGGTGGCGGGTGTGCCCGTACCTATATCGGCCGGAAGGCGCACCTCCAGGCGCTTGCCGCCCACCTCGACCACGACGGTGCGGCGCTCTTCGGCCTCGGGCGTCGCGGAGGCCGCGGCGGTGAAGGGTGGCACGCCGCCGGACCACTCGGTCTCGATCCACCGGGTGTGCACGGTGAACGGCTCGGTGGTGAACGCGGGGTCGCGCACGATGAGGCGGTGGAAGGGCAGCACGGTCGCCATGCCCTCGATGACGGTCTCGTCGAGCGCGCGCCGGGCCCGGTCGAGCGCCTCGGCGCGGGTGGCGCCGGTCACGATGATCTTCGCCAGCATGGAGTCGAAGTTGCCGCCGATGACGTTGCCGGCCTCGACGCCCGCATCGACGCGGACGCCCGGACCGGACGGCCAGGTGAGGGCCGTGACGCTGCCCGGAGCGGGCAGGAAGTTGCGGCCGGCGTCCTCGCCGTTGATGCGGAACTCGATGGAGTGGCCGCGCGGCTCGGGGTCGGCGGTGAGGGCCAGCGCCTCGCCGTCGGCGATGCGGAACTGTTCGCGGACCAGGTCGATGCCGGCGGTCTCCTCGCTGACCGGGTGCTCGACCTGGAGGCGGGTGTTGACCTCGAGGAACGAGATGGTCCCGTCCTGGCCGACCAGGTATTCGACGGTGCCGGCGCCGTGGTAGCCGGCCTCGCGGCAGATCGCCTTGGCGCTGGCGTGGATGCGCTCGCGCTGCTCGGGGGTGAGGAACGGCGCGGGCGCCTCCTCGACCAGCTTCTGGTGGCGGCGCTGCAGCGAGCAGTCGCGGGTGCCGACGACGATGACGTTGCCGTGCGTGTCGGCCAGGACCTGCGCCTCCACGTGCCGCGGCCGGTCGAGGTAGCGCTCGACGAAGCACTCGCCGCGGCCGAACGCCGCCACCGCCTCGCGGGTCGCCGACTCGAACAGGGCCGGGATCTCCTCCAGCGTGCGGGCCACTTTCAGGCCGCGGCCACCGCCGCCGAAGGCCGCCTTGATCGCGACCGGCAGCCCGTGCTCGTTCGCGAACGCGATGATCTCGTCGGCGCCGGCCACCGGTTCGGCCGTGCCCGGCACGAGCGGCGCGCCGGCCCGCTGCGCGATGTGCCGGGCGGTGACTTTGTCACCGAGGTCGCGGATGGCCGCCGGGGTGGGTCCGATCCAGGTCAATCCCGCATCGAGTACGGCCTGAGCGAAGTCGGCGTTCTCACTGAGGAAGCCGTAGCCGGGATGCACCGCGTCGGCACCGCTGCGAGCCGCGACGTCGAGGAGCTTGTCGATACGCAGATAGGTGTCCGCCGCCGTCTCGCCGTCGAGAGCCCATGCCTCGTCGGCGAGCCGCGCGGGTGGCGCGTCGCGGTCGCTGTCGGCGTAGACGGCGACACTGATCAGGCCCGCGTCGTTGCAGGCACGGATGACACGGACGGCGATCTCGCCGCGATTAGCGATCAATACCTTGCGCACGGGCCTGAGCCTATCCTCAGGCCGCGACCGCGCGCTCAGTCAAGTTTGGTTATTACGCTGAGCGCATGTCCGCCACCCGCATGATGATCCTCGGCGTCGTCCAGTGGATGCAGCCGGTCCACGGCTACGACGTCCGCCGCGAGCTGCTCAGCTGGAGCGCCGACAAGTGGGCGAACGTCCAGCCCGGCTCGATCTACCACGGCCTTCGCAAGCTCTCGGAGGAGGGACTGCTGCGCGAGGTGGCGACCGAGCAGGTGGGTGCGCGGCCCGCCCGCACGACGTACGAGATCACCGACAAGGGCACGGACGAGTTCCACGCCCTGCTGCGCAGCAACTGGTGGAACCTCGCCGGTGCGCCGGACCCGTTCATGGCGGCCTTCTCGTTCCTGCCGGCCATGCCGCGGGAGGAGGCCGTGGCCGCGCTGCGCAACCGTGCGATGCAGCTCTCGGCGGGAAACAAGCAGCTCTCGGCCGCGATGGGCTCGGAGTGGGCGAAGCAGAAGCCGGTGTACGTCAGCTGGATGTGGGAGCTGGCGATGGACCGGGCGGAGGCCGAGATCCGCTGGTGCGAGCGGGTGGCGCGGCTCATCGAGGCGGAGACGCCGTACTTCCCGGCCCAGTAATCAAGTTTGACTAGTCAGGCTTGACGGACCTACGCTGCCTTCCGGCGGCGGGCACCTGCCTGCCCACGACTGGGGGCCGAGATGATCGAAACGCGGGGACTGCGCAAGTCGTTCACGTCCCGCCAAGGCAAGGAGAAGAAGACCGTCGAGGCCGTACGCGGCGTCGACCTGACCGTCGACGAGGGCGAGATCTTCGGGTTCCTCGGCCCGAACGGCGCCGGCAAGACCACGACACTGCGCATGCTGGCGACCCTGATCGAACCCGACGGCGGCAGCGCCGTCATCGCGGGCGCCGACCTGCTCAAGAACCCGGCCGAGGTGCGCCGCCGCATCGGCTACGTGGCCCAGGGCGGAGCGACGTGGGACGACTCCACCGCCCGGGAGGAGCTCGTGCTCCAGGCCCGCCTCTACGGCATCTCCAAACAGGAGGCGCTGGCGCGTTCCGAGCGGGTCCTCGAGGGCTTCCAGCTCGCCGACTACGCCGACCGCAAGTGCAAGACGTATTCCGGAGGTCAGCGCCGCCGGGTCGACATCGCGCTCGGCATCATCCACGACCCCAAGGTGGTCTTCCTCGACGAGCCGACCACCGGGCTCGACCCGCAGAGCCGCGCCCACATGTGGGACGAGATCCGCCGGCTGCGCGCCGAAGGCATCACCATCTTCATCACGACGCACTACCTGGACGAGGCGGACGCGCTCTGCGACCGCATCTCCATCATGGACAACGGCGAGATCGTCGCCTCCGGCACGCCGGCGGCTCTGAAACGGGAGATCTCCGGTGACGTGGTACGCGTCGGAGTCGCCTCCCCGGCCCTCGCGGCGGAGGCGCTGGGCTCGGCCGAGTTCGTCAACAAACTCGAGACCCACGACGACAGCGTCCGCCTCTACGTCGACGAAGGCACCTCGGCCATCCCGCTGGTGCTGCGCGCCCTCGACGCCGCCCAGGTGCGGCTGGGCACGATCGAGCTGCACCGCCCCAGCCTCGACGACGTCTTCCTGACCAAGACCGGCCGATCCCTGCGGGAGGACTGAGCGATGAAGCTGCTGCGCGACACCTGGCTGATCTTCCAGCGCCAGGCCCTCCTGCTGCTGCGCAACCCAGTCTGGATCTTCGTCGGCGTCTTCCAGCCGGTGATGTACCTGCTGCTGTTCGCGCCGCTGCTCAAGCCGGCCCTCGGGGTGCGGACGAACGCCGAGGCGTACGAGATCTTCGTGCCCGGCCTGCTGGTCCTGCTGGCCATCTTCGGCGGCCTCTTCCAGGGCTTCGGCCTCATCGCGGAGCTCCGCGCGGGCGTCATCGAACGCTCCCGGGTCACCCCGGTGAGCCGCCTGGCCCTGCTGCTGGGCCGCTCCCTGCGCGACACGGTGTCCCTGCTGGCCCAGGCGGTCATCATCACCCTGCTGGCGCTGGTGTTCGACCTGCGGGTGTTCCTCGGCAACCTGCTCCTGGCGTACCTGATGCTGGCCCTGATCTCGCTCATGACCTCGGCCGTGTCGTACGGCGTGGCACTGGCGGTGAAGAGTGAGGACGCACTGGCCCCGCTGATGAACACGGTCGCCCAGCCGGTGTTGCTGCTCTCCGGGATCCTGCTGCCGCTGACGTTCGCCCCGGGCTGGCTGCAGGGCATCGCGGACTGGAACCCGTTCTCCTGGGCGGTCGACGGGACACGAGCCCTGTTCCGGGGAGACCTGGGAGCCCCCGCGGTCTGGCAGGGCCTGCTGATCATGGCAGTCCTGGCGGTGGCAGCGGTCACCTGGGCGGCGCGATCGTTCGCCCGCAGCGTGCGGTGATCACTTCGGCCCTTCGGTGAACTCTCGGTCAGCGTTGCCGATGGTAGGTACGCCATGGCAACGCTGACCGAGGGACACCGCCGATGATCACCGCCTGGTCGCGCCGCGTCGCCGCCACGGTGACGCTCATCCTCGCCGGGGTCGCGGCCTCGCACCCCGGTTCGGCCGCCGCCGCTCCTGCCACGTGCGCGAGAGCTCTGCCGGACCGGCTCACGACGACACCGGCCACGTACCCGAAGACCATCTCGCTGACCTTCGACGACGGCCCGTCGGCGTACACGCCGCAGTTCCTCGAGGTGCTCAAGGGGCACAAGGTGCACGGCACCTTCTTCCTCAAAGGCGCCAACGTGGTGACCTACCCCGAGCTCGCCCGCCGGATCGTCCGCGAAGGCCACGCCATCGGCAACCACACGTACAGCCACCCCGAGATGCCGCCGCTGAGTAAGGCGGAGCAGGCCGCGGAGATGGACCGGGCCACCGCGGCGATCATCGCGGCCACCGGGGAGCGGCCCTGCCTCTACCGCTCACCCCGCGGGCACGCCACGTCCACCACCCAGGAGCTCGCGGTCGCCCGCCGGATGACCGCGGTGCAATGGACGATCGACACGGACGACTGGAGCCAGCCCAGGCGCCCGGACAAAGCCTTCGAAAAGCACATCTACGACGACGCCACGACGACCCGCAACCACCCGATCATCCTGATGCACGACGGCGGCGGCGCCCCGCTCTACCGCGGCAACACCGTCCGTGCGCTCGACGACATCATCCGCTACTACAAGAGCCGCGGATACGTCTTCACCGATCCGACAGGCCGCCGGCTCTAGGGGGTGTCTTCCCGGCCTTCCGCAGCCTTGACGGGCCGCCGGCGCTAGGGAGCGTCCTGCTGGGCCTTCCACAGCTGCGGAACACTGACACCGAACGAGGCGAGCAGGCGCCGGAACAGCGGGAGCGAAAGCCCCACGACGTTCCCGTGATCCCCCTCGATCCGCTCGACGAAGGCCCCGCCGAGCCCGTCGATGGTGAAGGCCCCGGCAACGTGAAGCGGTTCCCCGGTGGCGACGTACGCCTCCACCTCGGCATCACTCAGGTCCGCGAAGTGCACGACGGTGGCGCCGACCTCCTCCGCCTGCTTGCCGCTGAGATCGGTCAGATGGTGCCCGGTGTGCAGCACCCCGGACCGGCCCCGCATCGCCACCCACCGGCGTACGGCATCGGCAGGGTTCGCGGGCTTACCGAGAACCTGCCCGTCGAAGGCAAGAACGGAGTCGCAGCCGAGAACGAGCACATCGGGATCCGGAGCCATGGTGGAGGCGACGGCCCTCGCCTTCATCCGAGCCAGCGCGAGACAGAGCTCGGCGGCATCGGTCGAGTCGACAACGGACTCGTCCACGCCGCTGACCTGGACGGAAGGGTCGAATCCGGCCGACCGCAGGAGGGCCAGCCGCGCGGGGCTGGCGGAGGCGAGGACTAGCCGGTAACCGTCGTGATTCTGCACGGGGAATTACGGTACAAGCTGCTGGGTGGGGGTGGGTTGTCCGGCTCGCGGTGGAGGGTCAGGTGGGGCGGTTCGTCGATCGGCGGCGGATCCAGATGATGCCGGTCAGGGCGGTGAGGAGGGCGAGGATCGCGGCGCCCACGATGAGGGGGGTGTTGTTGCTTGCGGGGTCGGGGTCGGGGGCGGCTTGGGCGGTTTGCGTGGGAGCCGTCGGAGGTGTGGACGCGGTGGGGGCGGGGTTGCTTGGCTGGCCTGAGGCGGGGACGTTGGAGCCTTTCAGCGCCGCGACGATGTTGACGATGCCGTGGCCGTACTCGTCATCGACGCCGGGCGGGCCCTTGTCGGTGGCGGTGTCCTCGAGGCGCTGAACCACCTCTTCGGCGGTCATGTCGGGATACTTACTACGAAGAAGGGCCGCAGCACCGGACACGACAGCGGCAGCGTCCGAGGTACCCGACTGTTCGAATGCGTAGTCGTTCTTGTTGTTAGTCGTGGTCATGTCAGCACCCGGTGCTGTTAGGTCGATCGCCGGTCCAGTCACCGAGACGGTCGCAAGATTGCCCTTGCGATCCGTGGCGCCGACTGCCAAGACGCCGTCGAGTATCGCGGGGGCGATAACTCCTTGGTCTTCCGGCTTATTGCCGGCGGCGGCAATAAGCACAACATCTGCCTCTTTGGCGGCGTTGATGGCACGAATAGTGGAAGGATTTACGGTTCCGCCGAGCGACATGTTGATCACCTTGGCGCCCTTGGAGATGGCGTATTCGAGCGCGGGGCCGTAATTGACCTGGCTCGACCCTCTCCCGAGTACTCGTATAGGCAAGATTTTTGCCTCGGGCGCAATGCCAAGAACGCCTCGATCGCCTTCTCCGTGGGCGGCGATCAACCCGGCCATGCTTGTGCCGTGTCCGGTAAGATCTGTATGCCCATTCCCGCCGGTCTTGACGAAGTCCTTGCCAGGCAAGACGGAGCCGGCCAGATCACGATGGTCGGCCACCCCGGAGTCGATGACAGCGACGGTGACCCCGCTCCCTTTGGCTAGTCGGTGGGCCTCCTCAACCTTCAGGTAATCAAGGTGCCACTGCCTGTCACGCCATTCGTCCGCCAAGGCCGGAGACCCGTTGAGTGAAACGCTGCCGATGACGGCGACCAAGGCGCCGGCCACGAGTTTCCGAGCGATCATCGACTCAAGCCGATGGCGGGCCCAGGATCTATCGGTCCAGCTGCTGAGGGAGGAAGGAGGACCGGAGCTACACCTTCATCCGTGGCCCATGGATTGTCGGGATCCCACTGGTTGCCTTCAGATCTCTCGGTTCCGTCGCTTCGACGCCCAGGCTGGCCCAGGAGATGACTGCCCTGGCCCGACGAAACTCCGGCGCCGGCTGCGGGTCTCGCTGCAGTTGCTCCGCGTGCAGCTGGGCCCCCAACCTGCCCTGGGCTGGGCTGGCCAATTACCCCGCCGACGGGATTGGGGCGGGCTGTAATGCTTCCTCGGGGCGCGCCCGAACTGCTTGGAACTTGGCCGACGAACCCCTCGGGTTCACCGATCACAGTGCCGGAGGGCATCGCCATGCGCCCTGAGGGACCAAGTGGGACGCTCGACTTGAAAGGCGTGCTTCCGGGCGGTTTGACCAGGTTGGAAGTCACGCCTTCTGGCGTAAGTAGCGGCGGCCGCCCATTAGGAGCGATTACTCCCGGTACCAAGCCGGGTGTGCCCGGCGTTGGACTCGTGATTGGCGGAGTCGGAAGCCCTGTGGCGGCCGGAGTAATCACCGGGCTTTGGCTGATGCCCCCAAGCACCGGACCATGCGCTCCTGCTCCAGCCCCCACTCCCGCTCCGATGCCGCTCGGAGCCGTCGTCGGGTGCTGTGCCAACGAGGTCGGAGTTTGCGGGTGGCTAACGCTGGAGCTGGCATTTTGATTAGAGCCACCGCCCGGCGGCGGGATGATCGGCGGGGCGACGAAGCTGGAGCCGCTGTCATCGCTGCCCCTTCTGGATTCGTCCGTCCTGTCGCCATTGTGGCTTGGGTCGTACGGCTTCGGCTTCACCAGCGCCGCGCGTCCGCTGATCACTGTGTTGCTCAGGTCGTACATGATGACGCGGGCTTCATTGTTCAGCTGCTCTTGGCGGGCCGTCGGCACCGGGGGCATTGCGAACTGAGGTGCCAGCGGAGCTGGTGCCTGCGCCTTCGCGGCATCCTGCTTGGCTTGCCAGTCGAGGTTCAACTGCTCGTTGGTCTCGTACTGCTCCAGGATCGGCTTGAGTTTTGTGCGAGCCAAGCTCAGCGTCAGCGTCACGGTCGAGAACGCCGTGTAGTTAGCCGATGCGGCTTCATGTGTGGCCTGCAGATCCGCGATCAGTTGATTCAAGCGCTCGATGTATGAAGCTGACGCTGCGCTCTTCGACGGGGGCCATACGCTGGCCAAGTCATCCCGATATTTGGTGACCTGCCCTAGGTGCGCCAGAGTGAGGTCCGCCGTGCGACGCCAGCCCTGGACGACCTCGAAGTGCGAGTCCGTCTCCTGGTTGGCGATCGCCGCCCACATGGCTCGGACGTCCTTCGAGTTCCAGTCCGTGCCGCCGTACCCGCCACCGCCGCCCGCGTCCAACATCAGAGGGATTCCTTCTCTCCGGTCTCGTCGGCAAGGGGGTTGTTGGCGGCCTCGAAGCCGTCGTTGACGTCCTTGACCTTGGCGCGTGCGTACGCGTCGCTGTTCGCGTACTCCTCGCTGATCGACTGAGCCACCGTGGCGAACTGGTGGGTGCCGTCGCGGAAGTTGAACGTGTTGGAGAAGGTCTGGAGCTGCACGTCGTAGTGGTGTTGGAGGAAGCCGCGCAGCTCAGGGAAGTCCGGACTACCCGCCGGTAACTCCGTCATCATGGCTGTGACTACTTGCTGCAGGTGTGGCTCATAACCGGACTGCACTTCCTTGGCCAAGGCGGCTGCGAAGTCCTCCATGGCGTGGATGTCCGTCTCGATCGACGTAAAGCCGGCAGTGAACGTCGATTCTGGCCCGTTGTCCTGCACTGCTTGTGCCCTCCCCCGAGACTGCGAAATCTCCCGCGAGACTAGTCGGTGACCGCCCGTGTTTCGACCCCGTACCCACAGCTGTGGACAGTCGCCGTACTGAACACGGTCTATCTCCGCGGGCGGTTCAGCGGGGCAGGCCCGACTCTCTCCATGAGCCGTGACCGGCGGTCGGGCGGGCGCTGCGGAGCCACGCGTCCCTCGAGGGGCGTGAGCCGGCTGGATCCGTACCGGTTGATGTGCTGATCAATGCTCCTACCAGGGCGGCCAGCTCTTCTGGGGTCGGTACGCCGCGCACCACGCTGACCAGGGGTTCCTCATCCATTGATCAAGCGTACGGTCTACCCGCCGGTACTCGGTGACACGCGTCCCACACTCGGCTGATCGATTCGCTGCGGCTCGACATGACCGGGTATTTTCTGCGTGATGTCTACTTCCCCCCCGCTCGTTGTCGCTGACCGCTACCGGCTCGTCGCGCCGCTCGGTCAGGGCGGGATGGGTCGTGTCTGGCGGGCGACCGATGTCGTCCTGCATCGTGATGTCGCCATCAAGGAGCTGGTTCCTCCTCCTGGGCTGACGCCGGACGAGCGTCAGGAGATGCGGGAGCGGTCGCTGCGGGAGGCTCGGGCGATCGCGCGGCTCAACAACATCAATGTGGTGCGCGTCTTCGACGTGCTGCGGACCGACGCCGATCCGTGGATCGTCATGGAGTACGTGCCCTCGCGCTCCTTGCAGGACATTCTCGCGAGCGACGGGCCCTTCAGCCCGGTGCGCGCGGCCGAGATCGGCCTAGGCGTGCTCGGTGCCCTGCGTGCCGCTCATCGTGCCGGGGTCGTGCATCGGGACGTCAAGCCCGGCAACGTGCTGATCGGCGAGGACGGCCGGGTCGTGCTCACCGACTTCGGCCTGGCCACTGTGCCCGGCGACCCGAACGTGACCCGGACCGGGCTGGTGCTGGGCTCTCCTGCGTACATCGCTCCGGAGCGTGCCCGGGACGGCACAGCGGGACCTGGCGCCGATCTGTGGTCGCTGGGAGCGACGCTCTATGCCGCGGTGGAGGGGGCGTCCCCGTTCGCGCGCCCGTCCGCGATCGCCACGCTGGCCGCGCTCGCGACCGAGAACCCGCCGCCGGCCCGCAACGCCGGTCCGCTCAAGCCGGTCCTCAACGGTCTGCTGCGCAAGGACCCCGCGCACCGGATCAACGCCGACGAGGCCGAGCGGTTGCTGCTGCGCGCCACCGGCCGGCGGTCGAAGCTGAGCTTCCCGATGAGCCCGACGATGCGCCGTCCCGGCGTCGGCCGAGAGCGCCCGCCGGTCGTGCCGGGCGTGTCGGCCAGCGCGCCGGTCGTTCCCGGTCCTCGCCCGCCCATCACGTCCGGTCGCCCGCCGATCGCCCCGGGTCGTGCCAGCACGCCGCCGCCGACGATCCCGGGCCGGGCGGCCGCGGCGACACCACCGGTCACTCCGGGCCGCACGGGCGCCACCCCGGGCCGGGCCACGCCGCCGGTGACTCCCGGGCACGCCGGCGTCACTCCAGCGGGCCGCTCACCGGTGACGTCCGCCCGCGCGTCCGCCACCCCTCCGACGGCTCCGGCGCGCCCGCCGATCGATCCCGCCGCTCCGCAGAGCGGCGCGCCTACCGGCCGTGCGCCCATCTTCACCCCGGGCAAGGCCACGGTGGGTCGCTCGCCGCGTCCGGCCGACGCTCCGACGCGCATCGACCCCAAGAGCCCCGCCCTCGACCAGACCCAGGTGGGCCCTCCTCCGGTCCGAGAAAGCCTTTCCCGTACGGGCACAGCAAACCCGCCGCCCCCAGGAGCGGAAACAGGAGCGGAAGCACCCCCCGCCCTGGACGCGACGATGCGCGGCGCGGGCTCCGCCCTGGGGTCGTTCACGGTCGAAGAAGTCGCAGCAGCCCGCCGCCACCGGGCCGCCCAAACCCCTACCACCATCACCCCACCGCAAGCCGCACCGGCGACGACAGCCGAACCGTCGACCGCAAAGCCGGAGCCCGCCCCGGCCGCGACGACGCGGATTTCCGCCAAGGTCACCGAGGCGGAGCCGGCCACGCAGCCGGGTGCAGCCGCAACGCCGGCCGCGCAGCCGGAAGCGGCATCCGCGCCGGTCACTCGGCCGGAGCCGCCGTCGGTGCCGGCCGCTCGGGAGGATTCGGCTTCAGCGTCGACCGCGAAGCCGGCGGCTACGGCATCGGGTACGCAGTCGGGGAAGGCTACGGCGTCGGGTGCACAGTCTGACGTGGCTCCGGCGTCGGGCGCGCAGTCTGAGGTGGCCACGGGGGCGGCCGCGCAGTCGGAGGTGGCTTCGGGCTCGGCCGTCCAGTCGGAGAGCGACACGACCAGCACGTCGGTCGAGGAGGCCTCGGCCCCGGCGTCGTCGGTCGGGGCGCGTTCGACCGCCGTTGAAGACCTGGCGGTTTCCGAGGCTCCGAGCTCCGTTGAGGACCCGGCTCCGCAGGACGGTAAGCGGGACGCGAGCGATAACGCCCAAGGCGAAACGTCCTCCGGTAACGCGAAGTCCGGCGGTGCGGATTCGGCTACGGCTGACTCGTCCGACACCGGCACGACCGGTCAGGTTGCCAAGCCGGCCGTGGGTGCCCGGGCCGGTGCCGGTTCGACCAAGGCTGCCCGCAAGAAGGGCCGCGGTCGGCAGGCGGCCACCGCCGCTGCGAAGGCTGCCAAAGCTGCGACCGCCGCCGCGGTTACCAGCCTGGCTGGGGACAGGGCGGCCGGGGACAAGACGGCCGAGGGCAAGCTCAGCGGGGACACCTCAGCCTCCGACACGTCAGTGGATCAGCAGGCCGCGGACGAGCTGGTAACGGGCGGGTCGGCTACCGATAAGCCGGCTTCGGGTGATTCCTCCGATAAGTCGGTTCCGGGTGGTGGCAAGTCGGCTGCGAGCGAGTCTGCCGCTGGGTCGGCGTCCACAGTCGCCGCCGACGGATCGGCGGCCACCAAGCAGTCGGCGAAGGGCGGCGGAAGCTCCCCGCTGGGCAGCGCGGGAGCCGGAGCTGAGCTCACCGAGGCCGACTCCGAAGGCAGCGCAGAGAGCGGCAGTGCTGAAAGCAGCCGTGTGGAGAGCGGCGGCGCCAAGGGCAGCGGCAGTGCGAAGAGCGGCGGCCCCGACGCCGGCACCGCGAAGAGCGGCGGCGCGAGCGAGGGCACCGCGAAGAGCGGCGGCCCCGACGCCGGCACCGCGATGAGCGGCGGCGCGAGCGAGGGCACCGCGAAGAGCGGCGGCCCCGACGCCGGCACCGCGAAGAGCGGCGGCGCGAGCGAGGGCACCGCGAAGAGCGGTGGCCCCCACGCAGGCACGGCGAAGAGCGGTGGCCCCCACGCGGGCACGGCGAAGAGCGGCGCCCCCAACGCAGGCGCCGCCACGAGTCGCGGGGTGAGCGAAGGCACCGCGAAGAGCGACGGCGCAGCTAAGAGCGGCGTGAACGACGACGCGGGCGCAAAGACCGGCGGCGCAACCAGCGGCCTCGCGAACAAAAGCACCGCGAAGAGCGGCGTCCCGAACGCCGGCGGCGTCACGGCCGGCGAAAACAAGGTCAGCAACGACGCCGGCGAAGAGGCGAGCACGAGCAAGGACGCCGGCGAAAAGGGCAGCACGAGCAATGACGCCGGCGAAAAGGGCAGCACGAGCAACGACGCCGGCGACAAGAGCGGCGCGAGCAAGGCCGCCGGCACCAGATCCGGCGGCGTCGCAGCGAAAAGCCCGGCGACCAGCGGCTCTGCCGCTGCGTCGGCCGGTGCCTCGAACGCTGACGCCACTGTCGTCGCGGAGCCGTACATGCCTCCTCGGCGCGCTCGCAGGCTTGCTGCTGCGCAGGCCGCGGACTCTCCGGCGCGCACCCGGGTCATCGGCTCTCCCGGGCAGGGGGTCGGTGCTTCGTCCGGTCCCGGGCTTGCTCCTGCGAACCGCCCCGCATGGCAGCCGATGGATTTCCGCACTCCGACCGGTGGGCGGCGGGGGCTCACCGTTTTCGGGGTCACGCTCACCCGGCGGCAGACCGTGATCGGGTTTGCCTTGCTGGCCGCCGTACTGTTGCTTCTCGGGCTGGTGATTCCCCTGGCGTTCGCGGGCGGCGGGGATGATGCGGCTGCTGGCCGGGGCCGTCAGGCCGGGGTGGCGCCGGCGACGAGCGCCGCGAAGCCGCAGCAGTCGACGGCCGCTGCGCCGCCTCCGAAGCAGCAGACCAGCGCGGCGCCGGCGCCCAGCGCGCCGGCCAGTTCCGCTGCCGCTGGTGCGGCGCTGCCGAAGGGGTGGCGGATGTACGGGGACGCGCGGACCGGGTTCTCCGTGCCGGTGCCCGAGGGGGCCTCGATCGACGCGTCGAATGGGGATGAGATCCAGTTTCGGTGGGACAACCGGCTGTTGTTGCTCGCACAGACCGATCAGCCGGCGCCCGATCCGATGGCCGACTGGAAGGATCAGGAGGCGACTCGGTCCGGTGGGAAGTACCGGGATTACGAGCGTATTCGCATGGTGCCGGTCGACTATTTCCAGAAGGCCGTGGACTGGGAATTCCTGTACACCACGTCGAGTGGTAATCGGCAGCACGCGGTGAAGCGGAACTTCCTTACCGGGCCGAAGCAGGCGTACAGCATCAACTGGTACACGTCGCCGGAGGACTGGGATGCGGCGAAGAAGGATCTGCAGGTGATCTACGACGGGTTCAAGCCGCTGTCGTGAGGATGGGCGCGCGGGCGCCGTCCTCGAACCTCGGGGAGCGGTGATCGGCTACGCTGCCGGGCTGTGTCGATCGACTCGGTGACTGACCTGTGGGAGGCGCTGTTCAGCGCTCAGCCCGACCCGCCCGGCTTCCTCGTCCTGGTCACTGCGGTGATCGCGGCGCTGGTGGTGGGGTTCCGGCCGCTGTGGCGGATCGCCCGGAACGCGATCACCATCGCGCACGAGGGCGGGCACGCCCTGGTCGCGCTGCTGACCGGTCGCAAGCTACGCGGGATCCGGCTGGAGTTCGACACGTCCGGGCTGACGCTGTCCGCCGGGCGGCCGACCGGGCCCGGCATGATGTTCACGCTGCTCGCCGGCTACATCGCGCCGTCGTTGATCGGGCTGGGCGGTGCTTGGCTGCTGGGCGGAAACCGGATCACGCTGCTGCTGTGGCTCGCCGTCGGGTTGCTGCTGCTCATGCTGATCAACATCAGGAACGTCTTCGGTGCGGTCTCCGTGGTGGTCACCGGGGCGATCGTCTTCGCTGTTTCCTGGTACGCGTCTCCGCAGGTGCAGGCGGCTTTCGCGTACGTCGGGGTGTGGTTCCTGCTCATCGGGGGCGTGCGGCCGGTCTTCGAGCTGCAGAAGCTCCGCAGCCGGGGCCGGATGCCCGACTCGGACGCCGACCAGCTGGCCGGGCTCTCGCACGTACCG
This sequence comes from Actinoplanes sp. NPDC049681, assembly GCF_044465265.1. NCBI lineage: Bacteria > Bacillati > Actinomycetota > Actinomycetes > Micromonosporales > Micromonosporaceae > Actinoplanes > Actinoplanes sp. NPDC049681. The sequence goes on from NZ_JBITLP010000001.1 coordinate 1,025,143, forward strand.
GCGCTGTTCTGGGTGGGGGTCTTCCTCGCCGTCGACGTGGCCGCCCTGGTGATCGGCGGGTTCATGCTCGCCGGCCAGTGGCTGCCGGAGCTGAGCGCCGCGACCTAGCGGGACCCGCGTCCGGCGCCGGGTGAAGTAGCCGATCGGTGACAGTGTGATGCACGCCACTCTCGAGGTCGGTAGGTTCGGCGGCATGGCTGCTGGGCTGGGAATGGCGTGGAGCACGGGGGTCGTGGCGTTCGTCGGTGCGGTACCCCTGTGGCGATACACCACCAATGCGATCACCATCGCTCACGAGGGCGGCCATGCGGTGTTCGGGTGGCTCTTCGGCTCGGCCGTCAAGCACGTCAAGATCTTTCACGGCGGCGCCGGGGAGATGGTGCCCGGCAAGGAGAACTGGGTCTCGAAGTTCGTGTCGCTGCTCGCCGGCTACCTCGGGCCGTCGATCTTCGGCTTCGCCGGGGTGCAGCTGCTCGTGCACGACGCCGACCCGCGGTCCGTGCTGTTCCTGAGCCTGGTGTTCCTCGCCGGGGTGCTGATCATGGTCCGGAACCTCTTCGGCGTCTTCGTCATCCTCGTCGTCGGCGCCATCCTGTGGGTGGTCGCCATGCGGTCGGCGGAGGCGGTGCAGCTGGCTTTCGCGTACGTATGGGTCTGGTTCCTGCTCATGGGGGGTGTGCGGCAGGTGCCGGAGCTCTTCTGGGCCATGCGGACGGACCCCGCCACCGATGCGGGCCTGCTGGAGAAGCACACCCTCATCGGCGACGTGGTCTGGCTGTTCGTCTTCTGGCTGGCGTCGCTGGGCGCCCTCGTCTACGGCGGGGCGCTCCTGCTCCGCCATTAGGGGGTGGCTCGCGGATCATGACGGCCTGCGACGGGCCCAGCTTCCGCCTCGCTGCGCGGTCCGAACGGCCCGATACAACCCCGGTATCCGGCCGCCCGGCCCACTTACGAGACGAAACCTGGACTCCGTCTCGGCGACGCCATGATCCGCGAGACACCCCCTAGAGCGGGATGTTGCCGTGCTTCTTCGGGGGGAGCGTCTCGCGCTTGGTGCGCAGGGTGCGCAGGGCGCGGGTGACCTGGATCCGCGTCTGCGAGGGCGCGATGACCGCGTCCACGTAGCCGCGTTCCGCCGCGATGTACGGGTTGGCCAGCGTGTCCTCGTACTCGCTGATCAGCTCGGCGCGCAGCGCGGTCGGGTCCTCGGCCGCCGCCAGCTCGCCGCGGTAGAGGATGTTCACCGCTCCCTGGGCGCCCATCACCGCGATCTGCGCCGTGGGCCAGGCGAAGTTCATGTCGGCGCCGAGGTGCTTCGAGCCCATGACGTCGTACGCGCCCCCGTACGCCTTGCGCGTGATCACCGTGACCTTGGGGACCGTGGCTTCGGCGTACGCGTAGATGAGCTTGGCCCCCCGGCGGATGATGCCGTCCCACTCCTGGCCGGTGCCGGGCAGGAAGCCCGGCACGTCGACGAACGTGACCACCGGGATGTTGAAGGCGTCACAGGTACGGACGAAGCGCGCGGCCTTCTCCGACGCGGCGATGTCCAGGGTGCCCGCGAAATGCATGGGCTGGTTGGCGACGACGCCCACCGGGCGCCCCTCCACCCGGCCGAAGCCGACCACGATGTTCTGCGCGTACAGGGGCTGGACCTCGAGGAAGTCCTCGACGACCGCCTCGATCACGTGGTGGATGTCGTAGGGCTGGTTCGCCGAGTCCGGGATCAGCGTGTCGAGGGCCAGGTCGGCGTCGCCCGGCGTCAGTTCCGCGGGGGCGTCGAACGCCGTCGGCTCGTCCAGGTTGTTGCTCGGCAGGTACGACAGCAGGGCGCGCACGTAGTCCATCGCGTCGTCCTCGTCGGCCGCCAGGTAGTGCGCGTTGCCGCTGCGGGTGTTGTGCGTACGGGCGCCGCCCAGCTCCTCCATGCCGACGTCCTCGCCGGTCACCGTACGGATGACGTCCGGTCCGGTGATGAACATGTGCGACGTCTGGTCGACCATGACGGTGAAGTCGGTGATCGCGGGGGAGTACACGGCACCGCCCGCGCACGGGCCCATGATCAGTGAGATCTGCGGGATGACGCCGCTCGCCCGTACGTTGCGGAAGAAGATGTCGGCGTAGAGGCCGAGCGCGACCACGCCCTCCTGGATCCGCGCGCCGCCGGAGTCGTTGATGCCGATGATCGGGCAGCCGATCTTCATGGCCAGGTCCAGCACCTTGACGATCTTCTCGCCGAAGACCTCGCCCAGCGAGCCGCCGAAGACGGTGAAGTCCTGGGAGAAGACGCAGACCTGCCGGCCGTCGATGGTGCCGTGGCCCGTGACGACGCCGTCGCCGTACGGCCGGTTCTTGTCCAGGCCGAAGTTTGTCGAGCGGTGCCGGGCGAGTTCGTCCAGCTCCACGAACGAACCCGGGTCGAGCAGCATCTCGATGCGTTCGCGGGCGGTCTTCTTGCCGCGCGCATGCTGCTTCTCCACGGCTCGCGCCGAGCCGGCGTGCACCGCCTCATCGGTCCGGCGTGCCAGGTCGGCGAGCTTGCCGGCCGTGGTGCGGATGTCGGACTCCACGTCCTGCTGGGTCGTCACTGTGCCTCCACTTGCCGCACCCGTACGGCTGTTGCCGTGGGCGCGTTGTCCCGCGCTCGCTCGCTGTTTGCGCCGCCCGCGCTGCGCGACCTCGTGTACGTGGCCGGCCTTGCGCCCGTGCCGCTGGAGATCGTATCGAGGAGCGCGCGGCGGTGCGCTCCGGCAGCGTCGAGCCGGGATCGTTTCGTTCCTAATGCACCATTCGTTACATCCCCCGTGACGACATGGATGACCCCCGTCGGCGTGCTGTTGATCGTCGGTGGCATCGCCACGCTCATCGTGTTCCGCAAGGCGCTCTTCGCCGGCAACCGCGGAACCAACGGGCCAGTGCGAACCCACGGCGCCGCCGCTACGGGCAAGCGCGAACGGCGCAGCGGTGTTCCCGGACGACGCCGGGGCCGCTCGGCTGCGGCCGGCCCGGACGGGGCCGGCGCTGCGCAGCATTCGGCTGCGGACTCGCGGGCGGATGTGGGGGCCGGACGTCGTTCCGTCGCTGATCTGGAGCGTGACGGTGCTGGGGCATCCGTGAGTGCCGGCAGCGGACGGCGATCGCGGGGTGCCGGCGAGGACGGTGGCCCGGGTCCGCGGTCCGGTGGCCGGGACGGATCGGCGGAACGGTCGTCGGCGGAACGGTCGCAGGCGGGACAGGTGCCGGCGAAACAGGCGCCGGCGGGGCGGTCGTCGGCTGGACAGGTGCCGGCGGGACAGGCGCCGGCGGGGCGGTCGTCGGCCGGACAGGTGCCGGCGGGACAGGCATCGGCCGGGCGGCAGTCGGGTGGTCGGCCGCCGGGCGGCCGGCCGGGCGGACAGGACGGTCCTGAGGATCGGCGTCGTCCGTCCCGCGCGGAGGGCGACGGCGTCACGGGCGGGCGGCGATCCGCCACGGCCGAGATGGAACGTGCCGGTTTGTCGGTCGGGGCAGAGGGTGCTGGTCGGTCGGTCGAGGCCGAGCGGGACGCCGTGCCGGTGCCGGGGCCTCGCAGCTCCCGCCGCTTCTGGCCGATCTCGCCCGTCACCGAGTCCGCGGCGAGTGAGGCGGTTGCCGAACGGTCCGAGCCGGCGACGACGCCCGACGCACTCGAGCCGCCAGCCGCCGGTCGCCTCACGGACGAGCCGGTCGGCGACGAGAACCGCGGCGGCCGACGCACGACGTTCGGCCTGCGGAAGTCGCGTCCGGCCGCCGAGGAGGCGGACAGCACACCCGCCGCTCCCACCGCCGGGCCCACGGACGTACGCCTGGTGAACCTGGACGCCACGCCTGACCTGGACGTCACCCCCGAGCTCGACCGGCAGGGCGACGACGAGGACGACCTGGACGGACACTCCGACGACCGGGAGCCGTACGGTCTCGCCGCGCTCGGGCTGGCCGCCGAGGACGTGTTCGAGCCCGGTGCACGCGAGACGCCCGGCGACGACGGCTTTGAGCCGGCCGACGCCGACTGGCTCGCCGAGGAGGACGTACGGCTCGCGGATCTTCCGTTCGCTGCCGTTCCGGTGGGACGGGAGCAGGGCGACCTCGAGGACCCGGAGCTCTCCGGCGACTTCGAGGCCGTGCAGGACACCGACGCCTCCGGCAGCTTCCCGGCAGCCCTCGACCCCTTCGCGGTGGGCGGCTACGAGGTCGACCCCTTCGAGGCGGACCCTCCGGTACGCCGGCACCTGTCCGAGCGCCGCTACGGCGACCGGGTCGAGGGCTGGGTACGCCCGCAGTACCGCGACGCACCGGCCTCCGGTGACTACTGGACGCCCGTTCCCGACGCGGGGTACGGCTGGCCGGTGCCCGTGGAGCGGATCCCGGCCGCCCCGCCGTACCCGCCGTCGTCGGGCTTCGACCCGGTCCCGGAAGTGGAATCCGAGCCGACCGCGGTGGTCCCACAGTGGCCACCGGCGCGCCCGGACGACCGGATCGGTGTCCCGCGCGCATGGTCCGGCGACGACGCACGCGGCGAGTTCCCCCCGCGGCGCCGGCGGCTGGAGCAGGCCGCCGCCGAGGACTGGGCGGCGGACGACGCGAACAGCGTGCCGGAAGAGCCCGACGCGCCGTACCGCAGCCGCCGGGACGCCGACATCGTGCCCGTCCCGAACTCCGACAAGCCGGGCCCGGAGTCGGCGCAGGGGACCGGTTACGCCGGACGGCCGGAGAGCGCCGAGGGCCCGATCTGGACCGTCCCGGACCTGCCCGACGCCGCGCTGCCGGATCTGGCCTGGTCGCGCAGCACCGCGGACGACCAGGAGTCGCGGCGCTACCGGCGTTCCTCCATCCCGGTGCGGCGCCGTCGCGGCGGGGGCGGAGACCCGACACAGCACATCCCGGCGATCGAGGCGGCACCGGCGCGGCCCCGTCCCCGGCCTCGGCCACGCCCGAACGCGGGCCAGCCGGAGCCCCGCAGCACCGTCTACGTGAGCAAGCACGCCGCCGAACCGAGCTGACCGGCACATCGAGCCGGTCGCACCCCCGAGGCTAGGCTGACCCGATGGCCTCCTCGCCGTACACGAACCTCGACCGCCCGCCCCTCTCGGCGCGGGCCCTGCAGCGGGCCCTCGTCGTCCCCGGCGGGATGTGGCACCGGGTCGACGTCGTCGGCGAGACCGGCTCCACCAACGCCGACGTCTCTCAGGCCGCCCGTGACGGCGCCGCCGAGGGGCTCGTCATCGTGGCTGAGCAGCAGGTTGCCGGCCGGGGCCGCCGGGACCGGCAGTGGGTGTCCCCGCCGCGGGCCGGTCTCACGCTGAGTGTGCTGCTGCGTCCCGGGGTGGCCGACGCCGATCGGGGCTGGAATCCCGCGCCGCAGCGGACGTGGGGGTGGCTGCCGTTGCTGGCCGGGGTCGCGCTCGCGGAGGCCGTGCAACGCGTCGCCGAGATCGACGCATCTTTGAAGTGGCCCAATGACCTGCTGGTGGGGGAGGGCAAGGCGGCCGGCATCCTCGCCGAGGTCGCCGGTGACGCCGTGGTGGTGGGGATCGGCCTGAACGTCAGCACCCGGGCCGAGGAGTTGCCCGAGACCACCGGGTTGCCCGCGACGTCGCTGCGGGTCGCCGGCGCGGAGGTCACCGATCGCGATCCGCTGCTGCGCGCGCTGTTGCGGGGCTTCGCCCGGTGGTACGGCGGCTGGCGGGAGACCGGCGGCGACGCCGAGCTGTGCGGGCTGCTGGGGGCGTACCGGCGGGGGTGTGCCACGCTCGGGCGTGATGTCCGGGTGCTGCTGCCCGAGGGTGGTGCGCTCACCGGCGCGGCGACCAGCGTGGATGGTGACGGGCAGTTGGTGATCCGTACGGCGGACGGCGCCGAGCGTCGCGTCTCCGCGGGTGACGTGCTGCACGTACGCTGAGCCCGTGGCTTTTCCGGACGACGTCCTGACCGACGAGGAGGAGGTCGTCCTCCACCTGCACCCGCACGCGAAGGCGGCCGTACGCCCGATCCTGGTTCTGCTGGCCGCCCTGGCCGCGGTGATCCTGGTGTGGGTGATGCTTCCGCCGACCACGGGCGGCCTCATCGGTGTCTGCGTGGTCGGTGCGGTGGCGCTGTTCGTCGGTGTGACCCGGGGGGTGTGGCCGCTGCTGGTGTGGCGCAGCACCCACTACGTGTTCACCGACGAGCGGATCCTGTTGCAGGACGGCGTCGTCGCCCGGGAGCGGCGGGATCTGCCGTTGAACCGGGTCAACGATCACGTCACCCGCCAGTCGCTGGTCGAGCGGCTGCTGGGGTGCGGCACGCTCACGGTCGACTCGGTCGGGGAGCAGTCCGCGGTCATGGCTTCGGTGCCGCACGTGCAGCAGGTGCAGACCACCCTCTACCAGCTCATCGAGACCGACCGGGAGTTGCGGCCGGACGACGAGGAGGACGAGCCGGAGCCGGAGCCGCCGCCGGCTAGACAGCGCGGCGCTGGGCGTCGATCTCCTTGGCGATCTCCTCGTCCAAGCGGCCCTCCGCCTCGGCGCTGAGCTCGGCGAGGCCGGCGGCGACGTCCAGCTCGGCGATCGCCGCTTCGTGGCCGTCGACCGGCGGCTTGAGGAACACGAAGGTCCGGTACGCCCAGAAGCGGAAGATCGTCGCGATCACGATGCCGAGCAGGGTGACGCCCATGAACAGGACGGCGTCCTTCTCCTCGGTGAGGCCGAAGCCGTACTTGCCGATGGTCAGCGCGCCCGACTGGATCACCATGCCGGCGAGGTTGAACCCGAAGAACAGCGTGTATTCGCGGCGCAGCGCCGTGCGGGTGTGGTGCCGGTAGGTCCAGTAGCGGTTGGCGATGTAGGCCAGCGTGGTCGTGACGACGGTGGCGACGACACTCGCCTTGACGGCGCCGATGGGCAGCAGGGCCCAGGTGATCGCCATGTAGAGCAGAGTGTTCGCTGCGCCGATAACACCGAACGCCATGGCCTCGGGGGCCAGGTGGCGCAGACGTTCCGTCAGCGGGCGGGCTGAAGGCATTCGACAACCTTAAAGGGGAAAGGGAGAGGGACGACGGACGCAGCCGGGGGCTGAATCCCTCGTCACATCCGCGGGACGGCTCGTGGTGCCGCCGGCTCGGTGGACTGCGGTGCGGTCGTGCCCGTGGGTGGAACCGGGGTCTCCGGGGCTGCCGGGGGCGCCGGATCGGGGATCGTGGGCTCGCCGAACACGAAACGGCGGTACGACCAGAAGCGGAAGAGCGTGCCCACGGCGGTGCCGACGAGCTGGCCGGAGATGTTGTCCGCGAGCGGGCTCTGGAACTCGGGCCAGACCGAGCCGAGCCCGTAGTGGCTGATCGCGAGGCAGGCGAGCCCGATGCACAGGCCGACCCCGTTCAGCAGGAAGAACATCGTGTACTGGTGTGCCATGTTGCGGTGCTCGCGGTGCCGCCAGGTCCAGAACCGGTTGCCGGCGAAGGCCACGGTGGTGGCCACGACGGTGGAGATGGTCTTGGCGAGCAGGGATTCCGCGCCGCTCTGCAGCAGCACGTTGAAGATGACGAAGTCGATGGCGAAGGCGATGCCGCCGACGGTGCCGAATTTGCCCAACTCGCGCACCACTGCTCCGAAGCGTGCCCGCAGGGCGGGCAGGAGATCGGCAGCAGGCACGGATCCGAGAGTACCGGCGGAGGTCACGCCCCGCTGTTTTCGTGAGCGACTCTTAACGTTGCGGGCCTGCATGATCCCGCTGCCGGTACGGTCGGTAATGGCCCTGGTTGATTTCGGTCACCTCGGCCAGCCGGGTCCGGCAGTCGCCGCACCAGGACAGATGGGTACGCAGGCGGGCGGCCTCCCGCGGTGCCAGCCTCCCGCGGACATGGCCGCCCAGCCGTTCCCCGGCCCAGCGGCACTCGGGCGGGTCGGCGACGGCGACGTGCTGCTGGAGGTACAGGCGGCGCAGCCCCTCGCGGGCGCGGTGGGCGAGTACGGCGACCGCGTTGGGCGTGAGTCCGAGCTGCGGGGCGACCTCGGCGGGGCTGGCTCCTTCCACCTCCGTACGCCACAGCACGTCACGCCAGCGGTCGGGGAGGGCCCGGAACGCCTGGGCGGCGAAGGTGCGCTCCATCCGGTCCAGCGCCGGGTCGAGGAACGGCTCGCCCTCGTCGTAGCGGGTCAGGTCGTCGGTGAACTCCAGCCGCCGGTCCCGGCGTGCCCGGTGGTAGCAGACGTGCCGCAGGGTCGTGTACAGGTACGCCCGGAAGGCCACGAGGGGTCCGCGCCCCGCCCGGAGGGTTGCGAACACCTTGGCGAAGGTCTCGGCGACCAGGTCGTCGGCCTCGGCGTGGTCGGTGACGAGTCCGTGGGCGAGGGCCCTGGCCGCGGAGCGGTGCCGTTCGTAGAGCACGCCGTATGCGCCGGTGTCGCCGGCCCGTACGGCCGCCAGCAACTCCGTGTCGGCGTCGGCCTCGCCTGCCGGGATCGCCATTCCTGCCTCCTGAAGCCGGGAGTGGGAGGAAAGCCCGATTCTGGACAAGCTTATGACTTTTGTCCTTTTTGGGGAAGCTGAGGGTCCGAGGGAGCGCTCTCTGCGCACACGTGCTCCTTCTGGCGAAGGATCAATCGTGATCGCGCACAAACTCTGAGGATTGTGCGGTTGTCCACAGGTTTCCCCGATGAACTGAACGTTCACTCGGCTTAGGCTGACGTGACTCCCGTGATGAAGGCCGGACCGCCGGCCTGCCTCGTCACAGGTCAGTGCCGACCGAAGGGATTCACATGTCTGTACCCCCCACCTCCCACACCCGCCTCCTGCGCTGGGTCGAGGAGGTCGCCGCCCTCACCACTCCCGATCGGGTGGTCTGGTGCGACGGCTCCGACGAGGAGTGGACCCGGCTCACCGACGGGCTCGTCGACGCCGGCTCCCTCGTCCGCCTCAATCCTGAGCGCCGGCCGAACTCGTTCTGGGCGCGTACCGATCCCGGGGATGTCGCCCGGGTCGAGGAACGCACCTTCATCTGCTCCGCCGATCCCGCCGACGCCGGGCCCACCAACAACTGGATGGCGCCCGCCGAGATGAAGGCGACGATGACGGAGCTCTACCGCGGCTGCATGCGCGGCCGCACCATGTACGTCGTCCCGTTCTGCATGGGCCCGCTCGACGCGCCGAACCCGATGTTCGGTGTCGAGCTGACCGACAGTGCGTACGTCGTGGCGTCCATGAAGATCATGACCCGGATGGGCACCAAGGTGCTCGAGGCCATGGGCGCCGAGGCCGACTTCGTGCCGGCCCTGCACTCGGTCGGTGCGCCGCTCGAGCCGGGGCAGGAGGACGTCGCCTGGCCCTGCAACGAGACCAAGTACATCTCGCACTTCCCGGAGACGCGCGAGATCTGGTCGTTCGGCTCGGGCTACGGCGGCAACTCGCTGCTCGGCAAGAAGTGCTTCGCCCTGCGCATCGCCAGCGTCGCGGCCCGCGACGAGGGCTGGCTCGCCGAGCACATGCTGATCATGAAGCTGACCTCGCCCGAGGGCCAGGTCCGCTACATCGCCGGCGCGTTCCCGTCGGCCTGCGGCAAGACCAACCTCGCCATGCTGGAGCCCACGCTCCCCGGCTGGAAGGTCGAGACCGTCGGCGACGACATCGCCTGGATGCGTTTCGGCGAGGACGGCCGCCTCTGGGCCACAAACCCCGAGTACGGCCTGTTCGGCGTCGCGCCGGGCACCGACCAGCACACCAACCCGAACGCCATGCGTACGCTCGCGCGCGGCAACTCGGTCTTCACCAACGTCGCGCTCACCGACGACGGTGACATCTGGTGGGAGGGCATGGGCGAGCCGCCCGCGCACCTCATCGACTGGAAGGGCAACGACTGGACGCCCGACTCGGAGGCCCCGTCCAGCCACCCGAACAGCCGGTTCTGCACGCCCATCAACCAGTGCCCGATCCTTGCGCCCGAGTACGACGACCCGCGCGGCGTACCGATCGACGCGATCCTCTTCGGCGGCCGCCGCAAGACGACCGTGCCGCTGGTGACCGAGGCCCGCGACTGGGTGCACGGTGTCTACTTCGGCGCGACCCTGTCGTCGGAGACCACCGCCGCGGCGGTCGGGCAGGTCGGCGTCGTGCGCCGGGACCCGATGGCGATGCTGCCGTTCATCGGCTACCACGCCGGCGACTACTTCAACCACTGGATCGAGATGGGCAAGGCCGCCTCCGGTGACGCGGAGAAGCTGCCGAAGGTCTTCTACGTCAACTGGTTCCGCCGCGGCGACGACGGCCGGTTCCTGTGGCCCGGCTTCGGCGAGAACTCCCGCGTGCTCAAGTGGGTCGTCGAGCGCCTGGACGGCAAGGCGGACGCCGTCGAGACGCCGATCGGGCACGTGCCGACCGCGGACGCGCTGGACCTGACCGGTCTGGAGCTCGACAAGGCCGACCTCGAGGCGGTCCTGGCGGTGGACAAGGACGAGTGGCTGGCCGAGATCCCGCAGGTCGAGGAGTGGTTCGCCAAGTTCGGCGACAAGCTGCCGGCCGTGCTCTGGTCGGAGCTGGACGCGCTCAAGTCCCGCCTCAACGCCGCGTGACGCCCCGCGCCCGCCTCGCGTTCGAGGCGGGCGCGGCCTGGGTACCTTCGCATCCGTGACCATCGACTACGGCCCGCCGCGCATGGTCCACGCCCTGCGCTGGCTGCTGGTCGCGACGGCCGCGGCCACCGCCGGGGTCGAGCTCCTCAATTACTGGTACGCGCCCGAGCACGGTTTCGGGCTCGCGGTCCGCACCGGCTGGGCGCTCCTGCGTACCGTCGGCTGGTTGATCCTGATCTGGCACGTGCGCCGGGGTCGTGCCGCGGCCCGGCCCATCGGCCTGATCCTGGCCGTCACCACCGTCTTCGCGGTCGGCCGCCTCGTCGTGCCGCGCACCGGCACCCCACCCGCCCCCGGCGTGATCGGGTTCGCGGTGCTGACCGCCCTCTGCCTCACCGTCGTGGTGCTGCTCTACCGGCACCCGGCCGTGCAGGGGCACCTGGTCCGGCACCCGAAGAAGATCGTGCTCACCCGCGAGGGCATCGAGGTGCGCGAGGCGGTGCCGAAGCGCCCGCCCCTGACCGCGTGGGCGATCACCGCCCGGGTCGCCGCCTTCACCTACAGCCCGCTGATGCTGGTCCCGGCGCTGATCTCGGTGGCCGAGCTGGGTCGCCGGCCCGAGTGGATCCTCGCCGTGGTCTTCTGGTTCGCGGCCGGCTTCGCCACGAGCTACGCGGTCATGCTGAGCACCTTCTTCCTGCTGCGCCACAAGCGCTGGGCGCCGACACTGCTGCTCTGGGTCACGGTCGGTGTGCTGGTCGTCGACCTGCCGCTCTGCTACCTGCTGCTGGGGACGGACGGGCTGATCCGCGACGGCGCCCCGCTGGTGGCCGCGGCCGTGCTCGTCTGCTACTCGCTGTGGCGGGTGGCGCGGATGCCCGCTCCCGTCGCGGCCGCGGCGTGAGCGACGACAGCGCAACCCCGACGTACGACGTCGCGATCGTCGGTGCCGGGCCTGCCGGAGCCGCCGCCGCCCTCGCGGCCTGCCGCGCCGGCGCCTCGGTCGTCCTGCTCGACCGAGCGGAGTTCCCCCGCGACAAGCCGTGCGGCGACGGCATCGCCGCCGAGACGCTCGAGGTCCTCGCCGGGCTCGGGGTGACCGGCGTGACCGACGGCTACCCGCCCGTGCGAAGCCTGCGGCTGGTGGCGCCGGGCGGCACCGAGGTCGCCCGGCCGCTGCCCCGCCCGGCGCACACCGTGCCGCGCAAGGTCTTCGACGCCCGGCTGGTCGAGGCGGCCGTCCGCGCCGGCGCCACGCTGCGCCGGCACACGGTCCGCTCGATCCGGTACGCCGCCGGCGGCGTACTCCTCGACGACCGGCTGGCGGCCCGGGTGCTGATCGGCGCCGACGGCGCGGGCTCGGTGGTGCGGCGGGCCCTCGGCCATCCCGTCAACCCGCAGGGTCACCTCGCCATCGCCATCCGCGGGTACGCCCCCGCGTCCGGCGACGAGCAGCTCATCCGCACCACGAGCGCGCGCTGGCCCGCGTACGCCTGGTCGTTCCCTCTGGGCGACGGCACCGCCAACGTCGGGTACGGCGAGGTGCTGCGCGGGGCGCCGCTCACGAAGGCGTACCTGTTGCAGCGCTTGACGGATCTCCTGCCCGGCACCGAGGCGACCGGCCTGCGGGCGCACCACCTGCCGTTGTCCACCCGCCGTCCGGCACCGGCGCGCGGCCCGGTGCTGCTGGCCGGCGACGCGTTGTCGCTGATCAATCCGTTCACCGGCGAGGGCATCTTCTACGCCGTGCTCTCCGGCGCGCTGGCCGGCGCGGCGGCCGCCGAGGGACCCGAGCGGGCCGGGCCGCGCTACACCCGGGCGCTGCGAGCCCGGCTGGGACGGCACTTGCGCCACTCCGGCTTCGCCACGCTGCTCACCCGCCGGCCCAGGGTGGTCGACGCCGCGGTCCGCGCCGCCCGTCGCGACCGGGCGGTTTTCCACCGCATGGTGGATCTGGGCCTCGCTGACGGGGTTTTCGATCTTCGCACGATCGGACGCATCGGGGCCGAGTTGCTCCCTTTCGCCGCGCCACCCCCTTGAGCCGGGGCGGCGTCTCGATAGGCTGGGCGTGATGAGTATCCGGTCCCTGGTCTACTCGGTGTACGAGCGACGGCTCGCCGGCAAGCTGGCCGGCAAGCCGGTGCCGCAGCACGTCGGGGTCATGTGCGACGGCAACCGCCGCTGGGCCCGCGAGATGGGCTACGTCGACCCCAACGACGGCCATCGGGTCGGTGCGGTGCGCATCAAGGAGCTGCTCGGCTGGTGCGACCAGGCGGGCATCAAGCACGTCACGCTCTACCTGCTGGCGACCGACAACCTGCAGCGTCCCGCCGCCGAGCTGGACCCGCTCGTCAAAATCATCGAGGACCTCGCCACCGAACTCGCCGAGGACGGCAATCCGTGGCGCCTGCGCATCGTCGGCGCGCTCGACCTGCTGCCGGCCACCACGGCGACCACCCTCAAGGCGGCCCAGGAGAAGACGCGCAACCGCTCCGGCGGCGTCGAGGTCAACATGGCAGTCGGGTACGGCGGTCGCCGCGAGATCACCGACGCGGTCCGCTCCCTGCTGCACGAGCACGCGGCGGCCGGGCGCACCCTCGAGGAGCTCGCCGAGATCCTCGACGTGGAGCACATCGCCGAGCACCTCTACACCCGCGGGCAGCCGGATCCCGACCTGGTCATCCGCACGAGCGGGGAGCAGCGGCTGTCGGGGTTCCTGCTGTGGCAGTCGGCGCACTCGGAGTTCTACTTCCACGACGCCAACTGGCCCGACTTCCGCCGGACCGACTTCCTGCGGGCACTCCGCTCGTACGCCGGCCGCCAGCGCCGCTACGGCGCTTGACCGGCCCGAACAGACGCTAGCGGTGGAAGGCCGGTAGCGCCTCGGCCAGGAAGCCGGCGACGGCCTCGGGGGACTCGAGCGTGAGGTCCGCCGCGCTGGAGACGTCGGCGCCGGTCTCCGGGTTGGCCACGGCGACGCACATGCCGAAGAACTCCGGGTCCACGGCCTCGCGGGCGCGCAGCGCGTCGAAGGCCTTGATGTCGGACATGTCGTCGCCGAAATACCAGGCGCAGCCGGCGTTGAGGACGCCTTCGCTGATCACCATGCCCTTGTCCTGGTCGACCGGCGGCTTCAGCTCCACCACCATGCGGCCGCCCTGGACCCGCAGGCCGAGGCGCTCGGCCTGCTCGTGGCCCCAGCGCTCGACCTCGGCGGCGAGCTGCGGCGCCGTGCGGTAGTGCAGGGCGACGGAGAGCCGCTTGTACTCGACCAGGATGGCTTCGGGCAGCTCGACCTTGGCGCGCGCGGCCAGGTCGGCCATGGCGGGCACCCAGGGCAGGGCGGCGGGCTCGGTCACGACGTCGCCGTCGTGCCAGACCTCCAGGCCGTACAGGCCGTAGAGGTCGACGTGCTCGAGCGACTCGAAGCGCGAGCGCAGGAAGCTCACCGGCCGGGCCGACACGATCGCCACGCGGGCCACCTTGGCGGCGAGCTGCTCGAGGACCCCGAGGACGGAGGCGACCGGCTGCGAGGCGTCCGGGTCGTCCGTGACGGGGGACAGCACGCCGTCGAAGTCGAAGAAGAAGGTGGTCTCCTTGGCGCGCGAGGCGGTGAACTGCCAGGCCTCCGCGACGCTCAAGGGGTGCGTGGGGCGCGCCCTGCCTTGGGATGGCTCAGGACTAAGCGGTGTCTCAGGCACGATTTCCAGCGTACAGGCCACTCGGCTCATTGCACTCCGGCGAATCGGACCGGAATTGGCGTAACTCGCGGGTACTACCGCAAGTGGCTCTTGACCGCTAGCTTTTAGGTATGGCAAGGGGTTTTCCCGAGCCAACCGGCCGGCCCGGACCTGCGACGGAGTACGCCACGGGGCCAGCATCCCGACCCCGTGCTAGAGACGGGCGCCGGACGTGGCGGACCGCGGGCGGACCGGGTTGCACGCCCGCTGGAGCAGGCCTGTGACATCTCGCCGTAGTGACGCCGGGGCCGTACACACCGACCCGGCCGCCAAAGTCTCCAGCAGTCGCGCCTCCACGGGACGCCGTGCGTCCCGGGATCGGCACGCGGACGCGGAGCCCGCCCCAGCCGGCCGGGTCTTCGTACTGGACACCTCGGTCCTGCTGTCCGATCCGGCGGCTTTCCGCCGGTTCACCGACCACGAAGTGATCATCCCCCTCGTGGTGATCTCCGAGCTGGAGGGCAAGCGGCACCATCCCGAGCTCGGCTGGTTCGCCCGCCAGGCCCTGCGCATGCTCGACGAGCTGCGGATCAAGCACGGGCGGCTGGACCATCCGGTGCTCTGCAACGACGAGGGCGGCACGCTGCGCGTGGAGCTCAACCACGCCGATCAGAGCGTGCTGCCGCAGGGCTTCCGCAACGACTCCAACGACACCCGGATCCTGTCCGTGGCGCTGGGGCTCACCGCCGAGGGCCGGGACGTCACGCTGGTCAGCAAGGACATGCCGCTGCGGGTCAAGGCGGCCTCGGTGGGTCTCACGGCGGACGAGTACCTGCACGGCCAGGCCAGCGACCCGACGTGGACCGGTATGTCGGACCTGAAGCTGGACGACGAGGTCGTCAACCGCCTGTACGCCGGTGACGAGCTCGAGCTGGAGGAGACGGAGAACCTGCCCTGCCACACCGGCCTGGTGGTCCACTCGTCCCGTGGCTCGGCGCTGGCCCGGGTCAATCCGGACAAGACGGTGAAGCTGGTCCGCGGCGACCGGGAGGCGTTCGGCCTGCGCGGCCGCTCGGCCGAGCAGCGGGTGGCGCTGGACATCCTGCTCGACGAGTCCATCGGCATCGTGTCGCTCGGCGGACGGGCCGGCACCGGCAAGTCGGCGCTGGCGCTGTGCGCGGGCCTCGAGGCGACGATGGAGCGCAACCGCCACAAGAAGGTCGTCGTCTTCCGCCCGCTGTACGCGGTCGGCGGCCAGGAGCTGGGTTATCTGCCGGGCAGCGAGTCGGAGAAGATGTCGCCCTGGGCGCAGGCGGTGTTCGACACGCTCGGCGCGGTAGTGCACGCCAACGTCATGGAGGAGGTCCTGGCCCGCGGGATGCTCGAGGTGCTGCCCTTGACCCACATCCGGGGCCGGAGCCTGCACGACGCCTTCGTGATCGTCGACGAAGCGCAGTCGCTCGAACGCAACGTGCTGCTGACGGTGCTGTCCCGGATCGGTCAGGGGTCGCGGGTGGTGCTCACCCACGACGTCGCCCAGCGCGACAACCTGCGGGTGGGGCGCCACGACGGCGTGACGGCCGTGATCGAGGCGTTGAAGGGTCACCCGATCTTCGCCCATGTCACTCTGACGAGGTCGGAAAGGTCCCCGATCGCAGAGGTCGTCACCGATCTCCTGGAGGAAATTCCACTCTGACGCTGCGTCATCGTGAGGCGGGAATCCAGCCGGATTCCCGCCTCACGGCGCGTTCGGGGTCGATTACAGAAAGTGGCCTTCGTAATACCGTACGGGTGAGCGTAATAGCTCTGATTTAGCCCGAATAAATCCTAAACGTCCTGTGATTCATTTCACTGATGGGCGTTGCCATTTCACATCCACTTCACCGTGCGCCATGGTGGCTGGCGAGCATCATTCGGGTCGCCACCCCGATCGGACATCGATCGCCGGCTACCCGGGCCGGCGCGGGAAGCGCCGGCTGTCGCGGCCCGCGGGGTCGACGATGCTCGCGGTGCGAGTCGCCACCGGTCGGGGGCCGGGGGTTCGTTCCGCGTCATTGCCCCCTACGAAGGGAAATCTTCGTGAATCGGCTCTGGAGCCGGGTCGGTATCCGTGTGGCCTCGGTGGGCCTGCTCGTGGCAGGCGTGATCGGCGGGGTCTACCTCGGAAAGGACCGGGAAGTCCAGGCGCAGAGCGCCCAGACCCAGCTGGTGGTGCAGGCGGACACGGACGAGATGCAGCTCCTCAAGGAGCGCCAGAACCAGCACGCCGCCGTCCGTGCGTACCAGCGTGAGGCGGAGGGTGAAGCCGCCTCGAAGGCCGCGATCGAGGCCAAGGCCGCCGCCGGCAAGGCGCGCGCGCTCGAGAAGAAGGCGATCGACAAGAAGAAGGCCGAGGAGAAGGCGGCGGCGGCGAAGAAGGCCGCCAAGTCCAGCTCCGGCGGCACGGTGCCCTACACCGGCGACATCCCGTCGTCCTGCGACGAGTACAGCGGCAACCGCGCCACCGGCTGCGCGCTGATGCTGGACGCCGGCTTCAAGATCGACCAGTTCCCCTGCCTGGACAAGCTGTGGAAGCGGGAGAGCGGCTGGAACCACCACGCCCACAACTCCGGCTCCGGCGCGTACGGCATCCCGCAGGCCCTGCCCGGCAGCAAGATGGCCTCGGTGGCGGACGACTGGGAGGACAACCCCGCGACGCAGATCAAGTGGGGTCTCGGCTACATCGAGGGCCGGTACGACACGCCGTGCGGCGCGTGGTCGCACTCGGAGAACACCGGCTGGTACTAAAGCGAATCGGACAAAAGGGGTACGTGCTTCGGCGCGTACCCCTTTTGCGTGTCGTGGTGGGTGATCAAATGTCCACATGGTCCGGAAAGCCGCCTCGCTCGTCGCCCTCGGTGTCCTCGCTTCCGTGCTGACGGCGAGCCAGATAGCCGCCCACGCGGGGGATGCCGCGCCCGCCACCGGCGGTGCTCCGCCGGTCCGCGAGGTCGTCGGCGGTGACCTGGCTCCCGAGGGCCGGTTCCCGTGGATGGTGCGGCTCTCCATGGGCTGCGGCGGGGCCCTCACGGCGCCCCGGGTCGTGCTCACGGCCGGTCACTGCGTGAACGGCACCGGCCCCGACGACACCATCGGCGTCGTGGCCGGGGTGACCAACCTCAAGTCCCCCGACGCCGTCAAGGCCCGCTCGGTGGCCGTCGTCCGCGCGGAGGGCTTCCGCGGCGAGACCCGCGGCGACGACTGGGCACTGATCAAATTGGACCATGCCCTGAACCTGCCCACTCTCCAGCTCGGCCACGGCGGCGCGGACGAGGCGGGACCGCTCACCGTGCTGGGCTGGGGCCAGACCAGCGAACAATCGCTGCGCCAGGAGAAGCGGCTGCGGTACGCGTCCGTGCCGGTGGTCTCCGACAGCGACTGCGCGAAGGCGTACCGGCAGGTCGGCGTGGAGCTCGTGCAGGACGAATCCATCTGCGCCGGTAAGAAGGGCGTCGACACCTGCCAGGGCGACTCGGGCGGTCCGATGGTGCGTCGCGCCGGCGACAAGTGGCTGCAGGTCGGCATCGTGAGCTGGGGACTGGGCTGCGCGCGCAAGGGCTACCCGGGCGTGTACACGCAGATCTCGGCGTTCCGCGCCACCATCCGGAAGGCCACCCGCGAGCTCAGCTGACCGTGCCCGATCGGACACACCAGGTTGGCGGCAGTGGCGGCGATCGGTAACCATCGGGGAATGGGCGTTCCGGGTTCACACGACGACGCGGCGGCGAAGGTCGGCACCGAGGCGTTCTTCGCCTCCATCGGCCGGGCCTTCGTGGCGATGTGCGCGGTCATCCCGGTGCTCTTCCTCATCGAGGCGATCGACCAGGGCGTCGGTGCCGGTTCGCTCGACGTGGCGGCCGGGATCATCCCCCGGCGCCTCGACGGCCTCGACGGCGTCATCTTCAGTCCGTTCCTGCACGCCGGCTGGGATCATCTGTACGGCAACAGCGTGCCGCTGATCCTCGTCGGCACGTTCGCGCTGGCCGGGGGCACCCGCCGCTTCCTCTGGTCGACCCTGGTGATCATCCTGGTCAGCGGCTTCGGCGTCTGGCTCGTCGGCGACCCGAGCAGCGTCGTGGTGGGGGCGAGCGGGGTGGTCTTCGGCTACCTGGGGCTGCTCTTCGCCCGCGGTTTCGTCGAGCGCAGCTGGTGGAACCTCGGCGTGGCCGCGTTCATCGGGCTGCTGTACTGGTACCAGATCTACAACATCCTCCCCACCGACCAGCCGGTCTCCTGGCAGGGCCATCTGCTCGGCCTGCTCGGCGGGGTGATCGCCGCGATCGCGTTTCGCCGTCGCCGGCCGAAGCCCGCGGCCGCCTTCTACGATCCCGACGCGACGCTGACCGACTTCTGAGGCGTCACGGGCGCCGGGCCGGTGCCACCGCTACGCCCACCGCCAGCAGCGTGAGGGCGGCGCCCAGCACCGTGTTCCAGCCGGGGGTGCCGGCCGCGGCCGGGATCAGGGCGTCGATCAGCAGGGCGCCGGTGACCTGACCCGCGATCATGCCGAGCCCCAGCAGCAGGACGCCGATGGTGCGTACCACGGCGGCGCCGACGGCGATGAAGACGATGCCCAGCGTGCCGCCGACGTACAGCCACCAGGGGCCGGCGGGGAGGTGGGACGGGACGCCGCGCAGCAGGGCAGACACGGCGAAGGCCAGGAGCAGGACGGCCGTACCCGTGACGAAGTTGACCAGACCGGCCACCAGCGCGCTGCCCGCGACCACGCGGACGTGGCCGTTGACCGCCTGCTGCCAGGCGATACCGAGGCCCGCCAGCAGCGGCAGGGCGGCCAGGGCCAGGGCGCTCGGGTGGCCGATGCGGTCGCCGACGGCGAGCAGCACGGCGCACACCGTCAGGACCGCCCCCGCCAGGCGCGGAACCGTCACCGGTTGCGGGCCGGCCGGGCCCGCGCCGGCCCGGTCCACCATCAGGCTGCTCGACGACTGGCCCGCGACCACCGCCACGATGAACACCGCGACCCCGAGCGTGGGCACGGTCAGGCCCTGGGTGGCGACCAGGAAACCGCCGCACATGCCGCCGATGCACTGCCACGGGCGGATCCGGCGGTCACGCAGGCCGTCGCGCAGGTGTCGCAGGCCGGCCCGGCCCGCCGGCAACAGCGGCACGAGCACCGCCAGCACCAGCAGGCCGGAACCGAAGGAGATGAGGGCGGCGCCGATCGGGTCGTCGAGTCGTACGGAAAGCTCGCCGTTGATCCTCGACTGGACGGCCAGCGCGACGCCCGACGTCACCGCGAGCACGACGCCGGCCAGGCGCCGACCGGCGGACACCGCCGGTGGCGCCGTGGCCGTCTGGGTCACCCGTGCACCGTGGGCAGATGACCGTCGAAGTCGACCGCCGAGTACAGCTTCAGCTTCTCCAGCCGGTGGTACGAGTCGATGACCCGGATCGTGCCGCTCTTGGACCGCATGACGATCGACTGGGTGTGCGCCCCGCCGGCGCGGTAGCGCACGCCCTTGAGCAGATCGCCCGAGGTGACGCCGGTGGCCACGAAGAAGCAGTTGTCGCCGGTGACGAGGTCGTTCGTGGTGAGCACCCGGTCGAGGTCGTGGCCGCCGCCGATCGCCTTCTCCCGCTCCGCGTCGTCCCGCGGCCACAGCTTGGCCTGGATCTCGCCGCCGAGGCACTTGATCGCGCACGCCGCGGTGATGCCTTCCGGGGTGCCGCCGATGCCCATCAGCACGTCGACGTCGGACTCGCTGCGGGCCGCCGAGATGGCGCCCGCGATGTCGCCGTCGGAGATGAACTTGATGTTGGCGCCGGCCGCGCGTACCTCCTCGACCAGCTTCTCGTGCCGCGGCCGGTCGAGGATGCAGACGGTGACGTCGGAGACCGAGGAGTGCTTCGCCTTGGCGATGCGGCGCAGGTTCTCGGTCGCGCCGGCGTTGATGTCGATCACGTCGGCGCAGTCCGGGCCGACCGCGATCTTCTCCATGTAGAAGACGGCGCTCGGGTCGAACATCGCGCCGCGCTCGGCGACCGCCAGCACGGCGACCGCGCCCGGCATGCCCTTGCTCATCAGCGTCGTGCCGTCGACGGGGTCGACGGCCACGTCCACCTCCGGCCCGGTGCCGTCGCCCACCAGCTCGCCGTTGAAGAGCATGGGCGCCTCGTCCTTCTCACCCTCGCCGATCACCACGACGCCGCGCATCGGGATCGAGTTGATGAGCTTGCGCATGGCGTCCACGGCGGCGCCGTCGCCCCCGTTCTTGTCGCCGCGACCGACCCAGCGGCCGGCGGCCATCGCGGCGGCTTCGGTGACACGGACGAGATCGAGGGCGATGTTGCGGTCGAGGTCCTGGGGGTTGGCGGAAACGGGCATTTCGGGGGCCTCCTCGCGACGGTGCGGGGTGTGGTCGTCACCGATCCTCACATGCGGGCCTGCGCCAAGTCCCGTCAGCGCGACATGGTTAACAATGGTGAGGTGTCCAGCCCCCAGACCCCCACCGTGGGCGAGCGTGCCCAGCGCCGGCCGCGGGACATGGCGTTGTCGCTCGTCGTCCTGCTCGTCCCGATCGTGCTGCTGCTGCTCTTCTACCGGCTGGTGCTCAACGGCGACAAACCGGTCGCGGTGGATCCCGAGCCGGTGCTGCAGCAGGCCCGCACGGCGGCGGCCTTCGAGGTCGCGGCGCCCCAGGGGCTCGGCGCCGACTGGCACGTGCAGAGTGCGACGTACAAGCATGATTCCGGCGGTGCCACCCTGCGGCTGGGCTACGCCGACCCGGGAGGCAAGCCGCTGCAGCTGATCGAGAGCAGCGTCGCGACCACCACCCTGATCCCGGCGGAGCTCGGCAAGAACCCCGAGGCGGTGGGCGTCTTCCGGGCCGGGGCACGCACCTGGCAGCGGTACGACGGCCGCCCGGGCGAGAACGCGCTGGTGCTGCTCGAGAAGGGCCGCACGATCATCGTGGTGGGCCCGGCCGAGGAACGGACCCTGGAGACGCTCGCGTCGGCGCTGACATGACGGGACAGTGCCGCCTGCGGTGCCTTCCGGCCGCCCCGCCCGCCGCCCAAGACAGGACTGAAGACGTGATGCCTTAGGCTCCGGCAGTCCGTCCGCACTGCCTTCGGAGTCTCCCCTCATGAATCGACGGTTCGCCGCCGTTCTCGTTCCCCTGCTCGGAATCTCGCTCGCCGCCTGCACCGGCGACGACCAGCCGTCCGACCCCAAGGCCGCCCTCGTGGCGTCCACCTCGGGGCTCAAGGCCGGCAACTACAGCTTCACGGCGTCGATGCCCGGCGACACCTCCGCCAAGGGCGTCGTGCACATCCCGTCGCACTCCGCATCGCTCGACCTCGACACGGTGGACGACGGCACCAAGGGCAAGGTCCAGTTCCGGATCGCCGAGCCCGACCGCTACGTCAAAATGACCATGGACATGGGCGAGACCGCGAAGCAGCTGGAGGGCCTGTCGGCGCTCCGCGGCGACGACCCGCGGACCGCCAAGCTGACCGAGGGTCTCCAGGCGATGATGGACCTGTTCAGCGGCAAGCAATGGCTCCGGCTCGACATGTCCAAGGTGAAGTCCGAGGAGCTGAAGGTCAGCATCGACAACCCGGACCTGACCGGCGCCACCGGCCTGCTGGGCGGGGTGGCCACCGCCGAGCGCAAGGGCGACGTGATCACCGGGACGCTGGACGTCACCAAGGTCAGCGGCGACTCCCAGCTCTTCGGCGAGTCGGCGGTCAAGGGCGCCGACCCGGCGCAGGCCAAGGCGGTGCCGTACGAGGCCACGCTCGACGACGAGGGCCGGCTCGCCAAGCTGGTGCTCGACATGCCGAAGACCGGCGACTCCCCGGCCGGCAAGTGGACCGTGGAGGTCAGCGGCTACGGCAAGGCGTCGAAGCAGGAGGCCCCGCCCGCCGCGGAGGTCAAGGAGATGCCGCAGTCCGCGTACGACATGATCAACGGCAAGGGCTAGCCCTCCGAGCGGGCCGCCCGGGAGGCCTCGATGCGCTCCCGGGCCCCGTCCAGCCAGCGCTGGCACACGTCGGCCAGCTTCTCGCCGCGCTCCCACAGCGCCAGCGACTCCTCCAGCGAGGCGCCGCCCTGCTCCAGCTTCTCCACGACCGTCGCCAGCTCGCCGCGGGCCTGCTCGTAGCTGAGGTTCTCGTCGGTCATGGGGTGCTCTCCTGTACCTCCGTGCGCAGCTCGCCGTCGGCCAGCCGTACGCGTAGAACATCTCCGGTCGCGACCTCGCCGGCCGCCCGGACCACGTGGCCGTCGGCGCGTTGCACGATCGCATAGCCGCGCTCGAGCGTGGCTGCCGGTGACAACGCGCGCAGCCGGGCGAGGGTGTGCCGCAGCTCGTCGTCGGCGCGGCGCAGCCGGTGCTCGAGGCTGCGGGTGGCCCGGTCACGCAGGCCGGTGACCTCGCTCGCCCGCTGCTCGACGAGGGTCTCGGGACGCGCCAGCGATGGCCGTGACCGCCAGGCCTCCAGCCGGTGCGTCTCGCGGTCGATCAGGGTCAGCACGGCCCGGTCCAGGCGGCGCCGGGCCTGCTCGACGATCAGGCGCTCCTCGGCCAGGTCGGGCACGATCCGCTTGGCCGCGTCGGTCGGGGTGGAGGCGCGCAGGTCGGCGACGTAGTCCAGCAGCGGCGCGTCGGTCTCGTGGCCGATCGCGCTGACCACCGGCGTACGGCAGCCGAAGACGGCCCGGCAGAGCGCCTCGTCGGAGAACGGCAGCAGGTCCTCGACGCTGCCGCCGCCGCGCGCGATGACGATCACGTCCACCGTGTCGTCGTTCTCCAGCACCTTGAGCGCGTCGATGATCTGCGGCACCGCGGTCGGGCCCTGCACCGGCACGTTGATCACCCGGAAGTCGACCCCCGGCCAGCGGCGCCGGGTGTTCATGAGCACGTCCCGCTCGGCGGCCGAGGCGCGACCGGTGATCAGGCCGATGCGCTGCGGCAGGAACGGGAGCCGGCGTTTGCGCTCCCGGGCGAACAGGCCCTCGGCGGCCAGCAGCTTCTTGAGCCGCTCCAGCCGGGCCAGCAGCTCGCCCAGGCCGACCTGGCGGATCTCGTCGGCGCGCAGGCTCAGCGAGCCGCGGGCCGGATAGAACTCGGGCTTGGCATGCAGGGTGACCCGGGCGCCTTCGGCCAGCTCGGGGGCGCCGGCGTCGAGCACGTCGCGGTGCGCCGTCACGGTGAGGCTGAGGTCGGCCGAGGGGTCGCGCAGCGTCAGGAAGACCACCGCGGCGCCGGGGCGGCGGCTGATCTGGGCGACCTGGCCGTCGACCCAGACCCAGCCCAGCTTGGCCACCCACGCGCCCAGCTTCTGGCTGACGACGCGCACCGGCCACGGCTCGTCGGCGGTCGACCTGGGTTCCGGCTGGGTCACCCGGCCTAGCCTACGGGCGGTCCGCGCCGCCGATCCCGCGTGGGCGCCCGCGGCGGTTCGCGAGCCGGCGGGCGAGAACCACGACCAGCAGGGTGAGCAGGCCGGCGTACCCCCAGAACATCAGGTCGGCGACGAGGCGGCCGCCGTCGAGCTGCCAGTCCTGCCCGGCGTCGCGTGCCAGGACGGTGAACGGATAGCCGTGCCGCTCCGCGAGGGCGCTCAGGCAGCAGGCCGCGCCGCTGGCGGGCAGCGTGCCGAACGCCATCCCGGCGACCAGCACGCCGGCGCCGGCCAGATAGCCGGCCGGCCCGGGGCGGCCGGGGACCGCGGCCAGCGAGATCAGTACCGCTCCGCCCGCCACCAGCATGCCGTTGAACAGCACGTACGCGGCGTCCGGCCGGTCGCCCATCTCGACGACGAGGTTCAGGGCGCCGATGACGATGGAGAACCAGCCGACGATCAGGCGCAGCCCCGTCCCGACGGAGTCCCAGACGCCGGGCGTGCCGACGGTGCCGGCGGTGCTCATCGCTCGAGTATCCCGCCGGATACGTCGGCTACGTGCGGAAACGCGCCTTGTTGACGAGCGCGGCCACCACCAGTCCCAGCAGGCCCCAGAAGACGAGATTCGCCGCCAGGTTCACGGCGTCGACCTGCCAGCCGGCCTGCTCGGCCAGCGCCCGGGCGGTCTGGGGGTCGTCCGCGCTCGCGCCCCGGGCCAGCCACTCGTACGGCCAGCCCCGGCCCGCCACGTACCCGAACATCCCGCCCGTCTGGGTCCGCTCGGTGAGCAACCCGGCCAGAGCGCCGACGGTGGCCGTGGCCGCGGCGGCGAGCGTCGTGACCCGGGCGGGGAGCGGCAGGCGGTGCGGCATGAGCAGCACGAGCCCGCCGGCCGCGAGCACCGTCCCCACCGCGAGGTCGCGGAACGGCGCCGGCCCGTGCATGGTGAGCAGGATCCAGGTGAGTCCCAGGACCAGCGCGAGGGCCCCGAACAGGCCCCGGAGCGCGGAGCCGATCTTCCGGCCGGTACCCGTGGCCTCATCCGTGTCGTTCACGGGCCGAGTATGCCTCGCCGGGCGCCGTTCGCCCCTGGATCAAGGCCAGGGCTTTGTGGTGCGCATCGCACGACGGGAGTTCCCTGGCCGGGCCACGTACCATGGCCGGGTGACCTCCGAAGCTGGTGCCCCCGTCCGCAAGCGTGTGCTCCTCGCCAAGCCGCGGGGATACTGCGCGGGTGTCGACCGCGCGGTGCAGACCGTGGAGGAGGCGCTCAAGCTCTACGGCGCCCCGGTGTACGTCCGCAAGCAGATCGTGCACAACAAGCACGTCGTCAACACGCTCGAGGCCCGCGGTGCGATCTTCGTCGAGGAGAACGAGGAGGTCCCGGAGGGTTCGACCGTCGTCTTCTCGGCGCACGGCGTGGCCCCCGAGGTGCACGAGCAGGCCCGCGAGCGCAACCTCAAGGCGATCGACGCGACCTGCCCGCTGGTGACGAAGGTGCACCACGAGGCGAAGCGGTTCGCCGCCGAGGACTACGACATCCTGCTCATCGGCCACGAGGGCCATGAGGAGGTCATCGGCACCTCGGGCGAGGCGCCGGCGCACATCCAGCTGGTCGACGGCCCGGACGACGTCGAGAACGTGGTGGTCCGCGACCCGGCGAAGGTGGTCTGGCTGTCCCAGACGACCCTCTCGGTCGACGAGACCATGGAGACCGTGGCCCGGCTCAAGACCCGGCTGCCGCTGCTGCAGTCGCCGCCGAGCGACGACATCTGCTACGCGACGTCCAACCGCCAGCACGTGGTCAAGGAGATCGCGCCCGAGTGCGACGTGGTCATCGTGGTCGGGTCCCGCAATTCCTCGAATTCGGTACGCCTGGTCGAGGTGGCCCTCGGTGCCGGCGCGAAGGCCGGTCACCTGGTCGACTACGCGTCGGAGATCCGCGACGAGTGGCTGGAGGGCGCGTCCACGGTGGGCGTCAGCTCGGGCGCCAGCGTCCCGGAGGAGCTGGTCATGGAGGTGCTGGCGCATCTGGCCGAGCGCGGGTTCGGCGAGGTCACCGAGTACACGACGGCGGAGGAGCGGCTCACCTTCTCGTTGCCGCAGGAGCTGCGCCGCGACATGAAGGCCGCGGCCGCCCGCTCCTAGAAGTCGCCGCCGAAGTCGCCCCCGCCGAAATCCCCACCGCCGAAGTCGCCGCCGCCCCAGTCGCCGCCCCCGCCTGCGCCGAAGTCGCCGGCCTGGTCGCCCCCGGCGAAGTCGCCGGCCTGGTCGCCGCCGCCGAAGTCGCCGTCGTTGAAGTCCTGGGCGGCGTCCTGGAACCCGTCCTGGTAGCCGTCGCCGTAGCCCATGTCGCCGAAGCTGGGTGAGAACAGGGCGTCGAAGATGAGCATCCCGCCGAGCACTCCCGCGCCCGCACCGAGCGCGGTCTTCCACACCGGCGTCGAATACCAGCCGGCCGGCACCGGACGTCCCTGAACCCGGCCGCCGGGGTAGTAGTACGGCGTGTCGGCACCCGGTTGCGGCCCGGCCCGGTACTGGTGGCCCTGGACCGTCACCTCGCGCTCGCGGGTCAGCCGGCCGGCCCCCTGGGCGCCGTGCAGCGGCGGCAGCTCCGGGCCTGGGTCGATGCCCATGGCCGTACGGGCGGCGCGCACGTACGCGAGCCCTTCGAGCGCCGACTCGCGGGCGAGCTCGAACTGCCGGACCGTCTTCGCCTGCTGCAGCTGGCCGCCGGAGGCGTTGTAGCGCTCGCTCGCGTCGGCCAGCGCCTGGCGGGCCGCGGGGTCGTCGGCGTGCAGGTTCATCACCTGGCCGCCGAGCCGCTCGTACCAGCGCTGCGCCTCCGCGCGAGCGTCGTCGAGCTGCCGCTGCTCGCGGGCCGCGCTGCCCCGGCGCCAGGCCAGGACGACCGCCACGACGATCAGCGCCAGGATCAGCAGCAGAAACACCTTCATGTCACCGACGGTACCCGCGCCGACAACGTCGTACCCCTCTGGCAAGCTCGCAGGGTGAGCTTCTCGACGCTGGCCGTGGTGATCATCTGCCTGGCGGCCGGGGCCGCGCTCGGCTGGCTGGCCGCGCGGCTGCGGGCCGCGGCCGACATCGCCAGGCTGGAGGCGACCCTCCAGGCCGGCCGGGACGGGGAGGAGCGCCTCGAGCAGTCGCTGCGGGCGCTCAGCTACGAGTCCACCGCCCAGTCGCAGGAGGCGGTCGCCCGCGCGGTGGCGCCCCTGCACGAAACGCTGCGCCGCTACGAGCAGCGGGTGGCCGAGCTGGAGCGTGACCGGGTGGACGCCTATGCGGAGTTGCGCGAGCAGGTGCGGGCCATGGGTCTGGTCTCCGGCGAGCTGCGCACCGAGACCAAACAGCTGGTCGCCGCGCTGCGTGCCCCGCAGGTCCGGGGCCGCTGGGGCGAGCACCAGCTGCGCCGCATCGTCGAGGCGGCCGGGCTGCTCGAGCACTGCGACTTCGCCGAGCAGGTCACGTCCAGCACCGACCACCAGGGCGTGCGCCCCGACATGGTGGTGCGGCTGCACGGCGGCCGGTCGGTGGTGGTGGACGCCAAGGCGCCGTTCGACGCGTACCTGTCGGCAATGGAGGCCCGCGACGAGCGCACCCGTGACACCCACCTCGACCAGCACGCCCGGGTGCTGCGGGGGCATGTGGACGCGCTGGCCGGCAAGGCGTACTGGACGGCTTTCGACCAGAGCCCCGACTTCGTCGTGCTGTTCGTGCCGGCCGACCCGTTCCTCGACGCCGCCCTGCAGCGCGACGCGACGCTGATGGAGCACGCGTTCGCCCGCAACGTCGTGCTGGCCACCCCGGCGACGCTGGTGGCGCTGCTGCGTACGGTCGCGTATTCCTGGCGGCAGGAGGCGCTGGCCCGCAACGCCCTGGCGGTGCACGGCCTGGCCCGCGAGCTGTACGGCCGCCTCGCCACCCTCGGCGACCACGTCGGCAAGCTCGGCGCGTCGCTCGGCGGGGCGGTGACGGCGTACAACCGCGCGGTCGGCTCGCTGGAGTCCCGGGTGCTGGTCAGCGCCCGCAAGCTCGCCGAGATGGGCGTCTCCGACGAGGAGCTGGCGGTGCCGGCGCAGGTCGAGCTGACCCCGCGGCAGCCGCAAGCACCGGAGCTGGTCGACGACTCCGGCTCGCCACTGTGGAGCTAGCGCAGGCGTGACGACGCCGCGGTCCCGTGCTTACGGGGCGATGTTGAGCAGGAGCCAGACCTGGTCGTCGGTGGGTTTCCAGGAGCAGGTGAAGTGGACGACCGCGGCACCGGTCGTCGCCGGGCTGCGCAGGCTCATGCACCCCGTGCTGGCCTTGTTGCGCAGGGCGATGCCGCGGTTGGGGGAGTTGTAGATGTCCCAGTGCTCGTCGGCGACGGGGTCGCTGCCGCAAGCCTGTATTCGCAGGACACCGGTGTCGCTCTCGCGTGGGGGGACTCGCAGGCATTGCCCGGTGGCAACGGAGATGAGCTGACTGCCGTCGGAGTCTGCGTGGAGTTTCCACTGCTGCTGCGCCGCGCCGGTAATGGGCTGCTGGGAGACGTTGCCATTGGCTTTCGGTGCTTCCAGCGCCCTGCCGGTCACCTGGTTCTTGAACACGAACGGGCGGTCGTAGGCGTAGGACGCCTCGGTGGCGCCCAGTTTCACGGTGCTGGGACCCGGGCGTACCGGGGTGCCCTGACCCGGTGGCGTGGCGGTGGTGGGATGGTGGGCCGGCTCGGGCGCGGTGCCGTTGCTGGTGGCGGGTGCCGGGAGCGCGGCGGATGCGGTGGTGGACGGCGTCGCGGAGTGCGCTGCCGTCGGCATTGCCGCTGCCGGGTCGGGCGGGGACTGATGGCGACTGCTGAGTGTGCCCACGAGGTATCCGGTCGCCGCCACGGTCAGGCTCACCGTGACTGCCTGCCATGGGCGTACCCGGCCGGTGCGTTGGGCCCGCTCGGGGCGGCGGTGCCGGCCCAGTGGCACGACGGTCGGCGCCGGGGCGTTCGTGGTGGTGGTCGTGGTAGCCGGTGCCCCGGAGGGTGCGGGCGGCCGAGTCTCCGCCGGAGAGGCGGTTGTCTCCGGCGGGTGCGGTGGGGTGGTGGGTCGCGGCCAGACTGCCGGCGAAGGCGACACGGCTGCCGGCGGGTGGTCCGGTCGGCTCGTGGACGGCTCGTTCACGATGGGGGTCTCCGCAGGGAGTTGGGCGCGCGCGGCGGCTGCCAGGTCCCACAGGTGTTCCACGCTCTGCGGGTCGTTGTCACCGCACGCTTGCGCGAAGCGCTGTACTGCTCGACGGTCGGGGAAGGACTCACCGCTGAGCCACCGGCTCAGCGTCGCGGCCGAGCAATGCACCTGCCGGCCGATCTGCGCCGAACTGGTCCCGCATGCCTCGCGCAGGGTGCGTAGCCGCACGACCAGGTTCCGGTGCTCATCGGTGAGCCCGTCGGTGATCGGTTTGAGACTGCGCCGGGTGGTTGCCCGCCCTGACGATTCCATACCTGACCTTCCGTCCGCTGTCGACCACTGTAGACACCAGCCATTCAAGATACTGAATGTTCTGGATCGTGGGCAGGCAGGAGACTTTGCCGGCGTTTCGGTGGCCCCGCCCGCGGCACCGGGCTGCGGGCGAGGCCTCCGACGGGTCAGCCGCTGGATTCGTCGGCGGGGACGAACTCGTCCCCGTCCGGTGCGGCTGCCGATGCGGACGGTCGCGGCGGCGGGACCGGATCGCAGCTAGGCCCCGGAGGGGCAGCGGCTCGGTCGGTGTCCGGACTCGCACACGGCTCCGGCCGGCACACAGGGCGCGGTGACTGCTCGGTGTCGGCGCTGGGATCGGGACGGGACGGGACGGGCTCCGGCGCAGCGCTGGCGGGCCGATCCGGTCCCGGCAGGATGACGGGTCCGGAACTGGGCCCGGGCAGCGGGACCGGTTCGATGCAGGGTACGGACGTGGACGGCACGGCAGTGGGATGCCCGTGTTCCTCATCGGGTGATGTGGCGGCGGGGAACACGACAGGTGCGTGACTGCCGCCGGCGGAAGGCACCCAGGGTGAGACGACGGCGAGTGCCACGGGGGCTGTGGAGGTGATGCCATAGTCCACTTCCCGGGCGGTACCGGCCCGGGTGATGTGGGTGACGTGGTCGCTGGCCTGCACGGTCGCGTCGTCGGGCAGGACGAACCGCGGATGACCGGGGTCGTTCCACACCTGCGGCGCCACGTTGAACGTGCCGAAGGCCTGCCACGGCGCCCCTGCGGTGGCGTCGGCGATCGCCTGCATCAGCGCCGGCATGTCCCTGCCTCCTGCCGTGGCGTGGAGGGTGAAGTACCAGGTGTCGCCCAGCCGGACGCCGAACGCCGGCAGCGAGCCCCGGCCGTACGGGTTGGTGACCACCATGAACCCGCCCGTGGGCTGGGCGGATGGCAGCAGCAGGGCCAGGTTCACCGGGCGGGCGTCCGCGTCGGCCGGCAACCAGTGGATGCGGTAACCGACGTCGTCCACCGTCCAGGTGTGCGTGCGGTAGGTGTAGGCGTCGCCGCCGTCGGCCGCCGCGATGGTGGTCGCGTCCCCGGCCGTGCCCGTCAGGGCGGCGATGTCGCCTGCCTCCTGCAACGCCATGACCACCGGGGCGCCGCCCGGGTCGTGCCGGCGCAACAGCGCGGCGATCTCCCCGCCGGGCCCTGCTTGACCGGGCGTCGACGTGCTTGGTGCTGCCTGTGCCGGCGCTGACGTGCTTGGTGCTGCCTGTGCCGGCGCTGACGTGCTTGGTGCTGCCTGTGCCGGCGCTGACGTGCTCGGCGCTGCCTGTCCGGACGCCGCGGCGCTCGGCTTCGCCGGGTCGGGGCTCGGCGTCGACGGAGTGGGGGTCGGCCGTGACGGGCCGGGCTGCGACGACGGTGGGAGCGCCGTGGCGGTGTCGTGCAGGTTGTAGGTGATCACGGTGGGTGCCGTGGTGGCGGCGTCCGCCGGGAGCATGGCCACCGCGCCGGCCAGGCCGGGAACGCTGAGGGCCAGAGCCCAGCCGGCGGCCCGGCGGCCCCACCGGGTCGGTGCCGGCCGGTGCGACACAGGCAGCGGGCGCGCGGACGAAACCGGCGTTGATGGAACCGAGCGTCGGCTCGCGCGATGCGCTCCGAGAGTGGGCGGGGATGCGGACGAGTTAGGCCTCGGGAAGATCAGCATGACGTTTTCCTTGCCCTGAAGAAGAACCGGAGGAAGGTCGTGACAGAGCCGTGGCACCGGCGGCGCCGGGGGCGGTGCCCCGCCCGCCGGGGCGTGGGGGCTTACGGCGGGCGGGGCGTCTGTGCGGGTGGCTAATGCGGCCGTGAGCGGGTGGCTGTCACCCGATGACTTCGCACAGCGGTGCCATGGGCTCGCAGGGCAGTTGGGGGCCGGGGCCGATGGGCAGGTCCCCTCCTTCGCCCGGCAGGGGCGGCGGAAGCTGCGGGCCGGGGCCGATCGGCCCCGGGTCGAGCGGCGGGGGTGCGACGGTGGGCGGTTCTCCTCCGGCGGTCAGGTTGACGCCGAACATGACCGGCCAGTGATCGGAGGAGATGCCGTTCTGCACCTCGGCGCTGTAGCCGACGATCTCGCGTGAGGCGATGGCGTAGTCCAGGGTGTTGCCGCTCTGCTGGGTGGCCCGGTCGGGGTAGTAGATGTGCGAGCCGTCGGGGATGCGGAACCCCCCTCGGGGGTCACGGTTGCCGTCGCCGATGACGATCCACTGCCATCCCCGCGGTGCGGCGTAGTCGGCGACCTGCTGCGTCATCGAGGGCAGGTCGAAGCCGCTACCGGAGGCGGCGTGCACGGTGACGTACAACGTGTCGCCGAAGCGCAGACCGAAGGCCGGCCGGTGTCCGGTGTCCTCGAAGAACACCACCTCGTCGGCCCGCTCCCAGGTCACCATTGCCAGGTTCTTCGCGTCCGGGCCAGGAGCGACCTCCATGAAGTAGACCAGCCGCGTGCGCTGCCCCGGCGGCTGCAGACGGCCCGCCTGAGCTGCGGTGAACGGCTGCCAAGTGAACTCGTGCACCTGCGTCGCCTCGACTCCGGGCGGGGCACTGACCGGTGGCAGTTCGTACGGTGCGTGGTTGATGGGAGTACCCCAGGTGTAGTCCACCTCGCCGTGCAGGTGGTCCAGCGTGCCGGCCTCCTGCAGGGCGACCACCGGGGCGCGCTGCGTCAGCTGGAAGACGTCGTTGCTGAGCTTGCCGGTCGAGCCCTGCATGTTGTAACCGATCGCAGTGCGGTCCTCGATGGCGGCGTGTGCCGGTGAGGACGGCGCCGCCACGGCGCTCAGCCCGGTGGCCGCGCACAGGGCGACGGCCAAGCCGGCGGCCCGGCGCGCCCACCGGTGCGGTGGCCGCCGGTGCGACACCGGCAGCGGGGGAGCCGACGAGATCAGCGGGGGTGAATCGGGTTCTGCCCGGTGACGTCCCACGGTCGGCGGCGATGACGCTGGTGCTGTTCGAGAGAACATCAGCACAGCGGTCTCCTTCCAGATCAGACATGGGTGCATGACGAACGGTCCCGGGCCCGGACCACTCCCCGCACCGCCCCGGCAACGAAGCACGGGTGGCGGGTGTGCACCCATCCTGCCCAGCGCGCTGCCCCTGCCGGCAAGGTCTGCATGTTGCGTTTGCCCAGGTCGGAACGTTGCGGAGAATCGCAAGGGCGTAGCAACGTTTCCGCGCCGTCTCGGCGCAACACCGGCAACGTCCGGATCAGGTGAGCCAGCGCCTACGCCGCCGTGGGAGCTGTCGCATCACGAAGCACTGCCGCTAGCGCAGGTGGCGGTCGAGTTCCCGGCGTAGCGCCCGCGGGCCGGGCCAGACCTGCGTGAGGTCGGCGGTGAATGCGGGGGCGCCGTCCTCCTCGTCGTGCAGCGCCGGCCAGCCCTCGTCGCCCTCGGCGACCGGGTGGACCCGATCGAGGTCGACCGGCGTCACGTCCAGGACGGTACGCAGGCCGGTGCGGCGTACCGCCACGTGCTCGATGTCCGGCCAGGCCAGCAGCACCGGGTCGCTGCCCTCGGCGGCGAGCTCCAGGCCCGCGGAGGAGGCCCGGACCCATGTCCGCAGCGCCGAGCGCGAGGACAGGGCGTAACCGCCGGCCACCAGTGTGGCGATCACCGCGCCCTGCGCCACCGTCGCCCACCACGGATCGTCCGGCGCTCCCAGCATCAGTGCGACCAGTGGCGAAACGGCCACGTACGCGACGAGCAGCACCGCGAACAGGGCCGCGAACGTCCGCCACGGCGAGGACCGGAACAGCACGGCATCGCCGGCGGGCGCCTCGACCTCCTCGGGAGGGATCGACATGCCCCCACCCTCAGGAGCTTGCCGACCGGCCGAACACCACGCCGGTGAGGGTGTAGTTCATGTTGCCCAGCCAGCTCTCGCCGTACGTGTGGAAGCCGGCGGCCGGGACGGTGCCGAGGCTGGTGATGAACTGGTCCTCCAGCTGCTGGGCGCCGATCTGCAGCTTGCGGTAGACGCAGTTGAAGAGCACGGCGCCGGAGGCCTGGCCGCCGACCTGGTCCACCGCGTCCCGCAGCGCGGCGGTGGTGTCGCGGACCAGATCCGTGTGCTTCATGAGCTCCACGTCCATGCCTTCGAGGATCTCGCAGGCGAACTTGAGCCCGTTGCCCTCCACCACTTCCTGGGCGCACCGGATCCACGGACTGCCGTCGATCATCAACCCGAGGGGGTTCCCCGCGAACCGGGCGAAGTCCAGCTCGTCGATGCTCGCGCCCACCGCCTCGGCGAAGACCTCGGCCGCCGGGCGCCCGTCCATCTCCCAGACGATGCGGCGCTCGTTGTCGGCCTTCGTGATGGCGAAGGTACGGCCCGCCGGCTCGAAGCTGGACGTCTTGACGATCGTGTACGGCACCGACAGCTCGAGGACGAGCAGGGCGACGCCGTTGGTCGACATGGTGGTGCCGCTGAACACCTGGGTCTCGACGAACTTCAGGTCGTCGGCCGCGGTGCCACCGACGAACGAGAGCAGCGGCGCCGCATCGCCGAGCGCCTCGTTCACCCGTTCCTCGACGGCGTGCGTACCGTCGATGAGCACGAGGCCGACGTACCGCTGCGGGTCGAGGTCGCGCAGGGAACTGCCCAGCTTCTCCTCGAGGACGGCGACCCCGGCCCGGATCCCCGCCTTGGGGTCGCCGTTCAGCTCCGCGACGGTCGCCACGGCGCGGCGTACGACGGATCCGGGCAGTGCCACCGCGGAGAGCCCGCCGTCGCTCAGGGCGTCCTGATGGAATTCTCCGGCGGTGGTGCACCCGATGGTCGGCACCCCGGGGAACCGCTCGGCGAACCGTGCGGCGATCGCCGCGCCGTCGTGGGTCGGCGCGGCGAAGAACGCCACCGCTGCCGCGTCGATGTCGCCCAGCTGGTCGAGCACGTCCCGGACAGCCGTGGCGGTGTCGGTCGCGGCGGAGTGGCCGCTGCGTGCCTCGCTCGCCAATGCCATGTCGGTCATCGGATACCTTCCCGGCCTAGAAGCTGTAGCCCATGTCGGCGAGCGCCGCCCGGACCTTCGTCACCGCGCCGGCGTCCGAGTTCTGCGTCGGTTTCGGCTCGCGGAGGCTCACTCCCGTCCGCAGGAGGACCCGGGTCGAGATGGCCATGAAGCTGGCGTTGTTGTTGAGCTGGCGCTCGAGGCCGGCAGCCAGCGTGCTGATCGTCGTCATCGGCGCCGCCCCGGCGAGCGCAGGAAATCGTGCAGCAGGCGCATGATGCCCAGCGTGCCACCACCGGGGAGGCCGCCAGGCCGGAACGGCGATAGTGACCGTCCCGTCCGGTCTCGGGTGCGCCGGACCGCGTGGCTCAGTTCGGCCGCAGGACGACCTTTCCCAGGTTGGCCCGCGCTTCGATGACCGCGTGGGCCGCGGCGGCGTCCTCGAGGCCGAACTCGGCGTGCACGGCGGGTCGCAGCTCCCCGGCGGCCAGCATGCGCCACAGCTGGGCCTCGTGGTCCGCGTACCGGTCCGGGTGGGTCGCGGCGAAGCGGCGCATCGTCATCCCGGTGATGGTCTTCGACCCGGCGAGCAGCTCGTACGCGGGAACGGTCCCGCCGCCCGAGTTGAAGAACACCAGGCGTCCGCCGGGCACGAGCGCGCCGACGAAGCCGGGGAGCAGGTCCCCGCCGACGGCGTCGAGCACCACGTCCACGCCCTCGTCCAGCTCCGGCAGCGCGTCGTACGTGACGACTTCGTCCGCGCCGAGGCTCCGCAGGAAGGCTGCCTTCGACGGGGTTCCGGCGGCGGCGACCACGCGCCGCCTCCCCCGGGACAGCTGGACCAGCAGGTGACCGACCCCGCTCGCGGCCCCGGTGATCAGCACGGACTCGTGCGGCCGGAGGTCCGCCGTGGCGAGGGCGGCGAGCGCGACGTGCCCGCTGCGGATCAGGGCGACCGCCTCGACCGCTGTCGCGCCGGGCGGGATCCGGGAGGACATCGCCGCCGGGACGGTCGCCAGATCCGTGTACGAGCCGGTGAAGGACAGCCCGACGACCCGGTCGCCGGGTGCGAAGCCGTCGACGCCGGGGCCGGACGCGACGACGGCCCCCGCCACCTCCCCGCCGAGCACGCCGGGCAGGGGCGTCTCCGGGTTCCGGGTCGCCCGCACCGCGGGGAGCGTGACGCCGATGGCTTCGACGCGTACCAGCAGCTCACCGGGACCGGGCACCGGGTCCGGAGCCGTTTCGAGGCGCAGTACCTCCGGCCCGCCGTGGGAGTGGAATCGAATGCGACGCATGGGCGGTCAGAACGCGCAGGCGATGACGAGCTCGGGCGTGCGGTCCGGCAGCATGTCGAGCTTGCCGATCCGGCCCGCCGCCTTCAGGTCGCCCTCGACCAGCGCCAGCCGGTCGAGCAGCGCCGCCGGCCCGAGGGCCTCCGCGAGCGGCACGTCCGCCTTCATCGACAGTTTGCGGTCCGACTTCGCGCGCCGGACCTGCCGCAGTGCCTCCCCGGCGAGGTCGAGCAGGCCCGCGTCACCGTCGGGCGCGACGCGCAGCAGCTCGTACTTCGTGGGCCAGGTCGCGCGGTGCACCGAGCCGTAGCGCCACCACGACCAGATCTCCTCCGTCGCGTACGGCAGGAACGGCGCGAACAACCGCAGCAGCACCGACAGGCCCGCCGCGAGCGCCGCCCGTGCCGAGTCGCCGTCCGCCCCCTCGGCGTACGCCCGGTCCTTGACGAGCTCGATGTAGTCGTCGCAGAACGTCCAGAAGTACGCCTCGGTGGTGGTCAGGGCGGTCGTGTGATCGTACCCGTCGAAGGCGGTCGTGGCCTGGTCGACCACCGTGGCGAGCCGGGCCAGCGAGGCCCGGTCGAGGGCCGTCGTGACGGGTTGCCGCAGCGCGTCGGCGGCGCCCAGCCCCAGGGCGAAACGCGAAGCGTTGAGCAGCTTGGTTGCGAGCCGCCGCCCGACCTTGATCTGGGCCGGGTCGAACGCCAGGTCGGCGCCCGGCCGTCCGTTGGCGGCCCAGTAGCGGACCGCGTCGGAGCCGCTCTGTTCCAGCAGGTCCATCGGCGTGACGACGTTGCCCTTGGACTTCGACATCTTCTTGCGGTCGGGGTCGAGGATCCAGCCGGACTGCACCGTCGTGTGCCACGGCAGCCGGCCGTGCTCGAAGCCCGAGCGCACGACGGAGTAGAACAGCCAGGTACGGATGATCTCCTGGCCCTGGGGCCGCAGGTCCATCGGGAACACCCGCTGGAACAGGTCATCGTCGGTGCTCCACCCGCCGACGATCTGCGGGGTGAGTGACGACGTGGCCCACGTGTCCATGACGTCCGGGTCGGCCGTGAAGCCGCCGGGGACGTCGCGCTGCGACTCGTCGAAGCCGGGCGGACACTCCGAGGATGGGTCGACGGGCAACGCCGAAACGTCCGGTATGAGAAGCTGGCCGTAGTCCGGCTCGCCAGCGTCGTCGAGCCGGTACCAGACCGGGATCGGGACGCCGAAGAACCGCTGACGGCTGATCAGCCAGTCGCCGGTGAGCCCGCCGACCCAGTGCTCGTAGCGGTGCCGCATGTGCTCCGGAATCCAGCGCAGCTCGCGGCCCCGGGCCAGCAGCGTGTCCCGCAGGTCGGCGTCGCGGCCGCCGTTGCGGATGAACCACTGCCGGCTGGTGACGATCTCCAGCGGCGAGTCGCCCCGCTCGTAGAACTTGACCGGGTGGGTGATCGGCCGGGGCTCGCCCAGCAGGTCGCCGGTCTCGCCGAGGATGCGGACGATTTCCCGCCGTGCGGCGGTGACGGTCAGGCCGGCGAACTGGGCGTACGCGGCCTCGGGGACGCCGGCCGGGCGGTCCGGCAGGAAGCGCCCGTCGCGGCCGAGCACGACGCGCGTCGCGAGCTTCAGGTCACGCCACCAGATGACGTCGGTCAGGTCGCCGAAGGTGCAGACCATGGCGATGCCGGTGCCCTTGTCGGGGTCGGCGAGGGCGTGGCCGTACACGGGAACCTCGACGTCGAAGAACGGGGTGCGCACGGCCTTGCCCACCAGCGGGTGGTCCGGGTGGCAGACGAGCGCGACGCAGGCGGGGAGCAGCTCCGGCCGGGTGGTGTCGACCTCGACCGGCCCATCCGGGCCGTGGAAGCGCAGCCGGTGATAGGCGCCGGGCCGTTCCCGGTCCTCGATCTCCGCCTGGGCGACGGCGGTGCGGAACCCGACGTCCCAGAGCGTCGGCGCCTCCGATGTGTACGCCTCCCCGCGCGCGAGGTTGTCGAGGAACGCCCGCTGGGAGACGGCCTGCGACTTGGGCCCGATGGTCGTGTACGTCATCGCCCAGTCGACGGACAGCCCCAGCCGCCGCCACAGCGCCTCGAACGCCTTCTCGTCCTCG
This sequence comes from Actinoplanes sp. NPDC049681, assembly GCF_044465265.1. Classification (NCBI taxonomy): domain Bacteria; kingdom Bacillati; phylum Actinomycetota; class Actinomycetes; order Micromonosporales; family Micromonosporaceae; genus Actinoplanes; species Actinoplanes sp. NPDC049681. Next base: position 1,062,648 of record NZ_JBITLP010000001.1, read on the forward strand.
GCGGTCAGCCTGTTGCAGAGCTCGACGAAGTTGCGCCGCGACACCGCGACGGCCGGCTTCGGTGGCTTCGCGGGTGGCTGCCACTGCGGGTCGTACGGCAGGGACGGGTCGCAGTAGACGCCGTGGACGTTCTGGACCCGCCGCTCGGTGGGCAGCCCGTTGTCGTCCCAGCCCATCGGGTAGAAGACGGTCTTGCCGCGCATGCGCTGGAACCGCGCGACGGTGTCGGTGTGCGTGTACGAGAAGACGTGCCCCATGTGCAGCTCGCCCGATACGGTCGGCGGAGGGGTGTCGATCGCGTACACGTCGGCGCGCTCCTTCGAGCGGTCGAACGCGTACGTGCCCTCCTCCTGCCAGCGGCGCGCCCACTTGTCCTCGAGGCCGTCCAGCGACGGCCGCTCGGGCAGACCGGCGCGCGCGGTCCTTCCCGTATCTGTCATGCGGCGATGCTACGGCTCCGGCGGCGCTCCGGCAGCCGGGTTTCGCCCTGGTGGCCGCAGCCGCGCGCACAACGTGTCGAACTCGGCGACGGCCCGCTGGATCCCCACGAGGAGGCCGTACAGCGGGGCGTTGCGGATGCCGAGGCTCTGTATCCGCTCGCCGGCCTGCAGCCGGATGGTGAACCGGTCGTCCCGCAGGACCGTCACCGCACCGAAGCGCCGGTACGGAACGGTGACGAGATGACCGCTGCGCAGGCGGCAGGCGAGCATGGTGTCGGTGAAGACGGCCACGGCGCTGCGGCCGATGCGCTTGCCGGTGACCACATGACGTACGGCGGTGCCCGGGTCGAGGCCCGCGCGGCTGCAGACCTGCGCGGTGTTCCACCTCGGCGGCTCGGAAACGGGAAGCAGCTCGCCGACGACGAGGTCGGCCGGTTCGACGGCGGCGTGCGGGGCCAATCCGAGCAGAGCGTTCGCCCGCGGTCGCAGGCCGGCCTCGCCGAGCATCGCCGCCAACGCGCACAGGTCAGGAAGCGGCAGGTGGGTGCGTAATGCCGCTGACAGCCGGTCGGCCTCCGGGTGACGGCCGGTGGTCTCGAGCAGAACCATCAGCTCCAGCTGGGTGGCGGCGATCGCCGGCGTCAGGCCCGGAACGACGTCGAGGACGCAGGCGATGTCCTGGGCGGGGCGCCGTGCGAGCGCCTCGTGCAACTGCTTGCGGGAGGCGGGTTCGGCCAGCTCCAGCAGGCTTTTCACGCAGGCGGCGGCCTCACCGTACGCACCGGAGAAGGCGGCGTCGAGCGAGGTGGCCGGGATCGGCAGTGAGCCCTGCAGCTCCCGCACCACGGGGCCGGGAAGTCCGCGCAGGGCCGGCGCGATCGCGGGTTCCCGCAACACCTGCGGGTCCACGTCGGCCGGCAGCGTCCCCAGTGCCCAGATCATCGCAGCGGCCGGCAGCCGGGCGGCGAGTTCGACGATCCTGGTAGCCGGGCATTGCGCGAGAACCGCAGACGCGTAGCGGCGCAGGTCGGCCGGGAGCGTGCCGAGCACATCCACCGACAGGCTGCGCTCGAGCACCAAGCGGGCGTAGGAGTCGTTCCCGGTGGCGGCGAAGCCTGCCACGACGGCGATGACGTCTCCGGGCGGCCGGGCGGCCGCATGCTCCAGGAGGCTGCGCGCCTCCATCGGCAGGCCGGCGTCGTGCAGGGCGATGACCGTCCGGACGGTGCTGCCCGGCGGCCGGCGCCCGAGTTCGGTGAGCATCAGCCGGCGCACCGCCGCCTGGTGCGGCAGCGTGTAGAGCTGCAGCGTCGCCTCGAGCAGGTCCCGGTCGTCGAGGTGCTCGAGCAGCTCGGCGGGGTCGGCCGGTGCCTGCGCGGTCCACAGCGCCGCGAGCAGGTTCACCCGGTCACGGCGCAGGCGATGTCGGGCCGCCATGAGACCGACCACGTCCCGGGCCTGCCGTTCGCGTCCGGCCCGGTGCATCGCGGCGGCCAGCCGCGCCGCCACGGCCACCGGGCGCGCCGCCACGAGTGCCGGCACCGCCTCGTACAGCGAGAAGGCGGCCTGTTCCTGGCCCGCGTCCCGCAGGGCGTCGGCGAACTCCGCCGTCCGCCCGGCCGGGAGCCGGGCGCCGAGCCCGGCCAGTACGGCGCCCACCCGGTCGTGCAGTCCGGCGGTGAGGAGTGCGACGAGCAGGGCGATCAGCGGGCGAGGCCGATCCATCCGGGCCTCGACCGCCGCTTCGAGCAGGACGTCCAGCGCCTCGGTGTCGTCGCTCTCGAGAAGCTGCGCGGCAACGGTGGTGACCCGGTCCGCAGGCTGCTCCGCGCAGGCGGCCAGCAGGTGTGCGACCTGCTCGCGCTGGCCGGTCTCGCGCAGCATCTCGACGAGCGTGACCAGCGACGCCGGTCGCCGCTGCGCGGCCGCCGCCAGCACGGCCCGGGCCTGTGCGGGGGCGCCGGCCCGGGTGACCTCGTCGACCACGGCGGCCACGCCCTGCTCGGTCCGGGTGGAGCCGACCGCCCGCAGCAGCCGGTCGGCGGCGTCGCTGTCCCGGCCGTTGAGCTCGGCGAGCAGCGCCCGCAGCTGGACGGGTGGCAGGTGCAGCGAGCGTTGCTCGTCGTCGCTCAGCGAGATCTCGTCCGCGAAACCGGCCCTGCCGCGGTCGTCGAGCCGGACGTTGCGCACCAGCGCGATCCGTCCGCCGCCGTTGCTGGCCCGCTGCTGCGGCGTGGGCCGCCCCGCCGCCTCCAGCGCGCTTCTGATCCGGGGATAGAGCGTGTTGAAGTCGAGGACGTCCGGGCCGTCCGGCACGCCGTCGCGGACCGCGCGCACGAAGGCGCCGGTGAACGCGGTGAGCCGCTCGGTCGGCGGAGCCAGCGCCACGGCGGTCTCCGCCGCGGCGGTCATGAGGTACGTGCCCTCGATGCGTACCCGGTCCCCGATCTCGTTGACGGCGCCCATGTTCGGCACCATCGCCATGCCGGCGTAGCAGCAGTCGAGCAGCACGACCTTGGCCGCCGGCCCCGGATGGTCCGTCATGATGCGGCGGATGTCGTCGAACCGTACGGCGTGCCACCACCGTTCGAGCCCCACGTCCTCCAGCGCCAGATACAGGTCGTACGCGTCCGGCTGCAGTACGCCGTGGCCCGCGTAGTAGAACACCAGCGCGTCCGACGCCTCACGGGCGGCGTCGGCGAGCGCGTCGAGCACCACGGACGGGTGTTCCGGGTCGAGCAGTCGTACGCAGTTCTCCTCGGGCAGGCCCCAGAACACCTCGTCGGTGAGGAGGTTCCCGATCTCCTCGAGGTTCGCCGCGACCGAGGGCAGCGGGTCGAGGTGCCGGTAGCGCGACGAGCCCACGATGACGGCGCGCGACTTGGCCGCGTCAGGCAGCATCAGCCGGATCCGTCCTCACGTGCCGTTGGGGATGAGCGGCGTCGTCCACGAGGACCCGCCCGGCCAGTCCGCCGCCGCCTTGCCCAGGCGGATCACCGGTACGGGCTTGCCGACCGGCCACAGGTCGTTCCCGGGCTGCTCCTGGAAGTACAGCGCGCCCGACGCCGCCGGTATCCGATCGGTGCTCGAACCGAAGAGGGCGTTGCGGACGTCCTCCGGCGTCGGGATCTCGGAGATCGCCGGAGCGCTGCCCCGGCCAGCGTTGCGCTGGGCCTTCGCCGCCGCGTCGCGCCGGGCGGCCCACACGGCGGCCACGACCGCGTCCCGGTGCATGATCGCGTAGCCGCTGGCCAGGTCGTCCTCGGTGAAGCCCAGACCGGCCGGTTCGGCGGAGGTGAACAGCCGGTGGAAGGCGGCGTACGGCTCGGGTGTCCCGGACCCGCCTGCGCCCCACGTGATCGGGTCGGTGGACGAGGCGTCCAGCACGCCGACGTGGGCGCCGTCGAGTTGTTCCCGGGCGATGGTGAGGCCCGTCGCCCCGGTGGCGATCATCAGCGGGCGTACCTTCTTCTGACACCGGCCCCGGGTGCCGAGGGCGTCGACGAAGGCCGGCAGGTCGCGGTCCCGTCCGCTGTAGAAGACGACGTCGGGGTCGACCGCGCAGATGTTGCGCACGATGTCCGAGAACAGCTGCGGGGTGCCGGGCGTCGGCGGCTTGCTGCCGTTGAACGCCTGGTTGTGGTCGTTGAGGTGGTACGTGCTGCCGAACGCCGCGATGAAGTTGGCCCGGAGCTTCTGCACGTAGTTGTCGTCGGGATTGCGGTCCCAGACCAGGTAACCGTCGCGGAGCTCCGGCCGGCGACCCAGGTAAGCGGCCAGTGCCGCGGTGTACTGCTGGTTCGGTGGCGAGACCTTGAAGAGCCACGGCGCGACCATGTCGTCGGCGGTGATGACCGCGCCGACGGCCGGGATCCCCAGGGTGCTGAGCCGCTCGCCGGCCATCCGCGTCTCCGGCACGCTGATACTCATCCCGGTCACCGCCACCAGCGGATGCGGGCCGTCCTTCAGCTTCCCCAACTCCTCGACCACCGACGACCAGGAGCTCTGATCGGCGCCCTCGTTCGCCAGCACGAGCTGGAACAGCGGCGTGGGGTCGCCCAGTTCGGAGGCCTTGCCGGAGTTCGCCTGCCGCTGGGCGGCGTACGCGCCCTGCAGCGAGTGCAGGACCTCGTCCTCGGCCAGCGCACTGCCGGTCGCCGCGGTCATCGGCATCAGCACCGCGATCCGCACGTACGGCTTGCCGGCCGGTGCCACCGCCTGGTCCCGTACCCGGACGTTCTCCGCCACGATCCGGGAGATGACGCCGTTGACCGCCGCGTCCCGCGAACCGAAGGGGTGGTCCCGTTCGACGATCCACCCGACGCACTCCGCGCCGGCTGTCGTCAACGTGAAGCCGTCCCCGGCGGTCGTCGACAGCCCCGGACAGGGCACGGCCGCACCGGGGTGGTCGTCCTCCCGGTGCAGGACCGCGTACCCGCCGGCCGCCACGGCGACGACCAGCAGGGCGATCACGATGGAGGTCAGCGTCCGCCGCCCCCTCGGGGTGGAAGGCGGATCCTCCACGGTCATGACGTCCACTGTCGCTCCTCGACGAACCCGGCGATCGGGAGGAGAGTCAAGCAGCGTTCTGCGGTGTCACGTCGCACAGGTCGTGTTCGTGACACCGCAAGGATGAATCGCTACCGCTCGTGCGCGAGCAGCCAGGTCTTGACGCCGAGGCCCCACCGGTAGCCGCGCAGGGTCCCGTCCGTGCCCAGCACCCGGTGGCATGGCACGAACAGCGCCGCGGCGTTGCGCGCGCATGCTGTCGCGGCCGCGCGGATCGCGGCGGGCCGGCCCGCCAGCTCCGCGAAGCCCGTGTACGTCACCGGCGCCCCCGGCTTGATCTCCCGCATGACCCGCCACGCGTGCGCCATGAACGGGCCGCCGGTGTGCTGCTCGACCGCCACCGCGTCGATGGCGGTCAGATCGCCGTCGAGATAGGACCGGACCGCGTCACCCACCGCACCCGGCGACGCCGCGGGCCGCGTCTCCTCCCGCAACTTCCCGTGTACGAGGGGAAGCAGCTCACCCACCTCAGCCGTGAAGCCGGACGCGCGTACCGCCCCGCCGTCGCTGACGACGTAGGTGAACGGGCCGGCCGGGGTGTCGAGGGTCGTGTACTCCATCATGCTGATCTCCAGAGTCGCATCAGGGCGTAGGAGCGCCAGGGCCGCCAGCGTTCGGCGTGCGCCTCGAGCGCCTTGGGGGAGTGCGGCATGCCGAGCGCGCTCGCGCCGCGCTGGACCGCCACATCGGTGGGAAGGAAGACGTCCGGGTCGCCGATCGCGCGCATCGCCACGTACCCGGCGGTCCACGCGCCGACGCCGGGCAGCTCGAGCAGCCGGGCGACGGACTCCTCGCGGTCGGCGCCCGGCTCGAGGTCGAGCTTGCCGTCGGCGACCGCCTCGGCCAGGGCGCGGATGGTGGCCCGGCGGGCGGCGGGCATCCGGAACGCCTCGTCGGGCAGGGCGGCCACGGTCGCGGCGGCCGGGAACCCGCGCAGCTCCGGTCCGGCGGGACCCAGCAGGCGGCTCAGCGTGGTGCGGGCGCCGGCGACCGAGACCTGCTGGCCGACGATCGCCCGTACCGCCATCTCGAAGCCGTCGACCGCGCGTGGTACCCGTACCCCCGGCTCGGTCTTGATCTGAGCGGTGAGCGCGGGATCGGCACCCAGCGTGCCGTCGACGGCGACCGGATCCGCGTCGAGGTCGAACAGCCGCCGGCAGCGGGCCACCGCGGGCGCCAGGTCCCGGACGTCCGCGAGCCGCAGCGTCGCGGAGACGAAGCGGTCGGCCGGGGTCAGCGCGACGGTCGCGCTGCCGTGCGGCAGATTCAACCCCCGCCGGTACGTCGCCCCGTCGCGCTCCTCGACGCCCGGAAGGGCTCGTGCGCCCAGGAAGTCCAGCAGGGCTCCGGCGTGCAGCGGCGCCCGGTACGCGAGCCGCAGCGAGATCGTCCCCGTCTCGACGTGCCGCGCCGGCCGCCGTTCCCGCAGGCCGCTGGGCGAGCGCGCGTACACCTCCTGGATGGTGTCGTTGAACTGCCGCACGCTGCCGAAACCCGAGGCGAACGCGATCTCGGCGAGGCCGAGGCCGGTCGTCTCGATCAGGATGCGCGCGGTCTGCGCGCGCTGGGCCCGCGCCAGGGCGAGCGGCCCGGCACCCAGCTCGGCGGTGAGCATCCGGTGCAGATGCCGCTCGGTGTAGCCGAGGCGCGAGGCCAGCCCCGGCACCCCTTCGCGGTCGACGACCCCGTCGCCGATGAGCCGCATGGCCCGGCCCACCACGTCCGCGCGGACGTCCCACTCCGGCGAGCCGGGAGCGGCGTCGGGCCGGCACCGGCGGCAGGCCCGGAAGCCGCCACGCTGGGCGGCCGCCGCGCTCGGGAAGAACGTGACGTTCTCCCGCTTGGGCGTGACGGCCGGGCAGGACGGGCGGCAGTAGATCCCGGTGGTCCGCACGGCCGTGTAGAACCAGCCGTCGAAGCGCTGGTCACGGCTGTCGACGGCCCGGTAGCACCGCTCGAAGTCCAGTTCCATGCCGACGAGTCTGCCCCCGGCCCGGCCGCCGTGGCTGGCGGGATTCGGACATGAGCGTCGGGCATCTATGCTGCCGCCATGAAGCTGTCCATCGGGGCACCCCCGGCCGCCAAGGCGTTCGGCGTCATCTTCGGCCTGGTGTTCGCCGCCGGCGGGGCCGCGTTCGCGCTCCTGCCGCTCGCCTTCGACGGTTTCCTCGGTCGGATGTTCGGCGGCGACGATTCGTGCCCGTCGCCCGACGAGGTTTCCGGCATTCCGCCGTCCATGCTGCCGCCGGAGATCCGCGACTGCGTGTCCGACGGCTCCTGGCTCCCGTTCGACGACGGCTTCGGCCCGATGCGCCTGATCGCCCTCTTCGGCGTGCCGTTCATCTTCCTCGGCCTGTACATAGCCCTCCGGACGTTGCGCACGGCCGCCTGGCTCGACGGCACGACGGTGTCCGTACGCGGCGCCCTCCGCACCAAGAAGATCGACCTGGCCAGGGCGGAGGTTTCCGGCGGCTCCTACACCCTGCGGCGCAACGTCGGCACCTCGTACGCCTCCGTCGAGCGCGTGCCGCAGCTCATCGCCCGGGATCCGGACAGCGGGCGTACCGTGACCATCCCGCTGCGCGGCATCGGCACCGCCCAGCTGCCGTCGTCCGAGCTTCGCGGGCTCGCGGACGCCATGCGGCCGGGCACCCCGGTGGCCGCCGACCTGCGCAAGATGGCGGACGATCCCCTCGGACTGCGCGCACCGTAGACTGGCCTGTCGTGAGCCTTACCATCGGGATCGTCGGCCTGCCCAACGTCGGCAAGAGCACCCTCTTCAACGCCCTGACCAAGAACGACGTGCTCGCCGCGAACTACCCGTTCGCGACGATCGAGCCCAACGTCGGCGTCGTGGGCCTCCCCGACGAGCGGCTGACCAAGCTGGCGGAGCTGTTCACCAGCGAGAAGATCATCCCGGCCCCGGTCTCGTTCGTCGACATCGCCGGCCTGGTCCGCGGCGCGTCGAAGGGCCAGGGCCGGGGCAACGCCTTCCTGGCGAACATCCGCGACGCCTCGGCCATCTGCCAGGTCGTCCGGGCCTTCTCCGACCCCAACGTCCTCCATGTCGACGGCAAGGTCTCCCCGGCCGACGACATCGAGACGATCAACACCGAGCTGATCCTGGCCGACCTCCAGACGGTCGAGAAGGCCCTGCCGCGTCTCCAGAAGGAAGCAAAACTCAAGAAGGACCGTGCCCCGGCCGTGGCCGCGGCCGAAGCGGCCTTCAAGCTGCTCAACGACGGCACCACCCTCTACGCGGGCGCCAAGGCGGCCGGCATCGATCTGGACCAGCTCGCCGAGCTGCACCTCCTGACGGTCAAGCCCTTCCTGTACGTCTTCAACGTCGACGAAGCCGAGCTGGGCAACGCCGCGTTCCTCGACGAGCTGCGCGCCCTGGTCGCCCCCGCCGAGGCCATCTTCATGGACGCGAAGATCGAGTCGGAGCTGATCGACCTGCCCGAGGACGAGGCGATGGAGCTCCTCGAATCGACGGGCCAGACCGAGCCGGGGCTGAACCAGCTCATCCGGGTCGGTTTCCAGACGCTGGGGCTGCAGACGTACCTGACGGCGGGCCCGAAGGAAGCCCGGGCGTGGGTCGTGCCGGTCGGGGCGACGGCCCCGGAAGCGGCGGGTGTCATCCATTCGGACTTCCAGCGCGGCTTCATCAAGGCCGAGATCGTCAGCTACGACGACCTGATCGCGGCAGGCTCGATGAGCGCGGCGAAGGCGGCGGGCAAGGTGCGCATGGAGGGCAAGGACTACGTCATGAAGGACGGGGACGTGGTGGAGTTCCGCTTCAACGTCTGACCAAAATCGGGCAGTGCGTCCTGCACTAGGCGTCGTTCTTGCCCCAGTTGCCGAGTGCGACGATCGCCTCGCGCAAGGCGAGCCCGCGATCGGTCAGCGCATAGGCCCGGGTGTTGTGTCGAAGCGGCAGGCGGACCAGCACGCCGGCCGCTTCGAGCTCGCGCAGGCGTGTCGCGAGCATGTTCGTCGGCACGCCGAGGTCGCGCTGCAGATCGCCGTAGCGTTGTGGCCCGTCGAGCAGCCGTTCCACGATGAGCAGGGCCCACCGTGCTCCGACGATGTCGAGGGCGGCGGCGAGGTCGCTCACGCGGCCGGATCGGCGTCCGTCTTCATCCAGAACGGTGAGTAGTGGTAGCCGTCGGGGTCGTCGAATTGGCGCTGGTACATGAAGGGGTAGTCGTCGGTGTCACCGATCCGCCCGCCGGCGGCGCCGGCGCGGTCGACGAGCTCGTCGACCGCCTCGCGGCTGCCCAGGTTGAACGAGACCGTGACCTTCGAGGGCGTCTGCGGTCCGCCGATCAGCTCTTCGACTCCGCCGACGCTCGCGTACATCTCGCGGCTGCCGAGCATGACGTACTGCTCGGGCGCGATCGCGAAGCACGACACGTTGTGGTCGGACATCTCGGCGTTGAGGGTCCAGCCGAGGGCGGTGTAGAAGGCGGTTGCGCGCTCGACGCTCTCGACCGGGCAGGTGATGAAGAGGCTCATGCGGGCCATACTTGCAAAATGCAAGTGGCCCGTCAAGGGGCGTGCGTCCCCCTGAGGTCCACTAGCGCAGCAACGATTAAGGCCCCGGTTCAAAAGCCTCGAAGCTCGACCCTTGCCCTCCGACTGCCGACCCGCGTGAGGCTGATCATCAGGTGATCCCGGCTCAGCTCCGGCGGCCGGGCACCAGCCTGTCCAAGTCGAGGTCGACCGCGAACGGCGTAGGGCTGTGCAGCTCGCGGCGATGGATGGCGGTCGGCACGTACGACCGGGTCGGCCCGTCGAGCTCGTACGCGTGCACGACGGGGGCCCCGTCCTCCGCCTCGACACGCCAGTACTTCGTGATGCCGGCCTCTGCGTACTTGCGCAGCTTGACGGTCCCGTCACGGTGCGCGGACTCGAGTGAAACCACCTCGACAACCAGGAGCACCTCGTCCGGCGTGAAGAACGTCCTCCGGCCCCGGTGGTTCGGCGGACGCCGTGGGTGAGTACCGCCACACCTTTCACCCGAGGTGAACTCTTTCTCCTCGCTGATAGGCAGGGATACAGGAATTGCCCGAACGGGCCCTGGCCTCGCCTCGCGCGCCATTGTGCTCCACATCGGAAAGTGCGGGATCGCGCAGTGTGGATCAGGCCTCCACGCCTAGTGATCTTGACGATCGGGCGCCGAAATCGAAAGGATCTCGCACCGAAAGTTCATCGGGGAAAAACGGGGGATCGTCAGCAATGAAGCTGTATTTGAAACACGCCACCGCGGCCATGGCGGTCGGCATCGCGGTGGTGCTCGCGGGCACGCATTCCGCTGTCGCCGCCGAGCCGGAATCGCCGGCCGCCGCGCCCGACTCCACGTCGGTCGTCATCGACCGCGCGGTGCAGGACATCGCGCTCGTGAAGCCTGCCGTTCGTGACGCCGAAGGCGTCGCCGGCGCCGGCAGCGTCACTGAGCTGCGGACCGACCGGCCCTCGGCCGACATCGAGTACGCCGGCCGTAGCATCACCGTCGCCCTGGCGGCGGGCGAGGGCGACAAGGTGGCCGGCACCGAGCACTCTTCCACCTTCGAGGACGTCGCACCCGCGACGGACGCCGAGGTGCGTACGGTGCCGGGCGGCGCCCAGTTCTTCAGTGTCATGCAGGACGCGTCGGCCGGCTCCCAGCAGCGGTACGTGCTCGGCCTGGCCTCCGGCACGCGTCTCGCCCCTGCGGGTGACGGCGGATACGTCCTGGTCGACGGTGCGGACGAGGCGATCGGCCGGATCGATGCTCCCTGGGCGGTGGACGCGGCCGGCAAGTCGCTGGCCACCAGCTTCGCCCTGGACGGCAACGTGCTGGTCCAGTCGACCGACCTGACCGGTGCGGCGTTCCCTGTGGTCGCCGACCCGAAGGTGTCGTTCGGGATCGGTATCTACGTCCGGTACCAGCGGTCCGAGGTCAAGGACTTCAAGGACAAGGGCAAGTTCGTCGGCGCGACCGCGCTGATGGGGGCGGCCTGCGGCAAGATTCCCGTCGGATGGTTGGCGGTTGCCTGCGGTGCCTCTCTCGCCGTCGTCAGTTCCTCCGTTCTCGGTACGTTCGACAATGCGTCCAAGAAGGACCGGTGCGTGGAGCTGAAGTTCAATTATCAGGGCATCATCACGGAGTGGAAGACGAAGGCCAAGGGTTCCTGGTGCAAGTGAATTTTGAGTCCGGTGGCCGGGCGAGGGTAGGGTGCGGGTCATGAATTCGGTGAATGCGCGATCCAATGGGCGAGGTTTGCTGGTCGCGGCGGGCGGTTTCATCCTTTATGCGCTCGTGGCCCGTGGCCGCGACTGGGATGTCAGCGCGTGGGCCCTGGCGGCGCTGATCTGCGCATTCACCGGTGGCGTTTTCGCCGTCTCCGACGCCCGCCGGCGGCGCAGGGCCGCCGCGGCCGAGAATTCCTGATCGAACGCGCGGTCCAGGGGCCCTCCGGGCCGCCGGAGGTCCCCTGGATAGCCTGCTCGCAACGACCTGGAGAGGCTGAGGTGCGACCATGGGCGACCCGAGCGATGCCGTCACCTATCTGATCATCGACGGCGAGAACATCGATTCGACCCTGGGTCAGCAGATCCTGGAGCGCCGGCCCAACTCCGACGAGCGGCCGCGGTGGGAGCGGCTGCGGTCGTTCGCCACGGAGGAGTGGGGGCAGCCGGTCAAGGCGTTGTTCTTTCTCAACGCTTCGTCGGGGCAGCTGCCGACGCCTTTCATCCGGGCCTTGCAGTCGATGGACTACCGGCCCATCCCGCTGTCGGGCGCGCCCGGGCAGAAGGTGGTCGACATCGGGATCCAGCGCACGCTCGACGCGATCGGTCGGCGGCGGGGTGATGTGCTGCTGGCCAGCCACGACGGGGATTTCCTGCCGCATCTGGGCCGGCTGCTGGGCGACGAGGACCGGCGGGTGGGCGTCGTCGGTTTCCCCGAGTTCTTCAACGCCGGCTTCGCCAACCTGGTGGACGACGGCCTGACGCTCTTCGACCTCGAGGCGGACGCGCACTGCTTCACCAGCGTTCTTCCCCGCGTGCGGATCATGCCGGTCGACAGTTTCGACCCGGAGGCCTTCCTCTGAGCCGGGGCTGCACGTTCCGCAGGCCGCGCAGCATCAGGGCGACCACTTCGTCGATGTCGGCGGACTCGAAGAGCGCCTCGTTCTCCGGCCCTGACAGGCCGTTGTCCAAGCCCTCCGGACCGCGACCGGCCAGCGGGGCGGTGAAGGTCTCGTCCATTTCGAGGTACGGGAGCAGCTCCGCATAGCCGGCGTCCCGGCAGCGCAGCGTATCCAGCGTCAGGTCCGCCGCTTCATCGCCGCGCACCAGGTTCGCCAGGGCCTTCGCGCAGCCGCCGAAGCCACCGATGATGTAGACCGGCTTTCCGGCCGCAGCGGTCAGCAGCGCCTCCTCGGCAACGCCGGGATATCGCCCCTTGAATCCGCTGACCGGGCCGCCGAGCACGATCCGCGCGTCTATGTCGGCTGCCATGCACTCCCGCATGGCGGAGAAGGCCCGCGCGTCGGCGATTCTCTTGCGGAGCTTTGCGGGCACCGGAGCGGGAAGCTCGGGCGGCTCTGCCATCCGCTTCACCGTGACGACGTTCTCGAGCCAGCTCAGTTGCTCCTGCTCCTTCTTGGTGAGAGCCTCGGCGCGCAGCGGCCAGGCGAGGTATTCCCGCACCCGGTCCTTGTGGGGGCGGTTCTTCTTGCCGTACGTGTGCAGGAGGTCCATCAGGCGTTCGGTGAATCCCCCGCCGCGCAGGTCGCCCCCGTAGGCAATGTTGGCGCCCGTGGCGAGCAGTTGCCGCGCCAATTCGATGAAGGCGTGCTCCAGGTGCATCTTGTGCAGTCCGCGGGCGGTGAGATCCGGGCTGTCGGAGACCGAGAGCCCGACGAGCATGCCGGTGAGCCGGCCGTCGTTGTCGTTCATGTCAGGCCTCGGCGAGCAGCTGGGTAGGGGTGATCGGTCGTACCCCGGGCGCCATCAGACCGAGCAGGTCCATCTCCTCGACGCCCAGCGGTGGGTCGGGATATACCAGGGTGCCGCCCTTCTTCTCGAGGAGCGTCAGCAGCTCCGGCGGCCGGGCCGTCGTGTTCTGCGGGCTGCCGCAGGCGTGCAGCTCGCACAGCTGGTCGACGCGCCTGGGGAAATACTCGTAGCGCAGCGCCTCCAGGACGAGCACCGTGAGCAGGCGCTCCAACCTCGTGGAGGATCTGGCCTCCCAGCGCACGACGGGGCCGTTGCCCAGGTACGGGAACGACCGCCGCTCCTCGGCGTGCAGCGCGTCGACCACCACCACGGGTGAGCCGGCGCGCTTCGCCTCCAGCACCTCGATGCGGCACCACTCGCGGGTCGCGTACGCGTCGCTGCGGACCACCACCATCAGGTTGCCGTTGGCAGCGGTGTTCTCGATGATCTTTTCCCAGCGGCTGCCCGGCGGCAGGTCCTGCGCGTCGAACCAGTTGTCCACGCCGGTGCCGTCGTTGAGGAAGTCCCGGATCTCCCTCGCCTGCGAAAGCCCGTCCAGCTTGGCGTGGCTCAGAAAGACCCGCAGCGGGGTGTCGGTCAGGTCCCGGTACATCTCGTGGACGAGCCGGTTGAGGATGAACGTGGCCCGCACGTCCTTCTTCACGGTGACCGCCCGGATCCAATTGAGCTGGGCCACCGGGTCGGGCATGCCGAACGCCGCCTTCGTGAGCGCGACCGGCACGAGCACGTGTCCGCCGTCGGCACATGCTTCTGTCAGGTCCGCAAGGTGGTCCCGCCATCCCGGAGTGATCAGAAAGTGCCGGTCGACGAGGACGACGACGAACGAGCGTTCCGCCTTGGAGAGGTCCGGGACCGGTGGTGGCTCCGGGTCGCCCGTCCACAGCCGTACGGGAATGCGCATGCCGTGGGTGGTCAGATCGTCCGGATCCTCGAACAACGCCGTGAACAGGGCCCTGCCCAGCGGCACGCCGTCGGGGCACGCGGAGTGCCAGACGAGGTGGACCGTGCGCAGTGGTCGGTAGGAGCCGGGCACCATCGACGCAGGTTACCGTCGCGGTGCGTTATCGAGCTATCGACCGAGCGTGCCATTCATCGACGTCCGTCGTCGGCGGCCGCTTCAGGCGGGAACAGGTTGTGGCACTGCCACCCGTGCCGCTATCAGCATCGTCAGGACACCCAGGACGGTGGTGAACGTGAACGGGCCGAGGAACGGCACCACCCCGAACAGCAGCCCGGCCACCGCCAGCGAGCCGCTGCCGCCGACGGCGTCCGTGATGCTCTTCGCCGCCGTGTTGAAGCCCTGCTCGCCCGGCGCCGAAGCGGCCAGCACGAGGGTGCTGATCCGGGGATACAACGTACCCATTCCCGCGCCCGCGGCGAACCAGCCCAGCGCCGCCATCGCCGGGTGCAGATGCAGCCAGGCCGTCACGAGCTCGGTCGCGGCGCCGCCGGTGAGCAGGGCCGCGCCGATTCGCAGCCACAGGCCGGGATCCGCCCGATCGCCCATCCGTGCCTGCGTCGCCGACCCCAGCGCCCATGCCAGCGCGCCCGTGGTCAGTGTGATGCCGGACAGCCAGGTCGGCAGGCCGTACCGGTCGTGCAGCAGCAGGGGCAGGTAGACCTCCGTACCGAAGAAAACCCCGCCGGCGGTCGCGCAGAGAGCGACCGCTGCCGGCAGGCCCGGACGGATCCGGTACGTGCCCACGGGTACGAGCCCCCGCAGCGCAACCCCGATCACGGCGAGGGCCGCCGCTGCGAGCAGCCACGCGAGGCTGCCGCCGAGGTCGCCGAGGGAGCTCAGCGCCACCGCGGCGACCGCGACGACGGCGGCTCGGCCGACCCGGCGGACGTCGTCCGCGGAGGCCCGGACGCGGTCCGGCCGGGCACGGTCCCGGCCGCGCAACGCCGGCAGCATCAAGGAGGTGGCCAGCGCCACGAGCAGCACCACGCCCAGGAAGACCCAGTGCCAGCTCAAAGCGTCGGCCACCAGCCCCGCCGCGAACGGGCCGACCATCGACGGCAGCACCCACGCGGACGCGAAGGCGCCGAAGATCTTGATGTGCAGGTCGGCGGGGAAGACGAGGGCGATCAGCACGTACAGGGCGACGGTCTCACCGCCGGCCCCCAGTCCTTGCAGGAAACGCCCCGCGGCGAACACCGGCATCGTCGTGGCCGTGCCCGCGACCGTCAGGCCGGCCGCGAAGAGCAGGATCGCGACGAGCAACGGTACGGCGGGCCCGCGCCGATCCGCCCACGAGCCGAAGGCCACCATGCCCACGACGGCGGCGGCCATCACGGACGAGAACGCGAGTGCGTAGAGGCCGCGCCCGTGCAGGTCGGCGGTGACCTCCGGCATGATCGTGGTGACGGCGATCGCCTCGAACGCGGCGAGAAAGACGAGACTCCAGGCGCCGATCGTGGTCAAAGCGTACGGGCGCTGCAGGATTCCGGTCACCGCTGCAACCTAGAACCTCAACCGGGGTGCAGGTCAACGGGCTTCGTGCACCCGGATGAGCTGCCGCGGGAGGGTGCCCGCGAAGGAGATGAGACCCAGTCGCAGGCCGAGCGCCCGGTGCGGGTGCGCATGCCCGTCGCGCGCCAAGGCGGCCAGCCACCGCTTCTGCAGCCGCCGCCCGCCGATCATCGTGGCCACGGAGACGGCGACCCCCACCCCGGTAGCAGCAAGACGCGCCTTACTGATCGGCCGCGGCGGCGCCTCGCCGGCCCCGCCGCCCAGCGCCCGCGGGTCGGGCGACAGGTCGCGGGGCTGGGGTGGAACGGCGCGAGCCTCGTCGGGGAAGGTCCGGTCGCCGATCGAGGCCACCGCGGAGAGCGTGATCACCGCGCCGGCGCGGCTCAGTCTGCGTTTGGCCGGTGGCAGCTCCCCGGCCGCCACCCAGACGCCGGTCAGTAGTCCTTGCAGGGCCGCGGCTCCGACGGCTCGTACGTAGGTGTCCATGTCCCGACGGTAGGGATCACGGTCTACCTCACGTCGATGTAGTCAGCTCCGCTGGTCGCCGCGGTCGAGGTGGTGTCGCCCGCCCACGTCCACCGGTACGAGCCGTCGGCCGATGCCGTCACGGTGGTCTTGAGCTTGCCGTTCGGGTCGGTCTTGGCCGTCTTGACCGTCTTCCACGTGGTGGTGTTCGCCTTCAGGTACTGCAGGGTGATCGTGCGGCCGGCGTACCCCTGGTAGGTCCACGTCTCCCAACCCGCCCGGGTGAGCGTGCCCGTGATCGTGATGGTCTTGCCCTTCTTCACCGGCTCCGGAGTGGCGTCGGCCGTCAGCTTGGTGGTGCGTTTGAGGCCGACCGCTCCCGCCGCGTGACGGTCGGTGAAGCCGGTACCGTCGGCGGCGTGGGCCCAGGCGGCGACCTTCCAGGCGCCCGACAGTGCGTTCTTCGCCGCGTCCACGCGCACGTCCATGGTGAAGCGCGCGGTGCACACCGAGGTGGCGTCGCTGGACTTGACGCAGTCGGCCGGCCCGGCGGCCAGGATCAGGCCGTCCGGTGCCTGGTAGGAGCCGTGGTACAGGTACGCGTCGCCGTCGGCGATGCCGGAGGGGTCGGTCGCCGTGAACGTCGTCGTGAAGGATGTGCTGCCCGAGGTGCCGAAGGCCAGGTCCTTGCCGCCGTTGACCACGACGTTGGTGATCTTCGTTGCTCCCGCGGTCTCGTCGGGCGGGCTCGCCGGTCCGGCGAAGGCCCGGATGACGGTACGCCGCAAGCTCCCGCCCTGCTCGTTGCCGGCGGTGAGCCGCAGTGAGACGAACGCGGCCGAGGGCGGCACGGTCAGGCCCGCACCGTCCAGCGTGGTCCAGGTGTGCCCGTCGTCGGTCGAGTATTCGATGCGGGTTACCGAGGCCGCTGCGCCGCCGCGGGTCTGCGCCGCTGCGCTGAGCTGCACGGTCGTGGCAGCACGGTTGGTGGCGTCGAGGCCCGAGACGGTCAGGCGGGCGTCAATCAGGGGCAGCGGCCCGTCGCCGGGGGCGGTGGCCGTCCACTCGCTGCGTACCGTCGTGGAGAGCTGCGACCAGGCGACCTTGCGGGTGAGGGTCTGGTCGAGCCGGACCACGTCGCCGTCGAGAGAGGCCTCGTGGCGTTCCGAGCTCCGGGCGTCGTATCCCGGGTTTCCGGCGGCGTCGCCCCACGCGGCGGGCTCGTCGACGCGCACGGTGTCGCCGGCGCGGGCGGAAGCGCCGTGGCCGGGTGCGAACGGTCCGGCGCCGACGGTGGTGCCTGCGGTGGTGCCGGCCGAGAGGGTGCGGTCGGGCAGCGTGAGGTAGCTCTCCGCGGACCCGTACGTGAGCCGGCGATGCAGGGCGAGCCCGGGCGTTACGTATTCGGTGACGGCGCCGGGCAGGCGCACGGGTGACTCCAGATAGGAACCGCTCCACCCGCCCTTGACCGCGGAGCCGAGCGCGCCGAGCGTGGTGACGCCCTGCGCGCGCAGGCTGGTCACCGTCTTGGCCAGCTGGGCGGTGGTCACTTTGACGACCGGCGTCGAGGGCACCGTCGTGGTGAAGACCTTGTAGAGGTCGTAACGGTACGGGCTGGGCACGGCCGTCGACGCCCCGGACTCGGCGAGCAGCTCGTGCAGCCGCAGCGAGACGCCGGTGACGCTGAAGGGCGTCACGTAATTCTTCGCAGGCCCGCCACCGGTGAAGCCCACCGTGTCGCCGCCCGGCACGGTGAGCCAGGCGGCCGCGTTCGCCCGCTTGGCGGTGGTGTCGTCGGCGGTGATGCCGGTCTCCTTGGCGGCCCGCTCGTCGAGCGTGACGGTCAGCCCGGCGGTGCTCACCTTGAAGGTGCGCACGAGTAGATAGTTGCGCTGCCGGTAGTAGCCGTAGCGGGCCACGGCCAGGTAGTCACCGGGTGGCAGCGATACCGAACCCGTGGTGCTGTCACCGTCGCCCTGGACCACGTGGTATTGCCAGGTGCTGCGGTTCCACACGTACAGGAAACGGTTGGACAGCTTGGCGCTCGCGCTGATGCTCAGCTTGACGGAATAGGTCGCCGCGGCGGCCGCGGGCAGCGGGGCGAGCACGACCAGCAGCGCGATCACCGCTGCCCAGGAGCAAGCGCGAGAGCCTTTCACCATGGGCGCCACAGTAGACGGAGGCGACGACACTCCGGTTCGGCTGAAAGGCTCAGGTTCGCAGGGCGGGGAAGACCGTCGCCGCGATCACCGCACCGACGAGCGCCCCGGCGACGACCTGGGCCGGGGTGTGCGCCGCCAGCCGGATCCGGGCCCAGCACGCCACCAGCACCAGCGGCAGGCAGAGCAGGGCGGCCGGGCCGTAGAGCGCGGTGAGGGTGGCGGCGGTGCCGGCCGCCACGCCGGCGTGGATCGACATCTTCCACCAGTGCGTCACCGCGGTGAACACCAGCAGCCCGGTGCCGCCCGCCGCCAGCAGCGCGGTCACCTCACGAGGGGCGCCGAGGACGATCAGGGCCAGCAGGCCGGCGGCCACCGAGGCGATGCCGAACAACAGTGGGCCCCTGCGGTGCTCGCGTTCCGGGATGTGGTGATCGGTCAGCCGGCCGGTGCGGACGCCGCGGAGGACGTACGCGAGCGGGATGCCCGCCGCGAACAGGGCGCCGGGCAGTCCCCACCAGCGGGAGACGCCCGGCGCGGCGCCGGCGTGCCAGCCGACCACCAGCATCAGGCCGGCGACCAGGACCGCCGGGGCGAAGATCTCGGAGGCGATCCGGGCGGCACGGTCGGCGGTCACCCCTCGATGATCGCAAGCGCCTTCGAGAGGTCCGTCCACAGGTCGTCCACATCCTCGAGGCCGACGGAGAGGCGCAGCAGCCGGTCGCTGATGCCGCCGTCGGCCCGGGACTCGGCGTCGATCACGCCGTGGGTGAGGGAGGCCGGGTGCTGGATCAGGCTGTCGACGCTGCCGAGGCTGACCGCCGGGGTGATCAGGCGGACCGCGGCGACCACCTCGCGCGGGTCGCCGGTGACCTCGAAGGCGACCAGGGCACCCATGCCGGGGTAGTGCACCTTCGAGACGGCGGGGTGCGTGGCGAGCCGGGTGGCCAGGGTCGCGGCCGTTTGCGAGGACGCCTTCATCCGTACGGGAAGAGTCGACAACCCCCGCAGCAGCAGGTAGCCGGCCAGCGGGTGGAGCATGGCGCCGGTCGCGAAGCGGATCTGGCGCAGCCGCCGCGCGAAGTCCTCGGTCGTGGCCACCACCCCGCCCAGCACGTCGCCGTGGCCCCCGAGGAACTTCGTGGCGCTGTGCAGCACGATGGTGGCGCCCGACTCGGCGGGCCGCTGCAGCACCGGCGTGGCGAACGTGTTGTCCACCAGCAGCGGTACGTCACCGCAGGCGTCCGCGAGTGCACGCAGGTCGACCGTGGCGAGCGTCGGGTTGGCGGGGGTCTCGACGATGACCAGGCCGGTGTCGCGGCGCAGCGCCGCGCGTACCGTATCCGGGGTTGCCCAGGTCACCGACGTGCCGAGCAGGCCGGAGGCGAGCAGGTGGTCCGTGGTGCCGTAGAGCGGGCGGACGGCGACCACGTGGGGCTTGCCGGCCGCGGCGACCGCGAGCAGGCAGGCGGTCAGCGCCGCCATTCCGCTGGCGAAGGCCACGCCGTCGTCGCAGCCCTCGAGCTGGGCCAGCGCCTGCTCGAAGCGGTCCACGGTGGGGTTGCCCACCCGGCCGTAGACCGGAGGACCGGGAATGCGCTCGCCGGTGGCGAGCGTCTCGAGCCGGACCGCCTCGGCTTGGGTGTCGCGCGCGGGGTAGGTGGTGGACAGGTCCAGGGGTACGGCGTGCAGCCCCAGCGCGACCAGGTCGTCGCGCCCCGCGTGCACCGCCCGGGTGGCAAGCTCCATGGGTAGGAGTTTCGGCCGGGCGGCGGCGCGGTGGGAGATTCTCCGAATAATGTTCGGACCATGGGCGCTGATCTGCAGTTCGATCCGGTTGACGTCGCGATTCTGCGCCTCCTGCAGAACGACGGCCGGATGCCGAACAAGGACCTGGCCGCGGCGGTCGGTGTCGCGCCGTCGACCTGCCTGGACCGGGTGGCGAGGCTGCGCCGGGCCGGCGTGATCACCGGCTACGCGGCGCAGGTCGATCCGGCCGCGGTCGGGCGGGACGTGGAGGCGCTGCTCATGGTGCAGGTGCAGCCGCACGCCCGGGGCGTGGTCGATCCCTTCGTGGCGCACGTGCTGTCCCTGCCGGAGACCCGGGCCCTGCACCACGTGACCGGTGCGGACGACTTCGTGGTGCACGTCGCCTGCGGCAGCAGTGCCGACCTGCAGCGGCTGGTGCTCGACGAGTTCACCGCGCGGCGGGAGGTCGGGCGGGTGCACACGTACCTCATCTTCTCGACGTGGTCCGGGCCGCCGGTTCTGCCGTACGCGTCAGGGGAGTGAGACGGCGACCCGCTCGAGCGCGTCCATGGACTCCTGCATGCCGCCCTCCATGCCGGAGGCGATGACGGCGTCCCGGCCGGCCCGGTCGACGTGCTCGCTGAGCATCTCCATGCGGGTGCGGCCGTCCTTCTCGGTGAACGTGGTCGTCACCAGGGCCGCGTTGCCGTCGGGGTCCGGGATGCCCTCGTACGCCTCCGTGTTGACCAGCCGCTCCGGCTCCTGGATCGCGCGGTACTCGCCGTGGAACGCCACCTCGAAGCCGCCGCCCGCCTCCATCACGTACCGCCACCGGCCGCCGACGCGGAGGTCGACCTCGACGCTGGTGACGGTGCCCCGCTCCCCGCTCCACCAGCGCTTGATCAGCTCGGGGGTGGTGAACGCCTTCCACACCAGCCGGGCCGGCGCGTTGAACTCGCGGGTGATGAGGATCTGGGTGTCGGTGGGGAGGGTGACCTTCGCCGTGCCCTTAGTCGTGGCCGTCATCGCGTGCCTCCGCTTCCTTGAGTTCCTCGAGAACGTCGTCCATGAGGTCGAGCCGTGCGTTCCAGGACTGCTCGTACTTGCGGAGCCAGTCGTGGATGGGCTTCAACGGTTCGGCGTTGAGCCGGTAGAGCCGCCGGCGGCCGTCGTCGCGGACGTGCACGAGGTCGACCTCGCGCAGGACGCGCAGGTGCTTGGAGACCTGGGGCTGGGTCAGGCCCAGCAGCTCGACGAGGTCGCCGACCGGGCGTTCACCCTGGGCGAGAAGGTCGAGGATCTGCCGCCGCCGGGGCTCCGCCACCGCGTTGAAGGCGTCCGTCGTCGTCGCCGCTCGTGCCATGGCGCCAATCGTATACCCATAAGGGAATACGTCAAGCCGGTACGTCCCAGCAGGCCGGCAGCGGCGCCGGTCCCCAGTCACAGGTGAAATCCAGCCAGGAGCCGTCGAACGGGAACTCCGCGGCGGCCACCAGCTTGATGATCCGCTCACCTTCGGCGCGGATCTCGTCCCCCTCGGGTCCGGGATGGGCGGCGGCGAAGTCGTCCTCGTCCTTCCAGAACCACTGGCGGTCGGCGGTCACGAGCAGGTCGAGCGTCCGGTCCTGGGAGTCGGTGCCGCCGCTCCAGCGGCGGGCGGGCGACTCGAGGTTGACGTACCAGCCCGCGAAGGTGCCGTCCGCCAGCCAGCTCCACGAGATCGCGGAGCCGGCCGACGGGGGCAGGAGCAGCAGGGACTTGAAGGTCTCGCGTACGGAAGGGGACAGCATCGTCGGCATCGCCAGCTCCTGGGCCACGGGGAGGTGGCGGGTCGGCGTACCCGTGAGATCGGTGCGGCGCATCGTGGCCGAGCCGATGTCGCTCCACAGGAACAACCCGCGCTCGTCGTCGGCGACGACGAAGGCGGCCTGGGCGGCGGCTATGCGGCCGTCCGGGTGCAGGAAGCGACGGACGACCGTGCTGCGGGACGTGAAGGTGGGCTGGCTGTCATTCGGCACAGTTCGCACTGTCGCACGGGGACGCGGCGTCGCTGGTCATCGCGGTGAGCGCGGCGGCGAGCCGGTTGAGGTCGAGCTCGCCGAGGTGGTCGAAGATGTGGCGGCGCACGCTCGCGAGATGGCTGGGCCAGGCGTCCCGCAGGCGGGCGAGCCCCGCATCGGTCAGGACGGCGTTGGCGCCTCGCCCGTCGTTCTCGCAGCGGATCCGCTCCAGGTAGCCCAGCGACTCGAGCCGGGCGACGAGGCGGGTCATGCCGCTCAGGGACATGTCCGCGGCGGCGGCGAGCTCGCTCATCCGCATGACCCGGCAGGGCGTCTCCGAGAGGTGGCGCAGCACCGAATACTCGCTCAGGGACATCCGCTGGTCGCGTTCGAGGTCCGTGTCGAGCATCCGGGGGAGCATCCGCATGATCCGGCCGAGCGCCCGCATGACGGCCTCTTCCTCCTGGCTGAGGGGCTGAGGCGCGGACTCGGCGGGCATGACTTTGATCGTACGACCTTGACAGTCGCGCGACGATGGGTATTTGCTTGACGAAGCAATCATCAGTCGACACGACGGAGTCCCGACCCATGACCAAGATCGGAATCATCCTCGGCAGCACCCGCCCCGGCCGCAACGGCGAAGCCGTCGCCAAGTGGGTGCTGGCGCAGGCGCAGCAGCGCAGCGACGCGGAGTTCGAGCTCGTCGACCTCCTCGACTGCAAGCTGCCGCACCTCGACGAGGCGGTCCCGCCGTCGCTGGGGCAGTACAGCCAGCCGCACACGCGGGAGTGGGCTGCCAAGATCGCGTCCTTCGACGGATTCGTGATGGTGACGCCCGAGTACAACCACGCGACCTCGGGTGCGCTGAAGAATGCGATCGACTTCCTGTTCGCCGAGTGGAACAACAAGGCGGTCGGCTTCGTCGGGTACGGCTCGGTCGGCGGTGCCCGGGCGATCGAGTCCCTGCGCCTGATCGCGGGAGAGCTGATGATGGCGGACGTCCGCGCCGCGGTGACGCTGTCGCTCGCCACCGACTTCGTCAACTACAGCCAGTTCGTGCCGGGCGAGCACCAGGCCGGCGCGCTGAACACCGTGCTGGACCAGGTCGTCGCCTGGAGCACCGCGCTCGCCCCGCTGCGCGCCGGCGCCTGAGGCGCCGCCGGGTGGCCTGCCGCCTCAGCAGGCCACCCAGGCACGGTCCTTCTTGTACGTCCACGAACAGCTGTCGAGCTGCTTGCCCGACGCGTTCCGCAGGTACGCCGTGTCGCCGTCGTTGTTCCACACGTAGTTCCCGCTGCCCCAGTAGCGGTGCTTCGTGGTGTCCGTGCCCTTGCCGGTGTGCAGCCAGAGCCGGCCGCCGTTGCCCGCGATCGACACGCTGCCGAAGGTGTACACGTGATTGGCCTTGTCGCGGATCGTGTAGCCGCTGAGGTTCACCGCCCGGCTGCCGCTGTTGACCAGTGAGATCCACTCGTTGTCGAGGCTCGCCGCGCTGCGGGTGTCGGCGCCGGGCGAGTCGTACTGCGTCCCGTGGAACCGCAGTGACGGAGTTGCTGCCGAGGCGGGACCGCCGGCCGCGAGCGAACCGGTCAGGGCCACCGTTGCCGCCGCGAGGATGCTGACCGTTCTGCGCACCGTGCCTCCAGGTGTCGTGGCGTGTCCCAGCATTCTCGGAAGTGGTGCCGGGCGGCCCCGAGCATCCCCGCGCAGCGGGTCGGGCGGTGTCGCATACCCGTCGGTCCCGGCGCGGTCATCCTTTCGGGTGCGGCTGCGACGCTGGCGCTGCGCGCGCACGGCCGCACAATGCTGGGGTGCTAAACCAGACATCTAGTGATTCCTGGCAGCATTTGCTCGAAATGCCGCGAAAGTCATTCTGGGCGCGCCTCCCGTTCGGCGTCCGGATGAGCACCGCCGGCCTGGGCGTGCTCGCCCTGGTCGCCGGGACGGCAGGCGGAGTGGCCGCGCTGACCGACGACGCGCCGGCCCGTCCGGTCACGGCCGTCAAGCAGGAAGCGGTGGTCGCCGCGCCGCTCGAGGTGGCGGCACCGCCCTCCGCCGTACCCGCCGAGGCCGCGGACGAGGCCCAGCTCCCCGTCGACGAGGACCGCTCCGGGCCGGGGGAGGCGGACCGTACGGCGACCCGCGGCCCCCGCCGCACCGAGGCTCCGGCCGCAACCGCTGCGCCGACGACGAAGCCCACGACGGCCGCCGCTGCCACCACGGGTCCCGCCGTACGCATCGAACGCATCTCCGAGACGCAGACCATTCCGTTCCGCACGATGCTGGTGCGGGACCCGACGCTGCCGCCCGGCAGCAAGCGGGTGCAGACCCGCGGGGTGCCCGGCGAGCGGGTACTGCACTACGAGGTGACCTACACCGGCTCCAAGGAGACCGCGCGGCGGTTGCTCGACTCAACGGTCACGCGCGAGCCCACCCACCGGGTGATCGCCTTCGGCAACCGCCGTGGCGACGGGGGCCACCACCACGACGGGCCGGGCTGCGGGCGCGTCGATCGCGAGTGCACCCCGGCGGGGCGCAGCGCGGTGTGCAGCGACGAGACCAAGCCCGAGGAGGAGAATCTCCTCGACCAGCATCTGGGCCTGCTCAGCTCCGCCGACCTGGACGCGCTGGACCTGACGCTGCCGTGCGAGGACGAGACTCAGCCGGACGTACCGGCGACGGTGGAGCCCACGCCGCAGCAGTAACCGGGGAGGATGACGGCGTGGCGGTGAGCGATGCGCGACTGCAGGAGCTGGCGACGCGCCTGGTGGAGGTGCCCGGGATCGTCGGCGTGGTGCTGGGCGGTAGCCGGGCGCGCGGCACCCACACGCCCGACTCCGACACCGACCTCGGGCTCTACTACCGGCCGCCGCTGGACGTCGACGCCCTCAACGCCCTCGCGCGTGCGGTGAGCGGACCCGCTGCCAGCGTCACCGCCCCCGGCGAGTGGGGGCCGTGGGTGGACGGCGGCGGGTGGCTCACCGTCGACGGCGCCGCGGTGGACTGGATCTATCGCGATCTCGACCGCGTCGCCCGGGCCGTGGAGGATGCCCGGCAGGGTCGCTACTCCTTCCATGCGCAGGTCGGTCACCCTTTGGGCGTCCCGGATTTCACGTACGCCGCGGAAGTGGCCCTCGGTGTGATCCTGGCCGACCCGTCGGGCGAGCTGGCCGCGCTGCACGAGCGCACCCGGCCGTACCCGCCGGCGCTGCGGGACGCCGTGATCTCCGGTCTGTGGGAGGCCGATTTCCTGATCGGGGTGGCCCGCAAGGCGGTGTCGCGGGGTGACGCGAGCTACGTGGCCGGCTGCCTGTTCCGGGTCACCGGGCTGTGCGCCCACGCCCTGCACGGCGCCGCCGGACGATGGCTGACCAACGAGAAGGGCGCGGTGGCCTCCGCGGCTCAGCTGCCCGGCGCGCCCGAGCGCTTCCGCCACCGGGTCGACGCGCTGTTCGCCGGGATCGACGGCGATCCGCTGCATCTCGCCGAGGCGCTGGACACGGCCGTGGACCTCGTTCTTGAGACCGCCGACGCGTGCGCCATGATGGCGCGATGACGGCCGACGAACCCACCATCCTCGCCACCAGCGCCGGCTTCGAGCGCGGCAAGTACGGCATCTTCGACCTGCGCCCGGGTCCGATCCACCACTTCGCCGCCGAGCTGGCCGACGCCGGCCCCACGGCGAAGATCTGCTTCCTGCACCAGGCCGTCGGCGACCCTGAGAACTGGATCGGCGCGACGTACGCCGCCTTCGCCCGGACCACGTACCGCACGTCGCACCTGCAGCTGTTCCCGATGCCCAACCACGACGACATCCGCGCGCACCTGCTCGATCAGGACGTCATCTGGGTGAACGGCGGCAGCGTCGCGAACCTGTGCGCGGTCTGGCGCGTCCACGGCCTCGACGAGATCCTGTACGAGGCGTGGCAGTCCGGCATCGTGCTGGGCGGCGTCTCGGCCGGCTCGATCTGCTGGCACGTCGGCGGCAGCACCGACAGCTTCGGGCTGCAGCTGCGCGGGTTCACCGATGGGCTGGGCTGGCTGCCGTACAGCAACGGGGTGCACTACGACGCCGAGGAGCAGCGCCGGCCCAAGATGCACGAGCTGATCGGCGACGGCACCCTGC
This sequence comes from Actinoplanes sp. NPDC049681, assembly GCF_044465265.1. Classification (NCBI taxonomy): domain Bacteria; kingdom Bacillati; phylum Actinomycetota; class Actinomycetes; order Micromonosporales; family Micromonosporaceae; genus Actinoplanes; species Actinoplanes sp. NPDC049681. The sequence goes on from NZ_JBITLP010000001.1 coordinate 1,088,636, forward strand.
CCGACGGGTACGCCACCGACGACGGCGCCGGGCTGGTCTACCGCGGCACCCGGCTCGCCGAGGTGGTGGCCGACAAGGAGGGACCGCAGGGGTACGAGCTGAAGCGGGCAGCGGACGGCTCGGTCGTCGAGACGCCGCTGCCCACCCGCGTGCTGAAGTTTCCCTGAGCGCGGAAGCCGCCGGTCAACCGCCGCCCAACCGCCTGTTCCCGAGGTCTCCGGCCGACGAACGTGGAAGCCCACAGGGGAATCGCCACCGGAGCGGTCACCCGCAAACCTCTTGCGGAGGAACGAATGTCCAAGCTTCTACGCCGGTTGGCAGCGCCGATGATCGCGCTGGGGATCGCCGCCGGAATGGTCACCCACGTCGAGGCGGCAAGCGCCGCCAACGCCCCGGCCAATCCGACGTTCCGGTACGAGATCACCACGACGGAGACGTTCCGCATCGCGGGGATCAACAACTGCGACGGCCGACGTGAGGAGTTCAAGCGCGGCAGCGACCAGTTGTGGCACCGCTGGCAGAACAGTGCGGGCGGCACGTGGAGCGGCTGGGTGAACATGCGCGTCGCGATGCTCTACGACCCGTCGACCGCCCGGAACACGGACTGCCGCCTGGAGGTGTTCTGGATCAACCCGAGCCACGAGATGCTGCACATGTGGCAGGACGCCCGCGCATCCGGCGGCTGGTCCGGCACGGACAACTTCCACGGCATCTTGAACGGCTCACCGCACAACGGCTACTTCACCGACGGCCGGATCTGGGTCGGCGCGTACGGCCCGGACGGGATCGAGCACTTCATGCGCCAGTCGGCGCCGTCGCAGGGGCCGTGGATCGGCTGGTACTGAGCAACTGCCGCCCCGCCGGAACACCGGCGGGGCGGCGGCGTATTCAGGGGAGCGTCCACCTCTGGTTGGCGGCGCCGGCGATGCAGTCCCAGATGTGGATCTGCTGGCCGTCGGCGGGGTTGTTCTCGGACACGTCGAGGCAGCGTCCCGACTGCGGGTTACGGATCGTGCCGTCGGCCTGGGCGGACCAGGTCTGGGCCCCGGTGCCGTTGCAGGTGTAGAGCTGCACCTTGGTGCCGTTGGTCCGGCCGCCGCCGGCGACGTCCAGGCACTTGCCGAGTGCCTTGAGCGTGCCGCCGGCCGTGACCGTCCAGTTCTGGGCAGCGGTGTTGTTGCAGGTGTAGAGCTGGATCTTGGTGCCGTCGGCGGTGCCGGCGCCCGCCACGTCGAGGCACTTGCCGGCCAGGCCCGCGATGCGCCCGGTGCGCTCCTGCGGCGGGTTCCCGCCGAGCTCCTTGATCCGGACGTTGCGGAACGACGCGTCGTCGCCGTCGCCGTGGTTCTGCAGGCCGATGTGGCCGGCCAGCGAGCGGGCCGGGTCGGTGTTGGTGAAGTCGTTGATCTTCGTGCCGTTGAGGAACACCTGCAGGTGCTCGCCCTCGACGAGCAGCTCGTAGGTGTTCCACTCGCCGGGCGGGTTCAGCGCGGCGTCGCGGGCGGCGAGGTCGGCGGACTTGAACGTGTAGACCGCGCCGGTGGTGCGGTCCGGGGTGTCCGTGGCGTCGATCTGGATCTCGTAGCCGTTGTTCACCGCCGACCAGGGGTCGGTCGACGGCGGGAAACCGATGAAGACGCCGGAGTTGTCGTCGCCGGCGAGCTTCCAGTCGAGCTTGAGCGAGTAGTTCGTGAACTGCTTGGCGCTGTACCAGTACAGGCCCATGCCGCCGGTGGAGGTCAGTGTCGCGTCGCTGGTGGTGAAGCCGCCCGGGCCGGCCTGGGACCAGCCGGTCGTCGAACCGTTGTAAAGGGCGGTGTAGCCCACTTCGGGGCGGCAGTCGGCGTTGGTCTGCCGGGCCGCGTAGCGGATGCCGCCGAGCAGGTGCGCGCGGAAGGCGGGATCGGCGTACGACTCCTGGGTGTGCCCGCCGCCGGTGTAGAAGGAGCGGCCGGCGGAGAGCGTCTTGCACCAGGCGTGCGGGTGGTCGGCGCCCATGCCGCCGCCGGAGTACGTGCTCTCGTCCAGGCTGGCCAGCACGTGCGCGGTCGAGCGGGGGTTGGTGCGGTAGTTGTACCACTCGTCCGTACGGTTCCAGCGCTGCGGCAGGTGGGCGGTCGCGGCATGCGCCCGGTCCTCGACCACGACGGTGGCCGGCTGGATGGCCGGGTGCGACGCGAACCAGGCACCGACCAGCTCGCCGTAGAACGGCCAGTCGTACTCGGTGTCGGCCGCGGCGTGCACGCCCACGTATCCGCCGCCGCCTCGGATGTAGTTCTCGAAGGCGGTCTGCTGGGCGGCGTCGAGCACGTCGCCGGTGGTGTTGAGGAAGACCACCGCCTCGTAGCCGGCCAGTCCGCCGGGCGTGAAGACCGCCGGGTCCTCGGTCGCGGTGACCGAGAAGCCGTTCTGCGCTCCCAGGTCTCGGATGGCCTGGGTGCCGGCCGCGATCGAGTCGTGCCGGAAGCCGGCTGTCCGGGAGAAGACCAGCACGTCGTACGGGTCGTCGGCGAGCGCCGCCGGTGCGGGTATCAGCAGCAGGGCCGCGAGCAGTTTGCCGATCATGGGAGCACCCACTTCTGGTTGGCCGCACCGGCGATGCAGTCCCAGATGTGGATCTGCTGGCCGTCGGCGGGGTTGTTCTCCGACACGTCGAGGCAGCGCCCCGACCGTGGGTTGCGGATCGTGCCGTCGGCCTGGGCCGTCCAGGTCTGGGCCGCGGTGTTGTTGCAGGTGTAGAGCTGGACCTTGGTGCCGTTGGCGGTGGCGCCGCCGGCCACGTCCAGGCACTTGCCGAGCGCCTTGATGGTGCTGCCGGGTGTGACCGTCCAGGTCTGGGCCGCGGTGTTGTTGCAGGTGTAAAGCTGGATCTTCGTGCCGTCGGCGGTGCCGGCCCCCGCCACGTCCAGGCACTTGCCGGCGAGGCCGCGGACCGGGCCGGCGCTGTGGAACGTGAACGCGTCGACGTCGAACAGCGCGCCGGTGCCGCCGGAGAAGGTCAGGTAGAGGGTGCCGGCCGCGGCCGGTGCGCCGCTGATCGCGCCGGACACGTCGGTGAACGTCTCCCAGCCGCCGGTCACCGGGACCGTGGCTGAGCCGAGCACCGTGCCCGTCGGCGAGCCGGTACGTACCTGCAGCGTGCCGCCCGCCCCGCCGGAGGAGACCCGGGCGGTGAACGACGTCGCCTTGTCCAGCCGGTACGGCTCGAACGACACCCAGTCGCCGTTGTCGATGTTGCCGACCGTCTTGCCGCCCTCGGCCTCCGTCTTGGTGATCGGGTCGACGCCGGAGGAGGCCTTGTAGTGCTCCGCCTGCCGGTGCCGCGGCTGCAGGGTGTGCTGGGTGTGCGTGGTCAGCCCGCCGGCGTCGGTGTACTCGGCGTCGAAGATCGCGAAGATGTTCGCCGCCGAGTCGTGCTCACCGTCGACCGGGATGGTGATGGCGCCGGTGCAGCCGTTCTGCGAGGTGATCTGGTGGCCGTGGCTGTCGTGGCCCAGGACGTACGTCATCTTCACCTTGGCGCAGTCGATGAAGGTGTCCTCCGGGTCGGTGACCGTGATGGAGAACGGGACCGTGTCGCCGTACGAGAAGAGCGAGCCGTTGGGTGGGTTGTTGATCCGTACCGTCGGGGCGGTGTTGCCGACCGTGACCGCGACGCTCGCCGTGCCCGTCAGGCCCTCGGGGTCGCGGACGGTCAGCGTCGCGGTGTACTTGCCGTTGGTCGGGTACGTCTTGGTCGGGTTGGCCGCCGTCGAGGTGCTGCCGTCGCCGAAGTTCCACGAGTACGTCAGGGCGCCGTGCTCGGGGTCGGACGAGCCCGCCGACGAGAAGGTGACCGTCAGCGGGGCCTGCCCCGACGTCCGGTCGGCGCTCGCGACAGCGGTCGGTGCCCGGTTGGAGCCGGCCAGGTAGTCGAAGCGGTACAGCGCCGAGTTGGCGTCGCCGTTGAAGTAGCCGGTGCCGTAGTCCAGGACGTAGAGCGAGCCTTCCGGCCCGAACGCCATGTCCATCACCTGCTTGCCGGCCCAGGGGAACGAGGAGATCTCGCCGACCGAGCCGTCGGCGCCGACGTGGATGGGCTTGATCCAGCCGCGGCCCAGTTCACCGGCGAAGAAGTGGCCGTCGAGGTCGGCGGGGAACTTCGTGGGCGAGTTCAGGTTCGGGTCGAAGTGGTAGACCGGGCCGCCCATCGGGGACTCGGAGCCGGTGCCGAACTCGGGTGGGGTGCCGCTGTCGCCGCCGTACTTGATCCAGGCCGGGCGGGCCGGGGGCAGCTTGGTCTGCCCGGTGTTGCGGAACGAGTTGTTGGTCGGCCCGCCGGCGCAGTCGTACTTGGGCCCGGTGCTGTTGGTGGCGAAGTTCCACTCGTTGTAGGTCTCCGTGCTCGTGTTCGAGCCGGTGCAGTACGGCCATCCGTAGTTGCCGGGGCTGGTGATCCGGTTGAACTCGACCTGCCCGCCCGGCCCGCGGTTGGGGTCGGTGCTGCCCGCGTCCGGCCCGTAGTCGCCGAGGTAGACCACGCCGGTCGCCTTGTCGACGCTCATCCGGAACGGGTTGCGGAAGCCCATGGCGTAGATCTCGGGCCGGGTGTTCGGGGTGCCCGGCGCGAAGAGGTTGCCGCTGGGGATGGAGTACGTACCGTTGGCGTTCACCTTGATCCGCAGCACCTTGCCCCGCAGGTCGTTGGTGTTGCCGGCGCTGCGCTGCGCGTCGTAGCCGGGGTTGCGGTCGGTGCGCTCGTCCAGCGGCGAGTATCCGGCCGAGTCGAACGGGTTGGTGTCGTCGCCGGTGGAGAGGTAGAGGTTGCCGGCCGCGTCGAAGTCGATGTCGCCGCCGACGTGGCAGCAGAGCCCGCGGTCGGCCGGTACGTCCAGCACGTCGACCTTGCTGCCGGTGTTGAGCGTGAAGTCGGCGTTGAGCGTGTAGCGGGACAGCCGGTTGACGCCCTGCCAGTTGCCCCAGGTCGAGCCGGTGGCCGGAGCGTCGCCGGAGGGCGTGGACAGCGGCGGTGCGTAGTACAGGTAGATCTGGCGGTTGGTGCTGAAGCCCGGGTCGACGCCGACGCCCTGCAGCCCTTCCTCGTCGTGGCTGTAGACGGCGAGCGTGCCGATGACGGTGGTGGTGCCGTTCGCGTCGGTGCGTCGCAGGGTCCCGTTGCGGGCGGTGTGCAGCACGGACCGGTCGGGGAGTACGGCCAGCGCCATGGGCTCGCCGACCTCCTCCACGCCCTTGGCGAGGGTGACCTGCTGGTAGTCGTCGGGGTTGACGTCGTGGGCACGCGCGGGGGCCTCGACGGCGATGAGCAGGCCCGCGACCAGCACCGCCACCGCGGAAACCGATCGATATCTGGGCATGCGTCGATATCTGGAGGACATGGGTATCCGTCCTTTCCTGACGTGGGGAGGGCCAGGACCTGCGGGAGTGCCGGGCGGCGGTGTAATGGCGCTGTAACGGTGAGGAAACATTAAGCACTTCTGGATCAGGTGTCCATACTTTTCGATGCGTGGCATGGACTTTTGTCTATGAAGACAAAAAGGTGCGCCGCCCGGGCAGGGCGGCGCACCTTCGAGGACTCGAGCGTCAGGACGCGTAGTGCAAGATCACGTTGTGCACGTGGTGGGTCTTCTCGGAGCCGCGGAACTCGACCTCGTACACGTGCTGACCGACCGTGATGGCGATGGTCCCGGTGGAGAAATACTGGCCGGCCCAGCTCTTGTTGCTGACCACGCTCACGCTGCTGATCTTCGAATACGGGATGCTGGTGATCGCGAAGCGCTTGCCGACGAAGGACTTGTCCTGGATGATCACCCGGCGGTCGGTCAGGCCGATGAAGCCGGTACCCACGCCGACCGCGTCGTAGACCGCGATGACCTGCTCGCCCTCGAGCAGGCCGGACACGACCTGCTGGTACTGACCCTTGCTGTCGTACACCGGAGCCGTCATGGCGCCAAGGTTACTGAGGGCCCACCACTGTGCGGTACGCATCCTCGATCCGCGCCGCCAGGGTGACCTCACCATCGGTGATGGCGCCGCCGTCCGACGCGCCGAGGAGGATCTGCGTGTGACCGTTCGTACGCTGGATGCGCGGACGCAGGCGCAGGGTGTCGGCAGCCACCTTGATGCGCTCGGTCAGGGCGGCGTGCTGGCTGTCGTCGCAGGCGAGCACGCGTTTGAGCTGGACGCCGTCGCGCGTCCAGCCGCCCAGCACCGCGAGCGCGTCGCTGAGGTAATCGGGGCGACTTCCCCGTAGTTTCCTGCCCCGCATGGCCGCACCTCCCTGGCGTCGTTGCCGGCTTGTGGCCAAACTGTCGCCATGTCGTCATGGTCGGTGCCCACAGTTTGGTCTCCGCCGTCAACGATGTCCACGCCCACATATCCGTGTTCTCGTGACGATCGGGACGCATCGTTCAACCTGAACGGATAAGTTTTGTGGCACGCTCTTGGCTCATGGCCCTTGGACAGCACGTCAGCAGCGCTTCGTCACCGAGAGTGATCGTTGCCGCCGTGATCGTCATGGCCGGCCGGGTGCTGGCGTGCCAGCGGTCCGCGCCTCCGGAGGTCGCCGGGCGCTGGGAATTCCCCGGCGGCAAGGTCGAGCCGGGGGAGACGGACGCCCAGGCGCTGGCCCGCGAGTGCGCGGAGGAGCTGGGCGTACGGGCGGAGGTGGGTGCCCGGGTCGGACCGGACGTGCCGCTGGCGCACGGCCGCGCCGTCCTGCGCGTCTTCGAGGTGACGCTGCGGGACGGCGACGTGCCGCGCGCGCTGGAACACAGGGCGATGCGCTGGCTCGCCGTCGACGAGCTGGACAGCGTGCCGTGGCTGCCGGCCGACGAGCCGATCGTGGCAGAGCTGCCGGCGTTACTGGCCGCCGAACGTCCGGCGTAGCTCCCGCTTCAGCACCTTGAAACTGGGTCCCATCGGCAGCTCCTCCACGATCCGGACCTGGCGGGGGTACTTGTGCCGGCCGAGGCGCTCCTTCGACCACTCGATCAGGTCGTCGGGGGCGACACCGCCCTGGTCGGGGACCACCACCGCGCAGATCTCCTCGCCGTGCACGTCGTCCGGCACGCCGATCACGGCGACCTGCACCACGCCGGGATGGCGGGCCAGCACCTCCTCGACCTCGCGCGGATAGACGTTGAAGCCGCCCCGGATGACCAGGTCCTTCTTACGGTCGACGATGGTGATGAAGCCGTCGGCGTCCTTGGTGCCCAGGTCGCCGCTGCGGAACCAGCCGTCCACCAGTGCGTGCGCGGTCTCCTCCGGCCGGTTGAGGTAGCCGGCGAAGACGTTGTGCCCGCGGATCACGATCTCGCCCAGCTCGCCGGCGGGTAGCAGCTCGATCCGCTCGTCGACCTCGGCGCGGGCGATCTCCACCTCCACGCCCCAGACCGGGTGGCCGATCGTGCCGGGCCGGGTGCCGAACGCCGGCTGGTTCGTGGTGGCGGTCGGTGAGGTCTCGGACAGGCCGTACCCCTCGTAGATGGTGGCGTGGAAGATCTCCTTGAACTTGTCCAGCACCGCCACCGGCAGGGACGCCCCGCCGGAGAAGCAGAGCCGCAGCTCGGGCAGCTTGTCGGCCTTGGCGGCGGCTTCCAGCAGGGCGATGTACATCGTCGGTACGCCGAGGAAGACCGTCACCTCCTCGCGGACCATCATGTCGAGCGCCGCCTGTCCGGAGAACCGGGGCAGGAGCACGAGCGTTCCGCCGAGGCGGAAGGTGCCGTTCATGGCGACGGTCTGGCCGAACGTGTGGAACAGCGGCAGGCAGCCCATCACCACGTCGTCCGGCCGGCAGTCGTGGGCGTCGATCACGTTGACCGTCGCGTTCATGACGAGGTTGAGGTGGGTGAGCAGCGCGCCCTTCGGTTCGCCGGTGGTGCCGCTGGTGTAGAAGACCACCGCGACGTCCTCGGCCTCGCGGGACGCGTACGACGGCAGCGGCGCCACCGCGGCGGCGGCGTCCTCCAGCCGTTGCGGTGCGTCCGGCAGCCCGTCGGGCAGCGGGCCGACGCTGACCAGCTTGACGCCGGCCTTCTGCGCGGCGGCCGCCGCCGTCTGCAGCTGGCTGGAGTGCGCCACCAGTACGTCGGTGCCGCTGTCGCGCAGGACGTACGCCATCTCGTCGGCAGTGAGCAGCAGGTGCACGGGGACGAGGCGCGCGCCGGCCGCCAGGGCACCGAAGTACACCCGGGGGAAGTCGCTGAGGTTGGGAACGGCTATCGCCACGGTGTCGTCCGGGGCGACGCCGAGCTCGCGGAGACCCGCCGCGTAGGAGAGGGACTGCTGCCAGAGGTCTCGGTATGTCGTCCGGGTCGGGCCGTCGACCACCGCGATCTTGTCGGGATACTTTCGTGCCGCTTCGGCAAGGATGGTGGCCAACGACAACATGGTCATGGCTTTACCTCCCGGGCATGCCCTCCTGGCCCTTGCTTCGCTGCGGTGCAGTCGGTCATGCCAAGTGCCCTCCGATCTTGGTGTACCCGCGCAGCAAATCGCGGGCGATGATGAGGCGTTGCATCTCGTCGGTGCCTTCGTAGATGCGCATCAGGCGCACCTGCCGGTACCAGCGTTCGATCGGGAGCTCGCGGGTGTAGCCCATGCCGCCGTGGACCTGCATCACCCGGTCCACCACGTTGTTGACCATGGCCGCGCCGTACAGCTTCGCCATGGAGGAAGCGTGCCGCGGGTCCGTGCCCTGGTCCACCGTCCAGGCGGCTTTGAGGATGAGCCAGCGGGCCGCCTCCAGCTCCACCTCGGAGTCGGCGATCATCCACTGGATGGCCTGGTTGTCGCCGATCTTGCGGCCGAAGGTCTCGCGGGTGTTGGCGTACTCGATCGCCATGCTCAGCGCCCGCTCCGCGATGCCGAGGGCGTTCGACGGGATGAGGTAGCGGCCCTTGCCGATCCACATCATGCCCAGCTCGAAGCCCTGGCCGACCTCGCCGAGGATGTTGCGGTGCGGCACCCGGACGTCCTCGAAGACCAGCGCCGCAGGGCCGCCCTCGCCCATGGTCTGGATGAATTCGGAGCGCCAGCCCATCGAGCGGTCGACGAGGAAGGCGGTGGTGCCGCCGCCGCGGACGCCCTTCTCGCGGTCGGTCACCGCGACGACGATGACGAAGTCGGCGTCGTTGCCGTTGGTGATGAAGGTCTTCTCGCCGTTGAGGATCCAGTCGTCGCCGTCGCGGCGCGCGCTGAGCTTGATGTTCGCGGCGTCCGAGCCGGCGCCGGGCTCGGTGATCGCGAAGCAGGAGATCCGTTCTCCCTCGATGGTGGGGATCAGGTATTCCTTCTTCTGCTCGTCGTTGGCGTAGAACAGGATGTTGTCCGCCTCGCCGCCGAACCGGAACTGGACGAAGGTACGCCCGATCTCGGTCCAGATCAGGGACTGCAAGACGGCCGGCAGGTTCATCCCGCCGTACTCCTCCGGGGTCGACAGGCCCCAGAAGCCGAACTTCTTGGCCTTCAGTTGCAGCTCCCGCAGCTCGCTGTGGTCGAGCCCGGGCTGATGCGCGCGTTCCCGCCGCAGCGCCTCCTGCTCGAGAGGCATGACCTCGCGGGTGATGAACTGTCGGGCGGTGTCGCGGACCGCCCGCTCTTCGTCGCTGAGTGAAAAGTCCACGTGCTAAAACTAGCGGTGTAAGTTTTCCGGAGTCCAGAGGTTCAGGAGCGTCAAAATGGCCCGCCCCCGCGGAACGCTGCTCACCCGCGAGCGCATCGTCGAGGTGGCCGGGGCCCTGGTGGACGCCGAAGGGCTGGAGGCCGTGTCCGTGCGCCGGCTCGCCACCGAGCTGGGCGTCGCCGGGCCGTCGCTCTACAACCACTTCCCCACGAAGAACGAGATCCTCGACGCCGTCGCCGACGCGGTGGTCGCCCAGGTCGACGTGTCGTTCTTCGCGACGCACGAGTGGCAGGACGCGCTGCGGCTCTGGGCGTACTCGTATCGGGGTGTGCTGCTGCAGCACCCGAACATGGTGCCGCTGTTCGCCTCGGGCCCCGGCCGGCGGCCGGCCGCGCTCGCGATGGCCGACACCGTGTACGGCGGCCTGACCCGAGCGGGCTGGCCGCCCGCGCGGGCCACCCACATCGGCGCCCTGATGCGCTACCTCGTCACCGGCGCGGCGCTGGGCTCCTTCGCCCTCGGCTTCGACGAGGACCCCCAGGTGTACGCCGAGCGTTACCCCCACCTCCGCGACGCCCACCTGCTCGCCGAGCACCACCGCAGCGTCGACGAAGGCGCGTTCGAGCTCGGCTTGGAAACCGTGATCTCCGGCCTCGAGGCCATGAAGAACGGAGTGCTGCGATGAACCGGGACAGGTTGTACATCGGCGGCCGGTGGGTCGCCCCGTCGTCGGACGAGACGATCGCGGTGGAGAATCCGGCGACCGAGGAGATCCTCGGGCACGTCCCGGCCGGGACCGCCGGAGACGTGGACCGGGCCGTCGCCGCCGCCCGCGCCGCCTTCGACGGCTGGGCGGCCACCTCGATGGCCGAGCGCGGCGCCGTGCTCGGCAAGCTGCACGAGGCGCTGTCGGCCCGCGCCGCGGACATCGCCCGCACCGTCGGGCTCGAGCTCGGCACGCCGATCAAGATCGCCAAGGCGGTCCAGGCCGGTCTGCCGCTCGCGGTTCTCCGGGGGTACGCCGACCTGGCGGCCCAGCCCGTACGCGAGGAGACGATCGGCAACTCGCTGGTCGTGCGCGAGCCGGTGGGCGTGGTCGGGGCGATCACGCCGTGGAACTACCCACTGCACCAGGTCGTCGCCAAGGTGGCCGCGGCCCTCGCCGCCGGCTGCACCGTGGTGCTGAAGCCGAGCGAGCTGACGCCGCTGACCGCATACCTGCTGTTCGACGCGGCGGACGAGGCCGGGCTGCCGGAGGGCGTGCTCAACCTGGTGCCCGGCACCGGCCCGGTGGTCGGCGCCGCGATCGCCGGGCACCCGGACGTCGACATGGTGTCGTTCACCGGCTCCACGGCCACCGGCCGGGCGATCTCGCACGCCGCGGCCGACCGGATCGCCCGGGTCGCGCTCGAGCTCGGCGGCAAGTCCGCCAACGTGATCCTGGAGGACGCGGACGTCACCAAGGCGGTGAAGGTGGGCGTGGGCAACGCGTTCCTCAACTCCGGTCAGACCTGTACGGCGTGGACGCGCATGCTGGTGCACCGCAGCCACTACGACACGGCGGTCGAGCTGGCCGGGTCCGTCGCCCAGGCCTTCGTCACGGGAGACCCGTTCGACGAGGCGACCCGGCTCGGGCCCCTGGTCTCGGCGGCCCAGCGCGAGCGGGTACGCGGCTTCATCGAGCGCGCCGACGCCCGGCTCGTCGCGGGTGCTGCGCCCGTACCCGAGAAGGGATATTTCGTGGCGCCGACCGTCTTCGCGGACGTGGACCCGGACAGCGAGCTCGCCCAGGAGGAGATCTTCGGGCCGGTGCTGTCGATCATCCCGTTCGACGACGACGACCACGCGGTGCGGATCGCCAACAACTCGCGCTACGGGCTCGCCGGTGGCGTGTGGGGCAGCCCGGAGCGGGCGCTGGCGGTGGCACGGCGGATGCGCACGGGCGCGGTCGACGTCAACGGCGGCGCGTTCAACCCGCTGGCGCCCTTCGGTGGGTACAAGCAGTCGGGCATCGGCCGGGAGCTCGGCGTGCACGGTCTCGAGGAATTCCAGCAGACGAAGGCGATCCAGCAGTGACGGCATACATCCGCGCCCTCGTGGCGCGCGGCCCGGGCACGACGCCCGCGGTCGAGGAGATCCACCTTCCCGAGATCGGCCCCGGCCAGGTCCGCGTGCGCATCCGCGCGGCCGGTGTGTGCCACTCCGACCTGTCCATGGTCAACGGGACGCTCAGCCCGCCGTACCCGCTGATCCTCGGCCACGAGGCGGCCGGCGAGGTGGTCGAAGCCGGTGCCGGCGTCACGCGCGTCGCCCCGGGTACGCACGTCGCCCTCAACTGGTCCCCGCCGTGCCGCGACTGCTGGTTCTGCACCCACGGCGAACCGTGGCTGTGCTCGACCGCGAACGTGGCGGCGCTGGAGAACGGCAGCACGCTCGACGGGGCGCCGGTGCACGTGACGCTGGGGCTGGGCGCGTTCGCGGAGCAGGTGGTGGTGCCGGAACGGGCTGTCATCCCCGTACCGTCGGAATTGCCGTGGGAAAGCGCCGCGCTGCTCGGATGCGCGGTGCTGACCGGCACCGGAGCGGTGCGGAACACCGCGAAGGTGGCCGCGGGGGACTCGGTGGTCGTGATCGGCCTGGGCGGCGTCGGGCTGTCGGTCGTGACGGCCGCGCGGGCCGCCGGAGCCGCGTCGGTGATCGCGGTGGACGTGTCCGAGAGCAAGAAGGCCCTGGCCGAGGCGGCGGGGGCGACGGACTTCGTGGTGTCCGGCGAGACGCTCTCCAAGGAGATCCGGTCGCGCACTTCCGGCCGGGGCGCCGACCACGCGTTCGAGTGCGTGGGCCGGGCGGGGACGATCCGCGCGGCGTGGCGGGCCACCCGGCGCGGCGGGCAGGTCACGGTCGTGGGCATGGGCCGGGCCGACGACATGGTGCAGCTCAGCGCGCTGGACATCTTCTCGTCGGCGCGGACGCTGCGGGCCTCGGTGTACGGGTCGGCCGACCCGGACGCCGAGGTGCCGCAGCTCGCCCGCGAGGTGGTGTCCGGGGCGCTGAACCTGGACCACCTCGTCACCGACCGGATCGGGCTGGCCGGCGTGCCGGCGGCCTTCGAGCGCATGGCACGCGGCGAAGGCGCCCGCTCGGTGGTGGTGTTGTAGCCGTCAGCCGATGAGCCGGCGGAACTGGAGCGTCCGCGTGCGGAAGATCAGGCGTTCCGTCACGCGGCGCCCGGTGCCCGGCGCGTCCACCATCCGCCATCGGCCGACCAGGATGCCGACGTGGCCGCGCATGGCGACCAGGTCACCGACCCGGGCCGTACGCGGCGTGACCCGCTTCCCGCGCCGGGCCTGAGCCGCCGACGAGTGCGGCAGCCGGATGCCGACGACCCGGTACGTGCCCCGGGTCAGCCCCGAGCAGTCCCATGTCGACGGGCCGGCGCCGCCGTACGCGTACCAGTCGCCGCGCTGGGCGCGCGCGAACCGGACGACCCGGACCCGGGCCCGGGCGTGGCGCAGGGCCAGCTGGCGCCGGGTGAGCCTGGGTATCTTGCGCGTGACCACACGCGGTTGAAGCTTCTCTGCTGCCGTGACGCTCACCTTCTCCGGGGCGGACCGGGCCGCGTACGCGGGCACGGGAATCAGCAGGACGGCGACGGCGCCGGCGCAGGCGGCCAGGCGCAGCGGGCTAGCGGACAGGTGCGTCTCCTCGGTCGGCCCGGTTCCCTCCGCAACGCTGCGCAAGGCGAGGATCCGGGCGAAATGTCTGACTTCGGGACCGTAACCCCGGCCTGTCTTCGCAGGTCAATCCGCACAGCCCCGGCTCTTCGTCAAGGGGGCGCGCACGGCGGGAAACCCCGGCGGGCGCTCGCTCGTTGACACTGCCCGTGATCATCGGCTGACCGCGTTTTCGAGCAGGAAGTGGTCTTCCAACCGATCACCGTTATGGGTGATCTTCGCTGCACGATGGACAGGAAACCGACGAACCTCGTGCTGGCGCTCCTGGTGCTCTGCGGTCTGGCGGTTCTCCCCGGTACGGCGGCCCAGGCGGTCGCCAACGGGGAGAGCGTGGCCGACGGCAAGTACCGGTTCGCCGTAAAGCTCACCATGTCCGGCATCCCGACCGCAGACGGCGGCCGGCGCGACAGCTCCTGCTCCGGGGGCCTGATCTCGCCGCGCTGGGTGCTCACCGCGGGGCACTGCTTCCGCGACGAGCACGACAACCACGTGTCCCGGCCGGTCGCCCGGCGGACCACCGCCACGGTCGGCCGCGCTGACCTGCGCAGCGACGCCGGGCATGTCGCCACGGTGATCGCGGTGCGGCAGAGCGACAGCGCCGACGTCGCTCTCGCGGAGCTCGACCGGCCCATCACCGACATCCCCCCGCTGCGGCTGAACCGCAGCCGGCCCCGGGTCGGCGACAAGCTGCGGCTGACCGGATTCGGGCTGCTGAACGGCGCCGCGACCCAGGAGCCGAGCCGGCTGCATACCGGCCGGTTCCGGGTGACGTCGGTGCAGCAGGACGTGATCGGCCTCGCCGGTGCGGCACCGCGGGCCGACACCAGCCCGTGCCCGCACGACTCCGGCGGCCCGTACTTCTCCGAGGAGGCGGACGGCTCGGCGGTCGTCGTCGCGGTGGTGAGCCACGGCCCGACCTGCCCGCACACCGGCGCCGACCTCGGCGGCCGGATCGACACGATCGCGCGCTGGATCACCTCGGTCGTCGGTAAGGACCTCAAGGCTTCCCCGAGCGCCGCGGCATCGAAGTCGGGAGGCGGCAAGCGGTCGGCGGGCGGCGGAGCGGGTGCTGCCCCACCGCCCGCGGCCGACTCCGGCCTCGGTGGAATTCCGGCCTACCAGCTGGCCGTGCCGGTCGTCGCGCTGGCTGTCGGGGTGGTCGGGGTCGCGGCCTTGCGGCGCCGGGGGCGAACCCCGCGCGGTGGCGTGCACCGGCGCCGCTGAGCGGGCCTCACCGGGAGCGTGGGGACGCTGCGCGGCCTCACCGGGGGCGGCCTCACCGGGCGGTGGGCAGATGCCGGCAGAGCAGGTCGAGCTCCTCCTCGGTGTTGTAGTAGTGGACCGAGGCGCGGACGACGTCCGGCAGGCCGCGCGAGCGCAGGTGCCACTGTGCGTAGTCAGCGGCGCTCACGCTGGTGTTGATGCCCGCCGCTCGCAACGTGCGCTGAACCTCCGCCGCTTCCACGCCGGCGACGGTGAACGTGACGATGCCGCCCAGCCGGGCGCCGCGGTCGTGCACCGAGACGCCGGGACGCTCGGCGAGCCGCTCGCGCAGGCCGGTCGCCAGCGCGGTGATGCGCTCGGTGACCGCCTCGGCGTCCCAGGACAGGGCGTAGTCGGCGGCGGCGCCGAGGCCGAGCTTCGCGGCGTAGTTCGTCTCCCAGTTCTCGAAGCGCCGGGCGTCGGGGCGGATCTCGTACCGGTCGGGGGCCGGCCAGCTGGCGGAGTGCAGGTCCAGCAGCGGGGGCTCGAGCTGCTGGGCGAGGGCGCGGCGGGCGTACAGGAATCCGGTGCCGCGCGGGGCCCGCAGGAACTTGCGGCCGGTCGCCGACAGCAGGTCGCAGCCGATCTGTTCCACGTCGATCGGGAGCTGGCCGACCGACTGGCAGGCGTCGAGCAGGAACGGCACGCCGGCGGCCCGGGTCAGCCGGCCCACCTCCGCCGCAGGGTTCACCAGCCCGCCGGAGGTCGGTACGTGCGTCAACGCGACCAGCTTCACCGTGTCGTCGAGGCGCCGGGCGAGGTCGGCGACGTCGATCTGGCCGTGCTCGTCGTCGTCCACCAGCTCGACAACCGCGCCCGTACGGCGGGACACCTGCAGCAGGGCGATGACGTTGCTGGCGTACTCGGCGCGGGTGGTCAGGATGCGATCGCCCGGGCGGAAGGCGAAGCCGTAGAACGCCATGTCCCAGGCGCGGGTGGCGTTCTCCACCACGGCGATCTCGTCCGGGGCGCAGCCTACCAGCCGCGCGAGCGACCGGTAGACGTCCTCGACCCGCTCGGCCGCCTCGGCGGCGGCCTCGTAGCCCCCGATCTCCGCCTCGCGACGCAGATACGCGACGGCGGTGTCGGTGACCACGGCGGGCGGCAGGGCGGCGCCGGCGTTGTTCAAATGAGTGACATTGGCGCAGCCTGGGGTTTCGCGGCGGGCGCGGACAACGTCGATGGCAGCTTGTCGCAACATCTGTGTATGGTCTCCGAGGGATCGCCACTCAAGGGAGAGCCGTGACTACCACAAGTAGTGACGAGGATTCGACGGGGAGGATTCTGCGGCACGTCTCCGACGCCGCGGAACACATATCCGGCATCTGCTTCAAGACCGGCCCACCGCACCGGGTCGGCGTCGAACTGGAATGGACCACCCACCGCGCCGGGCTTCCCACGGCGCATCTGCGAGCCACCGCGTTGCGACCCGCGCTCGGGCCGCACGCACCCGCCGTCCTCGGCAACCGTGAGCCCGTGCCCCTCCCGTCGGGAGGCACGGTAACCCTCGAACCCGGGGGTCAGGTCGAGATCTCCTCCGCTCCGGCGGACTCCCTGACCTCGCTCCACTCGGCGGTCACCGCCGATCAGGCCTATCTGGCCGACCTTCTCGCCCGCTCCGGCATCGGCCTCGGTGAGTGCGGCCTCGACCCGCACCGGCCGCCGGTACGCATCCTCGACACCCCCCGGTACGCGGCGATGCAGTACGCCTTCGACCGCGACGGGACGTCGTCCGGGCACACGATGATGTGCAGTACGGCCGGCCTGCAGGTCTGCCTCGACGCGGGAACCGCCGCGCGGATGCCCGCCCGGTGGGCCGCGGCGCACGACGTCGGGCCGCCGTTGCTGGCCCTGTTCGCGACCTCGCGGATGCACGCGGGCGTCGACACCGGCTGGGCGAGCGGGCGGATGGCCGCCTGGCTCGGCATCGACCGGCGGCGCAGCGGACCCGTGCCGGACGGCGGTGACCCGGTCGCCGGCTGGATCCGCTACGTGCTGGCCGCTCCGCTGCTGTGCGTGCGCCGGCCCCATGGCCACTGGGAGGCACCGGCCGGCGTCACCTTCGCCGACTGGATCGGGGGAGCTCTGCCCGATCCGCCGACGGTGGACGACCTCGACTACCACATCAGCACGCTGTTTCCGCCCGTACGGCCGCGCGGCTACCTCGAGGTGCGCTATCTCGACGCGCAGCCCGGTCCTGAGTGGATAGCGCCGGTCGCCGTGCTCTGCACGCTGCTGTCCGACGACGCCCTCACCGATGCCGCCCGTGACCTCGCCGGTCCCGCGGCCGGCCGGTGGCAGGCCGCCGCCCGGGACGGCCTCGCCGATCCGGTGGTCGCGGCGTGCGCGGCCGACCTCGCCGACCTCGCCTGCCGGCACCTCGACCGGACCGGGCTGCCCCGGCCGGTACGCGACCGGGTGGGCGACATCGTCGGCCGGCGCCTCGAGCACGCCGGCGCCCGTAGCGAAGACCTGATCCGGTGACCTCCGGGCCGGCTTGCCGCGCCCGACGATGGAAGGACCCGCTTCGATGACCCATGACCTGCGGCTGACCGTTGCCGCCGAACTGGACCGCGCCCGGGCGCGTACCGCCCTGCTCACCGACGCCGTCGACGATGCCGACCTGGTCCGCCAGCACTCGCCGCTGATGTCCCCGCTGGTCTGGGACCTCGCGCACGTCGGCAACCAGGAGGAGCTCTGGCTCGTCCGGGACGTCGGCGGCCGCGAGCCGCTGCGCCGCGACATCGACGAGCTCTACGACGCCTTCAAGCACCCCCGGCGGGACCGTCCGGCCCTTCCGCTGCTCGATCCGGCCGAGGCCCGGGCGTACGCCGGACAGGTGCGCGACAAGGCCCTGGACGTGCTGGACCACGTACGCCTCGACGACCGTCCCCTGGTCGCGGGCGGGTTCGCGTTCGGCATGATCGTGCAGCACGAGCAGCAGCACGACGAGACGATGCTCGCCACCCACCAGCTGCGCGCCGGCGCACCGGTCCTGGACGCGCCCGCGCCGCCGCCGGCCCGCGTACCGGTCTCGGGCGAGGTGCTCGTTCCGGGCGGCCCGTTCACCATGGGCACCGATACCGAGCCGTGGGCGCTGGACAACGAGCGGCCCGCGCACACCGTCGACGTGCCGGCGTTCTTCATCGACGCGGCTCCCGTCACCAACGCCGAGTACGCCGCCTTCATCGAGGCCGGGGGCTACGACGATCCGCGCTGGTGGAGCGAGCGCGGCTGGGCGCACCGGCAGGACGCCGGTCTGACCGCACCGATGCACTGGCGGCGGGACGGCGACGGGTGGGCGTACACGCGGTTCGGGCGTACCGCGCGGATCGTGGCGGACGAGCCGGTCGTGCACGTCTGCTACTTCGAGGCCGAGGCGTACGCCGCCTGGGCCGGGCGGCGGCTGCCGACCGAGGCCGAGTGGGAGAAGGCGGCCCGCCACGACCCCGCCACCGGACGCTCCCGCCGCTACCCGTGGGGCGACGACCCGCCCGGACCCGAGCACGCCAACCTCGGACAGCGTCACCTCGCACCGGCCCCGGTCGGCGCCTACCCGCAGGGCGCGTCGCCGCTCGGCGTGCACCAGCTCATCGGCGACGTCTGGGAGTGGACGGCCTCCGGCTTCCACGGCTATCCCGGCTTCCGGGTCTTTCCGTACGCGGAGTACTCGCAGGTCTTCTTCGGCGGCGACTACAAGGTGCTGCGGGGCGGCTCGTTCGGCACCGACGCGGCGGCGTGCCGGGGCACCTTCCGCAACTGGGACCACCCGATCCGGCGGCAGATCTTCAGTGGGTTCCGCTGCGCCCGCGACGCCGGTCCGGAGGCCGGCTGATGTGCCGGCACCTGGCCTACCTCGGCGTCCCGGTGGCACTGTCCGAGCTGCTCCTCGACGCGCCGCACGCGCTCGTACGGCAGGCGTGGGCACCGCGGGACATGCGCGGCGGCGGCACCATCAACGCCGACGGCTTCGGGGTCGCCTGGTTCCCGCCGGGCGCCACCGAGCCCGTCCGCTACCGCAGCGCCATGCCGATGTGGTCGGATGCGGCCCTGCCGGCGCTCGCCGCCGCCACGACGTCGGGGGCGGTGCTGGCCGCCGTACGCTCCGCCACCGTCGGCATGCCGGTGACCGAGACCGCAGCGGCGCCCTTCACCGAGGGCCCGTGGCTGTTCAGCCACAACGGCGTGGTCCGGGGCTGGCCCGGTTCGGTGGTCAAGGTGGCCGACCGGCTGCCGGTTGAGGAGCTGCTCACTCTGGACGCGCCCACCGACGCGGCCCTGCTCTGGGCCCTGGTCCGCGACCGGTTGCGCGCCGGGGTGCCGGCACCGGAAGCCGTCGCCGAGGTGGTCGCGGAGGTGGCGGCCGCCGCGCCCGGCTCCCGGCTGAACCTGCTGCTCACCGACGGCGCGCGGATCGTCGCCACGACGGTGGGCCACGCCCTGTCCGTCCGCACCGCACGCGACGGCGTGCTGGTCAGCTCCGAACCCCTGGAACCCGGCGCCGCCTGGCAGGCCGTGCCCGAGGGGCACCTGCTCGTCGCCACCCCGTCCACCGTCAACCTCACCCCGCTAGGGAGATCGTGACCATGCTCGAGATCCACCTCGACGAGGACGACATCGACCGCGAGCTGCGTGCCGACGTACGCACCGGCCTGACCGCCACCCCGAAGTGGTTGCCGCCGAAGTGGTTCTACGACGCCCGCGGCAGTGAGCTGTTCGAGAAGATCACGCGGCTGCCCGAGTACTACCCGACGCGTACCGAGCGGTCCATCCTGGCCGAGCGGGCCACCGAGTTCGCGCGCATCACCGAGGCCAAGACCCTGGTCGAGCTCGGTTCCGGCTCGTCGGAGAAGACGCGCCTGTTGCTGGACGCACTGCTGCACCGCGGCACGCTGGGCGCCTTCGTGCCCCTCGACGTCTCCGGAGCGGCCCTGGAGGAGGCGGTGTACGGGCTCACGGCGGACTATCCCGGCCTGGTCGTCCGCGGGGTGGTCGGCGACATGACCCGTCACCTGCAGCACATCCCGGAGGGCGACAACCGGGTCGTCGCTTTCCTCGGCGGGACCATCGGCAACCTCGTCCCGGCCGAGCGCGCAACGTTCCTGTCGGCGTTGCGCGGGGTGCTGCACGAGGGCGAGTGGTTGCTGCTCGGCACGGATCTCGTCAAGGACCCGGCGATCGTCGTGCCGGCGTACGACGACGCGGCCGGCGTGACGGCCGACTTCAACCGCAACGTGCTGCGCGTCATCAACCAGCGGCTGGCCGCGGACTTCGATGTCGACGCGTTCGCCCACGTGGCGCTCTGGGACGCGGAGCGGGAGTGGATCGAGATGCGGCTGCGGGCCGGCAGCGCGCAGCGGGTCCACATCCGTGAGCTGGGCCTGACGGTCGACTTCGCGGCGGGCGAGGAGATGCGCACCGAGATCTCGGCGAAGTTCCGGCGCGACGGGCTGGAGGCGGAACTGGCCCGGGCCGGGTTCGCGTTGCGCCACTGGTGGACCGATCCGGCCGAGCTGTTCGGCGTCTCGCTGGTCCAGGCGGTCACCGTGGCCTGATGCCGCCGGCGGTCCGGGTCGCGGGGCGGCCCGGACCGGCGTGCGGTCAGTCGCGGGCCGTCAGCAGGGCCTTGATCGTCCTGGTCAGGGCCAGGCGCGCCGCCTCGGGGTCGAGGTCCATGGCGTCGCGCAGCGTGCCCCAGGTGGGCCACATGCTGGTGGCGGTCAGGGCGTTCAGCAGGTGCTCGTCGCCGCCGATCTCCCGGCCGAAGAGGGCCTGCAGCTCGTCGTGGACCCGGTCGATGTGGGCGCGGCGGTACGCCTGCAGGGCCGGCGAGAACGGCTCCTTGAGCGACGACGCCTTGGCCACCGGCGCGATCATCTCCAGCAGGCGGGCGCGCTGGTGGCAGTACGCCTCGATGCGGCGCTCGAGGGGCAGGTCTGCGGGGATCGGCTCGTGCGCCTCGTCGCGCTGCTCGAGGGTGAACTTGCCGCTGGCCGCGAAGAGCGCCTCCATGTCGGCGAAGTGGCTCCACAGGGCGCGCAGGGAGACGCCCGCCTGCTTGGCGATGCGGTCCGCGGTGGGACGCAGATCGCCGTCGCGCAGCAGCGTCAGGTGCGCCTCGACGATGGCGGCGCGGGTGCGCTCCGAGCGGGCCGTGCGGCCGTCGATGCGCTGGGGTGGACGTGGTGAGGCAGCCGGCATCAAGAACTCCGGTGGTGGTTTGACGGGGTGGGTGCGGCGGGCCGCATTCACGCGGTCCGGTAGCGGTTCAGCTCCCGGCGGGCCAGCGAGCGCTTGTGCACCTCGTCCGGGCCGTCGGCCAGGCGCAGGGTACGGGCGGCGGCCCAGAGCCGGGCCAGCGGGGTGTCCTGGCCGACGCCGGCGGCCCCGTGCGCCTGGATCGCCTTGTCGATGATCCACTCGGCCGTGGCGGGCACGATGATCTTGATCGCCTGGATCTCGGTGTGCGCTCCCTTGTTGCCCACGGTGTCCATCAGCCAGGCGGCCTTGAGCACCAGCAGCCGTGCCTGCTCGATGCGGACGCGCGACTCGGCGATCCACTCCTGCACCACGCCCTGCTCGGCGAGCGGCTTGCCGAACGGAACACGGCTCAGCGACCGCCGGCACATGAGCTCGAGTGCCCGTTCGGCCATGCCGATCAGCCGCATGCAGTGGTGGATCCGGCCCGGGCCGAGGCGGGCCTGGGAGATGGCGAACCCGGAGCCTTCCTCGCCGATCAGGTTGGCGGCCGGTACGCGTACGCCGTCGAAGGTCAGCTCGGCGTGGCCACCGTGGTCACCGTCGTCGTAGCCGAAGACCGTCATGCCGCGGTGGATCGTGAGGCCAGGGGTGTCCCGGGGCACGAGCACCATGCTCTGCTGCACGTGGCGGGCGGCGTCCGGGTCGGTCTTGCCCATCACGATGAAGATCTTGCAGTCGGGGTTCATCGCGCCGGAGATGTAGAACTTGCGGCCGGTGATGACGTACTCGTCGCCGTCGCGCTCGATCCGGGTGCCGATGTTGGTCGCGTCCGAGGAGGCGACCTGCGGCTCGGTCATCGCGAACGCCGAGCGGATGGTGCCGTCGAGCAGCGGGCGCAGCCAGCGCTCCTGCTGCTCCGGGCTGCCGAACTCGGCCAGGACCTCCATGTTGCCGGTGTCCGGGGCGGCACAGTTGAGGGCGGCCGGGGCGATGGACGGGCTGCGGCCGGTGAGCTCGGCCAGGGGCGCGTACTGGAGGTTGGTCAGGCCGGCGCCGTGCTCGCCCGGCAGGAACAGGTTCCACAGGCCGGCGAGCTTGGCCTGCGCCTTCAGCCGCGAGATGACCGGCGGGGGCGACCACTCGCCCGCGGAAGCCTCGTGGAAGCCGTCCTCCGCGGGGTAGACGTACTCGTCCATGAAGGAGAGCAGCCGCTTGCGGTAGTCCTCGGTCTTCTCGTCGAACGCGAAGTCCATCAGTTTGCCTCCAGCGTTCCGTCCAGCGACACGTGTCCCTGGGTGACGAGCGGTGCGACCATGGCGCCGACCGTGTCGAAGCCCTCACCGACCGTCTGTCCTTGAACGTAGCGGTAGTGCACGCCCTCGAGGATCACCGCGAGCTTGAACGCGGCGAAGCCCACATACCAGTGGAGGTCCGAGACGTCCCGGCCGGAGCGCTTGGCATAGTGGTCCGCCAGCTCCGTGAGCGCGGGGTGCCCGGGCACCGACAGTGGCGTACGGGCCGTGCCGTCCTTGGTGAGCAGCGGACGCCCCGCGTAGACCAGCATCAGGGCGACGTCGCTGAGCGGATCGCCCAGAGTGGACATCTCCCAGTCCAGTACGGCGTTGACCTGCAGCGCCTCCCCGATGAGCACGTTGTCGAGGCGGTAGTCGCCGTGCACCACCGCGCCGGGCCCGCCCGCCGGGATGTCCGCGGCCAGCCGGGCGTGCAGTTCCTCGATGCCGGCGACCTCGCGGCTGCGCGACGCGTCCAGCTGCTTCTTCCAGCGGCGGACCTGCCGCTCGTTGAAGCCCTCCGGCTTGCCGAAGTCACCGAGCCCGATCGCGGCTGGGTCGAGGGCATGCAGGTCGGCAAGAGTGTCCACGAGCGACAGCGTCAGCCGCCGCATGGAGTCCGCACCCATCGCCTCGAGAGCGGCGACGTCGCGATAGATGGCGCCGTCGACGTGCTCCATGAGGTAGAACGGCGCCCCGATGACCTCTGGATCGGTGCACAGCCGTACGGGCTTCGGCGCGGGGAAGCCGGCGCGGGACAGGGCGTCCAGCACCTTGTGCTCGCGAGCCATGTCGTGCGCGGTCGGCAGCACGTGCCCGAGCGGCGGGCGGCGCAGCACCCAGCGGTGGGTGCCGTCGGTCACCGCGTACGTGAGGTTGGACCGTCCGCCGGCGAACATGGTCGCGCTCAGCGGCGGCGAACCGAGGTACGCCTGAAGTCGCTCCAGGTCCAGGCCCCGCGGCCCGCTCATGACGCGGTCGCCGAGTCGAAGGAGCGCTGCACCTTGTTCATGCCGCCGAGCCAGCGGTCGGTCTCGGTAGCGCGGCGCTGGTAATACTCGGCCACCTCGGCGTGCGGCAGGATCAGGAAGCTGTCGCCCTGCACCGCCTCGGCCACGACGGCGGCGACCTCGTCGGGTTCCAGGGCGCCGGCCGCGAGCAGGTCCTTGCTGGCGCTCTCGCCGTCGCCGGTCAGCATGGCGGTGTTGACGCCCTGCGGGCACAGCGCCTGCACGGTGATGCCGCGGTGGGCGTACGTCGCGCGCAGCCATTCCGCGTAGCCCAGTGCGGCGTGCTTGGTCACCGAGTACGGCGCGGAGCCGAGCAGGGTGAGCAGCCCGGCGGCGGAGACGGTGAACAGCAGGCGGCCGCCGTCACCGTCCAGCCAGCGAGGCAGCAGGGCGCGGGACACGTACACATGGGACATGACGTTGACCTGCCACGCCTTCTCCCAGTCGGCGTCCGGTGCGTCGAACGAGCCGGAGGTGAGGATGCCGGCGTTGGCGCAGAACAGGTCGCAGCCGCCGAGCTCGTCCCAGGCGGCGTCGACGAGGCGCTGCACGTCCGCCTCGCTCGCCGCGTCGCCGGGCACGGCCAGGCCGCCGATCTCGGCCGCGACGGCCTGCGCCGCCGCGGCGTCGAGATCGTTGACGATCACCCGGGCGCCGTCGGCGGCGAAACGCCGGGCCAGGGCGGCGCCGATGCCGCCGCCCGCCCCGGTCACCACGACGCGCCGGGCGCTCACTGGACCGCCTGGGTCAGCAGGGTCGAACCGCCGTCGATCACGACGGTCTGCCCGGTGATCCAGGAGGCGTCCGGCGAGCACAGGAACGCGACGGCCCCGGAGATGTCCTCCGGCACGCCGAGGCGGCGCAGCGGGTACGTGGCCGCGACCTCCTCCTCGCGTCCCTCGTAGAGCGCGGTCGCGAACTTCGTCTTGACCACGGCGGGCGCGATCGCGTTCACCCGGATCTTGGGGGCCAGCTCGACCGCCAGCTCCTCGGTGAGGTGGATGAGCGCGGCCTTGGTGACGCCGTAGAAGGCGATGCCCGGCGCCGGGCGTACCCCCGAGACCGAGGAGATGTTGACGACCGAGCCGCCGGTCTCGGCCAGGCCGCCGCGCAGCGACTCCTGGACCCAGCCGAGCGCGCCGAGCACGTTGACGTCGACCATCTTGCGAGCGGCCCCCAGGTCCAGGTCGGCGAGCGGCCCGTACGCCGGGTTGATGCCGACGTTGTTGACCAGGATCGACAGCGGCCCGAAGGCGTTCCGCACGGTGTCGACCACCTCGGCGCGGTGCCCGGCGTCGTCGCCCTTGCCGGGTATCCCGATCGCCACGTCCGGGCCGCCCAGGTCCTTGACCGCGGTCTCCAGGGCCTCGGCGTTGCGTCCCGTGATGCACACCTTGGCACCCTCGGCGACGAAGCGCTGTGCGATGGCGAATCCGATTCCGCGACTGGCGCCCGTCACGATCGCGACGGCGCCCGAGAGCTTCGACATCCGGCCAGAACCCCCAATGATGTTGCAGTTGAAGTGCTGAATACTAGCGAGTAACTTTACCGCCGCCAACCCTGCAGCGGCGGGCGGACAGTCGCAAATGTCACGGTGCCGCGGGGATACCGTTCTGCGGCGGAACCGCCGGCGCGGCCGTGTACGGCTGCACGGGCCCGTCGCCGTCATCGGTCTCCAGGACGGTGCCGAAGTACGTCTGCTTGCCGCCCTGGACGCGGCTGAGCTGCATCCCGCCGTACCCGGAATGGTTGTCGGCGGAGAACCGCAGCGGGGCGAGCCCGGGGCCCTGGAAGCCGCCCTTCTCGACCGCGGCGACGATCCCGTCGCGGGTGAGGTCCTTGCCGGCCGCCTGCAGACTCTGCACGAACAGGTACGCCACGGCCATGCCGTAGACGATGTTGTTGTCGAACTCGGCGCCGCCGTTGTACTGCGTGTTGACCTTCTTGAACAGCTGGATCCACGGGTTGGCGTCGTCGTTGCTCAGCGGCAGGTAGTTGTCGGAGATCAGCCCCTCGGTCAGCGGCGCGGCCGCCCCGAGCTGCTTCGACAGCGTGGTCAGGTCCGCGCCGACCTGGGTCACGACGAACTGCGGCTTGAAGCCGATCTTGGCTGCGGTGCCGAGGCTCAGCGCCGTGAAGCCCGGCACGGTGGCCAGCATGACGACCTGACAGCCCGCCTGCTTGAGGGCGCCCATCTGCGGGCCGACGTTCGGATTGCTGGTGACGTACGACTGCTTCGCCGCGACCGGGCCGAGGACCTTCTCGATGCCGGCCAGGCTGTCCCGGCCGAAGTCGTCGTCCTGGCCGAGGAAGCAGACCTTCTTGCCGGCCTGCGTCTGCTTGACGTGGCTGGCGAGGATCTTGCCCTCGACGGTGTAGTCCACGTTGAACCCGAAGGTGCCCGGGTACTTGTCCGGCTGGTTCCAGCTGCGGCTGCCCGAGGCCACGAAGAGGTCGGGCACCCGGTTGGTCTTGAGGAAGTCGAGCACGCCGGTGTGGGTGGGCGTACCGAGCCCGTTGAGGATCGCGAACACCTTGTCCTGCAGCACCAGCTCGCGCACGACCTGCTGGGTGGTCGCCGGGTTGTAGGTGTCATCCATGATCTTGTACGTGATCTTCCGGCCGTGCACGCCGCCGGCGGCGTTGACGAAGTCGAAGTACGCCTTGGTGGCCGGCGCGATCTTCGAGTAGCCGGCGGCGGCCGGGCCGGTCAGCGGCATGTGGGTGCCGACAAGGATCTCGGTGTCGGTCACGCCCGGGGTGTTGCCGCTGCTCCCACCCCCGCCGCCGTCGCTGCAGGCGGTCGTGGCGGCGGCCAGGGTCAGGACGGTAAGGGTGGTCAGAAAACGTCTCATGCCTTACTCCTCATGCGTCGGAAGGGTCGGAGGGATGCGATGCCGCCGGGAGCGGCGAGCATGACGACGATCAACGTGATCCCGAACAGCGCCAGCGGGAGGTTGCCCTCGAGCCGCTGCACCTCGATGCCGTCGGTGACCGTGTGCGCCAGGGCGGGCAGCGCGACGAGCAGCACCGCGCCCCAGACGGCGCCCGCCAGGCTGCCCAGGCCGCCGATGACGATGGCCATGACCAGGAAGAGCGACAACGACAGCGGGAAGGCGCCGGGGGAGACGCTCTGGGCCAGCACGGCGACCAGTGCGCCGCCGAGCCCGGCGCAGGCCGCGCTCACCACGAAAGCCAGGACTTGGGTACGGGCAACGCTGACGCCCGCGAGCCGCGCGGCGGTCTCGTCGTCGCGTACGGCCCGCATCTCACGCCCGAAGCGGCCGCGGACGAGCACCGCCAGCGCGAGCATCGTCACGAGGGCGCCGGACCAGCACAGCCACGCCTGCCACTGCTCGACCGCGATGGTGCCCGGCGGCGGGTTCAGGAGCACGGACAGGCCCTGGTCGCTGTTGAACGTACCGTCGAAGGTGCTGGTGATCGCCGGAACCACCACCGCCACGGCGAGCGTCAGCCCGGCCAGGTAGGGCCCGCGCAGCCGGGCCGCCGCCAGGCCGACCACCGCGCCCACCAGTGTGGTGATCGCGACCGCCGCGACGACCGAGACGAGCAGCGCCCCGGCCAGCTTCTCCTGCAGCAGGGCGACGGTGTACGCGCCGGTCGCCATCAGCGCGCCGTGCCCCAGCGACAGCTGCCCGTTCAGGCCTGTGAGGACGGTCAGGCCGGCGGTCACGCACAGGTACGCCCCGACGGTCGCGAGCTGATAGGTGCGAAAGGGCGGCAGCACGTACGTCAGGGCGACGATGAGGACCGCCGCGCCGATCGTCCACAGAAGATGACGCCATCTCATACGGTTCTCGCCGCCGATCGGGAGAAGAGGCCGCCGGGACGGCCGAGCAGGACCACGACCAGGAGCACCAGCACGGCGATCGGCGCGACGGTGGCGCCCAGATAGCCGCTCACGTACGACAGCAGCAGTCCCACGATCAGGCCGCCCACCACCGAGCCGACCGCGCTGTCCAGGCCGCCGACCACCGCCGCGGTGAACGCCGAGACGAACACGATGTCCATGGCGTTCGGATGCAGGCCCAGCTCGGTCGGCAGGACCAGCATCCCGGCGAGCGAGCCCACCGCCGCGGCCAGCGCCCAGCCCAGCGTGAGCATCCCGCCCACGTTCACGCCGAGCAGCCGCGAGACGTCCGGCGCGAAGGCCGAGGCGCGCATCCGCAGGCCGGTGGCCGTCCGCGTGAACAGCAACGCGAGCCCCGCCACGACGACGCCCACGGCCGCGAAGACGAAAAGGTCGAAGCGCGACAGCAACGCCACCCCGCCGACTGTGAACGCGTCCCGGCTGAACGGCGCCTGCGCCGGCCGGAACTCGCTGCCGTAGATCATGCCGAGCACGCCCTGGATGACCAGCACCAGGCCGAGCGCGACCACCACCCCGTTGAGCGGCGAGGAGTGGTCGACGAAGCGCATCACCACCCGCTCGGTGGCTGCGCCCAGCGCGATGCCGGCCACGATCGCCACGGCGAATCCCAGCCAGTACGAGCCGGTCGCCGCGGAGACGGAGTAGCCCGCGTACGCGGTGGCCACCGCCATCGCGCCCTGGGCGAAGTTGACGATCCTCGTCGCCCGCCAGATGAGGACCAGGGCCAGGGCGAACGCGGCGTACACCGCGCCCCGGCTCAGGCCGTCGAACGTGAGGAACACGAAGCGGTCCAAGGCCCCTCCTTCTCAGAATCCGAGGTACGCGTGGCGCAGCTCGTCGTCGACCGACGTGCCGCGGCTGACCACGCGGCCGAGGGACAGCACGACGGCCTCGTCGGCGACGGCCAGGGCGCCGCGGACGTTCTGCTCGACGAGCAGCACGGTGAGGCCGCTGCTGTCCCGCAGGGTGCGCAGCAGCTGCATGATCTGCGAGGTGATCCGTGGCGCGAGCCCCAGCGACGGCTCGTCGAGCAGCAGCAGCCGCGGCCGCCCGACCAGCGCGCGGCCCAGCGCGAGCATCTGCCGCTCCCCACCGGACAGCTGGTGGCCGGGGAAGCTGCGGCGGCGGGCGAGCGGCTCGAACAGCTCGTACACCTCGTCCAGGGCGCGTCTCGCGTCCGCGCGATCCTTGCGCCACAGGCCGCCGAGGCGCAGGTTCTCGTCCACGGTCAGCTCGGTGACGACGCCGCGGCCCTCCGGCACGTGCGCCACCCCGCGGCGCACCATCTCCTCGACCCGGACCCCGCGCAGGTCCTTGCCGTCGAGCAGGATCCGGCCCTGGGCGGCCGGCAACAACCCCGAGAGGGTACGCAGCAGAGTCGTCTTCCCGGCCCCGTTGGCCCCGAGGACCGCGGTGATCGAGCCGGCGGCCACGTCCAGGTCGACGTCGTGCAGCACCGGAGCAGCGCCGTACCCGGCGGTGAGGCGCTCGGTGCGCAGCAGGGCGCTCACGCGGCGGCACCCAGGTAGGCGTCCGCGACGGCCTCGTCGTTGCGGATCTCCGCCGGCGTCCCGTGCGCGACCGGCCGGCCGAAGTCGAGGACCAGGATCTCGTCGCAGACCGCCATCACGAGATCCATGTGGTGCTCGACGAGCAGCACCGAGCACGACAGACCCTCGATGAGCTCCCGCAGCTCGTCGATCTCCCCCGCGCCGAGCCCACCCGCCGGCTCGTCGAGCAGCAGCAGCCGGGGGTCGGACACCAGGGCACGCGCGAGCGCTACACGTTTGCGGAGCGCGTACGGAAGCTTGCCGGGAAGCTCTTGGGCCCGGGACCCGACGCCGCACCGCTCCAGCGCGGCCATCGCCCGGTCGGTCTTGCCCGGCGCGGCGACCAGCACGTTCTCCAGGACGGTCATTCCGGCGAAGAGGCCGACCCCCTGCAAGGTGCGCGCGATGCCGAGCCGGGTCAGCCGGTGCGGCCGGGGTCGCAACGGGCGGCCGTCGAGGGTCAACGAGCCGCTCGTCGGGGCGACGAAACCGCAGACGACGTTGAACAGGGTGGTCTTGCCGGCGCCGTTGGGGCCGATGACCCCGACGGTACGGCCGGGCGGTACGCGCAGCGACACGCCGTCGAGGGCCACGAGCCCACCGAAGCGGACGCCGATCTGGTCGAGGGCGAGACCCGGGGTCTCGGCGGTGGACTGTGTCATCGTCACCTCGATGTCCTAAGGGGAGGGCGGTTGGGGTGATCGAATTAATGACACCTGGAGCGTAAATTCCTGCGGCGGCAAGTCAATGTGCTGCCGGCACAGCCGTCACGGCATTCGGGCAGCTCAGGCTGGTCGTGGGGCACAACTCGACGCGGGCGGCAGAACGACTAAATACACTGCGAGTGTAAATTCTCCGACGCATCGGCGTCAATCGATCAGCGCTGGTCCCGGGGCAGCCGGCCGCCCGGCGAAATGCCGTCATCCTTCGGCGCCGCCTGACGAGAGATGCTCATGACCGACTTCCTGCCGTACGGCACCGCCAAGCCGCTGCGCACCCATGCCCTCGTGGCGACCGTGGCGCTGGGCTTCGCTAAGCCACGCCGACCGGGCGGAACTGGACGCTGATCCGCGGGCCCACCGGCTTGGCCGTCTTGGGGATGGCGTGCTCCCACGTCCGCTGACAGGAGCCACCCATCACGATCAGGTCCCCGTGCCCCTGAGGGAAGCGCAGCGTCCCGGCCCCACCCGCCCGCGGCCGCAGCATCAGGTTGCGGGGCGAGCCGAAGGACACGATCGCCACCATCGTGTCCTCCCGGGCGGAGCGCCCGATGGTGTCGCCGTGCCAGGCCACGCTGTCACGGCCGTCGCGATACAGGCACATGCCGGCCGTCACGAACGGCTCCCGCAGCTCGGCCCGGTAGTACGCGGACAGCATCTCGCGAGCCTCGGCCAGCACCGGATGCGGCAGCCGCTCGCCGGGGCCGTACCACCGCAGCAGGCGCGGCACATCGACGACGCCGTCGTACATCTGCCGCCGCTCGGCGCGCCAGTCGACCTCGGTGCGGAGCGTCTCGAAGGCCTCGTCGGACCCGTGGACCCAGCCGGGCAGCACATCGACCCAGGCGCCGGTCGTGAGCGGATGCCGGACAAGGCGGCCGGGTAGCGCCTCGAGCGTGGCCTCGGCGCCACCCATCATGTCGAGCATCGACGGCTGATAAGCACTCACGGCGCCACTGTACAGCGCGTTAGAACGCTTGTGCGACTGCTCAGGGTGGTCTCTGCGTAAGTCCGGCCTGTCCTGGCACCTCAACGTGCAGACTCCCAAGACATGGGCAACCACCCGTTCGAAGCGGCGTTCACCCTGAAATGAGCCGCCCCCGATTCCGGCCGTCCCTAGCGGTGCGAGCAGCGGCAATGCTCCTGCTCGCACCACTGCTGGCCGCATGCACCGACCCGCCAGCCGACGGCCTGACCGGCACAGCCGCCTCCCTGGACGACACCGGGCGCGGCGAGTCGCCGATCGACAAGGGCTGGATCATCGCCGTGCCCGCCGCGGCCGTCGACGACCTGTGGAGCACCACCGGCAACAAGCCGATCGGCCAGCAGGACCTGCCGCACATCGATGCGCGGCTCAGTCGTGACCAGGTGACCCAGGCCGGCGGCGTGGTCGCCGCCCTCGACGATGACGGCGAGTTCGTCCTACCCGCCAGGGAAGGCCCACACTTCCTCTGCCATCTCGAACGCGGCGAGAGTGGGCAGGAGTGGGCTCGAGGCTGCGCGTTCCTGACCCTGCCCGCGTCCGGGGAACTGAGGATCACCGACGGAGAAGGCGGCTTCTCCGCCCAGGTGAAGAAATAGCGGTTCCGGGAGCCGGCGACGGCTCATCCTTGGTAGGCCGGCTTCTGAGGGCGAGCACGTCATCACCGTCATCGCCCCTGACTCCGCGGGCCAGACCAGCACGGCCACGGTCCGGATCAGGGTCACCAGGTCGATCTCCCTCAGCGGCGGGGCGAGCTACAAGATGGTCAAGTCCGGCCCGTCCTGGCACCTCACCGTGCAGACTCCCAAGACATGGGCAGCTCGGCGGGTCCACGGACGAACGAAGTTCACCCTGACATGAGCCGGTCCCACTTCCGGACATCCCTCGTGGTGCGAGCAGGGGCAATGCTGCTGCTCGCACCACTGGTGGCCGCATGCACCGGCCCGTCACACCACGACGGCCTGACCGGCAAAGCGGTCGCCGTGGACGACACCGGGCTGGGGGATTCACCGATCGACGAGGGCTGGATCATCGCCGTGCCGGCCGCGGCCGTCGACGACCTGTGGAGCACCACCGGCAAAAAGCCGATCAGCCAGCAAGACCTGCCGTACATGCATGCGCAGCTCACTCGCGACCAGGTGACCCAGGCCGGCGGGGTGGTCGCCCCCCTCGACGATGACGGCGAGTTCGTCCTACCCGCCAAGGAAGGCGCATACCTCCTCTGCCATCTCGAATCGGCCGATATCGGGGGCGGCGAGGTGATTCAGGGCTGCGGGTTCCTGACCCTCCCAGCGTCCGGCGAACTGGAGATCTCCCGCGGAGAAGGCGGCTTCCGCGCTCGGATGAAGGACTAGTCGCAGGTGCGAACGCCCCGGCGACGACGCCACGCGTGCTCGCAGGGATAGCCTCGACGAATGTCGTCGATCCGCCCGATCGCCGTGGCCGTGCCACGTCGTGGCGACGACCTGCTCGTGTTCGAGTACCACGACTCCACGAGTCTTCCACGCATTCGGCCGCGACGGGCACGAGCTCGTTTTCGTCTTCGACTGCCGGCTCGCCGACCGCTCCGTCTACGAGCGGGACCCCGTCGGCGAAATACTCGACGACGCGGGCACGAAGGTCATGAGGCGATCGCTGAGCAGGTTCACCGCGGACAGGCCGCTCTACCCGGCCGGCCTCGCAGACCCGCTTCGGAAAAGCTGAGTCACATGCCTAGGAGGAAGAGGGCGCCTGCGGCTACCAAGCCGATCTCCACCAGGATCACGAAGACGTGGTCGCTGATGCGTCCGACGATCTTCTTGCCGGTCCAGGCTCCCGCGAGGGTGGCGGGGGTCAGTGCGAGTCCGTACAGGACGACCCGGCGGGTGAGGAGGTCTCCGGCGCCGTATGCGGCGATCTTCGACAGGTGCAGGGTGACCGCGCCGGCCGCCTCGGTGCCGATGTATGCCGCGCGGGTCAGCCCGTAGGCGAGGAAGAACGGGGCGGTCAGCGGTCCGACCGAGCCCAGCAGCGCCGACCCCAGCCCGGATGCGGCGCCGACCGCGGTGAAGGTCCGCTCGGCGGGTTTGCGGGGCCGGGGATTGCGTCGCCGCCAGATCACCACGCCGATCAGGAAAACGCCGAGCAGGCGCTTCAACGGCCCGAGCGGTGCATGGGCGAGCAGCAGCCCTCCGGCAACGGCGAGAGGCACCGCGCCGAGCGCGAACCAGCCGATCAATCGCCAGTGCAGATCACGGCGGTTGAGCCACACCCGGAACGTGTTGCTGGATACCTGTGTCAGGGTCAGCATCGGTACGGCGACTCGCAGCCCGAAGAGCGCGGTGAACACCGGTAGCAGCAGGACACCGCCGCCGAAACCGGCCACCGCGGACAGGAGGGCGAGCCCGAACGCGGCCAGTGACGCGACCGCAAGGGTCGGCAACTGATCAACGAGCACGCGCTCAGCCTGCCAGACGGCAGAACCGCCCCCGTCAGCCGCCGACGTGGCGAAGGACGGCCAGGACCCGGCGGTTGTCGCTGTCCGAGGACGGCAGGCCGAGTTTCGCGAAGATGTTCGCCACGTGTTTCTCCACGACTCCGGGGGTGATGACCAGCGCCGCCGCGATCCCGGCGTTGGATCGCCCCTCGGCCATCAGCGCCAGCACCTCACGCTCCCGCGGAGTCAGCGACGCCACCTCGGCCGTGTCCCGTCCGGCCCGCATCAGGTGGCCGACCACCTCCGGATCGAGCGCGGTGCCGCCGGATGCCACCCGGGTCAGTGCGTCCACGAAGTCGGCGACGTCCGCGACGCGGTCCTTGAGGAGGTATCCGACGCCGGTCGGCCGGTCGGCGAGCAGGCGGGTCGCGTAGCGGGTCTCCACGTACTGGGAGAACACCAGCACGCCGACGCCGGGATGGTCGCGCCGGATGTCGATCGCGGCGCGCAGTCCTTCGTCGGTGTGGGTCGGCGGCATCCGGACGTCGACGATCGCTACATCGGGTACGAACGCCGCGACCGCGGACCGCAGGGCTTCCGCGTCGGCGACCGCCGCGCACACCTCGAAACCGCGGTCGGTGAGCAGCCGGACCAGTCCTTCGCGCATCATCGCGGCGTCCTCCGCGATCACCACCCGCATGCCGTCGCCTCCGTTCACGCGTGTGTGGGCAGTTCGATCTCGACCCGGGTCGGACCGCCGGCCGGGCTGCGTACGCGCATGCGCCCGTCCACGACCGCGATGCGGTGGGTCAGGCCGGACAGGCCGGGACCGTCCGGGTCCGCACCGCCGGTGCCGTCGTCCTCGACGGCCAGCACCAGATGCTCGCCTGATCCGGCGACGCTGAGGTCGATCCGGGTCGCCCGGCTGTGCTTGGCCGCGTTCGCGAGCAGTTCGGAGGCGCAGAAGTAGGCGATGGTCTCGATCGCCGGCGCCGGGCGGCCGGACAGGTCGACGTCGACCGCGACCGGGATGGCGGTGCTGGTCGCGAGCGTCGCCAGGGCGTCGGCGAGGCCGCTGTCCAGGACCGGCGGGTGGATGCCGCGTACCAGGTCGCGCAGTTCGGCGAGGGCGTCCTTCGCTCCGCGGTGGGCAAGGGCGACCAGCTCGCGGGCCTGTGCGAGGTCGGGTGGCGGGCCGTCGGTGCCGAGCTTCTCGGTGGCCATGCCGAGGTTCATCGCCAGCGTGGCCAGCCGGATCTGCGCGCCGTCGTGCAGGTCCCGTTCCAGCCTGCGCATCATCGCGGCCGCGTCGTCGATCGCGCGGGCCCGGGTGACCTGCAGTTCGCGTACCCGTTCCGCGAGCCGGCGGGGACCGAGCAGCCGGCGCATCGCGGCGACGTCGAGCGTCGTGCCGGCCCGCATCAACCACGGTGCGACCAGCAGCATGGCGAGGCCGGCCGCGGCGATGAGGAACGTGCCGGCGAACGTACGCGTACCGATGGCGCCGAACGGGGTGAGCGCCCACACCGGCCCGAGGCGCGTGCCGGGCGGATGGTTGCGGAACAGCGGCCACCACACGGGGTAGCTGAGGTTGACGACCCCGAAGACGTAGCAGAACGCGCCGTACCCCTCGGGGATGGCGAGGGGGACCTTGAGCAGGCCGTACCCGATCGCCCGCCAGCCCGGGCCGTCGGCGACGACCGCGCTGATCCGCTTGGAGGGCCGCGGGGGCGGGGCCTCCACGTGTACGTCGAGCAGCCGCTCCGCGAGTAAGCGATGCACCGCTCCCATCGCGCGCCCGAGCGGGGCGGCCAACACGACCAGGAGCACGACGGTGAGCGGGAACAGCACCAGGAACAGCGGGGCGACGGCAGGCGCGGGCCGGTCGGCGAGGGCCCCGGTCGCCCACAGGACGAGGACGCCCACGCCCGGCCCGATCGCCGGTACGGCCAGAATCGCGCCCGCGCTCACCACGCCGGCGACGCAGAACGCCGCCCGGCGCAGGGCCTGCGTGGTGAACGGGGCACGCAGCGCGGTCATCAGCTCATTGTCGCCGGTCACGCGTCGCGATGACGGAGCAGCACTCCGCCGCCGAGGATGGCCGCCACCGCGTACGCGCACATGAGCAGCGCGCTGACCCAGCCGGAGAAGAGGCCGGGCACGGGCGTGGTCACCGCGATCGAGTTGAGCAGCATCAGCAGCGGGACGAAGCGGCCGACCGCGATGCCGTTCTCGCCGAACAGGCCGATCACGATCGTCGGGACGAACATCAGGGCGAACAGCGTGCCGATCGCGGCGCCCCCGTGCCGCACGATCGTGCCGATGCCCACCCCGAGCAGCGCGGTCGCGCCCAGATACACGCCGGTCAGCACGACGGCGCGCAGGATGGCCGGTTCCCCGAGGGACGCGGCCGGGATGGCGGTGCCGCGGATCGCCAGCTGCCCGCTCAGATAGCCGGCGAAGCTCGCGGTCAGGCCGACGGCGAGCGCCGTGCCCCCGCAGACGGCGGCCTTCGCGGCCAGAACGACCCGGCGTCTCGGGACGGCGGCGAACGTCGAGCGGATCATTCCGGTGCCGTATTCGCCGGTCACCATCAGCACGCCGAGCGCGCCGAGGAGAAGCTGGGCCAGGATGGCGCCGCCCAGGCTGTTGTTGAGGATCTGTGCGGCGGTGGCCGCGGGGGTGTGCGACCGGTAGCCGAGTCCGACCCCGGCACCGGCCGCGGCCATCGACACCACCGCCGCGATCGCCAGCCACCATGTCGACCGGACGCTGCTCAGCTTGATGCGCTCCATCCGCGCCGCGTGACGGAATCCGTACCCGTTCATTTCGCTCCCGTTCCGCGATAGTCGGTGGCCTGCGAGGTGAGCCGGAAGAACGCGTCCTCCAGACCCTCGGCGCGGGCGGCCAGGTCGGCGACGGTCGTCTCGGCCAGCAGCCGGCCGCGGCCGATGACCACGAGCCGGTCGGCGGTCAACGCCATCTCGGCGATCAGATGACTGGACACGAACACCGTCCGGCCCTCTGCGGCGAGCCCGCGCAGCAGGTCCCGGATCCACCGGATGCCCTCCGGATCGAGCCCGTTGACCGGCTCGTCGAGCAGGAGGACGCCCGGGTCGCCGAGCAGCGCCACCGCGACGCCGAGCCGCTGCCGCATGCCGAGCGAGTACGTACCGGCGCGCCGCGTCGCCGCGTCGGACAGCCCGACGATGCGCAGCACCTCGTCGACCCGGGAGCCGGGGATGTCGTTGCTCGCGGCCAGCGCGGCCAGATGCGCCCGGGCGCTGCGTCCGGGATGGACCGCCCCGGCGTCGAGCAGCGCGCCGACCGTCTTCAAGGGCCAGTTCAGTTCCGGGTACGGGACACCGTCGATCAGCGCCTGGCCGCGGTCCGGGGCATCCAGGCCGAGGATCATCCGCATGGTCGTCGACTTGCCGGATCCGTTGGGGCCGAGGAAGCCGGTCACCACACCCGGCTGGACCCGGACACTCAGCCCGTCGACGGCGGTCCGGTCGCCGTACCGTTTGGTCAGTTCACGTAGTTCGATCACATGAATGACGCTAGGGAGCGCGGCCGGCGGTCAGAAGCCGGAAACCATCCGACCCTGACTGGGGGTTTTCACCCCTGTGCCGAGCCGGTGCTGCCCCGGACCATGAGGTGTGGCTGTGAGGCCAACGAAAGAAGGCCCGCCGTGCGGCGGGCCCTCCTCGGTGGTGCTTCAGTCCTTGTCCGGCTCCGGGTGCTTGTAAGTGATGTCCTTGAGCGGGAACTCCTGGTCGTCGCCGAACGGTGACGGGCCGCCCGCGTTCTGCGAGAGCAGCTCGGCAACGTCCAGCTTGCCGTCCGGGCCCACCGGCGGCGCCTGCGGCAGGCGCGCACCCGCACCCGCCAGACCCGCCGCCACTCCGGTGACGCCCTCCGAGGAGCTGGGGGCCATGTTCTCCCCGCCGCGGCTCTTCGTCGGGATGCCGCCGTGGCCGGCCGGGGTCGTGTCGAGCTGGTCCCGGCGGAAGATCTTGCGGCCGAGCCACACCAGCGGGTCGTAGCGGCGGTCCACCACCCGTTCCTTCATCGGGATGATGGCGTTGTCCGTGATCTTGATGTGCTCCGGGCAGACCTCGGTGCAGCACTTGGTGATGTTGCAGTAGCCGAGGCCCTGGTTCGCCTGCGCGTACTCCTTGCGGTCCTCGCGGTCGTCGAGCGGGTGCATGTCCAGCTCGGCAGCGCGGATGAAGAAGCGCGGGCCGCTGAACGCCTTCTTGTTCTCCTCGTGGTCACGGACGACGTGACAGGTGTTCTGGCAGAGGAAGCACTCGATGCACTTGCGGAACTCCTGCGAGCGCTCGACGTCGACCTGCTGCATCCGGTAGTCGCCCGGCTTCACGCCCGCCGGCGGTGCGAAGGCCGGCGTCTCCCGCGCCTTCTCGTAGTTGAAGGAGACGTCGGTGACCAGGTCCCGGATGACCGGGAAGGTACGCAGCGGCGTGATGGTGACGGTCTCGTTCTCCTCGAACGTGGACATCCGCGTCATGCAGCCGAGCCGCGGCTTGCCGTTGATCTCCATCGAGCAGGAGCCGCACTTGCCGGCCTTGCAGTTCCATCGGCAGGCCAGGTCGGGGGTCTCGGTCGCCTGCAGCCGGTGGATGATGTCCAGCACGACTTCGCCCTCGTTGACCTCGACGTCGAAGTCCTGGATCTCGCCGCCGGACGCGTCGCCCCGCCAGACCTTGAAGTGACGCTTCATCAGTTGGCCTCCGTCGCGATCGCGTCGAACTCGGCGAGTTCCTCGTCGGTCAGGTACTTGCTGAGCTCGGTGCGCTTGAAGAGCTTGAGCAGTTCCTCGCGCATCTTCGGCAGTGGCTTGCGTTCCAGGTGCACGTCGCCGGCGTCGTCCAGCGAGCAGACGAGGTTCACCTTGCGCCACTGCGGGCTCATCTTCGGGAAGTCCTCGCGCGTGTGGCCGCCGCGGGACTCCTCGCGCTCCAGCGCGGCCTTGGCCGTGCACTCGGAGACGACGAGCATGTTGCGCAGGTCCAGGGCCAGGTGCCAGCCCGGGTTGTAACGCCGGCCGCCGACCGCGCCGACGTTCGCCACCCGCAGCTTCAGCTCCTGAAGCCGCTTCAGCGCGTCGCTCAGCTCACCCTCGCGCCGGATGATGCCGACCAGGTCACCCATGACGGCCTGAAGGTCCTGCTGCAAGGTGTACGGGTTCTCGCCGTCCGCCCGGTTCAGCGGTGCAAGCGCGGTGTCCACAGCTTTTTCGACGTCGGACGTCGCCACCTTGGGGCGCTTCGGGAGGGCGTCGGCGTACGCGGCCGCGTGCTCGCCGGCCCGCTTGCCGAACACCAGCAGGTCGGACAGGGAGTTGCCGCCGAGCCGGTTGGAGCCGTGCATGCCGCCGGACACCTCACCGGCCGCGAACAGGCCCTCGACGTGGCCGAACGCCGCGCCGGTGTCCGGGTCGACCTCGACGCCGCCCATCACGTAGTGGCAGGTCGGTCCGACCTCCATCGGCTCCTTGGTGATGTCGACGTCGGCCAGTTCCTTGAACTGGTGGTACATCGACGGCAGTCGCCGGGTGATGACCTCGGCGGGCATCCGGGTGGAGACGTCGAGGAACACGCCGCCGGACTTGGTGCCACGCCCGGCCTTGACCTCGCTGTTGATGGCGCGGGCCACCTCGTCGCGGGGCAGCAGCTCCGGCGGGCGCCGGTTGTTGTCCGGGTCGGTGTACCAGCGGTCCGCCTCCTCCTCGGTGTCGGCGTACTGGTGGCGGAACACGTCGGGGACGTAGTCGAACATGAACCGCTTGCCGTCGGAGTTGCGCAGCACGCCACCGTCGCCGCGGACCGACTCGGTGACCAGGATGCCCTTGACGCTGGGCGGCCAGACCATGCCGGTCGGGTGGAACTGCAGGAACTCCATGTTGATGAGCGTCGCCCCGGCCCGCAGCGCGAGCGCGTGGCCGTCGCCGGTGTACTCCCACGAGTTGGAGGTCACCTTGTACGAGCGGCCGACGCCGCCCGTCGCCAGCACGACCGCCGGCGCCTCCAGCAGGATGAACTCGCCGGACTCCCGGTAGTAGCCGAAGGCCCCGGCGATCTTGTCGCCGTCCAGCAGCAGCTCGGTGATGGTCGTCTCGGCGAAGACCCGGATCCGCGAGTCGTAGCTCCCGGTCTCCGCGAAGTCCTCCTGCTGCAGAGACACGATCTTCTGCTGCAGCGTACGGATGAGCTCCAGTCCCGTACGGTCGCCGACGTGCGCGAGCCGCGGGTACTCGTGCCCGCCGAAGTTCCGCTGCGAGATCTTGCCGTCCTTCGTACGGTCGAACAGCGCGCCGTACGTCTCCAGCTCCCAGATCCGCTCCGGGGCCTCCTTGGCGTGCAGTTCCGCCATCCGGAAGTTGTTGAG
This sequence comes from Actinoplanes sp. NPDC049681, assembly GCF_044465265.1. Classification (NCBI taxonomy): domain Bacteria; kingdom Bacillati; phylum Actinomycetota; class Actinomycetes; order Micromonosporales; family Micromonosporaceae; genus Actinoplanes; species Actinoplanes sp. NPDC049681. The sequence goes on from NZ_JBITLP010000001.1 coordinate 1,127,731, forward strand.
GAACTTGCCGCCGCGCATGGTGTCACCGAAGTGCACCATCCAGTTGTCGCGGCTGTTCACGTTCCCCATCGCCGCCGCGGCACCGCCCTCGGCCATGACCGTGTGCGCCTTGCCGAACAGCGACTTCGAGATGATGGCGGTCCGCTTGCCCGCCAGCCGGGCCTCGATGGCGGCGCGCAGACCGGCCCCGCCCGCGCCGATGACGACGACGTCGTAGTGGTGTCGTTCGATTCGCGTAGTCATTGTGGAGGGCCCTCTAGTTGATGAAACGCAGGTCGTGGAACCAGTCGGCCGACACCGCCATGACGTAGAAGTCGGTCAGGGCGAGCGTCCCGAGGGTGATCCAGGCGAGCTGCATGTGCCGGGCGTTGAGCTTCGAGACGAGCAGCCAGAAGCGGTAGCGCACGGGGTGCTTCGAGAAGTGCTTGAGCCGCCCGGCGACGATGTGCCGGCACGAGTGGCAGGACAACGTGTACGCCCACAGCATCACCACGTTGCCCACGAGGATGATGTTGCCCAGCCCGAACCCGAACTTGTCGCCGCTCTGGAAGGCCCGTACGGCATCCCAGGTGTTGATCACCGAGATGATGCCGGCGGCGTAGAAGGCGTACCGGTGAGCGTTCTGGAAAATGAGCGGGAACCGCGTCTCGCCGGTGTACTTCTTGTGCCCGTCGGGCACGGCACAGGCCGGCGGCGACATCCAGAAGGCCCGGTAGTAGGCCTTGCGGTAGTAGTAACAGGTGAGGCGGAAGAGCAGCAGGAACGGAAGCGTGAAGGCGGCTTCCGGGATGAGCCAGAAGGACGGCAACGGCGTGCCGAATTCCGCGGACCCCTCGACGCACCGGTCGGTGAGACACGGCGAGTAGAACGGGGTCAGGTAGTGGTACTGCTCGACGTAGTACTTGCTGTGCATGAATACGCGGACAGTGGCGTAGATCACCCACGCGCTCAGCCCCACGAAGGTCACCAGCGGCGGAAGCCACCACCGGTCCGTACGCAACGTCTTCGCCGCGATGGCGGCGCGCGAACGCCCCGCATCCAGCCTCGTTGCCGTCGTCGTCATTGACGTCTCCCTGAACAGTGCAGCCATGACGTGCTCTGGCGGCGGGCGCGCAGGAACCCAGTCTGTGTGCGTCCGCGATGTGTGGCACACGTTACAACGAAGGTCAGCTTCGTGCGCTGTAAGGGAAGGCTTACCGCGCGCTACAGGTCGGGAGCGGCGAGGCGGCGGATCGGTCCGGCGCACTCGGCCGGGGAGAACCGGTCCAGCTCATCGGTCACGGCCCGGCCGTCGCCGGTCCGGGGAGCGACATAGAAGGCGGGGGTACGGGACTTCGCCTGCGCATCGAGGGCCTCGGCATAAGCGGTACGCGCATCGAGCACCTGACGCCATCCATCGCCGGCCCGCTCGCCCTGCAACCGACTGACGTAAATCCGCGTGGCGGCGTTCTCGTCCCGGATGGCCAGGGCGCGAGCTTGTGGAGTGGTGGTGGCGCCGGGCGGGATGAGGCGGTTGAGGCGCTGCTCCAGCTCCAGGCAGGCCGTGTTGCGCAGACGGTCGTCCTGCCGAACCTCGTCCACGTCATGGCGGCCGTCGGAGATGAACGCCGAGACGACGATGAAACCGCCGGCGCAGAGGGTGAGGACGACAAGGACGGCCCCGGCGGCGAGCCCGCCGATGAACCACCGGCGGCGGCGCTTCATGCGTGCGTCCCCGTCGGGCGCGGCGGGTGCGAGCCGGGCAGCCCGGGTCCGCCAGCCCGTCGAGCGGCCCGCAGTGTGCCCTGCTGGGCCGGGCGGGGGCGTTGCGCCGCCCGGGATACCCGCCGCCGCGCTGCCGGGGGCGGCCGTGCCTGCGCTGCCGGGCGGGGCCGTGTCCGCGCTGCCGGGCGGGACCGTGCCCGCGCTGCCGGGCGGGACCGGGTCCGCGCTGCCGGGCATGGACGCTGCGGCGCTGGGCGTGGTGCCGCTGGGCGTGGGGTCCGGTGAGGCTTGGGCGCTGAAGTCGGCTTGGCTCGCGGCGACAGCTCCGGCGGGCGCACCGGTGGTGGGCTCGTCGCCCTCGTCGCCGTCCGTTCCCTGGTCACGCCGCATGTCGCTCACGGCCTCAGTGAAGCATGCCGGTCAATGAGCCGCCCACCGAAGCGGGCGGCCCACCCAGCGATGGGCCAGCCGCCCGGCGCCGTCGCCGTCCGCCCTTCGCCGTCCGCGCCGTTTGGATGGTCGCGCCGGCGGCCGCTTTCCGGCCACGTGGCATGGCGTTCGCCGTAGGCGCAGCCCCGCTGCTTGCCCGCAGCGGCCCGTGCCGGCCGCAGCGGCCCTGCCGGCCGCAGCGGCCCTGCCGGCCGCAGCGGCCCTGCCGGCCGCAGCGGCCCTGCCGGCCGCAGCGGCCCTGCCGGCCGCACCGGCCCTGCCGGCCGCACCGGCCCTGCCGGCCGCACCGGCCCTGCCGGCCGCACCGGCCCTGCCGGCCGGCGGCGTCAGCCTGAGGCGTTGCCGGTGATGTTCCAGGAGGCGAGGTGGAGGGCCGGGGCCGTGTATCGCACGCCCGACCAGCGGTCCGGCAGCGACACCTCCTCCGCTCCCACGGCCAGCACCGCCCCCGGACCGAGCGCCTGCGGGTAGGACTGGGTGAAGCGCATGTTGCCGACCGCCGCCGTCACCTCGCCGTCCTCCACCAGCCAGACGCCGTTGCGGGTCAGCCCCGTCACGACGAGGCTCTTCTGGTCGAGCACGCGGGTGTACCAGAGGTCCGTCACGAGCAGTCCCCGCCGCATCCCGGCCACCAGAGCCCGCGCGGACCCCGCGACCGGCCCGTCTCCACCCGTCGCCGAAGTGCCCGGCTCGGAAGCCGGCCCACCGGCCAGGCGCAGATTCGCGGCGATGGGCCCCCACGAGCGGGAAGCGGCCGAAGCGTGGCCGGTCGAAGCCGCGCCCGCCTCCGCCGCCGAGGTGCGGTCGTGGCTCACCGCCTGCGTCACCCCGCCCGACACGAGGACCAGGCTGCTCCGCGGTGTGCCTTCCGCGTCGAACGGCAAGGTCGCGCCCAGGGGCTGGTCGATGATGGTGATGCGTTCGTCGAATTGCTGGGCGCCCAGTTCGGCGAAGGACTGGTGCTGGGCGAATGCCTTGCCGTTGAAGCCGAAGCTCGCCAGGTTGTCGAGCAGGTCGGCCACCGCGGTGGGTTCCAGGACCACCTCGTAGCGGCCCGGTGGCAGTTCGACGGGCCGGGCGCCGGCGCGGGCCTTTGCGGCCGCGCGGGTGCCGAGGGCGGCTCCGTCGAGGTCGGCCAGGCGGGCGCTCGCGCGGCGGGCCACACCGTCGGCGCCGTCGAGGCGGGCGATGCCGTCCATGGCCGCGTCCGCCGACCGGCCCTGCACCGCTTGGCCGAGCGTGTTGGCGAAGCCGCCGGATGCGTACGTGGTGCGGCAGAAGCCGGCCGTCTCCAGGCCGCCCGCGGCCTGCACGAAGTCGCGGACCCGGGCGGCGCGCTCCTGGGGGCCCGCGGCCGCGGTCGCGGGATCGAAGCCGGCATCCCCGGACAGCGGCGTGGGCGGGGTGAGGCCGGGCCAGGTGGTGTCCGGCGGGGACAGGCGGGCGGCGGCGATGGTGCGCTCGACTAGCGCCTGCAGGCCCGCGGTGTCCGTGACCGTGGTGGAGCCTCCGGCCGTACGCCCGTCGACGTGCAGCCGGAGCCGGACCGTCGTGGTGGCGTCGGCGACGTTCTGGTGGATCGCCGAGTTGGCGAACCGGGTGAGCGCCTCGGCGGAGTGCGCGGCGACGACCTCGGCCTCGGCCTGCGGGCCGGCGAGCCGGCGGGTCAGGTCGACGACCTGCGCGGCCAGGTTCAGCTCGGCACTGGAACGCTCGCTCATCCCCGGACCCCCACCCGTACGTTGGTGAACCGCGCCGGTGCGGCGGGGTGCCCGGTGTGGCCGATCTGGCCGGGCTGGCCCTTGCCGCAGTTGGGCGTGCCCCACGCGACGCTCTCCGACGAGAGCATGTCCATCGACTGCCAGAACTTGGGCCCGATGCCCGTGTACGTGGGGTTGCGCAGCATCCGGCCGCGCTTGCCGTTCTTGATCTCGTACCCGATCTCGCAGCCGAATTGGAAGTTGAGCCGGCGGTCGTCGATGGACCAGGACCGGTTGATGTCCATGAAGACGCCGTCGTCGGTGGCCGCGATGATCTCGTCGAGCGTGTGCGGGCCCGGCTCGAGGCCGACGTTGGTCATGCGGACCATCGGCATCCGGGCCCAGCCGTCGGAGCGGACGCTGCCGGCATAGTCGAGGCCGGCCATCGCCGCGGAGTCGCGGCCGGCGAGCACGCCGACCCAGACGCCGTTGCGGACGGCGTCGCGCTTGGCCGCCGGGGAGCCCTCGTCGTCGTAGCCGAAGCTGCCCAGCGCGCCCGGGATGGTCGGGTCGATGGTGATGTTCATCAGCTCCGAGCCGTAGCGCAGGCTGCCGAGCTGCTCGAGGTCGAGCCAGGACGTGCCGGCGAACGCCGCCTCCCAGCCGAGGATGCGGTCGAGCTCGATGGCGTGCCCGACGGACTCGTGGATCTGCAGGGCCAGCTGTTCGCCGCCGAGGATCAGCGTGGTGTCGCCGGAGGGGCACAGCGGCGCGGTGAGCAGCGCACGGGCCTCGTCGGCCATCCGGGCCGCGTTGTCGGCCAGCGCCAGCTCGTCGACGAGCTCCCAGCCTCGGGTGCCGTACTGTCCGCGGTGCGACGGCCATGAGCGGCGCTGGATCTCGCCGTCACCGTACGCGCTGGCGGTGATGCCGGCGCCGCACTCCCGGATGTGCTGGTCGATGCGGTGCCCCTCGCTGGAGGCGAACCACTTGCGGGTGTCCCAGACCTGGTAGATGCCCTCGGCCAGGTCGGCGCCGGCGTCCCGCGCGGCGCCCGTCGCCGCGACCAGCAGGTCACCCTTGGTGGACAGCGGCACGGAGAGCGGATCGATCTCGCACGGGCTGGCCCAGCTCGCCGTCCCGCCGCCGGCCGGCACCAGGTCGATCTTCGGCCCCGGCACCAGGGCGCTGGCGGCGGCGATCTCGGCGGCGCGGCGGCCGGCCGCCCGGGCCGCGGCGTCGGACAGATCCGGTACGGCGTAGAAGCCCCAGCTGGACCCGACCAGGGCCCGCACCCCGATGCCCGCGCTCTCGTCGAAGCTGAGGTCCTCGACCTCGCCGTCCCGGGCGGTCATGGTCTCGGTGCGGCGCAGCATGACCCGGGCGTCGGCATACCGCGCGCCGGCATCCAGCGCGGCCTGAACCGCGGACCCCGCCTCGTCGAAGTGATCCATGCCGAAACCCTAGACGAGTACGGACCTTCGCCGGGGGCGCCTGTGGACAGTCGCTGTCACTGCGGCGGAAGCAGCTCCTCGGGGTCGATCGTGACGTCGAGCGGATCCAGCAGGTGCAGCGCCTCGCCGACCTTCGTGACCGACCGCTCCACGTAATGCCTCTCGTTGAGCTCGTAGAGGTGCAGCGCCCCGGTCTCCTGCTCAATGATCAGGTACCAAGGGATGCCGGCTTCCGCGTAGTAGTGCATCTTGAGGATCTTGTCCGTGGAGGCATTGGACGGCGAGACGATCTCGCAGACGAGCAGCACGGCCTCGCCCGGGACGGCAGCTTCATCAAAGTTGATCGCAGAGGTGATGACGAGAGATCCGGAATGGGGATGCGCCCCGGGTTGAGCCGGACGTTGACCGCTTCGTGGATGTAAAGACCCGCATCCTTGGCCGCTTGCCGCAGAGCGAATTTCAGCTCGCTGGAGATGTGCTGGTGACGCGGCGAGGGCGCGGGCGTCGTGCGAAGGTCTCCGTCAAAGAGTTCGACGCGCTCGGATCCCGCTTCGAGCGCGAAGAACTCTTCTTCGCTCAGCGGCCCGCCGTGGCGGAAGTATGCCGACGTCGTCATGGCTGCGATTCTTCCATGGCGAGGATCCGTCCGGCAGGTTCAGAGGTTCAGGCCGGTTACTCGGACGAGCTGCATCACCGACTGCTCGACGTAGCCCTGTGCCGTCAGCATGTTGCTGTGCAGCAGCCCTCGGTCCGGTTCCGCCACGAGGTAGCAGGGGATGCGCGCCTGGGCGTACGCGTGCATCTTGAGGGTCCAGTCCACCGTCGCGCTCGCTGCGGAGGTGATTTCGCAGACCAGGCGGACGGAGCCCGCTTCCACCAGGGGGATGTCCGGGTCGATGGCGCCCGTGATGATCAGGTCGGGCACGGCGATGCGGCCCGGGCCCAGGCGGACCGGGATGCCGGTGACCACGTTGAGGTCGGTGCGTCCCGCGCGCAGCGCGTTGGCCAGCGCGTTCAGGATCATCTGGTGGCGGGGGGTGTCTCGGGGGCAGGTCAGGACGTTGCCGTCCCACAGCTCCGAGATGGCCGAGGTCTCGCCGAGCTGGAGGTAGTCGACCTCGGTCGTCGGCAGGGCTTCCATGGGCAGGCTGCGGCCGATCAGGGCTGATGTCATGCACACTCCCGGGTCAGGAATCGCAGTTCTTCGGACAGGCCCCCGGTGGGGGAGACCAGCAGCGGCGCCGTTCCCGACGGCTCCGCCGCGTGGTGGTCGTAGATCTCGGCGTTGTCGGTGCTGGTGCCGAGGTAGCGCTCGGCGTACGCGGGCGGCAGCGCGGTCCAGTCGGTGACCGGGTCGACGGCGATGCCGCAGCGGAAGACGTCGGGGCGGCGCTGGACGGCGAGGATCGCGAGCCAGCCGCCGAGGTCGGTGCCGCGTACGGCGACGCGGCCCAGGTCGAGGTCGGGGTGTTTGCCGGTGAGGGCGTGCAGGGCGTCGATGTGGTCGGTGAGGGCCACGTCGGCGAGGCGGCGGTGAACCACCTTCTCGAAGCTGGGCGCGACTCCGGGCGTACCCCTGGTGTCGACGCTGACCACGACGAAGCCGGCGTCGGCCCACCATTGCCGTTCCTGCCACCGGGCCGGGTCGACGACGACCTGCTGGTGGCCGGGGCCGGCGCCGAACTCGATCAGGACCGGCAGGCGGGTGCCGGTGACGTGGCCGGCCGGGTAGAGCACGCCGGTGGGCAGGCGCCGGTCGGTGACGCGTTCGAGGGCCGGCTGGGGCGCGTACGGCAGCGGCAGCACGTTCGTCGGCATGGGCAGGACGGCACTGCCGCGGCGCACGGTGTGGTCGACGACCATGACGTCGCCGCCGACGGTGGCGTGGTGCCAGCCCGGTTCGTCGGTGAGGCGGCGGGACTTCGCGCCGCCTCCGCCGAGTGCCGTACGCACCGCGTACACGTGCTGCTCGGCGGGTTCGCCCTCGGTGCCTTCGACGATGAGTTCCTGGGTGCCGGCGAGCACCCCCACGACCCGGCGTACGTAGAGCTCGGGCGGGGTGAGCAGGCTGCCGTCGGCGAACAGGCACCGGGCGTCGAAGCCGTCGTGGGCGAGCTCGCCGCCGACCAGGACCCGGCCGTCGGGCAGCAGGAGCGGCGTGCCGCGCACCGGTTCCACCCAGCGGGCGTCGGCCAGCTCGGCATGGACCTGGGTCTCGCCCGTACGCGGGTCGACCGACAGCACCAGTCCGTGCTGCTGGCTGCGGCGCAGCACCGTGATCAGGGGGTTGCCGGCGCTCCAGCGGACGTCGACCAGGTACGGGTACGTCTCCCGGTCCCAGTGGACGTCGACCCACCCGCCGTACAGGTCGAGCAGGTGCAGGCTGACCGTGCCGGCGCTGCGGACGGCCAGGATGCGGCTGCCGTCGGGGGACCACCACCAGCCCCGGGTACGCCCGAACTCGGCCGCGGCGGGCTCGGCGACGCCCCACGACACGCCGGAGCCGGGCTCTCCGGCGAGCAGCTGATCCTCGCCGTCCTCGCCGATGACGCGCAGCGTGCCGTCGGGGGTGGTGTAAGCGACGGCGCGCCCGGTCGGGTCGGGCCGGGGGTGCACCACCGGGGCCGTCGCCGTCCGCTCGATGCCCGAGCAATGCAGGTGGCCGTCGCGGGCCCAGGCCAGCACGGACAGGTCGGCCGATCCGGCGTACGCGTCGATCGGCCCGTCGGCGATCCTGGTGACCGCCCCGGACGCGACGGTGAGGGTCCACAGCGCCGACGCGGGGTCGTACGGTCCCGCGGAGCGCAGGAAAGCCACCCGGGCGCCGTCCCCGCCGACCGTCACGGCGTGCGGAGCGCCGAAGCGGAACCGGCCGGTGCGGGCGGCGAGCTCGGGATAGTCCACGCCGACCAGCATCGCTGATCGGACACCACTCGCGGGGGGCAAACAGCAGACGAAGCGGCGGGACGGGCGCGCGTAAAGTGGCGCGGGTGACCGACACCCTGCCCGCACGCCGCCTCATGCTGGTGCATGCCCACCCGGACGACGAGGTCACCGGCACCGGCGCCACCATGGCCCGCTACGTCGCCGAGGGCGCCCAGGTGACGCTGGTGACGTGCACGCTGGGTGAGGAGGGCGAGATCCACGTGCCGGAGCTGGCGCAGCTGGAGGCCCGCCAGGCGGACCAGCTCGGCGGCTGGCGCATCGGGGAGCTGCAGCGCGCCTGCGCCGCGCTCGGCGTCACCGACCACCGGTTCCTGGGCGGCGCGGGGCGCTACCGCGATTCCGGGATGATGGGTCTGGAGACCAACAACCACCCCCGGGCCTTCTGGCAGGCCGATCTCGACGAGGCCGCGGCTCACTGCCTGGAGATCATGCGGGAGGTACGCCCCCAGGTGCTGATCACGTACGACGAGAACGGCTTCTACGGCCACCCGGACCACATCCAGGCGCACCGGGTCGCGATGCGCGCCGCGGAGCTGGCCGAGGCCGAGGGCTTCGGGCCCGAGAAGATCTACTGGACGGCCATGCCCCGCAGTGTGCTCGAGGGCGGCATGGAGGCGTTCAAGGCGCTGGACGACAACCCGTTCGCCGAGGTGGAGAACGTCGACGACCTGCCGTTCGGCCACCCGGACGACGAGATCGCCGCTCGCATCGACGGCACCGACTTCTACGAGCAGAAGGTGGCGGCGATGCGCGCGCACGCCACCCAGATCCCCGACAACTCGTGGCTGTACGGCATCGCCGGCGACTTCGGCGGCGAGTTCATGGGCGTCGAGTACTTCACGCTGGCCAAGGGTGAGCGCGGCGAGGTGAGCGGCCCGCACAAGTGGGAGAGCGACCTGTTCAGCAACGTGGTGGGGCGATGACGCTGGAGGCGCCGGCGCCCGCGCCGCCCACCGGCGAGCCGCAGCCGCCGCGTGCCGGGCTCGAGCGCCTGATCAGGACCGCGGGAGTGGTGATCTCCCTGGTCGCGACGGTGCTCTCCGCGCTGATCGAGCTCTTCCTGACGCCGTTGCGCATCGGCGGGACGCCGATCGGCGTGGCGATCCTGGTCGCCGCGGCGGCCAACTTCGCGATCTCGTGGTTCGCCGTCACGACGGTGGGGCAGCGCTGGGCTCTCGCCCCGCCCTGGGGCCTGTGGACGGCGATCATGTTCTTCGCCGCGGGCGGGCGTACCACCGAGGGCGACTACCTGGTCAGCGGCAAGGACTGGGTGGCCCTGGTGATGATCCTGGTCGGCAGCCTGACGTTCGCGGTCTACACGTACCGGGCGATCCTCAGGAGGCCGGCGCCGTGACCGCCGTTTCAGAAGCGCCGGCCGCCGTCGAGGCCGGAGAGCCCCGTTCGGTCAACCGCAGGCGGATCGTCGTCGTGGGCACGGTCGCCGCCCTGCTCATCGCCGCGGCCGGGGTCGCGGCCTGGGCGTACGGCGGTGACGTGCCCCGGGGCACCCGGGTCCTCGGCGTCGACCTGGGCGGCCTGTCCCGCACCGAGGCTGAGCGCAAGCTCACCGAGGCGCTCGGCCCGCGCACCGGCGACCCGGTCACGGTCGACCTGGACGGCGAGGCCGTGCGCATCGAGGCCGCCGACATCGCGCTGAAGCTGAACGTCGACCTCACCGTCGGCCGGGCGATCAAGGGCAGCCCTTCGCCGTTCGGCGAGCGCAGCGTCGCGCCGGTGATCGAGCTCGACAAGGAGAAGCTGGCGACGGTCCTGCGCAAGCAGCTGGACCCGAAGAAGGTCACGCTCAAGAAGCCCGGCATCGCGTGGGCGGGGCTCACGCCGAAGCCCACGTACCCGGCGGCGGGCCGTGCCCTCGACCCGGCGGCCGCCGCAGGCGAGATCCGCAAGGCCTGGCTGACCGGCGGCACGGCCCGGGTCCCGCTGGTCGACCGGCCGCCGGCGACGAACCGCGAACAGGTCGACGCCCTGGTGCGCGACCTGGCGGTGCCGGCGGTGGCGGCTCCCGTGACCGTACGAGTCGCCGGGGAGTCCTTCACCCTCTCGCCCGCAGCGATCGCACAAGGGCTGGTCTTCCGCTCGGACGACGACGGCCGGCTCACCCCGGCGATCGACGGTAAGCGGCTGCACGCGGCCGCCGCGAAGGAGTTCGCCAAGGTCGAGAAGGCGCCGGCGGACGCCCGGATCACGCTGGTCAAGGGCAAGCCGAGCGTCGTCGCCGGCGCTGCCGGTGACATGGTCGACCTGGGCGCGCTCGGCACCGCCCTGCTGGCCGTCCTGCCCACCCCGGCACCCCGCGTGGTCGACGCCACCCGCACCGAGCAGCAGCCGGCCGTGGCCGAGGCGGAGATCGCCGCGCTCGGCATCAAGGAGAAGGTCTCCACCTTCACCACGTACTTCACCGGCGGCGCGAGCTCGCCGCGCAGCCAGAACATCATGACGATCGCCCGGGCCGTCGACGGCGCCGTGGTCCGGCCGGGCGAGACCTTTTCGCTCAACGGGCACACCGGCGAGCGCGACTACGCGTCCGGTTACCAGGACGCGCCGGTGATCGTGGGCGGCAAGCTGGAGCCCGGGGTCGGCGGCGGCGCCTCGCAGTTCACCACGACGCTGTTCAACGCGGCCTACTACGCGGGGCTCCAGGACGTCGAGCACAAGCCGCACTCGTTCTACTTCTCGCGCTACCCGGCCGTGATCGAGTCGACGATCTTCTACCCGACGCTCGATCTCAAGTTCAAGAACACCACGCCGTGGGGCATCTTCATCGACACCTCGTACACGAGCAGGTCGGTGACGGTCTCCATGTGGAGCACGAAGGTCTACGACAGCGTCAAGACCGTGCGCAGCCCCCGCCGCAACATCACGTCCCCGCCGACCGTGCACCGAGAGCCCGGCCCGAAGTGCATAACTAGCAGCGGACTCCCAGGTTTCACACAGGATGCGTGGCGCGTCATCCGCAAGGATGGCAAGGAGGTCAAGCGCGAGAAGTTCACCTGGCGCTACGATCCCGAGCCACGATTCGTCTGCGGCGAGGAGCCGTAAGTCCGTCCGGGAGGACGTCATGAAGCAGCGTTGGGTGTCGATCGCGGTGCTGGCCGCGGCGCTGTTCGCGATCAACGTGGTGGCGCGGCTGGTGACGCGCCTGGGCTTTCCCGACAACGAGACCGCGGAGAACCGGGTCTCCATCGTCATGTTCGCGGTGATCGGCCTGGTGCTCGCGGTGATCGCCTTCCGCCGGGCGCAGCGCGTCCCGGTCGGTACCTGGCTGCCCGAGCTGGTCGCGGCGGCGGTCGGCGGCATGCTGCTCACCGTGCTGGTCGGCCCGTTCGTGAGCGGCGACTACCCGTTCTCGGGCGGTGCGGGCAACTTCTTCTCCCAGATCTGGCTGTACGGCGGCTTCGCGATCGTCGGCACCCTGCTCGGCTACTGGACGGCCACGGCGCTCGGACGCGACTACCGGTCGAAGTCGCTGAAGGCGTTCACGATCGCGAAGACGACGAAGCCGCGCCGGGTCGTCCGCCGCTAGCACTCGACGACGGTCACCGCGAGGCCGCCGAGCGACGTCTCCTTGTACTTGGTCGACATGTCGCGGCCGGTGTCGCGCATCGTGCGGATCGCGGTGTCCAGGCTGACCCGGTGCGTGCCGTCGCCGTTGCGGGCCAGCCGGGCGGCGTTGATCGCCTTGACGCTCGCGATCGCGTTGCGCTCGATGCACGGCACCTGCACCAGCCCGCCGACCGGGTCGCAGGTCAGGCCGAGGTTGTGCTCCAGCGCGATCTCCGCGGCGTTCTCCGCCTGCTCCGGCGTACCCCCGAGCACCTCGCAGAGCGCGCCCGCCGCCATGGCGGCGGCGGACCCGACCTCGCCCTGGCAGCCCACCTCCGCTCCCGAGATGGAGGCGTTGCCCTTGATGAGTACGCCGATAGCCGCCGCCGTGAGCAGGAAGCGCACCACGCCCTCGTCGTCGGCACCGGGCACGAACCGCGTGTAGTAGTGCAGCACCGCCGGGATGATCCCGGCCGCACCGTTGGTGGGGGCGGTGACCACCCGGCCGCCCGCGGCGTTCTCCTCGTTCACAGCCAGCGCGTAGAGGTTGACCCAGTCGATGACGTGCAGCGGGTCCTTGTCCGAGTGCGTGACCAGGTCACGCCAGAGTCCCGGGGCGCGGCGCCGTACGCGCAGCCCACCCGGGAGGATCCCCTCGGCGTGCAGCCCACGCTCCACGCACCCCTGCATGACGTCCCAGATGTGCAGCAGCCCGTCCCGTACGTCCGCGGCCGGCCGCGACGCCTGTTCGTTGGCGAGCATCACCGCGGAGATCGGCAGACCCTGGCGGCGGCAGATCTCCAGCAGCTCGGCGCCCGACGCGAACGGGAACGGCACCCGTGCCGCCTCGTCCTGATTCGGTGCGACGCCGTCCTCCACCACGAAACCGCCGCCGACGGAGTAGAAGGTGCGCTCGGCGAGCAGCTCCCCATCCGCGCCGAACCCCCGCAACCGCATGCCGTTGGGGTGGAACGGGAGACTCTCGCGGCGGTTGAGCACCAGGTCGGCGTCGGCGTCGAAGGCGATCGGGTGCTTGCCGGCCAGCAGCAGGCGGCCCTCGGCGCGCATGGCGGCGACCCGTTCCGCGACCCGCGTGGTGTCGACCGTCTCCGGGTCCTCGCCGCAGAGGCCGAGCATGACGGCGGTGTCCGAGCCGTGCCCGCGGCCCGTGGCGCCCAGGGAGCCGAACAGCTCTGCGCGTACCCGGGAAATGAGGGTGAGATCCGCAAGGCCGGCGGCGAAGGTCCTGGCGGCCCGCATCGGGCCGACGGTGTGTGACGACGACGGGCCGATGCCGATCGAATAGAGGTCGAACGCGCTGATGGCCACGGAAAAGGCTCCCTGTGCTCGGGCGGCCTCCCCGCTCTGTCATGGGACCTGAGAGCTTCACCGTCGTGGCGACGGCTTGCACCGTGGGTGCGGGACATCGGTGTCCCGGCTTTCCAGAGTTGCCTGACCGGAGCGGTATCTGGGCCTGAGAGATTCCCGGGGAGGAGTTGCTCCTTCGGCGCCCCGGCGTGACCCGGGAGCTCTCCCGCAGCGGTTCATGCGGCGCGATCTTCGTTTGTCCTGCTTACGGTAGTTACGCCCGCGACCCGGCGCAACCCACGGGCGCCTCGCGGGTGAGGTACGTGTGGTGGGTGGCGAAGCCCATTTTCTGGTACAGCGTCACCGCCGGGGTGTTGCGCTCCTCCACCTGAAGGTACGCCCGCGCCGAGCCCTGCTGCACCGCCCAGTGCGCCACCGCCCGCAGCACGTGCGCGGCGAGTCCCTGCCGCCGCGCGGCCGGAGCGGTCTGCAGCAGGGAGAGTCCTAGCCACCGGTCCGGCCCGCTGACTGCACCCCGGGCCACCGCGAGCAGCTCACCCTCGGCGTCGTGCACATGAGCGAAAACCGCATCCGGTACGCCGGTGAGAATCCGTTTCGCCGTCCCGGGCAGCGTGCCCTTGTGCTCGGCGACCATCGCGTACCAGGCGTCGGTGGGGGAGTCGGCGAGCTCGACGGTCGGCAGGTCGCCGCGCGCCGGCAGGGCTTCGAGCAGCGCGGCGAGCCTCGCGGTCTGCACGAGCGTGAGGGGCCGGGCCGTCCAGCCGCGCCGGTCCAGGGCCGCGTTGACCGGGGCGGCGAGGGGCATCGGCGTGTTGATCAGCGGTTGCTGGCCGCGGGCGGCGTACCACTGCTCGACCGCGTCGATCGCGTCTTCGAGAGTGCGGTCCGGGTCGCCGACCGCCAGGGCCGAATTGGCGCGCCCGGTCCAGTTGTCGGCCGCGCGCAAGATCCAGGAGCCGAGCCGGGCCTGTACGGGCGCCGGCCACCCGTCGTTGGCCGCCAGCTCGAGTGCCACCACGTCGGCGGCGGGTGGGCGGCGTGCCGCGGGGACCCTTTTGGCCCGATGGACGTCTTTCAGAGCGATTCGCAGCGTGCCCTTGGTGGTGGCGAGAGTGAGATCCGTCTCCGTCAGCTCGACCAGCTCGCCGAGCGCGTCCGTGAAAAGTGGGCGATCCTGGGAAACGCCGACAATACGGCGAACGACCACCCGGTGTCCCACATCCTGCCGACGGAGCACCCCCCACCTCCTTCCGGCGAGATACTAGGCTCTGGCCGTACCGTCGCGCTCCGAAGCGGCTGAGCTGTTTCAGATGCAGACTCTGGAAGGGAAGACCCGTGACATACATCATCGCTGAGCCCTGCGTCGATGTGCTCGACAAGGCGTGCATCGAGGAGTGCCCGGTCGACTGCATCTACGAGGGCAACCGGATGCTCTACATCCACCCCGATGAGTGCGTCGACTGCGGGGCCTGCGAGCCGGTCTGCCCGGTGGAGGCGATCTTCTACGAGGACGACGTCCCGGAGCAGTGGAAGGACTACACGAACGCCAACTACGAGTTCTTCGAGGACCTCGGCTCGCCCGGCGGCGCGTCCAAGGTCGGCAAGATCGAGAAGGACACGGCGTTCGTGGCGGCCCAGCCGCCGCGCGGGGATGCGCACTGACCGTGGTCTCGGCCTCGCTGCCTGATTTCCCCTGGGACCTGCTCGAACCGGCCAAGGCGGTCGCCGCCGCGCACCCGGACGGCATCGTCGACCTCTCGGTCGGCACGCCCGTCGATCCGGTCGCGGCGCCGATCCGGGCCGCGCTGACCGCCGCGTCCGACGCGCCGGGCTATCCGCTCACCGCGGGCAGCCCGGCGCTGCGCGCGGCGATCTCGGCCTGGCTGGCCCGGGCCTGCGGCGCCTCCGGTACGCCGGGAGTGCTGCCCACGATCGGCTCCAAGGAACTGGTGGCGTGGCTGCCCACCCTGCTCGGCGTCGGCCCCGGTGACGTTGTCGTCATCCCGCAGGTGTGCTACCCGACGTACGAGGTCGGGGTGAAGCTGGCCGGTGCGGAGGTGGTCCGCAGCGACTCGCTGACCGCGCTCGGCCCCGACCGGCGGATCAAGCTGATCTGGGTCAACTCGCCGTCCAACCCGACCGGCAAGGTGCTGCCCGCGACCCACTTGCGCAAGGTGGTCGACTGGGCCCGGGAACGCGGCGTGGTCGTGGCCAGCGACGAGTGCTATCTCACACTCGGCTGGGAGGACACCCCGGTGTCCGTGCTCTCCGACGAGGTCTGCGGCGGCGACTACACCGGCGTGCTCGCCGTGCATTCGCTGTCCAAGCGCTCCAACCTCGCCGGCTACCGGGCGGGCTTCGTCGGCGGCGACCCGGCGCTGGTGGGCGAGCTGCTGGCGGTCCGCAAGCACGCCGGAATGATCATGCCGGCGCCGGTACAGGCGGCGATGATCGCGGCCCTCGACGACGAGTCGCATGTGGCCGAACAGCGCGCCCGATACGAGGCCAGGCGCACCGCGCTGCACGCGGCCCTGACCGGTGCGGGGTTCACGATCGAGCACTCCGGCGCCGGCCTCTACCTGTGGTCCACCCGCGGCGAGGACTGCTGGAAGACAGTGGACTGGCTCGCCGAACGCGGCATCCTCGCGGCGCCCGGCGCCTTCTACGGCCCCGCCGCGGCCCAGCACGTACGGATCGCCTTGACGGCCAGCGACGAGCGGGTCACGGCCGCGGTAGCCCGGCTCGCCGCCTGACGGTCCGGGGTGTCGGACATCGCCCGCGGTCGCTACCCTCGATGGCGTTGCTGTGACGGCAAAGGCTGCACGGGGAGGCTGTCGTGGGCGATACCGGGATCAATGTCGAGACGAGCGGGCTCACCAAGTTCGCGACCGATGTGCACGTGGACACGGAGAGTTTCCTCGGGCCGGCGACGGAGCGGGCCGGCATCCAGCTGAGCGACGGTGTGCGCTTCGGTGAGAAGAACGCCAGCGGCGCGGTGCACGCGGCCAAGGTGCGATACGCCGAGAGCCTGGCGGCGTCGACCGCCAACCTCCAGGAGTACGTGAACGCGGCCAAGCTGCTCGCGGCCGCCGCGCAGAAGGTAGCGGCCGCCTTCGACGCGTCGGACGCGCGCGCCGCCACGTCGACCGAGCAGGCCCAGCAGGCGCTCTGGGCGGCCGCGCAGGAGGCCCGCGCGGCCCGCCTCGCCGCCGAGCAGGCGCAGAACCCGGTTCGTCACGGGGGACAGGCGGCCGCGATATGAGCGACGGAGTGCTGACCAGCAGCTGGTGCACGGCCTGGCAGTCGTACAACACGCCCCGCCTGTGGGCGATGGTGGCTGACGAGGACGATCCGGAGGCGTGGCGTCAGGTCGCGGCCTGGGGCGAGATCGCCGGCTCGGTCAAGGACCAGCGCAACCTGCTGCTCAAGGCGCGCGAGTCCCTGGTGGCCGCCTGGCCGCCGGAGGACAACAAGTCGTCGGCCGCGTTCGTCGAGGAGCTCGACACCCTCATCGCCCGCATGGACACGGCCCGCACCGACGCGGACGACACCGCGACCGGCCTCGCCAACATCCTCGAGGCGCTGCGCCAGGCGAAGAACGCCATCCAGCCGATCTACGAGGAATACAAGGAGAAGAACGACGACCTCGTCCCCTCCTGGTGGGACAACGCCGAGGACGACCTCGACGAGAAGGCCCGCGCCCACATGATCACGGCGGAGGGCATCGTCCAGGACAACGTCGCCCGCCTCAAGGTGCCGGCGCCGTACAAGCTAGAGCCCTCGGAGCCCGAATGGGGCGAGCCGCCGCAGCCACCGAAGCACCACTCGGGCCTCACCACGGGCTCGGGCGTCGGATCGGCCGGGGGCGGCGGCACGGGCAGCGTACGGGTGCCCCACGACCCGGTGCCGCCGTTGCCGGGCCACGAGCCGACGATCCCGGACGGTGGTGCCGGGCCGGTCACCTCGCCGATCTCGCCCGGGGCGGATTCCGGCGCAGGCGTGAGCGGTCCTGGTCTGGCCGGGGTCATCACCCCGCCGGGGATCGCTCCGCCGGGCGTGACGCCGCCTGTCGCACCGCCACCGGGCACTCCCGGGTTGCCCGGCACCGGCGGCCTGCCCGGTGGCGGGATCGTGCCTCCGGCGGTCTTGCCTTCTCCCGGCCCGATCGGCGGCGGTGGCGGCCTCGGCGGCCTGGGTCGCGGTGCTCCGCAGCCCGTACGTCCCGGCGTCGGCACCTCGCGGGCCCTGCCCTCGGGTGCGGTCATCGGTGAGACGGTCGGCGGCACGGGCCGCGGTGTCCCGGGCTCCATCGGCGGAGCAGCCGGTCGCGGCGTCGCCGGCCGTTCCGGCGGTGTCGCAGGTCGTGCCGGTGGTGTTGCGGCTCGTGCCGGCGGTGTTGCTGGTCGCGCGGGCGGTGTTCCCGGTCGTGTCGGCGGGGTTGCGGGTCGTGCCGCAGGCGTCTCCGGCCGTGGCGGCGTCGGTCGTGGCGGCGTCGGTCGTGCCGGTGCCCTCGGGCCGGCCGGGGAGGCGGAGCAGGTGCGTCCCCCTCGCCCGTCGTGGCTGCCGGAGGAGCCGGGCGGCACGGCCCGGGGCGCGAACACGGTCGGCATGGCGGGTTCGTCCCGCGGAGGCCGCCGCTCCGGCGACGACGGCGGTGCGGGCTACGACCCCGACAACCCGTGGGAGGTCGCGGAGGGCGTCGACCCGGTCATCGCCCCGTCCCGGTACGAGGCCAACCATGACCCGGGCCCCAACGTGATCGGCTGGCGCGGGTGACCGCAGCCCGACGCGTCTTCGCCGCCTGGTTCGCCGTCCTGCTGGCGGCGGTGCTGGCGCCGGCCGCCCCGGCCCACGCCGACACCGTGCGGGACGCGCAGTGGTACTGGGCGCCGATGGACCTCGCGGCGGCCCAGCGCATCACGAAGGGGTCGGGCATCATCGTGGCGGTGCTCGACACCGGCGTCGACGCGCGGCACCCGGATCTGAAGGGTGCCGTGCTGCCCGGGCGGCAGACCGTACAGAACAAGCCGGCGGGCAACGAGGACGGCTTCGCGCACGGCACCGGCATCGCCGGCCTCATCGCCGGACGCGGCCACGGCAGCGGTGACGGCATCCTCGGCATCGCCCCGGAGGCCAAGATCCTGCCGATCCGCCCGGTCAACGACTCGTACTTCGTGGCCCAGGGCATCCGCTACGCCGTCGCCCAGGGCGCCAAGGTCATCAACATGTCCTTCCAGACGCGGCCCTCGGAGGACCTCCAGTCGGCGCTCCGCGACGCCGCCGCCGCGGACGTGGTCCTCGTCGGCGCCGCCGGCAACGAGGCCAAGAAGGGCAACAAGCAGGAGTACCCGAGCGCCTACCCGGAGGTCCTGACGGTCGGCGCGCTCCAGCGCAACAACAAGATCGCCGCCTTCTCCAACCACGGCCCCCAGGTCGACCTGGCAGCCCCGGGCGTCGACATCACAGCCCCCGCCCCCGAAGGCAGGTACATCACGGTCGAGGGCACCAGCGCCTCGGCCGCTCTCGTCTCGGGCGCGGTGGCCCTGATCCGGGCAAAGCACCCGGAACTGTCCGCGGCGCAGGTCGTGGACCGCCTCAAGAGCACCGCCATCGACCGAGGGGCCGAGGGCCGCGACGACTACTACGGCGCGGGCCAGCTCAACCTGATGGCGGCCCTGACCGGCCCGCAACCCGCGGCGGCGGGCACGCCGCCGCCGACGGGGACGAACGCCCCGGTGGCGATCCCCCGACCGCCGTCCACGAACGACCAGGATGATTCGGGAATACCGCCCCTGGTGTTCGTCGCGGCGGGCGCCGTCCTGTTGATCGGCGCGGTCCTGGCCGCGGTCCTGCTGAGCCGTCGCCGCCGGTAGTCGCTCGCAGTCACCGCGTCGGGAGTCCCCCTGGCCGTTGCTGCCAGTAGTCGCCCGGAGCCGTCAGCGGGGCTCGTCGCTCCCCGCCCGCCGCTGCCCGCCGCCGCTGCCCGCCGCCGCTGCCCGCCGCCGCTGCCCGCCGTCGCTGCCCGCCGTCGCTGCCCGCCGTCGCTGCTCGCCGTCGCTGCTCGCCGTCGCTGCTCGCCGTCGCTGCCCGCCCGCCGCTGCCCGCCCGCCGCTGCCCGCCCGCCGCTGCACGTCGCCGTCCGCAGCCGTCCGTCGTCGCCGTCCGGAGCCACTCGAGGCTGCCGCCGGTGGCCTCCGCGGCCGTCGCGGTTGTGTCATGTGTGCCGCCGTCGACCGCGGGAACCAAGCAACCGAACTGCTGCGCGACGGCCACCGGTCTGCCGGCCGTCGGCGGACAGACTGGTCCCATGGTCGTCATCAGCTCCTGGACCGCCGACGAGAAGCCGCCGACCTGGGGGGCCGTCGTCCGCGAGTTCGTGACGGTGTGGGCTGTGCATCTGCAGCGGTCGTACCGGCTCATCCGGGGACAGTGACCCCCGCGCCTCCCCCTTTCGGCGATCTTCTTCCGTCCGAACGGATGAGTTTGGCCATGCCAGGTAAGTGGGCATAACGGTCTCCGACCTGCGACGGGCCCTGGCTCGGCGCGGGTCGTGCTGATGAGAAGGCCGCCCCCGCGGCCGGAACCGAAGGAGCTCGTCCATGACCGTTCTCGCCGCCCCTGTCGACAGCGCCCCCGCCGCTGCTGATGTCTCGGCGACGACGGACCGCGCGAGCGAGT
Source organism: Actinoplanes sp. NPDC049681 (assembly GCF_044465265.1). NCBI lineage: Bacteria > Bacillati > Actinomycetota > Actinomycetes > Micromonosporales > Micromonosporaceae > Actinoplanes > Actinoplanes sp. NPDC049681. The sequence continues at coordinate 1,147,556 of NZ_JBITLP010000001.1, forward strand.
TGATCGCCGCGCTTGCCGCTCTTCCGGCCGGGCACCCGTCCCGGGCCGCGACCCGGGACCGCACCATCGAGGCGTGGATGCCGCTGGCCCGGCACCTGGCCAACCGGTACGCGGGCCGCGGCGAGCCGCTCGACGACCTGATCCAGGTGGCCGTCATGGGCCTGATCAAGGCCGTGGACCGCTTCGAGGCGGACCGGGGCGTCGAGTTCGCCGGGTTCGCGATCCCCACCATCGTCGGCGAGCTCAAGCGGCACTTCCGCGACCGTACGTGGTCGATCCGGGTCCCGCGCCGCCTGCAGGAGCTGCGGCTGGCGATCACCGCCGCGAACAGCAACCTCACGCACACGCTGGGCCGTTCGCCGACGGTCGCCGACATCGCCGAGCACCTCGGTGTGACCGAGGAAGACGTCCTCGAAGGGCTCGAGGGTTCCCGGGCGTACAACGCGACGAGCCTGTCGACGCCGATCAACGCCGACGGCAGCACCGAGCTGGGTGACACCCTCGGTGGTGAGGACGCCGCCTTCGCGGAGGCCGAGACGCGGATCGCGCTGGGGCCGGCGCTCGCCATGCTGGACGAGCGTGAGCAGCGGATCATCACGCTGCGCTTCTACGGCAACCTGACCCAGTCGCAGATCGCCGAGCAGGTCGGCATCTCGCAGATGCACGTCTCCCGGCTGCTGACCAAGGCCCTCGCGAAGCTGCGCGGCCACCTGGAGTTCGCCGTCTGATTCGTCGCGGCTCCACCGCGGGTGCTACACCCGCGGTGGGAGCTCCTGCCGCGATCCCCGATCTCGGGTGGATGGCGGACGTCCGGCGGTCGCGAACGATGGGCCGGGTGTACAGACAGCTTCCCGATCGTGTCGCCGCGGCGGCCTACGTCGTTCTGGTTCTCTCGATCTCCCTCGGCACCGCCGGCATCGCGGGCGGTCTCCTGCTGGCGGTGTCGCCTGCCCTCGTCACGCTGCTGATGCTCGTGGTCGTCAGCCGCGAGGGTTGGACCCGCGACGGCTGGGCGCGCCTGGGCCTGGGCCGGCTCGGACTCCGCGGCTGGCCGGGGGCGCTGGCGGCCACCCTGGGCGTCAACGTGCTGGCCGTCGCCGCGGTAGTCGCCGCCGGGTGTGCGCGTTACTCCGCACCGGACGGGGGTTGGTGGCAGGATCTGCTCGCCCTCTGCGTGAGTGGGCCGATCCTCGCGTTCGCCGAGGAGCTCGGCTGGCGCGGATATCTTCAGCCGCGGCTAAGCTTCCTCGGTGAACGGGCGGCGATGCTGGTCATCGGCCTGGTCTGGTTCGCCTGGCACCTGCCGTACATCCTGCTGACGCCGTACTACCACGCCGACGGCAACCGGGCCGTGGTGCTCGCGCTGTTCGGCGGCTCGGTGATCGCGTTCTCGTTCCTGTTCGGCTACCTGCGGGCTGTCTCGCGGAGCCTGTGGCCGGCGGTGCTGGGGCACTTCGCGCACAATGCCTCGTTCGCGTGGCTTGCCGCGTACGCCATCTCCACCGACCGGCCGGTGGTGGTGAACGAGTATCTCGCCGGTGACACCGGGTTGTTCGTCCTCGTGGGTACGGTCGCGTGCGCTACGGCGATGGGGGTCCGCCGGCGTGCTGCCACGTCTGCGCGACGATGACGGCCTGAATCCGGTCGCGCAGCTGAAGTTTGCGCAGCACCGCGCCGAGATGGGTCTTCACCGTCGACTCCGCCACCGCCAGCCGCGCGGCGATCTCCGCGTTGGTGAGCCCCATTCCGACCGCCGAGAGGATCTCCTGTTCGCGGGGCGTGAGACGGTCGATTCCGGTGGGGACGGACGGGGTGCGCTCCGCGGGCGGGGGCGTACGGACGAACGAGTCGATGAGGCGGCGCACGAGCCGGGGCGACACGGGTGCCTCACCGGCGGCGGCCGCCCGGACGGCGGAGAGCAGCTCCGCCGGACCGGCGTCCTTGAGTACGAAGCCGGCCGCCCCGGCGCGCAGGGCCGCCACTACGAGATCGTCGGCGTCGAAGGTCGTGAGCATCACGACGCGGGGCGGGCGAGGCCGCTCCAGCAGACGCCGGGTGGTCTCCACGCCGTCCAGCCCCGGCATGCGGATGTCCATGAGGACGACGTCCGCCCGGTGCTCCGGCTGTTGCAGCGCCGCGATCGCGCTGTGCCCGTTGCCGGCCGTACCGACGACCTCGATGTCGGGTGTCGCGGCGAGGATCATCGCGAATCCGGCGCGGACCAGTTCCTGGTCGTCGACGAGGAAGACCTTGATCGGGTTCATCGGGCTGCCGGAAGAGTCGCTTCGACGGCGAAGCCGGATCCGGTACGGGGACCCGCCGTTAACGTTCCGCCGAGCGCCCGTACCCGGTGCCGCATCCCGTCGATCCCGTGGCCGGCACCGGGCGGTACGTCGGTGGCCGAGCCGCCGTCGTCCTCGACGCGCAGCCGCACGGTGCCCTGCTCACGCTGCATGGTGACGGTGGCCGTGGCGCCGGGACCGGCGTGCTTCAGAACGTTCGTCAGCGCCTCGCGGACGATGCGCAGCGCGGCGAGCCGTACGACCGCGGGAACCTCGTCGAACCAGGTGGGTTCGGCGGTGACCGCCACCGGAAGTCCCGATGCCCTTACGGAGCCGAGGAGCCGGCGCAGTGCCGCGAGGTCGGCGCCGGCCGGGTCGTCGGCGGGCTCGTGCAGCATCCGGATGAGGCCGCGTACCTCTGCCAGCGCGGTCCGGGCAGTGTCCGCGATCGTGGTCAGCACGTTCTCCGCCTCCTTCCGATCCCATGTCTCGGCGTGCTCGGCGGCGTACCGGCCACCGTCGGCCTGCACGATCACCACGGTGAGCGAGTGCGCCACGATGTCGTGAATCTCGGCCGCCGCCGAGACCCGTTCCCTCTGCGCCAGGAGCTCGCCGAGGGCGCGCATGTTGGCAGCGCGGCCGCGCACGAGGCTGCCGACCGCCCACAGCAGGCCGGAGACGACCGCCAGAACGGTCCCGATGAGCAGGGCGTTGCGCGTGTACTGCGGTGGGGTGCTCCACCGGAACCCGCCGGCCACGCATCCGATGATCGCGGCGGCCAGCGCTGTCAGCCGTACCGGAAGGGAGGCGACGTGGGCAGCCACCGTGTAGACGACGACGGCCTGGGCGGCGTTGGCGGGCAGCGGGATCGGCACCACGACCAGCTGGACGGCGAAGGCCCCGATGGACCACGCGAGCACGGCGGCGGGGTGCCGGCGCCGTACGGCCAGCGCGGCGATCGCCGCCGTGCCCACCGCCAGGCCGGTCCGCCCGGCGACCAGGGCGCTCGGGAGGCCGCAGAGCAGCCAGGTCGCTCCGGCGAGCGAGGTGTCGAGCCGCAGCGGGTGCTCCTGCGCCCAGTGGTCGATGCGGGCCGCGAGGAAGGTCAACGGTCCACCGTGCCGGCCGGGGCCATGATGCGCAGGGCGTTGGGGTCGACGCGGATCCGGATCGGCGTCTGACCGCACGGCTCCCCGTCGACCTCGATCCGCGCGGGCCGGTCGGTCTCCAGCCACAGTTCGCCGACTGCCAGGAAGGGCTCCTCGCGAAGCGTCCGGCGGTGCCCGGTCGCTGCGTTGCGCGCCGTCTCGCGCAGCAGCGCGCGCCGGCTTCCGTCGCCCACCGGGTACGCCACCAGCAGCCGGTCGTCGGCGTCCGCGTCGCCGGTGATGGGGCGGCCGGCGTGGAAGCCGCCGTTGGCGACGTACAGCTGGTGGGTGAGGAACTCGTGCTGCCGGCCGCCGGCGCGCAGCCGGGCCCGCACCGCGCGGTGCCGGGTGAGCAGGGCCAAGGCCGTGATCGGGTACGCGAGCCGCCCCGTGACCCGCTTCAACCGCCGCGGCGCGTTGATCATGACGTCCGCGGAGAGCCCGACGCCGACGTGGTTGGTGAACGCCATGTCGCCTGCGACGCCCAGGTCGACGTCGATCACCGTGCCGTCGGCGAGCGTGGTGACGGCCTCGCCCAGCTCGAGCGGTACGCCCACCGTGCGAGCGAAGTTGTTCGTCGTGCCCAGCGGCAGCAGCCCGAGCGCGATGTCGCGGTGGGCCAGCATCCGCGCCGCCGTGCTGATCGTGCCGTCCCCGCCGCCCGCGACCAGCAGGTCCGGGCTCTGCTCGAGGGCGGACGTGAGGCTCCGCTCCAGCTCGCCCGGCCGGTGTACGGGGTGGTCGGCGAGCAGCGTGAACCCGGCGGCGAGCAGCCGCGCCCGGGCGTCCTGGTAGAGCCGGCCGCCGCGGCGGGAGTGGGCGTTGACCACCAGGGCGGCCCGCCGCTCGCCACGGATGGCGTCGCTGAGCTGTTCTTTGCTGCGCATCGAGGCCGAGAGTATCGGCCCGGCGCGCCCGGGGGGATTCAGGAACGCTCGTTCTTGACTGATCGTTCCTAAACTGTCTAGGGTCGTGTCATGGGCAGGCCACGGGCATTCGATGAGACCGAGGTGGTCCGGGCCGCGGTCGGTCTCTTCGCCACCCGTGCCTACGACGGCATCTCGGTCGACGACCTGGTGCAGCATCTCGGGGTCCACCGCAACAGCCTCTACAAGACCTTCGGCAGCAAGCGCGGGCTCTACCTGGCCGCCCTGCGGTGGTATCTCGAGCATCGGGCGCGCCCGTTCCTGACCGGCGCCCCGGGCGCCCCCGCCGACCTCGGCCTGCTCCTGCTCGCCGCGGTCGAGCGGGCGCCGGTCGACCCGGAGGTCGCCGGCGAACTCGCCCGCGTGCTGCGGGAGGCCGACGCGGCCTTTCCCGGGGAGGGAGCGGATCGGACCGCGCTGCTGCTCGGCCGTCACCTGCGCGAGCGCGCCGTCACCACACCGAAGGAAGGCTGACCATGGCAGACGTACGCATCTCCGACGGCACCCTGATCGTCGAGATCGAGGGACTCGACAAGCTGTGGGCCCTCAAGAGCCGGCTGGAGATCCCCCTCGGCAACGTCCGCGGCGCCACGGTCGATCCGGGCATCGTCAAGGAGCCGAAGGGCCTTCGCGCGCCCGGTGCCCACATTCCTGGCGTCATCACCGCGGGGACCTTCCACATCGACGGCGAACGGGTGTTCTGGGACGTCCGTGACCCCGCCCGGGCCGTCGTGATCGAGCTGGCCGACGAACGCTACGCCCGGCTCGTCGTGCAGGTGGACGACCCACGGGACACCGTCACCCGCATCGAGCAGGCGATTCCCCGCACGGTGTGAGGCTCAGGCACGCCTGGTGCGCCGCCGGGCGATGCGGCGGAGGAGCAGGCCGAATCCGAGCAGAACACCGCCCGCCGCGGCCAGCAGGAAGGTCGGCACACCGGTGACAGGAAGCCCGGCGCCCGAGGACGAGGTGGCCCCGGCGGAGGAGGCGGCGCCGGCAGAGGAGGTGGCGTTCGGCGACGAGGCGGCGCCCGGCGATGAGGTGGCGCCCGGCGACGAGGTGGCGGAGGGAGACGCGGCGGGCGAAGAGGCGCTGGCGGACGGCGAGGGAATCAGGGGTGGTTCGGCCGTCACCGTCGCACGGATGGAGTTGCCGTTGGCTCGGATGTCCGCGGTCGGCAGCGCGAGCTTCTCCAGCGTCAAAGCGCCACCGGTGCCACGAACCACCGCTGCCCCGGGCTCCGCGAAGAAGGCCGTCACCGGCCGCAGACCCCCGCGAGCGTCCGCCCAGCCCTTGCTCTGCCAGCGGAACGCGATCCCCAGGGAGCTGCCGGGTTTCGTGTCCACCCCGGCGACGGCGACCGGCGTCGTGATGGCCCGGCCGCTGTAGGCCGGCAGCACGTCCGGGAACTCGCACCAGGCGATGTCCCGGCCGGCGTTGGTCGTGTACCAGCAGTTGCGGTAGCGGCGGGCGAAGTCCAGCTCCTCGTCGAGGTCGATCTTCGCGACGAGGCCGCGGACCGGGCGGGCGTCCACGCTGATGACGCCGAGCGGTGCCCGGACCACGTCGCCGCGGCGGACCTCGTACTCGACCTTGCTGGGCCACTCGTCTTTCTTGATCTCCGTGACGGCTTCCAGCTTGGCCGGGTCGGGAGGTGCCGCCTGGGCGGCCGCGGGGACGCCGATGGTCCCCGCGGCGGTGAGGGCCAGGGCGATGCGCCTGACGGTCACGCGATCGCTACCCAGACGTCGTCGAGGGCGCCCTGGAACTGGTCGTTGTCGCGGAACGCGCCCTTGCCCCCGACGCTGAGCGGGATGCTGTTGGACACCGACAGGCCGGCCGGGATGGTGGCGCTGCCGCGCCGGCGGCCGTCGATGCGGATGGCGAGCCAGGTGCCCTTGCGGCGGCATTCGAGGGTGTGCCAGGTGTTGTCGGCGACCGTGATGCTGCTGCGGGCGATGTGGACCGTGCCCTTGGCGTCGACCATGGCGCAGCTGGGCTTGCCCGCCTTTCCGTCGATCTGGAGCTTGTACTGGCTTCCGCCGGCGGAGTACCCCTTCTGGACCACGTTCTCGCCCTTGGTGGTCTGGTCCGCGGCGAGCAGGACGGTGGCGCCGAAGCGGATCGGGCGGCGGCCCGGGTTCAGGTCGGCCGCGCTCTTGGCGCGGAGCGCGACGCGGGGGCACGGTTCCTGCTCGCACGGCGGCGGGAACATCAGCGCCGTGCCGTCGGCGCGGGTGATCGTGGTGAGGGCGCCGCCCTTGCTGCTCACCGGCTTCAGCGGCTGGTCGCCGCCGGCGAGGTCGAGGAAGCCCGGCCCGGCGGGCTCGTCGAAGGTGTAGCGGACCACCTCGGCGAAGCCCGTGGTGGTGGCTTCCGCGTGGAGCTGCGACGAGACCGCGACCGTGGCCGCCACGGCCGTGGCGGCCAGGATCGTCGCGGTCGTCCGGCGGCGGCGCCGCTTTGGATCATTACTCATGCCCGAATCATCCCCTTTGGGGTTATTCTAGGCAGCTCTGGCGGCGCGGTCGAACGGCCAGAGGGTAATGACCGTTCGGCGGGGCTATGCGGCCTCGGCCTCGTCCGAGGGTTCCTCCTCCGCGTCGGCGTCGTCCAGCTCGTTGCTGACCTCGGGTACGTCCACCCAGAGCGCCCGCAGCTGCCCCTGCATGAACGAGGTGAGCCGGGCCCGGTACTCGCGGTCGAACTGCTCCAGCGACTCGATCTGCTGCTGGAGGGCCTCCCGCTTGGCGCCCAGGCTGCCCACGGCGTCCTCGTAGCGTTGCTGGGCCTGGAGCCGCAGCTGCTCGGCGTGTTCCTGGGCATCCTTGGCGATCGCCTGCGCCTGCTCCCTCGCCTCGGACACGATCTGGTTCGCGCTGCGCCGGGCCTCCTCGGCCTGGGAGCGGGCCTCGCGCGCCGCCTTCTCCGCGGCGGCGCGCGCCTCGGCCAGTACCTTGTCGGCCTCGCGGCGGATGTTCTGCGAGTGGGTCTCGGCATCGCCGGCGATCTTCTCGGCCGCCGCCTGCGCGTCCGTACGGATCTTGTCCGCCTGGCGGTTGGCGATGGCGATGTGCTCCTCCGCCGTGCGCTGCGCCAGCGTCAGCACTCCCAGCGCCTGGTTGGGGTGCATGGCGCCCGGGACGATCGGCGGATGTTCCGAGGTGGCGGTGTCGGGGGAGGTTCCGGCCAGGACGGCCTTGAGGCGGTCCTTGATCTGGTTCTCGGTCACGGTCACGGTCGGCTCCCGTAGGTGGAGGGCGGTCGGTTCACCATCGGTTCATAACGGGCGAAGGCGGCTATACGGCTCGGCACTGAGACATGGTTCGCTCGATGGCACCAAGCCGCGTCCGAGCGGGAGCCTCCCGCCGCCGACCGGGCGGCCGCGGATGGCCGTTCGGGCCACAACGTGGGGTGATTAGCACCAGTTTGGTAGGTAGCGTGGCCGGGTCCTCGGGTGGTTGATCCGGCCACGCTGCACGTCCGGACCCGGATCTGGGGGGAGCGCGTCCATGTCGTACGAGCGCATCGACCCCCGCCGGCTGTGGCCCTGGCTCGCCGCTGCTCTCGCCGTACTGATGATCACGGGTTTGATCGGGCTCTTCGCCGTCATCGGCCGGATCGCGAACTCGGTCTCGGCCGGCCTCGGGCTCGACCCAGGCCCGGCGACGCGGCGGGAGGCCGTCGCCGGGCGGTTCAACGAGGTCGTCGCGGACGGCGCGTTCCAGTTCGCGGTCACCGGCATGCGCTGCGGCGCCCGCCGGGTCGGCAACGACGAGTTCGGCCAGAAGGCGCGCGGGGAGTTCTGCCTGGTGGCGGTCACCGTTCGCAACATGGGCTCGCGCGCCGGCACCCTGGACGGCACCTCGCAGACCGCGTACGCCGCGAACGGCGAAGCCTTCCCGAGCGAGGCCGGCGCCGCCATGTACGTCTCCCGGCGCCCGAGCATCCTGGAACGCATCGACGCCGGGGCCCGGGTCCGGGGCACGCTGGTGTTCGACGTGCCCCACGGCACCCGGCTGACGTCGATCGTGCTGCGCGACTCCCTGCGTACCCGTGGGGTCCGGATCCCGTTGCGCTGATCAGCCGTCGGTCAGCGGCAGCCAGAGGGCGAGGGTGTTGATGGACGGTTCCCAGGTCGTCAGCGACGTGTGCGCCTGGCGGCAGGTGTACCGGACGCCCTGGTGCGTGACCTGGTCGCCGAGCTTGTAGTCGACGCCCGCGGCCCACTCGTCCGCGGCCCGCTGATGCGCCACCACCTCCTGCGGGGCGATGGGAGGCGGCACCTCCCACGAGTACGGCTCCCGCGGCTTCTCGGGCGAGGGCGCCGAAGCCTGCCCGCCGGTGCCGTTGATGTCGACGTCGACGCAGTTGTAGAAGGCGTTGGGCGTGTCGCCGATGTTCCAGACCGCGAGCACGGTCTGCCGGCCGCTGAATCCGCTGAGGTCCACGGTGTGGCTGACCATCTCGCCGGGCTGGGCGTTCTGCCCGTCCACGGCCGCGACCTGCTTACCGCCGATGTAGTACTCCCAGTTCGCGGTGCGGTGCCGCGCGGTCATGTGCCACATGAACGTGACGCTCGTGCCGACGGCCTTGGCGGGCCACTGCCGGCTGTCGTCGGACAGGGCGGCGAACTGCGGCAGGCCACCGTCGCACGTACGCAGGCCCTTGGGCCCTTCGACGCTCTGCGGCTCGTACTGGATCGGCCCGCAGTCCGGCACGGCGCCCTGCTGGCACAGGGCCTGGCGGCTCGGCGGGTCGGCGACGTACCCGTGGGCCTGCGCGGGCGCGGCGACGGCCAGGCTCGTGCCCACGGTCCCGAGCGCCGCCAGCGAACAGGCGATGGTTCTGCGCATGATCCGGTCTCCCATCGTGTCGTACGGTCTCCCGCACGACGGCGACGAGGGCGGCGCGGTTCACGGTTTCCGGCTAGGTTCTGGGGATGGCCGAGGAACCCATGGTCGTCGTCCGCGGTGAGGCCGTCCGCGAGGTGCCGCCGGAGATCGCGCTGTTCACCGTGACCGTGTCGGCGCGCGACAAGGACCGGCAGGCCGCGCTGAGCCGGCTGGCCGAGCGAGCCGCCGGGCTGCGCACCGCGCTGGACGACTACGCGGACGCGATCGAGCGCCGAGAGACCAGCGGGATCCAGGTGCGACCGGAGGTCAAGCGGGGCAGCGAGCGGGTCTCGGCGTACGTGGGCAGCGTCAGCACCACGGTGACCGTGACGGACTTCGGCACCCTGGGCGAGATGCTGCTGCGGCTGGCGAATGCCGAGCAGACCTCGATCTCGGGCCCGTGGTGGCAGCTGCGCCCGGGCAGCCGGGCCGGCGCGGACGTGCGCCGCGAGGCGATCGCCGACGCCCTGGTCCGGGCGCGGGAATATGCGGCAGCCGTGGGCGCCGAGGTGGCACGCCTGGTCGAGATCTCGGACGAGGGTGCCGGCGGTGGCGGCGGCATGATGCGCTCGTTGGGCTTCGGTGGCATGGAGTCGGCCGACCTGGATCTCGACGTGGATCCTCAGGCGCAGACGGTGCACGCCTCGGTGATCCTGCGCGTCACGATCACGGAGCCGCAGGCGCTTTCCTGAGGCGCGGGCGATCCGTCCGTTTTGCCCGCGCGCGTCGCTGTCATGAGCGAGACTCGCATCATGCGTCGCTTGTTGCTCCGGATCTCCAACGTGAACCCGGACAGCGTTACTACGCACTCGGATCGGGTCCTCTACAGCGCCATCGGCGCCTTCATCGTGCTCTATTTCGTGTACGCGACCGTCGGCGGCGCCGCGTTCGTCGACGCGAGCGCGAACTACACGCATCCGTGGTATCAGTGGCTGGTCGGTCCGCTCGTGGCGACGGGCGTGGTCGCGTACGACCGTGCCGTGGTCGGCCGGGTGGCGGTCAACTACGAGAACCTGGACTCGCCGGACCCGAAGGACCTGCTGCGCCGGCCCACCTTCGGCCTGTACGCCGGCCGCCTGTGCCTGGCCCTGCTCTTCGCCGTCATCATCACCGAGCCGCTGATGCTGGCCCGCTACAAGGGCGAGATCGACGCGCGGCTCAACGACGTGCACAACGAGCAGATCAGCGTGATCGAGAACGGCGGGGCGATCGCCGCGTACGACGCCCGGCTCTCCGAGCTGAAGAAGCAGTCGGCGGCCGAGGACGCGGCGGTGCAGGCCCTCAACCAGCGGGCGGCGGAGAAGCGCAGCGACGCCCGCAAGCTCTACCAGCAGGCGATCGCCGACTCCGAGGGCGACGGGGTGTCGCGCAAGTCCGGCTGCCCGGACGGCGGCTACTGCGACACGCTCGTCAAGCGGTCCCGGGGGCTCGACGACCAGGCCGCCGCGCTGGACCAGCAGGCCGCGAAGCTGCAGGACTCGCAGAAAGCCGCCCGGGACTCGCGCGCCGCCGAGGAGGCCGACCTCACCCGCAAGATCAGCGAGCAGCGTACGGCCAACGCCGACGCCATCCGCGCCGACGCCGGGTTCGGTGCCCGCACCACGGCCATGTGGTACCTGGTCCGTACGGACTTCTGGGGCATCGGCGCCTTCTACATCGGCATCGCCCTGCTGCTGGTCGCCCTGGACTGTGCCGCCGTGGGGCTCAAGTTCGCCTCGCACGGCAACGCGTACGAGCGCACCGAGGCCCGCTGCGCCCGGCAGACCGAGCACGAGGCCGCGATCGGCTACGAGCAGGGGCTGCGCGACGCCCGCCGGTACGCCGAGGCGGCGTCGCGGGTGATGGCGGAGAGCATCGGCCGTGCCTCGCACGACGAGGAGCTGGCCGACATCGCGATCGAGAAGGCCCGCGCTCACCTCTACGACAGCGTGGCGGGCGCGCCGGTGGCACCGCTGTCCCCGGCGCCGCTGATCAACCGGCACCCGGACCTGGTCCACCCCTACGACGACGTTGATTCGATCCACGCCTAGTGCAAGTTGCACGAACGAGGGCTACTATTTCACTCCGGCGCACCGCCTGCCCACGCTCTGTTACCGGCGGACGCGTCGGATCCGAGGAGGAGCGGCGGAGGCGACGAGCGATCGTCGCCGCCGCCGTTACTTTGCGCGTACGGTCCTGGAGATGCACACCGTCGAGCTGCTGCCGGATGCCCGGCTGGATGCCGAGGTGCGCGCGGTCTGGCGCCGCCTGCACGACGCCGGCCTGCGGAGTCTGGCCACCCACGCCCACCCCACCAACCGCCCGCACGTGACGCTGGTGGCCGCCGGTGAGCTCACCTCCGCGGTCGGGCCGGCGCTGAGCGGTCTGCCCCTCGACGTGGTCCTCGACGACGTGGTGTTCCTGGGCCGGACCGTGGCCTGGCGGGTACGCCCCGACGACCGCCTCCGCGAGCTGCAGGCGGCGGTGTGGGCGGCCCTGGACGGCACCGAGCGCAATCCGTTGCATGATCCGCGGGCGTGGACGCCGCACGTCAGCCTCGCGCTGCGGGTGCCTCCGGAGCAGCAGGACCGCTATCCCCGCCGGCTGGGCATCGCGCTCGGCCGTCTGACCGCTGCGCGTTCCTATGGCTCGGAGTTGCGGTCGGTGGTCGACCTGTCGCCGTAGGTCTCGCGGAGTCGGCGGATCTCCGCGTCGGTCTGGTCCTGCCGGGCGAGCAGCCCGGTCGCGGCGTCGTCGGACAGCAGGCCGATCTCGTGCAGCCGGCGGGCCAGCTGGTGGGAGCTCTCCGCGAGCTCGGCCACCGCGTCGATCAGCCCGCCGAGCGTGGGTCCGGCTTCCGACCTGAGCATCTCTCGACCTTAGCCCGCCCCTCCGGGCCGTCGTGTGACCTAGATCACAGAGCGGCGTGAACCCGGTACGGAAGAGAGATCGTCTTGCCTGGTGTGAGAAGAAGCCTGGAGGCGGCCGACGAGGGGGAACTCGTCCGCCGCACCGCGTCCGGGGACCGGCGCGCGTTCGACGAGCTCTATCGGCGTACGTCGCCGTGGCTGGCGGTGCGGCTGCGCCGCCGGTGCGCCGACGACGACGTGGTCGCCGACGTGCTGCAGGAGACGTACCTGGCCGTGTGGCGGGCAGCGGGCAGCTTCGCCGGCTCGGCGGCGTCCGGCAGCGCGGTCGGCTGGCTGTGGACCATCGCCGCGAATCGCCTGGTCGACGCGTTCCGCCGGCGGGCCCGGCAGGCGCAGGTGCCGCCGGTGCCGCTCGCTGAGACGGTCGCCCCGGCCGCCGAGGACGAGGTGATGGCCGGGCGCGTCGGCCAGGAGCTGGAGCAGGCACTGCTCGTCCTGCCGCCCGAGCTGCGTCAGGTGCTGCGCGCCATGGTCCTGGACGGGCTCTCCGTACGGGAGACGTCCCTGCTGCTCAGCGTGCCGGAAGGCACGGTGAAATCCCGCGCACGGCGGGCCCGGATCGCCCTTCGGGAGGCACTCTCATGACCACCCATCCGAACCTTGCCGTGATCTCCCGCTACGCCGAGGGTGGCAGCGGCCTCGACGACGCCACGGTCTGGTCCCTGGAGGTCCACCTCGAGGGCTGCGCCGACTGCCGGTCCCGGCTCGCGGGCACGGCGACGGACGACACCCTCGCCCTGCTCGACCGGGTCGCCGCCGGGCTGCAGGAGGGCATCACCGCCGGACCCGCTCCGGTACGCGCACCGCGCCCCTGGTCGGCGGTGCACCGGCGCTGGCTGGTCTGGGCGCTGCTGCCCTGGCTGACCATGACGGTGGCGGTGCTGGCCTGCGCGTTCCTGCTCGCCGAGATCAACCCGCAGGTGCCGTCGCTGGTGCTCCTGCTCGCCCCGGTGGCCCCGCTGCCGGGGGTGGCCGTCGCCTGGAGCCGCCGCGCCGATCCGGCCTGGGAGCTCATCGCCGGTACGCCCGCCGCCGGCATCGCGATGTTGCTGCGGCGCACGTTGTCGGTGCTGGGTGTGGTCGTACCCGCGCTGGCCCTGGCCGGGGCCGGCACCGGGCTCTCCCTGGCGCTGGTGCTGCTGCCCAGCCTGGCGTTCACCGCCGCCACCGTCGCGCTCGGGTCCGTGGTCGGCGTCCGCCGTGCGGCCCTGGGTCTCGGCGTGGCGTGGGCGTCCGCCGTGGTCGTGCCCAGCGTTCTGACCATGCACGTCCCGTTGGTGCTGCATTCGGGCAGCGTCCCGGCCTGGGCCCTGGCCACCGTCGCGCTGGGCGCCTTCGCGGCGAGCCGCGCCGACGGCTTCCGCCGGCTGTCCAGCCACAACTGACTACCGGAGGTTCGACGATGCGTACGGTGACCGCGGCCGAGACGGCTCCCACCACCTACCCCTGGGCTGTGCACACCGAGGGCCTGCGGGTTCGCGCGGGTCGGCATCTGGCTGTGGATGGTTTGGATCTGGCGTTGGGTACGGGTGTGCATGGTCTGCTGGGGCCCAATGGTGCCGGTAAGACGACGCTGATGCGTGCGCTGGCGACGGTGATCAAGCCGGCTGGTGGGCGGTTGTCGTTGCTGGGTGAGGACGTCGATGCCCGTGCCGATCTGCGGCGGGTGCGCCGGGGGTTGGGGTATCTGCCGCAGCAGTTCGGCTTCTATCCGCGGTTCACGGTGCGGGAGTTCGTGGAGTACATGGCCTGGTTGAAGGAGATGCCCAAGTCGGTGGTGGCGGGGGCGGTGCAGCGGGC